>NZ_JBITII010000005.1:0-112890 GCF_044458845.1 Streptomyces sp. NPDC050416
TGGCCGACCTCGGCGCGACCGGCAAGCTCACCCGCGCCTACCGGCCGCAGACCAACGGCAAGGTCGAACGCTTCAACCGCACCCTGCTCGACGAATGGGCCTACCTGCGGCCCTACACCAGCAACACCGAACGCACCGACGCCCTGACAGACTTCCTGCATACCTACAACCACCACCGCTGCCACACCGCACTCGGAGGCAAGCCACCCATCAGCCGCGTGAACAACGCTGCAGGTCAATACAACTAGAGCCGGAGATCTGTGACGGAGCCTGTGTGGTGTCGTTGACCGGGCATGAAGCTGGGTGTGACGACTGAGCACTTTTATGCCGAAGTCATCCGCCCACGATCAGGACGAGCACTCCGGCCCCCGCCCACACCAGACCCCTGACCAGCAACTTCACGATGCACAGTGCTCACTGTGGCGCACGCCCGTGGCCGCGTAGTGGATGCGCAGCTTGTGGCCGGCGAGCACCGCGCGCCGGACCTCGATCATGGTGGTGCCGGGTACTTCTTCGGTGACCAGCCGACGTGCGAGCAGGTCGGATTCCGGGTCGACGAGGAAACGCCGGGCGGCGTCGCTCGCGGTGGCCCGGTGGCCTTCGGGCAGCGCGTCGACCACCTTCCGCATGGCCGAAGCGAGCGCCGGGCCGAGGCCGAACACCCGCTCGCCGCGCCCCGATCCGGCGGTCAGCAGGGCGAGGGCCTCGTCGTGGTCCAGTCGGTGAGTTCGGTCCGGAAACCGGGTGACAACGCGAAACCGCCGTGCCGGCCGCGTTCGGCGTAGACCGGGACGCCGGCGGCGGACAGCGCCTCGATGTCGCGCAGCACGGTGCGGGTGGACACCTCCAGCTCGCGGGCCGGCGTGTCCGCGGTCGAAGACGCGAACGGAGCTGACGCGGCAGTGGAACGAACAGCGATCAACCCGGTGTCCTGGTCGGTGGAGTTGGGATTCAACCAGGGGGAGGTCGTCTCCGGGCACACCCGGACCCTGTACATCTCGGGGCAGACCGCGATGAGCGACGAGGGCAAGCCCCTGCATGACGGTGACATGGCGGGGCAGTTGGCCCTGAGCATCGACAACATGGAGGCCGTACTCGGCGAGGCCGGCATGTCTCTCTCGAACGTCGTACGGCTCAACGTCTACACGACCGACGTCGATCTCCTTTTCCAGCACTATGGCGTGCTGGCGGGGCGGTTGGGCGCCGCCGCGGTGGCGCCGGCCACCACGATGCTCGGGGTGACACGGCTGGCGATCCCCGGCCAGCTGGTCGAGCTCGAGTGAACCGCCGTCGCGTGACAGCGGCCAGACCGAACGTGGATGCCCGCATGTCGCGATCCGCGGTTCCGCCGCGGGCTCATGGGCCCTCCTGCCCCGCCGACCGCGCCGTACCCGCGAGGGCTCGCCCCAGCCCGTAGGTCATTCGCGGGTCAGGTCTAGTCTGTCAGCCAAGGCCGGCGGCGATTTTCGGCCTGCCGGGTGGCGAAATCAGTCACGTAGGCCGGCGACATCCTGTCGAGGAGGACCGTTGCACCACGACGAACGGGCAGAGCGGCCCGGTAGCCACGGCGAGCACCAGATGCAACGCGAGTTGGGCACGGTCGGCCGCGCCGACCGGTTCTACGACGAGCAGGTTCTGGACCGGCTCAACCCCCGTATGCAGGACTTCGTGGCCCGCCAGGAGATGTTCTTCCTCGCGACGGCGGACCGTCAGGGGGAGTGCGACAGCACTTTCCGGGCCGGTCCGCCGGGGTTCCTCCGGGTACTCGACGACGCGACTCTGACCTACCCGGAGTACCGCGGGAACGGCGTCATGGCCTCGCTCGGCAACATCCGGGAGAACCCGCACATCGGCCTGCTGATGATCGACTTTTCCCAGGACCGCATCGGCCTCCATGTCAACGGCCGCGCACAGCTGGTCACCGATGACGTCATGCGCCAGAGGCTTCCGGACCTGCCGGTCGATCCCGTACCCGGCCGCCGCCCGCACCTGTGGGTGGAGGTCGAGGTCGAAGAGGCGTACATCCACTGCTCGAAGCACATACCGAGGCTGGTCAGAGCACCGGTCCGGCCGACCACCGGCAGTGCGGACCGTTCCGCTGCCGACGACGAACGGGCCTGGGGCACCGACGACGTCAAGCGCAAGGGTGGCGACTACTTCGGAGCGGCGGCCCGGGAGCGCGGACTGACTCCCCGCTGAAAGGTGCCGCGGTCCGCATCCGCCGGGATGATGCCCATGGCTTTCCCCGCAAGCTCGACGACGGACCCGGAAGCCGGTCGTGGCCGCCGGGTCCTCGGTTCGGCGTCGGCGTGACTCACTGGCCCTTCTCGGCAAACCATTCGATCAGGCCGCGGGCGTCGAGCTCGGGCATCTCCTCGGTGGCGGACTCGGCGCTGCGGGGGAACATGGCCCGCTCGTACTCGGTGAGCGCCGTCTCGATGTCGTCGGGGTACGCGGCCAGGGCTTCACCGAGTTCGGCGCCGTCGAGCATGGCCAGGTTGGCGCCCTCGCCGTTGGGAGCCGCGAGGTGAGCGGCGTCGCCGAGCAGGGTCACTCCCGGCACCCTGTCCCACCGGTGCTCGGCCGGCAGAGCGTAGAGGGGGCGCAGGACCGGGGGGACGTCGCTGTCGGTGATCAGCGCGGTGAGTTCCGGCGCCCATCCGTCGAACTCCTGCGCGATCCGCGCGGTGGCCGTTGCGGCATCTGTGACATCGATGCCGGCGAACCAGTCCTGCGGCTCGGACAGCCCCACGTAGGCGTGCAGAGTGTCGTTCTTCTCCCGGTGGGCGAAGATCTCCCTGCCCGGCGACGGGGCCATCAGCATCCCTCCCCCGACCGCCTCCGCGGCGGCCGGGTGCCGTGTATCGGCGTCGAACAGGTAGGTCTCGACGAACGATTGACCGATGTACTCGGGTGTGGCGGAGGACAGCAGCGGCCGGACCCGTGACCACGCGCCGTCCGCGCCGACCAGCAGGCCGGTGACGAGGGTGCCGCCGTCGGCGAACGTCACCTCGTGGCGGCCGTCGCCGAGGGCACGGGTGCGGCTGACCTTGTGCCCCCATCGCACGGTGCCCGCCGGGAGTGAGTCGAGCAGGACCTGCCGCAGGTCGCCGCGCTGCACCTCGGGGCGTCCGCCCATGCCGTCGTCGGGCTGGTCGAGCAGGACGGTCCCGTCCCGGTCGAGGACCCGCATCGCCTGGCGGCCCTCGAGCACGATGGCCTGGAAATCGTCCATCAACCGGGCCGCTTTGAGGGCGAGTTGCCCGTTGTAGTCGTGGATGTCGAGCAATCCGCCCTGGGCGCGCGCCGAGGGTGAGGACTCCGCCTCGTAGACCGTGACCGGGATTCCGTGAACGTGCAGGACGCGGGCCAGCGTGAGTCCGCCGAGTCCGGCGCCGATGATCGTGACTGCGGTGCGCATGGTGGCTCCTTCGGGATCGGGCCTCCCGGTGAGCTCCGGGCGGCCGTCTCCCGAAAGGTGCCAGTCGCCACCGACGAGCCTCCGACATCGCACCGACAGCCCCCGACAGTGCTCCGACGTGGCACCGACACGGCAGATCAGCAGGCTGTCAGGGGGAAACGCCGGCCCTTGAGTGAGCCGGCGGCCGCATGGCAACGGCCAGCGGTGGTCCGGCGTTTCAGCGGGTACGCCCGCGGCGGCGGACGAGGAGGACGACGGCGCCCAGCAGAACAGCCCCGGCTGCTGCGGCGACGAGCGTGCGGCCCGCGGCGGTCGGCGTGTCGCCGGACGATGCCGCCGCGGTCGGTGTGGCCGGCGCGCCGAAGGCGAAGGTGACGCTGTCGTTGGAGGCGTCCGGGTCGTGAAGAAGGATGCCGGCCGGGCCGGGACGCACGGTTGCCCTGCCCTTGCCGCCGTCGTACCCCTTGCCCGGCTTCACCCACAGTTCGAACAACTGGCTCTTGCCGGCGGCGACCCCGAACGGCACGCTGCACACGTAGTGGCGGTGGCCTGTCTCGAAGGGGGCGGTCTTGGTGCCGCCGACGCGGACAAGGCAGGGGCCGTAAGGGCCGTCCTCCTCCTCCATGTGAGCGGTGCCGCTGGCTACCACACCCTTGGGCAGGACCACGTCGACCACGGCGACGGCCTTGTCGTCGATCCCGTACGCGGAGGCCGGTCCGTGGTTCACGGCGTTCATGTCCAGGAGCCATTCGCCCGCCCTGCGGGCCGGCTCGGTCGTGGCATCGACCGCGAGATCCGCGGAGTTGCCGGCGGTGACGGTGAACCGGCCCTCCGCACCGTGCTCGAATCCGCCTCCCCCGCCGGACGCCCGTACCAGGGTGAGCGCCGGCCCGGTGCCCCGGTGACTGCCGCCGCCGGGTTGTTCGCGCGGCTTCAGCAGCCTGACCGAGTAGTCCGTCACGGCGGTCAGGACACGCTTGCCGACCGTGGCGGTCAGGGGACTGCTCAACTCCACGGTGCCCCCTGCGGGCACGGAGTCCGAGGAGACCAGGAAGACGCACGTGACGGATGTCTGGCCGCCGGGTTCCCGGGGATCATCGCCCCCGCCGTAGGCGCAGTTGGAGAACTTGCGGTCGAAGACCAGCCCGCCCTCCGATTCCCAACGCAGCATGATGCGCCGGTCCGTGGCCAGATCGCCGATGTTGCGCAGCCGGAGCGGCACGGTGATCCGGGAACCGACCCTGGCGTGCGTCACGTCCGGCACCTTGCCGACGTCCAGCTGCGGGATGCCTACGACCACCATGGCCTTCGCGGTGGCGCCGGTGGCACGGTCGGCGGTGAGGGTGTACGTGATCGTGCCGCCGGCGCCGGGTGCGGCGTCCGCGTCCGCACGCAGGGCGAGCTCGACCGAACGGCTCTGTGAGGCATCCTTGTTGACGCAGGTGACGACCCGGCCGTCCGCTGTGCACCGGGGATCGTCGACCGTGACGCTGGCGATGCCCGCCAGGTCACGCGCGTCGATGACGAGCGAGTCGTTTACGGGAACGGGGACCTGCGCCCCGCCGTCCCAGAACATCCAGTCCACGGTGGCCGGCTGCGCCTCCGGTCCCACGTTGATCTGCTCTTCGGCGTTGATCGTCGCGTGCGCCTGAGTCGGCAGGGGGGACGGTGCGGCAGGCGCGTCGTGCCCTGCGGCGACTGCACCGGGTGCGCTGGGCGCCAAAACGAGCACCACGGCAGCCGGCATCGCCCTGAACACCGTGCGCTTAGGGTTCATACACGTTTGATGCGCGAGGTGTCCTGACGGTTGCACCCGGAAACGCGGGCTGGCCCTGCCGGTTGAGGGTGTGTGCCGTATCACGCAACCCAACGCGCCTAAGTTGCATGCATCACAGCGGAAATGTCCCTTTGGCGTCCATGCTCGAAACGGATGCCGACGCCCGAAGTGGAACTCATCGGCATCCTCTGGGCGCTAGAGCCCAAAGTGACCCACGGCACAGCACTAGTGACGTTCCCCTGTCAGCCCCTTGTTTCCCCCTGGAAGGTGCCCCGATATGGCCGCTTACCTCTGTTCCCCTGCAGTGATACACGGCGAGCACGCCGTAACGACCAGCCATATCGTGGCAGAGGTGAGCGACCGGCACCCGCGCGCGGCGTGGGCGCCGCGGATCGACGGCATCGCGGCCAGTACGGGCATCGAGTCCCGCGGATGGATGCTGCCGCTGGAGACCGCGGTCGCCCCCGGCAACGGCAGCGGCCTGCGGGTTCTCGGCATCGAGCCGGCCCAACAGGCGCTGGCCGGCGACGGGTTCACCCAACAGGACGTCGACCGGGTGATCGCCGCCCTCGAAACCATACCCGCGCCGCAGACCGTTCAGGAGCGCACCGCGCCCGCGTGGGAGGCCGTGCAGTCCTACGGGGAGCATGCGGCGCGCGGGGCCCTGCAGACGGCGGGGCTGGACGCCGCGGACGTCGACTGCGTGATCACCAGCCACTCCACCACCCCGGCGCTGCCGGGTCTGGACATCGCCCTGGCCAACAAGCTGCCGCTCCGCAGCGACGTGATGATGCTGCCGGCGACGCAGTGGGCCTGTATCGCGGGCACCCGTTCCCTGGCGCTGGCGGCGGACCTCGTGGCCGCGGACCCCGACCGGGTGGTCCTGGTCGTGATCGCGGAGGCGCTGAGCACGACCTACCAGCCCGCGGACGACACTCTCGAGTCGCTGATCGTCCGGCTGCTGTTCGCGGACACCGCGGTCGCCGCGGTGGTCACGGGCCGCCCGAGGGCCGAGTCGGTGCTGCGGCTGGACGCCGCCTGGCACCACACGCTGCCCGGCACCCAGGATCTGCACCGCCTGGAGACGCGGGCGGACGGCACCCACTTCGTGATGGACCGGCGCGGGCCGCGCGCCGTGCAGGGGACGGTCACCGCGATGTGGGAGTGGCTGCGCGTCCGCTACGAGGACGAGCCCGGCTCCTGGCACCCCGACGTTCTGCTCGCGCACCCCGGCGGGACCCGGGTGCTGGAGTACATGGAGCAGACGATGCCCGACGCCTGGCCGTCCGGGCTGCTGGACTACAGCCGGGACAGCTACACCAGCGGCAACCGCGGAGGTGCCGCCGTGTTCGACATCCTGCGGCGGGCGTGTGACGCCGGGCGGCTGAAGCCCGGTGATCGCGCCGTTCTGTACGCGGCGGCACCGGGGCTCACCGCCACCGCCCTGGAAGGGGAGTGGCTGTAGGGCGAGGCCGCGCCGGCGGTCCTGCCGGCGGCTGACCTGCCCCGCCGGCCGCCCCCTCGCCGCGCTACTTCGCGACTTCCGCCCAGACCACCTTCCCGGTGTCCGTCCACCGCACCCCCCATCGGGTGGTGAGCCGGTGCACGACGCCCAGGCCGCGACCGCCGTCGTCGAGCAGGCCGCCGCGCCGCAGACGTGGCCTGCCGTTGCCGGTGTCGCCCACCTCGCACAGCAGGCCGTGACCGGTCCTGATCAGCCGTACCGTGAGGGGACCGGAGGCGAAGCGCACCGCGTTCGTGACCAGCTCGCTGACCAGCAGCACCGCGCTGTCCCGGGTGTCGTCCCTGGTGCGCCACTGCCTCAGGAGCGCGGAGACCTGCGCGCGGGCACGGGCGGGGGCGTCCTGACGGGCGGGCAGCCGCCATGTCGCGGTGTCCCCCTTGCGGTAGCCGATCATCCGCGCGAGCAGCAGGGTCACATCGTCGCGCTGGCGCGCGGGCGCCACCACGGAGACGACGTGCCGTGCGGCCTGCTGCAGGGCGTCCCAGGGGTGCACCGTGGACACGGCGTCCGTCAGCCTGCCGATGCCCTCGTCGATCGACACGGCCGGATCCTCCACCAGGCCGTCGGTGTAGAGGGCGAGCAGGGAGCCCGGGGGTGCGTCGAACCTGTGGACGTCGAACGGCTCGCGCAGCGCGAACTCGGCGCCCAGGCCGGGGTGCGGGTGGACCGCGAGCGGGCCCGCCTTCCCGTCCGGGGAGACCAGGACCGGGGGGAGGTGGCCTGCGCTGGACAGCGCCACGTGGTGGCTGACCGGGTCGTAGAGGGCGATGCAGCAGGTCGACCCGAGGGCGCTGTAGCCGGCCGCCAGCCCGGATTCCGCGTCGTCCAGCAGCGACACGGTCTCGTCCAGGTGCTCCAGCACCTCGTCGGGCGCGAGCCCCGCGGACAGCAGCGCGCGGGCCTCCATGCTCAGCTGGCCCATGGTTGCCGCGGCTCCCAGGCCATGCCCGACGACATCACCGACCACCAGCGCGGTACGGCCGTCAGGCAGCGGAAAGCTGTTCACCCAGTCGCCACCGACGCCCGCGCTGTCAGGGTTGGCGGGCTGGTAGACGCTGGCGATCTGGACGGTGTCGCCGCCGGTCCGGGGCAGGAGCCGGCGCTGCAGCGCCAGCACCTGCGTGTGCTCGCGCTGGTGCCGACGAGCAAGGTCGACGTGATGGGCGGTCCTGGCCACCAGCTCCTGCAGGTCGAACAGCTCGCTGTCGCGGAAGGGGCAGTCCGCCCGCCGCCAGACCTCCGCCACGCCCAGGACGACGGGCGGCTCGCCGTCCAGGACCAGGGGGATGCACGCCACACCCGCCGACCGGTCACCTGGAACCAGGGCACGCATGACGCGGGGGCTGCCGAACACCCGCTCGATCGCTTCCCGGTCGGGGATGACGATGGTCTGCGGGACGTCGTCCCGCAGGACCGCCTGCGCCAGCAGGCGACTCGCCTCTCCGGGAAGATCGTCGCCCGGGGTCACGTAGCCCTCGGACCACGCCCGGTCCGGCACCAGGGCCGCCCGCCGCAGCCGGATGGGCCCCTTCGCCTGCCCGGTGACTCCCTCCCCCGTCCACACGGCGAAGTCGAGGTCGACGGCGGCCACGTCTCCCCAGGCCAGCAGCGACTGCGCCAGCGACTGCGCGGTCTCGCCGATGTCCAGCGAGGTGCCGATCGCGGTCTCGGCGGCGTAGAGGTGCAGCCTCCTCGCCATGGCGATCACCGAGACGGTCAGGCCCTCCTCGGGCGCCGCGGCCGGCAGGATGCTCATCGAGACCACCAGCTCGGACCCGTCGTCGCGCCGCAGCCGCTGGATCCGGGCGACGTGCGCCTCACCGGTCTCCACGACCTGCCGCAGCCGACGGGTGACCGTCGGTACGTCACCGGGGGGCAGGAGTTCGACGAACGGTCTCCCGGCCGCGGCGTCCAGACCCGCGAAGACGGGGGCGTCCAGATTGCAGCGGGTGATGATCAGGTCCCTGTCGAGGTTGACCGCTCCCAGGATCTGCTCCTGACGTCCGTTCGCCGGGGTGTCAGGTGCGCGGCGGCGCGCGGCGCGGTCGTCGCCCTGCCCGCCGGCGGGACCGGCGGCCGCTGCTCCACCGCGCGGGATGTAGCGCCCCAGGGCGCTGCTGACCAGCTCGAACGCCGAAGAGGACGAAGGGGAGGGTGTGGAGTCCATACGGCTCTCTCAGCAATCCCCGGCGAGGCACCGGGGCAGTACTCGGACCCGTGCGGCTGGGCCCCGAGATCCCCGACCGCACACCTCATTCAATAACACCGGGCACCGCTTCGCCCACACCAGCGCATCGCACGGTGAACACGGACAGTGAGGTAGCTCGGTCTTCAAGCCGGAAAATCCCCGGGGAGACAAAATTCCTTGCCACGAATATTCGCTGCAAGGAATACTTACCCCATGGACACACTCCTCAGCGCACTGGCCGATCCTGCCCGCTGGCGGCTCGTGAGCCTGCTGGCCGAGCGGCCCCGCTCGGTCGGGGTCCTCGCCCAGCTCGCCGAGGCGCGCCAGCCGCAGACGACCAAGCACCTGCAGACCCTGGAGCGCGCCGGGATCGTCACCTCCCAGCGCACCGGCCAGCGCCGCGTCTACGCACTGCGCCCGAACGCCCTGCGAGATCTCGCGGCTGCCCTCAGCCGGCTCGCCGATGCCGCGGACCAGGCCGATGGACCGGGCGCGACCTACGAGCGCTACGGGCTCAACGTCCAGGCGGAGCGGCTTGCCGCGGATGCGCCGGGGTGAGGCCTCCCTCCTCGCCTGCTGGTGGACACCCGACGGCCTCCGCGTCTGCGAGCTCGTCTTCGAGGCGCGGCCGGGCGGGCGGATCGTCCACGAGTACCGCGACGCGGACGACGCCGACGACTCCGACCCGGTCGCCGGGCGCGCGGAGGGAACCGTCGAGGACCTGTGCCCCGGGGAGCGCCTTGCCTACCGGCTCTCCCCGCTGCTTCCCGACGGTGGCCTCGCCTTCACGGCACAGGTCGAGATGGAGCTGCGGCCCACCGACACCGGCACGGACCTCGACGTGCACTGGCGGATCGCCGACAGCACGGTCGATTCCGCGGACTTCATCGCCGGCATCGAGATCGGCTTCGGCCAGAGCCTCGACAAGCTCGCCGCGGCCCTCGACGCCGACGCGCACGACACCGTCGGCGCGTCTCGGCGCACCACGAAGACAGCCCACACCAAGAGACAGGACGGACAGCCATGACCAGCTCGACCGGACGCAAGGTGACAGCGAACCTGGCACTCACCCTCGGCGGGCGCTACAACGGCCCCGGCGGACCCGGGGACCTCGGGGCGATCGTCCCCTACGCGACCACCGATGTCGCGCGCAACCACCTCACCCGTATCTGGGAGGGCGCGACGACGGCGCTGCTCGGCCGGGTCAACGCCGAAGGGTTCCTGGGATTCTGGCCTACGGTCGCCGATGACGAGAACGCCGATCCGCGCGATCGCGGATACGCGAAGTGGCTGGTCGACACGGAGAAGGTGGTCCTGTCAACCACCCTGACCGAAGCACCCTGGGCACGCACGCGCATGGTGAACGCCCCGACCGCCGATGTCGTCGCCGAACTGAAGGCCACCGGCGGGGGCGACATCCTCGTCAACAGCTGCCCGAGCGTCATCAAGGCGCTCCTCGCCGCGGACCTCTTCGACCGGCTGTACCTGCTGATCTGCCCCGAGATCACCGGGGGCGGGCAGCGGCTCTTCGACGACGGGCTGCCGAGCTCGAAGTGGAGCCTCGCCCGTCATGAGACGGGCGAGCTGGGTGAGGTCGCCATGGTCTACGACAGGGTCCGCTGAGCCCTCTCGGCGTGCCGGTGTGCGCTCAAGCCGGGTCCAGGTCGGCGTGCACCGGATGGTGGTCCGAGTAGGGGCTGGGGCGCACGCGGTGCTCGAGCGGGGTCAGGCCCCGCAGGAAGACGTAGTCGAACGTGCTCTGCCAGTCGGTGGTCGGCTCGCAGGTGCCGGCGGGCGCGGGACGACACCCGGGGCCGGCGTCCGCGGCCAGCGCCCACATCGGGCCGAGTTCGGAGGCATCCGGCACCGCGTTGAAGTCGCCGAGCACGATGGCGCGATCGTGTCGGGCGACCTCTGTGGCGAGCACGCCCACCTGGTCCGCCCGGACCTCCTCCTGGAGTCGTTGGGCGAGGTGGGTGTTGAAGACCCGGACGGACCGGCCGCCCACCGTGGTGGTGACCGCCATGTACCCACGGTCCTCGGAGCCGCCGTCGGGGTATTCCACGCTCACGCGGTCGGTCATCGGCGCCGCCGAGAGGATCGCCTGGCCGAAGGCCCCCGGGCTCCACGGCAATCCCCCGCAACGGCCCCAGTTCTGCAGGACCGTCCCGTACTCGACGCGGTAGACGAGCCCGTGCAGGGTCTCGAGGTACTCCCGGATCATCTCGACGTCGCGCACACACGCTTCCTGCAGGCCGATGACCTGGGGCGCATACGCCGCGATCTCCGCCGCCCGGCCGACGTTGCTCACATTGCACGGGTTGCAGATGTTCCAGGTCATGACCCGGTTCGGTACGGCCTCCCTGACGGCGGTGACGGACAGTGCCCTGCCGGAGACGGCACCGCTCGGCGCACTGGGGCCGACGAGGACCATGCAGGCCACGGTCATGGCACCCGCGAGCAATCGCATGCCCCTTCCGAACACCATCGCCTCCTGAACGCGGCTCCCCCTGGCAGCTGACCCATCCAGGCACGAGGTTATGGGACGGTGCCGCCGGCAACACGTGCTTCTGACAACCTCCTTGAGAGCCTCCCCTGTGCCGAGGTCGGGCGGGCCGGGACGTACGCGTGGATGCGTCAGGCCGTGAGCTGCCTGGGTGTGCTGCCGGAGATGGCGATCTTGCGGGGCTTGGCGTGGGGCGCGAGCGGGAGACGCAGGGTGAGGACGCCGTTGTCGTAGGCCGCTTCGGCGGATTCGGAGTCCAGAGCGTCGGACAGGGTCAGGCGGCGGGTGAACCGGCCGGTGGGGCGCTCGATGAGCACGGCCTTGGCGCCGGCCGGGACCGGGGAGCGACGCTCGGCGGTCAGGGTGAGCGTGTCCTTCTCCACGGTCAGCTCGATGCTGGAGCGGTCCATACCCGGCAGATCGAACTGCACGTAGAGAGCTTCGTCGTCGCGCCAGGCATCCGCCGGGATGACGGCGTCGGCCGCGGCGGCACGCGCGAGCTGATGCGTGAGTCGATCGAGATCACCCAGGGCGCCGGTACGCGCAAGCATGGCCACTTCTCCTTTCACTCCTGATGTCGGCAGTCGCAGATGTGACTCGACGAACCGAGAACCGCTTCTCCATATAGCTGACCGCGCGATCGATTGACAAGTACGGACTGGATGAAGTTGATAGGAGGGGTATCAAGTTTCCGATGGTGTGGTATATCAGATGTAGAGCGAACTGAACGGAACCCGTGAAGGAGGGATGAACATGCTGATGCGTACGGATCCCTTCCGCGAGCTGGACCGGCTTGTCGATCGGGTCTGGGGCACGGCCGCGCATCCGGCCGGCATGCCGATGGATGCCTGGCGCGAGGGTGACACGTTCTTCGTGGAGCTGGACCTGCCGGGCGTGAACCCGGAGTCCATCGACCTCGATGTCGAGCGCAACGTCCTGACCGTGAAGGCCGAGCGCAAGCCGGCGTACGGCGACGACACCGACACGGTGATCACCGAGCGGCCCGCGGGGACGTTCAGCCGCCAGCTGCTCCTCGGCGACACCCTCGACACCGAGCAGGTCGAGGCCTCCTACGAGGCGGGCGTGCTGAAGCTGCGGATCCCGGTCGCCGAGCAGGCCAAGCCACGCAAGATCGCCATCAGCGGCGGCAGCGACCGCAAGGAAATCAACGGCTGACACCTCAGTCGGGCCGTCCAGGGCCTCGGGCACCGGCCCGGGGCCCTGACGGGCGAGGGACCGGTGGGCGAGCGCGCGCTACAGGGAAGGCCGTTCGGGCTGTCCGCCGTCGGCGTCGAACACCTTGGTCCAGGTGGCGCCGCAGCGGCAGCGGGAGTGCTCGATCAGTTCGCCTTCTTCGGACACGCTCAGTCCCTGGCTGAGTCGCACGTGCACATGATCGCCCATGAGGAGCCGCTTTCCTTGACGTCCGTTGTTGGATTCAGAGTGGAGGCTCGTCGCTTTTGCTGGCAATGTCATAGATCACACTATCTGTAACTGTCAGCTCGCAGAGGCGAGGAGGTGGCCGGGATGCAGGCGCGGGAGCAGCGAGCGGACCTGTACGCGGTGCTGGGGGTGGAGCCCTCGGCGACGGCCGAGCTGATCACCTCCGCCTTTCGCGCCCGGGTGCGTGAGCTGCGCCCCGACACCCGCGTCGACGCGGCCACCGCCGAGCGGTTCGGTGAGGTGCGGGAGGCATACGAGACCTTGCGCGACCCGGCCCTGCGGGCGGCCTACGACCGGTCCTGCGAGCGGGCGCACGACCGCGGGCGTACCCCGGCTCCGCCCGTACGGCCCGCGCGGCGCTCCGTCGTCCTGCTCGGGGCCGCCCGCCCCGAGCCTGCGCTGCGCGCCGGTCCCGTCCGGTGGGAGCGGACGCCCCGGTGAGGTCCGGAAGCCCCCGAAGGACACATGAGAGACAGTGACGGGCGAGGAGGGAGAAACCAGATGGCACGGGCGGTCGGTATCGACCTCGGTACGACGAACTCGGTGGTCTCGGTCCTCGAAGGCGGCGAGCCCACCGTCATCACCAACACGGAAGGCGCGCGCACGACCCCGTCGGTCGTGGCCTTCGCCAAGAACGGCGAGGTGCTGGTCGGGGAGGTGGCCAAGCGGCAGGCCGTGACGAACGTGGACCGCACCGCGCGTTCGGTCAAGCGGTACATGGGCGACCACTCCTGGCGGTTCCCCGGCCAAGGTGACATCGACGGCAAGCGGTACACCGCGCAGGAGATCTCCGCGCGGGTGCTGCAGAAGCTGAAGCGGGACGCGGAGTCCTACCTCGGCGAGGACGTCACCGACGCGGTGATCACCGTGCCCGCGTACTTCGACGACACCCAGCGGCAGGCCACCAAGGAGGCCGGGGAGATCGCGGGCCTGAACGTCCTGCGCATCATCAACGAGCCGACGGCCGCTGCCCTCGCCTACGGCCTGGACAAGGAGAACGACCAGACGGTGCTCGTCTTCGACCTCGGCGGCGGCACCTTCGACGTGTCCCTGCTGGAGATGGGCGAGGGCGTCATCGAGGTGAAGGCCACCAACGGCGACACCCACCTCGGCGGTGACGACTGGGACCAGCGCGTCGTCGACCACCTCGTGAAGCAGTTCAAGAACCACTACGGCGTCGATCTGGCGAAGGACAGGATGGCCGTGCAGCGGCTGCGGGAGGCCGCGGAGAAGGCGAAGATCGAGCTGTCCAGTTCGTCGGAGACCACGATCAACCTGCCCTACATCACGGCCTCCGCGGAGGGGCCGCTGCACCTGGACGAGAAGCTGACCCGCGCGCAGTTCGAGCAGCTGACGGCGGATCTTCTGGAGCGGTGCAAGGGCCCGTTCCACAACGCGATCAAGGACGCCGGGATCAAGGTCTCCGACATCGACCACGTGGTTCTGGTGGGCGGTTCGACACGTATGCCGGCCGTGACCGAGCTGGTGAAGGAGCTGACGGGCAAGGACCCGCACAAGGGCGTCAACCCGGACGAGGTCGTGGCCGTGGGCGCCGCGCTGCAGGCGGGTGTCCTCCGCGGCGACGTCAAGGACGTGCTGCTGCTCGACGTCACGCCGCTGTCCCTGGGCATCGAGACCAAGGGCGGCATCATGACCAAGCTGATCGAGCGCAACACGACGATCCCGACCCGGCGCTCGGAGATCTTCACCACGGCCGAGGACAACCAGCCGTCGGTGACCGTGCAGGTCTACCAGGGCGAGCGGGAGATCGCCGCGTACAACAAGAAGCTCGGCATGTTCGAGCTGTCCGGTATCGCTCCGGCGCCGCGCGGTGTGCCGCAGATCGAGGTGGCCTTCGACATCGACGCCAACGGCATCATGCACGTCTCCGCCAAGGACCTGGGCACCGGCAAGGAACAGAAGATGACCGTCACCGGCGGCTCGGCCCTGCCCAAGGACGACATCGACCGCATGGTCCGCGAGGCGGAGCAGCACGCCGAGGAGGACCGGCGGCGGCGCGAGGCGGCGGAGACCCGCAACCAGGGCGAGCAGCTCGTGTACTCGACCGAGAAGCTCATCGCGGACAACGGGGACAAGATCCCGGCGGACGCGAGGAGCGAGACGGAGACGGCGCTGGCGGAACTGAAGGAGAAGCTGAAGGGAGAGGACACCACGGCGATCCGGCAGGCGATCGACCGTACGGCGCAGGCCGCGCAGCGGATCGGCACGGCGCTGTACGAGAAGTCGCGGGCCGAGCAGCCCGAAGGTGCCGGCGGGGCGACCGCGGGCGACGGTGCGGCCGGCGGCTCGTCCGAGGACGACGTGGTGGACGCGGAGATCGTCGACGACGACAAGCCGGAGGCTGGCTGACGATGACCGGGAGCGGGCCGCAGTACACCGAGCTGGCGGAGCTGCGGCGCCTGGTGGAGGAGCGGACCGCCGACCTTCAGCGGGTGAAGGCCGAGTACGACAACTACCGCAAGCGGGTCCGGCGGGACCGCCTGGCCGTACGTGAGATCGCGGTGGCCAACGTGCTCCGGGCGCTGCTGCCCGTGCTGGACGCTGTGGACCGGGCGTGTGCGCACGAGCCGCTCACGCCGGGTCTGGAGGACATCGCCGGCTGCCTGGAGGAGCAGCTCGGCTCGCTGGGCGTCACGTCGTTCGGCGAGGTGGGTGACCCGTTCGATCCCGCCTGCCATGACGCCGTGGCGCACCACCCCTCCCCCGGCAGCGACCGCCTGGTCTGCTCGGCGGTCCTCCGGCCCGGCTACCGCATGGGCGACCACCTGCTGCGCCCGGCCCACGTGGAGGTCGCGGGGCCGGCGCCACCGGCGAGGAGCGCCGACGGGGGCGACCGGGGCGTACGCCCCTCCCCCGCCGGTGGTGCGCCGCCCTTCCCCATCGCGCGCGGCTGATGGACAGCGTTACCAGCGGTGACCGGCGCATACGTCGCATACCTGGGTACCGGGAAGGAGGGCATCGCACCGATGCCGTCGACGCTCCAGCAAGCGGAGGTGACGAACGATGCAGCACCACGAGTACCTCGCCCGCGTACGCGAGCTCGGCGAGTACGGCAGCCAGGACGAGGCCGCGAAGGTCACCGAGGCCGTGTTGAGCGTGCTGGCCCAGAGGATCAGCCCCGGCGAGGTCGACGACCTCGCCTCCCAGCTGCCCGGACCGCTCGGACAGACACTCGCGGAAGCCAAGCCGCAGCAGGCCGAGAGCTTCGGGATCGAGGAGTTCTGCCGCAGGGTCGCCGAGCGCATCGGCGCCCGGCCGCGCACCGCCGAGTGGGACGCCAGCGCCGTCCTGACGACCCTGGCCGAGGCGGTGAGCGGCGGCGAGCTGAACCAGATCCTCAGCCAGCTTCCTTCCGGCTACGCCGGCCTGTTCGGCAGGGCCGACCTCGCCGGCTGACACGACCGGCCGGCCGGCGCGGACCCGGTCGGGCCTGCGCCGACCGGCCGACTGCCGACCTGGTCTCGCCACGTGAAACAGCGGTGAAAACCCTGTGGAAGCGGTGTCGGTGTGGCCGCTTTTGCTGCACCGGACGATCACGTGGCCTCAGGGGAGGGCCCGGCATGTTCGGCAAGTTGTTCGGCAGGGGGGTGCGGAAGAGACCGGCGGCGGATCCGCATGCCCTGCCCGTCCCGCGCAGGCAGAAGAATGGCATGTACACGCTACGTGCGCTCGGCGACGCGCGGGTGCTCGCGCTGGTGGAGGCGGCCGGCGTGGGTGACTGGTCGGCGGTCAAGGCGGCGGGCGCCCTTCGACCTCGGCCGTGACCACCAGGTCCTCGGTGAGCTGGCCGACGTGGACGGTGTGCAGGACTGGATCGGCCGGGCCGTCGAGGAGGACAAGGAGCACCGGGCGACGGCCCTGCTGATATCCGGGGCGCGTCACATCTCTGGGGCTGGGAGGCGCGCACGGCCGAGCGTGCCGTGAACGTCACGCAGGAGCAGTGGCGGGTCTTCCACGAGCGGTCGGACATCGCCGAGGAGCAGCTCCTGGAGGCCGCCGAGCTGCGGCCGGAGTGGGTCACTCCGTGGCGCCGTCTCCTCACCTCCGACCGGGGCATGTCGCTGGGCCGCGCCGTCGACGAGACCAGGCTCGACGCCGCCCTGCGCCGTGACCCGCTGGACCTGGAGGCGCACTTGGAGTGGGTGTCGCAGTTGCCCTGGACCGATTTCGCCGAGCCCGAGAAGCAGTTCGCCCGCCACCACCGCCGAGCCTGAGCGCACACCGGCCCGTTCCCACTCGCCCTCCCTCCCCTCCGGACTGCCCGATGACTCTGCCCTGCACCGCTACGAACCCGGCCGGCGGCGATCGCACCTTCCAGGTGGATCTGGGCGGCCTCGTCGACCTCCTCTCCCATCACCTCTACTCCAGCCCCCGCGTCTACCTGCGAACTGATGCAGAACGCGGTGGACGCGCTGACGGCCCGGCACGGCCTCGAACCGTCCGCGTCCGTCGGCGCCCTCGCTGTCCGCCTGTACGCCGACGGTTCCGTGGTACGCGTCGAGGACGACGGCGTCGGTCTCACCGAGGCCGACGTCCACACGTTCCTCGCCACGATCGGCCGCAGCAGCAAGCGTGCCGAGCAGCGCGCGGACTTCATCGGCCAGTTCGGCATCAGCCTGCTCTCATTGGCGGCCCGGCTGCGCGACGAGGAGTGACACGGCTCTCCGGTGCCGGGGCGGGGCGGGCTGCCGCCTCGGCACCGGGGGCCGCTCACGGTGCTCCGCGGCGACGCCCCCTCAGGCCCGGTTGAGCCGGGCAGCGATTCCGTGGCCGATCAGCAAATAGATGACCGCCGGGAGGCCATAATTGAGGACAACGCGGAGCCCCTCTGTGTCCATTGTGAAAATGTCCTGTGCCCATCCGGACAGCCAGTCCGCCATTCTGTGGACGAACTCGACAAAGGGATTCCCCTGGTTCGCGTCGAGCAGGTAGAGCACGATCCACAGGCCCAGGAAACCGGCCGCCACGTCGGCGATCGTGCAGACGGCGAGGGCTATGCGCCGCGATGCGGCCTGGTCGCGCCCGGGGCGGCCATGCCCCGGGGGCTGAGGCTGGTCGTATGTCTGGTATCCGGAAACCGGGTCGGTGTTGTTCACAGGAAATTCCCATCTCGCGCGTGAGTGGTTTACAGGGTCGCCCCAGGCAGTTGGATTCAGCCTCGGACTGGCTCGTTACTGCCTACTTCTGCGTCGCGCGAACAATGCTGTGTTACACCTCGGACTTCGGCCGACCGAAGGTAATCGGCTTGTGGCTGCCGACCGCGTGATCAAAACTGACTCGCGATGATGCCTTTGACTGAGATCGATCGTCTGAAGCAGACCGTCTCCGAAGCATGGGAGAGCCCGATCGCCGACCAGGTCGCCGCCCGGTGGGGTTACGCGGCCGGCAGGGCCAAGTGGTGGCGTTCCAGTGCCTCCCACGTATTCGTGCTTCCGGAGGACGGCCGGCGGCGTTATCTGCGGTTCGTGCCCGACTCGTATCGCGGCCCGAAGTCCCTGGCCGTGGTGGCCGAGCTGATGGCACGGCTCAGCGACGGCGGCTCGGCGGTGGTGCGGCCGGTCGCCGCCGAGTCCGGGGCCCTGACCACGACCGTGGCGACCGGTCTCGGTGCCGTGCACGCCATGGTGGTCGAACCGGCGCCCGGCGCGGACGTCGACGTCAGCGAACTCACCGCAGCACAAGCACGGCAGTGGGGGCAGGCGCTCGCCCGTCTGCATCGCGATGCCGCCGGACTCGACACCGGGCTGCCCGAGGCCTTCGGCGAACTTCCCTCCGTCGGCACACTGTTCGCCGATGACGACGAGTTGGTCGAGGCGACGGCGCGGCTCGCCGACGTGATGAGCGAGTTACCGCGTCGACAGGACCGCTGGGGTGTGGTGCACGGTGACTTCGAGCTGGACAACATGGCCTGGGAAGAGGGCGGGCCGGTCGCCTACGACTTCGACGAGGCCGCCCTCTCCTGGTACGCCGCCGACATCGCCTACGCCGTGCGCGACCTGACCGACCACACCGGCCGGCCCGCGTCCGTGCACCGAGCGCGGTTCGACGCCTTCGTCGACGGCTACCGCGGCGTGCGCCCGTTCGACGACGAGGACGTGGGGCGCCTGCCGCTGTTCGCCGGCCTGCATGCCGCGGCTTCTCTCGTGCGCATCACCCGCGCGCTGGGCGAACCCGCCCGGCGGCAACCGCAATGGCTGGGCGAGCTGCGCGACGATCTGACCGGCATGGCCCGCGCACACCGGCAACTCGTCATCGACATCGGCCGGACCGTGGGCGGGTGATCCGCTAGGAGACGTCGACGACTGCTGCCCCCGTCAGAGGTCGAACTCGAGGTGCTCCACGTCGGTGAACTCAACTTCGAGGCCGTGGGCGCGGCGGCCGTTGTCGCGGAAGTACACCTCTCCCAGTGCCTCGGCCGCGATGTCGCGCAGTTGCTGTTCCGTGCCGCCGGCTTCCTTCGTCTCGAAGAGGCGGGCGGCGTACTGCGGGGGCAGGGCGACGGTGAGGTGACGCAGCCGGGCGTCGTCGGTGGAGCCGGGGGCGGCCGTGTAGCCGAACCGGGCGCGGGTGTCGATGACGATGCCGCCGGTGGTGGCCGCCGTCTGTTTGGCCCTGGCCCGGATCTGGGGCTGCCACCGCGCTGTGACCTCGCGCTCCATGCGCCGCGCGAGGTCGGCACGGGGCCTTTTGATCTGGTCCTTCACATACCGTTCGACGGTGCGCTGGGTGATGCCGAGCAACTCGGCCACCGGCCTGGTGCCCTTGAGCTGTCGGACCAGGTAGCGCATCTGCGCGCCCGCGCTCTTGGGGATCGGGCGCGTGAACGCCCTCCGCAGCGCGGCGTCGAGGCCGTCCCCGACCGTGTCCATCGGCCCGCTCCCCTACTCTCCGTTGTCCTTGGCTGTGACCTCACCGGTCTTGATGTAGCGGGCGAGGTTGAGGACCTGGCCGTACTGCTCACGCACCGCTTCGGCCCACAGGGTGGTCTGGGTGCCCTCGTGCTTGACCATTCCCGGTGACACCCCGAGCCGGAAGCTGCCCGGCACCGTCTTGTCGTCGGCGTCGTAGGGCAGGACGTGGAGCGGGCCGGGACCGTCGGCGGCGTAGACGGCGCAGTCCGACAGGACCGCCACCGGATACCGGCCGGTCGCCGCCGCCAGGTTGAGCATCTTGCGGTGCATGTTGATCCGGGCCCGGGAGATGACGGTGGCGCGGATGTCGGGCCGCCACGTCGGGCGGGAGAGAGCCGGCCAGGGCTGCCCGGGCTTCCAGCCGCCGCCACGCGCCCGTTCGCGCAGCTTGCCGATGCCGCCCTTCACCGTGGACTTGACCGCGTCCAGGACGATCGCCATCTCCGGATCGCGCTGCTTGCAGCCGTCCATGGCCTCCAGGAACTCCCGGGTGCGCAGCTTCTCGCCCACGCCCAGGTCGGCCATGGTGTCGACGTACGCGTCACGCAGCCGTTTGTACCAGCCGTCCAGGAACCTGCCCTTGTCCTCCCGTACCCAGGCCTCGGTCGGGGCGACGTCGTAGCCGAGTTCCACCGCGTACGCCACCGTCGGGGTCGCGTACCAGGCAGGGCCCTGCGGGCGCTCGCCGGTCGGCGTGAACGGGCTGGGCAGCAACGCGCTCTCGAGCCGGCGCCACTGCTTGCCGACCTGGACCCGGGAGAGGTCGACGTGGGAGAGGTCGACCAGCCAGGACCCGGGCAGCGTCGGGTCGAAGACGGGGTCGGTGAGGTGCACGGGCGGCGTCGCCAGGCCGACGACGGCACCGTTGGCCGCGGCGCCGAAGGCGAGGTTGACGTCGATGCCGACCAGGTACCGCTGCATGCACTCGGCGTCGGTGAGGTCACGCGCCCAGTCGTACGCCTCCTCGAACAGCATCTCGTCCGGGCCCCGCTGGTGGAAGCGGGGCAGGCCGGCGAGCAGCGGATGCCCGTCCGGGGCCTCGCACGGGGCGCAGTCCATCGGGTGCTCGCCCAGTGAACCGGGCCGGTGCTCCTTGTGCCGCTTCCCGGTCTCGTCCGCCTCGCTCGCCCGGGTCGGCGGGTTGAGGGCGGTCATCAGTTCCAGGCCGGTGACGGCGGTCGAGCCGCACGGTGTCATCACGCGGGCCGCGTAGGTGCCGAGCACGCGGGCGAGTTCCGCCGGTTCGAGCTGCGCGGCGTGGCCCCAGGTGCGGGCATCCAGCGCACCCCACGACGGGATGCACAGCTGCACGCACTGGCGCCGGCGGCCCTGGGCGGGGCGGTAGACCCGCGCCCACGGCCCGAACCCTCGCTTGGTCAACTGCCAGTCGGCCCGGTCGAGTTGCTTGAGGACCTTGTGGCCGTCCGGGAGGCGTCCGGTGAGCCGCTCGGCGTCCGACAGCGCCACCGGGAGCCCGTACCGCTCGCACGCGCGCTCGGTGAGCACGAGCAGGGGATCGGCGTCCCTGCCGGAGCCGTGCAGCCTCGCCGCTCCGAGCTGAGCCTCCTTCAGCGCCCACTCCACCAGTGCGGGAAGCGACTTGGCGGGGACGTCGAGGACGAGGCCGCCGATGCCGTACCCGGTCACCCGGGAGCCGTCGTCCACGTCGATGACGAGCAGCGGGCCGTTGGCGAACCGCTGGTCGGTGTCGGCCGCCGGGGTGTGCGCCGGGGCCGCCTTCTTGGTGCCGGGGCGGCGCGACGTCGGTGACGGCCTGGTCGTGGCGGCCGCCGGACGCGGCACGGCGGCAGGGCGGGCGGGGCGGGGTGCGGCGTTCCCGGGGGGATCCTCCGGGGCCGGGCCTGCGGATCCTGCGCGGGGCGGGGGTGGTTCGGTGGGTGATTCGGGTGCGGACGGCGCCGGTGCGGCGGGGGCGGCCGGCGTCTCCGGAACGGACGTGTCCTTCGGGTGCGTCGCGACGTCGGGGGCGGGGTAGAGCTGGGCGAGCTGCTTCAGCATGCGGGCGTAGGCGTCGCGCTCCGGCGGGCGCGGCTCGGTCTTGCCGGCCTCCCAGCCGCTGACCGTCGCACGCCGCACTTGCAGCGCGGCGGCCACCTCGTCCAGCGTCAGGCCGTGGGCCTGGCGCAGCCGCTTGCGTTCCGCCGGGGGCGGCAGCGGGGAGCGGGACGCGACCAGCGCGTCGACCGCGTCGAACAGCTCCGACATCGGGTACCTCCTGCTCCGCCACCCTAGCGTGGAGCGTCGGTTTCGCGTACCAAGCACGTACGTACGGCGTTCCTCTGGTCGGTCGTCTCGCGACTGCGTCACGTCCCGGCCGCGCGCCGGTCGGGTCGAGTGTGCTGCCGACGCGCTCGACGGTGGCCGCGCAGGGAGCTGTCGGCGCCGATGACCGTCTCGACTCCGCCGGGCAGCAGATCCAGCGGCCGGTACCAGTCGCGCAGTCGGGTCTCGTCCACCTCATTGGCGATGGGCTTGGTGGCATGCCGGGCAAGGGTCTCGTCGAGCGGTACGTCCAGGTGGTAGTGGCGGGTCGGACCGCGGTGGTCGGCGCTCAGCCGGCCGAGCATGTCGCCGTAGCGGTCGGCGGAGAGGATGCCTTCGACGACGACATGGAACCCGGCGTCCAGGGCGTAGCGGGCCACGGTGTCGATCAGGCCGATGTTCGCGGCCCCGGGCAGGTCGTGTTCGTGCAGCACGGTGCGGCGGAGGTTGTCCTGGGCGACCAGGGCCAGGCCACGGCCGGACTTCTCGCGCAGGCCGGCCGCGACGGACGACTTGCCGGAGGCGCTGTTGCCGCGCAGGACGATCAGCCGGGTTTCCTCGCTGCCCACCTTCACGCCGGTCACCCTACCGACGGTCGACGGCCCCGCGTGCGGAGTGGCGCAGGCAGGAGAGGGCCACCACGAACGGCCAGACGGACTGGAGGGTGGTGACCGCGCGTTCGGCGACTCCGGCGACGCCGTGGAGTTGGGTCTCGAGCAGGAACCATGCCGCGCCCATCGCCATCACCGCGGTGGCCCCGACGGACGGTAAGGGCCGCAGGGCCCATGGGACGCCGTCCCCGGTCCGGACGGCCAGGACGGGCCATGCCGCCAGGACGGCGAAGCCGACGACGGCGACCGAGCCGTGGCCCAGGGAACCGCCGCTGCTCGGCGCCGGGACCATGGCCACCGCCAGGGCGGACACTCCCCCGGCCGCCAGGGCAAGCCGGCCGGGGGTCGCGGCCGGGCGCAGTCCCCAGGCGGTGAGCAGGTGGCAGACGCCCAGTGTGACGAACGCGCCCGTCATCACCCAGTAGCCCGAGCCTCCCGGAGCCGCCAGGACGCTGATGGTCTGAGCGGCCGGGTCGTAGGAGGGTCCTTGCAGTGCCGCCGCCACCATCCAGCCGATGATCAGCGCGGCGGGGGCGCACGCCGACGACAGCAGAACCCATTTCGGAACAGATCGCACCAGGACACCGTAAAACGGATCACCCTCCCTCCTTGTCCCACTACTGCCGCTCCGGGCGGGTCCATCCGGGGTTTTCGCGGCACGATGGGCCCGTGCGCCGACGGCGCCCGTGGCGGTCCGGTGCTCTGCCCGCGGAAAGGTGATCGGTCATGGAGCTCACCCTGGTGGTGCTGATCATCATCGTGGGGCTGACCTTCGACTTCACCAACGGCTTCCACGACGCGGCCAACGCGATCGCCACCTCCATCTCCACCAGGGCCCTGACGCCGCGCGTGGCGCTGGCCATGGCCGCGGTGATGAACTTCATCGGCGCCTTCCTGGGGACCGAGGTCGCCCAGACGGTCGGCAGCGGGATCATCGGCGCGCCCGAGGGCGAATCGGGTCTGCTGCTGGTCCTGTGCGCGCTCCTCGGGGCCATCGGCTGGAACGTGTTCACCTGGTGGCGGGGGCTGCCGACGTCGTCCTCGCACGCGCTGATCGGCGGGCTGGTCGGTGCCGCGCTCGCCGCTTCGGCCACCGTGCACTGGTCCGGGATCGTGGACAAGGTCGTCCTGCCGATGCTGCTCTCCCCGCTGGTCGGTGTGACCCTCGGCTATCTGCTGCACGTGGCCATCCTGTGGACGTTCCGCCGTTCGACGCCCCGTCGGACCACGCACCGCTTCCGTATGGCACAGACCGTCTCCGCCGCCGCGATGGGGCTGGGGCACGGGTTGCAGGACGCGCAGAAGACCATGGGCGTCATCGTGCTCGCCCTGGTCACGGCGGGCCGGCAGGACGACTTCTCCGTTCCGGTGTGGGTGATCGCCGCCGTGGCGGCCGCCATGGCGGCCGGCACCTACACCGGCGGGCGTCGCATCATCACCACGCTCGGCCGGCGCATCGTGCACCTGGATCCGCCGCGCGGGTTCGCCGCCGAGACCGCCGCCGCGACCGTCCTCTACATCACCGCGTTCCTGGTGAAGGCGCCGATCTCCACCACTCAGACGATCACCGCGGCCATTCTGGGTGCCGGTGCCACCCGGCGTGCCTCGGACGTACGCTGGCAAGTGGCCCGCTCCATCGTCACGGCCTGGGTGCTCACGTTCTTCGGCGCCGGGATTCCCGCCGCCGCGCTGTACCTCCTTCTGCACGCCGTCACCGGTCTGTGATGCCCGTCCGGAGGCCCGCATGATCGCCTTTCCCCCGCCCCGGCAGTACCCTGACGTACCGGACGGCCTTCCTGCGCCCGGGCGTTTCGCGCATCTGGATCCCGGCGACGGTGCCTGCTTGATGGAGAGCGCCGCGTTGCTGGCCGGCGACGGGTTCACCGACAGCCCCGCCTGTACGCATCCGGCGCTCGCGGCCCTGGCCCGCGTGGTCAACGACAGCGTCGGTGACGCCACCCGGCACGCCCTGTGGTCACTGGCCGCCGAGCTCGCCGACGCCCGCCCCCTGGACAGGGCGTACACGTCGCTGCTCGTCGGCTCGGTCGTGGACGCGGCGCGCGTACTGCACCCCGCCTCCCGGCGTCTGGCCCGGCACGGCCGTGCCTGCCGCCGGCGGAGCGAGAAGCCGGCCCAGGCCCTTGAGGGCGGGCTGCCGGGCCGTGCCGCCGATCTGTTGTGGTGGCGTGGCCCGGGGCGGCGGTACCTGGAACACGCACTGCGAGTGCTGTGCGCCGCACCTGACGCGGATCAGCGCCTTGCCGGGCTGCTGCGGAGGGCCGTGGCGGAAGCCCGGGATCGCGCGGCCGGGGACGGCGTGACGCGGGACGGGGAGGGTCGCGAGGGTCGCTGCAACCGGTAGGCGCGCGGGCCCGTCCTAAAGGGCACCATGATCCTTCCACGCTTCACCGACCCCTGGGCCGCGCCGGTCCGGCACTTGCTCGACTTCGCCTGGACGCAGACCCGGGCGTGCGCGTTCGCCATCGCGCTGCTGTCCGGCGTGGCCGTGTCCGCGCTGCTGCCCGGCCTGCCCATCGCGCGCTACGACCTGCTGGTGGTCTACGGCGTGCTGCTCACGCTGGTGTTCTGGCTGCGTGGCTGGGAGAACGGGCGGGACGTCGCCGTCATCACGGTCTGTCATGTCATCGGCCTGGCCTTCGAGCTGGTGAAGGTGTCGCTCGGTTCGTGGAGCTATCCGGAGCCGGGCGTGCTGAAGTTCGCCGGCGTTCCGCTGTACGGCGGGTTTCTGTACGCGGCCGTCGGCAGTTACGTGTGCCGGGCCTGGCAGCTGTTCGATCTCGGGCTCGTGCGCTACCGCCCGCGGGCGACGGCGGTGGTGGCCGCGGCCATCTACGTCAACTTCTTCAGCCATCACTGGCTGCCCGACGTCCGCTGGGTGCTGGCGGGACTGCTGCTGGCCGTCACGGCGGGGACGTCGGTGTGTTTCACGGTGCGGGGTGTGCGCCGGCGGATGCCGCTGGCGCTGTCTTTCGCCCTGATCGGGTTCTTCCTGTGGGTGGCGGAGAACCTCGCCACCCTCGTCGGTGCCTGGCGCTACCCGTACCAGGAGCACGGCTGGGAGCCGGTGGGGGTGCAGAAGTTCGGCGCCTGGGCGTTGCTGATCAGCGTCACCTTCGTCCTGGCGGCGGTCGGGCGGGCGCGGGGAGCGCGAGTCGCCGACGGTGCTCCGCCCACATATCATCCTATGGACGAAAATTAGGTGATTTCCCTTTCGAGGATCATCACCGACCGTGACCATCCTCGCCGGAGTGATCAATGGCCCGCACCGGCACGACGGACGACGGCGACGAGTTGCTGACCAGGCTCGGGGCGCTCACGGCTCAGGCGCGTGCGCAGGCCGAGATGCAGCGGTCCCGGGTCGAGCTGGCCATCGCGCTGCAGCGCGGCATGCTCCCGCGCGACCTGCCCGTCGCCCGCCGGCTGCACCTCGCCGTGCGGTACGCGCCCGCGTGCCAGGGGCTCAACGTGGGCGGCGACTGGTACGACGCCTTCACCCTGGGCGACGGCCGGATCGGTCTGTCCATCGGTGACGTCCAGGGCCACAACATCGAAGCCGCCGCCTTCATGGGACAGGTGCGGGCCGGACTGCGGGCCCTGGCCTCCGTCACCAGCGAGCCGGGCGAGGTCCTGGCCCGGACCAACGAACTGCTGCTGTCGCTGGGCTCCGACCTGTTCGCCACCTGCACGTTCATGCGGCTCGACCCGTGTGCCGGAGTGCTGGAGAGCGCACGGGCCGGGCACCTGCCCTGCGTCTGGGCCACGGCCGACGGGAAGTCCGGCGTCACCACGGACGAGGGCGGGCCGCCGCTGGGCATCCTGGCGGGGATGTCGTATCCGGTGACGCGGTACGAGCTGACCACGGGGGGTGTGTTCGTGCTGCTCACGGACGGTGTCGTAGAAGGGCCTTCCCTGCCGCTCGAGGAGGGCCTGGAGCAGGTGATGCGGCTCGCGGGCATCGCGGCGGTGGCGGGCATGGACGTGGACGCGCTCGCGGCCGCCCTGATCAAGGGCGCGGAGCGGGTGGGGCACGACGACGACGCCGCCGTGCTGGTCGTCGGCCTCGACGGACCGGAGGCTCAGCCATAGGGCCGCAGGGCCCCCGCTCTCACCTCGCCGTCGCGGCGGCCTCGGTGTCTCATGGCTGCTGTGGTGGGTAGCCGGGATCTGCGTACGCCGGCCGTCGTCGCTCTGCAGACGCTGGCCGTCGCCGCCTGCTACTACGTCTCGGGGCAGCTCGGCCTGATGCGGGAACTGGTCGTCGAGGGCTCGGTCGTCACCCCGATCTGGCCGCCGACCGGCGTCTCGGTCACGTTCCTGCTGATCTTCGGGCTGCGCTGCTGGCCGGGGATCGCCCTGGGCGCCTTCTTCGTGATCCTGTCCCTCACGTCCCTGAGCCCGTCGACGTTCGGTGTCCTGGCGGGCAACACGGCGGCACCCGTCGTGGGGTACCTGCTGCTGCGCCGGGCTGGTTTCCGTACCGATCTGGCGCGGCTGCGCGACGGTCTCGCCCTGGTGTTCCTGGGCGCGTTCACCGCCATGCTGATCAGTTCGACCGTGGGCGCCGGTCTCCTGCTCGTCACGGGCAAGCTCGACTGGGCGAGCTTCTGGGCCGTGTGGCTGGCGTGGTGGGTCGGGGACGCGATGGGCGTGCTGATCGTCACCCCGGTGCTGCTCCTGCTGTCCCGCGTCCGTCCGCCGCTGCGTCTGTCGCGCTGGAAGGAAGTCACGGGCCTGGCGCTGATCGTCTGCTGTGTCGTGCCGCTGGCCGCGCACAGCCCGGTCAGTCTGCTCTTTCTCATCTATCCCCTGCTGATCTGGGCGGCTCTGCGGTTCCAGCTGGCCGGCAGCATGCTGTGCGCCCTCTTCGCGTCGGTCATGACCACGGTGGCGGCGACCGACCGGGCCGGGCCGTTCGAGCGGCTGACCCGGGTGGAGGTGATGATCAAGCTCCAGGCGTTCAACGGGGCGATGGCCCTGACGGCCCTGATCCTGTCGGCCGTGATCACCGAGCAGATCCACACCCGGCGTTCGGTGGAGCGCGCGTGCCAGGAACTGGTGGAGGTGCTGGAGCACCTCACCGCGGGCGAGTCGGCGGACGGCCGGGCCCCTCTGGAAGACGGTGGGGTCGGGCGGAGGCAGGGCGAGTGACCGCACGCTTCCCGTGGACCCGCCGGGTGGGGCCGACCGCGGCTTAGGGTTGACGCCATGACCGAGGTGGAGGTGCTGCAACTGCTGGTGTCGCCCGCGCACCGGCTGGCCGGACGGCCGTCGGACGGCCTCTCCCCCGGCCCGTCCGACGAGCGCGTCCCCCGTGTGGAGGTGCGCCGGGGACTTGGGCTGGTCGGAGACCGTTACTACGCCCGGCCGGCGCACCGGAACGCGGCGGTGACCTTCATGGCCGCGGAGAACCTCCCGGCGGACGCCGACCTGAGGCACACCCGCCGCAACGTCCTGCTCCGCGGCGTCGACATCGACTCCTGTGTCGGATCGACGATCGCCCTCGACTGCGGCACCGGGCCGGTGCTGTTCGCCGTGAACCGGCCGGCCCGGCCGTGCGCCTGGATGGACGTGACCATCGGCCCCGGCGCCCAGCGCGCCCTGCGCGGGCGGGGCGGTGTGCGGTGCACGCCGCTGAGCGACGGGGTGATCACGGTGGGCCCGGCGACGTTCCGCGTCGTGGCCGGGCCCGTTGACACCGGGATCTGAGACCTGCGGCCGGGTCCGGCGCGGTCATCCGCCCGCCGGGGGCGTGCGGATGGCGGCGATGTCGAGTTGCAGACGCACCTTCTCGCTCACCATCGCGCCTCCCTCGGCCAGCCTGCTGTTGTACGTCAGCCCCCAGTCGGAGCGGTTGATGGTGGTGGTGCCGTCGAATCCGACCCTTTCGTAGCCGAAGGGGTCGGTGACGTGTCCGATATAGGTCATCTCCAGGACGACCGGCCGCGATATGCCCTTGATGGTGAGCTCGCCTGACATGTGAAAGAGGTCGGCGCCCATCTGTTCCACCGCTGTGCTGGTGAAGCGCATCCGCGGATACGTCGCGGCATCCAGGAAATCCCGGCCGATCAGGTGGGCGTCGCGCTGTTCCACCCCGGTGTCGACGCTGGCGGTGAACAGCGTGAGGTCGGCCCGCGATCGGGCGGGGTTGCGCGCGTCGAAGTAGAGGAGGCTTTCGTACTCCAGGAAGCAACCGCGCACGGTGGTCACCATGGCATGCCGGACGGAGAAGCCGATCCTGCTGTGAGCAGGGTCGACGACCCATTCACCGGTGAGATTCGCCAGGTCGGGGTCGGGCAGGACCGCGGTGGGGGAAGCCGGTGCGCCGGCGGGACGCTGTGGGGGGACTGGCGGCGCCTGCCGGCGGGACGGCACGACGCGGTTGAACAGGTTCATGATTCATCTAGGTACTTGAGTTTGCTTATCGCCGCAAGTCCCCTTGGCGTTTACGGCGGTTGCGGAGGAGCGCCTGACCTTTTTGCCGCCGCTTCGCACAGAATCCACACATGCCTGTCGCGAGGTGCCGACGAAATAACCATCCGGAAGTCCCGGAATTTTCATTTCGGGCATTTCGGCGATTCGGCCGGTGTCACCTCGATCGCGAGGTCGTTGTCGACGGTGAAGTAGGGGCGTGAGGACGCTCCGCCCGCCGTGAGCGCCGGGTAGACGAAGACGTGTTTGCGGTCCGCCACGTCGTCGAGGAGCCGGCCGATCCTGACCGGCGGCGCGTCGGCGGCGGGCCGGACGAAGGCGTCCCAGATCCGGCCCGGGGCTTCGTCGCCCCCCGTCAGATCCTCCTGGCCGGCGGTGAAGGAGAAACCCCTGCCGTCGTCGTCGATCCGGGGGCGCAGCTCCCGTACGGTGCCGGTCCCCCGCAGGCGCAGCCGTACCGTGGCGTCCTCGTGGAGTTCGGCGCCGTGCAGGCGGGCCTCGACCGTCACGTCCTGCTGCGTGACGTCGATGGTGCGGGCCTCCGCGTGGGCGGTGCGCCGCCATGTCCTGAGCGCGAGGAAGCCGTCCTTCGTGACGTACGGGATCCTGACGGCGACCGGTGACGGCCGGTCGCGCAGGTGGCCGTCGACGAGGGCGCGCAGGTCTCTGAGGCCGGGGCGCAGCCGCTGCCGTTCGGCTTCCGGTTCCGGCAGCAGGTACAGGTCCCAGCGGCCCTCGTCCAGGGCGGGGTGCGGTTCCAGTACGGCGTGCAGGTCGCCGTCGGCCCGGCCGGGCTCCAGGTCGAGGACGTGGAGCGTCGTCTCGGGGCTGCCCTTCTTGGGGCGCAGCCGCAGGAGCAGCTGGGGGTGGGAGGCCGGGGCCTGCGGGAGGCGGAAGGTGATGCGGCCGTCCGTGTCGATCGCGCAGTGGGTGCGCAGGTGGGTGTCGAGGTGCGTGGTCATCGGCGTCCCTTGCGTATCGCGCGGAGTGCGCCGACGGCCACGGCGTGGGCCGCGTCGCGGGCGGCGTGGCTCCGGCCGATCAGTGCGCTGTTGCTCCGGTGGTTCCGGGGAGTGGAGGTCGGTCGGTCCGCGGTCCGGGCCGTGAGGGCGTCCTCCAGGATGCGTTCGGCCTGGGCGACGACGGGGCCCGGGGCGAAGCGGTGCGCGTTCTCCAGGGCGGTGCGGCCCATGCGGCGGCGCCGTTCGTCGTCGCCGACGAGATCCAGCAGGGCCGAGGCGAGGGCGTCGGCGTCGCCGACCGGCACCAGCCGGCCGTCGGCTCCGTCCTGGATGATCTCGCCGGGGCCGTAGGGGCAGTCGGTGCTGACGACGGGCAGTCCGCAGCGCATCGCCTCGACGATGGTCATGCCGAACGGCTCGAAGTCGGAGGCGGCCGCGCCGATCGAGCCCTTGGCCCACTCGGCCTCCATGGGAGTGGCGGCCCCCATCAGGAACACGTTGTTCCACAGGCGGAGCCGCTCGATGAGTTCCCGCAGCCTGGGCTGTTCCTCGCCCTTGCCGTAGATACGCAGCTGCCAGTCCGGGAAGGCCGCGGCGACCTGGGCGAACGCCTCGATGAGCAGGTCGTAGCGCTTCACCGGAACCAGCCGGCCCGCGGCGATGACGACCTTGGCCGTGCCGTCGGCGGGAGGCAGCGCGGGGTCGGGGACGCTGTTGGGGAGGGCCTCGACGTGGACGCCCGGCAGCCACATCTTTCGCCGGTAGGCCGCGGCGTCCGCTTCCGTGACGGTGGTGATCACGTCGAGGCGGCGGTAGGCGCGGCGCAGTGCGGTGCGCAGGGCGGGCGGGTGGTTGTCGAGGGTGAGGTGCTCCTGGCCGACGCGCAGGACGCGCTCCGGGGCCTGCCGCGCGATGTGCACGTTGAGGCCGGGACGGGTGCCGATGACGACGTCGGTGTCGATCGCCTCCAGGCACTCGCCGATCCGCTGGTCGGTCAGCTCGCTGTACTGGTGGTGGCGGTACTCGGCGGACGGGAACACCTTCGCCGGTCTCTGGTGCAGCGGATGGTCCGCCTCCTTGCGCAGGTCCACCAGCGCGCGCAGCCGCACCCGGGGATCCAGGACGAGGGTGGGGTGCTCGCGGTGGCGTAAAGCGGAGACGACCTCCACGTCGTGCCGCTCGGCGAGCGCCCCGGCGAGGTTGAACGTGGTGGTGATCGTGCCCCCGATTCCATACGCGTTGTGAATCAGGAAAGAAATCTTCATGTCGGCGTAGACGGCGCCAACCACCGGACAGTTGTTCGCCGTTATCACTCTGTGGCCTGCAGGAATACGGGCACGGACCGGCCGGTTCCGGAGTGATCTCGGACATAAGTGGTCTGGGCCATACCGGTCTGCCGCCCGAATATGCATAGCTTGATGTGTTTGCCCGCAGAAGCGTCGCGTCATCGGGTGCACCGTCGTCATCGATCTCCAGGAGACCCATGCGCCCCCGCATACCCCCCCTCCCGCGCGTCACCTCCCTTCCGCCCCTGGCCCTGGCCGGCGGCGCGCTGGCCGTGGGTGCCGGCGGGCTGTATCTCGCCGGGCTGATGCTGACGGGCGGGGAGATCGACTCCGGTACGACGGTGCGCGGGGTGGAGATCGGGGGCCTGAGCCGCGCGGAGGCGGTACGGAAGCTGGAGCGGCACCTGGACGCGGCCGGGGCACGGGACATCCGCGTGAAGGTCGGTGACCGCATGGGCACGGTCGATCCGCGGCGCGCCGGGCTCTCCTTCGACGCCGAGGAGACCGTCGACCGGGCGGCACGCACCGGCGCCGGGCCGGTCAGCGTGATCGGCGGGTTCTTCCGCTCGGGCGGTGCCGTCGAGCCGGTCGTACGCCTCGACGAGGACAAGGCCCGGGCAGCCCTCGGCCAGGTGGCGAAGGGGCTCGACCAGAAGGTCCGGGACGGTGCCGTGGCCTTCGACGACGGGCGGGTCGAGGTGGTCACACCCCGCACGGGGTACGCACTGGACCTGAACGGCGCGGTCGGCCCGCTGCGCTCCTCCTTCCTGCGGGGCCTGCGGGGCGACACCCGCGCGGTCACACCGCTGCCCGCCCGCGAGACCCGGCCGAAGGTCACGGCCGACGAGGTACGGCGGGCGGTGCGCACGTTCGCCGATCCGGCGATGTCGGCGCCCGTCACACTCACCGCTGGCGGGAAGCGGTTCACGGTCGGGCCGGCCGTCCTGGGCGAGCACCTGGCGATGCGGCCGGACGGCGGCGGAAGACTGAGACCGGAGCTGGACGCCGAGGGGCTGCGCGACGATCCCGCCGTGGCGGGCCCGCTGAAGGACGCCACCACGACCGCCCGGAACGCGAAGCTCCGGCCGGACGGCGGCAAGGCCGTGGTGGCCGAGGACGCCAGGGTGGGCCAGAAGGTCACCGACAAGGCACTGGGCAAGGCGGTGCTGCCGCTGCTCACCAGGTCGGGCGCGGACCGCAGCGGCGAGGTGGCCGTGGACCGGACCCGGCCCGAGGTCACCCGCGAGAACGCCGCCCAGCTGGGGCTGACGGAGACGATGTCCTCGTTCACGGTCCACTTCGAACCGGCGGAGTACCGCACGAAGAACATCGGCCGGGCCGTGGAACTCATCAACGGCTCCCTGGTCAGGCCCGACGAGACGTGGAGCTTCAACCGGACCGTCGGCGAGCGCACCGAGGCCAACGGCTTCGTCGAGGGCATCATCATCCTCGACGACAAGTTCACGAAGGCGTCCGGCGGCGGCGTCTCGTCCGTGGCGACGACCGTCTACAACGCGCTGTTCTTCGCCGGGGTCAAGCCCGTGGAGCACGGCGCGCACTCGTTCTACATCGAGCGTTACCCGGAGGGCCGCGAGGCGACGGTCGCCTGGGGCAGCCTGGATCTGAGGTTCACCAACGACTCCGGCAAGGCGATCTACATCCAGGCCGAGTCCACGGACACGTCCGTGACCGTGTCCTTCCTCGGCACCCGGAAGTACGACGAGATCAAGTCGGTCAAGGGCCCGCGCACCGAGGTGAAGCAGCCCGAGAAGAAGGTGAGCGACGACAAGGAGTGCGTACCGCAGACACCGCTCGAGGGGTTCGACGTCACCGTGGAGCGGGTCTTCTACGACGACGGACGGGAAGTGAAGCGGGAGCCGTTCCGTACGCACTACACGCCGCGTGACGAGATCGTCTGCGAGTGATCCACCCGGCGGTCGCCTTCCCGTTTCCCTTCTTCTGGAAATCTCCTTTGCCGCCGGGGCGTTGACCCGCCCTCAGAGCCCCAGCACAATGAGCGCCCAGTGCTGAGAGCGCTCTCAAAGGAGATCCATGACTGGCAGACAAGGCCCGGCGCCGAGCCGGCGTTCGCTCATCGGTGCCGGCCTCGGCATCAGCGCCGCGGGGATCGCCTCGGCAGGCTCCGGGCGGGCCCTGGCGGCGGGTCCGTCCGGCGCCGGGGGTTCGACGGAGGCCGGCCCGCTGTCGGCCCCGGACAGAGGACGCTCCTTTCTCGCCGCCGCCATGGACGCCTACCCCGACCACGGCGGCATCCGCCTGACCCAGAGCTACACCGACCAGGCGGGCCTCTTCAGCACCGCGTTCACCTACGACAACGCCCTGGCGATCCTCGCCCACCTCGCGGCCCGGAGGCCGGAGAGCCTGGCCAGGGCGACGGCGTTGGGCGACGCCCTGCTCTACGCGCAGACGCACGACCCGGCGTACGACGACGGCAGGCTCCGGCAGGCCTACAACGTCGGGCCGTACACCTTCTACGACGGCTCGCTCCAGCCCGACGGCTTCGTCCGGGCGGACGGCACCGCCAACGTCGGTACGCAGTTCGGCTTCACCGGCACGGCCGTGGGCGACATGGCCTGGGCGGGCATCGCGCTGAGCGCCCTCGCCCGCCGTACGGGGGCGCGTCGTTTCCTCGCCGGTGCCGTACGGATCGGCGAGTGGATCGAGCGGACCGGCCGCAGCGCCGAACCGCTCGGCGGCTACAAGTTCGGGGTCGACGGGGCGAATCAACGGCTGCCGTTCACGTCGACCGAGCACAACACCGACCTGGTGTGCCTCTTCGGCCGGCTCGCCCGGCTGACCGGCGAGAGGGTGTGGCTTCAGCGGCGGGCCCGGGCCGAGGCCTTCGTGCGCCGGATGTGGGAGCCGGCCGGGGGCTTCTTCTACACCGGCACCAACGACGGGGTGACCATCAACAAGTCCCCGGTCCCGGAGGACACCCAGACCTGGACCCATCTCGCGTTCGGCTCCCGCAGGGGCGGGTACGCCCGCTCGCTGGACTGGGCCGTGGCGGAGCTGGCCGTCCTGGATCACTCCGGCCGCACGAACAGCACGGTGCCCGCGGGACAGTCGTACGAGGGCGTCACCTTCAGTTCCGCGAGCCTGGTGGCGAACGAGGACGCGCCGATCGCGCAGGGCCAGCCCAGACCCGACCGCAGCGGTGTGTGGTTCGAGGGGACGGCGCATCTCGCGCTCGCCCTGCGGGACCGCGGGAAGCGTGGCGACGAGGCGCGTGCCCGGCGGCTGCTGACGTCGACCGAGCGGGCCCAGGAGCTGCTGGGCGCCGGTCAGACCGTCGGCGGCAAGGCGCTGCCCGAGCGGGCCGGGCTGGTGTCCGCGAGCAGTCCGCTGGACACCGGGTTCGGCTTCGGTTACTACCCGTACCGGCACACGGGCGCGACCGCCTGGTACCTGATGGCCGCGGCGCGCTTCAATCCGCTGCGGGCGTGACGGGCCGGGCCCGGCCCGCTGTGGCGTACAGCGGGCCGGGTTGCTCTCAACTGACGCGGTGGACGGCTTGGTTGCCCAGTTCGTAACGGGCGCCGACGATCGCCAGCTTGCCGGTGTCGACCTTGGCGGCGAGGTCGGGCTCCGCGGCCAGCCGGGAGCGGACGAGGCGGACGTTGGCGTCGACCGTGGCGTCGATCCGCGCGTCCCCTTCCTTGCTGTGGTCTATGGCCGGGCGTATCTGGTCGGCGAGGTACTGGATGTGGGCGGGCAGGTGCGCGCCGGACCGCTCCGCCTCGACCGCGGCACGCACCGCGCCGCACGACTGGTGCCCGAGCACCACGACCAGCGGTATGCCCAGTTCCAGGACGCCGTAGGCGACGCTGCCGAGCACGGCCTCGTCCAGGACCTCCCCGGCGGTGCGTACGGTCATCAGGTCGCCCAGCCCCTGGTCGAAGACCAGCTCCGGGGGCACGCGGGAGTCGATGCATCCGAGCACGACCGCGAAGGGGTGCTGGGCGGTGGTCAACTCCCGCCGGACGGCGGGGGTCTCGTGCGGGTGGCGTTCACGGAAGGCGCGCCAGCGGCGGTTGCCCGCGGCCAGTTCCGCGAGGGCCTCCTGCGGGGTGCTCGGCCGTGGTCCGGTGCCGGGCCCGCTCGTGGCGGCGGCCGGGCGGGCGGCTGTGAGGCCCGCGCCGAGGGCGGCGGCCCCGGTCAGCGCGGTGCGCAGAAGAGTGCGGCGGACGGTGCCGCCGGTGGTCGGCCGTGGACCGGCGAAGGGGTGCGGTTCAGGGCCGGTGCCTCTGTGGGCGGTGGCTGTTGAGTTCACGGCCAGAACGTATGCCCGACCGCGCGCCCGACCGCGGTCCTTGCCGTTTCATGGTGAGAGTTGGGTAAGTGATGTTCTTACCTTGAACGGCTTTTGACGGTCCTTCAGGCAACCAACGCCATCCAGCAGCGCGCCCGGGCCTCCCGGCCCGGGCGCGCAGTCATGCGAGGTTGATCAGACCAGTCAGACCAGGTCGAACCGGTCCAGGTTCATGACCTTGACCCACGCGGCGACGAAGTCGTTCACGAACTTCTCCTTCGCGTCGTCGCTCGCGTAGACCTCGGCGAGTGCCCGCAGCTCGGAGTTCGAGCCGAAGACCAGGTCGGCGCGGGAGCCGGCCCACTTGACCTCGCCGGTGGCGGCGTCGCGGCCCTCGAACGTGGTCTGGTCCTCGGAGGTCGCCTTCCAGGTCGTGCCCAGGTCGAGCAGGTTGACGAAGAAGTCGTTCGTCAGCGAGCCGGGCGTGGTGGTGAAGGCGCCGAGCTGGGACTGCTGGTAGTTGGCGCCGAGCACCCGCAGGCCGCCGACCAAGACGGTCATCTCGGGGGCGCTCAAGGTCAGCAGGTTCGCCCGGTCGAGCAGCAGGTACTCGGCCGGCAGGCGGTTGCCCTTGCCGTGGTAGTTGCGGAACCCGTCGGCGGTCGGCTCGAGCGCCTCGAAGGACTCGGCGTCGGTGTGCTCCTCCGTCGCGTCCACACGGCCCGCGGCGAAGGGGACCTCCACCTGGAAGCCGGCTTCCTTGGCGGCCTTCTCGACGGCGGCGGAGCCACCGAGGACGATCAGGTCGGCCAGGGAGACCTTCTTGGCACCGGAGCCGGAGTTGAACTCCTGCTGGATGCCTTCCAGGACGCGCAGGACCTGGGCCAGCTCGTCGGGCTCGTTGACCTCCCAGCCGCGCTGCGGCTCCAGGCGGATACGGGCGCCGTTGGCACCGCCGCGCTTGTCGCTGCCGCGGAAGGTGGACGCCGACGCCCAGGCGGTGGACACCAGCTGCGAGACGGACAGACCCGACTCGAGGAGCTTGGTCTTGAGGACCGCGATGTCCCCGTCGTCGATGGGCTCGCCCTCGGCCTCGGGCAGCGGGTCCTGCCAGATCAGGGTCTCCTCCGGGACCTCCGGGCCGAGGTACAGCGACTTCGGGCCCATGTCACGGTGGGTCAGCTTGAACCAGGCGCGGGCGAAGGCGTCCGCGAACTCCTGCGGGTTCTCGTAGAACCGGCGGGAGATCGGCTCGTAGATCGGGTCGAAGCGCAGCGCCAGGTCCGTGGTGAGCATCTTCGGGCGGTGCTTCTTCGAGGAGTCGTGCGCGTCCGGGACGATCTCCGGGGCGTCCTTCGCCACCCACTGGTGGGCGCCGGCCGGGCTCTGCTCGAGCTCGTACTCGAACTCGAAGAGGTTCTTGAAGAACCCGTTGCTCCACTGGGTCGGCGTCGAGGTCCAGGTGACCTCCAGGCCGGAGGTGATGGCGTCGCCGCCCTTGCCCGTGCCGTAGGTGCTCCGCCAGCCCAGGCCCTGCTCTTCCATGGGGGCGGCCTCGGGGTCGGGGCCGACGTGGTCGGCCGGGCCGGCGCCGTGGGTCTTGCCGAAGGTGTGGCCGCCGGCGATCAGGGCGACGGTCTCCTCGTCGTTCATCGCCATGCGGCGGAACGTCTCACGGATGTCGCGGGCCGCGGCGAGCGGGTCCGGGTTGCCGTTCGGGCCCTCGGGGTTGACGTAGATGAGGCCCATCTGGACGGCGCCGAGCGGGTTCTCCAGCTCGCGGTCGCCCGTGTAGCGCTTGTCGTCGAGCCAGGTGGTCTCGGGGCCCCAGTACACGTCCTCCTCGGGCTCCCAGACGTCCTCGCGGCCGCCGGCGAAGCCGAAGGTCTCGAAGCCCATCTGCTCCAGGGCGACGTTGCCGGTGAGGATCATGAGGTCGGCCCAGGAGATGCTCTGGCCGTACTTCTTCTTCACGGGCCACAGCAGACGGCGGGCCTTGTCGAGGTTGCCGTTGTCCGGCCAGCTGTTGAGCGGGGCGAAGCGCTGCTGTCCGGCGCCGGCGCCGCCGCGGCCGTCGCTGATGCGGTAGGTGCCCGCGCTGTGCCAGGCCATACGGATCATCAGGGGGCCGTAGTTGCCGAAGTCGGCCGGCCACCAGTCCTGCGAGGTGGACAGCACCTCGGCGATGTCCTGCTTCACGGCCGCGAGGTCGAGGGCCTGGAACGCCTCGGCGTAGTCGAACTCCCCGCCGAGCGGGTTGGCCACCTCGGGGTTCTTGGCGAGGATCTTCAGGTTGAGGCGCTCCGGCCACCACTGACGGTTGCCGCCCCCCTGAGTGGGGTGCAGGGCGCGGCCGTGCGCCACGGGGCAACCGCCGCTCGTCTCCTCCTGCTTCGCGTCGGTGACGATCGCGTCGTGGTTCTCAGTCATGGAAATCCTTCCGGACGGGGTGGAACACGGTGCTCGGGTGGATCACATCGCTCAGGTACTGCGGGCGGTGGAGCAGGCGGGGCACAGGCCCCAGTAGATGACCTCGGCCTCGTCGACGGCGAAGCCCCGGTCGTCGGACGCGGTCAGGCAGGGGGCGTGGCCGACCGCGCAGTCGACATCGGCGACGGCCCCGCAGGACCGGCACACGAGGTGGTGGTGGTTGTCGCCGACCCGTCCCTCGTAGAGGGCCGGGCTGCCGGGTGGTTCGAGGCGGCGTATGAGTCCCGCCGCGGTGAGTGCGTGGAGCCCCTCGTACACGGCTTGGACGGAGATGTGGCCGACGCGGCCGCGTACCTCGGACGCGATCGCCTCGGCACCGAGGTGGTCGCCGTCCCGCACGGCCTGGAGCAGCGCGACGCGGGCGGCCGTAACCCTCAGGCCGGCACCGCGCAGTTCCTCGGCGGCGGTCGGGTTCCGGGATGCGGTCATGGCGGACAACCTAGCCGCACAAACACGAATGATTCAAGAAAACGAACGGTTCAATTTTGGTGTCGCGCGGGTGCGGCCCGATATGGCGCTTGTGCGGCTTGGCGCGGCACGCCTGTTGGCGAACTGTGAGCTCAGTCACAGCATCGGTGATCGGGCTTCGGCGCGGTGGCGGGATGGTGTCAGCCGTGTCCGTGTCGCGCCAGCACCGCCCGTGCGGTTTCGGCCATGGCCTCGTCGACCATCCGGCCCTCGAAGGTGAGCGCGCCGATGCCGTCGCGCTGGGCGGCTTCCACCGCTGCGACGAGGCGCGCACAGCGGTCCAATTCCTCGGGGGTGGGGGCGAAGACCTCGTTGATCACGGGGACGTGGGCCGGGTGGACGGCCATCATCCCCTCGTATCCGAGGGCCCGGTTCTGTTCGGCGAAGGCGCGCAGGCCCGCCAGGTCGGCGATGTCCGTCCACAGTCCGGTCACCGGGCCAGGCGCTCCGGCGGCGCGGACGTCGAGCAGGACGCGGGAGCGCAGGGCCAGGGTCTCGGTGCCCTGAGGGCTCCAGCGGTAGCCGACGGCGCGTTCCACGTCGCCGCCGGGTGCGGTCACGGCGCCGACATGGGCGACCCGGGGGGCCGCGACGGCGATGTCGTAGGCGTCGTGCAGCGCGCGGGCCGACTCCAGCAGCGGGACCAGGGCCGTCGTACCGGCCGGCAGGCCGTGTTCGTGTTCGCACCAGCCGATGAGACGGTCCGCGAGCCGTACGTCGGCGGCGGTGTGCACCTTGGGCAGGACCACCCCGGTCAGTCCCGGGCGTACGACGGCACGCAGTTCCTCGGCGGCGGTCCAGTCGTCGAGCGGGTTGACGCGGACGAACAGGGCCATGCCGCCGGCCGGTTCCGCGGCGGCCTCCGCCAGCGCCTCGGCCACCCGGGCACGGGCGAGCGGCTTGTCGGGGGCGGGGACCGCGTCCTCCAGGTCGAGAACGGCGGCGTCGGCCCCGGCCGCGCGCGCCTTGGGCAGCCAGTCCGTGCGGAGGCCGGGGACGAAGAGGAGGGAGCGGAGCGGGGGCCGGGGGGCGGTCGTGGTGCCGGGCATGGCCGCGCCGTGGGCCCTGGTCGCGCATTCGGGCCCGCTCACACTGTGGGCCCCGGCCGCACTTTCGGGCGTGCTCACACTGTGGGCCCTGGCCGCGCGTGACATGGCCGCGCTGTGGGGATCAGACGACATCGTTCTTCTCCAGTTCGGCCAGTTCCCGGTCGCTCAGGCCGAGCCACTCCCGGTACACGAGGTCGTTGTCCTGCCCCAGCGCCGGCCCGGTGCGCCAGATGCGGCCGGGGCGTTGCCGGAAGTGCGGGATGACGGCCTGCATCCGGACGTCGCCCAGGTCGGGGTCCTCCACGGTGACGATGTCGCCGCGTTCGGCGTAGACCGGGTCGGCGGCGATGTCGGCCGCGTCGAACACCCGGGAGGCCACCACCTCGGCACGGGCGAAGGCCTCCAGGCACTCGGCCGCGGTGCGGTCGGCCACCCACGCCCGCAGCCCGTCGTCCAACTCCCCGCGCCGCGCGTGCTGTTGCTCCGAGGTGGCGAACTCCTCCTCCGGCAGCCCCAGCAGCCGGGCCACGTTGCGCACCGAACGCGGGGTCGCCGAGGTCACGGTGATCCACTGCTCGTCCCGGGTGCGGTAGGTGTTGATCACGGCGGCGGGCGCGACCGCCAGCTGGTTGCCCGAGCGCTGGGGCACGGTTCCCAGCTGGTCGTGGACGATGACCTGCCACTCGACCAGCCGGAACAGCGGCTCGAACAAGGCGAGGTCGATCCACTCGCCGTCGAAGCCGGGGTCGTGGTCGCGCCGGTGGAGGGCGGCGAGGACGGCGTAGGCACCCATGAGGCCGGTCACGGCGTCGCCGTGCGAGAAGCCGGTGTGGACGGGCGGCCCGTCGGGGGAACCGGTCAGATGGACGACGCCGCTGCGGGCCTCGCCCATCTTGCCGAATCCGGGGGCGTCGGCCTGACTTGAGGTGGCGCCGAACCCGGAGATCTGGAGGAGTACGGCCTTGGGGTTGATCCGGTGCACGGACTCCCAGTCGAGGCCCCAGCGGCGCAGACGCCCGGCGCGCAGGGTGACGATGACGACGTCCGCCCAGGCGACGAGCCGGTGGGCGACCGCGCGGCCCGCCTCGTGGTGCAGGTCGAGCGTGACGGAACGCTTGTTGCGGGCGGCCACCTTGAACCACAGGGGAACGCCGTTGCGCCGGGGCCCCATCGCGCGGGCGGCGTCACCGGCGCCCGGGGGTTCGACGTGGACCACGTCCGCGCCCTGGTCGGCGAGCATCGAACCCGCGAGCGGGCCGGCCACCACATGAGCGAACTCGACCACCTTCAGTCCGCACAGCTGGCCCTGCCCGGTGGTGTTCGGCATGTCCTTGTCCGACACGGATGCGTCCCCTCGGCTGAACTGGTCCGGCTTTTTCAGACTGCCGAGGCGTAGAAATGCCTGTCCAGCAAAAGAAGACCATCAATCCATGCGACTGGTGCATGAATCGAGGCGCTGGAGGGTGGCTCAGGCCCAGGACACTCCCGGCGGCAGGTCCCGGCCCTGGGCGCGGAAGTCCTCGAGCGTCTCCAGGAAGTGCTCGGTGACGCGCGGGAGGGTACGGCGGGCGCGCAGGGCGATGTCGAGGCGCCGGTCGACCACGGGCTCGACGAGCGGCCGGAACACGAAGGGCCCGGTGCCCAGCAGCGGCAGCACCAGGGCGGGCAGCGCGCTCACGCCGAGTCCCGCGGCGACCAGTCCGCCCACGGTGGCGACACTGCCGGCCTCCGCCGCCGGTACGGCGTGCGCGTCGACCTGGCCGAACGCGGCATCCGTCAGCCGCCGTACGCTCGAGTCCCGTCCGACGGCGAGGAACGGTTCGCGGGCCAGGTCCGCCCAGCCGACCTCGTCGCGTGCGGCGAGCGGATGGTCCTCGCGCACGACGGCGACGAAACGGTCACGCACCAGGGGCCGGTGCTCCAGCCGCGCGGGCGGCAGGCCGACGGTGGTGATGGCGAAGTCCGCGTCGCCGGACAGAACCCGGTCCAGTACGGCCCGTTCCAGTCCGTCGAGCAGGCGTACGGCCACGCGCGGCCGGTCCGTACGGAAGCCGGAGATGACTTGCGGCAGCAGCACGGCGGCGACGGAGGGCAGGGTGGCGACGGCGACGGTGCCGGACTCGCCGAGCAGGAAGCGGTCGAGTTCGTTCATCCCGGCCCGGTGGGCGCTGAGGATCTGTTCGGCGATCCGCAGCGCCTCGGTGCCCGCGGCGGTCAACTGCACGTTGCGCGTGTCGCGTTCGAGGAGCTGGGCGCCGACCTGGCGCTCCAGGTCGGCGACCGCGCGGCTGAGGGACGACTGCGATACGCCCAACTGGCCGGCCGCCGCGGTGAAACTCGTCGCCCGGGCGACGGCCGCATAGGCCGTGAGTTGACGCAGGGTGGCATCCATGGCCGGGAAGCGTACGCCGGAGCGAGCCGATTGATGCGGGGATCGCATGGACAGATACCGGTTTGATGCTGGACAGGGATCGTGCGGCGCTCGGACACTCTCGGCTATCCCCGTACGCCCCGCCACACCCCGCTCTCCGCGCCGGGAACCGCCACCCGAGAAAGCGAGCCACCATGCCGGCAGCCCTGGGCTTCGCCACGATCGCCCTGTTCCTGTTGCTCACCATGACCAAACGGGTCTCGGTGCTGGTCGCGCTCGTGGTGCTGCCCGTGCTCGCGGCGCTGGCGGGCGGATCCGCGGGCGAGTTGGGCGGGATGGTGCTCGACGGGCTGTCGAAGGTGGCCCCGACCGGCATCATGATCGCCTTCGCCGTGCTGTACTTCAGCCTCATGGTGGACAGGGGTCTGTTCGATCCGCTGATCCGCGGTCTGCTGCGGCTGGCCAAGGGCGATCCGCTGCGCGTCACCGTCGCCACGGCCGTCCTCACGCTGTGCGTGGCCCTGGACGGGGACGGGGCCTCCACGTTCCTCATCACCGTCTCCGCACTGCTGCCCGTCTACCGGAAGCTGGGCATGAGTCCGCTGGTGCTGTCCGGGGTCGTCTGCCTGGGGGCGGGCGTGATGAACATGATTCCCTGGGGCGGGCCGACGGTGCGGGCCATGGCGGCGCTGAAGCTGGAGAGTTCGGACGTCTTCACGCCCGTGCTGCCCGCGATGGGGTTCGGCATCGCGTGGGTCCTGGTGGCGTCCTGGCTGATCGGCCGCCGGGAGCGGCGGCGGCTCGGCGCTCTCACCGGGCCGGGCGCGGAGACCGGCACGGGCGAGCCGCTTGCCGCAACGGCTACCGGTGAGCCGGTAGCCGCCGCTACGGCCCCGGCGCCCGGTGACGGGCCGGTTCCCGCGAGGCCTCCCGCGCCCGGCGACGGACCGGTTCCCGCGAGGCCCCCCATCCCCGGTGACGGGCCGGGTGCCGTCCGGGTCGCCGCGCCCCCGCCGCGCTGGCTGACGCTGTTCAACCTGCTGCTGACCGCCGTGCTCGTCGTGGCGCTGATCCTGGAGGTCATGCCGCTGCCGGTGCTGTTCGTCCTCGGGTTCGCGGTGGCTCTCCTGGTCAACCACCCCACGTGGGAACAGCAGCAGGCGCTGCTCGACCGGCACGCGAAGAACGTCGTGCTCGTGACCATCATGATCTTCGCGGCCGGTGTGTTCACGGGGGTCCTCACCGGGACCGGGATGATCGACGACATGGCCGAGGCGCTGGTGTCCGTGATACCGGACTCCTTCGGCGGCCACCTGCCGGTCCTCGTGGCCGTCACGGGCATGCCGCTGAGTCTCGTCTTCACTCCGGACGCCTACTACTTCGGTGTCCTGCCCGTCCTCGCCGAGACGGCCCACGGCTTCGGCACCGACCCGGCCGAGGCCGCCCGGGCCGCCATCCTCGGCCAGATGACGACGGGGTTCCCGCTCAGCCCGCTCACCGCCGCCACGTTCATCCTGGTCGGCATGAGCGGCGTCCAGCTCGGCGAGCACCAGCGCTTCATCTTCCGCTGGGCCTTCGCCACCACGCTCGTGATGACCGCCGCTGCCGTCCTGACCGGCGCCCTCTCCCTCTGACGCAGTATCGGCATTCCCCTGAGAGAAACCAGCCGTCTACCGGTCCGCCGATGAGGTCAGACGCTCCAGCTGGGCGGCGGCCGTCGCCGCTTTGCGGTCCGCCTCGCGGACGCGGCGGTCGGCCGTGCGTGCCCGTTCCCGGGCCGACCGCTCGGCGAAGCGGGCCTGCTGGTGCTGCTCCCTGGTGCGGGCCAGCTCCTCGCTGAGTTCGTCGACGCGCCGCTGGAGGCGATCCACCTGCTGTTTCGCCTCCTGTGCGGCCTGGCCGGCGGCCGCCGCCTCGTGCTTGAGCGCCCGCAGCTCCCGGTCGGCGGCCTCGGCTTCCCGGCGCGCCTGTGCCAGCCGTCGCCGCTGTTGCTCGCCGGCCTTCCGGTCCGGACGGGAGGGGGCCGGCGCGGCGGACGGGCGGCGCTGCGCCGTGCCGCTGTCCGGGACGGCCCTCTCCTTGACGGCGCTCGCCGCGGCGGCCGGAAAGCCGACGGCAGCACTGAGCGGCTTGGCCAGCCGGCCGCTCGCCCATGCCTCGGCGGCCTCCGGGTCGGCCAGGACGGCGTGCAGGGTGTTCTCGACCTCGCGTTGCACGCCTTCGCCGATCGGGTGTCCGGCCTCCGCGGCGAGCTGCCGGGCCTGGGCGGACAGGGCGCGGATGAGCGCGTGCTGCTGCCGGCTCAGTTCACGCAGCTGGGTGCGGTCCAGCGACTGGTGGGCCTGCCGCAGCCCTTCGCCCAGGCGGAGCAGGGGCTCGACATCGCCGGGCCGGCTGCGGACGAGGAGGTTGCTTGCCCAGGCCGCGAGGCTGGGTTTGCGCAACGCGCCGATGCGCTCGGCGAGTTCACGGTCGCCGGCCGTGCGGGCGGCGGCCACGGCCGATGAGCGGGCGGCCGTGAACTCCTCCGGTCGCAGGGCATACAGCTCGTCGGCCACAGCGTCGAAGTCCATGAGCGTCCCTTTCGCATGGAGGCGCTGTTCCGATCATCCCAGGCGAGGCCGCGAGGGGCTCGTGGAGCGCGGCATTCCGGCGGGGCGGAACGCTCCGGAGGTACCCCGTTCATGATCCGGAAATCGACGGTTTAACATATGAGCGCCGCCTAGCTCGAAAGATGGATCTGTGACTGTCAACGACGACTCGTTCACCAACTGGAAGAACCGCGAGGAGATCGCGGAGTCGATGATCCCGATCATCGGGAAGCTGCACCGGGAGCGGGACGTGACCGTCCTGCTGCACAGCCGCTCCCTGGTGAACAAGTCGGTGGTCAGCATCCTCAAGACCCACCGGTTCGCCCGGCAGATCGCCGGTGCGGAGCTCTCGGTCACCGAGACGCTGCCGTTCCTGCAGACCCTGGCCGAGCTCGACCTCGGGCCGTCCCAGATCGACATCGGCATGCTCGCCGCGACGTACCGGGAGGACGACCGCGGCCTGTCCGTCGCCGAGTTCACCGCCGAGGCCGTCGCCGGTGCCACCGGGGCCAACAAGATCGAGCGCCGCGAGGGCCGGGACGTCGTCCTCTACGGCTTCGGCCGCATCGGCCGGCTCGTGGCGCGGCTGCTGATCGAGAAGTCCGGTTCGGGCAACGGTCTGCGGCTGCGGGCCATCGTCGTGCGCGGCGGGGGCGAGCAGGACATCGTCAAGCGCGCCTCGCTGCTGCGCCGCGACTCCATCCACGGCCAGTTCCAGGGCACGATCACCGTCGACGAGGCGAACAGCACGATCGTCGCCAACGGCAACGCGATCAAGGTCATCTACGCGAACGACCCGTCCGAGGTCGACTACACGGCGTACGGCATCAAGGACGCCATCCTCATCGACAACACCGGCAAGTGGCGCGACCGCGAGGGCCTGTCCACGCACCTGCGCCCCGGCATCGACAAGGTCGTGCTGACCGCGCCCGGCAAGGGCGACGTCCCGAACATCGTGCACGGCGTCAACCACGACACCATCAAGCCGGACGAGCAGATCCTGTCCTGCGCGTCCTGCACGACGAACGCGATCGTGCCGCCGCTGAAGGCGATGGACGACGAGTTCGGGGTCCAGCGCGGGCACGTGGAGACCGTCCACTCGTTCACCAACGACCAGAACCTGCTGGACAACTACCACAAGTCCGAGCGCCGGGGCCGCAGCGCGCCGCTCAACATGGTCATCACCGAGACGGGTGCCGCCTCCGCCGTCGCCAAGGCGCTGCCCGACCTCAAGGCGAAGATCACCGGCAGCTCCATCCGGGTCCCCGTGCCGGACGTCTCCATAGCGATCCTCAACCTCCAGCTCGCGCGCGAGACCAGCCGCCAGGAGGTCCTCGACTACCTGCGCGAGGTGTCGCTGACCTCGCCGCTGAAGCGCCAGATCGACTTCATCAGCGCCCCCGACGCGGTCTCCAGCGACTTCATCGGCTCGCGTCACGCCTCGATCGTCGACGCCGGCGCCACCAAGGTCGAGGGCGACAACGCCATCCTCTACCTTTGGTACGACAACGAGTTCGGCTACTCCTGCCAGGTCATCCGTGTCGTGCAGCACGTGTCCGGGGTGGAGTACCCGACGTACCCGGCTCCGGCGGTCTGAGCCCTCAGCCTGATCCCTGAGGACCACGCGGGGCGTGTCCGGCTGGCACGCCCCGCGTTCTCATGCGTCAGGAGCGGGCCAGCTCGACCCTGTACTGCCGCGCCTTCGAGCCGTCCTCGCTGCTCACGGTCACGACGGCCACGCGTGACGACTCCTTGCGGACGGTCACGTCCGCGTACGGGTCGCGCGGCGTGGCGGTGACCTTCGCCCGGTCCGGGCGGTCGGTGCTCACGCGGTAGCCGGTCCGGTCCGGGTCGAAGTCGCCGATCGCCACGCCGTCCACCTCGATCGACGCGGCGGCGGCGTCCGCGGAGACTCCGTGTGTCCTGGCGAACAGCTCGATCTCCCCGAGGGTGATGTAGCCGCCCGGCCGGGCCGTCATGACCACGCGCACCCCGGCCACCGGGCCGGAGGCCCGCACCGGCACGTCGGCGACGGGTGTGCCCTCGGTGCCGACGGGCACGGTCTCGCTCGCGTCGGTCCAGGTGCCGTCGGCCCCGCGGACCTGCACCTTGAGGGACTCCGCGAAGCTGACGTTGCCGCCGTCGCGGTGGAAGTGGGTCACGACCCGGGTCAGATCGCGCGCCTCGGGCAGGGTGAAGGTGATCGTGTCGGACGGGTTCTTGGCGCCGGACCTCCAGTTCGACCAGGCCTTCTCGGACGTGTTGCCGTTGCGCAGGCCCTCGGCGGAGTACCCGCTCTCGGTGTAGGTCGCGCCGACCGTCACGCCCTCGTCGGGCGCGGCGTTCCGCTCCCGGGGTGCGGTGACCTGGACGCGTACGGTCGCCGCCGCCCCGGTGCCGCCGGGCACGTGGGCGGTGCCGCGCAGGGTCACCACTCCGGCGTCGTCGAACGCGCCGTCGGGTGCGGGGTCCCAGGTCACCCGGAGCTCGGCGGTGCCGCCATGCCGTCCGACGCCGGTGACGGTGGCGGGCAGTCCGGGCCGTCCGCCGGTGTAGGTCTTGGCGCGGGCCGGGAGGGTGGAGGCGATGGTGTCCACCGTGACGACCGCCTCGGCGCGGACGGTCCGTCCGAGGGCGTCGGTCGCCCTGCCCTTCACCCGTACCGTTCCGGGCTTGCTCCAGCGTGCCTCGGAGGGCAGCGTCCACCGCACGGGGAGGGCGCCCCGGGCACCGTCCCGGAAGACGGGCGTCACGGTGCCGGGCAGTTCGGGCGCGCGGCCGGGGACGGTGAACGCCTTGGCGGGCTCGGTGCGCAGCACCGTCTCGTCGGTCACGGCCCAGCGCTGGTTGGCGTTGGAGGTGGGAAGGAAGGCCGACACACGCGCGCCGTCCGCCGTCGACTGTCCGACGACGTCGAGCAGCCGTCCCGTGGCGGCGTTGACGAAGGTCCAGGTGCCGTCCCCGGTGGTCGACATGATCCATTGCGCGGCCGGGGTGTCGGCGTCCTCCAGCACGGCGTCGTCGTCCCGTACGGCGAGACGGCCGCCCGTCTCAGCGTTCACGAGGGCGTAGCGGTCACGGTTGCCGTCGCCGCGGGTCAGCTTCTTCACGGACCACAGCTGGGACTTGGCGCCCGGGTCGGCCGTACGGACGACGAGGCCCTTGCCGTCGGCGGACGGGGTCAGGGACTTGCCGCTCTGGGCTCCCTGGAGGCGGTAGACGTGGCCGGGCTGGACGAGCGCGGCGTCCTCGGCAGTGCCGGACACGCCGTCGACGAGGAGGCTGGTGACCGACTTCGCCGGAACGGTCACCGTCGCGGAGTCGTCCTTCACCCGCACCGGTGTGCCGCGGACGAGCGCTCCGCCGGCGCTGGTCACCACGGGCGTGACGGTGGCGCCGGGGGCGACGCGCTTGAACCGCGAGAGGTCCAGGGTGACGGCACGCGGGGTGGTGCCGTTGTTGACGTGCACGACGGTCGCCCCGCGGCCGGACTTGCGTACGGCGGCGACGCTGGAGGGGTCGTCGGCCTTGACGAAGTGGTCGCCGGGCCGGATGTGGTGGGTGAAGTTGCGCAGGGTGTGGAATTTGGTGTTGGCCCGGATCGGGCAGGTCTCCAGGGTGTCCTTCGCGGTGCAGTTGAACGGGATGTGGATGCTGCCCCAGTTCTTGCCGGCCGCCGCCTGGGGGATGGAGTCCTCGACGGGCTGCCACAACACCCAGGCGGACGGCTCCAGTTCACGGATGTCCTCGACGACCCGGGTGGCGATGCCGAGCCCCGGTTCCATGCCGGTGAAGTCGGTGCCGGTCCCCCAGGTGCCCTCGACCTCGCTCATCCAGAACGGCTTGTCCGCGGCCTTGGCGCTGTCCCGGGCGCTGGTGCGCATGCCGGTGCCGTACGTGTGCACGTTGAGCTGGTCGACGGCGGCGCGGGCGGAGCCGTCGTAGGCGTTCCAGTTGCGGACGAAGGTGCTGGGGTTGGTCTCGTCCATCGCGGAGATCGTCGCGCGGGTCCTCGACTTCTCCAGTGCGCGCTGCAGGGCCAGGACGACCTTCTGCTGGAGTTCCGGGCCGGCGTGCGCGCCCTCCTGGCGGCCGCCGGTGGGCTGTCCGTCGGGGCCGATCTGGGTGCCCCAGTAGTTGGTGTTGGGCTCGTTGAGCGGGGCGATCGTGTCGAACTCGATGCGGTGCTTCTTCTCCAGCTGCTCGGTCACCTTGACCAGGTAGGTGGCGAAGTCGTCGACGCGGTCGGCCCGTATCTGGTCGGTGTTGGCGTCGAAGCCGCCCGAGACGTAGCCGCTGACGGTCTGGAACCAGGGCGGGGAGTTGCTGAACGCCTCCCAGCGGGTGACCTTCTTCTTGACGCGGTCCACCCACCAGCGCTGGCCCGGATCGGCGGACCAGTCCCAGTGGTCGGGGTTGTCGGGGTTCCACCAGTCGGTGTCCTCCCTGGTGGTGCCCTCGGGGGCCTTCCAGAAGCCGTCCATCGTCGCGCCGGTCTTCATGTAGTCCTTGCGGACGTCCGGGGCGTTGCCGCCGCCGATGTTGTAGCGCGCGATGTTGAGGCGGAGGCCGTCCTCACCGAAGAGCATGTCGGCGAGCTTCTGCCGGATGGGTTCCGGATAGCGGCCGGTGATGTTGGCGAACCAGACGAGGCTCGTCCCCCACCCCTCGAACTCCTGCTGCCGGTAGGACGGGTCGATCCGTACCGTGACCGCGCTGCCGGGCGGTTCGGCGGCAGCGACCGGGGGTGCGGTCATGAGTCCCGCACCGAGTACCAGGGGGATGCCGACCGCCAGTGCCCGGGCGGGGCGATGTCTGCTGGACATGAATTCCCTTCGAGAGCGAACAGAACCGCGCAGAACCAATCGAGTTTCCCGAATGTTTTAGGACGGCAATCAACACGTCAAGAGGTAAGGCAAGTTGGGGACCGACGCACACCCCTTGACGCGCTCCGCCTCGCCAGCCCAATAATGAGCGCCCGCAGATTGTCCACAGAACGCCGTCTTCACCGGGGTCGTCGCGATCCGGCTGGCGCTCGGGTCGACGGCCGCGGACGGGATCGGCGCGGACACGAGCCTCTGGGCGCTGCACGACGCCCTGTTCACCCTCAACGGCACCTTCCTGGCGATCGCGCTCCTCGGCCTGTCCGCCGGCGGCCTGCGCGGCGGGCTGATCCGGCCGTGGCACGGCTGGTGGGGGCTGGTGGCGGCGGCGTTGCTGTTCGGTTCGGCCGTGCTCGCCCGGCTGGTCATCGACCACACCGACCCGCTCGGTCTGCTCGGTCTCGCCGGCTGGCTGATGCGGGTGGTGTGGATCGTCGTGTACGGCGTCGTCCTGATGCGTCGGGCACCGCAGTCGCCAACGGGTCGCTGACCGGCGGCCATTGGGGCGATCCGGTGCACTCGGCCGGCCGACGGGTCAGTGACAGCACCCGTCGGCCGCCTGGTGACCGGCCGCGGTGTCCAGGCGGCAGAAGCACGACGCCTGGATCGGGACGTCGGCCAGCGCCGTCGCCATCTTCAGCTGCTGGGCCACGAGAGCCGCCTCGGCGGTCTTGCCCGCCCGCAGCAGGCACTCGTGGAAGCCGTGCAGGGACCAGACGTTGCCAGGGTGCTGGAGGGGGCGGGGCAGGGTGTCGTCGAGGCCGAGGTCCGCGCGGTAGACCGCCTCGGCCTCCGCCACCCGGCCTTGTTCCAGCAGCAGGGCACCGTAGGCGTGGCGGGTGGGCTGCATCCAGCCCCACGGCTCGTCGTACGGGAGGCCGTCGTCCAGCTCGATGGACCGCTCCAGGGCGGCGAAGGCGAGGTCGTGGTCGCCCCTGCGGTATTCGAGCTCACCGTCCAGCATGGCCGCCGCGACGGCGAGGATGTCGCGGCAGGTGTTGTTGAACAGCATCCGCGTCTCGGGCACCCGGCTCACCGCCGCGCGGAACAGCTCCCGTTCGGCCTCCGCCCCGGCGACCTCGCCGGTGGCCGAGAGGGCGACGCCGCGAGCGTAGTGGCGCATGGCGGTGGTCACCGCGTAGAGCTCCGGGTCGGCGGGGGCGGGCAGGTCCAGGATGTCGGCCCAGAGGCCGAAGCGGATCAGTACGTGGACGCGCATGGCGAGGAAGCCCTCCAGCCAGTCGGCCATCGGGGGGCTCTGCACACGGAGCAGGTCTTCCGGGATGGCGGCTTCGAGCTCGGCGGCGGTGTCGAGGGCGACCTGCGACTGACCGAGGAACATGGCGCCGTAGATCTTGAAGTGGTAGTTGTGCGCCCGGTAGAGGGTGTAGAAGTTCATCGCGCCGGCCCGCCGGTGGAACTTCTGGTCGGCGGCGATCGCGGCGCTGTTGGCCGCGACGACCTGGCGGTAGTCCCCGCACAGGACGTCGAGGTGCGAGGGCATGTGGAGCAGGTGACCGGCGTCGGGGACGATCCCGCGCAGCCGGTCGGCGACGGTGAGGGCCTGCTCCGGTGCCGGGGACATCTCCATCAGGTGGATGTACAGGTGCAGGACCCCGGGATGCCCTGCACCGGTGTCGGTGGCGAGCGCGCCTTCCAGCACGGTTTTGGCCTCCGAGGTCCGTGCGCCCTCGGCCGGCTGACCGGTGGTCAGGTCCCACAGCTGCCAGGGCGTGAGGTTCATCAGCGCGTCGGCGTGCAGGGTGGCGATGTCCGGGTCTCCGGGTGCCAGTTCGTAGACCGCGCGCATCGCGTCCGCGTACGGCTCGTTCCACACCGAGCAGTCCTCGACGGCCTCCGGCTGCGGGTAGCGGGCCCGCAGCGCGCCGATCAGAGCCTGCTCCACCGGGGTGGCCCGGACGGCCTTCTCATGAGCCCGTTCCACTGCGGCATGCGTACGCTCCACCGTCCGCGCCAGTTCCTCGCCCTCGAAGAATTCCCAGGGCTTGTTGTAGTTCGGGCCCAGCGCGTAGGCGATGCCCCAATAGGCCATCGCGCACTCAGGATCTGCCTCGGCCGCCTTTTCGAAGCAGGCGACGGCTTCCTCGTGGTGGAAGGCGTACGTCCACACCAGGCCGCGGTCGAACCAGAGTTGGGCCTCGGCGCAGGAGGTGGTGACGGGACGGCTGTGCGTGCCGAGGTCGTAATAGTCGCCCATGGGTTTCTCCTGGAAAGCGGCCGGGAGCCGTGAGAATAGCGGTTGCGGACGCACTCTCGATCACCGATGAATTCTCGTGTTTCCAGGTTAATCAGTGGGGCCTCTTCGAGCGGCGGGAGGCCACCTGGGGTGAGCCCGGTCAGACGCTGGTCAGGATCTGCGGTGCGAGGATCTTGATCTGGGTGTTGGTCCAGCGCAGCTGCCGGAGCGTCTGCGGATGGCAGTCGGTGACCAGTGCCAGGAGCCGCTCGTCCCGGGTGGCCTGCGCCGCCTGCGCGAGCATCTCCCAGTGCAGGGAGTTCCGCGCGGCGGCCAGGTGCAGATCGCGCAGGTCGTGCAGGAGGAGCAGGCCGGTCGCGGGGCGCCTGCCGAGGGCTTCCGACGCCTTCTCCCGGAGCGTGGCGAGCGCCCCGGGCGACGGGTTGCCGCGCGGTCCTGACAGATCGAGGCCGTGGCCGCGGCCCGCGTCCGCGAGGCGGGCGGCGTGCTCGCGTGACCAGCGGGCGACGTCGAGCGCCACATGGTGGAACTCGTGGTCGGTGTGGTGCCGTGCGGCGGCGGCCAGCAGGTCCTGCTCCAGGTCGCGTTCACCGTCGTAGAGGAGGCGGAGCGTGGTTTCGATGCCGGTCATGTGCTGCTCCCCGCCGCCTCGGTCCCGGCGCCGGTGTCGCTCGCGCGCCGCGCGACGAGGGTGACACGGGCGGCGCCGGTCTTGAACAGTGGCTGTTTGGAGACCGGGTCCCAGTCGGTGACGGTGGTCTCGTTGGCGGCGCGGCCCGGGCCGTCGTCGGGCGGGCGGTGGCCGGCCGGGGTGTCCCAGTAGCCGTAGTGGAAGGGCAGGAACACCATGCCGTCGCGGATCGCGGTGGTGCGCAGGCGGGCGCGCACCGCCCCGCGCGGCGTCGTGACCTGCACCAGGTCGCCGTCGGCGAGTCCCTGGGCCGACGCCTCGGCGGGCGAGATCTCCGCCCAGACGTCCGGCGCGGCGGCGTTCAGCTCGGGGGCCCGGGCGGTTTTCGTACGGGTGTGGAAGTGGTACACGGTCCGGCCGGTGATCAGCTGGAGGGGGTAGTCGGCGGAGGTTTCCTCGTGGGGCGGCAGGTACTCCGCGGCCTTGATGACGGCCTTGCCGTCCGGGTTGAGGGACCGGTACTCCACGGGTTCCACGCTCGCCCCGGTGACCATGTCCTTGCCGTAGCTCTCGCAGGTGTCGGGGTGGGCGTAGGCGATGCCGTCGGTGTAGAGGCGCGCGGTGCCGTCGGGAGCCTGTTCGGTGCAGGGCCACTGAATGCCGCTGCCGCCGCGCAGCCGGTCGTAGCTCAGGCCCGTGTAGTCGCAGGGGCGGCCGGCGCTGCACCGCTGCCAGGCCGCGAACGCCGACTCCGGGTCGTGCCAGGTGATCAGCGGCCCGTCGTCCTTGTCGCGGAAGTCCATGCGGTGGGCGAAGTCGAGGAAGATGTCCAGGTCGGCCCTGGCCTGGCCGGGGGGTTCGACGGCCTTCTCCGACAGGTGCACGGTACGGTCGGCGTTGGTGAGGGTGCCGGTCTTCTCGCCCCAGGTCGCCGCGGGCAGAACGATGTCGGCGAGCTGCGCGGTCTCGGTGAGGAACACGTCCTGCGCGACCACGAACAGCCGTTCCTGGGCGAGGATCGACCGGATGCGGGACAGCTCGGGCAGGGACACGGCCGGGTTGGTGCCGGTGATCCACAGCATCCGGATCGAGCCCTGCTCGGCGTACCGGAAGAGCTGCATGGCGTGCGTGGGCGGTGCGTAGTGCGGGATCGTCTCGGGCTTCACGTTCCACACGGCGGCCAGTTCGGCCACGTGCTGGTCGTTCTGCCAGTTGCGGAAGCCCGGCAGGTCGCCGTCCGCGCCGCATTCGCGGGTGTTCTCGGCGCTGGGCTGCCCGTTCATCTGGAGGAGTCCGCGGCCGGGGCGGCCCAGCATGCCGCGGATCAGGTGCAGGTTGTTGACCTGGACGGCGGCAGCGGTGGCCTGGTGGGACTGGTAGACGCCCTGGAGGACCGTGGACAGCAGCCGCTCGGCGGTGCCGAGGATCTCGGCGGCCCGCTCGATCTGCGCGGCCGGCACGTCGCAGATCCCGGCCGCCCACCTGGGCGTGCACTCCTCGACCATGGCCGCGAGTTCCTCGAAGCCGACGGTGTGCGCGTCGACGTAGGCCCGGTCGACGCGGCCGGTGCGGATGATCTCGTGCAGCAGCGCGTTGAGCAGGGCGACGTTCGTGCCCGCGCGCGGGGCCAGGTGGACGTCGGCGCGCCGGGCGACCTGCGTGTACCGCGGATCGACACATACGAGCCGGGGCGGGTCGCTTCCCTCCAGGCGGTCCAGGAGCCGCATCCAGAGAACGGTCTGCGTCTCCGCCATGTTGTGCCCGAACAGGGCGATGGTGTCGGAGTGGTCGATGTCCTCGTAGGAGCCGGGCTGTCCGTCGCAGCCGAAGGTCTCCTTGAGCGCCTCGGCGGCGGTCGCCGTGCACAGCCGGGTGTTGCCGTCCAGGTGGTTGGTGCCGATGCCGGCGCGGGCGAGGACAGCCAGGGTGTAGTACTCCTCCAGGAACAGCTGCCCGGTGGTGTAGAAGCCGATCGACCCCGGGCCCTTGTCGTCCAGGAGGTCCCGGGTCCGGGTGGTGATCCGGTCCATGGCGGTGTCCCAGTCGGACTCCACGAGCCGGCCGTGCTCACGGACCAAGGGCCGGGTGAGCCGGTCCGGGGAGGCGTTGGCCTGCCAGCCGTAGAGGTCCTTGGGGCCCAGGCGTCCACGGTTCACCCGGTCCGCGGTCCGGCCCCGCACTCCCACGATGCGGCCCTCGCGAACCGCGATGTCCATGGCGTCGCCGTTGGAATGCAGCAGCGAGGCGGACTGCACCCACCGCTCCACGTCCTGCTCGTCGACCCCGGCCCGCAGGTGCGTGTCCGTCCGGGAAGGCCAGGGAGTGCCGGGGGCGTAGGGGGTGCGCACACCCCAGGGATCCGCGATCCGGTCGGCCGAGGTGTCCATGGTCCCACCTCCCACAGGAGAACGTCCCGTGACGAGTACCCCGCCGTGACCCCGCAAGTCCGGTGACGCTGCGTACACGAGCATGCCACAGAGGGCACGCACCGTCGCGGGAGACGATCACCCGGTCGTTCGATCGTGGGCACCTTCGCCACTGGGCTGGCAGCCGCCAACTCCCCCTCCCTAGGATGTACTTCCTGTCCGGCCAGTTCGTTGGCGCGGCATCACGCAGGGGGAACGATGCACTCCGAGAAGCAGTTGTCCACCGAGATCGACGCGAGCGTGCCGACGGCAGCGCGCATGTACGACTACTACCTGGGCGGCAAGGACAACTACGCGGCCGACCGTGCGGCGTGCGAGGAGCTCGACAAGGTCGTGCCCAGCACGCGCCGCCTGGCCCTGAACAACCGGCGCTTCCTCCAGCGGGTCGTGCGGACCCTGTCCGAGGAGTACGGCATTCGGCAGTACCTGGACCACGGATCCGGCCTGCCGACTCAGGACAACGTGCACCAGGTCGCCCAGCGCATCGACCCCTCGACCCACGTGGTGTACGTCGACAACGACCCGATGGTGCTGGTCCACGGCCGTGCGCTGCTGGAGCAGGACGAGCGCACCAGCGTCATCCACGCGGACATGCGCGAGACCGACCTGATCTTCGACCACCCCGACACCAAGCGGCTGATCGACTTCTCCGAGCCGGTGTGCGTGCTGTTCAACTCGGTGTTCCACTGCATCCCGGACAGCGACACCGACGGGCCGCTGGCGGTGGCCCGCCGCGTGCGGGAGCGGCTCGCGCCCGGCAGCTTCATGGTGATGTGCCAGCTGGTCAGCGAGGATCCCGAGGTCCGTGCCTTCGTCACGAACTTCATGGACCAGGCGACCCAGGGGCACTGGGGACGCGTGCGTGAGGAGCAGGACGTCGCCGCGTACTTCGAGGGTCTGGAGATCCTGGAGCCCGGGCTGGTGGAGGTGTCCACGTGGCGCCCGGACACCGAGGTGGCACCCCGTCAGCTCACGCACGAGTGGATCGAGTTCGGCGGTGTGGGGCGGATTCCCCTGGAGAAGTGACGCAGCTGCCGCGTGCGGGACGCCGGTCGTCCCGCGCGCGGCACTCGTGTGTCAGGCGTAGCGCTGTGCCATCGTCGTGCGCAGCAGTTCCAGGGAGTCACGGGGCTTGAGCGCCTCGTCCGCGAGGCGGTCCAGCGCGATCCGGTACTCCTCCGTCTCGTCGCGGTCCTCGAGGAAGTTCGCGCTCTTGATGTGCTCCAGGTAGACCACGTCGGGCAGGTCGAGGCCGCCGAAGCGCAGATACGTGACCGGGATGGCGGGCGCCGAGGCGTTCGTGACGTTCAGCGGGACGATCTGCAGGGTCACGTTGGGGCGTTCGGCCATCTCGACGAGGTGCGCGAGCTGCTCCCGCATCACCTCGGTGCTGCCCAGGACGCGCAGCAGCACGGACTCGTCGATGACCGCCCACAGCTGCGGTGCGTCCGGCCGGAACAGCAACCGTGCCCGGTGCCTGCGCAGTTCGACGCGCCGCTCCACCTCGCCGGACGGCGCGTTCGGCAGGCCCCGCTCCACCACGGCCCTGGTGTAGGCGGGTGTCTGCAACAGGCCGGGCACGTACTGGATCTCGAAGGTACGGATGGTGGCGGCGGCCTCCTGGAGTCCGACCAGGCGATCGAACCACTCGGGCATCAGCCGCTTGTCGTACCGCTGCCACCAGCCCGGCTCGCCGGCGCGCTGCAACAGCTTGAGCAGCACCGAGGCCTCGTAGTCGTCGGTGCCGTACAGCCGGAGCAGCGCACGGACGTCGTTCTCCGTCGGCGGGCGGCGGCCCTTGCCGGACTCGATGCGGGACAGCTTCGCGGCACTGAAACCGACGGCGCGAGCCGCCTGGTCCTGGGCGAGCCCGGCGTCCTCACGGAAGCCGGCCAGTTGTACACCGACCAGCATCTTCAGCAGAGTCGGCGCAGGCTCGGGCCTGTCCAGGTAGGGTTCCAGACGGGAGATGCGATGCGACGCGGCGGACATCCTGACTCCCAGCAGACCGGCACAAGGGCGATTTACACTATCGCACTCCGCCGGGCGTGCTCGCATCCCTCAGAGCAGCCCCATGGAAGTGGGGAGTTGGGCTCCGCTTCACCACGCGGGCTTCACGCAGACCACTCGGGCTTCACAGCAGCGGGCTTCACAGCAGGTGGTCGAACTCGCCGTCCTTCGCCCCGGCCAGGAACGCCGCCACCTCCGCCGCCGTGTAGACGAGCGCGGGCCCCTCGGGGTCGCGGGAGTTGCGCATCGCGATCCCGCCGTCGACGAGGGGGGCGACTTCGACGCAGTTGCCCTCGGCGTTGCTGTGCCGGCTCTTGATCCAGCAGGCGTCCAACGAGCTTGCCTGCACTCCGTTCTGCACTGGTGGCACCACGGTCTCCTTGCTGTTCTGGTTCACGTCCCGGCTCGGGTACCCAACACGGCTTGATTCTCACGCAATTTCACGTGCAATTGCACGGGGGCGCCTTCAGCGTGGATAATAGCCGTGGCGTCAACCCCTGTGGTGACGCCGCGTCCTGACCTCGCATCGGGGAGATGCCGTGTCATCAGCTGCGCACCACGTGCTCCGGCCGCCCAGTGGGGCTGCGGCACAAGCAGCCGCACCCGCCACGAGCACCGGATTCCCGCCCGGTCCGCCCCCGGTGACGCCGTACGAGGCGATGCCGTACGGGACTCCGCCCCCGATGCCGGAGACGATGCCGCAGCCCTCCGGGGCCCTGGCCGCCTCGGCCGCCCTGCGCGTCGAGTGCAGCAGGGAAGGGTTCGCGCGCGCCCGGTCCTTCACCCGCGAGACGCTGCATTTCTGGTCACTCGACCACCGCTGCGACGACACGACCCTCGTCATCACCGAACTCGCCGCCAACGCCGCGACGCACGCGGCGCCGGCGACGGCGGGCACGACCGGTGCGCCGGCCGCGCCGGAGATCCGGCTCGGATTCCTCCTGGACCCCACGCACCTGCTGGTCACCGTCTCCGACCCCGACGACCACCCGCCCGTGTACGCCCCCACCGGCTCCGCCCTGGCGGAGCACGGCAGAGGTCTGGGCATCGTCGACGCCCTGTCCGAGGAGTGGGGCTGGACCCCCTGCCCTCCGGCGGGCAAGACGGTCTGGGCCAGGTTGTCGACCTGTCCACCCATCTGACACGACTGCCGCGGAAAGGCCCCTCGCCATGCGCAGCGCTTCGACGGAACACCCGAGCAGCGAGCGCCCACAGCGCCCCGACGCCCCGTCCGGGGGCGCCCGGACCACGCCGCTCACGGCCCTGGACCGAGTGCCCTGGGGCGACATCCAGGACTCCACCGGTTCGGCGGCGGCCATTCCCCTCCTGCTCAAAGGCATCGCCTGGGGTGACGCCGACACGGCCCGCTCGGCTCTCGACGACCTGCGCAGGCGGATCTGCCAGTTCGGCTTCGTCGTGGAACAGGCGACGGCCGCCACGGTTCCCTTCCTGTGGGAGCTGGCGAAACTGCCTCAGGTGACCTGCCGTGCCCAGATCATCCGGCTGCTCAAGAGCATCGCCGACGCCCGGCAGTGGGAGAGCACCGCCGCCGTCTATCCGAAGCTGCTGAACCGCCGGGAGAACCCGGTGGTGTGGGAGCGCGCGGCCCGCCAGGCGGTGCGGGCCCGGCGCGGCGAGCTCGGCCGGCTGATGGCGGACGAGGACACGGAGATCGCCCGGGCCACGACCGAGCTCGCCCGTTCCCTGAGCGCCTGGCCGTATGCGGGTGCCCGGGCGCCGGGAGTCGTGACGAAACGGTGAGGGCCCCCTGTCACCATGGGTGATGCCCCTCGCCTCGCGCGGCCGGGCAGTGTAGACATGGCACATGGTCCGACTCTTGGGTCGATCCGGGACTCGATCGCCCCTGCGGCCCGGCGCTGCGCCGTCCGCTCGGCAGCCGCGGGAGGCGGGCCCGTCGCGGTGGCAGCCGGTGGCGGGACTGCGGTCGGTGCTGGGCGGACGCAGCGTCGCCGGACAGGTGTTCCTGCTCGTCGTGGTGATCGTGCTGCTGCTGGTGGTGGCGGCCGTCGTGGCGCTGGTCCTGCAAGTGCGGCACGACACGACCCAGGAAGCCCGCAACCGTTCCCTCGCCGTCGCGGAGACCTTCGCCAACGCGCCGGGCACGGTCGAGGCATTGGGGAGCCCCGACCCGTCGGCTGTGCTCCAGCCGCGTGCCGAGGCCGCCCGTGAGCAGTCGAAGGTCGACTTCATCGTCGTCATGAACACCGACGGGATCCGCTACTCGCACCCCAAGCCGGACCGCATCGGGAAGAAGTTCGTGGGGACGATCGCGCCCGCGCTGGCCGGAAAGGCGGTGACCGAGGAGATCGAGGGCACCATCGGCCCCCTTGTCCAGGCCGTGGTGCCGGTGAAGGACGCCGACGGGCAGGTCGTGGGGCTGGTGTCCGCGGGGGTGACGACCAAGAACATCGGCGGGACCGCCGACCGTCAGCTGCCGCTCGTGCTGTCCGCCGCCGCGGCGGCGCTCGTCCTGGCGACGGCGGGGGCCGCGCTGGTGAGCCGGCGGCTGCTGCGCCAGACGCACGGGCTCGGGCCGCACGAGATGACCCGGATGTACGAACACCACGACGCCGTGCTGCACGCCGTCCGGGAGGGCGTGCTCATCGTCGACGACGGGGGCACCCTGCTGCTCGCCAACGACGAGGCGCACCGGCTGCTCGGGCTGCCCCCCGACGCCGAAGGCCGGCACGTGCTCAGCCTGGGTCTCGACCCCGGCACCGCCGAGCTGCTGGCCTCCGGACGCGACGCCACCGACGAGGTGCATCTCGTCGGGGACCGGCTCCTCGCCGTGAACCAGCGCACCACGGACCGTGCGGGCGTCCCGCCCGGCAGCGTCGCCACGCTCCGCGACTCCACCGAGCTGCGCGCCCTGTCCGGCCGGGCCGAGACCGCGCGGGAACGGCTCAACATGCTGTACGACGCCGGAGTGGGCATCGGCACGAGCCTGGACGTGACCCGCACGGCCGAGGAACTGACCGAGCTGGCGGTGCCCCGGTTCGCCGACTTCGCCACCGTCGACCTGTTCGACGCCGTCCTGGGCGGCGGGCAGCCGGACGCGGCGACCGCTCTCAGCCGTGCGGCGCTCAGCGGGATCCGCAAGGACGCTCCCCTCTACCCGGTCGGCGAGCGGATCAGGTTCGTCGAGTCCTCTCCGCAGGGCCGCAGCCTCGACACCGGCCGGCCGGTGCTGGAACCCCGGCTGAGCGAGGCCCCCGGCTGGCAGGCACAGGACCTCGAGCGCTCCGCGCAGATCGTGGAGTACGGCATCCACTCCCTGATCACCGTGCCGCTGCGGGTGGGCTCTGTGCTGCTCGGCGTGGTCAGCTTCTGGCGCTGTGAGAAGCCGGAGCCCTTCGACACGGACGAACTGGCCCTGGCGGAGGAGCTGGTCGCGCGGGCCGCCGTCTCCATCGACAACGCGCGCCGCTACACCCGCGAACACAGCATGGCGGTGACGCTCCAGCGCAGCCTGCTCCCGCGGAACCTGCCCGAGCAGGACGCCCTGGAGATCGCCTACCGGTACCTGCCTGCGCAGGCCGGGGTGGGCGGCGACTGGTTCGACGTGCTGCCGCTGTCGGGCGCCCGGGTCGCGCTCGTGGTCGGGGACGTCGTCGGCCACGGGCTGCACGCGGCGGCGACCATGGGGCGGCTGCGCACCGCGGTGCACAACTTCTCCGCCCTCGACCTCCCGCCCGACGAACTCATCGCCCTGCTGGACGAGCTGGTCGGCCGCATCGACCAGGACGAGACGGAGGAGGAGGGCAGCGCCCCGGTCACCGGCGCGACCTGTCTGTACGCCGTCTACGACCCGGTCTCCCGGCGCTGCACCGTGGCACGGGCGGGGCATCCCCCGCCGGCGCTGATCCACCCCGACGGCAGTGTCGAGTTCCCCGACGTGCCCGCCGGTCCCCCGCTCGGGCTCGGCGGTCTGCCGTTCGAGACGGCGGAGCTGGAGCTGGCGGAGGGCAGCCGGCTCGTCCTCTACACCGACGGGCTGGTCGAGGACCGGCAGCGGGACATCGATGTCGGTCTCGACATGCTGCGCGACGCGCTGGGCCGGGCCGGCCAGTCCCCCGAGGACACCTGCCGGACCGTCCTGGACTCGCAGCTCACGGCCCGCTCCAGCGACGACATCGCGCTGCTCGTCGCGCGCACCCGGGCGCTCGCCCCCGACCGGGTCGCCGAGTGGCCGGTGCCGGCCGATCCGGCGGCCGTGGGCGAGGTACGGGCGGCGGTCGCCCGGCAGCTGGCTCAGTGGGGGCTGGACGAGCTGACGTTCACCACGGAGCTGATCCTGAGCGAACTGGTCACCAACGCGCTGCGGTACGGCGGCGGCCCCATCCACGTCCGGATGCTGCGCGACCGAAACCTGATCTGCGAGGTGTCCGACAGCAGCAGCACGTCGCCGCGTCTGCGGTACGCGACGATGACGGACGAGGGCGGGCGGGGGCTGTTCCTGGTCGCGCAGCTCGCCGAGCGCTGGGGGACGCGTTATCTGCCCGCCGGGAAGGTGATCTGGGCGGAGCAGCCGTTGCCGTGAGCGGGCCGGTAAGGCCGTCTCCGGTCGGCGACAAGGCCGTCGGCGGTCGACCATAAGGCCATCTACGGTCGGTCATAAAGTCGCCTTATGAGCTCATAGACCGGACCCGCGTACCAACTTAGGCATGCCTCAGTTTAGGCTTCACGGCGAGATCACTTGTCGCCGCTCGAAGGGAACCTGACCATGCCCCGCCCCCTGCGGGTAGCCATCGTCGGATCCGGCCCCGCCGGGATCTACGCCGCCGACGCCCTGCTCAAGTCCCAGGTGGCCGCCGAGCCCGGCGTGTCCATCGACATCTTCGAGCGCATGCCGGCGCCGTTCGGCCTGATCCGTTACGGCGTCGCGCCCGACCACCCGCGGATCAAGGGCATCATCACCGCCCTGCACCAGGTCCTCGACAAGCCGCAGATCCGGCTCTTCGGCAACGTGGACTACGGCACCGACATCAGCCTGGACGACCTGCGCGCGTTCTACGACGGCGTGATCTTCGCCACCGGCGCGACGGCGGACCGGGCGCTGTCCCTCCCGGGCATCGACCTCGACGGCTCCTACGGCGCCGCGGACTTCGTGTCCTGGTACGACGGCCACCCGGACGTGCCGCGCACCTGGCCGCTGGAGGCGGAGAAGGTCGCCGTGCTCGGCGTCGGCAACGTCGCGCTCGACATCGCGCGCGTCCTCGCCAAGACGGCGGACGAGCTGCTTCCCACGGAGATTCCGCCGAACGTCTACGAGGGTCTGAAGGCCAACCGGGCCAAGGAGATCCACGTGTTCGGCCGCCGCGGCCCGGCGCAGGCGAAGTTCAGCCCGATGGAGCTGCGGGAGCTGGACCACTCCCCCAACATCGAGGTCATCGTCGACCCCGAGGACATCGACTACGACGAGGGCTCGATCGCGACCCGGCGCGGCAACAAGCAGGCCGACATGGTCGCCAAGACCCTGGAGAACTGGGCGATACGGGACGTCGGCGACCGGCCCCACAAGCTCTTCCTGCACTTCTTCGAGTCGCCGGTGGAGATCCTGGGCGAGGACGGCAAGGTCGTCGGGCTGCGCACCGAGCGCACGGAACTCGACGGCACCGGCAACGTCAAGGGCACGAGCACGTTCAAGACCTGGGACGTGGGCGCGGTCTACCGTGCCGTCGGCTACCTGTCCGACAAACTCCCCAAGCTGCCCTGGGACCTCGACTCCGGCACCGTCCCCGACGAGGGCGGCCGGGTCGTGCAGGAGACCGGCGAGCACCTGCAGTCCACGTACGTCACCGGCTGGATCCGGCGTGGCCCCGTGGGCCTCATCGGCCACACCAAGGGCGACGCGAACGAGACGGTGGCCAACCTGCTGGACGACTACGCGAACGGCCGGCTGCACACGCCCGCCTCCCCCGGCCTCGAGGCCGTGGACGCGTTCCTCGCCGAGCGGAACATCCGCTTCACCACGTGGGACGGCTGGTACCGGCTGGACGCCGCGGAGAAGGCGCTGGGCGAGCCCGAGGGCCGCGAGCGCGTGAAGATCGTGGAGCGGGCGGACATGCTGCGGGCCAGCGGCGCCTGACGTCTCACACACCCCGCGGGCGGGTCCGGTGGCAATGTCACCGGACCCGCCCTTATGCGTGCTTGAACCGTGTACGATCCGGATGCTTCACCGAACCATCACATCGCCTTCACCAGAGGGCCATGCAGGGGGGACGAACGTCCATGCGTATACGCCTTGTCGCGGCCACGGCCGTCGCTGCCGGAACACTGACCGCTCTGACGGCGGTTCCGGCCCAGGCCGCCGAGTACGACTCCGCGCTGAAGATCCGCGGTATCCAGTACGACGCTCCCGGGAGCGACTCCAACCGCTGCTCGACGGGGAACACCGACGAGGAGTACCTGACCATCAAGAACTACTCGCGGTCGACGACGGTGAACCTCAAGGGGTACGTCGTGAAGGACGCGGCGGGGAACAAGTTCACCTTCACCGCGAGCCACACCCTTCAGCCGGGTGATTACGTGAAGCTGCGCGGCGGCAACGGGTCCGACTCCGACGCGAACAACGTCGTGTACCGCGACAACTGCAACTTCATGTGGAACAACGACAAGGACACGATCTACGTGTACAAGCCGTCCGGCAGCCGCGCCGACGTGCACTCGTACACCCAGAGCGGGTCCGACAAGGACCGCAACGGGTACATCACGTTCCACGGCTGAGCCTTTGCCGAACCGGCAACAGGCTTGGTGTGCGTCGCGGCGGGCGCTGCATGATCGGTGGACCGAGCGCCCCTTTCCGGAACGCGGGAGGATCCATGCCGCAGACGTCCGCCGTCGACCACACCCATCGCCTGGTGCCTTCACCGGCCGGCCGCCTTCACCTCGTCGAGCAGGGTGACGGGCCACTGGTCCTGCTCCTGCACGGATTCCCCGAGTCCTGGTACGCCTGGCGCCACCAGCTGCCGGCCCTTGCCGCCGCGGGCTACCGCGCGGTGGCCGTCGACGTGCGCGGCTACGGGCGCTCGTCCCGGCCCGCGGAGGTGGACGCCTACCGGATGCTCGAGCTGGTGGCCGACAACGTCGCCGTCGTGGAGACGCTGGGCGAGCGGTCCGCGGTGCTCGTCGGGCACGACTGGGGCGCGACCATCGCCGCGACGTCCGCGTTGGTCCGGCCGGACGTGTTCCGCGCGGTCGCGCTGCTGAGCGTGCCCTACACCCCGCCCGGCGGGCCCAGGCCCAGCGAGGTCTTCGCGCGGATGGGCGGCGAGGAGGAGTTCTACGTCTCCTGCTTCCAGGAGCCCGGCCGGGCCGAGGCGGAGATCGAGCCCGATGTGCGCGGCTGGCTCGGGGGCTTCTACGCGGCACTGTCCCCGGACACGATGCCGGAGGCCGACCCGCATTTCGTGGCGCGCGGAGGCCGGCTGCGCGACCGCTTCCCCGTGGGCCGGCTGCCACACTGGCTGAGCGAGGCCGATCTCGATGTCTACGCCGGGGAGTTCGAACGCACGGGCATGACCGGCGCCTTGAACCGCTACCGGAACATGGACCGCGACTGGCAGGACCTGGCGGACTTCGCCGGTGCCCCCGTCACGCAGCCGTCGCTGTTCATCGGCGGCGGCCTGGACGCGTCCACGACCTGGCTGTCCGACGCGATCGCCGCGTACCCGACCACACTGCCCGGACTGACGGCCTCTCACATCCTCGACGGCTGCGGACACTTCCTCCAGCAGGAGCGTCCCGCCGAGACCAACCGGCTGCTGATCGAGTGGCTGAAGGGTCTTCCCGCCTAGGTTTTCGGGCTGGGCAGCCAGCGGTCGAGGTAGGAGCGCAGGCCCGTGAGGTCGGTGCCGCGGGCGACGTAACCCACGTATCCGTCGGGTCGTACGAGGGCGTGGGTGATGCCGGGCCAGGGACTTTCCGTGCCGAGGCGGTGGACGTCGACCAGGTCGTGCAGCGGCGGAATCCCGGGCCAGGAGCCGGTGAGCAGGAGGTGGTGGCCCGGGCCTGCGATCCGCCGCTGGAGGCCGCGTGGGACATCGGGGAGCCGGTCTCCCGCCCGGGGGCCGCGCGCCGGCCGGGCCGGTCCGGTGGTGGAGACGGGGCCGCGACGGTAGTGGATGCCGAGTTCGGACACCGTGCGGAAGAGACGTGCGCGGGGGCCGGTCGCCCGCAGGAGCAGCGGAGCGAAGAGCGGGGCGAGGTGGGTGCGGGCCAGCCGCGGGGCCGGGTGGCTGCTCGTGCCGACGGTGAAGGCGCGGTCGGTGAGGCGCCGTACGCGGTGGCCGACCGGGGCCCGCTCCGCCTCGTAGGTCTCCAGCAGGTCCTCCGGCGCTTCCCCGCGGCAGACGTGGGCGAGTTTCCAGCCCAGGTTGAGCGCGTCCTGGATACCGGTGTTCATGCCCTGTCCCCCGGCCGGGCTGTGGATGTGCGCGGCATCTCCGGCGAGGAAGAACGGGCCCTTGCGGTAGTGGGCGGCGCCGCGGTTGTGGATGCGGAAGGTCGTCGTCCAGACCGGGTCCCGCAGGGTCAGCCGGTCGGTCGTCCAGTCGTCGGCGATCTGCTGGAGGAGGTCCGGGGTCACGTCGTCGGACCGGGCTCCCGGCGGGTGCGTGGCGATCATCCGCCAGGTGGCCGGGGTGCCGAGAGGGAAGAAGAACAGCAGGCCGGAGGCGGTCATGAAGGTGTGCGCGGCGCCCGGCTCCAGTCCGTCGACCTCCAGGTCGGCCAGCAGGAACGTCTGCGGGTAGGCGTATCCCTCGAACGCGATGCCCGCCTGGTCGCGCACGGTGCTGTGGGCGCCGTCGCAGCCGACGACGTAGCGGGTCCGCACCCTCTCCTCGCCGTCCTCGCCGTGGCGCAGGCGGCAGGTGACGAACTCGCCGTCCGCCTCGGCGCTCACCAGCTCCGCCCCCCGCTCGACGGTGACGTCCCGCGCGGCGAGACCGGCCGTGAGGACCGCCTCCGTCTCCGACTGCGGGAGGAAGAGCAGGAAGGGATACGGCGTGTCGTCGCAGCCGACGTCGAACACCGGCACGTGCAGCACCCGTCCGGGAAAGTGCAGGTGCAGCCGGACCGCCGCGTTCCCCCTGTCGACCAGTTCGTCCGTCACGCCGAACCCGGCCAGCATCTCCAGGGTGCGGGGCTGGATGGCCGGGGCGCGTGACTCCCGCGCACGGTCCAGTGAACGGTCGACGATCCGGAACGGGGTGTCGTACGCGCGGAGCTGGGTCGCGAGTGCGAGTCCGGTCGGGCCCGCGCCCACGACGAGCACGTCCAGGGGTGCCGTCATGGGACCCACCGTAGGCCCGTCTCCCGGCATGCCGGGGCCCTCCGCGACGTGTCCGTGGCGGAGGGCTCCCGTCCGGTGGTGCCGGCTCAGACCTCCAGGTCGTTTTCGATCCGGCGGAGCTGGTGGCGGGCCATCGCCAGGTTCGCTCGGCTCGCGTCGAGCACGAGGTACAGGAACAGTCCGCTGCCGCCGCGGCCCTTGAGCAGGCGGATGAGGTGGTACTGGGAGTTCAGGGTGATCAGGATGTCCTCGATCTCCTCCTTCAGGCCCAGGAGTTCCATGGTGCGCAGCTTGGCCCGTACGACGTCGGTGTTGCCGGCGGCGGCGACCTCCAGGTTGAAGTCCTTGGTGCCGCCGAGGGTGCCGAGCGCCATGCCGCTGGTGTAGTCGACGAGTGCCACGGCCGTCGCTCCGTCGATGGAGCTCAGGCATTCCTTCAGCGCGGTCTCGGTGTTGGCCATGCGGGCGGTTCCTTTCGTTCGGTGTTTCTTCGGCGGGTCGGACGGTTCGGATGGTTCGGGTGGATCGGGTGGTTCGGGTGGCTCAGATGCCGGTCTGCGGGCGCGGCTGGTGGGTGGGCCGCTGCGGCGTGCGTACCGGGAGGGTGCCGATGGGGCGGGCCGTGGCCGGGGGCGCCGCCGCGAGGTGTTCGGCGGGCGCGGGCCGGTCGGCGTGGCGGCCGGTGCCCGGCCCGACGTGCGTGGCCACCAGGTCGGCGATCCGGGCGCCGGCGCGCCGGCCCTCCAGGTGGAGGCGGCCGACGTTGACGCGGTCCTCGGCGAGGAGGGTCAGGACGGCGGTCATCCCGGCCGCGTAGGTGGCGACGTAGCCTCCGGAGCCGCGCACCAGCAGTTCGCGGAAGTCGCCGCGGGCCGCGGCGTCGGTCATGCGGTGGGCGACGCCGAGGGCCGCGGCGGTGAGCGCCGCGAGTCCCTCCGGTTCGGTGTCCGGGACGTCGTGGGCGAGGACGAGTCCGTCGACGGTGGCCGCGAGCGAACCGGTCAGGCGGGGTACGCGGGTGCGGAGCCGACGCAGTTCGTCGAGGACGTCGGTCTCGACGGCCATGAGCAGTCTCCTTTCGGCACGCTGTCGTCGCGCGCGGATCACAGTGCCTCCAAGGCGTGCAGGAGCCGTCGCAGCAGTGCGGTGTCGGGCTCGTCCGGTGCCGTGGGACGAGGGGCGGGGCCCGGCTCGGCGGACACGGGTGCGGGGGCAAGGGCGGTGGCGGGGGCAGAGGCAGAGGCAGGGACGTTGGCGGGGGCGGGGGCGTTGACGGGGGCGGGGCCGGGGACTTTGGGGGCGATCAGCCCGGCGGCGGCCAGGCGGCGGAGTTCCACGAGCGTGTGGAAGGTGCGGCTGGCGAGGGCGGTGGCGATCTGGGCGGCAGTGCGGACACCGTCGACCTGGGCGAGGGTGCGGCCGCGGCGGGCCGGCAGGTCCGCCGGGTCGGTGCCGGGGACGCGGGCGAGCGGGGCGAGGTCGACGGTGGGCTCGGGCCATATGCGGTGCAGCAGTTCACGGCGGCGTCTCGACTCGCGCAGGACGCTGTCCACCGGCACGGGACGGACCGCGCCGAGCCAGTGCGCGGCTCCGGGACGGAAGCGGAGGGCCGGTCCGTCGTAGGCGAGGACGAAGTACGCCGCGTCGAAGAGGGCGCCCAGGTGGCACAGTTCGAGCGCGCCCGCGGCGAGGTGGCCGCTGTCCACCAGTCGACGGCCGACGCGGCACTCGCGGCCGGCCTCGTCGATGGCCTCCCACCAGCCGTCCGGGGCGAGCGCGCCGCTGTGGGTGAGCAGATCGCCGATGTCGGGGGTGAGGGCGGATTCGACATGGACGACATGTCCAGCGGCCAGGTAGACGATCCCCGCCTCGGTCGACAGGGCACCGCTCGCACCCTGGGCGGCGAGGGTGCCGAGCAGGGCCGAGGCCGGCTCGTCCGTGCGTGCGGTCCGGGTCGGCGTGATCATCCGAGCACCAGTCTGTCCGCCATCTCGGCCAGCCGGATGCGGGCCAGGGCGAGGTTGCCCTCCCCGCGGTCGAGCCACAAGTGCAGGAAGACGGTGCTGTCGAAGGTCGTGGTGACGAACCTGAGCAGGTGGTACGAGTCGGTGTTCGTGATGATCAGGTCCTGTACGGGTGGTTCCTTGCCGGACGCTCCGCCCGCGTCGCCGCCGGCCGGGGCGAGCACGCCGCTCTCCGTGGCGAGGCGGGCGAGTTCGGCGGTCTCCGCGGCCGCCGCCTCGAGGTCGCCGCCCGGGGCGTCACCCACCGCGCCCAGGGCGAGACCGCTGATCCAGTCGACCACCGCCGCCCCTCGCGCACCGGGCAGCCGCATGGCCTCCAGCAGACTCTCGTCGATTCCGGGCACGCCGAATCCCCTCCCCTGCACGGCCGTTCCCGCGAACGTGAGCACGACACTACGGAACGTGCTTGGCCCAGGTGAAGGCTTTGGCATTTTCCAAAGGAATGTGCCGTAAGCGAGCGAGAGGTGATCAGGGTCGGACGGAAGCGAGCAGGAAGCGTCGCAGCGCTCAGGGTTGGACACAGGCCAGGTGGCTTGACCCGCGGTCACGTGCGCGAGACCCCCGCGAGGCCCACATCCCCCCTGCAACCAGTCGCTTGTTCGGCAAGCCTTCGCAGGTCGGGATTACAACCTCACTCACCCAGCCGGACACGGGCCACGGACTCGGGCCGACTTCGAATCGGTCGAGGGCCTGATCGAAGCATCGAGTCGGTCAGCCGGAGGCCATTTCGTATCGATTACTGGTCGGACGGCTCGCAGATGGCCAGCGTGGGCCAGGTGAACCGGCAGAACGTGCCCCTGTCGCAGGTTCCGTCCGAAGCAACGTCTTCGGCGCGGACATGCCGACCCAGGTGTGGCTCGGCTACATGTCCGCAGCCCTCCAGGACCAGCCCGTGAAGTCCTTCCGCCCGGCACCGCCACTCGGCCAGGTAGCCGACGAGAACGGAGCGCCGTCCGCCACCCCCTCGGCATCCCCGACGGAGTCGACCTCGAGCACCCCCTCCCCCACCGCTCCCACACCCTCCCCCCTCGCCGACCAGTCCCAGCCTGACCGGAGGTCTCTTCGGCCCGGGAGGCCCCTCCAGAGCCTCTCAGGATGAGGCGCGCAGGCGGCGGATCCGGATCCTTACCGCTCTCATGCACAGAAGTGAAGAAACAATGACGAAACCGCAATAACCTGTGTGCGTTCAGCGACCGTTGTCATTTGTAGGTGCTTGTCAGCGCTGTGAGAGGACCCGCCCTGTCCACGTACGCCCGGGCGCCGCGACGACACCGCGTTCGCCGCGCAATGCCCGTTGCCACCTGGATCGGCTGGACGCCCCTGGACGGTCGTCACGACCCTGGCCGGATGGGACCGTCAGCTCGGATCGGGCGGCTACGGCTGCCGTATTCGCAGGTCAGCAAGTTGCTGCCGCTGGACCACCAGCAGACGAAGAGCCTGCCAGGAACAATCCGACACGGCATCCCCTCCGGGAAGCAGTACCGAGAGCGCTCAGGTCAGGCTTGAACGGGGTATCACTCGGTGACCGGCGGCTCCGGCGGCGGCGAGAAGTAGGGGCATCCGGCCGAGCCGACAAGCGTGTCAGCGGAAGCGAGTCACCTGTCCCGTCCTGTACGCGACGATGACTGCGCCGTCCCTCTGTGCGAGCAGCGAGATGAAGGACGAGTCCGGCAGGGGCAACTGGCGCAGTGTTCCGTCCGGCTTCACGACGGTCACCCACTCCATGCCCTGCACGGCGAGCCAGCGCCCGTTGCCCGAGACCTGCGCGCTCTGGTCGGACAGCAGCATGCGCCCGGCGGGGGAGCCTGCCCGAGTTCCTACGACCTGAAGGACGTGGTCCAGGCCCGAGCGCACCCACACCTGCCCACCCTGAGCCGTCAGCTGGAGCGGACTCCGTGGTGCCGCGAGGCGGGCCACCATGTGCAGGTCGTCGGCGGCCAGTTCCATCACGCGGTCGCCCTGGGCAAGGCTTACGAAGATGCGGCCGTCGCTCGTGGTGATGCCGTACGGAGCGCCTGGCAGAGTTCGCCGCGCCATGAGTCGCCCGTTCTTCACTGAGAGCGCGTCGACGCGGCCGGCCGCCGGTGAGGTCACCACGACACGGTCATCCACCAGCGCCAGGGCACGTGCGCCACCACCGGCGGACTTCGTCCAGAGTGTGCGTCCGGTGCGCAGATCGACGCGGCCCACGCGGCCCGACAACCCCGAGACGTAGTACGCGGCCGTACCTCGGACGATCAGATCGTCGACGAAGTCGTCGAACTTGACGACGGCACGGTCGGTGGGCTCGTCGAAGTCCAAACGCATCAGCGCACGGCCGGCCACCACGGCGTAGGCCGTGTTCGAGGCCTGGTCTTGGACGACGGTCGTCACCGCAGCCCCGTAGCTGATGGTTTCGGAGTCGTCGATGGCGTCACCGAGCACGGTGCTGAAGGTCGCTGTCATCACTCCCATGGCCAGCCAGGGCCACAGCCATTTCCTGCGCCACCACAAGCGGTAGACGGGCGCCTCGCCGGGCCCGTGGATCTTCACGCGCGGGGCCGGGCGCCTGGTGGGAGGGGCTGGCTGTCCGCTGTCGCCTGACGGATTCCGCGCGTACGCGACGTAGGCGTCGACCGTCTGGCGCAGGTCGGCCCCATGAGCGCTCTGCGCTCCTGTGACGGCCAGCGCGGCGACCTCCACGGCCGCCTCGTAGCTCACATCGTTGGGCGCCCGCCCCACCACGACCACGGGGGATCCGAAGGGAACAGTGACGGCCAGCACCTCGGTGCCTGGTCGGGAGCGGTCCACAACGGACCAGTCGATGCGCAGCGCATGTGCGAGCGCCGCCAGCCGCAGGCGCTGTTCGCGGCGGCCCGTCGGAGGCAGTACGAAGATCGTGCGCCCCAGGGCACCGGCCTGGCGGATCTGCTCGATCTCCCACAGCAAGGAGGTCGATCGGCCGACCGTCACACAGACGAGCCGGGAGCGGCCGAGGAGTTCGCGCACCCCCTCCTTCCAATCGTCCATAGAGAAGCTGCGCCGCGCCGCTCCCAGAGGAGGGGGGAGCTTCTCTCCCACCTGGCTGAGGGTCTCCACCGGTCCGTGCATCGCGAGGGCGGAGGCGGCGACCTCCTCGAAGCGTTCGAACCGCCGCATACAGAGCCGCTCGACGACGGATGCGCGATCCAGCCGACGGGCACGGAGGACTCGGCGGTCATCGGCGAAGGAGCGCAGCATCAGTGTGGGTGGGCGCCGGTCCTGTTCGACCTGGCGCCGCAAGGAGCGCATGCCCAGCCGCCGTACCAAGGTGAACGGAACCAGGGCCAGCAACAGCATCACGACGCCTGCGACCCTGACCACGGTCCCGAAGCCGGTCGCCACGTAGTCGGACGATACGGGGCTGGTGCCCATGGCCTGAAGGTCCGCCCCCAGTACCACGAGTAGCATGCCGGCAGCGGCGACCGTGACCGTCACCAGCAGCCCGAACAGGGCAAGGAGTCGCCCGCGCCCCCTGAAGACGGCGGGCCGCCAACGACCGGGATGCCGTCTGCGCAACAACCACTCGACGGTCAGGACGCCCGCCACGGCGCTGACGGCGACACCCACGGTCGCCCACACGCCCAACGAGAGCTGCTCGGTCAGGCGCACCGTCCAGGCATACACGCAGAACCTGACGAGAACCGCCGCAGTGCTGCGGGCCAGTCTCAGGTCCACCAGCTGATCGACGCGGAAGACGCCGTCCTCGCGCGGCCGGGAGAACCTGGACCGGAGTCGGCGCCAACTGGCGGGGTCGAGCACCAGAACCAGCAGCCCGAGCGCCAGCGGCAGTCCCAGGGCAACACTCATGGCCTCTGCGTTCAAGGCTGTCCGTGTGGTGCTCTGGCGCCACGTCAGCGCCGGAAGGTCCGGGGCAGAGGTGATCCGCGGCCGTTGCAACCGGAGCAGGTCGGTGATCAACTCCTGCGTGGCTCGGGCAGCTTGGGGTCGGCTGACTTGCGCGAAGACAGCCACGGCGGTACGGCCTTGGACGAACACCGCGCAAGCGGAGGCGTAGTTTGCGCCGTGCTCGAGGAATCCCGCTCTGTCGGCCCCGGCCACGCTGAAGCCCTCGGACGGGGAACATGAGCCCTTCGCCTGCGTCCGTGCGAAATCGGCTCGGCGCATCTCCAGACCTCTGACCCCGACGGAGCTTCTCGCGTCCGCGGCCTCCCAGGTCCGCTGCCATGCACCCACGACCGTCATGTCCCGCACGTCAGCGCGGAGCCGACCGGTCCCGACGAAGAGGGAGGTGTCAGGGGGCCCGTTCTGCATGCTCAGCCAGACGTCGCTCTCACGCGTGGGCAGATCCGAGGCCGTGAGGAGCCGCTGAGCGACGGCGGGCGTGGAGTACGGCGGAACGACCGTCCTGACAGGGGGTGGGGCCCACTCTCGCTGCCAGAAGACCGCTGCGGCAGCCAGGAGCAGCGACACCAACGCGAGCGCCCGCCAACCCGCCCACCGCATCCGATACCGCCACATGCCAGCCCCCCGATCGGATCCCAACCATTCAGATCCTCAGCCCGTGAGGAGACTTTGACAGCTTTGTCCTGGGCGTGGGTGAGGTTGGGTAAACTGGGCACAAGCCGCGCGACAGCCGAGTCGACCACGGGGTGCCACAGCCGGGACGCCAGTGCTGCGGCGGTGCAGTCAGTAGGCTGGCTGCAGAGCTGGACACTTCACGATCTGGCAGCGCGTGCGCATGACCGTCAGGGAGTCTGCCCATGGTCGAGAGGCTGAGTGCGTCCCAGGAAGACTGTCCGAAGAAGCCGGGAGATCGTCAGGGGAACCCTTCCGAACCGGGCGGGGGCCGGGGGCACAGGACTACGAGGCAACCGAGGAGGACGCCGGCGCCCCCTCCCCCTCCCCCTCCCCCTCAGCGGCCGGAGGGTAGCTGACGAACATGGTCACGATCCGGCGCGCTGAGACGCATGCCGAGCCCCACGGGAGGTCTCGTGTCTCCAGCGCCCCGGGCGCCCGGTACTTGAGCGGCTCGACCAGGACCAGGTCCCTGTCCGACAGGTCGTCGGAACTCACGTTGAACGACGCGAGTCGACCCTCTATGTATGAACCGTCCTCCAGGACGCAGCCGACGAGCGGGTCCTCCCCCGGGAACCACTTATGGAACATGACCCACCACGCCGACATCGCCGAGGAATGCGGTACTCCTGCTGTCATCGCCGCCGCCACCGCCGCCAGGGCACAGGCCGCGGACAGCAGGCCACCTGCCCACCAGAAGAGTTCGACGTAGTGCACTTGCGCATAGGGAGTGCCCTCCCGTACCAGCCGCCCCACGTCCGGGGTATGACCGGGCATCACTCCGCGCAGTACCGCGAAGGCAACCAGCACTGCCAGCTCGGTGAGAACGCTGCAGAAGACCACCGTGCCCGTCTCACGAAAGGGTGTCGGGCGACGCTCGCTGCCTTGGCGCTCGCGGACGATGACGAACGTGAGGCCCGGCAACAGCAGGACCACGAGAAGGATGAGACCCGTGATGGTTGTCGGCACGACAGATCCCTGTGCTACGGAAGCGGGCGGGAGGATTACCGTATCGTGCTGGTCCAGTGCCGTAGGGCGTTCGTAGAGGCAGCTCGCCGCCAGCGGATGACTGCGGCGGGTTTTGAACCACTTTGATCAATTCCGGCCCAACCGGGGAGTGGCGCCAGTAGCGTGAATGACCAGCTCGCCGGGCCGGCCGGTGGCGTCGATCTCAAAGGCGCACACCCCTGAGGACGGCGCTGACATGTTCTCCACCGAAAGCAAGCCCCCTCCCCGGCACCTGTGAGCATCCGGTCTCTCGTGGGCCGACGTGGACATCCAGCACTTGGTCGATTCGCTTGAGGAGTGCCATGCGTAAGGCGCTGATCATTGGTATCGATTACTACGATCACCTGGACCTGCTCACCGGGTGCGTCAACGACGCATTCGCTGTCAGGGCGACCGTGGAACGCAACTCGGACGGCACTCTGAATTTTCCGTCCCCTCAGGTCATGACCGGAACCAATGCCGAACGGAGAGTGCTCAAGAGGGACCTCAAGGAGGCGGCCCGGAAGCTGTTCGCGGACGACTCCGACATTGCATTATTCTATTTCGCCGGGCACGGATACATCGAGGATACCGGTGGCTTTCTCTGCGCGAGCGATTCCGAGACCGGGGACGACGGACTGTCCCTGGCCGAACTCATGCAACTGGCGAACAAATCTCGTTCCAGGAACAAAGTCATCATTCTCGACAGCTGTCACAGCGGCGCGGTGGGAAGCAGTGCGACAACCTCCGGCCTCGCTGAGATATCCGACGGGGTCACCATCCTGACCGCGTCGACTGCCGAGCAGGAGTCCTACGAGACACCCGGTGGCGGTGCGGGTGTCTTCACAAGTCTGTTCGTGGACGCGCTGAACGGCGCGGCTGCCAATCTCGTGGGGGACATCACGCCCGGCAGTGTGTATGCCCACATCGATCAATCGCTCGGCCCGTGGGCGCAGAGGCCGGTCTTCAAGACGAACGTCAAGACGTTCGTCTCGCTGCGGAGATCCGAGCCTCCGATCGCTCTGGCGGATCTCCAAGCGCTGACCACGCACTTCCCGTCACCGGACTCCAAGTTCCAGTTGGACCCGTCGTTCGAGCCGGAACGTTCCCCGGGGGAAGAGGACGACGATTCGATCCCGCCACCCGACCCTGCTCGCACGGCCGTCTTCGCCGTGCTGCAGCGCTATGTGAAGGTCAACCTGGTCCGGCCGGTCGATGCTCCTCATATGTGGCATGCCGCGATGCAGAGCAAATCATGCGAGTTGACTGTACTGGGGCAACACTATTGGTCGCTTGTGAATAAGGGGTTGATTTAAGGTGCCGGTACACTCCGAAGACTCATCGAGGGCACACGACATAGATGAAATAATGGAGGAGCTGGCCAGTGTGGAGCATGAGAGGTGGTCTCACTGGCAGCGCTACCTTCACTCTCGGTGTTCACGCCAGAGCGACGGTTCGCTCACCATTCCCGCGGAACTGGTCCTGCGCTGGGAATCGCAGATGGACACTCCGTACGCCGAACTATCGGAGGCGGAGAAGGAGAGCGACCGCGAGCAGGTCCGCCGCTACCTGCCCGTCATCACGAAGATACTCGGGCCGCCGGTCTGATCATCACCCCGGAGGACGTGACATGAAGCCGGCCGACCTCCCCTTCCCGAGCGCTCTTCAGCAAGTCCGAGTGTTTCGGGTAAGTCCAAGTAGTCCAGAGTCAGGTCACGCAGGTCGCCGGGCCCGAGTGCTCGCCGCAGAAGTGGAGTGTCTGGTGAGAGCCTCGCGGGCCTCGCCCCACGCCATCGCGTAGGTGAACTCGGTGCGTCGGCGTGCTCCCCAGACATGCCATTCGGTTCCGTCGGTGTTGAGCAGGACAAGACGACCGCTCACATCGTCTCTGTGCGCACGCAGTCCGTCGAAGCGCGAGTGCTGCTGAGTACCGAGGCCTCTCACCGTCTGGGTCGCGTCGATGAACTGATGCCATCGGCGGCTCAACTCGTGCCGAGGCAGCGGTGCGAGGACGAGGGCGACAGGCGTCGACGGATTCCTGTCCAGGATCTTCAGCTCGTCCCGCAAGCCATCGTTAATGGACTCCGGCGTGGCGCCCACCACGACGAGCCGGGATTCGAGCACAGCGGACTCGATCTCCGCCTGCCAGTTCTCGCCCAGCCTCATACGGGCCGCGCCGATGTCGGCCCTGCTTCTGGTGTCCGCGGGGTGGGAGGCGGCGATCACCGGGCCCAGAGCCCAGACGTGCCGGACGGTGATCTCCTCGAAGGGCTGGCGCCAGGCAAAGCTTGCCCGCTCAAGCACACTCGTCCGCGCGATAGCGCTCGACGGCATCGTGGCCGAGTCGTCGGTGAAGCTGCGCAGGTAGAGCACGGGCGGCTCCGCGCTTTCCTCCTGGGCGGTCTCGGCGTCCTTCAGTGCGTAGGAGCGGCCCAGCCTGCGGACCAGCACTCCGACGACCATCAGCAGCCCCGACACCAATATCACCGCGCTGCCCGCCCCAAGACCGACGACCGCCAGGACCAAGAAGACCATCAGCTGCCCGAAGGACTCCACTTGCAGGTAGCGGCTGGTGGGCAGACCCCCGTCGATCAGGGGTGAATTCCCGAGGCCGGACAACTGGGCGACGTAGAAGAGGAAGAAGACGGCGAGTCCTGCCGCGTAGAGCACAAGGCTTGCCAGGCCGCAGGTGCGCACCACCCATGCGTGTCCGCCTCGTACGTCCCAGCGGCCGCGCACGGGCCGCGGCTGCCAGGCCCGCTTCAACAGGCCGCTGCGGCCGGGAAGAAGCCAGCCTCCGATGAAGGCGATGGTCAGCATGACGATCGGCTCGTGGGTCAGGTTGCGTGTGGCGAGAAGGAGGAACAGCACGAAGAAGCCGAAGACGCGGAACACCGCCCGCACGCGGACCAGCACGGCGAGCTTGAGGGCCGGGCGTGACACGTTCCGCCACGCGGGGTCTTCGCGCCGGACGCGGTAACGACGCCACACGTGCCGGGTGCGGATCACGCGCCAGGGGAGGATGTAGAGGAGATAGCCCGCCGCGGGCATCGTCAGCAGCGCAACCATGCCCCGGGAGTACTCCGGCGCCTTCAGCTCAGCCCTCTCGCCGGGGAGGAGTTCGGTCTGCCGGGCGGCCATCGCGGTGACGGGTCGGGGCAGTGCGTCGCGGCGCCCCTCGGCCGGCGTCCGCAAGGACACCCGCACCGCACGATTGCCCTGGGCGAACAGCGCTGCCCGGCTTCGTGCGCCGCTGACGTAGCGCACCTCGGGGGTGAGCCAGACACCCGGCAGCGCGCGCAAGTTCGTGGCGCGCTCGAAGAAGTCGGGGTCGAAGACGTCGAACCATACGAGTGTGGCCGCGTCCCTCGCATCGGAGCAGCGCCACACCACTGCCTGGGCTTCCTCACCGCTCTGAGAGCGCCATGTGCGCTGCCAGCCCTGGCACACGTCCAAGAGCCACTTCGTCTCCGTCTCTCCCTCCCACGGCCCCTCGGAGACCAGCCGGTGGGAAGGACCCAGCCCGGGGTCCCTGATGACCAGGGAGGAGAGTGACGGAGGGGCGTCACGCGTCGTCGGACGCGGGGCCGCGGCGTGGGCGCTGCTCTGCCCGACGGCTCCGGCCAGCAGCAGAAGCATCAGTAGGAATCCGGGTGACAGCAGAGCACGTCTGCCTGGATGGCGCGACGGTGGCGTTCCGGGCGGGAACAGCGGCCTGCTGTGTCTACGACGTGTGGTGATGTTGGTGTGCGCCATTCGTGTTCGCGCCTTCGCCGTCGTGGGCCTCGGGCGTGAGCCGATGCCCACCTCCCTTACAGAGAGTCGACGCTAGGCCCGGGAGAGGGTGCCGCAGGGTGCCTAGCCCAGAAACGGCGTCGGTCCCGGGGAAGAAGTACGTCAATGCGACGACGTGAGGGCAGACGCCGGACTGAGCTCTGCCAAGAGGGGTCGAAGGTGCTACGCACCACGGCTGCGCGGGAGGCGTCGCACGGCTGGCGTTGACCCACCGCCGCGGGGGCGCGGTGGACAGCACCGGGGGCGGGGCGTGGGTTCGGTCGACAGGGGATCCGGATGGCCTCCGGCACCCCGGGCGCCCGCCGGACGATGGCGGTCAGGACCCGGCGTACGTGGATGTCGCCGGTCCACTGCTTCCATCACTCCTGGTGAAGCTGGCCGCTTTCCGGGACCCATCCATGCCCTGCGCGGCCGGGCGGACGATCGCAACACGCTCCCCGTGCGGTACGTGCTCGTCAGTCCTACCTGTCCTGCGAACGCACTCATGCCCTGACGGCCTCCGCGACTTCGACGCCGAGGCCCTTACCCGCCGCGCAAACCACTCTGGTCCGGTGGCCGTTGGCTTGGGCGGGATCGTCGCCGTGCGCATGCCCCCTGATCGTGTTGCCTATTACAGTTCGCGCTTGCGGTTGCGCCAGGCATGGACTCCAGGAAGCAGTGACGAGTCTTCACCGACGCCCCGTCCTTCCAGTACTCCCTGGACGTTGTCAAGGAAGCCGGCGGCGAAGCGACGCTGCCATGCCCAGAGGGCAGGCAGGCTCACGAAGGACAGACCCCCGGTGGGCCCGGCAAGAAGGAGGGATGCGCCGGCGATGGCTCCGGCCTTGACGGCTGGTAGTTGCAGTACCACGGTGGACCGGCCGGGATCGGCATCGATCACCTTTGCGGTGACTGGGCGGCCGCGGCGGGCATGGAACATTACCTGTGCGGCTTCGGGGCTGGTTTCGATGATCGGGTAGCGCAGCAGCTCGACGGCGCCTGTCAAGGCGTCGAACGCTCGGCGTCTGGACGCCTGCAGAGTCCGTTCATAGCGCTTGGTGGTGAGAAGCGTGAACTCGTTGGGTGGTGTCGCATCTGGTTGGGGGGCCGGGACGACAGCATGGTTCTCGAGGCTCTCCAGGAGACGGCCGAAGTCGTAGGGCCAGTCTTCGGTAGCCAATCTGACGGCCTGCAGATATGCCAGGCGCTGAAGGGAAGGCGGCATCAGGTCCGCGGCGGGCATTGTTGCGCCTTCGACAAGTACTGGAATGAGAGCGATGCCGTTTCGTAGAGCGGTCTCCAGTTCCAGACGGACCAGGTCGTCCGGATCGTCCAGCCGTCGCCCCCCTTCGGCGTCCCGGTTGGCCAGCCACTGTGGCCCGACTACCGCAATCATTGCGCGGGAGGTGGCGAGGGCCTGTTTCAACTGGACGACGTAGTTCTGGGCGGACAGATTGGAATCGATGTCCAGGTAGACCCGGTCCTTTCCGAAGTACCTGCGTAAATCCGCGGCGAGTCGCCCGGTCGATACGGCAGAGTCCGAACGACGGTAAGAGACGAAAATGCCCCACTCCATTTCGTGGAGCGTCTTGGTTTGTGTTTCGTGCACGGGTTCCCCCCACCGACGGCGACGTCTAAGCCGGCTCCTGCAGGCGTCTGTGGGCAGCCTTTATGACCAGCACCCCGCTCAACAAGGGAGCGGAGGAGCGCAAAGACGGCGCACAGGGGCGGGAGGCACGCTGACAGCCCCGATCAGTGCAACCCGCGGGAGCGTGGGCCGCGACGCCGCGTGCGGGAGGAATGCCTCAGCCACAGGGGGATCACGCACGCCCACAGGATGGGTGCGCACCTACCAGGCCAGGGCCCACACGCCCATGAATGTGCAGAGGAGCGGGCAGGAGGCGTACGGGACCGATCCGAAGCGAGCAGGACCTGTCCCGTCGGTCTCCCCTGACTACGGACAGGTGCCGCGGTAGTACAGACACCGGGAAGCGATGCGTGGAAAGGACTCCGAAGCCGGCTGGCACGGGTGGAAGAGGCGGCCTTCCAGGACCGCGGTGGCGGACATCAGGGCGAGGTCGGCGTGGAGTTGCTGGACGCCCAGAGCATGAACTTCGATGCGGCGTCGGCCTTCTTGGTGGTCTTCGGCATCGCCCACGCCCAGGCCCACAGCCAGCCGCTGCTCTTGGTCCTGACCGTGGGCGCGTACGCGTAGCCGATCTTGCCCGCGGCCTTGCTGCTGCTCGGGTCCTCCAGGGAACCGGCCGCGCTGGTGGCGTCGTACCACATGGCGACCTTGCCCTGGCTCATCCCGTTGAGGCACTCGGTGAACCCGGCCTGCGGAGCGCCCGCCTCACCGTGCTTGCGCACCAGGTCGACGTAGAACTTCGTGGCCTCCTTGAAGCCGCCGGTGTTGACCTGGGGCTTCCAGTCCTTGGTGAACCAGGTGCCGCCGAAGGTGTTGACCATGCTGGTCAGAGGCGCACCGAGTTCGCCACAGCCGGGCAGACCGCGCAGGCAGATGCCCTTGAAAACTTATGTGGATCTATCGTCCGGCTGTCTCACTGGGGCGCCCGGGGCGTGCGGAGTGCGTCGTCGCGGACCAGACGCCGGTGCCGTGACAAGAGGTCAACGTGCGTACGCGCGGGGCTGCAGTCGTCGGCCGACGGCCGTCCGCGAGCTTGCAGCCGCGGCCAGGTGGCGGACGAGCCAGAGCCGGACGGTCAGGCTGGTCCGGCGGCCAGGACTGCCGATGATCCCGCCACCTGCCACAACACGCGTTGCTGCCCAGTGGGAACGACCGAAGCCGTTCCCACTGGGCAGTCCTGGCTCGATGAATGCCGGGCGCGGCCGCGCCCGGCATCGTCAGAAGTCGGCGCCGGCTCCCGCAGTCGCCGGTTCCTTCTCCTCCTCCGGCTTGTCGGCGACGACCGCCTCGGCGGTGAGGAACAAGCCCGCGATGGAGGCCGCGTTCTGCAGGGCGGAGCGGGTCACCTTCGCCGGGTCGATGATGCCCTCGGCCAGCATGTCGACGTACTCGCCGGTCGCCGCGTTCAGGCCGCGGCCCTGCGGCAGAGAGCGCACCTTCTCCACCACCACGCCGCCTTCCAGCCCGGCGTTGGCGGCGATCTGGCGCAGCGGGGCGCTCAGCGCGCGGCGCACCATCTCCACGCCGGTGGCCTCCTCGCCCTCCGCGTCCAGCTTGTCGAACGCGGTCTCGGCGGCGTGCAGCAGCGCCACCCCGCCGCCGGGCACGATGCCCTCCTCGACGGCCGCCTTCGCGTTGCGGACCGCGTCCTCGATGCGGTGCTTGCGCTCCTTGAGCTCCACTTCGGTGGCGGCGCCGGCCTTGATGACCGCGACACCGCCGGCCATCTTCGCCAGGCGCTCCTGGAGCTTCTCGCGGTCGTAGTCGGAGTCCGTGCGCTCGATCTCGGCACGGATCTGCTGCACCCGGCCCTCGATCGCCCTGCCGTCACCGGCACCCTCAACGACGGTCGTGTCGTCCTTGGTCACGACCACCTTGCGGGCCCGGCCCAGCACGTCGAGCGTGGCGTTCTCCAGCTTCAGGCCGACCTCTTCCGAGATCACGGTCGCGCCGGTCAGGACCGCCATGTCACCGAGCATGGCCTTGCGACGGTCGCCGAAGCCCGGGGCCTTGACGGCGACGGACTTGAAGGTGCCGCGGATCTTGTTGACGACCAGGGTCGCCAGCGCCTCTCCCTCGACGTCCTCGGCGATGACCAGCAGCGGCCGGCTCTCCTTCATGACCTGCTCCAGCAGCGGCAGCAGGTCCTTGACGGCGGTGACCTTGGAACCGACGAGCAGGATGTACGGGTCTTCCAGGACCGCTTCCATGCGCTCGGGGTCGGTGACGAAGTACGGCGAGATGTAACCCTTGTCGAAGCGCATGCCCTCGGTGAGCTCCAGCTCCAGACCGAAGGTGTTGGACTCCTCGACGGTGATCACGCCTTCCTTGCCGACCTTGTCCATGGCCTCGGCGATCATGTCTCCGATGACCCGGTCACCGCCCGCCGACACGGCCGCGGTGTTGGCGATCTCCTCCTTGGTCTCCAACTCCTTGGCCTGCGCGAGCAGTTCGCCGCTGACCCGCTCGACGGCGAGTTCGATGCCCCGCTTGAGGGCCATCGGGTTGGCGCCGGCGGCGACGTTCTTCAGCCCCTCCCGCACCAGGGCCTGGGCCAGCACGGTCGCGGTGGTCGTCCCGTCACCGGCGACGTCGTCCGTCTTCTTGGCGACTTCCTTGACCAGCTCGGCGCCGATCTTCTCGTACGGGTCCTCGAGTTCGATCTCCTTGGCGATGGACACACCATCGTTGGTGATCGTGGGGGCGCCCCACTTCTTGTCCAGGACGACGTTGCGGCCCTTGGGGCCGAGCGTCACCTTGACGGCGTCCGCGAGCTGGTTCATGCCGCGCTCGAGGCCGCGCCGCGCCTCCTCGTCGTACGCGATGATCTTCGTTGTCATCGTCTCCTCCACACCGATCCATACATCGATGCCGGTGGACCCGGGTGACGTCCGCGACGCCCGCCCGCACGGCTGCACACTGCCGCACGAGCCCGCCACCCGACCCAGCCGCTGGCACTCTCGACCGGAGAGTGCCAGCTCTTGATTTAACACCTTCTCCCTGACCGGGCAAGCGCCTCCAGACGGCTGGCCGGGCGCTGGTCATGCCGGTCGGATGTTCTCGGCCTGCGGTCCCTTCTGGCCCTGCGTGACGTCGAACTCGACCTTCTGCCCCTCGTGCAGCTCACGGAAGCCCTGAGCGGCAATGTTGGAGTAGTGGGCGAAGACGTCGGGTCCGCCGCCCTCCTGCTCGATGAAGCCGAATCCCTTTTCGCTGTTGAACCACTTCACGGTGCCCTTGGCCATGGCCTGCTCCTTTGCGGAAACCCGGCTCGCACTGTGCGGGCCCGGGAGGTGATCGCCCTGGTCCGGAGAGGCGCTGAACAGCAAGAACGCCCATGATCGTGATCACGGGCGAACGGGACTTCGGAACCACGACTGCTGGAATAACGACGCTACACCGCGCGGTCGGCGGCCGCTAACGGCGCGGCCGTCCTGTTGATTCCCGTACGAGGCCGTCTTGTTGGTCCCCATACGAGGACGGCACGTGGAATATCTGGCCTTATGCGCGGATTATGGATAGTGGAGGTCCCGGTCAGGGGGACTTCCGGAACGCGAGACGGCCGTGGCGTGCCACGACCGAGGCGCCTTTCGGAAGGAGATGATCGGATATGGCGCTTCCCGTGCGACGTGAGCAGCGCAGCCCGGTATGGGACCCCTTCAGGGAGTTCCAGGACCTGTATCAGCGGATGGGGCAGCTGTGGCAGTCCGCGGTTCCGGGCGGTGGCGGCCTGCTCAGTGAGACCTGGGCGCCACTGGCCGACCTGGAGGAGACCGACGACGCGTACGTCGTCGAAGTCGACCTGCCCGGAGTGAAGAAGGACGACATCACCGTCGAGCTGAACGCCGGCGAACTCACCGTGCACGGCGAGATCAAGGAAAAGGAACGCACCGGCGTGCTCCGCAGCCGCACCCGGCGCACCGGCCAGTTCGACTACCGGGTGACCCTGCCGCAGGACACCGACGAAGAGCGCATCACCGCCGAGCTCGCCGACGGCGTGCTCACCGTCAAGGTCCCCAAGGCCGAGAAGGCCAAGCCGCGGCGTATCGAGATCACCAGCTGACCACGCCCCGTCCACACCACCGAGCCCGCCCCCGGTGGGCGGGCTCGCTCCGAGACCAAGCAACAAGCGCCGTGTGGAGGCAACAGATGATCTCCGACTTGGTGTTGGTGCCCGCAGAGGGGGCTCCTCTCGCCGGTGACCTGGTCGTGCCCGGTCCGGTACGGTCGGTCGTCCTCATCGCCGAGGGCAGCGGCAACTCCCGTAACAGCACGCGCGACCGCGCCATCGCCGGCGTGTTCCACCGTGCGGGCATGGGCACGCTGCTCCTGGACCTCCTCACCGAACGCGAGAAGCGGGACGACGCGCGCTCGGCCCGGCACCGCTTCGACATCCCGTTCCTCGCCCGGCGACTGGTGTCCGCCATCGACTGGCTGCAACAGCGGCCGGACACGGCGAACGTCCCGGTGTGCCTGTTCGGCGCCGAGACCGCCGCGGCGGCGGTTCTGCTGGCCGCCGCTGAACGGCCGGAACGGATCTCGGCCGTGGTGTCCCGGGGCGGGCGGCCGGACCTGATACACGACGACCTGGACCGGATCCAGGCCCCGGTGCTGTTCATCGTCGGTGGCGACGACGAGACGGACGTGCGGCTCGGCCAGGAGGCAGCGGGAAAGCTGAAGGCGCCGAGCGAGATCCATGTCGTCCGCGGTGCGACACACCTGTTCCTGGACCCACGGCTCCTGGAGGAAGTCGCGACAGCGGCTCGCGACTGGTTCGCCTCTCACCTGGCGAGGGAACGGCATTTGGCCTGACCCGCACGAGCGGTCGGTTCCTTTCCGCCGGCCGGACGAGTGCCGCGGCGCTCGGTCAGCCGGGGCACCAAGCGCCGCAAACTGGCCGTACTGGCATCGAGCAGCCGGCTACGCAGCGATCGCCTCGGCGGCGGGAGGGGCAATCGAGTCCGCTGGGAGTAGATCTTCCAGTCCCTGTACAGGTCGGGCGTCAAAACAGCGGCGAGCAGGATCAGAGGGATCACGACAGCAGATATCAACACGCCTCTCCTCCCCTTCGCACTGCGGTACTCGCATACCTCATATACGACGAGGCAAATACTATGACAAGGCTCCATGAAGCTTCTTGCTAGTGACTGACTCAAGAAGGAGAGGGGTGGCCGGTAGCGAAGGTGCTGGTCGAGTCGTCCTGGTGGCGCGCCCTGAGGGGCACGGCTGGCCGGCGCTACCGCTTCCGCCCGGCACGGTGGTGTGCGGGCGAGGGGATGCACGCCAAGGGGCGGGAGGAGGCCGCGCCAAGAGCATGATCCCCGCAGCGCGCGAGAAGGAGACGGGCACCGGTTGCCGGTACTCAGTGGCGGTACGCGGATGTCGCGATCTCAACGAAGGATCGGATCAACGGGTTGGTATCGCCCTCGTTCCACACCGCCACCACCCGGCTCGGCGGCATGTCGGTCAACGGCACCACGGCCAGCTCCGGGTGCAGGTCGTGTCCGAGCGGGGCCAGGCCGACCGTGCCGTTCCACAGCACGGCCTGCAGGCATTCCTGGACGGCGCGTACCACTGGCCCCTCGCGCGGGCTGCCGCCGTTCCAGTACGACTGCCAGAGGGGGTCGGTGCCCTGCGGGAACTGGAACCAGCGGCGATCGCTCAGCTCGGCCGGCCGCAGCTGGTCGCGGCCGGCCAGGGGATCGTCGGCGCGCAGGACCACGCCGACCGGATCGCTCCGCAGTACACGCACCGTCAGGGCGGTCTCGTCGAACGGCGCCCGGGTCAAGGCGACGTCCACCAGTCCTGAGCGCAGCCCGCACGTCGGGTCGGTCAGATCCGTGTCTCGGATGCGGATGTCGATGCCGGGGTGACTTCGGCGGTAGGCGGCGGCCAGTCTGGACACTCCGGGGTCGGTGCCGTCGCCCAGGATGCCGATGGTGATGGTGGTGACGCCGGCCGCCGCGCTCACGCGTCCCCGGACGCGATCGGCATGGGCGAGCAGGTCCCGCGCCTCGTCGAGCAGCACCGTGCCCACGGGAGTGAGCGTGACGCCGGTAGGTGAGCGGGCGAGCAGCAGGGCCCCGACCTCGGCCTCCAACTGCTTGATCGCCCGGCTCAGCGGCGGCTGGCTCATGTGCAGTCGGGTGGCGGCCCGGCCGAAGTGGAGCTCCTCGGCGACCGCGACGAAGTAGCGCAAGGTCCGAAGCTCCACGCTGCAACGATACCCAGCAGGTATCGGCGCCGCGGGATGGGTCTTGGACATTGGCAGGTCCCCGGCGGTGCACTCGTCGGCATGGCCGAAGAAGCGAAGACCAGCGAGCCGCAGACCGCTCCCGCCGTATCGGTGGTGGGTCCCGGCGGCGGCGAGACGATCGTTCTGGGCACCACACACATGCGCGTTCTTGAAGACGGCAGCCACACCGGGCACCGCCTCGCGATCGCCGAGTCCGTCCTCGCCCCGCACACCCAGGGACCGCCGCAGCACCGCCACGGCCGGCACGACGAGGGCTTCTACATCCTCTCCGGCACCGTGCGATTCACCGTCGGGGACCGGGAGTACGACGCCACCACGGGCACCCTCGTGATGGTCCCGCCCGGTACCCCGCACACCTTCGCCAACCTGACCGACCAACCCGCCGTCATGCTCAGCACCTTCACCCCCGACCTGTATGTGCAGTACTTCCGAGACCTCCAGGAGGTGCTCGCCGATGGCCGGCCGCTGACGCCGCAGGCCAACATCGACACGATGAGCCGCTACGCGACCGAGCCCGCCACCGACCTTCCCTGAAGCCAACGGGACGGAACGGCCCGGCGCGCTCAGGCCAGCAGGACGTCCTCGCCCGCTGTCACGGGGACGACCTGCTCGGCCGACGGCGCCTCGGCCTTCACCGGCGTCCCGAAGTCCGACAGCGTCATCGTCGTCCTGGCCTTCACACCACCGAAGCAGGACAGCCGGGCCTGGACGGCGCGCCCCTTCCCGTCGACCCACACGTCCGCGAAGACGGGCATGTCGTCGCCCAGCTTCTCGCGCAGGTCGTCCAGCCCCTTTTTCGTCTCCGCCGTCATCCGGAGCGTCGCGGTGGCGTGGTCGATCGTGCCCCGGTAGTGCACCGCAGGAGCGCCGTTCACCTGCTCCTCGCCCTCGTTCGACACCTGCCGCATCGCCTTCATCTGGCGGAGCAGGTGCTCGGGGTCGTTCAGCGGCGCCCGCAGGAAATAGCGGGTCAGGGCCTCGCTCCGGACGGCCGAGGCCCACTCGCTCCCGCCCACCGCCCGCGAGCCCCGCACATAGACGGTGTCGCCGACGAAGACCTCCTCGACGGGGTCCATGCCGCTGTCCTCGAGCTCCACCGTGAGCCGGCCCCTGTCGTCCGCCAGGTCGAAGGCGCCGGCGATCGTGAACGTGTACGTCGTGGGGCTGTCGGCGGACCGCAGCTCGATCTTCTCGTCCACGCGGGCGCTGTCCGCGCTCGTCCTCTCGATCGCGGCACGCACGGCCGCCCCGTGATCCACGGTCTTCTTCCCACTCTCCCCCGAGTCTTTGCCCGGACCGCCGGAACAGGCGGTGCAGAGCAGGAGGACAGCGGCGGAGAGGAGGGAGGCGCGGCGCATGGGCTCTCCGAGGAATCGTCACTTCGTCAGGGTGGAGCCCGACAGGGCCTGCAGATCTTCGCACGAAACCGGTGACGGGGCCCGGGGTTTCGGCCGTGACGCCCCGACGGTGGGAAGGGCGCGGCAGGCGAGCAGGACCCGCCCCGATGCGGATGGTGGGCGGGCCCTGCTCGTGCGGACCATTGTCGGGATCTCGCGCCGGTGGGGCCACGAGTGTGATCCGCCGGTGTGCGCGCGGCGCGCACACCCCGTGCGCGCCGCGTGCCTACGAGCACCCGGTGCCGGCCCCCTGGCGCCGCCGGGTGCCGCAGGGCGCTGCCCGGTGTGTGACCCCGGGTTATGCCCGTCGGCCTGCGGCGACGATACTGGCAGGAGCCCCTGCCCCCGTTCACAGTTGGACCCATGCCGACTTCCCCCACCGTCCGCCCCATGACTCCCCCCACGGTGTGGCTGGCTCGCGGCCGCCATGCCGAAGGCGCCGCGGAAGACGTGCTCCGGCGCTCGCTGGAGCAGCGCAAGCGAAGTCGGGCCATCGACGACTTCCTCGAGTTGCCCGAAGCCGGGACCGAAGCCGACACCGACCCCGGGACCGAGGCCGAGGACGCCCCGGCGGAGCGGGTCTTCGAGGCCCGCTGGCGGGTGGAGGAGACGGTGACCGTGCGGGCCCGGATCGGCGTGACGCCCGGGCCCGACGGCGGGCAGGAGTGGATCCTGGTCGCGGAGGCGGAGCGGCCGTGGAACAACGACTGGCCGTCGCCCGCCGCGCTGTTCTGGCCGGAGGAGCCGGACCTCGCCTGGGACCGGGACGGCGCCGCGGAGCTGTCCCTGCGGAAGATCAATCCCCTCCCCCACGACGACAAGGACACGCGCCGCCTGTTCAGGAACGCGGTGCGCGGCGGGTGGCACATCCATGTGGTCGTCCACGAGGCGATGACCACCGACGACCGGGGCCGGTTGCCGGTGGCGCGGTGGCTGCCGCCGAGCCTGCGGCACCGTGTGGTGGAGCACCGCGCCGCACCCCAGCAGCACCGGGGTCTCAACTGGGCCCTGCGCGACCTGGGCGTCCAGGTGCCGCGCGGCGGTGCCGCGGTGCTGCCCGGCACCCCGGCGCCGGAGGGCTACGCCGCCGAGGACTTCTCCGTCCGCGCGGTCTTCCTCGACGGCTCGGAGCCCACCGACCTCGTCTACGCGGTGACGCGGTACGCCGCGCTGCCGAGACCGCTGCCCGACGGAGCCGAGGACGCCCTCACCGCACTGCGGGAGGACTGGCACCTGCTGACCCTCGAGGAGGAGCTGGAGCGCCAGCGCGGGCTGGTGGCCATGTACGCCGAGGCGCTGGAGGCCATGACGAAGTCACGTGACCTGTACCGGGAGGCCGCCGAACGCGCCCACGAGGCCCTGGCCGCCTACCAGGAGTCCGCCGAGGCCGCTCCCGCGCCCCGGCAGCCCTCCGGCACCCCCATGGCGTCTCCGCTGCAACAGCTCACACGCACATTCGAACGCCTCAAGAGCAGGTCCCAGCGTCCCGTGGCCCCGTCCCGGGACGAGCCCTGACGGGCTGGTCTGCGCCCACTGCGTCTGGCCGGCACCGTCGTGCCCGGCGACGACCCGCGCATGGGCTTTCCCGGTACCGGCCCATCCGGTACACCCCCCAGGTGCCTTCCTCACGGGGCACACGTGTCAGTCGTGGTCTGGTGGATACGCGGTTGCGTACGGCAGTACGGCCCGTCCGGGAAGGTCTTCCACGCCATGGGCAACGACCAGCACCACTCGGAGACGACCCTCCGCGTCAACGGCAAACCCCACACCCTCACCGTCGACCACCGGCGGGTCCTGCTGGACCTCCTGCGGGAGGACCTGGACCTCACGGGCGCCAAGAAGGGCTGCGACCACGGCCAGTGCGGTGCCTGCACGGTCCTGGTGGACGGGCGGCGCGTCAACAGCTGTCTGCTGTTCGCGGTCGCCCTGGACGGCTGTGAGGTCACGACCGTCGAGGGGCTGTCCGGCGACGGGGAGGGACCGCACCCGCTGCAACGGGCCTTCCTGGAGCGCGACGCATTCCAGTGCGGCTACTGCACCCCGGGCCAGATCTGCTCCGCGGCCGGCATGCTCGCCGAGGCGGCGGCCGGTCACCCCTCGCACGTCACCGACCCGGCGACGCCCTCGGCCGGGCCGGTGACGCTGGACCGGGCGGAGATCCGGGAGCGGCTGAGCGGCAACCTGTGCCGGTGCGGCGCGTATCCGCGGATCGCCGAGGCCGTGGAGGACGTGATCCCGTGAAGGAGTTCGCCTATGTCCGCGCCGGGAGCGTCGGGGAGGCGACCTCCGCGTACGCCTCCCACGCCGGCGCCCGTTATCTCGGCGGCGGCACCAACCTGGTCGATCTGATGAAGCTCGGCGTCGAACAGCCCGCCGCCCTCGTCGACATCACCCGGCTGCCGCTGGACGCGGTGGAGGAACTGCCGGACGGCGCGCTGCGGATCGGGGCGACGGTCCGCAACAGCGACCTCGCGGCCCATCCGCTGGTGCGCGACCGGTACCCGGCGCTGTCGCAGGCGGTGCTCGCGGGGGCGTCGGGGCAGTTGCGCAACGCGGCGACGACCGGCGGCAACCTGCTCCAGCGGACCCGGTGCCCGTATTTCCAGGACCTGTCGAAGCCGTGCAACAAGCGGGAGCCGGGCAGCGGCTGCGGTGCCCGGGACGGCGTCCATCGTGATCACGCGGTGCTCGGGCACTCCGCGCACTGCATCGCCACGCATCCGTCGGACATGGCGGTGGCGCTGGCCGCTCTCGACGGGCGTGTCGAGCTGTACGGTCCCGTGGGCGCCCGGAGTGTCGCGGCGGCGGACTTCCACCGGCTGCCCGGGGACCGGCCGGAGCAGGACACCGAGATCCGGCCCGGCGAACTCGTCACCGGCGTGGTGCTGCCCGCCGCGACGGCCGGGCTGCCGTCGGCGTACCGCAAGGCCCGCGACCGGGCCTCGTACGCCTTCGCGCTCGCGTCCGTTGCGGCCGTGCTGCGCGTGTCGGACGGTGTGGTCGCCCATGTGGGGCTCGTGTTCGGGGCGCTGGCGCACCGGCCGTGGCGGGCCCGGCGGGCGGAGGAGGCGCTGCTGGGCGCGGCTCCGACCACCGCCGCGTTCGAGCACGCCGTCGACCTGGAACTGTCCGCGGCGCAGCCGCTGCGCGACAACGCCTACAAGGTGCCGCTGGCCCGGGGGATCGCCCTGGACGTGCTGTCCCGGCTCGCGGAGACGGCGCCGGCGAGGAGGACTTCATGACCGGCAGCGTGGGAGCCCCCGCCGAGCGCCGGGAGGGACGGGAGAAGGTCAGCGGCACCGCCCGCTACGCCGCCGAGTACCACTACCCCGGCCTGGCCCAGGCGTGGCCCGTGCCGGCGGCCGTCGCCCGGGGCCGGGTGACCGGCGTCGACACGGCGGCAGCCCTGGCCCTCCCCGGGGTGCTCGCCGTCCTCACCCACGAGAACGCGCCGCGGCTCGCCGAGCCGGACGACGCCACGCTCGCCGTGCTCCAGAATCCCCGGGTTCCGCACCGCGGCTGGTTCGTGGCCCTGGTGGTGGCCGAGACCTTGGAGGCGGCCCGGGCCGGTGCCGCCGCGGTCCGTGTGGACTACGCCGCCGAGGAACACGATGTGACCCTCACCGCGTCGCACCCGGGTGTGTACGTCCCCGACGACGCCAACGCCGACTATCCGGCCGTCCGCGAACGGGGCGACCCCGACGGGGCGTTCGGGTCCTCGGCCGTCCGGGTCGACGTCGCCTACCGGGTGCCGCCGTTGCACAACCATCCCATGGAGCCGCATGCCAGCACCGCCCGCTGGGACGACGGCCGGCTCACCGTGCACACCTCCAGCCAGGGCGCCGGTGCTGTGCGGGGCGTGCTCGCCGGGCTGTTCGGCGTTCCCGAGGAGCGGATCGTCGTCACCGCCGAGCACGTCGGCGGCGGCTTCGGTTCCAAGGGCACGCCACGGCCGGACGTGGTGCTCGCCGCGATGGCGGCGCGGCAGACCGGCCGGGCGGTCACGATGGCACTGCCCCGCCGGTATCTGCCCGCCGTCGTCGGCCATCGTGCGCCCACCCTGCACCGGCTGCGGCTCGGCGCCGATGCCGACGGACGCCTCACCTCCCTCGTGCACGAGGTCACGACGCACACCTCCCGCATCAAGGAGTTCGTGGAGCAGGCGGCCGTCCCGGCGCGGGTGATGTACGCGTCCCCCCACAGCCGTACGGAGCACCGGGTCGCGGCGCTGGACGTGCCCTCCCCGTCGTGGATGCGGGCGCCGGGCGAGGCGCCGGGCATGTACGCGCTGGAGTCCGCCATGGACGAACTCGCCGCCGAACTGGGCATGGACCCGGTCGAGCTGCGTGTCCGCAACGAACCAGACGTCGAACCCGACAGCGGCAAGCCGTTCAGCAGCAGGCACCTGGTGGAGTGTCTGCGCGAGGGCGCCCGCCGCTTCGGGTGGGCCGGGCGCGATCCCCGGCCGGGCTCCCACCGGGACGGCCCCCTGCTGCTGGGGACGGGTGTGGCGGCGGCCACGTATCCCGTCCTGGTGTCGCCCGCCACGGCGTCCGCCCGCGCACTGCCCGACGGCACGTTCCTGGTGCGGATCAACGCCACGGACATCGGTACGGGCGCCCGGACCGTGCTCGCACAGATCGGCGCCGACGCCCTCGGCGTGCCTCTGGAGCGGGTGCGGATCGAGGTCGGCAGCACCGAACTCCCGTCGGCGCCGCTGGCCGGCGGCTCGTCCGGCACCGCCTCCTGGGGCTGGGCGGTCCACGAGGCCGGTGCCCGGCTGGCGCGGCGGCTGGCCGAGCATCCGGGGCCGCTGCCCGAGCAGGGCCTCGACGCCCGCGCCGACACCCAGGGCACGGCGGACGCCGAGAGCGATTGGGCGCGGCACGCCTTCGGGGCGCACTTCGCCGAGGTCGCCGTGGACACGGTCACCGGCGAGGTCCGGGTCGGCCGGCTGCTCGGGGTGTACGCCGCGGGGCGCATCCTCAACGCCCGTACGGCACGCTCCCAGTTCGTAGGCGGCATGACGATGGGTCTCGGTATGGCGCTGACCGAGGGCAGCACGATGGATGACGCGTTCGGTGACTTCACGGAGTCGGATCTGGCGTCGTACCACGTGCCGGTGCACGCCGACGTCGACGAGATCGAGGCGCACTGGCTGGACGAGGACGATCCCCGTCTCAACCCCATGGGCAGCAAGGGGATCGGGGAGATCGGCATCGTCGGGACGGCCGCGGCGATCGGCAACGCGGTCCACCACGCCACCGGCGTCCGTTTCCGCGAACTCCCCCTGACGCCCGACCGGGTACTGGCCGGACTGCTCGACGGCCGGACGTCGAACGACGCCCGGACCGGCTCCGCAGGGAGCGGATCCGGTCCGGTGCGGGGCGTCTAGGGGGTGTTCGTCACACGCCTTGGCGTCACTGCGCCGTCTGGCGTGCCTCGGGCGTCGGTGCGGGCGCCCACTGCCTGCCCGCGAGAGGCGCCACCGTACGGAAGACCAGCGCGACGAGGGCCAGCAGTGCCGCGCAGACGGCGGACGCGGCGGCGACCCACGGCGGGGCGAGGGCGAGGTCCACGGCCCGGGACAGGGACGCAGAGGGGAAGGAATTCCCGTACGCCTGGGCCGCGGCCAGCACCGTGGGCACGACCACCGCGCCGGCCGGCACCACCGCGACGGGGCGCAGCGCCAGCAGCAGGGCCAGGACCGTGCACAGCGCCGACAGGCCGAGGCCGAACGCGTGCAGGCGCAGGGACGCTCCGCCGCGTTGCAGCGGGAAGTGGGCCACCGCGCACAGGGCCAGCGCCAGGGCGGCGAGCCAGCCCGACCACGACACGGACCTGGCGAGCCGGTCCGTCGCACGGACGCGGTCCGCGGGCGAGCCGTCGAGCGTCCGCGTCCGGCGCGTCTCACGGGTCACGCGGGTCTCAGGGGCCGAGGCCGGGCGTGCCGCACGGCGCTTGCCGGGACGGCCGGGCTTCTCGGGCTTCCCGGTCGCGTCGTCCGGACCTGACGTCCCGGCCGGCAGGCGGCCGTTGCGGTCCAGGCGCTCGAGGCCCAGGCGGTCGATCAGCTCGACCAGCTCCCCGACGGACCGGCGGGTGGCGGCTGCCCGGAGCGCCTCCTCGCGGACGTGGGGCATCTGCGGCTCCTTGTGCAGGAGGGTCACCAGCCGGGTCACCTCCTCCACCGGGCGGTGGGCGGCCGCGGCCCGGATGGCCTCGTCCGCGCAGTCGGCGTCGCGCGGTGGCTTCGTCAGCAGGGCGATCAGCCGGGAGACGTCCTCCACGGGCCGGTCCACTCCGGCCGTGCGGAGCGCTTCGACCTTCGCCTCCGCGTGGTCGGGCGACTCCTCCAGCGAGGTGATGAGGGCGACAACCTCCTCCAGGGGCCGGTCCGCCGCGGCGGCGTGCACCAGGTCGCTGACGGCGTCGCCGTACGGCACCGCGGCGCCCTGCGCGGTGCCGGGCCGGAGCTCCACCGGGTTGTCGTCGAGGGAGCGGATGACGAACGGCCGCGCGCCCGCCTGGTCGGTCTCGTCCTGGCCGGACGCGGCTGGCTCGGCGGGGTCGCCCGGCCCGGGCTCGGGAGACCGCACGGCCTCGTCCGGGCCGGAGGCGGCGGGCCGGGCGGGCTCGGCCGGCGCCTGGTCCGTACGGTCCGGGGCGTGAGCGGCAGGGCGTGCCTCGGCCGGATCCAGCCAGTCCCGTGCGGGCGGCGTGGGGTGCGCCTGCGCGGGGTCCGTCCAGTCCTGGCCCGGCGCGGCGGAGGGCTCGGCCGCGGGGTTGGAGCCGGAGGGAGCGGACTGCGTGGGCGCGTCGCCCGGGGCCGGGGCGGCGGACCAGTCGGTCGCCGTGTGCGAGCCGGGGTCGGCGGGCCGGGGCGCCGGGTCCGCCTGGTCCAGGCCGCGGGCAGCAGCCTGCGCCTCGCCCGGCCGGCCGGAACCGGGGGCGGCGGCGCGTGCGTGCGCCTGATCCGACTGGTCCCAGCCGGTCGCGGCGGGCGGGGCGCTCATGTCCGCTTCGTCCGAGACCGGGGCAGCGGGGCGGGCACGCGTACCCGGGTGGGCACCGAGGGCGCCGGAGTCGGCGCCCGGCCGGTCGGAGGAACCGTACGTCTCGTGCGACCCGGCGGCGGGCTGCGTGCTCGTCTGCTCCACCTGGTACGTGCCGGTGGCGACGGTGGTCTCGGCGGACGGCTGGGCGCAGGAGCGGCCGCACTCTTCCCCCGTGGAGGCGAGTATGACCACCTGCTCTTCATCACCCCGCTCGAACGAGCCTGCCATACCGAACGAGCCGAACGGGTCCGCCCCCCGTCGTGTGACGAGCGACGTTACGCTGACCATGACTAGGCGCCCCCGTCACACCGTGCCACTCGGGTGAGCCACCGGGATGACCGCCGCACCCGCTGCGGTACGGAAAATACGCCGACGCGCCGACATGTCGGGCCCCGGTCGCAATACAGCCGCCGGAAACGGGAATCCAGGAAGGGACATCCCGTGTCGCGGACGCCAGAAGGAGGGCAGCCCGTGGATACGACCACAACGGCGATCACCCTGGCCGCGGTTGTCGCGGCCGTCGTCCTCGTCTTCGCCGTCGGCATTCTCGTGCGACTGGTCAGGACCCGGCGCGAGTTGCGTCGCGCGGGGCTGCCCACGGGTCCGCGCTGGGTCTTCTGGGGCGCGGTTCTCTATTTGGTGCTGCCCGTCGACGTGCTGCCCGATCCGGTGTACCTGGACGACATCGGCGTCCTGCTGCTCGCTCTGCGCACCGTCCGCGGCTCCCTCGGCGTGCGGGAGCGCGAGTCGGCACACCGGCCGGACCGCCAACCGGCCCGATGACTACGGAAAGTAAGGAAACCAACCACCCGTTCGATTCGTATAAGTCTCTGGGAGCCGAAGCGAGTCGGCGGACCGGGTGGCCGTGCCCCTGGATCCGGCTCGATCGGCGCAGCACCGACGAGGGAGAGACGATGCAACCGTTCGCGCTCAACTACGCGCGCCCGGCAGTGGAGTTGGAAGCTGCCATTCCGTACGTGTACGACGCCGGACAGCAGTTGAACGTGCTCCACGACGGCCGGGTGGCCGCCTCCGACTTCGCTCTGTTGAGGGAGGTCGGCACCACGACGTCCACCGCCGGCTCCAAGACGCACTTCGACGACTGACCGCGGGCCGCCGAAGATGACGGTATTGATCCTCACCTGCGAGGAGGATGTGACCGCGGACATGGTGGTCGTCCACCTGAACGCGGCCGGGATTCCGGTGGTCCGCGTCGACCCCGCCGATCTGACCGGCGGTGTCTCGCTGTCCGGGGAGTACGTCCACGGCCGTTTCCGGGGCCACCTGTCCGCCGGGGGGCGGCTGGTGAGCATCGGCGGACTGCGATCGGTATGGGTCCGCCGGCCGGGCATCCCCGCGGTACGGGCGGCCCAGCCGTCCGCGTGGCTGACGGAGGAGGCCGCCCAGGCTCTCTACGGGATGCTTCGGGGCTCGGACGCGCGCTGGATGAACCACCCCGACGCGGCCCGCCGGGCCCGGCACAAGCCCTGGCAGCTGCGCCTCGCCCAGCGGTGCGGCCTGCCCGTGCCGGCGACGCTGATCACGACGTTCCCGCGCGCCGCCCGCGAGTTCTCGGAGCGCTACCCGGACCTGGTGGTCAAGCCGGTGTCGGGCGCGCATCCGCAGGACCCTCCCCGGGCCGTGCCGACCAGCCGGGTCGCGCCGGACACGGACTTCTCCGCCGTCGCGTTCGGGCCGACGCTGTTCCAGCGGCGGATCTCCAAGCGGGCCGACATCCGTCTCACCGTGGTGGGCGACCGGATGCTGGCCGCCCGCAAGGCGGCGGCCCCGGACGCGGACCCCGACGAGGTGGACGTACGGTTCGCCGCACCCGGCGCGCCGTGGCAGCCCACCGACGTGCCGTCGTGCATCGCGCCGGGCATCCGGACCTATCTGCGGGAGGCCGAACTGGCGTACGGGGCCTTCGACTTCGTCGAGGACTCCGACGGGACCTGGTGGTTCCTGGAGTGCAATCAGTCGGGACAGTTCGGGTTCGTCGAGGTGGAGACGGGCCAGCCGATCGCCCGCACCATCGCCGGGTGGCTGGCCCGCCCCGTCCCCGAGGGTCCGTCGCGCGTCAACGGCGCGAACAGGACGGCCTGTTGAGCACCGGACCGGCCGTCCACCGATCCTGGTTCACTGCGGCCGCGGCCCGGGCAGCATCGCCGTACGCTGCCATCCGGTGCCCGGGGAGTGCGGGCGGTCGTAGCCGGGGGACTGTGCGGGCCGCATGACCAGCTCCAGTTCCCTGCTCACGCGTTCGGCCTCGCGGCGAACCTGTGTGGGCACATCGCCGCACTCCGCGATGAGTCGGTCGTAGATGGGGGAATCCTGGAACACCCGTCAACGCGCCTTTCTGCTCGTCGGCCCCGAGCGGGGGCGAGAGAGCCGAGTGTAGGCGGACAGGTGTCCCGGAGTGTGAATTACCCGGGTGGACTTGACGCAGACCGCAAATCCGTGACATGCGGCCGGCCGGGGCTCAGGCTCCCGTCGTGGAGCCCGGCCGGACGATCATCAGCACGGTGACCGTCGCCCATAGGAGGTTGAAGATGCCGGTGAACACGGCGAGTTGAACGGTGCTTCGGTGCTCGACGGCCTGTTCGCCGTTCAGTTGGCCGAGGAGTTCCTCCTGGCGGGGCAGGACGAAGGCGACCAGGATGCCCGCCGCGGCGGCGGTCAGCGCGATGGACGTGACGAGCCATCCGCTGCCCAGGACACCCATCGCGGCACCGGTGGCGAACCCGAGGAGCGGGACGGTCAGTCCGATGCCGGCGTAGACGCGGCAGATGCGGTGCAGCAGCGCGACCGTACTCACCGCCGACGAGTCCGGGGCGTCGCCGCCTGCGGGGACGGCGCGGCGTGCCGCCGGCGGGAACATGCTGGCCGCGACGGTCACGGGACCGATGGCGACGATGGCGGCCAGTACGTGCAGGGACAGCAGGATCTTGGTCACCGGGACTCTTTCCATGGTGCGATCGACGGTGGCGAGCCCACGTTAGGGAGCCCGGGGATGATCGCCCATGGGCTGGAACGACAGCCTCCAACGGATTCCCGCCAACTCGTGTGACCTGCTGTCTTGCACTGCGGGCCGATGCTCGGGCGGTTCGTGTGCCTGGCGGGAATGCGCCTAGGGTGGCGCTCATGCACTCCGTGGCGATCCTGGTTCTCGACGAAGTGGTGCCGTTCGACATGGCGGCGCCCCAGCAGACGTTCGCCTGGACCCATATGCCGGACGGGCGGCCGGCCTACCGGGTCCGGTTGTGCGCCGAGACTCCGGAGGTGCGAGCGGACGGCGGTTTCACCCTGCGCATCGACCGGGGGCTGGAGGCGCTGGCGGAGGCCGACACGATCATCGTGCCGGGCTGCTCCCCCGAGGCTCCGCCCCCCTCCGCCCGGGTCCTGGAGGCCCTGCGGCAGGCCGCCGAGGCCGGTACCCGGATCGCGTCGGTGTGCGTGGGCGCCTTCGTGCTGGCGGAGGCGGGGCTGCTGGACGGGCTGCGCGCCACCACGCACTGGGTGGCCGCGGGCGAGCTGGCCCGCCGTTTCCCTCGGGTCGAGGTGGCACCGGACGTGCTGTACGTCGACAACGGACAGATCCTCACCTCGGCCGGTGCGGCCGCCGCGCTGGATCTGTGTCTGCACATGATCCGGCGCGATCTGGGGTCGGCCGTCGCGGCGAACATCGCCCGGATGTCGGTCATGCCGCTGGAACGGGAGGGCGGGCAGGCCCAGTTCATCGTGCACGAGCACCCGCCGGTCCCCCGGGGGTCGGCGCTGGAGCCGCTGCTGGAGTGGATCGAGGACAACCTCGCGCACGAGGTGACGCTGAGCGCGCTGGCGGAGCGTGCCGGGATGAGCGAGCGGACGTTCAGCCGCCGCTTCCGCGAGCAGACCGGGACCACGCCGCTGCAGTGGCTGCTGCGGGCGCGGGTGCGGCGCGCCCAGTACCTGCTGGAGAACACCGACCACTCCGTGGAACGGATCGCGCGGCAGGCGGGGTTCGGCTCTCCGACGGCGTTCCGGGAACGGTTCCGCAAGGTGGTGGGCACGACGCCGTACGCGTATCGCACGGCGTTCCACGGGAAGACGAAAGGGACGGCGAACGGGACGGCGAACAGGAAGCCGAACGCCCCGGCGGCCCGTTCACGGGCCGCCGGGGCGCTGCCCGGTTCATGACCGGGCCCTACGAGATGTCAGCCGACCAGCGTCAGCCCGTTCTCCCCGTCCGCGTCCGCTTTCTCGGACCGCTCCTTGGTGAGCAGCAGGGCGTCGGCCTTGGCGATGGCGTCGGTGATGTCGGACGTTCCCATCATCACGCACAGCGTGTAGCTGACGTCCTCAAGCTGGCGTGCCGCCGTCGGCACGTGCCTCTCCGCCTGAGCGATCCTCAGCGACGCATACCGCGTCAGCAACTCCCTGACGACCTTCCGGTCCGGTACGAGCACGTAGCGCCCCTCTCTCTGTTTTCGCTGCGTATGCCCGAACCACGCGGAAACATTCACATGTTTTTCTCACCAGGGGCGGATGTGACGAAAAACTGATCGTCTCCGATCTCGGGGCGGGGTCCGTTCAGGCCGCGTCCAGCTCCGCCAGTTCCTCCGGCGTCAGGGAGAGGTCGGCCGCGGCGAGCGAGTCGCGGATGGTCCCGGGGCGGCTGGCCCCCGGGATGGGGACCACCACGGGCGACTTGGCGAGCATCCACGCCAGGCACACCCGTTGCGGGCTCACCCCGTGAGCCTCGGCGATGCGGGCGAACGCCGCGTGCCCGGAGCCGAGTTCGCCGGCCCTGGAGATCCCGCCGAGGGGGCTCCACGGCAGGAACGCGATGCCGAGTTCGTCGCACAGGTCCAGTTCCGGCTCGCTGGAGCGGAAGGCCGGGGAGAACTGGTTCTGCACGGAGACCAGACGGCCGCCGAGGATCTCGCCCGCCTGCCGGATCTGCTCCGGGTTCGCGTTGGAGATGCCGGCCATGCGGATCTTGCCCTCGTCCAGCAGGTCCCGGATCGCGCCGACGGACTCGGCGTAGGGGACGCGCGGGTCGGGGCGGTGGAACTGGTAGAGCCCGATGGCCTCGACGCCGAGCCGGCGCAGGGACGCCTCGCAGGCCTCCTTGAGGTGGCGGGGGCTGCCGTCCAGCGTCCAGCTGCCGTCACCGGGGCGCAGATGGCCGCCCTTGGTGGCGACCAGGACGTCGCCGCCGCGGTCGTGGGAGGCGAGGGCCTTGGCTATCAGGGTCTCGTTGTGACCGACCTCGTCGGCGTCCCGGTGGTAGGCGTCCGCGGTGTCGATCAGGGTCACGCCGGCGTCGAGCGCGGCGTGGATGGTGGCGAGGGAGCGTTCCTCGTCGGGTCGTCCCTCGATGGACATGGGCATCGCGCCCAGGCCGATCGCGCTGACGTCGACATCACCGATGCGGCGGGTGTGCATGTGCTCGTGACCTCTTCCGGCTGTCGCTGAGGCTGTCTGGCGATGGTGCACTCCAGCGTGGACACCGAACGGCCCCAAGGTCCAATAGAAGAAGGAGAACGCATTCAGCACTCGGGCAGCTGAATCGCGCCCGCCCCTCTGCGGCCGGGCCGGCGGTCCCTTGTCACGCGGGGATGAAAGCCCGCACCGGAGGACTCAATTCCCCCACACAGACCGGCGATCCGCCCGGCACTCCCCCGCCCCACTGCCATATTCGAGAACCGCTTCGGAGGTGGTTGTGAGCACAGAGGTGACAGCATCCGGTCCGGGGGAAACGGCGGCGCACGTGCCCGGGGGCACCGCGGAGCGCGTCGCAGGCCTGGAACACCGCAGGGAGCAGGCGGTGGCCCCGGGCGGACCGCGCAGACGCGGGGAGTTCTCCGCCCGGGAGCGCATCGATCGGCTCGTGGACAAGGACTCCTTCACGGAGACCGGCCTGTTCGTCCGGGCCCGGCCCGCCGCGGAGGACGGCGGCCGCCGTCCCTACGGCGACGGGGTGATCACCGGGTACGGGACCGTCGACGGCCGCCCGGTGTGTGTGTTCGCCCAGGACTCCACGGTGTTCGGCGGCAGCATGGGCGAGGCCTTCGGCGAGAAGACCGTCGCGCTGATGGACCTGGCCCTGAAGACCGGCTGCCCGGTGATCGGGCTCAACGACTCCGGCGGGGCCCGCATCCAGGAGGGTGTCGCCGCCCTCGCCCTCTACGCCGAGCTGGTGCGCCGCAACGTCAAGGCGTCCGGGGTGATCCCGCAGATCTCGGTCGTCCTGGGTCCGTGCGCGGGCGGCGCCGCCTACTCGCCGGCGATCACCGACTTCACGGTGATGGTGGACGGCGCCTCGCACATGTTCGTCACCGGCCCCGACGTCATCGAGACGGTCACCGGCGAACGCACCACGGCCGAGGAGCTGGGCGGCGCCCGCACCAGCAACACCGTCAACGGCAACGCCCACTTCCTGGCCGCCGACGAGGAGGACGCCCTCGACACCGTGCGCGACCTGCTGTCGTACCTCCCGGCCAACAACCTGGAACGGCCGCCGGAGTACGCCCCCGGGCATCCGCCGCCCGGCGCCGGCCTCGACGAGGTCGTCCCGGACCGGCTGGGCGAGGCGTACGACATGCGGGCGATCCTGCACGCGGTCGTCGACGACGGCGAACTGCTCCAGGTGCAGGAGCTGTTCGCGCCGAACATCATCTGCGCCCTGGCCCGGATCGAGGGCCGCTCGGTGGGTGTCGTCGCCAACCAGCCGCTGCACGCCGCCGGGGTGCTCGACATCGACGCCTCCGAGAAGGCGGCGCGGTTCGTGCGGTTCTGCGACGCCTTCGGCATCCCGCTGCTGACCTTCGCCGACGTGCCCGGTTACCTGTCCGGGGTGCGGCAGGAGCAGGCCGGCATCATCCGGCGCGGAGCGAAACTGCTGTACGCCTACGCCGAGGCCACCGTCCCCAAGGTCACGGTCGTGGTGCGCAAGGCGTACGGCGGCGGATACGCGGTGATGGGCTCCAAGCACCTGGGCGCCGACGTGAACCTCGCCTGGCCCACCGCCCGTATCGCCGTCATGGGCGCCGAGGGGGCCGTGGGCGTGCTGCACCGGCGTGAACTCGCCGCGGCCGACGACCCCGAGGCGCTGCGCGCCCGCCTGCTCACCGCCTACGAGCGCACCCACGGCACGCCCTACCTCGCCGCCGAGCGCGGCTATGTCGACGCCGTCATCGCGCCGCGCGAGACCCGGGAGCAGGTCTGCCGCGCGCTGCGCGCCCTGCGCGGCAAACGCGCGCCGATGCCGGAACGCCGGCACGGCAACATCCCCCTCTAGCCGTCCCCGCTCCCCCTCCAGCCGCCCCTTCTCCCCCTTTGCGACCCCTAGGCCGATCCGCGCCGTGAGGAGCCCCGCCTGATGGACAGCCGCCGCCCCCCGCACGCGCCCGTGTGCCCGACGCTGCCGGAGTACGTCCGGCACTGGGCCGAAAACACCCCGGACCGCAGGGCGTTCACCTTCGTCGAGCACCCGGCACCGCACTCGCGCGGCGTCCACCGCACCCTGACCTGGCGCCGTCTGGACGTACGGGTGCGGGCGCTGGCCGCGCGCCTCGCCGACCAGGCCGGCCCGGGGGACCGGGTCGCGCTGCTGTGTCCGCAGGGCACGGACTACGTGACCGCCTTCCTCGCGGCCCTGGCCGCCGGGCTGGTCGCCGTCCCGCTGTATCCGCCGGGCCTGCCCGGGCACGCGGACCGGCTCGCGGGTGTGCTGGCCGACGCGCGGTGCTCGGCCGTCGTGACCACGAGCCGCCAACGGGAGGAGGTGCGTGACTTCCTCGGCCCCGACGGTCCGCGGATCGTGGTCGCGGACCAGGTGACCGACGACGCCGCCGGGGACTGGCGACCCGTCCCGCCGGACGCCGGGGCGACCGCCTACCTCCAGTACACCTCCGGCTCGACCCGGGCCCCGGCCGGTGTGGAGATCAGCCACGGCAACGTCGTCGCCAACGCCCGCCAGGCACTCGCCGCCTACGGTGCCGACACCCGCCCGGTGACCTGTGTGGGCTGGCTGCCGCTCTACCACGACATGGGGCTGGTGCTCAGCGTCGCGGCCCCCGTGACTCGAGGGGCGCTGTCGGTGCTGATGGACCCGGCCGCCTTCCTGCACGAGCCGGTGCGCTGGCTGCGGCTGCTCACCGCGCACCCGAACGCGGTGAGCGCCGCGCCCAACTTCGCCTACGACTACTGCGCCGCGAGCGTCTCCGACGACCAGAAGGAGGGGCTGCGGCTGGACCGGGTGACGGCGCTGATCAACGGCAGTGAGCCGGTCCGCCCGGGCACGGCCGACCGTTTCCACGCGGCGTTCGCCGGTCAGGGCCTGGCACCGGAGACCCACTGCCCGTCGTACGGCCTGGCCGAGGCCACCGTGTTCGTCTGCGCGGCCCGGCCGGGTGAGCCGCTCGGCCGGTTCGCGCTCGACCGTGACGCCCTGGCCGCCGGGAAGGCCCTGCCGGCCCGGGCGGACGATCCCCGGGCGGTGCTGCTGGCGGGCTGTGGCACCCCGGCGGGCCAGCGGGTCCGTATCGCCGACCCGGTGACCCGGGCCCTGCTGTCGGAGGGCGAGGTCGGCGAGATCTGGGTGCAGGGGCCGAATGTCGGCCGGGGCTACTGGAACCGGGGACCGGCGGATGTGTTCGGCGCCGAGTTCGCGGACGCCGAGGCCGCTCCGGGCGGCTGGCTGCGGACCGGCGATCTGGGGACGGTGCTGGAGGGGCAGCTGGTCGTCACGGGACGCTTGAAGGACCTGATCATCGTCGACGGCCGCAACCACTATCCGCAGGACGTCGAGGCGACGGCCCAGGACGCGGACCCGGCGGTGCGCAGGGACCGGCTCGCGGCGTTCGCCGTGCCGGGCGGCGGTGCTGGTAGTGGTGGTGGTGAGCGGGTGGTGATCGTGGCGGAGCACGCGCGGACCGTGCGGCTCGCCGAGCTCGACGTGCCGGCCGTGGTGCGGGCCGTGCGGGGTGCCGTCTCCGCCCGGCACGGGCTGCGGCTCGCCGACGTCGTCCTGGTGCCGCCGGGCACGGTGCCGCGCACCTCCAGCGGGAAGGTGTCCCGGGCCTTGACCCGGGCCCGGTATCTGGAGGGCGCGTACGGCGGGCAGGCCCCTGCGGCGACGGCGGGTGCCGCGGGATGAGCCCCGTCGACGAGGGCGCGCTGCGCCGGCTGATCGCCGAACGGGTGGCCGTCTGGTACGGCACCTCTCCCGAGGCCGTTCCGATGGACCGGCCGCTCGCCGACCTCGGCATGTCCTCGCGGGACGCCGTCGCCCTGGCCGGTGAACTGTCCCGGGCCACGGGCCGCGAGCTGCCGACGACGCTGCTGTGGGAGACGCCCACCGGTCAGGCGCTAGTGGCGCGGCTGTGCGGCACTCAGGCCTCGGGAAGCTCCCGGGCGGCCGAGGTGACACCGGAGCCGCGCGCCGGACTGCCGGGCGGGACGGCCGAACCGGTGGCGGTCGTCGGGGTCGGCTGCCGGCTGCCCGGCGGGGTGCACGGCCCGGACGGCTACTGGCGGCTGCTGAGCGGGGGCATCGACGCGATCCGGCGCGTGCCGGAGGACCGCTGGCGCGACTTCACCGACTTCCCGCCGCCCGACGCGCATCCGTACGGCGGCTATCTCGACGACATCGCCGGGTTCGACGCGGACTTCTTCCGCATCACCCCGCGCGAGGCAGCGGTGATGGACCCCCAGCAGCGGATCCTGCTGGAGGTCGTCCACGAGGCGCTCGACCACGCCGCCGTGCCGGCCGGATCCCTGGCGGGCACGGCCACCGGGGTGTTCGTCGGGGTGTCGGCCCCCGAGTACGGGCAGCTCACGGGCGCCGATCCGGCCGCCGTCGATCCCTGGGCGCCGGCCGGAGGCGCCCTGAGCGTGACCGCCGGGCGGCTCGCTTACGTCCTGGACACGCGGGGCCCGAGCCTGGCCGTCGACACGGCCTGCTCGTCCTCGCTGGTCGCCGTGCACCACGCCTGCGTCAGCCTGCGCACGGGCGAGAGCGACCTCGCGATCGCCGCCGGGGTCAACGTGCTGCTGTCGCCGGCCGTCACCGTCGCCTTCCGCAGAGCGGGCGCGCTCGCACCGGACGGGCGCTGCAAGCCCTTCTCGGTGGCGGCCGACGGCATCGGGCGCGGCGAGGGCTGCGCGGCCGTGATCCTGAAGCGGCTCTCCGACGCCGAGCGGGACGGCGACCGCGTGCTGGCCGTCATCCGGGCCACCGCCGTCAACTCCGACGGCCGCTCGAACGGTTTGATGGCGCCCAACCCGGCCGCTCAGCAGGCGCTGCTGGAGAGCGCGTACGCGCGGGCGGGGCTCGCCGCGGCCCAGGTCGACTACGTGGAGGCGCACGGCACCGGCACCCCGCTGGGCGACCCGATCGAGGCGGGCGCGCTGGGCGCGGTACTCGGCGCGGGCCGGGACCCGGACCAGCCGCTGCTGCTGGGCTCCGTCAAGGGCAACCTGGGGCATCTGGAGTCCGCCGCGGGCGTTGCGGGCCTGGTGAAGACCGTCCTGGCCCTGCACCACGACAGCATCCCGCCGTCCCTGCACTGCGCGCAGGGCACATCCCTCGCCGACGAGCGGCTGAGGGTGGTGACCGAGCCGGAGCCCTGGCCCCGCTATGGCGGCACCGCCCTCGCGGGCGTCTCCGGGTTCGGCTTCGGCGGCACCAACGCGCATGTGGTTCTGGAGGAGGGTCCGCCCGGCCTGGTCCCCGTACGGCCGGCCGAGGAGCCCGCCGCCCGCCTGCATCCGCTGTCCGACCTCGACGCCGGGCGCGTCCGCGACACGGCGGGCAGGCTCGCCGACTGGCTGCGCGAGAGCACCGCGCACCCCGCGGACGTGGCCCGGACCCTGGCTGGGCGCACCGGCCGCGGCCCCGTACGCGCCGCCGTGGTCGCCCGGGATCGCACCGAACTCGCCGATGTCCTGGGCGCGTTGGCGGCGGGGCGCCCGGACGCACGGGTGGTGACCGGGGAACGAGACCGGGTGGGGCGCGGCCCGGTGTGGGTCTTCTCCGGCTACGGCAGCCAGTGGCCGGGCATGGGGCGCAGACTGCTGGCCGAGGAACCCGCGTTCGCCGCCGCCGTGGAGAAACTCGACCCGCACCTCGCCCCGGAGTGCGGCCTGTCCCTGTACGACCACCTGTCCTCCGGGGCCGGCCTCGACCGCCTGGACGTCGCCCAGCCCGTGCTGTTCGGCTTTCAGCTGGCCCTCGCCGAGCTGTGGCGTGCGTACGGGGTCGAACCCGCCGCCGTGATCGGCCACTCCATGGGCGAGGTCGCGGCGGCGGTGTGTGCGGGCGCGCTGGACGTGGCGGACGGGGCGCGGGTCATCGCCGTACGGGCTCGGCTGCTGGCCGGGCTGAGCGGCGGCGCGATGGCCGTGGTGGACCTTGGCGACACCGAACTGGAGTCCCTGGAGCGGGAATTCCCGGGTGTGCACGTCGCCGTGCACTCCTCCCCGCGGCAGAAGGTCGTCACGGGTGAGGAGGCCGCGGTGGCCGGGCTCGTGCGCCGACTGGAGGGGCAGGGGCGGGCGGCACGGGTCATGCGGGTCGTCGGCGCCGGGCACTCGCCCCAGGTGGAGCCGCTGCTGCCGGAGCTCGCCAAGGCGCTGTCCGGCATCCGGGGCCGTCGGCCGCGTGTCCCGGTGTACTCGACAGTCCTGGACGATCCGCGCGGCGAGTCTGTGTTCGACGCGGCCCACTGGGTGGCCAACCTCAGGCGGCCCGTCCGCCTGGACCGGGCGCTCGCAGCGGCCGAGGCAGACGGCCACACGGCGTTCGTCGAGGTCTCGCCCCACCCGGTGCTGACCGGGGCCGTCGCCGATACCGTGCCCGATGCCCTCGCCCTGGCCACCCTGCGCCGGGACGCCGACGGGGCGGAGGCGTTCGCCGGGCAACTGGGCGCCCTGTACGTGGCGGGGCACCAGCTGCCGGTGCCGCCCGGCCGGGTCGTCGACCTGCCGGTCCCCCGGTGGCGGCACGTACGGCACTGGTGGACGGACGGCCGGGCCCGAAGCGAGCCGGTGCCGGAGCCGGAGCCGGAGGAACCGCGCGCCGAAGTGTCGGTCCTGGCCCGGCTGACCCACCACATCGCCGCCGTCACCGGCCACCCGGCCACCCGTGTCACCCCGGGCACCGCCCTGGCCGATCTGGGTCTGGACTCGCTGATGGCCGTCCGCGTCCGCACGGCCGTGGAGCGCGAGTTCGGCATCGAACTCCCCCTGCGCGACCTGTTCGCCGCAGCCACCGTCGAGGACGCCGCCGCCCGGATCCAGCAGGCACTCCCGCTTGAGGACACCCCGCTGCGCCCGCTGCGCGCCACCGGTTCCCGGCCCCCGCTGTTCCTCGTCCACGCCGCGGGCGGCCCGGTCACCGTCTACCGGACACTCGCCGAGCGGCTCGGCGAGGACCGGCCGGTGTACGGGCTGGAGCGGATCGAGGAGGCCCGGACCGTGCCGGAGAAGGCACGGCGGTACGCCGAGGCCATCGCCGCCGCCCAGCCCGACGGGCCCTGCCTGCTGGGCGGTTGGTCCTTCGGCGGGTTCGTCGCCCAGGAGACCGCGCGGCAGCTGACCGCCGCCGGACGGGACGTGCCACTGGTCGTGCTCATCGACTCCGTCCGCCCTCTCCCCCGGCCGGGCGTGACGCGCGCCGACCGGATCCGGGCGCATTTCGAGGGCTTCGCCGGCCACGTCGCCGACGCCTACGGGGTGCGGCTGGAGCTGCCGTACGACGAGCTCGTGGCCATGGACGACGACCGGCAGCGCATCGACACCGTGCTGCGGGCGCTGCGCGAGGCCGCCGAGGTGCCGCCCGCGGCGCTGCAGCACCAGCGCGCCTCCTACCTGGACATGGGCATCGGGGAGTCGCACCGGCCCGGCGGCTACGACGGGCCGGTCGTCCTCTACCGCGCCACCGAGCCCGCGCCCCACACCGTGCGCGACCCGGCGTACGAACGGGGCGACGAGGCGCTGGGCTGGGACGAGGTGTGCCCGCGCCTGGAGGTCGTGCCGGTGCCCGGTCACCATCTGTCCCTGCTCGATCCGCCGCACGTCGACGAGATCGCCGCCCACCTGAGCCGGGTGCTCGCCGAACGGGCCCCCTGAACCGCCAACCGAGGAGCCGCCATGCCCGACCTGCCGCCGAAGCCCGCTGCCCGAGTGTCCCGGCGCACCGTCGCCAGAGCGACGGCCGCCGCCGGCCTCGCCGCCTTGTTCGGGGCCGCGGGCGGCACGGCCCGTGCCGCGGCCGCCACCCGGCTCGGGCCGCGCACGCTGGACGTGTCCGTGCCCTCCGCCGCGCTCGGCCGCAGCGCGCCGGTCCGGCTGATCCTGCCGTCGGACTTCGGTGCGCGGCCGGGGCGGACGTATCCGGTGCTCTATCTGCTGCACGGCGCCCATGACGACTACACGTCCTGGACCCGGGAGACCGACATCGAGGCCTTCACCGAAGGCCGCGACCTGATCGTGGCGATGCCGGACGCGGGCCCCACCGGCATCCCCAGCGTCTGGCGCGGCGGCCCCGACTACGAGACGTTCCAGGTCAAGGAGGTGCCGGCGCTGCTCGCCCGGGACTACCGGGCCTCCGGCGTACGGGCGGTCGCCGGGGTCTCCACGGGTGGCTACGGCGCGATGGCGCACGCGGCCCGCCACCCCGGGGCGTTCAAGGCCGCGGCCTCGTTCAGCGGCATCCTCGACACCACCGCGCCCGGAGTTCCCGCCATCATGGACGCCATCGTGGCCCGGGAGAACCTGCCGGCGGCGTCCCTGTGGGGCCATCCGCTGCTGAACCTGCTTACCTGGCGGGACTTCAACCCACGGGCCCGCGCCACCGGGCTGCGCGGCACCGCCCTGTACGTCTCGCAGGGCAGCGGAGTGGGCGGCGGCAGCGGCGGCGATCCGCTGCCCGGGGTGCTGGAGAGCGCCCTGTGGCCCTCAGCGCAGGGCTTCGCCGGCACGCTCGCCCGCCTCGGCATCCGGGCCACCACGCACCTGTACGCGGGAGGAGGACACGACTGGCCTTACTGGAAGCGGGAGTTCACCGCCTCGTGGCCGATGCTCGCCCAGGCGCTGGGCGTGCCGGAGTGACGGGGGTGCCGTCGGGGCACGGAACGGAGCGCAGGGGTCGTCCGTCCAACACAGGACTTCCCTCTCGTCCCAGCGGTTACAGTCCGCGGGCGAGCCGCTTCCGGTCGAAAGGAGTGTCCGTGATGGCTGTGCCTGCCCAGCACGGCGTGCCGGACCGCCCCGGTATGCCCCCGATGCCGCCCGAGCTGGCGGAGCTGCTGCGCGCCCAGCTGGCGGCCGTCGCCGACCAGGTGGAGGAGGAGGTCCGCCGTCAGGTTCCCGAGTACGCCCGGCCCGCCGACGGTGCGTACGGCAGGAACCTGCGGGCCGGAGTGGTGCAGGCGCTGACCCTGTTCGTCGACCACATCGCCGACCCGCGCGACGACGGGGGCGCGATCGCGGCGACGTACTACGAACTCGGGCGCGGCGAGGCCCTGGAGGGCCGCAGTCTGGACGCGTTGCAGTCCGCGCTGCGGGTCGGGGGGCTGCACGCCTGGCGGCTGATGGGCCGGACAGCGGAGGAACTCGGCCTGGACTCCACGGTCGTCGCGGCGCTCGGCGAGCTGGCGTTCCGGACCGTGCACGAGGTCGCCCAGGCGGCCGCGGCCGGTTACGCCGAGGCGCAGTTGCGCAGCTCGGACGAGCTGGAGCGGCGCCGCAGGCGGCTGCTCGACCTGCTGCTGGAGGACGGGCCGGTGGCACTGGAGGCAGTGCACGACCTGGCGCACGGCGCGCGCTGGCCGGTGCCCCGGACGGTCGCCGTCGTGGCGCTCGCGGCGGCGCCGGACCGGCGGGAGGAGGACCGGCCGCTGGCCGCGGCGGGCGCGCTGGTGGACATGGAGTCCCGGCCGCCGCGCATGCTGGTGCCCGACCCGGACGGCTCCGGCCGCTTCGGCCGGGCGTTCACGCTCGCGCTGCGCGGCCGGCCCGCCGCGATCGGCCCGACGGTCGCGGTCACCGAGGCCGCGCAGTCGCTGCGGCTCGCCACGCGGGCGCTCGGGCTGATGGGACGCGGGGTCCTGCCCCGCCAGGGCGTGGTGCGCTGCGCCGACCATCTGTCGACGCTTCTGCTGTACGGCGACGAGCCGCTGCTGGAACGGCTCCAGGCGCGGGTTCTCGCGCCGCTCGACACCGTCTCGGCCGGGCAGCGCGACCGTCTCGCCGAGACGCTGCTGGCGTGGCTGCTCAGCGGCAGCAACGTGCCGGACGTCGCCACGCGGCTGCACATCCACCCGCAGACGGTCCGCTACCGCCTGCGCCAGCTGGAGAAGCTCTTCGGCGACGCCCTGCACGAGCCGGAAACCCGCCTCGACCTGATTCTCGCGTTGCGCGCGGAGTCATTACGCACACCACAGAACTGAATGCCGCTGCTCAATCGGCGGTGTACTCAATCGGTGATAAAAAACCGCGGCGATTCCATAATCCCGTCCATAACACTCCGGGAGACACAGCGAATACGTTCGGGCCGTCCTTTTTCGCAGGCGCTCCATGCGCCTCACCCGCGGAGGATTCCCCATGCGTATCCGTTTGTGTCTCGCCGCGCTCTCGCTGGCCGGCGGGGCCGGTCTGGCCACCCTCTCGGCTCCCTCGGCCACAGCCACGCCCCCGGCCACGACCTCGGCCCCGGCAGCGGCCGCGGCCTGCTCGGACGTCGAGGTCGTCTCGGCGCGCGGCACCTTCGAGCCGGGCACGCTCGGCTTCATCGTCGGCGACCCGGTGTTTTCCGCGCTGAAGAAGAAAGCGACGGGCAAAAGCCTGTCCAGCTACGCCGTGGACTACCCCGCCAACCTTTCCCTGACGTCTGCCGCGCAGGGCAACAGGGACCTGGTGAACCACGTGCAGAGCCAGGCCGCCGCCTGCCCGAATCAGCGGTTCGTGCTCGTCGGCTATTCGCAGGGCGCGAACGTCGTCGACAACTCGATCGGCATCAGCAGCGCGGGCGCGGTGGTCGGCAGCCCGATCGTGGCCACGCTGCCCGCCGCGGTCGAGCCGAAGGTCGCCGCGGTGCTGCTGTTCGGCAACCCGATCCGCGCCCTCGGCAAGAGCGTCACCGGCACGTACCAGAGCCGCACCCTGGACATCTGCGCCAAGGGCGACCCGGTCTGCGAGAGCGGCGGCGGCAACACCGGGGCGCACCTGAGCTACCGCGACAACGCGGACGAAGCGGCGGCGTTCGCCGCGGGCAGGCTCTGACCCCGCCAGCACACCGAAGGGCCCGGGAGGATGTCCTCCCGGGCCCCTTATGTGCGTCAGCGGGGGTCAGCGCGGCGACCGCGCGAACCCGGCGAGACTGGTGGAGACGATCTCGGGCCGGCCGTTGTTCTGGGTGGGCGCGGCGGTCAGGACGTCGAGGTGCTGGTAGCCGTCGGCGACCACGGGGTGGAGCCCTGCCGGGGCCCGGCCGGCCAGGAGTCCCTCACCGGCGAGGACGGTGAGCACCGGGTTGGCGGTGAGCCCGCCGGGGTGGACGACGAGCTTCTTGACCTGGGGCGAGCCGGCCATCTGGATGTCGGTGACCAGCTTGGTCGGGAAGTACTGCTCGGTGAAGTCCAGCGGCTGCTCGGCCAGGCTGCGGGCCAGTTGCCGCACGTCGGTGACCTCCTCGCCGGGGCCGGTGAAGGGGGTGCCGTCGGCCGACCGGTGGCCGGGGTCGTCGGGGTCACCGACGCGGTCGTAGTTGCGCCAGGTGTAGAGCGGTCCCTGCGGCCGGTCCGGGATGGCCTTGTACGCGGTGCCGTACAGCCCGGGCTGCTGGTCACCGCCGTTGGCCACGGGGAAGCTCTTGTCGGCGATCGGCCCGCCGTCGAAGAAGCCGACGCTGGTCTGGAGGAACGCCAGGGGTACGGAGTTGTCGTCCAGCAGCGCCCCGAGCACCGCCCCGTTGGTGAGGCGGAAGTCCTTCACCGCGGGCTTGCCGGTGAGGAAGGCGGTGGTGTCCTTGGAGAACAGGAAGCGGTGGGTGGCCTCGATGTTGAGGTTGGAGGGCAGGTAGCGGGGCAGGTCGGCCTCGGCGTCCGGGTCCTTCAGGGCGCCCATCCCGGCGATACCGAGCAGGGTCATGGTCTCGGGGTTGAGCAGCACCGGCGCGGACAGCGTGCGGGGCAGCACCCCGGTGTCGAGCCCGGCCTGCACCACGCCGTAACCGAGGCCGATGTCGGGCAGGTTGGTGTCGTCCGGCAGGCTGCCGCTGAGGTCGGCGAGCGAGGTGGAGACGGTGGTGTCGAGGGCGAAGTAGCCGGCGCACTGGTTGTAGCCGGCGTCCGCCGTGGTGGCCCGGTCGCCGTCGAAGTCGGCGGCGGCGAAGTACCCGGTGATCACGCCGCCCAGCGAGTGCCCGCCGCACAGCACCTTGCGCTTGCGCAGCGCCTGGGAGGGCAACTCGGCGGCGAGGAGGCCGTACTGGTCGCGTACGGTCTGCTCGATCCCGAGCTTCGCCATCCATCCCAGTTCCGCGTTGCGGGCGTAGCCGCCGAAGGTCCGGCCGTCGACCTGCTTGCCGCGGTAGTAGTAGTCGACGGCGGTGTGCTGGTCGCCGGAGGCGATGCCGGTGCGGTCCTCCAGGCAGTTGGAGCGCCGGTCCAGCGCCCAGAACTCGATGTGCAGGCCCTGCCCGGCGGCTCGCGCCACGGTGTTGCGGGCCACGCTGTCGAACGCCCCGGCTCCTTCCAGGATGCCGGGCTGGGCGACGAGGATCCGGTCCGCGTCGGCCGAGGCGGCGGGACCACCGGCGGAGCGGTAGCGCAGGTACGACAGCCAGTCGCAGGCGGCCGGACGCGGCCCGGCCGACTCCGGCAGCGGCACCTTCACCCGCACCACCGACTCCGTCACCCCGGTCACCGGTGACGTCGACGCGACCGGCGTCTCGGTCCGCGCGCCGTCGGCCCGGGCGCCCGGAGCGGCGGCCGTGAGCGTCCCCGCGGTGAGCAGCACCGCCAGTGCCGCGCCGCGCCACTTCCCTCTTCTCAAAAGGTTCATGTCCATGCCACGGACGCTAGGGGTGCGGCGCGAGGTCCCTCAGGGGGTGCTGATGAGAACTCAGTTTCCGGATCGTGCCTTGTCACCGGCGTACAGGGACCCTGCGCCCGCACAAGGACCCCTGAGGCCCCCTTATGGGCCAGTCGAGCTGCGAACCGGCGGTTTCGGGAGCATGGTGGGGCTATGGACGGTCAACCCCCTGTGGTCGTGCAGCCGCCCGCGCCGGACGGCGGACGGCTGGTGACCATCCACGGCGAGCGCATGGGCGTCGCCTACAGCCTCTTCGACGTGCTGGACCTGCTGCACCGCGAGGGCCTGCCCACCACCGACACGGCCGTCGACGACACCGAGCTGATCGAGTGGCGCGGCGGCGGCCCGTACGACTGGAACAACGGGTCGTCCGACGAGGCGTGAGCCTTCAGCGCCGTCCACATGACAACGGCCCCGTCACGGAGGTTCTCATGGTCTCCCGTCTCAACCCGTACCTGTCCTTCAACGGCGACGCACGGCAGGCGTTGGAGTTCTACCAGGAGGTCTTCGGAGGCACGCTGTCCCTCAACACCTACGGCGACTTCGGCCATGGGGACGACCCGAACGCCGACAAGATCATGCACGGCATGCTGGAGACCCCCACCGGCTTCACCCTGATGGGCGCCGACAACCCGCCGGGCATGGAGTCCGCGCCGGGCCAGCCCTTCTCGGTGAGCCTGAGCGGCGACGACGACGCCGAGCTGCGCGGCTACTGGGAGAAGCTCTCCGAGGGCGGCTCGGTCTCGGTGCCGCTGGAGAAGCAGATGTGGGGCGACGTGTTCGGCATGTGCACGGACCGCTTCGGCGTCCCGTGGATGGTCAACATCAGCGGATCGGAGAGCTGAGCCGGACCGACCGGACGGTCAGGGACCGCCCGCCGCGCGGGGCCGCCCCCCCCCCCCCCGCCCCCCCGGGGGGGGGGGGCCGCCCGCTTTTGCCGGCGCCGCCCGGCGGCCGGCATCACCCGGGCGGCGGCCCCGCCCGTTTTTTGGTACGGC
>NZ_JBITII010000005.1:112900-597442 GCF_044458845.1 Streptomyces sp. NPDC050416
GTTCTGGGTTGGGGTGTGTTGTGCGGGACCGACGGGAGGGTCTGGGCCCGCCGGCGGGGGGGGGCCGCCCGCACCCCCGGGGCACGGCGGGTGTGGGCGGGCGGCCCTGTTGTGCCGGAGCGTCCGGTCGGCCGGAATCTCCGGTTCGTCGGAACGTCACGTTTGTTGGTACGTCCTGACAAAGCTGTTGACATCACCCGGGGGCGCCCGCATAGTACCTGCCACTAGAGCGCGCTAGTGACGCGCTCCAGTTGCCTCCCCGGACCGGGCACGGCCCGCTCTCCCCAGCACACCGAGGTGCACCCGACATGCGCAGACACCACAGATCCGCCGCCCTGACCACCGCCGTCCTCGTGGGCGCCCTGCTCGCCGCCGGCTGCTCCAGCGGCGCCGGCGGGAAGAAGTCCGAGTCCGGCGGCACCGACGCCGCCGCGGGCAAGGCCACCACCCCGCGGATGACCGTCGCCATGGTCACCCACGCGGCACCCGGCGACACCTTCTGGGACCTGATCCGCAAGGGCGCCCAGGCGGCTGCAGCGAAGGACAACATCAAGCTCGTCTACTCCAGTGACCCGGTCGCCGGGAACCAGGCCAACCTGGTGCAGAACGCCATCGACCAGAAGGTCGACGGCATCGCGCTCACCGCCGCCAAGCCCGACGCCATGAAGGCGGTCGTGGCCAAGGCCAAGGCGGCCGGCATCCCCGTCGTCGGCTTCAACTCCGGCCTGGACAACTGGCGGGAACTCGGCATGCTCGAGTACTTCGGCCAGGACGAGAACATCGCCGGCCAGGCCTTCGGCGAGCGCCTCAACCAGCAGGGCGCCAAGCACGCCGTCTGCGTGATCCAGGAGCAGGGCCAGGTCGCGCTGGAGGCGCGCTGCGCCGGCCTGAAGAAGGGCTTCAAGGGCACGACGGAGAACCTGTACGTCAACGGCACCGACATGCCCTCCGTGAAGTCGACCCTGACGGCCAAGCTCCAGAAGGACGCCAGCATCGACCAGGTGGTCACGCTGGGCGCCCCGATCGCCATGACCGCCGTGCAGTCGGTCAAGGACGCCGGCAGCAAGGCCGAGGTCGCCACCTTCGACCTCAACAAGGACCTCGTCGCCGCCATCCAGGGCGGGGACATACAGTTCGCCGTCGACCAGCAGCCCTACCTCCAGGGCTACCTCGCCGTCGACGGACTGTGGCTCTACAAGACGAACGGCAACTTCAGCGGCGGCAGCACCGCTCCCGTGCTCACCGGGCCGGCCTTCGTCACGAAGGACAACGTCGACAGCGTCGCCGAGTTCGCCAAGAAGGGCACGCGCTAGGCGGACACCCCCTAGGAACCCTCCGCCGGGGCAGGTCCGCTCGTTCCCCGCACCACCAGCTTGGGGTCCAGCACCGCCTCCCTCGGCGGCAGTTCCCCGTTCTCCAGCCGTTCGACGGCGAAGCGGACCGCGTGCTCGGCCATCAGGACCGCGTCCTGGCGGACGGTGGTCAGACCGATCGGCATCAGGTGGGAGAGGTGACTGTCGTCGTAGCCGACGACGGACAGGTCGCGCGGAACCTCCACGCCCGCCCGGGTGAGGGCCATCAGCAGCCCCATCGCACAGCGGTCGTTGCCGGCGAGGACCGCCGTCGGCAGCGGCCGCCCGCTGTCGCGTTCGGCCAGCAGCAGCCGGCCGGTCTCGATGCCGGACTCCTCGGTGTGCTCGCCGGGGATCACCCGCGCCCGGTCCTCCAGTCCGTGGCGCCGCATCGCGGCGCGGTAGGCACGCCGCCGCTCCGCCGACCCGGGGCCGCGTCCGCCGTCGATGTGCACGATCCGGCGGTGCCCCAGCTCCACCAGGTGGTCCATGGCCTGCCGGACGCCCTTGCCCTCGGCGGAGTGCACGAAGTCGACGTGGGCCTGGGGCACCCGGCGGCTGATCGAGACGGTGACCGTGCGCTGCCCGAGCTCGGCGACGTAGGCGGGGTCGGCGTCCGGGCCGAGCAGGATCACCGCCTCGCAGCGGTGACTGAGCAGCGCCTCGACCGCCTTGGCCTCGCTGCGGCCGTGGGTGGCACCGGAGAGCAGGACGTCGTAACCGAGCCGCTCGGCCTCGGGGTAGATGCCGGTGATGAGGTCCGTGTGGAAGGTCTGGTGCACGGTGAACATCACGCCGAGCGTGCGGCTGCGGCCCCGGGCCAGCAGCCGGGCCGCGCTGTCGGGCCGGTAACCGATCTCGTCGGCGACGCGCAGGACGCGTTCCCGGGTCTCCCGGCTGGCTCCCGCCTGGTTGCGGAAGATGATCGAGACGAGCGCGCGGGACACGCCCGCCTTCTCGGCGACGTCCGCCATCGTGGGCCGCTGCCTGCCCGATGCATCCACGTGTGAACCCACCCTCCGACGCCGACCACCTTACGGGTGTCCCGCGCGAGGCCCGTACCAGGACTCGGCAATCTCCCGGCAACACCCTATTGACATGACATTTGGACAGGGGTCATCGTACTCGAACTAGAGCGCGCTAGTAGAGCGCATCAGTTTCACGTCTGCCCCCTTCCTCTCCCCGAAGGACTCTCACCATGGCAACGGTGCCAGCCCCGCTGCGTACGACCGTCGGCAACCTGTGCCTCGGCTCCGCCCCCGACTCCTGGGGCGTCTGGTTCCCCGACGACGAGCACCAGGTGTCGTACACCCGCTTCCTCGACGAGCTCGTCCAGGCCGGGTACGAGTGGCTGGAGCTCGGCCCGTACGGCTACCTCCCCACCGACCCGCGGCGGCTGAAGTCCGAGCTGGACGCCCGCGGGCTGAAGGTCTCCGGCGGCACCGCGTTCGGCGCGCTGCACCGGCCCGAGGCGTGGGACGAGATGCTCGCCCACGTCCGGCAGGTCGCCGAGCTGACCGCCGCCGCGCGGGCGCACCACCTGGTCTTCATCCCGCCGATGTACCGGGACGAGAAGACGGGTGCGTTCACCGAGTCGCCCGAGCTGACCGCCGAGCAGTGGGCCGGGTTCGGCCGGGCCGCCGACCGGCTGGGCAGGCTGCTGCTGGAGGAGTACGACGTACGGCTGGTCGTCCATCCGCACGCCGACAGCCACATCCAGACCCAAGCCGAGATCGAGCGGCTGCTCAACGAGTCCGACAGCCGTTACACGAACCTCTGCCTGGACACGGGGCATGTCGCCTACGGCGGCGGGGACAACCTCGACCTGATCCGCCGTTTCGGTGAGCGGATCGGCTACGTGCACATCAAGCAGATGGACCCGGAGATCCTGGCGCAGGTCGCGGCCGAGGACCTGTCCTTCGGCGAAGCCGTGAAGCGCGGGGTGTGCGTGTCACCGCCGGCCGGGGTGCCGAAGCCGGCCGATGTGGTGGGCGAACTCGCCGAGGTCGACGCGGAGTTGTTCGTGATCGTCGAGCAGGACCTGTACCCGTGTGCTCCCGAGGTGCCGCTGCCGATCGCGGTCAGCACCCGTGAACACCTGGCCGGCTGCGGACTGTCGGGTACCCGGCGCCCGAACATCGACAGGTAAGGAGCGGCCATGGACGTCACGGACGACACGACACCGGCCCCCGTCCCGCCCCCCGCCACCGCCGTCGCGGACCACGCTCCCCCGGCGGTCAGGCGGCGGCTGAGGCTGATCACGATCATCGCCACGTTCGGTGGTCTGCTCTTCGGCTACGACACCGGCGTCATCAACGGCGCCCTGCCCTACATGACCGAGGACCTCGGCCTGACCCCGGTCACCGAGGGCATGGTCACCAGCTCGCTGCTGCTGGGTGCCGCGCTGGGCGCGGTGACCGGCGGGCGGTTGTCGGACGCGCGCGGCAGGCGGCGCAACATCCTGCTGCTGGCCGTGCTGTTCTTCGTCGGCGCGCTCGGCTGCACGCTCGCCCCCACGACCGAGGTGATGATCGTGGCGCGGTTCGTGCTCGGTCTCGCGGTCGGCGGCGCGTCGGTGACCGTGCCGGTGTATCTCGCGGAGGTGTCGCCCGCCGAGCGGCGCGGTGCCCTCGTCACCCGCAACGAGATGATGATCGTCAGCGGTCAGCTGCTGGCCTTCACGTCCAACGCGATCATCGCCCAGGTCGGCGGCGAGTCCGGTGGCGTGTGGCGCTGGATGCTGGTCATCGCGACGGTGCCGGCGGTGGTGCTCTGGTTCGGCATGCTGGTGATGCCGGAGAGCCCGCGCTGGCTGGCCTCCCAGAGCCGCTTCGGGGAGGCTCTCGATGTCCTCAGGCAGGTGCGGTCCCAGGCCCGGGCCGAGGCCGAGCTGAAGGAGGTGTCCGGGCTCGCCGTCAAGGACGAGCAGGCCAAGCTCGGCGGCTGGCAGGACATGAAGAGCACGCCGTGGGTGCGCAAGCTGATGTTCGTCGGGTTCGGCATCGCGATCGTGCAGCAGATCACCGGCGTCAACACGATCATGTACTACGGCACGCAGATCCTCACCGACGCCGGTTTCGCCGCCGACAGCGCCCTGACGGCGAACATCGCCAACGGTGTGATCTCGGTGCTGGCCACCTTCGTCGGCATCTGGCTGCTGGGCCGGGTACCGCGCCGCCCGATGCTGATGACCGGTCAGGCCGGCACGACCGCCGCGCTGTTGCTGATCGGCGTCTTCTCCCTGGTCCTGCCCTCGGGTGACGCGCGGGCGTTCGCGGTGCTGGCCATGACGGTCACGTTCCTCGCCTTCCAGCAGGGCGCGATCTCGCCGGTGACCTGGCTGATGCTGTCGGAGATCTTCCCGATGCGGATGCGCGGCTTCGGCATGGGCGTCGCGGCCGTGGTGCTGTGGCTGACCAACTTCGTGATCGGGCTGGTCTTCCCGTCCCTGGTCTCCGGGATCGGGATCTCCAACACTTTCTTCCTGTTCGTGGTGGCGGGCCTGCTGTCGCTCGCCTTCGTCAAGCGCTACGTCCCCGAGACCAAGGGCCGCACCCTCGAAACCCTCGAAGCCGAACTGCGCACCCGCTTCTCCTGACCCTCCCTTCGAAGGAACGACCATGACCGTACGTGTAGGCGTCATCGGCGCCGGAATGATCGGCCAGGACCACATCCGGCGGCTCACCGAGGTCGTCACCGGGGCCGCCGTCACGGCCGTGACCGACATCGACGCCGACCGCGCCGCCGAGGTGGCGGCCCGGGTGGGTGCCACGGCGCTGCCCACAGGCGCGGAGCTGATCGCCTCCCCCGACGTGGACGCCGTGCTCGTCACCTCCTGGGGGCCCACCCACGCCGAGCACGTCCTGGGCGCGATCGCGGCCGGCAAGCCGGTGTTCTGTGAGAAGCCCCTGGCCACGACCGCCGAGGACTGTCTGCGGATCGTGGAGGCCGAGCGGGCGCACGGCCGCCGCCTGGTGCAGGTGGGCTTCATGCGCCGCTTCGACGCCGGCTACCGCCAGATGAAGGAGGTCCTGTCGACCGGCTCGCTCGGGGCCCCGCTGATCGTGCACTGCGCCCACCGCAACCCGACCGTGCCGGAGTCGTACCACTCCGCCATGGCCGCCCAGGACACCGCCGTGCACGAGATCGACGTGCTGCGCTGGCTGCTCGACGACGAGATCGTCTCCGCGCAGGTGGTCACCCCGCGCACCACGAGCAAGCGCTTCGCGCACCTCAAGGACCCGCAGATCATGATCTTCCAGACGTCCGAGGGCGTCCGGATCGACCTGGAGGTCTTCGTCAACTGCCAGTACGGCTACGACATCCAGTGCGAGGTCGTCGGCGAGGACGGACTGGTGCGGCTGCCCGACCCGGCGGCCGTCGGGATCCGCACCGCCGCCCGGCACGGCACGGGTGTCCCCCAGGACTGGAAGGACCGGTTCGCGGAGGCCTTCGACACCGAGTTCCGCGAGTGGGTCGCGGGCGTCGCCGCCGGCACCGAGCCCACCGGCCCGTCCTCCTGGGACGGTTACGCCGCCACCGTCATCACCGACGCCGCCGTCCGGTCCCTGGAGACCGGCGGCGAGAGAGTCACCGTCGACATGAAGCCCCGCCCCGCGTTCTACGGAGGGACCGCGTGAAGATCGCCCTCGACCCCTACATGTTCCGCACCCTGCCGATCGACGACATGGTGCGTACGGTGGCCGAACTCGGCTACGAGTACATCGAGTTGTCGCCGCGCGCGGATTTCATGCCGTTCTTCCTCCACCCGCGTGCGGACGACGCGCGGGTGGCGGAGCTGAAGCAGTCGCTGCGCCGGCACGGTGTGCGGCTGTCCTCGGTGCTGCCGCTGTACAAGTGGTCGTCGCCGGACGAGACCGAGCGGCAGGCCGCCGTCCGCTACTGGAAGCGGATGATCGAGATCACCGTCGAGCTCGAGTGCCCGCTGATGAACTCGGAGTTCAACGGCCGGCCCGAGCGTGCCGCCGAGAGCGAGGCCGCCTTCTGGCGCTCGCTGGAGGAGCTGCTGCCGGTGTTCGAGCGCGAAGGCATCGCTCTGAACCTGGAGGCGCACCCGGACGACTTCTGCGAGGAGAACACCCCCGCCGTCGATCTCGTCCGCGCGATCAACAAGCCGTGGGTGAACTACCTCTACTGTGCCCCGCACTCCTTCCACCTCTCCGGGGCCTCGGAGGCCGGCGCCGACATCGCGGCGATGATGCGCTACGCCGGTGACAAGCTCCAGCACGTGCACATCGCGGACTCCTTCAACCACAAGGGCTCCTCCGGCCTGCGCTACATCCTCAACCCGCCGGGCACCGCGGCCCGTATCCACCAGCACCTGGACATCGGCCAGGGTGAGGTCGACTGGGACGCCTTCTTCGGCACGCTGCGCGAGCTGGGCTTCGACGGTGTCGCCACGTCCTGTGTCTTCGCCTGGGAGGAGCGGGCCCGGGAGTCGTCGGCGTTCATGCTGGACCGCATCCGCAAGGAACTCGCCGCCTGAGAGGCGTCCTTGAACCTCCGGCCGGGGCCCCCACTGCGGGAGGGTCCCGGCCGGAGCCCGTCTCAGGAGCTCGTGAGGACGACGAGCTGCTGGGTCGCCCTGGTCATCGCGACATAGTGGTCGACGGCTCCCTCGATGCCCGTGCCGAAGTCCTGCGGGTCGACGAGGACGACCAGGTCGAACTCCAGCCCCTTCGACAGCTCCGGGGTCAGCGAACGCACGCGGGAGGACGCCGGGCGGAACGTGGGATCGCCGATGACACAGGCGATCCCTTCGGCGTGTTCGGCCAGCCAGGTGTCGAGTACCGAGTGCAGCTGCGCGGTGGATCCGTGCACGACGGGAACGCCGCCGCTGCGGATGGACGTCGGTACGTTGGCGTCCGGCAGCGCGGCCCGGATGACCGGCTCGGCCTCCGCCATGATCTCCGCCGGTGTCCGGTAGTTGATGCTCAGCGAGGCCAGGTCGACCCGGTCGAACCCGACCCGCTCCAGCCGTTCCCGCCACGACTCCGTGAAGCCGTGCCGGGCCTGGGCGCGGTCCCCGACGATGGTGAAGCTGCGGGACGGGCAGCGCTGCAGCAGCATCTGCCAGTCCGCGTCGGTCAGTTCCTGCGCCTCGTCGACGACGATGTGCACGAACGGTCCGGCGAGCCGGTCCGGGTCGGCGGTGGACAGGGCACTCTCGTCCACCAGGGAGTTACGCATGTCCTGCCCGTGCAGCATGACCAGCACTCCTTCGCCGTCGTCGTAGCTGTGGGCCTCCAGCAGGTCGTCGATGACGTCGGTCATGCGCTCGCGCTGGGCGGCGACGGCGGCCTCCCTCCGGCGCGCGCGGCGGGACGCCTCCGGGTCGCCGAGCCGCTGCCGGGCCGCGTCCAGCAGCGGCAGGTCGGACACCGTCCAGGCCTGGGGCTGCGCGCGTTGCAGCGTGCGCACCTCGTCGCGGCTGAGCCAGGGAGCGCACATCCGAAGGTAGGCCGGTACCGACCAGAGGTCGCCGACGAGGTCGGTGGCCTCCAGGATCGGCCAGGCCCGGTTGAAGGCAGTGAGCAGTTCCCGGTCCTGTGCCAGCGACGTGCGCAGCAGGGCCTCGGAGACCTCGCCCTCGTGCTTGTCCACCAGGATCGTGAGCAGTTCCTCCCAGACCTGGTCGCGGGCCTCGTTGTGCGGTGTGCCGGGTTCCGCCGCCTCGAACGCCACCGCCCAGTCGGCGGCGCTCAGGTGGATGTCGGACCAGTGGGTCGTGACCGTCATGGCCTCGGTGGGCGGTTCCTCGTAGAAGCGGACGGCCTTCTCGATCGCGCGCACCATGTCCGCGGACGACTTCAGCCGGGCCACGTCCGGGTCGGTCTCCTCCGCCGCCGTCGCTCCCTCGTCGACGAGGTCCCGCAGGATGCAGGTCTGCACGCCCTCCTCGCCGAGGCTGGGCAGGACGTCGGAGACGTAGGACAGATAGGGCCGGTGCGGGCCGACGAACAGCACGCCGCCCCGGCGGTGCTGCCCGAGGCGCGGGTCGGAATAGAGGAGGTAGGCGGATCGGTGCAGGGCGACGACGGTCTTGCCGGTGCCCGGCCCGCCGTCGACGACGAGGGCGCCGCGCGAACCGGCGCGGATGATGGCGTCCTGGTCGGCCTGGATGGTGCCGAGCACGTCCCGCATCCGGGGCGAGCGGTTGGTGCCCAGGCTGGCGATGAAGGCGGACTGGTCGTCGAGCGCGGCGTGCCCGTCGAAGGCGTCGGCGGTGAACACCTCGTCCCAGTAGTCGCCGACCCGGCCGCCGGTCCAGCGGTACCGGCGACGGCTGGCGAGCCCCATCGGGTTGGCGTGGGTCGCCCCGAAGAACGGCTCGGCCGCCGGGGACCGCCAGTCGACCAGCAGGCGGCGCCCCTCACGGTCCGTCAGGCCGAGCCGTCCCACGTACACGGGCTCGGAGTCGTCGGTGGCGACCATGTGCCCGAGACACAGGTCGAGTCCGAAGCGGCGCAGTGCGCGCAGGCGGGCGGTCAGCCGGTAGATCTCGGCGTCCCGGTCCATGGCCTGCCGTCCCTTGCCGCCGGGAGCCTTGCGCTCGGCTTCGAGACGCTCGGTCAGTTCGGCGATCGACTGCTCCAGGCAGTCGGCGACGGCGGCGAAGTGCCGCTCGTCCCCGGCGATCAGCGCCGGGTCGGCTTTGTGCGAGAGGCGGTCGGGAAGGTCGAACGCGCTCGTGGTCAGGGGGGTCACGTCATGCTCCCGTTTCCGCAGGTCGTGGGCCTAGGCGGGACAGTTTGCGGGAGACATGGGGCCTTGCCGCAAGACCCCCTGTGTGTTATAGCTTGAGAGTGGCAAGGAGAGGACTCCTTGCCTTTCTTCTTTCGGGCCTTGCCTTTCTTGTTCCGGGCCGCCGTTCGTGCGAGGTCACACCGGTCCGGGTGCCGTCATCCAGCGCCACTGGGTGAACTCCTCCAGACTGGCTGTGCCGCCGATGCGGGAGCCGTTGCCGGAGATGCCCATGCCTCCGAAGGGGGCGTTCGCGGCGTCCTTCGCGGAGACGTCGTTGATGTGGACCATGCCGGTGCCCAGTCGCTCGGCGACGGCGGTCGCCCTCGGTACGGATCCGGAGTGCACGGCGGCCGTCAGGCCGTAGGCGGTGTCGTTGGCGATCTCGACGGCTTCTTCCTCGCTGTGAAAGGGAAGGACGGGGGCGACGGGACCGAAGATCTCCTCGGTGAACGCGGGCATGGCCCGGTCGACGCGGTCCAGGACGGTGGGCGGGTAGAAGAGTCCGTCGCGGCGGCCGCCCGTGAGCACGCGCGCCCCGCCGGCCACGCTCTCGTCGACGATGCGCTCGATCCTGGTGGCCTGCCGCTCGCTGATGATCGGGCCGAGGCTGACGCCCTCCACGCGGGGGTCACCGACGCGCAGGGCCCGCGCGTGCCGGACCAGCGCCTCGGTGTACGCCTCGACCAGGTCGGCATGGACCAGGTGGCGGCCTGCGGCGACGCACGCCTGCCCCTGGTATCCGAAGGTGCTCACGGCTCCGGCCAGGGCGGCCGCGTCCACATCGGCGTCCTCGAGCACGACGAGCGAGTTCTTGCCGCCGAGCTCCAGGGCGACCCGCTTCAGCCCCTCGCCCGCCACACGGGCCACGACGCGTCCGACCTCGGCGGAGCCGGTGAAGGCGACCATGGCGACATGAGGATCCGCCGCGACCGCCTGCCCGGTCTGCGCGCCGCCCGGCAGGACGTGCAGCACCCCGTCGGGCAGTCCGGCGTCCTCGAAGAGCCGCGCGACGAGGACGCCCCCGGACACCGGGGTGAGGGGGTCGGGCTTGAGCAGCACGGTGTTGCCCAGCGCCAGTGCGGGCGCCAGCGCGCGCACCGCGAACAGGAGCGGCGCGTTCCATGGGTTGATGACGCCGATGACGCCGAGCGGCACCCGCCACGCCAGACTCGTTCCGCCCGGGGTCTGCGGGGCCAGGACCTCGCCCCTGGGCAGGGACGCGAGTCCCACGGCGTGCGTCAGCTGGGCGAGGGCGGCGGTGATCTCGTAGTCACCCTTGGCGGGGACGCCGGCCGACTCCCGGACGATCCAGTCGCGGAATGCGGCGCTGTGCTCACGCAGCGCGGAAGAGGCGCGCAGCAGGACGTCGATACGGTCGGAAGGAGCTGCCGCGGCCCAGTCCCCGGCGGCTCGGGCGGCCCGTGCGCCGGCCCGGACGACGTCCGCGGAGGAGGCGACGCCGACCTCGGCCAGCACCTGTCCCGTGGCCGGTTCGATCACCTGGCGCGTGCCGCCCTCGGATGCGCGCCAGCCCTCGCTGTAGATCTTCCCGGTCCATTCGGCCGGGTCCGGCCACTTCGTGCCGTTGCCCTTCATGGGTGCCGCCCTCCGTCCGGGATCGGTGCCGCCGTCCTGACATGAGGACCGATACACGCCTGTCTGTCACTCTTGTTGTCTAGTGTCGTAATAGTGAGGGTGCGACGCACCTCCGGCGCAGGGGCCTCCTGGGCAGAAGGCCGCCAGGGCGGGATTGAGGGCAGATGACGTCATGACCGGATCCGCGTCCGCCTCGGACGACGGCCCGAGCGCCGGGTCGCAGGAACGTTTCGACGGTGCGGCGACGGCCCGGGTCGTCGTCGATGACCTCGGGATCGTGACCGCGTGGAACGAAGGGGCGCGGCGGCTGCTCGGGTACCGGGCTTCCGAGGTGGTCGGCCGGAAGGCGGCCGCGCTTGTCGCGGACGCCGTCCCGGCCCACGTGGTGGACTCGCTGGCCGGCCTGCGCAGGTGGAGCGGGACGGCCACGCTGCTGCACCGGGACGGCCAGCGCCTCACCGTCGGGCTGCTGGCCCATCACCGGACGATCGACGGAGACGACTGGCTGCTGGTGTCACCGGTGGCCCGACCGGCACCGACGCCCGAGGACGACGCGTTCGTGCGGCGCAGTTTCGCCCAGGCTCCCTACGCCATGGCCCTGTACGACACCGGACTGCGGTTGCTGTGGGCGAACGCGGACATGGAACGCGTGATGGGCCTGTCCGAGCAGGAGATGCGCGGCCTGCGGGTGACGGAGATCGTCCTCGACCCGGAGAGCGAACGGGCCGAGCAGGGCATGCGAACCGCACTGGAGACCGGGTGTCTCCAGGAGCTCGGAGCCGCGCTGCACCTCGCCGGCCATGAGCGGGAGAGCGTGTGGTCGGTGTCCCTCGTCCCCGTACGGGACTCCGACGGCCGGCCCGAAGGTGTCCTGCTGTCGGCACACGACGTGACGGAGCAGCACCTCGCACGGCAGCGACTGGTCCTGGTCAACGACGCCAGCCTGCGGATCGGCAGCACCCTGGACCTGCCCCGTACCGCCCAAGAACTCGCCGATGTGGCCGTCCCGCGGTTCGCGGACTTCGTCACGGTCGATCTCCTGCCGGCGATCGAGGGGGGCGAGGATCCGCCGCAGGGTTCTCCGCACGGTCCGGTGATGCTCCGCCGGGTCGCCTGTCAGTCGGTGCTGGAGGGCTGCCCCGAAGCCGTGGTGCCGTTCGGGACCGTGGCGCCCTACCCCGAGGGCTCCACCGCGGCGGAGTGCCTGGCCGCCGGGCGGCCGCTCATCGAGCACATCACGCCCGACGCCCTGGAGGATCTGGACCGGACGGCCCCGGACCGGGCCGAACGCATGCGGCGGTTCGGGTTCCACTCGGTGCTGGCGGTGCCCATGCGTGCGCGTGGCCTCACGTTGGGCGTGGCCACGTTCTCCCGCCATCGCCGGCCCCAGCGCTTCCAGCAGGACGACCTGCTGCTGGGCCAGGAGATCACCGCTCGCGCCGCCGTGTGCATCGACAACGCCCGGCGGTACACCCGCGAACGCGACACCTCCCTCACGTTGCAGAGCAGCCTGCTGCCGCAGCGTCTCCCCGAGCAGGCGGCTCTCGAGGTCGCCTCCCGTTATCGGCCCGCCAGCACCCGGGCCGGTGTCGGCGGCGACTGGTTCGACGTCATTCCGCTCTCCGGTGCCCGGGTCGCCCTGGTCGTCGGTGACGTCGTGGGCCACGGCATCCAGGCCTCGGCGACCATGGGGCGGCTGCGCACCGCCGTACGCACGCTGGCCGATGTCGACCTTCCCCCCGACGAGTTGCTGACCCACCTCGACGACCTGGTCAACCACGCGGTCGGCGGCGACACCATGGCCCCGCTCGACGGCGACGTGGGCGCCACCTGTCTCTACGCCGTCTACGATCCCGTCTCGCGCCGCTGCACGATCGCCCGCGCGGGCCACCCCGGGCCGGCCCTCGTGGCGCCCGACGGCACGGTCGAGTTCCTCGAGGTCCCGGCAGGCCCTCCCCTCGGCCTGGGCGGCCTCCCCTTCGAGTCGACCGAGCTGGAGCTGGCCGAGGGCAGCCTCCTCGTCCTCTACACGGACGGGCTCGTCGAGGTCCGCGGCCGGGACATCGACGAGGGGATCGCCGCCATGCGCGAGGTGCTGGAGCGACCGGCTCAGGATCTGGAGGCCGTGTGCGACGCCCTGTTGGGCACCCTGATCGCGGATCGCCCCTCCGACGATGTGGCGCTCCTCGTGGCCCGCACCCGGGCCCTCGACGCCTCGCACGTGGCGACCTGGCCGGTGCCGCCGGACCCCGCAGCAGTCGCGGACGTGCGCAAGACCGCCTGCCGGCAACTGTCCGAGTGGGGCTTGGACGATGCCGTGTTCGTCACCGAGTTGGTCGTCAGCGAACTGGTCACCAACGCCATCCGGTACGGCCGGCCTCCCATCGAGCTCAGACTGATCTACGACCGCACCCTCATCTGCGAAGTGTCCGACGGCAGCAGCACCGCGCCCCACCTGCGCCGGGCCCATACCTTCGACGAAGGGGGACGCGGGTTGCTGCTCGTCGCTCAGCTCACCCAGGGCTGGGGGTCCCGTCAGATGACCAACGGCAAGACCATCTGGGCTGAACAGTCACTTCCCGGCGAGTGAGATGCGCCGGAGGCCTGGCCTCCCCGCGGCCGGTTCCTTATGACACGCTCTTCGGCGAGCGGGCGGCCGAGGAACGGCCGTCGGCTGTCACGGCACCGTGGAGAGGCGACGGCATGCGCATAGGACTGCTCGGCACCGGCCCATGGGCGCAGATGGCCCACGCTCCCGCCCTCAGCGGGCACGAGGAGCTCGACTTCGCGGGCGTGTGGGGACGCCGCCCCGAAGCGGCGAAGGAACTGGCGGAGCGGCACGGTGTCCGGGCCTACGACGATGTGGACGCGCTGTTCGCCGACGTGGACGCGGTCGCCGTGGCACTGCCTCCCGAGGTGCAGGCCGACCTCGCCGCGCGGGCGGCGCGGGCCGGGTGTCATCTGCTGCTCGACAAGCCGCTGGCGGCGACGGTGGAGCAGGGCCGGGCGGTGGTCGAGGCCGTGGAGGACGCGGGGTCGCCTCCGTCGTGTTCTTCACGACCCGCTTCCAGCCCGAGCCGGCGGCGTGGATCACCGAACAGGCGGCGGTGCCGGGGTGGTTCACGGGGCGGGCGCAGTGGCTCGGGGCGGTGTTCAGCGGCGAGAGCCCCTTCGCCACGCCGTGGCGGCGGGAGAAGGGCGCCGTGTGGGACGTCGGGCCGCACGCCCTGTCCGTCCTGCTGCCGGTTCTCGGCGACGTGCGACGCGTGACGGCGGCGGCGTACGGCCCCGGGGACACGGCCCATGTCGTCCTCGACCACAGCGGCGGCGCGTCGAGCACGCTCACCCTGAGCCTGACGGCACCGCCCGCCGCGTCCGGTGCCGCCGTGGAACTCCACGGGGAGGCAGGGGTCGCGGTCCTGCCGCAGAGCTCCGACGGAGCGGTCCCCGCGTTGGTGCGGGCCGCGGACGCCCTGCTCACCGCCGCCCGGACCGGCCGCCCGCACACGTGCGACGCGGCGTTCGGCCTGCGGGTCACGGAGATCCTCACGGCGGCCGACGACCTGCTGAACGGCGGCGCCCGCTAGCGGCAAGACCGTGAAGTGTGCGGCTGGGCCTTGGAGATGGCGCGTTTGACGATGCGGGGGCTGACCCGCAGGCGCCGTGAGGGACGCAGTGCGGCCAGGACGTGCCGGCGGATCGTGCCGGCCAGACAGGCGTCAAAACTCTGTCGTGCCTTCAACGCGGCACCCGAAGCGGTGCGGGCGTCGCCGACGGCTCTGGCTGCGATGGCGAACGGCCGGGACACCATCGCGGTCCTCGGCGGGATGCACAAACTTGGCGACGCCTCCAAAGAGGCGCACGCTGAAATCGGCCGAATGGTTGCCGAACTCGGGATCTCCGCACTGATCGTCGTCGGAGGGCCGGAGGCCCCGTGGCTGGAGGAAGGAGCACGGTGGCTGGAAGAGTCAGCGCGCTCCCACGGTGCGGACAGCGTCCTGGTACCCAGTCGGCAACAGGCGCGAAAGAGCTTGTGGAGCCCGGCGACTTGGTCCTGCTCAAGGGGGCGCGGGACGCCGGCCCGCAACAGCTGGCCCAGGAACTGCGGAACGACGCCACGGCATCGGCTCAGCCGTCCGTGGGTTGAGCTGTCCGCGCTCCGAAGCTCAGCGGGCTGGGACCGCTCTCGTCAACGGCATCGGGGCCAGGACCTGTCGTTTGGATCACGCCGCAGACGCGGGGTCTGGCACGCGCATCTGCGGCGTTGTCGTCGGTTGCTCACGCCGTTCTGGCGCGGGCCCGGAGTGCGGCGCCGGGTGGGGCGTAGCAGCGTGGTGGTGTGAGTCGTGCGCGTGCCCGGCTGCCGCGCCGGGACAGGGGCCGTGGCCGGGATCGGGACCCGGACCGGGACAGGAACCTGGACCGGCGGGGCTGGCTGCGCGGCGCACCCCCGCCGGTCTGGGCGCGGGTGCTGCCGTCCGTACTGCTGGCGGGCGTCTGCACGGCCGAGCTGATCAGTCCGGAGCCGCTCGACATCGGCTTCCTGCTGGGTGCGATCCCGCCGCTGGCCGTGCTGGCGCACGGGCCGGTCGTGACGGCGGCACTCGGTGCGCTGGCGGTGGTCGTGCTGACGGTGCCGGTCTTCCGTCTGGACGACCCGGGCAGCACCGATCTGCTGACCGTGTGCTTCGTCGCGGTGCTGAGCGTGCTGCTGTCGTACGTGCGCAGCAGGCGTGACGCACAGCTGGTGACCGAGCGGGCCGTCGCCGAGGCCGCGCAGCGGGCCGTGGTGCCGCCGCTGCCGGAGCGGGTCGGGCCGGTGCGGTGCGCGGGACTGTACCGGGCCGCGCAGAGCGGGACGCTGGTCGGGGGCGACTTCTTCGACGTACGCGCGGGCCCCTTCGGCGTACGGGCGGTCATGGGAGATGTGCAGGGGCACGGGCTGTCCGCGGTGGCGACGGTCGCTTCCCTGCTGGGGGCGTTCCGGGAGGCGGTGCTGGACCAGCCGGACCCGGAGGCGGTGGCGGCCCGGCTCGACAGGAGGCTGGCGGTGGACTCCGCGGGCGAACCGCATGCCGAGCTGTTCGCGACGGCGGTGCTGCTGGACTTCTCCGCCGACGCGCGTGTGGTGCGGATCGTGGCGTGCGGGCAGTCCGGGCCGTTGCTGCTGCGGGACGGGCGGGTCGTGGAGCTGGACGTCGAGCCGTGCACGCCGCTGGGGCTGGGCCTCGCCGAGGCCGCCGGGCCGAAGGTCGTCTCGGTGCGGCTGCGGGCCGGTGACCGGCTGTTCCTCGCGTCCGACGGTGTCACCGAGGCCAGGGACGCCGGCGGGGTCTTCTATCCCCTCGCCGAGCGGCTGCCGGGCCTCGCCGACGAGGATCCGGCAGCGCTTGCGGAGCGGGTGTGGACCGATCTCGTCCGGTACTGCCCGGATGTGCGGGACGACGTCACGATGCTCGTGCTCGCGCCCCGTCTGCGGGGCCGGCCCTGACGGCGGCAGGCGGTGTTGTTCAGCTCCACGGGACCGGAGTCGGCGTCCCGCCCCCTCCCAGCGGCTTCCGGCAAGCCTTCTCCGGACTGCGGCGGGCTCCCAGCGGGTCTTGCGGCCGACCGTCCGTGGGGGTTTCGGGGATCGGGAGCGGGGCTCTCCGGATGCACGGTGGGCTCTCGCGTTGAATGGTGGTCTCGGGCCCGTTTTTCAGCACCGAGGCCGCACCAGCGATCCGGACCCTAGGAGCAGAGAACATGTCGACTTCACAGCCCGAAGCGTCCCGGCCGCCCGAGGACCGCACCACCCCGGACCGCCTGCTCCACGCCCGCACCGGCACCGACGTGTCGCCGGAGGACCTCGTCCTCGCCTCGGGCAAGGACCTCACCCCGCGCACCCTGGAATGGGCCAGGCGCAAGCTGGCCGCGGAGGGCCCGGCCGCGCTGGAGAAGCTGCTGCCGTAGCCCCCCTCCCCTCAGCCGGAGGTCACGCCCTGCCGTCGTCCTCCGGGAGGACGCTGTCGTCCTCCACCACGTGGACCGCCGCCTCCTCCGCACCGGCCGCACCCCCGTCGATGCCGACGTCCGTCGCGACGGTCTCCTTCGTCGTGTCCGGGTGGGCACCCTCGTCAGGGGCGACCAGGCGGCCCGCACGGGCGCTGCCCGCCTCGGGGTCGACCGGCTCGCCGTCGCCGTCAGGGGTGTCGCCCACGCCGTCCCCGACGGGCTCGGCGGACACGTCGGGGACCTCCTGGGAGAGGCGGTCGTCGAGCGTCTCGCCCTCGTGCTGCTCGGCGGCGGTCGTGCCGCGCTTGGTGACGCCGAGCGGCTTCTCCGGCGGGGAGTAGCCCTCGTCGAGCGTGTCGTCGTAGGTCCGTTCGTCGACGGCGTCCTGGAGGTCCAGAGGCGCGGCGTCCTCCTGCTCCTCGTTGCTCCCGGTGGGCTGGTACGCGTCGTCCGCCATCGGCTCGGGGCGCATCGGTTCCGTGCCCATCACTTCTGCCTCCCTGTCGCGCTGCGTCGACTCGTTCGTCTCATGTGCCCGTTCCGCGTTTCCCGTTACGCGGGCTCTAACCTTCCCGCCCCGGCCGGGCCAGGCCACCCGTCCACTTGTCTTCGATGCGCCCGAGCCTCCACACCAGCAGCGCCACGACCCACGTGGCGACGAACAGCGCCACGACGACGTAGCCGAGGACGTTGAGGTCGAGGCCGGAGATCCAGTCCCAGAAGGGGCCGTGCAGGCCGAGCCCCGTCACGAGCAGACCGAGGAGTTCGACGGTCCCGATGAGCAGGGCCACGGCGACGGACAGGCCGGTGATCGTGAGGTTGTAGTAGACCTTGCGGACCGGCTTGGAGAAGGCCCAGCCGTAGGCGAAGTTCATGAACGAGCCGTCGATGGTGTCGAGGAGGCACATCCCGGCGGCGAAGAGGACGGGCAGGCACAAGATCGCGTACCAGGGCAGACCGGACGCGGCACCGGAGCCGGCCAGCACGAGCAGGGCGATCTCGGTGGCGGTGTCGAAGCCGAGGCCGAAGAGGAGGCCCAGCGGGTACATGTGCCCGGGCTTGGAGACCGACTTCATGACGCGGCCCAGCAGCCGGTTCATGAAGCCGCGGTTGTTCAGCTGTTCCTCCAGGGCGGCCTCGTCGTAGTGGCCCGAGCGCATCCGGCGGAAGACCTTCCAGATGCCGGCGAGGATGACGAGGTTGACGGCCGCGATGAGGTAGAGGAACGTCCCGGAGACGGTCGTGCCGATCAGCCCGGTGACGTCGTGCAGCGAGGAGCCGCCGTCGCGGACCGGTCCGGCCAGGGTCTTCACGCCGAGGGTGAGCAGGAAGGCCAGGACGAAGACGACGCTGGAGTGGCCGAGGGAGAACCAGAAGCCGACCGACAGCGGCCGCTGCCCCTCGCCCATCAGCTTGCGGGTGGTGTTGTCGATTGCGGCGATGTGGTCCGCGTCGAAGGCGTGCCGCATGCCGAGCGTGTACGCCGTGACGCCGATGCCGACGCCGAAGGTCTGCGTGCCGATGGCGCGGTGCTCGGGGACGACGATCGCGACGAGGGTGACCCAGCCGATCACATGCAGGGCCACGATGACGGCGGCCATCCCCCCGGCCCTGGTCCACTCCTGCCGCGTCATGGAGGTACGGACGCGGCGCCGGGCCGTGCGCTGGGCCGCAGCCGGGGCGGGGAGGGGTGGAGTGGACTCAGGGGCGGCCGTCATCGGGAGCATGGTCTTTCTGTCGGACGGACGGCTGCGGGGAACAGCCTCGCGCCATCCTCCAGTACCTGCAATCCATGTGCAGTAAAGGCCGCGACAGGTCTTGTCCATGGAACCGAAAACTCCGCGGGACCGGAAACTCCCGGGACCGAAGGCTCCGTCGAGCCGGGCGCCCCGCGGCCGGGGTCTCACACCGCGGCGTTCGGTCCGTCCGGCCGGCCGCGGCGCTGCTCGACCATCTCGCGGCTGAGCTCCTCCGTCTCCGTCTCCGGCAGCCGCTCGAAGCCGTCCTCGGTGATGACGGACACGACGGGATAGATACGGCGGGTGAGGTCCGGGCCGCCGGTCGCGGAGTCGTCGTCGGCCGCGTCGTAGAGCGCCTGGAGCGCGGCAAGGGCGGCCTCGCGCCTGGTCAGGCCGGGGCGGAACAGCTTCTTCAACGCGCCCCGGGCATACGGCGATCCGGAACCCTCGGCGTGGAAGCCGAACTTCTCGTAACGGCCGCCGGCGACGTCGAAGCCGAAGATGCGGCCGCGCCCGCCCTCGGGAGCCGCGGGGTCGTAGCCGGCGAGCAGCGGGACGACGGCGAGGCCCTGCATGGCCTGGCCCAGATTGCCCCGGATCATCGTGGCCAGCCGGGTGGCCTTCGCGGCGAGGGTCATGGGGATGCCCTCGACCTTCTCGAAGTGCGTCAGCTCGACCTGGTAGAGCTTCACCAGGTCGAGGGCGAGCCCGACGGAACCGGCGAAGGCCACGGCGGTGTGGTCGTCGGCGGGGTGCACCTTCTCCAGGTCCCGCTGGGCGATCAGGTTGCCCATCGTCGCCCGCCGGTCGCCCGCGATCAGTACGCCGTCGCCGAAGGTGAGGGCCAGCACGGTCGTGCCGTGCGGGGCGCCCTCGGCGCGGACGCCGTCCGGGAGGATCCGGCGGGTGCCCAGCAGTTCCGGACGGTGGGCCGCCAGGAACTCGGTGAAGGACGAGGAGCCCGGTGTGAAGAACCCCTCCCCCAGCCGACCCTCGTGGTCGATCCCCGTCATGGTGTTCCCCCCTCGTCGTGACCCTCGTCTCCCGACTCCTACCTGGACCACGCGAGCGGGAAACGCGAGTTGAGGCCTCAGTGGCCGCTGTTCCCCGGCGCCGGCGGTGCGACGCGAACGTCCAGGTCCGAGATCCGGTGGACGGGCCAGGTGCGGGCGTAGCGGGGCGGGGTGCCGCCGGCCGGTGTGATGTGGGCGACCGGGAGACGCTGCGCGGTGCGCAGGACGTCCGCCACCGTGGTGTTCTCGTTGTGGCCGGCCGTCGCGCCCGAGGAGCAGCCGGTGTAGTAGCCGATCGGGATGGCCTCGTGACCGGTGAGCAGGCAGGGCGGGCGGACGCCGAGGCGGTGCAGCTCGCCGGCGGTGCGGTCCCAGTCGCGCCGGCTCTCGGTGTTGCGGGAAACGGCGCCTTCCAGGACGGCGATCTGCACCGCCAGATGGCCGGCCAGGCCGAGCGCGACCAGCGTGGCGGCCACCGGCCGCCACTTCCCGCCCGGGGTTCTGACCAGGTGCCACAGGGCGTCGGCGACCGGGAGCGCGAGCAGCGCGTAGGCCGGCTGGAGGAAGCGGGGCGCCGCGTAGCCGATCATGAACAGGTACGGCAGTGCGGCCGTGGCGGCGCAGGCCAGGGGGATCAGGGTCCGTCCCAGGCGCCGGGCCCGGGCCGCGACGAGCAGGCCGACGCCGGCGAGGACGGGCAGGGCGAACCACCAGACGGTGACCACGGGGTTGGGCATCGGCACGGTGCACGGCCTGCACAGGGCCCGCCCGCCCAGGCTGCGCAGCTGGTCGTCGACGGCGATCTGCCAGCCCAGCCCGCCCTGGATGCGGGAGGCGTCGGACAGCCGCTGTCCGAGACCGCCGTGGCCGACGTAGGCCTCGATCACCCATTCGACGGCGCCGGCCGCGAGGCCTGCCACGAGTGCGAGGAGGAGCCGCCAGTGGCGGCGCACCAGGACGAGGACGAGCAGCGGCACGGTCACCCAGACCGCGTCGGTGGGCCGCATCCACGCCATGAGTGCGGCGCCCGCCGCGATACCCCACAGTGCCGCCCGGGCGGAGGGTTGCGCCCGGGCCCGCAGGAAGCAGCCCACGGTGATCAGTGCGCCGATCGCGACCCAGTAGTTGGGCATGGCCTGCGGACCGTAGAAGAGGGTCACCCACAGGGAGGCGAAGAGGGCGCCGCCGGCGACCAGGACCCGGGTCGGGAACAGGCCGCGCCAGGCACGCAGGGCCAGGTAGAGGGCGAGGCCGGACAGCAGGGCGAGGTAGACGCGCAACAGCGGCGTCGACGACGACCAGGACGCGATCGGTGCCACGAGCAGGGAGACGCCCCGGGAGCGCGGCGCGCTGAAGAAGGCCGCCGGGGTGTGGGAGGTGACCTGGCTGACGTAGACGATCTCGTCCCAGCCGAGGCCGAGGACCGGCCGGACGAGGACGAGTTGCGCGACGGTGAAGACGGCGGCCACCGCGGCGAGCGGTCCGTCGACGCGGCTCTTGCGGCTGGTGCCCGACGCGGCCGTCTGTGTGCGTCTTCGTCTGCGAACGAGAATGGCGTTCGCTCCGTCGGACATCGTCCACCCCTTACCCCTACGCGCGTAGGCCGGCTGCGACCTCCACGGCCCGCGGGCCGAAGGCGGAGGTTCGATGATCGGAAAACATGGCCAAGCTAACCCGCGGGGTGGGGACGTGCAGACCGGAATTCGGCCAAGTGCCTGACGCGATCCGGAGGTCAGCGGGTGTTCGGGGCGCGGTGCGGCGGCTGGCTCGGGGCCGGACGCCGGGGCGCCGGCGGGACCGGGCGGGTGACGGGGGCGTCCTCACGCACCGTCACCTCGGTGCCGTGATGGCGGATCGTCAAGGGCGGACCCGAGCGCAGGGTGTACGTGGCCTGACCGGCGGTCAGCTCCACCCGCAGGCACCGGCCGAGGAACTGCACCGAGAAGGCCAGCCGGCTGTACCTCTCGGGCAGGCGCGGCGTGAACCGCAGACCACCGTCGGCGCACCGCATGCCGCCGAACCCGGCGACCAGCGCCATCCAGGTGCCGGCCAGCGAGGCGATGTGCAGTCCGTCGCGGGTGTTGTGCTCCAGGTCCCCGAGGTCCATCAGGGCGGCCTCGGCCGTGTAGGCGCAGGCCAGGTCCAGATGGCCGGTCCGGGCGGCCATGACGGCCTGGACGCAGGCCGAAAGGGAGGAGTCCCGTACGGTCAGCGGCTCGTAGTAGGCGAAGTTGCGGGCGATCTGCTCCTCGTCGAAGTACTCCTCGAAGAAGCTGCCGCAGGTGTACATCGCCAGCACCAGGTCCGCCTGCTTGATCACCTGCTTGCGGTACAGGTCGAAGTACGGGAAGTGCAGCATCAGCGGGTACTGGTCGGGGCCGGTGCGGTCGAAGTCCCAGCGCTGGTAGCGGGTGAAGCCGGCGTGCTGTTCGTGCACGCCGAGCTCCTCGTTGCAGGGGACGTGCACGGCCTCGGCGGCGTCCCGCCATGCGGCCCGCTCCTCCTCGTCGGCGCCGAGCCGGGCCGCCTCGTCGGGGTGGCGTTTGCAGGCGTCGGCGGCGGCCAGCAGGTTCGCCCGGGCCATGAGGTTGGTGTACGTGTTGTCGTCGGCGATCGCGCTGTACTCGTCCGGTCCGGTGACGCCGTCGATGTGGAAGACGCCCCGGTCGTCGTGGTGTCCGAGGGAGCGCCACAGGCGGGCGGTCTCCACCAGCAGCTCCACACCGACCTCGCGCTCGAACTCCTCGTCGCCGGTGGCCGCCACGTACCGCACGACGGCGTCCGCGATGTCGGCGCCGACGTGGAAGGCGGCGGTGCCGGCCGGCCAGTACGCGGAGCCTTCCGAGCCCTCGATGGTCCGCCAGGGGAACGCGGCGCCGCGCAGGCCGAGCTGGGCCGCGCGCTCCCGGGCGGCGGGCAGGGTGTCGAGGCGCCAGCGCAGGGCCTCGGCGGCGGCTTTCGGCGCGGTGTAGGTCAGCACCGGCAGCACGAAGGCCTCGGTGTCCCAGAAGGCGTGGCCGTCGTAGCCGGAGCCGGTGAGTCCCTTGGCGGGGATGGCGCGCTGTTCGGCGCGGGCGCCGGCCTGCAGGACGTGGAAGAGGGCGAAGCGGACGGCCTGCTGGATCTCCTCGTCGCCGTCGACCTCGACGTCGGCGCGCGCCCAGAAGTCGTCGAGGTAGGCCCGCTGGTCCTTCAGGAGTCCCCACCAGCCGCTGTGCGCGGCCGCCGCGAGGGCCGCCTCGACCTGGTCGCTCATCGCGGGCCGGGAGCGTGCGCTGGACCAGCCGTGCGCGACGAGCTTCTCCACCCGCAGCCGCTCCCCCGGTTCCAGGACGGAGGTGATGGTCAGCCGGGCCACGTCCACGTTGCTCTCGCTGCTGGTCGTGGTCTGTTCGGGGCCGGTGACGAGGTGGTCGGCGGCCACGGCGACGCGCAGGCCGCTGCGCCGGGTGCGGTGGACCAGGCGCAGCCTGCTGCCCGAGGCGAGGTCCTCCTCCGGTTCCAGCGGCGACTTCAGCGCCCGTGCCGCGCGCGGGTCGCCGTCCGGCTCGGGCAGGCTCTCGTTGGCGACCAGCTCCGACTGGACGACCACGCGGGTACGGCTGTCGACGGGCTCCACCTCGTACGCCACGGCGGCGATCGCCCGCTGGGTCAGCGAGACCAGCCGCGTGGAGCGCACCCGGATCGTCGAGCCGGCCGGGGAGGTCCACTCGCAGACCCGTTCCAGCACGCCGCGCCGCAGGTCCAGGGTCCGCTCGTGGGTGACGAGCCGCCCGTAGCGCAGGTCGAACGGCTCGTCGTCGACCAGGAGGCGCAGCACCTTGCCGTTGGTGACGTTGATGGAGGTCTGGCCGGACTCGGGGTAGCCGTATCCGGCCTCGGCGTAGGGCAGCGGGTGCAGTTCGTGGACGCCGTTGAGGTAGGAGCCGGGCAGGCCGTGCGGTTCGCCCTCGTCGAGGTTGCCGCGCCAGCCGACGTGGCCGTTGGACAGGGCGAACACGGACTCGCTCTGGGCCAGCAGGTCGAGGTTGAGCTCCGTCTCGCGCACCGTCCAGGGTTCGACGGTGTACGCCCGCTGTGCGATCACTGCGTGTCCCCCAGTTCGGCGAGGTCCTTCACCACGACGTCGGCGCCGTGTGCGTACAGCGCGTCGGTCTGTCCCACGCGGTCGACACCGACGACGTATCCGAACCGGCCCGCGCGGCCCGCGTCCATGCCGGCCAGGGCGTCCTCGAAGACGGCGGCTTCGGCCGGTTCGATGCCGAGGTCCTCGGCGGCGGCCAGGAACGTGTCGGGGTGCGGTTTGCCGGGCAGCTCGCGCTCGGCGGCCACCACGCCGTCGATGCGGACGTCGAAGAAGTGCTCGGCGCCGATCGAGCGCAGCACGTCGCGGCAGTTGGCGCTGGAGGAGACGATCGCGGTGCTCAGTCCGTGGGCGCGGACCGCCTCCAGGTAGCGCAGGGTGCCGTCGTAGGCCTCGACGCCTTCGGTGCGGATCTTCTCCAGGACCAGCTCGTTCTTGCGGTTGCCGAGCCCGTGCACGGTCTGCGCGCCGGGTGGGTCGTCGGGGTCGCCGTCTGGCAGGTCGATGCCGCGGGACGCGAGGAAGGTGCGCACGCCGTCGGCGCGTGGCCGGCCGTCGACGTACTCGTCGTAGTCGGACGCGTCGAACGGCCGGAAGTCCGCGCCGTCGCGCTCGCGCAGGAACGCGTCGAACATCTCCTTCCAGGCGGCCGCGTGCACGACGGCCGTCTTGGTGACGACACCGTCGAGGTCGAAGAGGCAGGCGTGGATGTCTTCCGGGAGACCGAGCTGCGTCATACAGGTCCGGTTCCCCGGCCGGCGATGTCCAGTGAGTGGCGCACGCCACACTCTGAGGGGTGACACACTCTGCTGTGTGCCGCTGACCTTCGACGACCTCGTCCGCCGCGCCCGGGCCCTGCCCCGGGAAGGCCGGCGCGCGATCCTCGGTATCGCCGGCAGCCCCGGCGCGGGCAAGTCGACGCTCGCCGAGCGACTGGTACGGGAACTGAACGGATCCGGCGACCCGTGGGTGGCGCACGTCCCCATGGACGGCTTCCATCTCGCCGACGCCGAACTGGAACGGCTCGGCCGCCGCGACCGCAAGGGCGCGCCGGACACCTTCGACGCGGCCGGGTATGCGGCGCTGTTGCGGCGGCTGCGGGTGGAGACGGACGACGTGGTGTACGCGCCCGGCTTCGAACGCGTCCTGGAGCAGCCGGTCGCGGGGGCGATCCCGGTGCCGCCGGCGGCCCGGCTCGTCGTGACGGAGGGGAACTACCTGTTGCTGGACACGGGCGCGTGGCGGCGGGTCCGGGCCGAGCTGGACGAGGTGTGGTTCTGCGAGCTCGACGAGGACGAGCGCATGCGCCGGCTGGTGGCCCGGCACGAGGAGTTCGGCAAGAGTCACGACGAGGCGGTGGCCTGGGTGCTGCGCTCGGACCAGCCCAACGCCGCACTGGTCGCGGCGACGCGGGAGCGAGCGGACCTGGTGGTGCGCGACCGCGAGTGAGCGCGAAGGGCTCGTGGTCGTAGCGCTCTTGTCACGGCCCCTCCCCCTCAATCCTGGTGTTCCCTCTGCCTATTCTGGGGACATGACACGCGCAGCCGGCACCGGCACCGCCTTGGTCACGGGGGCCTCCCGCGGCCTCGGCGCCGTCATCGCTCGCCGTCTCGCGGCCAACGGGCATCCGGTCGCCGTCAACTACCGTGCGAGCAGTGAGGGGGCCCGCGGCGTGGTGGCGGACATCCGGGCGGCCGGAGGGACGGCCGAGGCGTTCGCCGCGGATGTGACGGAGGAAAACGCCGTCGCGGATCTCATCGCGGAGGTCACCGACCGCCTCGGCCCCGTCACCGCCCTCATCGTCAACGCCACCGGACCCCAGCCGGAGCAGGACCCGACGGCGGTGACCTGGGAGAACCACCTCGCCCAGCTCGCGTTCTTCGTCAAGAGCCCCACCCTGCTGATGCAAGCGGTCCTGCCGGGCATGCGGAAGCGCGGTGGCGGCCGCATCATCCAGATCGGCTCGGACGCACCAGAACGCCTCCAGCCCGAGATGTCCTCCTACGTAGCCGCCAAGGCAGCTCAGCACAGCCTGACCGAGTGCTGGGCCCGGGCCCTCGGCCCGTACGGCATTACGGTGAACACCGTCGCCCCGGGCTGGATCCCGGTCGAGCGGCACGCCGGAGCCAGCCCTGAATCGTTGGCCGCCTATACGAGTGGGGTGCCGTTGCGGCGCATGGGCGAGCCGGAGGACATCGCCGCGGCCGTCGCTTTCCTCGCCTCACCGGAGGCATCCTTCGTCACCGGCGAGCGCATCAAGGTCAATGGCGGTCACACGCTCGGCTAGGACCGTCGGGTCGGGCACACGCCGCGATCCTCAGTCGGCGGCCGCGCGCAGGGTCAACCGCGGCTCGGCGCGGGCGTCCCCGGCCGGGTCCCCGATCACGGCGGTGAAGGTGTCCGTCCGTACCGTCAGGCCCTCCCGGCTCCGTTCGACGGACACCGCGCACGGCTCGGCGGAGCCGTAGCGGACCGCGAAGACATGCAGGTCGTCCGGCCCGTCCCGGAGGGGGCCGGCCTCCAGCGCGGTCGAGCTGATCAGGTGGCGCCAGCCCTCGTCCGGGTTGCCGTAGCCGCGCGGGTCCTCGGCGAGGGCGAACGCGGCCTGTTCTTGGGTGAGTTCGGCGCGGGCGTCGAAGTGCTCGGTGCCCTCCGCGTCGGGGTGGGTCAGGCGCAGGGTGCCGGCGCAGGACACGGCCGCGTGCGCCGTACGCCGGACCCGGTCGCCGTCGTCCTCGGCGTACGGCAGGCCTGACAGCAGGTACGGGGTGCCGTCGAGGCGCTCCACGGCCACGGTCGTCCACAGGCTGGTGCCGTCGGTGACGTAAAGGGAACGCACATGGCGCAGGACGTGGTCGCGGCCGACGACGGGCTTGGTGACCAGCTTGGCCGCCAGGCCGTCGGCGCGGACGTCACGGACGCGGACCTCGCCCATCGGGCGGCACAGCAGGAAGCCGTCGGTGACGGGGCCGAAGCCGTGCTGGCGGTTGACGGCGGCGGCCAGGTAGTAGGTACCGCCCGCCTCGATGACCGACGGGGTCATGCGGTCGTCGAAGGCCACCGACACCGTGCCCGCGCGCAGTTGGTGCCGGGCCGGAGCCGGCGACGGGGCGCGGTGCCAGCGCGTGGTGTCCTGGATCTGCCAGACCAGCATCCACGCGAAGTGGCCGTCCACGCCGCCGTCCGCCTTGACCGCGTGCCGCGCCCAGCGGCTGTCGCCCCGGTAGCGGCCCAGGTCGGAGCCGATGCGGGCGCTGAAGTAGCGCAGGCCCAGCACCGACTCGAAGGCGGAGTGCTGCTCGCTGTAGCGCGGGCCGCCGTTGTCGAAACCGCCGTTGGTGAGGCGGGCGTCGATGTAGCGGGCGAGCGCGTCGCCGTCCTCGGCGAAGACCTCCTCGCCGCTGACCCGGTGGGCCTGGGCGAGGAAGGACAGGGAGATCGGGCCGTAGTTGTTGTCGTAGGCGCCGCCGTGCTCGGGCGGCAGGAGCGCGCCGCGGTCGTGGACCCGGTGGGCGCGGATCTCGTCCTCGTACAGCCGCAGGGCCTTCCGGCGCACCTGGTCGCCCTCGGCGGACGGCAGGTGCGGGGCCAGCATCAGGCCGCCGACGACGCAGCCGATCGCCTGGTTGCCGGCCTCCTGCGGGTTGAAGAACGTCGCTTCCGTCAGCCAGCGCCAGTAGCCGTGCGCCACCTCGCACAGCCGGGCGCGCTGTGCGTCGTCGACGAGTCCGTCCGCCGCGTCCAGCACGTTCACCGCCTGGAGCAGGGCCCACACCGTGCTCGGCCAGTCGCCGATGGGGTGCGTTCCGGCCGCCAGGGTGTAACGGGCGTACGGCAGGCTGGAGTTGCGCACCCGGAGGTTGGGGTAGCCCGGGTTGTCCTCGGTGTAGACCCGCTCGTCCAGGTGGAAGGCGAGGCTGCGGCGCACCGCCTCCGGCAGGCGGGGATCCTTGGTGCGCTGCCAGGCGAGGGCCAGCAGGGAGGTCACGCCGAGGGACGTGTCGCCGATGTCGTCGACACAGTCCGGGTGTTCGAGGTTGCCCTCCGGCGTCATACGGGCCAGGGCCTGCTCGGTGACGTCGGCGAGGACGGCGTCGTACGCCTCCGGGGTGTCGGGGAGGTCGTGCAACGGACCGCGCTGGTGAGGGAGGTGCACGGGTCGATCAGCCCTTCATGCCTGAGGTCAGTCCTTCAGTCCGGCATTGATGTCGGCGCCCATGACGTAGCGCTGGAAGACCAGGAAGACGACGATCAGCGGGATCATGGAGATGACCGACGCGCCGAGCAGGACCGACCAGTTGATGTTCTGCGCCCCGACGATGCTCTGGATACCGATCTGCACGGTGAACTTGTTGGGATCGTTGAGCATCAGAAGCGGCCAGATGTAGTCGTTCCACCGCCACTGGAAGGACAGGATGGCGAGGGTCAGCATGATGGGCCGGGAGAGCGGCACCATGATCCGCAGGAAGATCGACAGTTCCCGGGCGCCGTCGATGCGTGCGGCTTCGACGAGTTCGTCGGGAACCGTCAGGAAGAACTGGCGGAACATGAAGCATCCGGTCGCGGTGAGGACGGCCGGGAGGATGATGCCGGCGAACGAGTTGTAGAGGCCGAGGTCGCGGACCACCAGGAACTCCGGGGCGAGCATGACCTCGGACGGCAGCATCGTGGTGGCCAGGATGCAGAGGAAGAAGACCTTGAGCCACTTGTTGTCGTACTTGGCCAGCGCGTACCCGGTGCAGCAGCTGACACCCACCGTGAGGATCGTCGTGATCACGCACACGATGGTCGTGTTGATGAAGTACTGGGAGAAGTTGGCGCTGTTCCACGCTGCCTTGAAACCCGACAGGGTGGGGTCGTGCGGAACGAGCGTCAGCGGATAGGAGAACAGGTCGCCGGCCGGCTTGAGGGAGCTGAGGATGAACCACAGCACCGGCAGCCCGTAGAGGCAGGCCAGCAGCCACAGCAGTGTCGTCGCGGACACCGCCTGCCGGAGCCCACCGGTGGCCGCGCCGCGGGGCCGCTTCTTGGAGACGGGCCGTCCTGATCCGGCGTCGACCGGGCGTGGCATGTCTGTGGTTGTCATCGGTTCTCCACCCGCCGGTTGACGATCAGCTGGATGATCGCTACGGCCATCAGGATGAGCATGAGCACGAACGACGCGGCGCTCGCGTAGCCGATCTGGCCCCGTTTGAAGCCGGTCTCATAGATGTACTGGACCATCAGGTTGTTCGACGTTCCGGGTCCGCCGTTGTTGAGGGCGACGAACACCGGGTATTCCTTCATCGCGTTGATCGTATTGAGCAGGATGACGATGAACGAGGTGGGCGCGATGCTCGGCAGCGTGATGTGGAAGAACTGGCGCCACGGACCGGCGCCGTCGAGCGAGGCCGCCTCGTAGTACGACACCGGTACGTTCTTGATCGCCGCGATGAACAGCAGCATCGAGAAGCCCGTCCAGGCCCAGGACGCCGCCATCACCACCACCAGCAGCGACAGGTCGGCGTTCGACTGCCAGGGCACGGCGCTCCCGCCGAGCTCGTGGATGATGTAGTTGACCAGTCCGAAGTTCTCGCCGAACAGCCACCGCCACAGGACACCCACGACGATGGGCGACAGCAGCCACGGGATGAAGAAGATGACGCGGGCGACCGACGCGCCCTTGGCGTGCCTGCTCACCACGACATTGGCGATGAGCAGCGAGAACACGAAGTTCAGCGGAACGAAGAGCACGGCGTACAGCAGCGTCCGGGTCAGCGCGTCGTAGAAGGTGGAGTCCCCGAACAGGTTCTGGTAGTTGTCCAGTCCGACGAACTGGAACACCCCTACGCCCGTGTAGTTCGTGAAGGAGTAGACAAGCCCGATCACCGCAGGCCAGACGAAGAACAGCGCGAAGAGCACGACATTGGCCGCGATGAGCACGAGCGGCGCAAGGGTGTACTTGCTGCGTCTCCTGGGCGGGCTCGCGGACACGTCCGGGGCGCGTTTGGTCATCTTCCTGACTCCGTGCTGGTGGAATGGGTTCCTGTGGGCTCGGGCCATGAGCCCGGCATCACGTGGGCATCGAGGCCGGGCGGCGGTGTCTCGACCCCGCCGCCCGGGCCTGCCGGCCTGCGCTCAGCCGCCGACCTGCTGGTTGTAGACGTCCACGATGTTGTCCAGCGCCTTGTCGGACGACTGCTGGCCGTTGATCGCCTTGCCGAGCTCCGTCTTGGTCGGGTCCTCGGGGAGGCTCTTGCCCTTCAGCACCCACTTCGTCTGCGCGGTGTTGAAGTAGCCGGAGATCGGGGCGTAGAGCGGGATCGACTCGTTGTACAGCTTGAACGCCGCCTGCGCCGCCTCGGACTTGAAGGGGTACTTCGGGTTCAGGCCGCTCTCGACCGGCAGGAAGCCGGACGTCTCGCACAGCTCCTGGTAGTGCGCCGGCTCGTACAGCCAGGTCAGGAACTTCGTCGCGGCGGTGGCAGCGGCGGCGTTGTTGTTGAAGCCCACCGTCATGCCGCCGCTGTTGACGTCGCTGGCCTGCACCGGCTCGGCGGGAGTCGGGACGCTCGCCCAGTCGAACTTCTTGATGCTCTCCGCGAAGGCGGGGACCTGCCACACGCCGGACCAGTAGGCGACCACGTCACCGCTCTGGAACATGGCGGACGGGTCGGCGCCGCTGGTCCACACCGACTTCGGCATGGTCTTGTCGTCGTTCATCCCGACGAAGCGCTTCACGGCCTTCCTGGTCGCGGCGTCCACCGAGAACTTGCCGGAGGAGTCCGCGTGGACGTACTTCCCGCCGAGCTCGTACACCATGGCGCGGAGCCGCGACGGCGACTGGTCGAAGGTCAGGGAGTACTTGGCGCCGGTCTTCTCCCGGACCTTGTCCGCCGCCTTGATGAATTCGGTCCAGGTCCAGGTCTTCTGGGGCGAGGTCGGGAAGGAGACACCGGCCTTCTCGAACAGCGACTTGTTGATGAACATGCCGGACGCGGTGACGTCCGAGGGGATGGACAGCACCTTCCCGGACGAGTCCTTGGCGAGGAAGTTGGGGTTGATCTTGTTGCTCTTCTTGTTGGCGATGGACCTGAGGTCGATCAGCTTGTTCGCCCAGATCGGGTCCAGCGCCGGCACGGCCGCCACGTCGGGCAGGGAGTTCGCCTGCGCGGCGTTGTGCAGCTTCGTCGGGTAACCGTCGTAGGGGATGTTGACGAGGTTGACCTTGACGCCGGTTTCCTTCTTGTACTGCGCCACCATCTTCTTCCAGCCCGCGTCCTGCCCCGGAACCGTGGAGATCCAGAACGTCAGCGACTTGGAGGTCCCGCCCGAGTCGGACCCCGACCCGCAGGCGGAGAGCAGAAGGGCACCTGCCGTGGCCACGGCAGCGAGGGGAACCACACGGCGTATGCCGCCGCGGCCGAGTCGGCGGGAGCGCCGCACACCCACACTGGTCATCTTCGATCCCTTTTCGTCGTAGCGGAGGAAGCACGGCGCCAGCCGAGGCGGCACGGGTGCAGTTTGCGGGAAAGATTCGCTTTCCGGGGGCACGGCCTCGCCCGGCCGCGACGCCTTGACGGGTGGGGTCCCCCGGCCATGACGGCCGGCGTCGCACAAGCACGCCCTCGTGCGGCTGCCGTACTTCTCGTACGGGCGGGAGGCTCACCCGGAGTCGGCGTCCCGGCCGACTCAGAAAGCGCTTGTCCGGACATTGGCAGACCGATGGCGCAGCCGTCAATGCTTCGCCCGCACAGCTCCGGTCACGGTTTGAATTCCATGGGCGACCGCGAGCCTGCTGGCACCCGCCACCGTGCCGGTGTCGCCCACCACGCTGCTGACCACCTCGGTGGGCCAGCTCAGCCGGGCCAGTTCGGCCCGTACTCCGGGCAGGAGCTGCGGATCCGCGCCGGTACCGCCGCCCAGGACGATCAGTCCGGGGTCCAGTACGGCGGCGACGGCGGCGGCGAGCCGGCCCACGTCGGCGGCGTGCGAGGCGACCACGGCACCGGCCGTGGCGTGCCCCTGCCCGGCCAGGGCGAGGAGCCGTTCGGCGGTGCGCGGGCGGGGCCCGTCACCGTCCTGCCAGGCCTCGGCCGCCCGGCGCAGCAGGGTGCGCGAGCCCATGCGCTGCTCCAGGCCCTCGTGGCGCGGGGCGCGGTCGTCGTCCCAGGGGTAGGGCAGCCGGGCCACCTCACCGGCGGCTCCGTTCGCACCGCGCAGCACCCGGCCGCCGATGACGACGGCGAGACCGATGCCGACGCCGATGCGCAGGTAGCCGAAGGTGTCGCGGCCGACGGCGGCGCCCTCGTGGAGCTCGGCGAGGGCGGCGCAGTTGACGTTGTTCTCCAGGTGGACGGGGACGCCCTCGGGCAGGGCGACGGCCATGGCGTCGAAGACGGGCCCGGCCTTGGCGGTCGCGGGCCGCTCCCCGGCGCGGTCCCGTGTGGGGACGTCACCGACGGCGACGACGACGGCCCGCAGCGGCGCCCCGGCGGGCAGCGCGTCGAGGACTGTGCGGACGGTGTCGGCCGCGTCCCGGCGGGAGCCGGTGCCCTCGGCGAGCAGGGTGCCGTCCAGGGCGCAGCCGCGCACCCGGGTCACGGCGGGTCCCAGGTCGACCGCGAGCACGGCGCCGGCGGCCGGTCCGAGCCGGTAGATCGCGGCGCTGCGGCCGGTGCCGCCGGAGGCCCTGCCGGAGTGGGCGGCGAGCTCGACGGCCTCGAGCTCTGCCACGGCGGAGGAGACGGTCGGCTTGGAAAGGCCCGCACCGGCCGCCAGCTGGGGGCGGGTGGCCGTGCCCGTCCCGGCCAGTACGTCGAACACCACACGGGCACTCTCACTCAGGTGCATGGTCTCCCCAGGTCGTGCTGCGGCCGTGAAAGGCGGCGGCAGGGATCGCGCGGCATCGGGATTCCGTGCCTCTTGACGCGCACCCTACTTCGTTAGTTAACTTCCTAACGAACTTCACGGTACTCGCCTGCCGTGTTCCGCAGAAGCCCGTCCCGGGGCTTCCCTACCTCTTCAACTGCCGTGGTCCGACGGGCGGTTCGCCTGCCGTCGTCGTGACCGCGCAACGACGAAAGAGGAGCCGTGCAGGACTCCACGCCTTACGCGGTCGGTATCGACGTGGGCGGCACCAAGACACATCTGCGCGCCTTCGCGGGCGACGAGGACGTCGTCGACCATGTCCGCAGCAGTTCGGGATGGCGGCCGCACGACCCCGGGGCCGCCGCCGGCTGGCTGGCCGCTCTGGTCGCCGACGCCCTGCCTTCTCACGTACGACCGTCCGCTCTCGCCGTGGGCGGTCACGCCTGCGAGACCCCACGCCAGTGCGCGGGCATCCGCGCCGCCCTTCAGGAGCGGCTGGGGGTGCCCGCGCTCGTCGTGGGCGACGCCGAACTGCTCGTTCCCGCCGCCGGGCTGGACAAGGGCGTCGGGCTGGTCGCCGGCACCGGTTCGGTCGCGGTGGGGCGGCTGCCCGACGGCGGTCCGGTCCAGGTCGGCGGCTGGGGCGCGGTGCTCGGTGACGAGGGCGGCGCGGCCGGACTCGTCCGCGAGGCCGCACGGGCCGTCTGGGCGGCGCATGACCGCGGCGAGGAGCCCGACGCGCTGGCGACCGGTCTGGTCGCCGCATTCGGGGTGGCCGAGGTGCCCGCGCTCGGCGCCGCGCTGGAGGCCGCTAGGGACGTCTCCGCCGAATGGGGTCGGCACTCCCCCGCGGTGTTCGCCGCCGCCGAGGCGGGCTCACCGCTCGCCCGGGCCGTGATCGCCGACGGCGGGCGGGCGCTCGCCGCACTCGTCGTACGGCTCGCCGCGCGCGGGGTCCCGGTGGACGACGTGGTGGTGGCGGGCGGCACGGTCCTCGCCCAGCCCGCGCTGTACGACGCGTTCACCTCCGCGCTCGCCGAGTCCCTGCCCGGGGCCCGGCCGCGGCCGCTGCGCGTGCCGCCGGTCGAGGGCGCGGTGGCGCTGGCCCGTTCGCTGCTGTGAGCCGGGCGGGTGCCGTTCACGCTCCGGACACCGGCTCGTGGCCGATCCCTCTCCGCGGGGTCACCACACGGCCGTAGATCTTCGCTGATCCCCGGCCACATGGCCGTAGATCTTTGCTGATCCCCGGCCGCACGTCCGTAAGTCTTCGCTCGTCCCCCGGCCGCACGGCCGGAGATCTTCGCCAGGTCCGGCCGCACGGCCGGAGAACGCGCCGCGGAACTCCGGCGCAGACCCCCCTCGCAGAACTCAGGAGAGGCACAGCATGCCGTCACCAGCCGGGCAGTCCACCACCGCGTCCGTCGACCGGCGCGGTTTCCTCAAGACCTCCCTCGGCGCCTCGGCCGGCCTGCTGGCCGCGCCCACCTTCGTCGCCTGGCTCGCCGCCGCCGACGCGAAGGCCGCCACGGGCCCCGCCGCGTTCGTCGACGACTACAGGTCGAACGTCGTCGCGAACCAGACCCCGGAGACCAACGCCGTCGTCCGCATCCTGGGCGGCATGGCGAAGGTGTGGAAGACCGGCGGCGCCTGGGACACCGGCCGCGTCCTGGACCGCGAGGTGCTGCGGGCCAACATGCGCTACTGCGCCCGGGTCACGACGTCCCGCACCGAGGCGCAGGCGAAGGAGGCCTTCCTCTACGACCGCCAGCACCAGAGCTACGCCATGATCGGTGGTCTGGGCCCGCTCGCCGGCCTGTACACGTCCGGCGCCAGGGCGGTCACGTCGATCACCAGCGCCCCGGACGGCACGCCCCCGGGGAAGATCAGCGACACCCTGCCCGCCGACGCCCCGGCCGGATCCGCGCTCGGCGCGGGCTCCCACGACTCGGAGCTCGGCAAGGTGGCCAAGCTGGTCGACACCGTGCGCGGGCCGTTCGCCTCGGGCAACCCGGCCAAGTTCGCCTTCCAGTACCCGCGTCCGTGGCGGATGAACGAGGACAGCGAGGTCGTCGACACCGGGAAGAAGGACGCCCTCGGCTACCCGGTGTACGACTCGGACGTGATCGTGGCCCCGCAGCTGCTGCGCCAGCGCTCCGAGACCCCCGAGGAGGACGGCGGGTTCCCGAGCGGCCACACCAACGCCTTCCATCTGGCCGGTCTGGCCTACGCGTACGCGGTGCCCGAGCGTTTCCAGGAGCTGGTGACGCGGGCGTTCGAGCTCAGCCACACCCGGATCATGTCGGGCATGCACTCCACCGTCGACGTCATCGGCGGCCGCGTCATGGCGACCGCCCTGACCGCGGCGACGCTGGCCGACCCGGCGAACGCGGAGCTCAAGGCGGCGGCACGCGCCCAGGCCCTCGCCTACTTCACCGAGAGGACCGGCACGACGGCGGACACGCTGTACGCCTACGCCCACTCGGACGCCGGCGACGCCTACGCCGACCGCGAGGCCAACGCCCGGGCGGTCGGACACCGGTTGACGTACGTCCTGCCCCGCCGCGGCCGCAAGGACCCGCTCACCGTGCCGAAGGGCGCGGAGGTCCTGCTGGAGACACGGCTGCCGTACCTGAACGCGGCCCAGCGCCGCGAGGTGCTGCGCACGACCGCGCTGCCCTCCGGGTACGTCCTGCTGGACGGCTTCGAGCAGTGGGGCCGGCTGAACCTGTTCGCGGCGGCGGACGGGTACGGCGCCTTCGACGCCGACGTCACGGTGACGCTGGACGCGGCGGCCGGTGGCTTCCACGCGGCCGACAGCTGGCGCAACGACATCGATGGCGACGGCGGTCTGACCAAGCGCGGCACGGGCACGCTCACCCTGACCGGCCACAACCGGTACCGCGGCGGGACCGTCGTCGAGGACGGCACGCTGGTCGCCGCGTCCCCGAACGCCCTGGGACAGGGTGACGTCCGGGTCACGGGCGGCACGCTGCGCGCGGAGAAGGTCCTGCGGGTGCGCGGCTCGTACGTCCAGGAGGGCGAGTCGGCACTGGAGCTGACGCTGCGCAAGAACCACGGCCCTGCGCTCACGGTGAGCCGGCGCGTGCTGCTGGGCCGGGGCAGCCTGCTGTCGCTGCGGCTCGACGCCGAGCGGCCGCCGGTTTCGGGGACCACCGTCCCGGTCCTGTCGGCTCCGGCGCTGCGCGGCCGGTTCGACCGCGTCGAGCTGGACTCGACGACGCTGCGGGCCGTGCCCGTTCACACCGCTGACGGTCTGTCGGTGCGACTCGTGAAGCGGTGACGCCCCGGGCGGCGGGGGCTGGTGCAGAGTGGGTCCATGAGGGCCCTCCGGACCGCTCCCGCCGTGCCCCGGCCGCTGTCGCTCCCGCCGCCGTCGCCGACGGGGGCCGCCCCGCGGTCCGGCAGACGGTGGGCGCTGCCGCTCCTCGTGTCCGTGCTGCTCGCGGTGATGGCCTTCGCCATGGTCAGCACCGCCGTGCGGCAGACCCCGACGATCGACGAACCCGTGTACGTGGGCGCCGCCGCCGAGTACACGCACGAGCACCGGCTGCGCCACAACCCCGAGCACCCGCCGCTCGGCAAGCTCCTCATCGGCGCCGGGGTGGCGCTCGCGGATCCGCGCGTCGACTTCTCCTTCACCGGTGACCAGGGCGCGGTGGGGCGGCACTTGCTGTACGAGACGGGCAACGACCCCTGGCGGCTGATGCTGTGGGCCCGCCTCCCCATGATCGCGCTGACGCTGCTGTTCGGGCTGGTCGTCTTCGTCTTCGCCCGTGAACTGGCCGGGACGCCCGGGGCGTTGGCCGCGCTCGCCCTGTACTGCTTCTCCCCCGACGTCATCGCGCACGGCTCACTCGCCACGCTCGACGTGCCGGCGGCCGGGTTCGTGCTGACGTCGGCGTGGTTGCTGTGGCGGGCGCGCCGCAGGCCCCGGCTGTACGTGCCGCTCGCCGGGGTGGCGCTGGGGGCGGCCCTGGCGACGAAGATGAGCACGCTCCCGGCCGTGCCGGTGCTCATGGCCCTGGCCGCCGTGTCTGTGGGGCACGCATCCGTGGGAGGCCGGCGCCTCGTGCGTGCGGCCGCCGGGGCGGGCGTGGTGGCTCTGGCGGCGATCGCGGTCGTGTGGGCCACGTATCTGATCGTCGATCCGCGGCTGCGGTGGACTCCGGAGCAGCATGTCCCGGTGGTGCACGGGCTGCGGGGGCTGCTGGTCCGGCTCCTACCGTTCCCGGAGGCGTATCGGGACGGGATGCGGGTGCAGTTCGGGCTGGAGAACCGGCCGTGGCAGGGCTTTCTGTTCGGCCGGCTGTACTCGGGCTCGCTCTGGTACTACCTGCCGGCCGCGCTGCTGGTGAAGACGCCGCTCGGGATGCTCGCGCTGTGGGCCGCCGGGGCGGTCGTCGTGCTCGCGGTGCGCCGCCTGCGGCCGGCCGCGCCGTATGTGCTGGCCCCGCCTCTGGTGCTGCTGGCGGCGGCCATGCAGGGGGCGCGGGACTTCGGCACCCGGTACGCCGTCTTCCTGCCGCTGTTGCTCGCGGTGGCGGCCGGGTGCGTTCTCGTGGCGAGGCGGCGGTGGGTCTCGGTCGGGGTGGGGGTGCTGGTGGCGTTCGTCGCGGCCAGTTCGCTGCGTACGTACCCCTATTACCTGCCGTACTCGAACGAGGTGTTCGGCGGGCCGGGCAGGACGCGGGAGTTCCTGCACGACTCGAACGTGGACTGGGGGCAGGATCTGGGGCGGCTGGCGGAGCGGTTGCGCGAGCGGTACCGCGGTGAGCGGGTGTGGCTGGTGTACAAGGGCAGCGGGGTGCCGTCCTATTACGGCATCCGGGCCGGTGATCCTCGCGAGGTGCCGGTCGGCGAGGTGCGGGGGGTGCTGGCGGTGTCGGACTCCGCGGCCGCGAAAGCGACCGGGCGGCTGGCCGAGTTGATCGGCGGCAGCCGCCCGGTCGACGATGTCGGGCACTCGATCACGATCTATCGCCGGTGAGTCTTCGACCAGTGTGTCGTGTGCGAGTCAATGAGTCGCGTGGAAGAAGCCGTCCGTGCTCACGTGCTGCATGACGCGACTGGCCACGCGATAGCGGCCGTTGGGGACGTCCGGGCACCTCGCGACATGTACCGCGAGCGGGCCCGCGAACTCGTAGCCCTTGCGTTCCGCGTGGCGGGACAGGCTGTCGGTGAGCGCCTGTCCCACGTTCGTGCCGTGGCGCGTCAGCTGGTCGTGCACCTCGTCGGCCAGTTCCACGTCGTAGGCGTTGGGGACCATGACCCGGCCCGCCCGGCACACCACGGCGTTGTCGTCGCACTCGTGCCGCAGGGCGTCGAGGACCTCGACCGGCTCCTTGTCGAGGACCCGGGCCCACAGGGCCTGCCATCGGTTTTCCAGTGTCTCCTCCAGCGCACTCAGTGCGCCCATACGGTCTCACCTGCCGGAAGCGTCGTCGGTGCGGTTGCGGTGGCCTGGAGAGCGTTAATGCTCGTCGTAGTCGTCGGGCCGTACCTCGGCCTCCTCCAGGGCCTCTCGCAGCGTGCGGCCGCTCGCGCCCGGCGGCCGGGACCGGTTCTCGTCCTGCTGTTCCAGGACCTCGTCCGTGGTCTCCGTCTTGGGCCGGTTCTCCTCGGGGACGGTCATGGCATCGGCTCCTCGTCCGTCGTGTCGGGATCTTCTGCCGCGGCGGGTTCCCGCCCGGCGCCCGGGTATCCCACCTGCCGGGCACCTCATTGCTGTGCGAAGAAGCCCTGGTCACCACGGTGCGTGAGCTATGTTGAACCTCCCTGGGAGACGAAGGAGGCGAACCGGTGCCATCGCCGCAGCAGGCACGCGCACAGGCATCCGCGATCACCTCGGGGAAGGCCGCCCCGGAAGCGGAGGTCTCCCCTTCCGCCCAGCTCAGAGCGCTCTTCGACCGGCCCCGGCTGTCCCCGGGCCAGCGGCGCATCGCCCAGTACCTGATCGAGAACATCACCGAGGCGGCGTTCCTGTCCATCACGGACCTCGCGGACCGGGTCGGCGTGAGCCAGCCCTCGGTGACGCGGTTCGCCTCGGCGGTCGGCTTCAGCGGCTACCCGGCGCTGCGGGAGAAGCTCCAGTCGATCGCGCTCGGCACCCTCGCGGGCGGCGGACCGGCCGAGGAGAACCGGGGCAACGAGCTGCAGGCGGCGGTCGACGCCGAGATCGAGAACCTGGAGAACCTGCGGCGGGACTTCGCCGACCCGAACCTGGTCATCGACATCGGCCGCAAACTGTCGTCCTCGACCCCGCTGACGGTCCTCGGCCTGCGTATCTCCGTCTCGCTGGCCGAGTACTTCGCCTACGCCGCCCGCCGGATCCACCCGGACGTACGGCTCGTGACCCGGGGCGGCAGCGTGGCCTACGACGCACTGCTCCAGTCGCGCGAGGCGGGCGGCACCTGGGTGCTGGCGTTCTCCATGCCCCGGCACGCCCAGGAGACCCTGACGGCCGTCCGGGTCGCGCGGGGCGCCGGACTCAAGGTCGCCCTGATCACCGACCTGGCGCTGGGACCGCTCGCGGACGAGGCCGACGTCGCCTTCGCCCTCGGGACCGGGTCGCGTCTGGTCTTCGACTCCTACGCCGCCCCGGGCGTGATGTGCTCGGCGCTGCTCCAGGCCATGACGGACGCGGACCCGGAACGGACCCAGGCCCGGCTCGAGGAGTACGAGCAGGTCGCCGACCAGCATCACTTCTTCCTGCGGGACTGAGCGGCGGTCCACAACAAAGCGAGCATGAATGTTTTCATGCGGCTTGAAAACCGGATGGCATATATAAATACTGCACACGGATCGCGACCCGGCCCTTCCGGATCCGTTCCGCACCCGAGGGGCCGGCTCCTACCCGCTTCGGCGTCCCGGGTGTCCGTGGCGGCCCCGGTCATCCCCTAGGCCGGGGCCGCCCCGACCCGTCGTCCACCCTCACGACGCCGCACACCCGGAAGCGATGATCATGCCCCTGACGACCACGCGCATCAGCCCGGACTGGCCCTGCCAGGTCAAGACCCCCGGGAGCTACGACTGGGAGCGCTCGGCGGCCAAGTGGCTGCGCGAGCTGGTGCCCGCGCGCTACGCCGGCTACCCCGCGTTCGTCCGCCACCCCGTCCTGCTCGCCCGGCACGCCCAGATCCAGGTCCAGCAGGAACTCAGGGTGGCCCGCACCGCCCTCCAGACCGCCCGCGCCGACCTGCCGGGACTCGGCCTGCACGAGGGGGTCATCGAGCACACGATCAAGCTGTACGCGGCCGAGGTCATGCAGTTGCAGCACATCGCGCGCAGCGTGCGGGCGGTCACCACGGCGCTGGTGGAGGCCAACCGCCAGCCGTGAGCCCCGGGGCATGACCGCCCTCCGGGCATGGGCCTGTGGGCATGACCCGCGTCGTGCGTGGCACACGGGAGGGGATGAGCACCACCGAAATCCGGCGTGCCGAGCCGGTGACCACGGTTCTGACCTGGCAGGTGCGTCCCGGCCGGGAGCGGCAGTTCGAGGAGTGGACGCGCGGCATCACCCGCTGCGCCAGACAGTTCCCGGGCAACGAGGGCGTCTCCTGGCTCACGCCCGAGGACGGACACCGCTACCACGCCGTGCTGCGCTGGTCCGACCGGCACGGGCTCGCCGCCTGGCTGGAGTCCGAGGAGCGCGCCCACTGGCACCGGCGGATCGAGGACATCGCCACCGAGGTCAGCAGCGAGCGCCAGTCGACGACCGGGATGGAGACCTGGTTCAGCCTGCCCGGCACCACCGTGCAGGCCCCGCCCCGGTGGAAGATGGTCCTCACGACGTTCCTCGGCGCGTATCCCTTCACCCTGCTCATCCAGTGGCTGGTGACGCCGCACACCACCGGCTGGCCGCTGCCGCTGCGGGCCGCCGTGTTCCCGCTGGTCCTGCTGCCGGTGCTGACGTATCTGGTGATGCCGAGGCTCAGCCGGCTGCTGCGGCTGTGGCTGTATCCACGCGAGGACCCCTGAACGTTCAGAAGACTGATGTGACCGGCGTGGCCCCGGGAACGGGAAACTGCCCGTGCGCACAAGGCAGTCTTCGAACAGGGCCGGGTATGCGATGCTCAACGCGTGACGAGCGAGCCCGTGACACCGGCGGAGCCCGGTGCCGCACCGGACCTGGTCGAACTGGCCAAGATCGTCGCCCGGCAGCGCGCCGAACTGGACCGGCTGCGCGACCAGGCGGCGACGTCGGCCGTCGTCGAGCGAGCCAAGGGCGCCGTGATGGCGCTGACCGGGTATTCCGCGGACGCGGCGGACGAGCGGCTGCTCCAGCGGGCCAAGGCGGCGCGCCGCACCCTGCTGGAGGAGTGCTGGATCACGCTCGGCTCCCTGGCGCCCACGGCACCCGGCCCCGGCGAGGCGACCGAGCCCCTCGGCGCCGACGCCCCCGGAGCCGGCTCCGCCGCCCTGATGGAGACATCCGCGCCGGACGACGTCTCCGCCGCCCTGGCCCGCCTCGGGCAGGCCCTCGTTCGGGTGACGACACCGCCCGACCTGGCCCGGTGCCTGCTGGAGCATCTCGCGCCCGACATGGCGGCCGACGCCGTCATGATCTTCGCCCGCAGGCCCGACGGCGGACTCGAACTGATCGGGCACGCCGGCATCGACGACCAGCTGGCCACCCAGTGGAGCCGGGTGCCGCCGCTGAGCGGGATCGCGGCGCTGGACGCGCTGCGGACGGGCGAACCGTGCTGGCTGGAGGACGTCGCCACGCATGAGCGTCGGGAACTGCTGATCGGTGACCCGCCCGAGCGGTGGCGGTCGCGCGCCTGGCTGCCCGTGCACGCGGCGGGCGCGGCCGAGGTCTGCATCGGCGTGCTGCGCGTCCGCGCCGGGTCGTTCACGCCCCGCGACCGCGCCCATCTGCGGGGCGTCACCGGGCTGTGCGCCGGCCGGCTGCGCGCCTTCGACGCACCGCCCGAGCGGGCCGGAGACGCCGCCGCCGACGCGGTGCAGACACTGTTCGACGCGCTGCCGATCGCGGCGATGCTGCTCAGCCCGCTGCGGGCCGCGTCGGGCGAGACCGAGGACTTCCGGGTGGAGGCGGCGACCGCGCGGGCGGGTGACCTGCTGGGACGCCCCGGTGAGGAGCTGGCCGGCCGCCGGCTGCTGGAGTTCCGGCCCGCCCTGACGGAGGAGCCGCTGTGGCAGGGCTGCCTGCACACCCTGGCCACCGGGGAGCCGTACGAGAGTGAACCGTTCGCGCACGAGGAGGTCGTGGCGGGCATCGCGGCGCTGTCCACTTACTCGGCGCGGGTGGCGCGGCTGGACGACGCGCTGGTCGTCACCTGGATCCGGCACGGCTCCTCCGACCGGCAGGAGCAGCGGCTGGCGGATCTCCAGCGGCTGGGCAACCTCGGCTGGGTGAACTGGAACCTGGCCACGCAGGAGGCCTCCTGGTCGACCCAGGCGTTCGCCGTCTTCGGCCGGGACCCCGCGCAGGGCCCGGTGCGGCTCGCCGGGATGCCGGAACTCGCGCTGCCCGAGGACGCGCCCGCGTTCACCCGCGCCGTCCGCGACCTCGTCCAGCGGGGGCGGGCGTTCGACCTGCCCTTCCGCATCAGGACGAGCGGCGGCATCCGGCATCTGCGGCTCGTGGCCGAGGCCGTGGCCGACACGCACGGCACGCCCGTCGAGGTGCACGGTGTCGTCCAGGACATGACGGCCCGGCGGCGGGCGGAGCTGGCGCTGGTCGAGAGCGAGCAGGCGATCCTCACGCAGCACGACGTGCTCCAGGCCGAGCGGACCCTCGCGTCCCGGCTCCAGCACGCGCTGCTGCCGCTGGCCAACCGGCCCGTCCACCTGGCGGGGCTGCGCGTCGAGGTCGCGTATCTGCCCGCGCAGTCGGGTGTTCATGTCGGCGGTGACTGGTTCAGCGCCGTGGAACTGCCCGACCGGGACGCGCTGCTGGTGGTCGGCGACGTCGCAGGCCACGGCGTCGACGCCGTCGCCACGATGGCCCAGCTCCGCTTCACCGCGAAGGGCATGGTCATCACGGGTTCCTCGCTGACCGGCGCGCTGGCCCGGCTGAACACGCTGCTGCTGCACTCCCGCGATTCCCACGCGACGGCCACCATGGTGCTGGCCCGGTACGACCCCTGGCAGCGCCGTCTGCTCTGGGCCCAGGCGGGGCATCCTCCGCCCCTGCTGCTGCGGGACGGCGAGGCGCGGTATCTGAGCCGGCCCAAGGGCATGCTGCTCGGCGCGACCTCGGCTCCGGTCTTCGAGGAGGCGGAGTGCCGTCTCGAGCCGGGCGACCGGCTCATCCTGTTCACCGACGGTCTGGTCGAGCACCCTCCGGACGGCATCGACCGGGGTATGGAACGTCTCGCCGAGGCGGTGGCGTCCTCGGACGCGGACGGGCCCGTGGCCCTGGGGCCGTTGCTCGCGCGGATGCTGCCGGACGAGCGGCGCGACGATGTGTGTGTCGTGGACGTCCGGGTGCCGAGAGTTCTGGAGGCTTAGCGGCTTCGGGAGGCGGGATGCGGGACGCGGCTCAGTCGACCGGGTGACCGGGCTTGATGGTGTGAGCGCCGGAGAGGCGCAGCAGCGGCCCGTCGTACGTCTCGTCCCCGCCCCACTCGACCGGCTCCAGGACGAAGCCGATGTGGTCGCCGCCGCCCGCGCGCGTCACGATCCGGCCGACGAACCAGGCCGGCGCGTCCGCCAGCACGACGGCCCCGCCGTAGGCCTCCCGCAGCGGGAGGCCCTCGAACTTGTCCGTCCGGTCGCCGGTCCGGCCGCCGAACCGCTCCGCGAGGCCGTGCTGTTCACGGGCGAGCAGGTGCACCGCGAGCACCTCGGCGTCCCGGGCCACCCGGAAGGTGTGGTTCACCTCGGACAGCCACACGACGAACCGCACGGGATGGATCGAGCACTGCGAGGCGAATCCGACCAGGCACCCCGCCCGTTCACCGCCCGCGACGGCCGTGACGACGCACATGTCGGGGTCCAGCCGCCCGATGAACGCGTCCATGTCCGCCATGCCCACACCACTCCCTCGACCCGCGCGGCCACTGTCTCCTCACCACCCATCACCTCACCATGCCGGGGGTGCGGTTGCCATCCGGGGTGCCGTCCTGAGCAGGCGGTCAGCCGGTGCCCGGTGCCGTGCGGGATTCCAGGGCGAGACGGGTGTCGTTGCCGTAGACGCCGGTTTCGTCGCCGCGGATGCCGTACCAGAGCTGGAAGCGGGCGACCGCCGCGGTCAATGTGGGGTCGTAGCGGCCGTTGGTGGCGCCGTCCCGGTAGACGTCTGGGATGCGCAGGAGGCGTTCCTGGAGCTCGGTCACCTCGGGGCCGGTGGCTCCCTCGCGGAGGGTGCCGGGGCCGTCGGGGTCGGCGGCGGGGGGCGGGGTGGGTGTGGGGGTCTGAGCGGCGGCAGGGGCGGACGCGGTGGGGCGGGGCGCGGGGGCCGCTTTGTCGTCGGTGTTCTCGTCGGGGAGCAGGAGGGCGGCGCCGCCGAAGCCGAGCACCGCCGCGGCGACGACGGCCACCGCGACGGCTGCCCGGCGCAGCCCTGACCCGGGCACGGCACCGCCGTGGCCCTTCTCGCGGGTGAGCGGCGGCAGTTCCTGTGTCAGGTCCTCGGAGCCGGCCGGCCGCCGGGGCAGTACGACGGACTCGTAGCCGCCGGGCGCGTGGCGGCCAGGCGCGTGGCGGCCAGGCTTGAAGCCGCTGGACGACCCATAGCCGCTGGAGCCGTAGCTGCCGGATTCAAGGCCGCCGGGCTCATGACCGCCGGATTCATGGCCGCGGGGCTCATGACGGCCGGGCTCATGACGGCCGGGCTCATGACCGCCGGATTCATGGCCGCCGGGCCCGTCGCCGTCCCGTGCGGAGCCGAGCTCCTCGCGGTACTCCCGCATCAGTTCCGCGAGTGCGTCGGTGCGGCGGGGCCGCAGGACGCGGATGGGTTCGAGGGCCTGGCCGTCGTGCGGCTGCCGGGGCTCGGACGGTGTCGACACGCTGCTCTCCTTCCGTCCGGGCTCGGGGGCGCCCGTCTTCGGGGATCGTCCTGCCGCTAGATACGCGGCTGCCGCGCCACGGGTTCAGAGGGAACTCGGTTCCTCCCTGTGAGTGCACTGAGTGCCATGCGTACCCTTCCGGGTGCTACGTTCCCGCTCATGAGCTCCGAGAAAGCCGACGCCGGGACCGGAAAGCCGCCCATGCGGGACGCCCTGGTGGCGGCAGCCTTCCAGCTGTTCCTCGAACGGGGTTACGAGCAGACCACCATCGACGACATCGTGGCGCTGGCCGGGGTCGGACGGCGTTCCTTCTTCCGCTACTTCCCCTCGAAGGAGGACGTGGTCTTCCCGGACCACGAGCGGTGCCTGGCGGACATGACCGCCTTCCTGGCGGCGGGCACCGGCGACGAGGAACCCGTGCGGCGGGTCTGCGACGCGGCCCGGCTCGTGCTGCGGATGTACGCCGAGAACCCGACGTTCTCCGTACAGCGCTACCGCCTCACCAAGAAGGTCCCGGGGCTGCGCGCCTACGAGCTGTCGGTGGTGTGGCGCTACGAGCGCGCCCTCGCCGAGTATCTGCGCCGGCGTTTCGCGGCCCGCCGGGACGGGACCCTGCAGGCCGATGTGATCGCGGCGGCGGTGGTCGCGGCGCACAACAACGCGCTGCGCTCCTGGCTGCGTTCGGACGGACAGGGCGAGGCGAACGCCACGGTGGACCACGCGCTGGCGTACGTGCAGTCCGCGTTCGGCGGCACGCCGGTGCCCCCGGCCGGGGAGCAGCCCGAGGACGTGGTGGTCGTCGTCTCGCGGCGCGACGCGCCGTTGTGGCGGGTCGTGCAGGAGATCGAGTCGACGCTGGGGCGCGGCTGAAGGCCTCCGCACATTGAGGGAACGGAGTGCCTTTACGAGTGGCACTGAGTGCCATACTCTGTGCTGCGTGCGCGGTGGCACGGCGAACCGGGCACACGTGTGCGCGGGTGACCACGCACACGGGATTCCGGCCGAGTGCAGGGAGTTGACCAGCGTGTACCACCACTCAGGAACCGTCACTCAGCAGGCAGCCGGCTCCCCGACGGGTCTGCTCGACCCGAAGGGCCCGGACACCGAGGCCATCCTCTACCAGCGCTGCACCTGGTGCGGCACCGCGATGTACCACCGGGTGCTGTGTCCGGTCTGCCGCGGCAGCGAGCTGCGGACGGAGCGCAGCGAGGGCACGGGCACGGTGCGTCACTCGACGGTGGTGCACCGCAACACGCCCGCGGCGCGCAACGTGTCCCTGATCGAGATGTCCGAGGGGTTCATCGTCCGCGGCCGGGTGATGGGCCCGCCCATCGGCATCCACAGCGGGGACCGGGTGCGGCTGTCGACGGCCAAGGACCCGGTACGGGGCGAGCCGGTCTTCCAGCTGCTGGACGAGCCGTACCGGGCCTGGCGCTGACGGGCGGTCCGGTCACCGGATCCCGGGGAGCAGTTCGCCGGTGCGCACCGGCCGTCCCGTCTCGAAGCTGCGGTTGGCCGCGAGACCGACCGCCAGGGCGAGTGCCCCGTCGCGTTCGGTGGCCGTCGGACGGTTCGCCGCCGCGGTGTCCGCCGCGCGGGTGGGGCCGACAGGTCCGAACAGCGCGTCGAGCATGCGCGGGTCGCCGCCGCCATGGGCCTCGTGGGCGACCATGAGCGGCACGTCCACCGGGGGCCGCCACAGCGGGCGCAGGGTGAGGCGGGCGCCGCCCGCGTGCTCCGCCGCCGTGTCCCCGTGCACGGCCCCCGCTGCCGAGGTGACCCGGGTCAGGGGCTGCTGCCAGCGGCTCTCCTCGACCTCCAGTTCCAGCCGGCCCGCGCTGCCGTTGAACATCACCCGGTAGCCCTCCCACGGGGAGTAGGCGGTCAGGTGGTACGTCATCGTCGCGCCGCGCGCGTAGCGCACGAGGACGGACATGTCGTCCTCGATGGTGATCGGCCCGTCGAAGACGTTCCGGTCGCGCAGGTAGCCGTCGTCGCGTTCGGCGTCCAGGTAGAGGGCGCGCAGGGTGCCGTCGGCCGCGAGGTCCAGGGCGAAAGGGTCGTCGGCGGCCCGGTCGGCGCCGTGGGCGCGGTCGTAGTCCCGGCGCAGTCCGTGCCGCTCCCCCGCCTCGCGGCCGTAGAAGCCGAGCCGCCCGTAGCCGAAGGCCTCCCGGGGCTCGTCGGCGAGCCACCAGTTCACCAGGTCGAAGTGGTGCGAGGACTTGTGCACCATCAGGCCGCCGCTGCTGTGCTTCTCGCGGTGCCAGCGGCGGAAGTAGTCGGCGCCGTGCCGTACGTCGAGCAGCCACTCGAAGTGGACCGACAGCACCTCGCCGATCGCGCCCTCGGCGAGCAGGGCGCGGACCTTCTCGTGCACGGGGTTGAAGCGGTAGTTGAAGGCGACGGTCAGACGGTTGCCGGTCTCGCGGACGGTGTCGAGGATGCGGGCGCAGCGCTCGGCGTCGACGGTCATCGGTTTCTCGGTGACGACCCGGCAGCCCGCCTTCAGGGCCGGGACGATGTAGCGGTCGTGCTCGGCGTCGACGGTGGTGACGACGACCTCGTCGATGTCCTCCTCGGCGAGCAGGTCGGTGAAGCGGTCGGGCTCCCACGTGGTGGCGGCCGGCGCGCCGGTCTCGGCCAGCAGCCGGTTGTGGAAGGCCATCCGGGTCGGGCTGGGGTCGCACAGCGCGGCCACGAGGTGGCCGGGGCGTTCGGCGAGGCCCCGGGTGAACAGCTGGGCCCGGTGGCCCGTGCCGACGACGGCTGCGCGCAGGACGGGAGTTCGGCTCATGACAGGTGGTCTGTCCCGGGGACGGGCCGTCCACTCCCCCGGCGCGGAAAGCGCTTGCCGGAAGGGCGTGCCGAAGCGGCAGTCAGCGCGACGGGGTGCGGGGCCGAAGCCGGGGAAGGCGGGGCAGGGGGCGTGCGGCGAAACCGAGGACAGCCCGACAGGGCACGTGCGGCAAACCCGGGACAGCCCGACAGGGCACGTGCGGCGAAGTCGGGGTCGCGTACGGCATCGTCTCGTGCGGCGTCACCGCGGGCGGGGCGGGCAGACCGGGTGGGGAATCCCGCGCGCCGACGCCGGGGTCAGCGCGGGAAGGCGCGTGCCCGAGCCGGGGTCATCAGCGCGTCAGCGTGAGGCGGATGCCCACCGTGCCGTCGAGACCCCGGCGCAGCCGGCTGCCGAGCAGGGTGAGTCGGCCGGTGATGCCGTACTTGCGGGCGATCAGCTGCCGGTAGCGGGCGGTGGTCGCCGCGTCGCAGATCTCCGCCGTCGCGGGCAGCTGCTCGCCGGTGGGGTTGCCGCGCAGGTCGCAGGGGCCGACCAGGACGTCGGCGCGGTTGCGGATCCGCTTGACCTTCCAGGAGTCGGCCGGCGTCCAGGCGCCGAGCGCGTTCCCGTCGCGCACCACCCAGACCGGGGTGGCGACCGGCGTACCGTTCCTGCGGTAGCTGGTGATCAGCAGGTACTTGCCCGCGCCCAGGTCGTCAAGCGCACTGTCGTCCATGGCGGGCAGTCTACGAGCGCGTCCCGCGCGGCGTGCCCCCGGCTTTCAGTGCAGCGCGGCGGCCATTCTCCGTACCGCCTCCCCGATCACCTCGGGCGAGGTCGCCAGGTTGAAGCGGACGTGCCCGGCGCCGCCCGTGCCGAAGGGGAGGCCGGAGTTGAGGGCCACCCGGCCGCGGTGCAGGAAGGTGTCCGCCGGGTCGTCGCCGAGGCCGAGCGCGCGGCAGTCGAGCCAGGCGAGGTAGGTGGCGTCGCCCGGGCGGTAGCGGATCTGGGGCAGCTGCTCGGCCAGCAGGTCCGCGAGCAGCCGCCGGTTGGCGTCGAGGCCGGACAGCAGGGCGTCCAGCCAGGCGTCGCCGTCGCGTAGGGCGGCGGTGTGGGCGATGACGCCGATGTGGCTCGGGCCATGCCCGACCTCCTCGGGCATCCGGGCCAGGTCGGCGCCGGCGCCGGGCCCGGCGATGGCGAGGGCGGCCTTGAGCCCGGCCAGGTTCCACGCCTTCGAGGCGGACATCAGCGACAGTCCGCGCTCGGCGCCGGGCACGCTGAGGTACGGCACGAAGTCGGTGCGGCCGACCACGAGCGGCGCGTGGATCTCGTCGGCGACGACGCGGACGCCGTACCGCTCGGCGAGTGCGGCGACGGCGGACAGCTCCTCGGCCGTGTGCACGGTGCCGGTCGGGTTGTGGGGGCTGCACAGCAGGTAGGCGGCCCGTCCTCCGCCCGCGACCACCTGGCGGAAGGTCTCCTCCAGGAAGCCGAGGTCGATGCGCCCGTCCGCGCCGAGCGGGGCCTGGACCACGCGCCGGTCCATGTGCTCGACGAACTGGTAGAACGGCGGGTACACCGGCGGGTTCACGACCACCGCGTCTCCCTGTCCGGTGACCAGCTTGAGCATCTCGACGACGCCGAGCATGACGTCGGGCACGACCGCGGTGCGTTCCACGGCGAGCCCGTCCCAGTCCCACCGCTTCTCGGCGAAGGCGGCCAGCGCCTCCGCGTACGCCGTGCCGGCGGGGTAGCCGGTGTCGCCGAGGCGGAGCGCGTCGGTGACGGCGCGTACGACGGGTTCGGCCAGCGGCACGTCCATCTCGGCCACCCAGACCGGCAGTACGTCCTCCGGATAGGTGCGCCACTTCATGCTCGTACGGCGGCGGAGCTGGTCGGGAGTGAGAGCCTGCAGGGGATTCGGTTCACCGGACGTCTCGTGCGGGATCCTGGTCATGGGCACACGATAGGGGGCCGTGCAGTGAGCGGGAATCGTGAGGACGGGGAGCGGGGAGGGGCCGAGGGCCCGTTCCTGGAGATCGCCTGCGACGAGTCCGGGTCGGACGGCGAGAACCTCACCGGCGGGAACACGGACGTGTTCGCGCACGCCAGCATGTCGCTGTCCATGGCGTCGGCGGCGGCGGCCGTGCGGGAGATCCGGGACCGGATCCGCTCGCCGGCCGAGGAGTACAAGGCGAACCACCTGCTGCGGGAGAAGCACCGCGCGGTGCTGGAGTGGCTGCTCGCGCCCGACGGGCCGATCCACGGGCGGGCGCGGGTGCATCTGATGGAGAAGTCCTTCTTCGTGGTGGACCGGGCCGTCGGTCTGCTGCTGGGCGACCCGGGCGCGGCCGTCGCCCTGTTCCGCGAGGGCCGCCGGGCCTTCGGGGAGGACGACTGGCGGGCGTTCCTGGAGGCGGCCAACCAACTGCTGCGGGTCCGTCACAACGGCGAGCCGGGCACTCCCGTGGAGGTCTTCTACGGCACGGTCGACGCCCTGCGGCGGGCCCGGCCGGATGCGGACGCGACAGCGATCCTGGAGCGGCTGGCCGCGACCCGGGCCCGCGCGGTGTCCTATCGGGCGGCGTTCCTGGACGGGCCGCCCCTGATCCCGGTGCTCAACCCGCTGCTTCCGGCGATCGTCCGGACGGCCGCGCTGTGGAGCGGCGAAGGGCGGCCGGTCCGTCTGGTGCACGACCGGCAGAACATGCTGACGCCGGACCGCATCGCCTGGATCGAGGAGACGGCCCGGCGGGCGGGGGTCGGCCTGGCCGGGCTGCGGCTGGTCGTCGCGCGCGAGGACGCGCGCGTGCAGGTGGCGGACTTCCTCGCCGGGATCGCCCGCAAGATCGCCTCCGACGAGCTCAACGGACGCGGGGACCCGGCCCTCACCGCCCTGCTGCGGCCCTACGTCGACCCGGCCTCGGTCTGGGGCGACGTGCGCAGCCGGGCCCTGCTCGCCGCCCCGGCGGACCTGGGTCCGACCGTTCCCGCCGCCGGCCGGCGGTGAAGAGATCACGCGAGCGCTGAACACGGCACGGCTGCGCCCCGTATGGGAAGAGGGCACTCGACTCAAGGAGTGCCCCGCGGTGTTCACACCGTGATGTTCGGGTTCGGGAGCCATGCATGAGGCACGCACGACGACGGGTCGTCCGGCGAGTGACACGGCTGGCGGCCGTCGGCGGACTCCTCCTCGGAGGAACGATGGTCACACGCGCCGTGGCGAGCGAGCCCCCCGACCCGTCGATCGGCGTCCCGTACTCCGCGCGGCCGGCCACGAGCATGGGCACCGATCTCGTGTCCCGGCTCGGCACCTCCCGCACGGCGGGCAGCTGGGTCGACTCCGCGGGCCGGCCGGTCGTCGCGGTCACGGACGAGAAGGCGGCCGACGAGGTCGAGCGGGCCGGTGCGCGGGCGAAGATGGTGCGCCACAGCATGAGCGACCTCAAGTCGGCCACGAAGACGCTGCGTTCGGCGCCCCGGGTGCCCGGTACCGCCTGGGCCCTGGACTACAAGAGCAACGAGGTGGTGGTCCGGGGCGACAGCACCGTCTCCGCCTCCGACTGGTCGCGGCTGACCGACGTCGCGGAGAGCATCGGCGGCTTCGTGCGCATGGAGCGCACCGAGGGCACATTCACGACGCGGGTCAACGGCGCGCAGCCGATCCTGTCGACCGCCGGGCGCTGTTCGGCGGGCTTCAACGTGACCGACGGGACGACCGACTACATCCTCACGGCCGGGCACTGCGGGCCCGACGGTTCCGTCTGGTTCGCCGACGACCGGGGCCGGGAGCAGGTCGGCTCGTCGCTCAAGGGGAGCTTCCCGGGCGACGACTACTCCCTGGTGAAGTACGACAGCGGCCGCGCGGGCGAGGGTGCGGACGTCGTGGCGGTCGGTGACGGCAAGGGTGTGCGGATCACGGGCGTGGCCGATGCCGAGGTCGGGCAGAAGATCTTCCGCAGCGGCAGCACGAGCGGACTGCGCCAAGGGGAGGTGACCGCGCTGAACGCGACGGTCAACTACCCCGAGGGCACGGTCACCGGCCTCATCGAGACGAACGTGTGCGCCGAACCCGGCGACAGCGGCGGCCCGATGTTCGCCGACGGCGTCGCGCTCGGTGTGACGTCGGGCGGCAGCGGGGACTGCACGGCGGGCGGTACGACGTTCTTCCAGCCGGTGACGAAGGCGCTGACCGAGCTGGGCGTCAAGCTGATCGTGGCCAAGCAGGCCGGTGCCGGCACCGGCGCCTCTCCCGCGCCGTCGGCCTCGCAGGGCGCCGCCTCGCCCGGCTCGTCGGCGCCGGTCTCGGGTGAGGACGTGTCGGGCCTGCTGACCCGTCTCACCGACCCGCGCAACGTCGGCCCCGGCCTGCTCGTCATCGCGGGCAGCCTCGTCGCCCTGGTGGCGACCCGGTGGATCCGCGCGGAGCAGGACCGCAAGGCGTATCGGCAGTACTACTCGGCTACTTGGGGATGATGCGCGTGCGTGCGGCCGGAGCCGGCGGGTGTCCCGCTCAGCCCAGCGTGAGCAGTACCGTCGCCGCCCCCGCTCCCAGCAGCCCCAGCGCCTGACGCCGGCTGATCCGCTCGTGCAGGAGGGCGAGGCCGAGGATGACGGGCAGGGCGGGGTAGAGGGACGCGAGGACGACGGCGACGGCGAGCAACTGGCGGTGCGCGGCGAGCAGATACAGCACGAGGCCGAGGGCCGCGCCGGCCCCGATGAGGAGGGCCTGGACGCAGCGGCCCGGCGGCAGCTTCAGCCGGCGGGCATGGCGGGCGGCGTCCGGCAGGAGGACGAGGACCGCGGCGACACGGCCCGCGGCGACGGGCCACAGCCCGCTCGCGGAGGCCGCCTGCCCGAGGGCGAGGTACTGCACGGCCACGCCCGCGCTGGCGAGGAGTCCGTCCGCCGTACCCTTGCCCGCGCTGCCTCCGCCTCCGGAGACGAACCACAGCGCGGGCACCGTGACGGCGATGCCCAGCCAGGCCATGGCCCCGGGGCGGTCGCCGAGGACGAGCACCCCGCACAGCACCGACAGCGCGACACCGGTGACGGCGCTCACGGGCACCACGACACTCATCGCGCCGCGGCTCAGCCCGCGGTTGAGGAACCGCATGGCGACGCCGCTGCCGACGCCGGACAGCGCGCCCCACAGCAGGTCGGCGGTGTGGACGGTGTCGGCGGGGATGAGGAGCGCGGCGGCGCAGGCGAGCAGCAGGCCGCCGAGCTGGCCGAAGAAGGTGACGGCGGCATGATGGATGTGCCGGGACAGCAGGCCGCCGGCGAAGTCGACGATGCCGTAGACGACGGCCGAGGAAAGTGCGAGAAGGGCACCCATTGGATCAGGGGTGCCCTAAGACGAGGGTCCGATGCGTCAGCGGACCTGGCTGACGCTCAGGCCGCGGGCGCGGACTGCGGGGCCGCGGCGGCCCACTCCAGGACGAGCCGCTGGTATTCCTCGCGCTGCTCGACGCTCAGTGTCCCGCCCGACCGGCGCCACAGGGCCCGGATCTCCTCGTTGACCTCGTCAGCCGTTCGCTGGGAAGAGGTTTCAACAGTGGTGGACATGGTGTGAAGCATACGTCGCCGCAGGTGAAGACGATGTGAGTAATCGTGAGGTAAACGGTAATTCCGGACAGTGTCGCTGATCACGTCCATCTCCCAGTAAACGTGAGCCTGTTCACACTTCGGCCGATCCCAGCACCAGCACCTTGATGGCCAGCACGGCCGCGCCGCGCGCCCAGTCGTGAAAATCGGACACCTTCGTCTCCAGTTCGACCGGGGCGGCCAGGGGATGCCGGTTATCGCGGACGGTGTCCTCGACCGTCTTGCCGGCCACGTCCATCAGCCCGACCCCCTCCCCCGCGAGCAGGATCTTCTGCGGCATCACGAAGTTGGAGATCTGCGCGACGAGCGTGCCCAGCGCCCGGGCCGCCTCGTCGACGACCCGGGCGGGCATCGGGTCCCCGGCGGCGGCCGCCGCGAGGATCTCCTCGTAGGTCCGGTCGCGGCCGGTGGCGGCCTGGACCTGGTAGCGGATGTTGGGGATGGTCAGCAGCGAGACGGCACTGCCGCGCCGGCCGTCCGGGGTGAGCGGGCCGTTGGGGTCGACGATCCAGTGCCGGCCGAAGCCGCGGTCCTCCTCGGCGTAGGCCACGCGCTTGCCGCCCAGGACGAGCCCGTAGCCGATGCCGGCGCCGATGGTGAGGACGACGAAGCGGTCCAGGCCGCGTCCGGCGCCGAACCAGGTCTCGGCCTCGACCAGGGCGGCGACGTCGTTCTCCACGACCACGGGCAGCCCGGTGCGCTCCTCGACGAGGTCGGCCAGGGGCACGTCCCGCCACAGCAGGAAGGGCGACTCCCCGACGACGGCGCGGTCCTGGACGAAACCGCCGACCCCGATACCGATCCCGGCGAGCCGGGGGTGGTCGCGGATCAGCTCGGCGGTCATCTCCCCGAGCACGTCGGCGACTTCGGCGGGGTCGTGGGTGGTGAGCGGGCGGTCGTGGCGGGCGACGATGTCGCTTCTGAGCGTGGTGACGACGCCGTAGACCATGTCCTCGGTGATCTTGAAGCCTAGGAAGGACCAGGAGTCGGCGACGACGTCCAGCGGCGTCGAGGGGCGGCCCTGGCGCGCTTCCGCAGGCACTCCCGCCTCGGCCACCTCGACCAGCAGGCCGGACTCGATGAGCGGCTTGGTCAGCCGGGTGAGGCTGCCGGCCGACAGTCCCAGCCTGCGGGCGAGTTCGGTGCGCGACAGCGGTCCGTGCACGAGCACCTCGATGGCTACCGAGCGCTCCCCCGGGCTCAGCGGCGGCCAGCTGGCGATGCCTGCGGTCATGTCCGTGCGACTCCCCTCACCCTTTTCTTTCGCACTGAAACCAACACGACCACTCTAGGGCGATGATGGTTCCTGCGAAAAGATGTTTGCACCCCTCTTGACGCAGCAATTGTTTCGCACCAAAAGTAAGTCCCGCCAGAGGACGAGCCGCCGCAGCGAGGGAGTCTCCCGATGACCATCGCCTCCAGCAGCCCTCCGTCGCGTCTGCCCGTGGGCGGCGCGGCGGAGGCCCACAGCAAGCCCAGGACCCGACGGAACGACGTGGGCGAGAACCGGGGTGACGGACGGCTGGCCGCGCTCTTCATCGCGCCGGCGCTGCTCGGCTTCGTCGTCTTCCTGCTCTGGCCGACGCTCCGGGGCATCTACCTGAGCTTCACCCGCTTCAACCTGCTGACACCGGCGGAGTGGGTGGGCTTGGACAACTACGTCCGCATGGTCAACGACCCCATCTTCTGGGACTCGTTGACAGTCACCGTCGAGTACGTCGTCATCAACATCGGCGTGCAGACGGTCGCGGCGCTCGCCATCGCCGTCCTCCTCCAGCGGCTGACCCAGTCGGCGATGCTGCGCGGCATCGTGCTCACGCCGTACCTGATGTCGAACGTCGTCGCGGGTCTGGTCTGGCTCTGGATCCTCGACACCCAGCTCGGCATCGGCAACGAGATCATCAGCGCCCTCGGCGTCGACCGCATCCCGTTCCTCGCCGACGAGACCTGGGCGATCCCGACGATCGCGCTCATCAACGTGTGGCGGCACGTCGGGTACACCGCGCTGCTGCTGTTCGCCGGTCTCCAGGCGATCCCGGGCGACATGTACGAGGCGGCCCGGGTGGACGGCGCGAGCGAGTGGCGGATGTTCTGGCGGATCACCATGCCGCTGCTGCGGCCGGTGCTCGCGGTCGTGCTGATCATGACGGTGATCGGGTCGTTCCAGGTGTTCGACACCGTCGCCGTGACCACCGCGGGCGGTCCGGCGAACGCGACCAACGTGCTCCAGTACTACATCTACGGCTCGGCCTTCGGGCGCTTCCAGTTCGGCTACGCCTCGGCCATGTCCGTCGCCCTGCTGGTCGTGCTGAGCGCGATCACCGTCCTCCAGTACCGGCTCACCCGGGCCGGCCGGACCGACCTCGGCTGACGGAAGGAAGACACCGGTATGGCTGCCGTGACGACAACGACGTCGACGACCCTGCGACCGGTCCGGCGCAGGTTCCCCTTCGGGCGGGCCGCCGCCTGGACCGTGATGGGGCTGATCGTCCTCATCACCCTGCTGCCGTTCTACTGGATCCTGCGCACCGCGCTGTCCACGAACGCGGGGCTCAACGCGGATCCGACCAACCCCCTGCCCGTGGACCTCACCACGAGCGGCTTCGAACGCGCCCTGGGCATGCAGTCGGCCGAGGAGGCCGTCAAACAGGGCGGGGCCGGCGGCGGGCTCGACTTCTGGCGCTATCTGCTCAACTCGGTGCTGGTCTCGACCCTGATCACCGGCTGTCAGCTGTTCTTCTCCGCGATGGCGGCGTACGCCTTCTCGCGGCTGCGCTGGCGCGGGAGGGACAAGGTGTTCGGCCTGTTCCTGGCCGGGATGATGGTGCCCACCATCTTCACCCTGCTGCCGAACTTCGTGCTCATCAAGCAACTGCACCTGGTGGACACGCTCCTCGGCATCGCGCTGCCCACCATGTTCATGACGCCGTTCGCGGTGTTCTTCCTGCGGCAGTTCTTCATGAACATCCCGCAGGAGGTCGAGGAGGCCGCGCTGCTGGACGGCGCCGGGAAGATCAAGATTTTCTTCCGGGTGGTGCTGCCGATGGCGTCCACGCCGATCGTCACGCTGGGCGTGCTGACGTACATCACCTCCTGGAACGACTACTTCTGGCCGCTGATGGTCTCCTACAGCGACAGCTCGCGGGTGCTGACCGTGGCGCTGGCGATCTTCCGGGCGCAGACCCCGGCGACCGGCGTCGACTGGTCCGGGCTCATGGCGGCGACGCTGATCGCCGCGCTGCCGATGCTGGTGCTGTTCGCCTGCTTCGCGCGCCGCATCGTCAGTTCCATCGGCTTCACCGGGATCAAGTAAGGGGACTGTGATGCGAATTCGTCTGCGTACGCTCGTCGCGGCAACCGGCGCGCTGGCGCTGTCCCTGGTCAGCGGATGCGCACAGGGCGGTCCCGCCGGATCCTCCGCGCACACGGTCACCTACTGGCTGTGGGACGCCAACCAGCTGCCCGCCTACCAGGCCTGTGCCAAGGGGTTCGAGAAGGAGAACCCCGGACTGAACGTCAAGATCACCCAGTTGGGCTGGAGCGACTACTGGACCAAGCTCACCGCCGGGTTCATCGCCGGCACCCAGCCGGACGTGTTCACCGACCACATCCAGAACTTCGGCCAGTACGCCGACCTGAAGGTCCTGGAACCGCTCGACGACCTCGGCATCGAGAACTCCGACTACCAGCCGGGCCTCGCGGCCAACTGGATCGGGAAGGACGGCCACCGCTACGGCGCCCCGAAGGACTGGGACACCGTCGCGCTGTTCTACAACTCGAAGATGACGAAGGACGCGGGCCTCACCGCCGAGCAGCTGAACAACCTCGCCTGGAACCCGGAGGACGGCGGCACCTTCGAGAAGGCCATCGCCCACCTCACGATCGACAACAACGGCAAGCGGGGCGACGAGCCGGGCTTCGACAAGAACAACGTCAAGGTCTATGGCATGGCCTCCAACGGCGGCGGCTTCGGCGACGGCCAGACCCAGTGGAGCAACTTCGCAGCCTCCGCCGGGTGGAGCTACCTGGACAAGCCGCGCTGGGGCACGAAGTACCAGTACGACAGCAAGACCTTCCAGTCGGTCATCCAGTGGTACTTCGGCCTGGCGAAGAAGGGCTACATGCCGCCGCTGTCCGACTACAACGTCCAGTCCAACCAGGCGAACACGCAGGTCGCGGCGGGCAAGGCCGCCACCGCGTTCGACGGGGCCTGGATGATCTCCACGTACGCGGGCTTCAAGGGCCGGGACATCAAGACCGCCCTGACGCCGGTCGGCCCGACCGGCAAGCGCGCCACGATGATGAACGGCCTCGCCGACTCCGTCACCAAGGCCTCCGAGAACAAGGCGGGCGCCAAGAAGTGGGTGGCGTATCTGGCCTCCGACAAGTGCCAGAAGGTCGTCGGCGGTTACGGCGTCGTGTTCCCCGCGACGAAGGCCGGGACCGAGGCCGCGGTCGCCGCGTACCGGAAGAAGGGCATCGACGTCTCGTCGTTCACGAAGCCCGTGGCCGACAAGAAGAACTTCCGGACCTTCTCCTACCCGATCGCCAGCTACTCGGCGGACATGACGGCACTGATGGCGCCGGCGATGGAGGACATCTACGGCAACGGCAAGCCGGTCAGCAGCCTCGACCAGACCAACGAGCAGATCAACCTGATCCTCTCGCAGTGATCACCACCGACCAGTGAAGGGCACGCCTTACATGACGTTCTCCATCGGCATCGTCGGCGCCGGACAGTTCTCGGGCCAGTTCGCCACGCTGTTCCAGGCCCACCCCGGCGTCAGCGCCGTCTACGTCACCGACCTGCTGCCCGAGCGGGCCGAGCAACTCGCCACCGCCCAGGGGCTGACGGGCACCTTCCCGTCGTACCAGGCCATGCTGGAATCGGAGGACGTCGACGCCGTCGCGATCTTCACCCAGCGCTGGACGCACGGGCCGCTGGTACTCCAGGGCCTCAACGCCGGCAAGCACGTGTACTCCGCCGTCCCCATGGCGATCAGCACGGAGGAGATCGCCGCGATCATCGACACGGTCAAGGCCACCGGGCTGACGTACATGATGGGCGAGACCAGCGAGTACAACCCGGCGACGGTCCACGCCCGCAACCAGATCGCCGAGGGCGCCTTCGGGCGGCTGTTCTACGCCGAGGGCGACTACGTCCACGACATGGACCTGGGGTTCTACGAGGCCTACCAGTACAGCGGCGGCGAGAACTGGAAGGCCACCGCCAGCTATCCCCCGCTGCTGTACCCGACGCACGCGGTCGGCGGGGTGCTGGGCGCCTGGCGGACGCACGCGGTCAGCGTGTCGGCGATCGGTGTCGTCGACGACCGGGGCGACGGCGTCTTCGACAAGGAGGTCAGCCAGTTCGACAACGACTTCTCCAACGCCACGGCGCTGTTCGAGGTCGCGGGCGGCGGCTCGTTCCGTACGAACGAGTTCCGGCGGGTCGGCTACCCCTCGCACATACGGGAGTCGCGTTTCCGCTTCTTCGGCACCGAGGCGAGCATGGAGCAGCTCGCCACGGTGGCCCTGTGGCAGGACAAGCAGGGCGTGAAGGACATCAGCGAACTGCTGGAGCCCAAGCCCACCATGGCGCCCGACGACCCGTCCCTCCAGCACATCGCGCCCGAGCTGCGGGCCGCGTTCACCTCCGGGTCGGCTCCCGTGCACGACCGTGCGCGGCTGCCCAGGGAGTTCGACAACCTCCACAACGGCCACGAGGGCAGCCACCACTTCCTGGTGGACGACTTCGTGACCGCCGTCAACACGCGCAGCCTGCCGTCGGTGAACGCGTGGGTGGCCGCCCGCTACACCCTGCCGGGCATCATCGCGCACGAGTCCGCGCGGCAGGGCGGGGTACGGCTGGAGATCCCGGACTTCGGGGACGCGCCGCAGTAAGGGGCAGGTCCGAGCCGGGTGCCTGGATCAGGTGCCCGGCTTGCGGCCGTAGACGAAGACGTCGTCGTTCTTCTTCAGCAGCGACCAGTACTTCTTCGCGTCGGTCTTGGTCATGTTGACGCAGCCGTGCGAGCCCGGCGGGTTCCACATGCTGACGCCGACCGAGTGGAAGGCCTGGCCGCCGTCGAAGAACTGGCTGTAGGGCATCGGCACGTCGTAGATCGACGAGACGTGGTCGATGTCCCGCCAGTAGATCTTCTTCAGGCCGGTGCGGGTCTCGTAGCCGTCGCGGCCCGTGCGGACCGGGACGGGGCCGTAGACGAGCTTCTTGCCGTCCTGGATCCAGCTCAGCTGGAGGCTCAGGTTCACGCAGGCGATCCGGCCCTTGTTCACCGGGCACTTGCCGTCCTTGTTCGGGTTGTTCCCGACGGCCTTCTGCTTCTGCATCAGGTCCATCACACCCCAGGTGACGGGCCCGGCGTAGCCGGCGTTCGGGGAGATGCCGTGCTTGGTCTGGAAGGCCTGGATCGCCTTGCAGTCGGCGGCGGACTGCTTGCCGTCGACCGGGCGGCCGAGGAACTTCTCCACCTGCTTCTGGTACGGGCCGGTCTTCGCGGTGCAGCTCGCGGCCGCGGCCGGCGTGGCGCCGAGCGCGAGCGTGAGCGGTGCCACCAGTCCGGTGATCCCGAGTACGACGGCACCCCGTCTGCGTACGTCCCCCATGGTTGGTCCTGCCCTTTCGCGGAAGTGGTCACATGGTCTGCGATCCCTGCCAGCTAGACGGGCGTACGGGGGGTCGGGTTGTGCGGGCTCTCTGCCTGGGACGAAACGGTGACATACCTCACCGGGCGGCGGCGCCGCCCGGTGACCGGCAGATGAGGCGGGGGCGCGCCCGTGTTTCAGCGGTAGCCGGTCGTGTCGGCCGGCTTGCCCGCGTCCTGGACCTCGACGAGGTAGCGCCAGGCGTCCGGGCGGCTGCCGTCGAGGTCGGTGAAGCCGTAGACCTGGGCGAGGCCGCCGCTGGAGAGGGAGCGGCCGTTCCAGCGCGCCACGTCCGGGTCGGCGGCGAGCGCCGCGACGGCCCGGCCCACGTAGCGCGGGGTCTCCGAGATGGCGAAGTGGGGGACGCGCTCCAGGGCGTCGCGCCAGTTGTCCTCGCGTACCCCGAATTCGTCCAGCATGAGTTCCGAGCGCAGCCAGCCGGGGGTGAGGGCGACGGCGGTGGCGCCGCGCGGGCCGAGTTCGTGGCCGAGGGCGAAGGCCATGCGCAGGACGGACGTCTTGGCGAGGTCGTAGAAGAAGTTCACCCGGTAGTTGTCGGCGTTGTAGTCGGCGGTGCCGTCGGTGACCTCGACGACCAGGCCGCCGGGGTTGCGCAGCAGCAGGGGCAGGGCATGGTGGCTGGTGATGGCGTGCGTCTCGACCGCGAGTCTGAGCAGGCGCAGGCCGTTGTCGAGGTCGTGCTCCCAGAGCGGGGTGTCCCACTCGAAGAGCTTCTCGCCGCCCCAGATGTCGTTGACCAGGACGTCGAGGCGGCCCTGTTCGTCCGCGATGCGGTCCACGAGGGCGCGGACCTGCGCCGGGTCGAGGTGGTCGGTGGGTACGGCGATGCCCTGCCCGCCCGCCTCGGTGACCAGGTCGGCGGTGTCCTCGATGGTCTCGGGCCGGTCGTACTCCGAGCGGCGGGTGCGCGTGCTGCGTCCGGTGACGTAGACGGTGGCGCCTGCCGCTCCGAGCTCCACCGCCATACCCCGTCCGGCGCCCCTGGTCGCACCGGCGACCAGTGCGACCTTGCCCTTCAGCGGAACTGACATGTCCGGCCTCCCGTTGCCGTGAACGCGTGATGGTTCGAGGGTGCCGGGGAAGCCGGACATCTTCTGTCGCCTTTTGCGCGCGACACGCGGTCAGTGGCCGCGGGTGATCCACTCCTGGAGGTGCGGGGCCTCCGCCCCGATGGTCGTGGAGTCTCCGTGGCCGGTGAGGACCTTCGTCCCGGGCGGCAGCGTGAGCAGGCGGTCGCGGATCGAGTCGATGATCGTCGGGAAGTGCGAGAAGGACCGGCCGGTGGCGCCGGGACCGCCCTGGAAGAGGGTGTCCCCGGTGAAGACGGTGGCGAGCCCGGGGTCGTACAGGCACACCGCGCCGGGCGCGTGCCCGGGGGTGTGCAGGACCCGCAGGTCGGCGCCGCCGGCCTCGATCACCTGGCCGTCGACCAGCCAGGCGTCGGGCTCGCGGTCCGGGTGGGTCTGCTTCCACAGCGGCAGATCGCCGCGGTGCAGCCAGATGGTGGCCCCGGTGCGCTCGGCGAGGGCGGGGGCGGCGTCGATGTGGTCGTTGTGGGCGTGGGTGCACACGATGGCCGTGAGCCTGCGGTCTCCGACGGCCTCGGCGATGGTGTCGGCGTCGTGCGCGGCGTCGATGACGATCGCCTCGTGGTCGTCGCCGACGATCCAGACGTTGTTGTCGACGTCCCAGGTGCCGCCGTCGAGGCTGAACTGCCCGGAGGTGACGAGGTGTTCGACGCGCGGGGCCATCACAGCACCACCACCGAGCGCAGCACGTCGCCGTGGTGCATCCGCTCGAACGCCTTCTCCACCTCGTCGAGCTGGATGGTCTCGGTGACGAACGCCCCGAGGTCCAGGCGCCCCTGCAGATGCAGGTCGATCAGCATGGGGAAGTCGCGGGAGGGCAGACAGTCGCCGTACCAGGAGGACTTCAGCGCGCCGCCGCGCCCGAAGACGTCCAGCAGCGGCAGTTCGAGCTTCATCTCGGGGGTGGGCACGCCGACCAGGACGACCGTGCCGGCGAGGTCGCGGGCGTAGAAGGCCTGCTTGTACGTCTCCGGGCGGCCGACGGCTTCGATGACGACGTCGGCGCCGAAGCCGCCGGTGAGGTCGCGGATCGCCTCGACCGGGTCGGTCTCGCGCGAGTTGACGGTGTGGGTGGCGCCCATGGTCCGGGCGGTCTCCAGCTTGCGGTCGTCGATGTGGACGGCGATGATCCTCGCCGCTCCGGCGAGGCGCGAGCCGGCGACGGCCGCGTCGCCGACGCCGCCGCAGCCGATGACGGCGACCGTGTCGCCCCGGCCGACGTTTCCGGTGTTGATCGCGGCACCGATGCCGGCCATCACGCCGCAGCCGAGCAGCCCGGCCACCTGCGGGGCGACGGCCGGGTCGACCTTGGTGCACTGCCCGGCCGCGACCAGCGTCTTCTCGGCGAAGGCACCGATACCGAGGGCCGGGGACAACTCGGTGCCGTCGGTGAGGGTCATCTTCTGCCCGGCGTTGTGGGTGTCGAAGCAGTACCAGGGCCGCCCGCGCAGACAGGCGCGGCACTTGCCGCACACCGCACGCCAGTTGAGGATCACGAAGTCACCGGGTTCGACGTCGGTGACGCCGTCGCCGACCGCCTCGACCACGCCCGCGGCCTCGTGGCCGAGCAGGAAGGGGAAGTCGTCGCTGATGCCGCCCTGCTTGTAGTGCAGGTCGGTGTGGCACACCCCGCAGGCCTGGACGCGCACGACCGCCTCCCCCGGGCCGGGATCGGGCACGACGATGGTCTCGATCCGTACCGGCTCGTCCTTGCCGGGTGCGATCACACCGCGTACTTCCTGCGCCATGCTGACTCCTTCGTCGGCCCGGATGCCTTCTTTTCCGACCCTACGCGCGACTGATCGGTAAGGGATGCGGATCAGCCACCCGCGGTGCCGTAACACCAGCTCACGCGCTGCCCGAAAACGCGGGGCACCGTACCCGGCGGGCCCCGTAACCTGACAGCTCCGCCCGACGCCGAGGGAGCGACGTGAGCATCGCAGAGACCGAGACCGGGACACCCGCCTGGCGGCTGCTCCTCGGCTACGTACGGCCGCACCGCCGCTCCCTGATCGCCGGTGCCGTGCTCTCGCTGGTCACCGGGGCGACCGGGCTGATGCTCCCGCTCGTGGCACGGGGCCTGATCGACGATCTGGCGCACGACCGGGCGATCACCGGGGCGCTGCTGGCGATGTCGGCCCTGGTCGTGACCAACGCGGCGGTCGGAGCGCTGGGTTCGTACGTGTTGCAGCGCACCGCCGAGTCGGTGGTGCTCGGTGCGCGGCGCGCCCTGTCGTCGTATCTGCTGCGGTTGCGGATCCCGGCCGTGGACCGCAGCGAACCCGGCGACCTGATGGCCCGCATCACCTCGGACACCACCCTGCTGCGCGCGGTCACCACCGACTCGCTGGTCGGGCTGGGCACGGGCGGACTCACGCTCGTCGCGACGGTGGTGATGATGGGCCTCGTGGAGCCCGTGCTGCTCGGCGTCACGCTGGCCGTGATCGTGGGCGCGGGCGTGATCCTCGGCGTGATCGTGCCGCGCATCAACAAGGCGAGCCGGCAGGCGCAGGACGCGGTGGGTGTCATGGGCGCCTCGCTGGAGCGGATCCTCGGCGCCCTGCGCACCGTGAAGGCGTCCGGTGCCGAGCACCGGGAGGAACGCACGCTGCACGAGGCGGCGCAGGAGTCGTGGCGGCAGAGCGTGCGGGCCGCCAAGTGGTCGGCGGCCGCGGGCAACACGGCGGGGCTCGCCATGCAGATCGCCTTCATCACGGTGCTCGCGGTGGGCGGCGCGCGCGTGGCGACCGGCGCGATCGACGTGGGCACGCTGGTCGCGTTCCTGCTGTTCGTCTTCTATCTGATGTCGCCGATACAGCAGGTCGTCGGCGCCGTCACGCAGTACCAGACGGGCGCCGCGGCCCTCACCCGCATCCAGGAGGCGCTACGGCTGCCCGCCGAGCCGACGGCCGCCGCCGCCCCGCTCTCCACCCCCGGCGCGCGGCCCGCCGCCCTCGCCTTCGACGACGTCCGCTTCCGCTACGCCGACGACCTGCCGTACGTCCACCACGGCGTGACGTTCGCCGTGCCCGCGCAGGGCATGACGGCGTTCGTGGGCCCGTCCGGCGCCGGCAAGACCACCGTCTTCTCGCTGATCGAGCGCTTCTACGAGCCGGAATCCGGAACGATCACGTTCGACGGGCGCGACCTCGCCGACTGGGAGCTGACGCAGCTGCGCGCCGCGATCGGCTACGTGGAGCAGGACGCGCCCGTCCTGTCGGGCTCCCTGCGGGACAACCTGCTGCTGGGCAACCCGGAGGCGGACGACGACGCCGTCGCGCTGGTGCTGAAGACGACCCGTCTCGACGGTCTGATCGCCCGGCTGCCCGCCGGACTCGACACGCTCGTCGGGCATCGTGGCACCAAGCTGTCGGGCGGTGAGCGGCAGCGGGTCGCCATCGCCCGGGCCCTGCTGCGCCGCCCCCGGCTGCTGCTCCTCGACGAGGCGACCTCGCAGCTGGACGCGGTGAACGAGGCGGCGCTGCGCGACACCGTCGCGGACGTGGCCCGTACGACGACGGTCCTGGTGGTGGCGCACCGGCTGTCCACGGTGACGATGGCCGACCGGATCGTGGTGATGGATGCCGGGCGGGTCCGGGCGGTCGGCACGCACCGCGAGCTCGTGACCGCCGACCCGCTCTACGCGGAGCTGGCGGCGACCCAGTTCCTGGCCACGGCCGACTGAGCCACCGGGCATGCGTGAGGGCCGCCCGAGCCGGGCGGCCCTCGTCGCACGCGCTGCCGTCAGGGCCGGACGTTCGGAACGAAGCCGAAGAGCGGCGAGACCAGTCCGACGACCTGGGTTCAGCTGGTTCAGGTCGTTGAGGCGGTTGAGCCCGGCCAGCTGGTTGGAGGGCCGCGGGATCTCGTCCTTGTGCTCGGCGGGGATGTCGCTCACGGTCAGCGTGGCCACCGGGCTGAGCGGCTCCGGGATTCCGCGTCGGCCGCGTTCGCCATCGGCGCGGCAAGGCCGGTGACACCCGCGGCGAGACCAACGGCGGCGACGAAACGTCGTGTTGAGATCAACCGATCGCAACGCGAGCGGGTCCCCGGCGGACACGGGCGGGCGGGCCCCCTCACCCGTCAGGCCCGGCGTCCCGGCTCTCCCTGCCTGCGTTTGCCGAGCTCGCCGGACGGGAGGAGGCTCGACAGGAGAGGCCCCTCGCGGCCCGGTCCCGACCGGGTCGCGGCCCTTCGAAGGAGGTCATCATGGGAACCGCGGCAGACCCCGCCTTCGACAGAGAGACACTGCGCCGGGGCGTGGAGGGACAGAGCCCGGATCTTCTGCTCTCGCTCTACGCGGACGACGCGGATTTCCGCATCGTCGACCACACGACCCAGCCCAGCCACCCCAAGGTCCTGCACGGCCGGGACGAGATCAGCCGGATGCTGGAGGACGTCTACAGCCGCGACATGTCGCACAAGCTGGAGCGGTGCGTGATCGAGGGCGACGCGGCCGCCTACAGCGAGAGCTGCGAGTACGCGGACGGTGTGCGCGTCCTGTCCGAGTCCATGCTCTCGCTGCGGGACGGCAAGATCGCCGAGCAGACGCTCATCCAGGCCTGGGACGAGTAGCGGTTCCGTGCGGCCGAGGTGTGATCAGCGCATCCACGCGCTGTACGACATCACGTCGCCCTTCTTGACGCCGTACTCCGGCTCGGCGGTGGAGAAGGTGGTCTCCAGACCGAGGACGGCGCCGGTGACCGGGTCCATGATCAGCATGTGGTGGGCGCCGGGGCCGTCGTACACGTACGCCTGACCGCGTCGCCCGAGACGGTCGGTCACCTGGCCGACGGGCCGCAGCCCCTCGGTGCCCGCCAGGAGGCGGGCGAGCGTCGCGGTCTCGCGGGCGCCGAGGGTCCAGGTGTCGAGCAGCACCTTGACGGCGTCCAGCAGTTGGGGCGTGGTCAGCGGTGTGTCCGAGTACTGGGCCTCCGTCAGGTAGGCCCGCAGCCGGGCGGGGTCGCGCGGCGGCGGGGATTGGGGCGGGGCGTCGCTCCAGCTCGGCGGATAGGTCTGGTCGCTCAGGACGTGCCCGTCCTCGACGAGGTGCGGCTCGCCGCCCGCGCCGGAGAGGACCGGGCGGCCCGGGTGCCTCGGGTCGGTCGCCACGACCAGTTCCGTGTGGCTTCCGTCGGCCCGCCAGCGCACGATCCGCTCCTCGGGGACGGTGATCGGGGGCTTGTCGTCCGACATGCCCATGCTCCACGTCTGCACGTGCGTACCCTTGCGCAGGCGGGGCGAGCCGTCGGCGGCGGCCTGTTCGGCACGCTGGGCCAGCCGGTCCAGGGGCAGGGGCGTGGAGCCGGTCTGCACCACCAGGGGACGGGGTGCGGCGACCGCCGGGGTGGTGTTCGGGCCGCTCAGTACGAGGGTCAGCGCGAGGGCGGCGACGACGGCCGTGGCGACGAGCCCCCACGCCAGCCGAGGCCGCCCGGCGCCCGGCAGCAGCCGGTCCCGCAGACGGCCGGAGGGCCGCTCCCGCAGCAGCAGCTCCAGCCGCCGCTCGGCCCCGTGGTCCAGGGGACCGTCGCCGAAGTGGGGACCGTCGGACGGCACCGGGTTGGCGCCACGCAGCAGTTCGAGTTCGTCAGCCATGGCCGTGTTCCTTAGGTGCGGTCATGTGGGCGGCGGGCAGGGGGCGCGGGGCATGAGCGCGGGCGCGGCCGGTCGGGGGCGTGGTCAGGCCGCGTGCGGCGCGGCAGGCGGTGGTCCAGGACTGGACGCGTCCGATGCGGTTGGCCACGGGCCAGGTCAAGGGGCGTCCGGCGCGGCCGGCCACGGGCCAGGTCAAGGACCGTCTGGCGCGGCCGGCCACGGGCCAGGACGGGCCGCGTGCGTCGCAATCGATCGCGGTCCCGGACACGGCGCGGCCGACGCAGCCAGCCCCGGTCCCGGATACGGCGCATGCGGCACAACCGGTCGCGGTCCCGGACACGGCACGGGCGACGCAACCAGCCCCAGTCCCGGACACGGCACAGGCGACGCAACCAGCCCCAGTCCCGGACACGGCACGGGCGACGCAACCAGCCCCAGTCCCGGACACGGCACGGGCGGTGCGCGCGGCTCCCGCCGCGGACACGGCGCGGGTGGCGCAGCCGACCGCGGCCCCGGTCAGAAGGCACGCGGCACAACCCGCCCCGGCCCGGAGGAGAGCACGCGCGTTCGCCGCGTCGGTGGGGCGCTGTGGTCGTGGGACGTCGCCCGGGGCGGGCGCCCGCGCGTGGAGGACGTCGGTCATCGCCGGTCCCCCTCGCGCAGTGAGTGTCCCGTCTCCGCCATGTCCGCTGTATCCGACGGCCGCATCCCGACTATCTCGGCTCTGAGGCGGCGGCGAGCCCGGTGCAGCCGCATCGCGGCGGCCCGCTTGCCGCAGCCGAGGGCGACCGCGACGTCCTCGATGCCGAGTTCCTCCCACGCCGTCAGGCGCAGCACCTCCTGGTCGGACGCGGAGAGCCGGGCGAGGGCCTCGTGCACCCAGGCGCCGGGGGTCTCGGTCTCGGGGCCTTCCGCGATGTGCCGCCCGTGCGCGGTGTCGTCGTTGCCGAGCCGGTCGACGAGCCGGCGGCGGCGTCCGTGGCCGCGCACCGCGTTGGCCAGGCAGTTGCGTGCCACGCCGTACAGCCAGGGCAGCGGGGAGGAGGGCAGGTCGGCCCGGCGCCGCCAGGCGACCGTGAACACCTCCGCCACCACTTCCTCCACCTCGCCGGCCCGCCCGTCCAGTCGCCGCGCGACATAGCGGCTGACCGCCCAGTAGTGCTCGCGATAGGCAGCGGCGAAGATCTCGTCGTTGCTCATGTCCCGTTCGTGTCCGGCACCTTCCCGATCGTCACACCCGTTTCCGTGATTCTCGTCGCGTCAGGGAAGTGTGACCTCCGGGCGGGGCGCGGACACAGGCGGGGCATGAAGCACCTGAAGTGGCTGACGACCACGGATCACAAGACGATCGGCACGCTGTACCTGGTGACGTCGTTCGCGTTCTTCGTCATCGGTGGCGTGATGGCGCTGTTCATGCGCGCCGAGCTCGCCCGGCCCGGTCTGCAGATCATGTCGACCGAGCAGTTCAACCAGGCGTTCACGATGCACGGCACGATCATGCTGCTGATGTTCGCGACGCCGCTGTTCGCCGGCTTCGCGAACTGGATCATGCCGCTGCAGATCGGCGCGCCGGACGTGGCGTTCCCCCGGCTGAACATGTTCGCCTACTGGCTGTACCTGTTCGGCTCGCTCATCGCGGTGGGGGGTTTCCTGACGCCGCAGGGCGCGGCCGACTTCGGCTGGTTCGCCTACAGCCCGCTGTCGGACGCGGTCCGTTCCCCGGGCATCGGCGCCGACATGTGGATCATGGGTCTGGCCTTCTCCGGCTTCGGCACGATCCTCGGCTCGGTCAACTTCATCACCACGATCATCTGCATGCGCGCGCCCGGCATGACGATGTTCCGGATGCCGATCTTCACCTGGAACGTGCTGCTGACCGGTGTGCTGGTCCTGCTCGCCTTCCCGGTCCTGGCCGCGGCCCTGTTCGCCCTGGAGGCGGACCGCAAGTTCGGCGCGCACGTCTTCGACTCCGCGGGCGGCGGCGCGTTGCTGTGGCAGCACCTCTTCTGGTTCTTCGGTCATCCAGAGGTGTACATCATCGCGCTGCCGTTCTTCGGGATCATCTCCGAGGTCATCCCGGTCTTCTCGCGTAAGCCGATGTTCGGTTACTCGGGTCTGATCGGCGCGACCATCGCGATCGCGGGTCTGTCCGTGACGGTGTGGGCGCACCACATGTACGTCACCGGCGGTGTGCTGCTGCCGTTCTTCTCCTTCATGACCTTCCTGATCGCGGTCCCGACCGGCGTGAAGTTCTTCAACTGGATCGGCACCATGTGGCGCGGAAGCCTCTCGTTCGAGACGCCCATGCTGTGGGCGACCGGCTTCCTCATCACGTTCGTCTTCGGCGGGCTCACGGGCGTGCTGCTCGCTTCGCCGCCGATCGACTTCCACGTCTCCGACACGTACTTCGTGGTCGCGCACTTCCACTACGTCATCTTCGGCACCGTCGTGTTCGCGATGTTCTCCGGCTTCCACTTCTGGTGGCCGAAGTTCACCGGCAAGACGCTGGACGAGCGCCTCGGCAAGATCACCTTCTGGACGCTGTTCACCGGCTTCCACGGCACGTTCCTGGTCCAGCACTGGCTGGGCGCTCAGGGCATGCAGCGGCGCATCCCCGACTATCTGGCGGTGGAGGGCCTGACGACGCTCAACATGGTGTCGACGATCAGCTCGTTCCTGCTCGGTATGTCGATGCTGCCGTTCTTCTACAACGTCTGGAGGACGGCGAAGTACGGCGAGCGGGTCACGGCCGACGACCCGTGGGGCTACGGCCGTTCCCTGGAGTGGGCCACCTCCTGCCCGCCGCCCCGCCACAACTTCGTCGTCCTCCCCCGGATCCGCAGCGAGTCCCCGGCGTTCGACCTGCACCACGCGGACGTCGCGGGGGCGGAGCGGGAGTTGACGCTCCGATGACCGCGATGGAAGGTCTCCCCGTGGACCTGGACCTGGATCCGGATCTGCGGGCGTTCCACAACGAGGTCGAGGGTCATCTGCTCGCCGCCGCCGCGCACGAGGAGGCCCGCGCGGCCGCAGCGCGTTTCGCCGCCCGGCTCGAAGGGCTGCCGGAGGCCGAACGGGAGGAGGTGGAGCGGCTGTTCGCGGCCGAGTACCTCGCCCTCGCCCGGGCCTCGTGGCAGCGCACGGCGCGACGCGGGCAGGAACTGCGCGGCGAGTACGAGGCGGTGTACCGCAGGCTCCGCGCACGGCTGCTGGCCGGTCTGTTGCTGGGATGCGCGCTGTTGGTGGCGGTGAATCTCGTGGTGCTGGTGTCGGTCTAGCGGCGTTGGTCTCGGCCCAGCGCGTCAGGCTTCGCTGCCCGCGGGATTCCTCATCACCTCGATCAGGCTGGCGTAACTGTCCTGTCCGTGCCCGGCGGCGGCGGCCTTCTCCATGGTGGTCTTGAGGAGTTCGGGCAGCGCGTTGTCGATGCCGCGGGCCGCCGCCGCGTGGATGAGGTGGTCGATGGCCGCGATCTGCACGTCGACGGTGGCGTCGTCGCCCGGGTACCGGCCGGCGTCCACCTGGGGCGCGTATGTGCTGAGGAAGCCCGCCACCGCGCCCAGCCAGCGGACCGCCACCGGGGTGAAGGCGGTGGCGGACGTCCCCTCGGCGCCGACCAGTGCGGTGCCGTGCAGCCAGCCGGTCATGGTGGACCACATCAGGCCCAGCAGGGCGGCGTCATAGAGGGAGGCGAGGCCTGGATCGGTGCCCAGGTGGAGGGGGTCGCCGAGGGACGCCAGGGTGGAGCGGTGGGCGTCGAAGACCTCCTGGGAGCCGCTGTAGAGGAACATCATGGCGGGGTCGCCGACGCCGGGCGGGGTGGTCATGATGGCGCCGTCGAGGTAGCCGGCCCCGTGGGAGTGGGCCCACTTGACGGCTTCCCGGGCCTGCTCGGGAGAGCCGGAAGTGAGGTTGACCAGGGTTCTGCCCGCCAGTTCGCCGGTGGCCGGGTCGAGGGCCGTGTACAGCGCCTCGTAGTCCAGCACACAGGCGATCGTCAGCGGTGAGGCGGCGATCGCCTCCTGGGGTGTGCCGGCCAGGCGGGCGCCACGGTCGACCAGGGGGCGGGCCTTGTCGGGGGACCGGTTCCAGACGGTGGTCGGGTGGCCCCGGTCCAGCAGTGCGGCGGCCAGTGCCGAGCCCATCGAGCCCAGTCCGACGACGGTGACCGGCTGGCGGTGTCCTGCGTTCATGCCCAACTCCTCGTATATCCTCGCGAAGTGACGTGTGATCACGTACGACCACGCTCGCAGGGCACGAAGATCGGAAACAGTGACAGCGGTGACGGCCTCCACCAAATTCCTGCCATAGGCTGCGGAGCATGAGTGCCGGTTCTGTCGCCGTGGTCGTGACCGAGGAGATCGGGGTCCCCTCGTGGGATCTGTACGAACTGAGCATCCCGTGCACCGTGTTCGGCAAGCCGCAGCCCGATCTGGCCGATCCCTGGTACGACCTGCGGCTGTGCGGGACCGGGACCCGGGCGGAGGAGGGCGAGGAGGACGGTGCGGCGGAGGGTCATGGGCTGAGCCTGCGCACCCGCTACGGACTGGACGATCTGGTCGGGGCCGACACGGTGATCGTGCCCTCGGTGCCCGATCCGTGCGTCGAGGAGGGCAGGCCGCTGCCGCGGAAGCTGATCGACGCCCTGCGCCGGGCTCATGACGCGGGCGCCCGCATGGTCTCCCTGTGCACCGGTGCCTTCGCGCTCGCCGAGGCGGGGCTGCTCGACGGACGGCGGGCCACCGCCCACTGGATGCACACCGCACAGCTGGCCGAGCGCTACCCGAAGGTGCAGGTCGACGCGTCGGTGCTGTACGTGGACGAGGGCGACGTGCTCACCAGCGCGGGACTGACCGCCGGACTCGACCTGTGCCTGCACCTGGTGCGGCGCGACCTCGGCGCGCACGTCGCCAACCAGCTGGCGCGCCGCATGGTGGTGCCCGCCCACCGGCCGGGCGGGCAGGCGCAGTTCATCGAGCTGCCCGTGCCGGCCGGCGACGACGAGGGGCTGGCTCCCGTCCTGGAGTGGGCGAGGGCCCACCTGGACCGGCCGCTGACCGTCGCCGACCTGGCGCGGCGGGCCGCGATGAGCCCCCGTACGTTCTACCGGCGGCTCCAGGCGGTCACCGGGACGACCCCGCTCCAGTGGCTTCTCGACCAGCGGCTCGGGCGCGCCCGGTCACTGCTGGAGTCGACGGACCTGCCGATCGAGAAGGTCGGGGAGCTGAGCGGCCTCGGCACGGCCAACAATCTCCGCCACCACTTCCTGAGGCACCTCGGGGTGTCGCCCGGCGACTACCGGCGGGCCTTCCCCGGAGCCCGGGCGAACGGGCGTGGACGTACGCGGGTCTGAGTCAGTCTGCGGACTCCAGCCCGGGGGCCGCAGGATCCCCAGCAGTTGCCGGACGAGTTCGTCGACGACCTCGTCCAGGGTCGCGTCGACCCAGCCGGCGCTCCAGTCGTGCAGCAGGCCGTTGACGCTGCCGATGAAACCCGTCGCCGCGAGGCGGTAGTCGCGGGGTGCCGCCTCCCCGCGCGCGGCGGCAGCCCGGGCCTCGGCGCAGATGAGGTCGACCCAGCCGGCCCGGCGGGCGAGCCGCTGTTCCTCCAGGCGCGGGCTGACGCCGATGATCTCGACGAAGGTGATGCGGATCCGGCGCGGATCGGCGGCGAGGTTCCCGGCGTAGGCGCGGAAGACGGCGGTCGCGCGCTCGACGAGCGGCAGGTCCGCCGCACCTGCTGCCGCCTCCAACACCGCTGCTTCCGCCCAGTCGTTGACCTGGAGGTGCAGGGCCGCGAGCACGTCCTCCAGGGTGCGGAACTCCTCGTAGAACTGACGGGTGGACAGTCCGGCCGCCTCGCTGAGGGCCGCGACGGTGGTGGTGCGGAAGCCGGGGGTGTCGCCGAACAGCTGGAGCGCAGCGTCCAGGAACCGCCGGCGCCGCTCGGCCTGCCGCTCCTCGGCGGTCTTGCCGCCATAGCGGCCGGTCGGCGCTCTGAGTCTGCCCGGCATCGGCTCTCCCTTCATCCGCTCGAACACCCATCTTCGCTCGCACGCGATTTTGTCGTGACCGCGGTCTTGTGAAGAAGGCCGCCCCTTCCTTACTTTGCAGTAAGTTCATTCTGAAAGCACGTGTGTTCAGATTCCTCACCCCACCCGCAGAGGAGGGATCAGCCATGCCCGTCTTCCGACGACGGCATCTGTGCTCCCTGACCGCCGCCCTCGCCCTGACCGCCACCGTTCCCGCGACCGCCGCTCACGCGGACGCCCCGGACGCCTCCGCCGCGCTGCGCCAGGTGCTGTTCGTGGGCAACAACTGGGACGGCACCGCCGAAGTCATCAAGTCCACCGGCGACTTCGCGAGGATCGGCCGGATCAACGTCATCCCCGACAAGGACGAGCGGATGGCGGAGATCAACGCCGATCCGATCAGATGGATCGCCTTCATGACGATCCGCAACAGCGTCGGCGAGGGACACGACCAGTTCGTCGACGACATGTACTCCACGCCGGACGGGAAGTCGGTGGTCGTCTCCCGGCCCAGCTTCGCCGACGTCGTCTCGATCGACCTGGCCTCCGGACGGATCAACTGGCGTTTCCCGGTGTCCGGTTTCCGCGCCGACCACATGGCCGTCTCCCCCGACGGCAAGCGGGTCGCCGTGTCGGCCTCGACCGGCAACGCCGTGCACGTCCTGGACATCGAGACCGGCAAGCAGCTCGGCAAGGCCGCCACCGGCGACAAGCCGCACGAGAACATCTTCACCAAGGACGGCAAGTACATCTACAACATGTCGATCGGCGACGTGAACACGCAGACCGACGCGCCCTGGCTGGACTGGACGAAGGGCGACCGCCGCATCACCGTCATCGACGCGACCACGTACCAGCAGGTCAAGGTCATCGACATGCGCTCGCGCCTGGACGCGATCGGCCTGAAGGACTTCTCCGACGCGGTCCGGCCGGCGGTGTTCTCGCCGGACGAGTCGAAGCTGTACTTCCAGGTGTCGTTCTTCAACGGCTTCTTCGAGTACGACCTGGCCTCCGACAAGATCACCCGCACGAAGACCCTGCCGAAGAACCCGGCGACCAGCGACGACCGCACCACCTTCGTCAACGACTCGCGCCACCACGGCCTTTCGATGAGCCCGGACGGCAAGAAGCTGTGCGTCGCGGGGACCATGGACGACTACGCCACGGTCGTCGACCGCGGCACCCTCCGGGAGGGCCCGCTCGTCACCGCCGCCAAGCCCTACTGGGCGACGGTCAGCGGTGACGGCAAGAGCTGCGTCGTCTCCGAGAGCGGCACCGACCAGGTCACGGCCATCGACTTCGCCACCGGGAAGAAGGTCGCGTCCGTGCCGGTCGGGGACCACCCGCAGCGCGTCCGGCTCGGTCAGGTGGAGGCCGGCTGGACGAGCCCGTCCGCTAGCTGACCTCCTTCGCCGCCCACGCCGCCAGCTCGGAGCGGGCCGCGTTCAGCAGATCCGCCGAGGGAGCCGTCGCCCCGTTGGTCACCAGCGCGTAGTGCAGGACGCCCGAGTCCGGCGCGGTGAGCAGCAGGCGGCGGCTTCCCGTGCCGCCGGGCTCCTGGGCCACGCCGACCGGGCTCGTCGAGGTGTACGCGGGCGGGGCGTGGGACGTGCCCAGATCGGAGACGACCGTGGTGGACGCGGTCGGGAAGCTCGCTGGCAGGTGCAGTTCCGTCGGTGCCCGGCCGCCGTCCGAGCGCCACAGCAGCAGCCCGTACTGTCCGGAGCCCACCAGCCGCTTCACGTTCGGCAGTGAGTCCGGCACCGGGTTCCAGGTCAGGGTCGTCGAACCGTCCCGGGAGCGGTCCTCGTAGGTGAAGCCGACGGTCGTGCCGGCCGTGGCGCTCGGGTAGACGCGGTCCAGGAGCCGGGCGTCCTGGCGCAGCACCGGCTTGCCCGAGTCGTCGAGGCGTACGGCGGACAGGTCCTCGTCGTTCCAGGCGTCACCGGCGGTGAGCACCTTGTCGGGGTTGCCGTTCATCAGCTCGCGGTGCCGGCCGTTGTAGATGTCCCACTGCCACTGCGAGCCGGAGAGCACCGGGCCGGAGGCCGCCGGGTCGGACCACCAGTCGACGCCCTTCAGGCGGGAGTCGAGGGCCTGGTACATCGCCTTCAGGACGGTGGGCGCCTTGTCGGAGACGTTGCCCGCCAGGGGATGGCCGAACTCGCTGACGACGGCGGCGGTCTGCGCGGCAGCGGCCCGGTCGCGGACCGTGCGGAAGTCGCCCGCGTACTGGCCGTCGGCCGCCTTGCCCCACATGAAGACGCCGGAGATCGCCTTCTGGTCGTAGAAGTGGGTGTTGAAGACGTAGCGCGGGCCGAGCTTTCCGGCGTCGAGCAGGCCGCCCTCCTGCCTCTGGAAGTCGAGGTTGGCGTTCCAGAAGAGGTTCGGCTCCACGAAGGCGGGCTTGTCCCGCCAGCCGGCCGCGTCCATGCGGGCCCGGAACTTCTCGAAGAAAGGCCACAGCACGTCCTTCTCCCAGGCGCGGCTGGTCTGCCCGGAGTCGTACACGCCCGCGTGCGGCTCGTTGTAGGGGTCGAAGCCGACGATGCCCTTGAACTGGTCGGAGTTCAGGTGCTGTTGGACGTACGCCATGGTCTTCTCGGCGGTGGCGAGGAAGGCGTCCTGCACGCCGTGCGCGTTGTGCCAGAAGTCGTACGTGGCGCGCTTGACGGCTTCGTTCTGGGTGATGTTCTGCCCCCAGAAGAGGCAGATCCCGCAGGACTCGTCCGGGTAGTTCCCGGCGTCCACCGCCCACTTGGGCGCGCCGTCGCCGGTGTACCAGCTGTCGGCTTCGAACAGGTGCCGGGAGTAGAGGTCCTGGTGGAAGTCGGGGTAGACGCGGATGCCGGCGTCGAGGAAGGCCTTCATCTGGTCGGTGGCGGCGGCCAGATAGGCGGTGTCCACCTTGCCGCGCTCGGGTTCGGCGTAGGCCCAGGAGAGCAGGAAGCGGACGGTGTTACCGCCGCCGAGGGCGCGCAGTGCGGTCGCCGACTTGCGGGCGTCCGCGACGGAGGCGAAGGGCAGGCCCTTGTTCTCCGCCAGCTTGGTCTCACCGGAGACGTTGTAGCCGCGAAAGACGACCTCGCGTCCGGAGGCGTCGGTGAAGCGGCCGTTCTTCACGGTGACGGCCGGGTCGTCGAACCAGAGGGAGCCGGGAGGGGGCGCGGCAGTGGCGGGCGGGACGCCCGCCACTGACAGGGAGCCGAAGAGGACAGCCAGGACAATCAGCAGACGTACTCGGATAGTCGGCATGTCCACTACAGTCCGGTGATTTCAGGACACCGTCAACACCCCTGACTCTGGAGTAAGTTCCCTCTCGGCCAGCTCACACACCACAACCACCGACCCTTCGCGTAACGTTCAACAAGTACTCCTTCCTGTTCAGCGGGTTGTGGTCGGTGCGCGGACGCTCGGGAATCGTGCCGTGCATGACTGGCGCATAGTGGTCGAAGGCGCTCTCCAGCTCTCCCTCACCGCGGGTGAGCCCCGGCAGCAGCTGTCCGAGGGCGTGCACCCGGGCCGCCGGCACGGTGCCTTCGAGGACGCACAGGTCGCCCCGGTTCCGTGTGGTCTCCGGTACGGCCGCCAGCCCGGCGAGGGCCGGCAGCAGGGCGCCGAGGGTGTCGGCAGGGGCCTCGATACGGAAGCGGTGCATCGGCTCGTGGACCCGGGTCCCGGCCCGCCGCAGCGCCTCGACGAGCACCAGCGGGGTCACGCCGCGGAAGTCCGCCCCGGTGCTCGACATGCTCTTGTCGAAGCCCTGGTGGGCGTGGCTCTGTCGGGGCGAGTAGCCGCTGTGGGTCATGGTGACCGTGCAGTCGGCGACCTGCCAGCCGTGGAGCCCCTGGCCGAGGGTCTCGCGCACGGTGTCCTCGACGGCCTTGAAGAAGGCGTACGGCATGGAGCCGAGCTCCACCTCCAGCCGGAAGGCGACGCCCGAGCCGACCGGTGCTGGCTCGACGCGCAGGCCGACCGTCGCGAGGAACGGGTTCGGGTCCTTCTTGTTGAACTCCACGGCATGCCCGGTGCCGACGAGCCGTTCCACGCACAGCGGGGTGGTCTCGCGGAAGGTGACGTGGAGACCGTATTCGTCGGCCAGGGTCGCCTGGACGACCTCCTTCTGCACCTCGCCGTAGAGGGAGACGGAGGTCTCCCGCCGGCGTTCGTCGTGGCGCAGGCCGATCAGCGGGTCCTGTTCGGCGAGCTGGGTGAGCGCGAGGTGCAGTGCGCCTCGGTTCACACCGGGCCCCGGGACGACGACCGTCTCCAGGGTGGGCGGGGCGAAGACGCGCTCGTACGCCTTGCGGGGTTCGCCGATCGCGTCGCCGATCCTGACGTCGGCGAGACCCCACAGCCGGGCGATCTGCCCCGCGGCGACGGCGTCGGCGCGGGTGTCCGTGCCGTGGCCGAAGACGCTGATCCCGGTGATCCGGCCCTCGGCGCCATCCGCTCCGCAGGGGATCCGGTCGCGGGTGCGCAGCGTGCCGGAGAACATCCGGGCATAGGCGACCTTCTCCCCCGCCGGGCCCCGCTCGACCTTGAACACGGTGCCGGAGACCGGCCCGTCCGCGTCCCCGTCGGCGGCCGGCAGCAGCTCCTCGATGCCGGCCAGAAGCGCGTCCACGCCCGCGCCCGTCGCGGCGGAGCCGAAGTAGACCGGGTGGACCAGGGCCTCCCGCGTCTGCGCGACGAGGGATCCGCGCAGGAGGGCGTCCGTGACCGTGTCCTCGACGTAGGCGGACAGCAGGGTGTCGTCGTGCTCGGTCAGCACGTCCAGGGCGGCGGCCGGGCCGGGCCCCGGGGCGAAGCGGGCCGCGCGCGTGCCGAGGCCGGTGGCGGTTCCCATCGGCACGATCGCCGGTGTCAGGCGGGCCGCGACCGCCCGCAGCACCTCCTCGTCCCGCGCCCCGCGCCGGTCGATCTTGTTGACGAAGAGCAGGGTCGGGATGCGCAGCCGCTGGAGGGTCCGCATCAGCACCCGCGTCTGCGCCTGCACCCCTTCTACGGCGGAGATCACGAGGACGGCGCCGTCCAGCACGCCGAGCACGCGCTCCACCTCGGCGATGAAGTCCGGGTGACCGGGTGTGTCGATGAGGTTGACCGTCACGCCGTCGAGCGGGAACGAGACGACGGCGGACTTGATGGTGATGCCCCGCTGCCGCTCCAGCGCGAGGGTGTCGGTACGGGTGTTCCCGTCGTCGACGCGGCCGACCTCGTCGATCACCCCGGCCGAATGGAGCAGCCGCTCGGTCAGGCTGGTCTTACCTGCGTCGACATGGGCGAGAATTCCAAGGTTGAGCAACTGCACGAAGCGTCATGTCCTTCGGAGAGAGAGCCGTTCCTGTCTGGGGGGACATGGACGCAGTGCGCATCTGGGCTCCTCTGGACTCGGTGACGTCGTCGCATCGTCGACCCGTGCAGTGCAGCAGACCGGCCCGGTGGGCCACAACGGAATTAACCGCCGACGGGGTACCCGGCGGGGGCACGCAAGGAGAGGAGCGGGTCGTGCGTGACATCCTCCCGGTGCTCGGCCGCTGGTACGCGGCCGGGCTCCCGTTCGGGCTCGCGACCGTCGTCGAGGTCAGCCGCAGCGCGCCGCGAGACCCGGGCGCGGCGATGGCGGTGGGTCCGGACGAGGAGGTCGTGGGCAGTGTGTCCGGTGGCTGTGTCGAGGGCGCGGTGTTCGAGCTGGCCCAGGAGGTCGTGGCGAGCGGTGAGGCCCGGCTGGAGACCTTCGGCTACAGCGACGAGGACGCCTTCGAAGTCGGCCTGACCTGCGGCGGTGAGATCACGGTGCTGGTGCGTCCCGTGACGCGCGCGCTGGATCCGGCCTTCGGCACGGTCGTGGACTGCGTCGCGGCCGGAGAACCGGTGACCGTGGCGACGGTGACCGACGGTCCGGCGCCGCGCGGGGCGGCGCTCGCCGTCCGGCCGGACCGGGTGTCGGGCACGCTGGGCGCGAACGGCCTGGACGCGGCCGTGACCGCCGACGCGCGCGGCGAGCTCGCTCTCGGTGCCACCGGCCTGCGGCACTACGGGCCTCGGGGGCAGCGCCGCGAGGACTCCGTCAGCGTGTTCCTCCAGTCCTTCGCACCGCCGCCGCGGATGCTGGTCTTCGGCGCGATCGACTACGCGGCGGCCGTCGCCCGCATCGGGGCCTTCCTCGGCTACCGGGTCACGGTCTGCGACGCCCGCCCCGTCTTCGCCACGCCCCGGCGGTTCCCCGAGGGCGTCGAGGTGGTCACCGAGTGGCCGCACCGCTACCTGAGGGACACGGACACCGACGAGCGCACGGTCGTCTGCGTCCTCACCCACGACCCCAAGTTCGACGTGCCGCTGCTGCTGGAGGCACTGCGCCGGCCCGCCGCCTACATCGGGGCGATGGGCAGCCGCCGTACCCACGCCGACCGGGCGCAGCGACTGGCCGAGGCCGGGCTCACCGAGCGGGAGCTGTCCCGGCTGCGCTCACCGGTCGGGCTCGACCTCGGGGCCCGTACGCCCGAGGAGGTGGCGGTGTCCGTCGCCGCCGAGATCATCGCGCTGCGGTGGGGCGGTACGGGCGCCCCGCTGAGCCTGACCGAGGGAGCGGTGCATCCGCGCCGCCGGCGGTGAGTCAGGCCCCGGGCCGTCGCCCCCAGGCCGAGATCATCGGCGAGGTGGCGAGGTCGAGGTGCCCGGCCTCCACGCTGGCGAGATGCCGCTCGATCTCCTCGTCCGTGGCGAGTCCCTCGGCGACCAGCTTCTCCCTCACCTGCCGGACGGTGGCCGCCTCCAGGACGTCGCACGCGGGCGAGGTGATCGGGAAGTAGGCGTCGGCCTGGACGTCGGTGAGTCCGGCCTCGCGCAGCAGCCGCGGCAGCCTGCGTCCGTAGGAGAGGTCGGCGCCACGCTGCCGCAGCAGCTCACGGAAACCGGTGCGGAGCCGGTTGGCCAGCTCTTGCTCGGGGCCGTACTCGTCGGGGCAGATCAGCGGCTGGAGCGCGGGGTCGGCGTCCTCCACCAGCAGCCAGCCGCCGGGGCGCAAGGCCTGGATCATGGCGCGCAGCGCGGCGTCGCGCTCGGTCACGTGGACCAGGACGAGGCGGGCGTGGATCAGGTCGAAGGGCCCGGCCGGGGGTTCGTCGCGGCCGACGTCGTGGCGGAGCACCTCGACTCCCTCGGTGGCGGCCGCCTCGGTCCAGGACACGTCGATGTCGGTGGCGAGCACGCGCCCGCGCGGCCCGACGCGCTCGCGCAGCCACGCGGCGACGCCCGGCCCGCCGGCTCCGACCTCCCAGCACCGCCACCCCTCGGCGATCCCGACCTGCTCGAAGTGGCGGAATGTCGAGGCGTCGAAGATCGCGGCCAGCGCGTCGAAGCGCGTACCGGCCTCGGCCTGCCGGTTGTCCAGGAGGTATCCGTCGTCCCGAGCCATGCGCCGATCATGGCATGGCGGTTCGTACGGCGATCGGACAGCCCCTAGCTGGACGTGCGGGGCGGCAGCCGGTGCAGTTCGACGTCGGTGAGCCGGCCGTCGGCGACCGTGGCGGTCAGGTACGTGCAGTGCGGCTGGCGGCGGCGGTCCGTCGGGGAGCCCGGGTTGAGCAGGCGCAGGCCGGTGGGGGCCGTGGTGTCCCAGGGGATGTGGCTGTGCCCGAAGACCAGCACGTCGAGGTCGGGGAAGCGGGCGGCGCAGCGCTTCTCCCGGCCCTGCGCGGGGCCCGTCTCGTGGACCACGCCGAAGCGCAGCCCGCCCAGCTCCGCGTACGCCACCTCGGGCAGCCGGGCGCGCAGATCCGGTCCGTCGTTGTTGCCGTACACGCCGACGAGCCTGCGGCAGCGGTCCTCCAGCAGGTCGAGGGTGGCCGTGTCGACCCAGTCGCCGGCGTGGAACACGACGTCCGCGTGCGGGAGTTCGGCCAGCAGCGGGGCCGGCAGGACCTTGGCCCGCTTGGGCAGGTGAGTATCGGACATGAAAAGCAGGCGCACATCCTCACCCTAGAGGCTCACCGCCGCCCCGCCCGGGAACCCGGCCGATCTTCGAACAAGCTGACTCCGCAGCTCAGTTGCCTCGCGGACGGAGATGATCACGGCCGGGTCTCGAAAGGTGAGGCGGCATCGCCGACCGGGTTAGCATCGGGCATCACGCAAGACAACAGGACGTCTACGGCAAGCGACCCGAAGGGGCCCGGAAACCCGATGCCGGTCAAGGTCAGCGTCATCGTCCCCGTGTACAACCCGGGGATCTACATCGAGGACTGCATCGCCTCGCTCCAGAGGCAGTCCCTGCCTCCCGAAGAGTACGAGGTGATCTTCGTCGACGACGGCTCGACCGACGAGACGCCGGCCCGGCTCGACGCGCTCGCGGCCGAGGACTCCCGGATGAAGGTCATCCACCAGGAGAACTCCGGGTGGTCGGGCAAGCCCCGCAACGTCGGCATCGAGGCCTCCCGCGGCGAGTTCGTCATGTTCGTCGACAACGACGACTACCTGGGCGACGAGGCCCTGGAGCGGATGTACGACTACGGCGTCGCCAACGGCGCCGATGTCATTGTGGGCAAGATGGCCGGCAAGGGCCGCGGGGTGCCGGTGGAGCTGTTCCGCCGCAACCATCCGCGCGCCACCGTCGAGAACGCCCCGCTCATCGACAGCCTCACCCCGCACAAGATGTTCCGCCGTGCCTTCCTGGACCGCATCGGCCTGCGCTTCCCCGAGAGCCGGCGGCGCCTGGAGGACCACGTCTTCATCGCCGAGGCGTATCTGCGCGCGGAGAACGTCTCCGTGCTCAGCGACTACGTCTGCTACTACCACCTCCGGCGGGAGGACAGCTCCAACGCCGGTTTCGAACGATTCGATCCCGTCGGCTACTTCAAGAACCTCCGTGAGGCCCTCGACGTCGTCGAGCGGTACACCGAGCCGGGGCCGGTGCGCGACAAGCTCTTCCGGCGCTGGCTGCGCGTGGAGATGGTCGAGCGGCTGCGGGCCCGGCGCTTGCTGAAACTGCCCGACGACTACCGCAGGGAGCTCTTCGCCGAGATCCACGAGGTCGTCGTCGAGCGGTTCGGCCCGGGCGTCGCGGCCGGGCTCCAGCCGACGCAGCAGGTCGTCGCCGCGCTGACCGCGGCCGACCGGTACGACGACGTGGTGTCCTTCGCCCAGTGGGAGGCGGGTGTCGCGCCCAAGGCCTCCCCCGGGCACGTGGAGTGGCGGGACGGTTCGCTCAGCATCGGCTTCACGGCCGAGTACACCTCCGGCGGCGAGCCGATGACCTTCCCCGCCGACGCCGGGGCGACGCCGCTGGACGACGCGCCCAAGGACGTCACGGAGGCGGTGGAGTGGGTGGCCGCGCAGACCGCCGCGCGCTTCGGCCAGGCCACCGCCGACCTGCTGCTGCGGGAGCGGTCCAGTGCCGCGCAGTACTTCCAGCCCGTGGAGTTCACCCGCGAGACCGTGCCCGTCGGGGACGGCGAGGAGGTCCGGCTGGTGCTGCGGGCGACCGCCACCGTCGATCCGGCCGAACTGCCGCGCGACGGCGTCTGGGACGCGCTCGTCCGGGTCAAGCTGGGCGGCTGGACCAAGGAATGCCGGCTGGGCCCGGCGCCTACGGAGAGCCGGCCCAGGCCGGAGGCCGGGGTCGTCGGGGGCCGTGCGGCGCTGCCGTACTGGACGGAACCGCACGGCAACCTCTCCCTGGAGCTCGGCCCGCGGGGCAAGCGCCTCGGGCTGAGCCGTGTGCAGCAGTCCGCCGTCACCGTCACCGGGGACCAGGTGCGGGCGCGGCTTCCGCTGTACGTCCCCGGCGACACGGAGGTGCGGCTGCGGTTCGTCTCCGCCCAGCAGATGCTCGAGGCGTCCGGCACGCTCTCCCCCGCCGCGGGTGGGACGGAGGCGGTGCTGACGGCGGCGCTGCCCGCGGAGAGCCGCTCGGGCGGGATCTGGCGGGTGGCCCTGTGCCTGGGCCCGGACGCCGCCCGGCCGCTGTACACCGGGCTGCCGTTCGCGCTGCGCGCCGCGGGTGGGAGTGTGCGGGTGGCGCCCGTGCCGCAGCCGGGTGTCGCGCTGCGGGTGGCGCGGCGTGCCCGGCGCGTGCTCGGTGCCGCGCGCCGGAAGGTTTCCCGTCTCAGGATCGGAGGGCAGTGACAGCATGCGACCACTGGGGATAGAGGGCGCCTGGGTTCTGGAGCCCAAGGTCTTCCCGGACGACCGGGGCAGCTTCCACGAGTGGTACCGGGGCGCGGAGTTCCGTGAGGCCACGGGCTACGACCTGTCCCTGGCCCAGGCCAACTGCTCGGTCTCCCGGCGGGGCGTGCTGCGGGGCGTGCACTTCGCGGATGTGCCGCCCAGCCAGGCCAAGTACGTCACGTGTGTGCGCGGTGCCGTGCTGGACGTGGTGATCGACATCCGCGTGGGCTCTCCCACCTACCGGCAGTGGGAGGCCGTGCGGCTCGACGACGACACCCGGCACGCGGTGTTCCTCGCGGAGGGGCTGGGCCACGCGTTCATGGCCCTGACGGACGACGCGACGGTGGTGTACCTGTGCTCGGCGGGCTACGCCCCGGAACGCGAACACGGCATCCACCCGCTCGACCCGGCCCTGGGCATCGAGTGGCCCGACGGCATCGAGCCGCTCCTCTCCTCCAAGGACGACCAGGCCCCGACCCTGGCCGAGGCGGAACGCGAGGGCCTGCTGCCGTCGTACGAGACGTGCCTGGCGTACTACGAGGAGCTGCGGGGGCGGCGGGGGGACGGCTGACGTCTTCTCCGGCATGTGGGGCGTTGCGGGTCCATTGGGGCGCGCAACACCCGAGGCCGCGGACGGCAGGACGGTCCCCGTGCCAGGCCGCGGGGGATCGATGCCGGACGGCCGCAGCCCGATGCTGCGCGGCATCCTGGCGAGCACGAGGTCCCGGGCGCGGACGTGCGCCGGCCGCGGCGCCCGGGCCCTGCGGACGCCGACCGGGGACCGGGCCGCCCTCCCCGTCCGGCATCTCGTGCGGCGCGCGAGGCTGAGCCGAACCGTCCGGGGCGCGTCCGGGCCCGGACGCACAGCGCCAGAGGCCCGCGCCCGTCGCCGCCCGGAGGGGCTCCCTCCCTCGACACGCCGTTGGACCGCCTGAGCGGCGTACGCGACACGCCGTGGGCCGGTCCGCGCAGTGCACGTGACACGCCGGAGGCGACAGGGCGGCCGTGCTCGGCGCCCGAGGCCGGTACCCCGGTAGGCGGAGGGCTGATTCGGGAAGGCATACCGGCAATCCGCCGAGGCGCCTCAGGTGAGTCGCCCCGCACCCGGGACCACTGGCCGCCGCACCGCGCAATGGCCGAGCCGCATCTCTCCGGCACACCGAAGACCCGGGCACGTGCAGCGCCCGGGCCTGGATCCGCAAGGCGTCGGGAAGACCGGCCCCTGAGGGGTCAGCGGCTGACGCCCACCTGCTGCAGGGCCTTGCGCAGGGGCTCCCAGCCGATGGAGCGGGGCAGGCCGCGGTTGCGGGCCTGAACGAGGGGGCGCCAGAAGCCCGCTTCCACGAGGGCCTCGGGGCGCACCGCACCGGCCCGTTCCAGGATCGCCTCGGGGACCTTCTGGGGGTCGGGAATCTTGTACTCGGCCATGATCTCGTCGTACTTGTCGTGCAGGACCCGGTTGTTCGGGTCGGCGCCGAAGACGACGAGCTGGCCGGTGGGCGCGGTGTCCACCTGGACCGTGACCAGGTCGGGGCGGTAACGCGCCAGCACCTCGGTGATCTTGAAGACGTCGCCGGTCCAGGCGTTGGTGTGCCGGTCCCGGGCCGCCTCGTCGACGCTGCGCGGCAGCATGTCGTCGAGGACGATCACGCTGGACCAGTCCGAGTACTTCTCGACGTTCATGAAGTCGCGCAGGGCGAACTCGAACAGGTGCATGCCGTCGATGAACGACAGGTCCAGGGTCGTCTTGCGCCAGTAGCCGATCGGGCTGCGGCCGCGGCGCAGGTTGCGCAGCGGGTGACGGCCGCCCTTGAGGTGCTGGAGGGGGTTGTCACGGGCGAAGAAGTCGTCGCTGGTGGCCTTCACCAGGTGGACGTCGCACTTCAGCTCCGAGACCACCTTGAAGGCGGGGTCGATCGCGATGCTGGGGACGCGGGACAACGTCAGGCTGCGGCCGTCGTTGACGCCGATCTCCAGGTAGTTGCGATTGGCGCTGACCTTGTGCAGTTCCCGGAGGAACTCATGGCGTTTCACGAAGGGGGACCTTCCTTGCGGATACGGGGCAGTGCTTCGTGCAGGGCGGAGCGCCAGTCACGCGGCAGCGGCAGGCCGATCTCCTGCCACCGGCGGTGCGCGAGGGCGCTGTACGCCGGGCGGGGCGCGGGCCGGGGGAAGGCCGCGCTGCTGGTGGGGCGCACCCGGTCCGGGTCGGCGCCGACGAGGGAGAACACCTCGCGGGCCAGCTCGTACCAGGTGGCCTCGCCGGAATTGGTGGCGTGGAAGACGCCGTGCGCGTCGGGGCCGAGCCGTACGCCGAGGTCGGCGATCCGCTCGGCGACGTCCGCGCTCCAGGTGGGCTGCCCGCGCTGGTCGTCGACGACGTCGAGGGTGTCGCGGCGGGCTTCGAGACCGATCATGGTCCGCACGAAGTTAGTGCCGTGGACCCCGTAGAGCCAAGCCGTGCGTACGATCGCGCTCGCCCCGGGCAGTTCCTCCAGCACGGCCCGCTCCCCGGCCAGCTTGGTGCGGCCGTAGGCGGTGCGCGGGCCCGTCGGGTGGTCCTCCGGGTAGGGGGTCGTGCGGGCCTCGCCGGAGAAGACGTAGTCCGTGGAGACGTGGATCATGCGGGCGCCGTGCGCGGCGCAGGCCCGGGCCAGCAGGCGCGGTCCGTCGCCGTTGATCTCCAGGGCGCGGGCCTCTTCGCTCTCGGCGTCGTCGACGGCCGTGTACGCGGCGCAGTTCACGACCAGGTCGGGCCGGTGGTCACGGACAACCGTGTCGACGACCGCGGACCGGGTGATGTCCAGGGCCGCCCGGTCCAGGCCCACCACCTCCTCGCCGCGCCGGGTGAGCTCCTCGACCACGTCATGGCCGAGCATGCCGCCCGCCCCGGTGACCAGCCACCTCATGCGTGCCCCTGGGCGACGCGCTGCTTCAGTGGCTCCCACCAGGCACGGTTGTCGCGGTACCAGGCGACGGTCTCGGCGAGGCCGGTGGTGAAGTCGTGGCGGGGGCTGTAACCGAGTTCGTCGCGGGCCTTGGACCAGTCGACGGAGTAGCGCAGGTCGTGGCCCTTGCGGTCCTCGACGTACTCCACCCGGTCCCAGTCCGCGCCGCAGGCCTGAAGGAGCAGGCCGGTGAGTTCCTTGTTGGTGAGCTCGGTGCCGCCGCCGATGTTGTAGACCTCGCCGGGCCGGCCCTTGGTGCGGACGAGGTCGATCCCCTGGCAGTGGTCGTCCACGTGCAACCAGTCGCGGACGTTGCGGCCCTCGCCGTACAGCGGCACCTTGTGGCCGTCGAGGAGGTTGGTGACGAACAGCGGGATGACCTTCTCGGGAAACTGGTGCGGGCCGTAGTTGTTGGAGCACCGCGTGACGCGCACGTCCAGGCCGTGGGTGCGGTGGTAGGCCAGGGCGAGCAGGTCGGAGGAGGCCTTGGAGGCCGAGTACGGGGAGTTGGGCTGCAGCGGGTGGTCCTCCGGCCAGGAGCCGGTCTCGATGGAGCCGTAGACCTCGTCGGTGGAGACGTGCACGAAGGGGCCCACGGCGTGGCGCAGGGCGGCGTCCAGCAGGGTCTGGGTGCCCAGCACGTTGGTGCGGACGAAGTCGGCCGCGCCGGTGATCGAGCGGTCCACATGCGACTCGGCGGCGAAGTGCACGACCTGGTCCGCGTCGGCCATGAGCTTGTCGACCAGTTCGGCGTCGCAGATGTCGCCCTGCACGAACTCCAGCCGGGGATGGCCCAGTTCGAGGTTGTCGAGGGTGCCGGCGTAGGTGAGCTTGTCCAGCACGGTGATGCGCGGCGCGTCGGGCGTGTCCTGGGCGAGAGTTGCGCGGACGTAGCGGGAGCCGATGAACCCGGCTGCGCCGGTGACGAGGAGGTTCATGAAGTGATCTGCACCTTGCTGTGGTCTCCGAGGACGAAGCGGTGGGCGCTGGGGACGCTGGGGGCCGGCGTCACCTCGACGTGCCGGCCTATCAGCGAGGCCTCGATCCGGCCGACGCCCTGGATCGAGGAGTCCCGCAGCACGATGGAGAACTCGACTTCGCTGTCGGTGATCCGGCAGTTCTCCGCGATGGAGGTGAAGGGACCCACGTAGGAGTTGCTGATGACGGTTCCGGAACCGATGACGGCGGGGCCGACGATGCGGGAGTTGACGATCCGCGCGCCCTCCTCCACCACCACGCGCCCGATGGTCTCCGACGTGGTGTCCACGTCGCCGTCGATCCGGCGGTCCATGCCCTCGAGAACCATGCGGTTCACCTCGAGCATGTCGCCGACGTTGCCGGTGTCCTTCCAGTAACCCGTGATGACCGTGGAGCGCACGTCGGCGCGGGAGTCGATCAGGTGCTGGATGGCGTGGGTGATCTCCAGCTCGCCGCGCCAGGACGGTTCGATGGCGCGTACCGCTTCATGGATCAGGGGGGTGAACAGGTAGACGCCGACCAGGGCGAGATCGCTCTTGGGCCGGTCGGGTTTCTCCTCCAGGCCGACGACCTGGCCGGAGGGGTCGAGTTCGGCGACGCCGAAGGCGCGTGGGTCGGCCACGCGCGTGAGCAGGATCTGGGCGTCGGGCCGGTTGCCGCGGAACTCGTCGACGAGGTCGGTGATGCCGCCGACGATGAAGTTGTCGCCGAGGTACATCACGAAGTCGTCGTCGCCGAGGTAATCCCGGGCGATCAGCACCGCGTGGGCCAGCCCCAGGGGCCGCTCCTGGGGGATGTAGGTGACCTTGAGGCCGAACTGCGACCCGTCGCCCACCGCTTCCTCGATCTCAGCGGCCGTGTCCCCGACGATCATGCCCACGTCGGTGATGCCGGCCTCGGCGATCGACTCCAACCCGTAGAAAAGCACGGCCTTGTTGGCCACTGGCACCAGTTGTTTGGCCGACGTGTGTGTGATCGGCCTCAGTCTTGTTCCTGCGCCGCCGGACAGCACGAGAGCCTTCATTCGGTTCACCTTAGTCGTGATCCGGCGGATGTGAACATCACTTCTTTTAGTTGTCGATGCGCGGAGTTACGACCGTCGTCACCGCGCGGCCCCCTGGGCAGCGGTCAGTCCTCGCCCCTGACGATGTTCCAGTCCGGCTCGGAGCTCGCGGTCCTGGCGGTGGCCCGGTCCTCCACGGCGGGGAGGCAGGTCCGCAGCGCGGCCTTGCCGCGCAGGCGGCGTGCCTCCGACCAGCCGGTCTCGGGCCGACGGGTGAGGGGCTTGTCACTGGTCTCCATGGTCGTCACGGCTCATCATCTTCCTTCTGCGTTCCGCTGCTGTTCGAGTCCCCATGAACAAACCGGACAAACACGAGTCGTGACGTCTCGGCGGCGCTCCGAGCCCCTTGCGTGCAAGGCTGCTGGCCCCGGCACACGACGGTCCCGCGCACCGTGCGTGCGCGGGACCGGCCGGCCGGGTGCCGTGGTCAGGTGTTGGGGCGCGCGGCGCTGATGTCGCCCAGCGCCGAGTCCGGGTCGCGCTCCATGGCCATGTCGCCCAGGGAGACGATGCCCACGGGGTGGCCGTGGTCGACGACCGGGATACGGCGCACGGAGTGCTCCCGCATCAGCTGCACCGCTTGGTCCAGGTCGTCATCGGGGCTGACGGTGACCAGGTCGTCACTGCACGCGCCGGCCACCGTGGTCTGCTCCGGGTCACCGCCCTGGCTGATGGACCGGACCACCAGGTCACGGTCGGTGACCACGCCGCGCAGATCGTCGCCGTCCGTCACCAGGACGACGCCGAGGTCCTCGTCGCGCATGATGCGGGCCACCTCGGCGACGGAGGTCTGCGGCTCGACCGTGGCCGGATCGCTGGTCATGATGTCGCGGACATGCTGAGCCATGACGTTCCTCTTCCTTCGGCTCGGGTTCTCCGTCTTGCGCCGCCCGGGTACCCGGCGATCCGACCCGATCACAGGTGATCGTGGACGTGTTCACCGCCCTGGGGCCTGTCGTTTGGATCACGCCGCAGACGCGGGGTCTGGCACGCACTTCTGCCGCGTTGTCGTCGGTTGCCGACGCTCCGCGTCGACGCCCTCCTCCGCCTTGCAGCTGCACGCACCGGACCCCGCTCACCGGCATCGACCAGCACCGTCAGTTTCCTGCGGCCTGATCAAACGACAGGCCCGAGCACGACCTCCGCCCACACCTGCTTGCCGCCGCTGACCGGCAGGGTCCCCCACGTCGCCGACAGGGCCTCGACGAGGAGGATGCCCCGGCCGCCCGTGGCCTCCCAGCCGATGCTGGTCGGCCGGACCGGGCTGCGCGGGGAGGCGTCGGCGATGGCGACGCGCAGGCGGTTGTTGATGAGGGTGAGGTCCATGCGGACCTGGCCGTCGGTGTGGACGAGGGCGTTGGTGACGAGTTCGGAGACGATGAGCAGGACGGCGTCGATGTCCTCGGTGACGCCCCAGGAGCGCAGGGTGCGCCGGGCGAAGCGGCGGGCGTGCCCGACCGCCTGCGGGACGCGCCACACCGTCCAGCTCTCCCGCAGCGGGCGCAGGTCCATGCCGTCGTAGCGCAGGAGGAGCAGGGCGACGTCGTCGCTGCGCGGGGCGTTGCCGAGGAGGGCGTCGGCGACGAGCCCCAGGTCGGCGGGGGCGGCTTCGGCCAGCCGGCCGGCGAGGCGGTCCATGTTCTCGTCGATGTCGGTGCCGGGCGTCTCGACGAGGCCGTCCGTGGCGAGGGCGACCACGGTGCCGGGCGGGAGGCGCAGCGGGCTCATGGGGAAGTCGGCCCTGGTGATCACCCCGAGGGGCGGGCCGCCCTCGGCCTCCGCGATCTCGGTCCGGCCGTCGGGGTAGCGAAGCACCGGCGGCAGGTGCCCGGCGCGCACGCACCAGGCGGAGCCCTCCTCCAGGTCGATGTCGACGTAGGCGCAGGTGGCGAAGAGGTCGCTCTCCATGTCCATGAGCAGCCGGTTGGCGTGCGCGACGACCACGTCGGGCGGGTGCCCTTCGACGGCGTAGGCGCGCAGGGCGGTGCGCATCTGGCCCATGAGGGTGGCGGCGCCCGCGCTGTGGCCCTGGACGTCGCCGATGATCAGGGCGACGTGGTTGTCGGGCAGCGGGATGACGTCGTACCAGTCGCCGCCGAGTTCGAGTCCGGCCGTGCTGGGCAGGTAGCGGGCGACGGCCACCGCGCCGGGCAGCCGGGGCAGGCGGCGTGGCAGCAGCTGGCGCTGGAGCATGCCGACGAGTTCGTGCTCGGCGTCGAAGGCCCGGGCCCGCACCAGGGCCTGTCCGGCGAGGCCGGCGCAGGCGGTGAGCAGGGCGCGCTCGTCCGTGCCGAAGTCGTGCGGGGTGTCCCAGCCGATCAGGCAGGCCCCGGCCATGCGGTTCCCGGCGGGCAGCGGCAGGACGGCGAGGCCGCCGGGGCCGACCTCCGCCAGGGCGCGTTCCAGGGGGCTGCCGGCGGGCCAGATCCGGGCGCGGCCCTCGCGCAGCGCGGCGGCGAGGGTGGGCATGGCGCGCACGGGCGCGTCGGGCCACTCGCCGCGCCACTCCGTGCGCCACAGCTCGGGCCAGGCCTCGGGCTCGGGCGGGTCGAGGACGGTGACCACGAGCCGGTCGCTCTCCAGCTCGGCGAGGGCGATCCGGTCGGCCCTGAGCGGTCGGCGCAGGGCGGCGACCACGGCGTTGCCGACGTCGCGGACGGTGACGGCGGTGGCCAGCGCGGTGGCCAGGCGCTGGACACGGGCGACGTCGGTGACGTCGGAGCGCAGGGTGGAGGCGTCGGCGACGGTGCCCACGAGCCGCGCCGGGTGGCCCTCGCCGCCGGGCAGGAGACGCCCGCTGAGCCGGAGCCACTTCGGCGGCCCGGTGGGCTGGAGCACGCGGAACTCCAGCTCGCGGTCGCCGATGGACATGTGGTCCGCCTCCACGACGGACATCAGCGAGGGCAGGTCCTCCGGCACGGTCAGGCCGAGCAGGGTCTCGACCCGGCCGTCGAACTCCACGGGGTCCAGCCCGAACAGGTCCAGCAGATCGTCGCCGGCCCGGACGCGTCCGGTGTCCATGGCGAGGCTGAAGGCGCCCGGCGGCAGTTCACCCCCCTCGGCGAGCGCGGTCGGCGCGGTGAGGGCGACCGCCTCGGAGATGAGTTCCAGGCACTTGCGGTCGTCGGTGTCGAACCCGGCGGGACGCTCGCTCACGGCGAGCAGGCAGCCGCCGCCGTTGCCGTGCACGGGCAGGGCCAGCAGATGGAAGTCCCGGGACGGCACGCGCCGTGCCTGGGCGTGCTCGGCGAGTTCCGCCGGGCCCAGCGAGACCGGCCGCCCACCGCGGTGGGTCTCGGCGACCGGGGACCGCCCGGCGCGTGGGTAGCTGTCGCGCAGGCCGTACAGCGTCCTGGGCACCCCGGCCGACTCGACGAGGCAGAGCAGTTCGCCGTCCTGACCGGGTGCGTACACGGCGACGAACGCGGCACCGGCGAAGACGAGTGCCTGTTCGAGGGTGCGGTGCACCCGTGCGGGCGACTCCTGATCGGCCGCGATCGCTTTGAGGGCACCTTCGGCACGCACCGTTCGCGTTCCGCGCTCTTCGGCGCCCTCACTGACCACGTTGGCCATTACAGCGCTTATGAGACACCTGCGCAGCCCCTGTGAGCGTTCCGTGGAGCCGGGCCGGTACGGGCGCTCGAAAGCCACCGAACATGTCTTTACCCATGCGTTCCGCACGGTGTTCTGGTGACAGGCGTGACTGTCCGGGCCCGTCGCGTGGCTGGAAGGCTCGGTGCCCGTCACGACAGGGGGACGCATGGACAAGCGGTACGAGGTGTACGCGCTCGTCGACCTCGTCGTGTTGAGCGCGTGCCCCATTGTTCGGGACCGTGGCCCTGCGTGGGCGCGATGACCCGGCCATCAGGGTGCGCGGGGGCGCACGCGCAGCGCCCGTTACACCCTGCCGCGCTTCGACTTCGGCGGCATGGGTCGCGGCGGTCGGGGTACGCGGGCGCCTGCAACGGGACCCCGTGAGTGTGACCGATGCCAACCAGGTCTGTCCCCGGGCCGGCCGCTCGTCGTGCGCGACGGGCCGCCAGGGAGGACATTTGTTCCTGAGTCCGGTCGCGCGGCCGTGCGAGGAGGTGGTCGGCGTGTCCGACGGGCAGTCGTCCGCGCAGGCGCCGGCAGCCGCCAGGACGCCGGTCGGCCGTCCCCTGCTGTCCCTGGCGCTGGCCTCGATGATGGACGAGGTGCACGCCCACTCCGGCGCGGTGTACCTGCTGGGGCGGGACCAGCCGGTGCTGGAGATGGCGGTGATGGCGGGGCTGCCCCGGGCGTTCGCGGCGCCCTGGGAGCGGGTGGGGCTGAGCGCGCCGATCCCGGTCGCCGACGCGGCGCGCGAGCGGCGGCTGGTGTGGGTCGGCGGCGAGGAGGAGATGGCCCGCCGCTACCCGCGGATCGCCATGGTGCTGCCGTATCCGTTCGCCCTGGCCGCCGTGCCGGTGGCCACCGAGTCCACCGTGTACGGCGCGGTGTTCGTGACCTGGCCGGGCGGGCATCCGCCGGAGCTGTCCGACCGGGAGCGCGAGCATCTGACGGCGGCCTGCGGGCGGCTGGCGGTCCGGCTGGAGCGGGCCGCCGAGCACAGCATCCCGCCGCATCCCGAGACGGATCTGGTCGCCTCACCCCTGGTCGGCGGGATGGCCGGCACGCTCGGCACGGTCGAGGCGGCCCGGATGGTGAGCCGGCTGCCGTACGGGCTGGTTTCCCTGGATCTGCACGGGCGGATCGGCTTCGTCAACGCGGCGGCGGCCGAGCTGCTGAACGTCCCGGTCAGCCGGCTGCTCGGCACACAGCTGTGGGCGTCGGTGCCGTGGCTCAACGACCCGGTCTACGAGGACCGTTACCGGGCCGCGCTGATGAGCCAGCACACCGCCTCCTTCGTGGCGCTGCGTCCGCCCGGCGAGTGGCTGTCGTTCCGGCTGTATCCGAGCACGACGGGCCTCAGCGTCCGGATCACCAGGGCCCGGGCCGTGGCGGAGATGAACCGGGCCGCACCGCCGCCCGACGGGACGCCGACCCGGCTGGTCACCATCACGCAGGTGCTGAACCTGGCCAGCGCGCTCACCGAGGCGGTGGGGGTGCAGGACGTGGTGCAGCTGGTCGCGGACGAGATCGCCCCGGCCGTGGGCAGCCAGGCCTTGGTCCTGCTGGGCTCGCGGGCCAACCGGCTGCGGGTGCTCGGGCATCGCGGGTACCAGGACGCGAACGTGGTGGAACGGTTCGACGGGATGCCGCTGACCGAATCGACCCCCGGCACACAGGTGCTGCGGACGGGCGTGCCCGCCTTCTTCGAGTCGCAGGAACAGCTGGAGCGCCTCTACCCGGCGCGGGTCGCGACGCCCGACGGGTTCGCGGCCTGGGCGTATCTGCCACTGATCGCCCAGGGCCGGCCGGTGGGGACGTGCGTGCTCTCCTACACCGAGCCGCACCCCTTCCCGACCGAGGAACGGGCGGTGATGACCAGCCTGGCCGGGCTGATCGCCCAGGCGCTGGAGCGGGCGCTGCTCTATGACGCCAAGCACCGGCTCGCGCACGGCCTCCAGGAGGCGCTGCTGCCTCACTCCCTGCCGTCGCTGCCCGGCATCGAGGCGGCCGCCCGCTATGTGCCGGCCACGCAGGGCATGGACATCGGCGGCGACTTCTACGACCTGGTGCGCACGCAGGGCATGGCGGCGGCGGTGATCGGGGACGTGCAGGGCCACAACGTCACGGCGGCCGGGCTCATGGGGCAGGTCCGCACCGCGGTGCGCGCGTACACGGCCGTGGGCCAGGCGCCCGAGGAGGTCATGCGCAGCACCAACCGGCTGCTGCTGGACCTGGGGGCCGACCTGTTCGCAAGCTGCCTGTACCTGCGGCTCGACCCGGCGCGCGGCCGGGCCGTGATGTCGCGGGCGGGGCATCCGCCGCCGCTGCTGAGACGCCCGGACGGGCGGGTGCGCGTGCTCGACCTGGCCGGCGGCCCGCTGCTGGGCATCGACGCCTCCGCGGTGTACCCGACGACGGAGGTCGCCTTCGCCCCCGGCTCCCTGCTCGTCCTCTACACCGACGGGCTGGTCGAGTCCCCCGGCACCGACTTCGAGGAGGCCCTCGCGGCCCTGGGCCGTCGCCTGACCGACGCCGGGGACCAGCCGCTGGACGAACTGGCCGACAGCCTCGTCCACCCGGAGCGCCACCGCACGGACGGGGAGGAACGACTCGACGACATCGCCCTGTTGCTGCTCAGGGCCGTCGGTTAGGGCCCCGGCGTTCCGCGCTCCTGCGGATTTCCACTGACACGCGAACGGACCTGCCCTCCCGCCGAAGGACCGGCCCACTCCACCGCCGGCCGGAACCGCAAGAGCGCGGCTCAGGCCGGTCGGCGGCTTCGCACGCCGGGGAGCGCCTCCGGCCGGAACCACGAGAGCGCGGCTCAGTCTGATCGGTGACGTTGAACGCCCGGGGGCCTCCGGCCCGGACCGGACCAAGCGCGCCTCAAGCCGCTCGGCGGCCGGGACCGCCGGTGGGCGCACCGGGCTCGGGCCCGCCCAAGCCCGCCCTCAGGCCGCTCGGCGGCCCGGAACGCCATGGTCACCGCGACACGGAACCGCGCCTCAGCCCGCTCGACGGCCGACAACACCAACAGGCACGACGCGGACCAGCCCAAGCCCGCCTCAAGCCGCTCAGCGGCCGAAACGCCGCTGGGAGCCGCCGGCCCGCAACCGCGCCTCAGTCCGCTCGACGGCCGACAACGCCGGTGGGCCGGCCCGGTCCCGCCAGGAAGGGGGCGGGACCGGGCCGGCATCGTCGGACCGGCTGCCGACGTTTCCGGGTCAGCGGGACTCGGTCAGACCGGAGTGGTCCTCGGCACCCTGGCCCGCGTCCTGACCGGCACCCGCACCGGCTCCGGCGCCCGCTTCCTCGCCTCCTGCCTGCTCACCGGCACCAGCGCCGGCCTCTTCGCCCGCACCGGCTTCATCACCGGCACCGGCACCGGCCTCTTCGCCGGCTCCGGCTTCCTCACCGGCGCCCGCTTCCTCACCGGCACCGGCGCCGGCACCCGCGCCGGCGTCCTCGCCCGCACCGGCTTCCTCACCGGCACCGGCCTCTTCGCCCGCGCCACCGGCCGCGCCGCCCGCGCCGAGGGTCGCGCCGACCGCCTCCAGGGCGGTGGTCACCGGCTGGAAGAATGTCTCGCCGCCGGCCGTGCAGTCACCGCTGCCGCCCGAGGTCAGGCCGATCGCGAGACCGTCCTGGGTGAACAGGGAGCCGCCGCTGTCGCCGGGCTCGGCGCAGACGTTGGTCTGGATGAGGCCGGTGACCGTGCCCTCCGGGTAGTTCACCGTGGCGTCGAGGCCGAGGACCTGGCCGTCGTTGAGCCCGGTGGTGCTGCCCATCCGGAAGACCTCCTGGCCGACGGTCGCCTCCGCGGCCTCGGTGATCTGGACGGTCTGGTCGCCGGTGTTGACCTCGCTGGGCGCCTCGGTCGCCGGGTCGTCGTACTTCACGAGCGCGAAGTCGCCGTCGCCGGGGAAGGTCGACTGGTCGACGGTGGCGATCGGCTGGCCGCCCTGCGTGTCCGACCACTCGTTGCCGCCGAGGGTGCAGTGACCGGCCGTCAGGAAGGCCGGCGAGCCGTCGCCCGCGGTGACGTTGAAGCCGAGGGAGCAGCGCGAGCCGCCCGCGAAGATGGCGTCACCGCCCGAGACGAACGGCTTGAAGGTGCCCGAGGACTTCTTGAGGGTCGCCATGCCGGAGCCGAGGCTCTGCACGGTGGACTCCAGTCTGTCCCACTTGGCACCGGTGACGGTGCTGTCGGCCGTCACCAGGAGCTTGTTGGTGACCGGGTCGATCGACCACGAGGTGCCCGCGATGGTCGCGTCCGACTTCAGGGTCTGCGCCCCGCTCTTCAGCTCCGACCAGCTGTTGTCGACCTCGCGGACCTTCGCGCCCGCCGCCTTCGCCTGCACGACCACGTTGTTGTTGTCGCCCGGTACGACGTTGACGACGAGCTGCTGGCTGTCGCTGTCGTAGTAGGAGCCGCCGAACGCCTCACCGAGGAGCCCGGAGAGCTGCGAGGCGAGATCCGAGGCGTCGCCCGCCTTCAGGGTCTTCGGCGCGGCCGCCGCGTCGTCGGACGAACCGTCCTGCGAGGCGTTGGCGTTGGGGAGCAGGATCGCGGCCGCGCCGAGCGCCACCACGCTGCCCGCCGCTATCGCGGCCTTGCGCTTCGGAATTCGCTTGTGACTCAAACTTCTCTCCTCCTGGGGAACGGAGTAGGTGCCGCCGTCCGGCAGCTCTGGGGGGCGCCTGGATGGCTGTTGGTACGCACGGGCCTCCTGGGGCGTTCAATTCCGTTTGCAAGTGATCCGTTCGCATCGCGGAATCAGCCAACTCCCGCCGCCCGCGCACCGAACCGCACGGTCTGCGACCGTCCTGGTCACAGCGGCACGCCGGAGAAGGGGAAGGGCGACGGCCCACGACCGCCCCTTGGCCGGATGACGGCGTTTCAGCCACGGCTCCAGTGACGACCCACCGAACAGACACGGTCCGTATCCGGACGGAAACTATCTGTTGCGATCGCCGAGTCGAATCCCACCTTCAGCGAATCTGCACACCGATTGCTCAACCCGGTCACCGAGTCGAGGATTGACCACGCGCCGGCCGCGTCGGTCACGCCTTTGGGGCGGGAGTGCCGGATTCGCCGCTCCCCGGAACAGGGGCCGGGTGAGCCGATGCCGTGACGCATGTGAAGAACTGGCCACGAAGACGTGCGCAGACCTGCACGCTTCGGTGCGGCTGGGGCGCAAGTTGCCTGGTGAGACGGGTGGTTGATTGGAAGCCCGCGCCCGCAGCGTGCTTTGATCCATCGCACCGCAGGGGCCGCACAGGGCACTCGGAAACGAGAGTCCGGCACCCGCGGTCGCGGCCGTCATCTGTCCCCAGAGGGGGCCGCTCCCCCCTTGTGAGATATCCATACGAAGGGAAGTTCCATCATGAACTCCACCCCCCAGGTTGAGACCGTCGAGATCGCTGACGCCCAGCTCGACGCCATCTCCGGCGGCCTGTCCGTGAACGCTGTCAACACCGTCACCGACACCGTCGACGGCATCGCTCCGGTTTCCGGCCTGGTCGACACGGCCGTCGGCACGGTCGAGGGTGTCACCGGCCTGAACACGGCCCCGGTCACCAACCTGGTCTCCGGTCTCTGATCGAGCCCCAGTGCCGTTGACTCCCGGAGCCGCAGCCGGCGGTTCCGGGATCTTCGGGTGCCGTAACAGCCTCTGCTACGGCCGTAAGAACCTCTTCTACGGGTGAGGGAAGTTCCTTGCAGTTCCGCCAACAGGCCCTCGCCAAGCTCCAGTCACCCGAGGAACTCGACCTGCCGGTGCGTTTCGCCCGCCCGCAGGGCTGGCTGGTGCTCTCGGTGACGGTCGTCGCGATGGCGGCCGCCTCGGTGTGGGCGGTGACCGGCTCGGTGACCTCCACCGTCAGCGCACCCGCCATCCTCACGCATGGGCAGGGCAGTTACCTCCTGCAGAGCCCCGTCGCCGGCCAGGTCACCGCGGTCCTCGCGAAGCAGGGCGAGACGCTGCCCGCGAACTCCCCTGTGCTCAAGGTCCGTACGCCCAAGGGCGAGACCGTCGTCCGCACGCTCGACGCGGGCCGTGTCTCCGCGCTCGCCGCGACCGTCGGGCAGATCATCCAGACCGGCGCGAACGTCGCCTCCGTCGAGAAGGTCGCCCACACCACGGACGCGTTGTACGCGACGGTCTACGTCCCGGCCGAGAACGCCGCATCGATCCCCGACGACGCCGCCGTCGACCTGACCGTGCAGTCGGTGCCGACGCAGGAGTACGGCGTGCTGCGCGGCCATGTGAAGTCGGTGGACCGCTCGGCCCAGTCCCCGCAGCAGATCGCCGCGTTCCTCGGGGACAGCCAGCTGGGCGAGCAGTTCACGAAGAAGGGCAGGCCGGTGGCCGTGACGGTCCGGCTGGACAAGTCGTCCGCCACGAAGAGCGGGTACCAGTGGTCCTCCGCGGACGGGCCGCCGTTCAAGCTGACTTCCATGACGCTGGCCTCGGGGTCGATCCGGCTGGCCGACCAGCGTCCCGTCGACTGGCTGCTGCCGTGACCGCGACCGCACCGGACACCCGGGGCCGCCGCCGCGCCGCCCCGCCGAAGCGCAAGGTGCCCAAGGCCGGGGCGAAGACCGTCCGCACGCCCACCGTGCTCCAGATGGAGGCCGTGGAGTGCGGCGCCGCCTCCCTCGCGATGGTGCTCGGCCACTACGGCAAGCACGTCCCGCTGGAGGAGCTGCGCATCGCCTGCGGCGTCTCCCGCGACGGCTCGCGCGCCAGCAACCTCCTCAAGGCCGCCCGCAGTTACGGCCTGACGGCCAAGGGCATGCAGATGGACCTGGCCGCCCTCGCCGAGGTGAAGTCGCCGGCCATCCTGTTCTGGGAGTTCAACCACTACGTCGTCTACGACGGCATGGGCCGCCGCTTCGGCCGCCGTGGCGTCTACATCAACGACCCCGGCAAGGGCCGCCGCTTCGTCCCCATGGAGGACTTCGACGGCAGCTTCACCGGTGTCGTGCTGGTCATGGAGCCCGGCGAGGACTTCACCCGGGGCGGCCGCAAGCCCGGCATCCTCGGCGCGATGCCCGCGCGGCTGCGCGGCACCGCGGGCACGATGCCCGCCGCCGTCCTGTCGAGCCTGCTGCTGGTGGCGGTCGGCGCGGCGGTGCCCGCGCTCAGCCGCACCTACATCGACGAGTTCCTGATCGGCAACCAGACCTCGCTGCTGGGCGTGCTGTTCGCCTCGATGGCGGCCTGCGTGCTGCTCACGGTCGTGCTCACCTGGCTCCAGCAGGCCAATCTGCTGCACGGCCGCATCATCTCCTCGACGCTGTCCAGCGCCCGTTTCCTGCGCCATCTGCTGCGGCTGCCGGTGACGTTCTTCTCCCAGCGCAGCCCGGCCGACCTGGTGCAGCGGCTGCAGTCCAACGACGCGGTCGCCGAGACCCTGTCCCGCGACCTCGCGGCGGCGGGCGTGGACGCGGTCGTCGTCGTCCTGTACGCGGTGCTGCTCTACACCTACGACCCGCAGCTGACGTTCGTCGGCATCGGCGTGGCGCTGCTGAACGTCGTGGCCATGCGGGTCGTCATCCGGCTGCGGGCCACGCGCACGGCGAAGCTGCGCGCCGACACGGCCCGGCTGACCAACACCGCCTACACCGGCCTCCAGCTGATCGAGACGATGAAGGCGACCGGCGGCGAGGACGGCTACTTCCGCAAGTGGGCCGGGCAGCACGCCACCACGCTGGAGGAGCAGCAGCGGCTCGGTGTGCCAAGTGCCTGGCTGGGCGTGGTCGCGCCGACGCTGGCCACCCTCAACAGCGCGCTGATCCTCTGGATCGGCGGCATGCGGGCGGTCGAGGGCCACATCTCGGTCGGTCTGCTGGTCGCCTTCCAGGCCCTGGTCACCCGGTTCACGGCCCCGCTGACCCGGCTCAACGGCGTCGCGGGCCGCATCCAGGACTTCGCGGCCGACGTGGCGCGGCTGAAGGACGTGGAGAACTTCAAGGCCGATCCGCTCTACGGCCGCCCCGAGTCCGGCGAGTCGACGCGCCGCCTCCAGGGCCACGTCGAGCTGGAGAACATCACCTTCGGCTACAGCCCGCTCGACAAGCCCCTGCTCACCGGGTTCGACCTGACGGTCGGTCCCGGGCAGCAGGTCGCGCTGGTCGGCGGGTCCGGCAGCGGCAAGTCCACGGTGTCGAGGCTGATCTCCGGCCTGTACGCGCCGTGGGAGGGCGTGATCCGCATCGACGGACAGCGCATCGAGGACATCCCGCGCGGGGCGCTGGCCGCCTCCGTCTCCTTCGTCGACCAGGACGTGTTCCTCTTCGAGGGCACGGTCCGCGACAACGTGGCGCTGTGGGACCCGTCCATCCCGGACGAGGCGGTGGAGGACGCGCTGCGCGACGCGGCCCTTTACGACGTGATCGCGCGGCGTCCGGGCGGCATCCACAGCAAGGTCGAGCAGGACGGGCGCAACTTCTCCGGCGGGCAGCGCCAGCGCCTGGAGATCGCGCGGGCGCTGGTGCGCCGGCCGAGCATCCTGGTGCTCGACGAGGTGACGAGCGCGCTGGACGCGGAGACCGAGCTGGTCGTGATGGACAACCTGCGCAGGCGCGGCTGTGCCTGTGTGGTGATCGCGCACCGGCTCAGTACGGTCCGCGACAGCGACGAGATCGTCGTCCTCCAGCACGGCACGATCGTGGAGCGGGGACGGCACGAGGATCTGGTGGCGCGCGGCGGAGCGTACGCGGCACTGGTCAGGGAGCGGTGAGATGACGGCCGTTCAGGGACACGAGGGCGACCTCGTCCTCAACGCCTTCGGGCAGATGGGCTCGCGCATCGACTGCGCCGGGTTCAACCGCCTGGACCTGGAGGGCCCGCAGGTGCTGTGGCTGGTCGCCTCGGGTGCCGTCGACCTGTTCGCGGTGGACGCCGGCGGGCAGGGCCACTGGCACCACCTGGGCCGGCTGGAGGCGGGCTCGCTGGTGCTCGGGCCCGTGGCGGGGCCCCAGCACACCCTGGTGGCCCGCCCGCTGCGGGACTGCGTGGTGCACCGCATCGGCCTGCGCGAGCTGTACCAGCCCGCCAACACCGCGACCTGGTCGTACGACGAGTACGGCAACCCGCAGTACGTGCCGCCGACGACGAGCCCGCTGGAGTACGCCTTGGCCCTGGGCGTCGGCCGCAGCCTGTCGATCCTCTTCCAGGCGCCGATGGCCACCGAACGGGCCGCCGCGCCCACGGACGACGACGTGTTCTGGATGCAGGTGCCCCCGGGCAGCGTGCAGTACGGCTCGCTGTACGGCGCGGAGGCCGCGGCCGACCTGCTGATGGACCCGGCGCTGTGGCAGTCCATGGTCGACCAGCAGTACCGCCTGCTGACCACGCTGGACCGCTGGATCGAGCAGCTGGAGCGCACCCACGAGTCGCGCACGGCCGAGGGCATCAAGGCCGGTGAGGCGGTGCGCGCCCAGGCCGACCAGACGCTGCTCGCCTCGATCGGGAAGCGGTCGTCGAAGCGGACCACCGCGGCCGACGCCGACGCCACGTACGCGGCGTGCAAGCTCGTCGCGCAGGCGGCCGGGATCAGCCTCACCGAGCCCACCCAGAAGGGCACCGGCGGCGACCGCCTCGACCCGGTCGAGCAGGTCGCCCTGGCCTCCCGCGTCCGCACCCGGGCCGTGCGCCTGGACGGCCGCTGGTGGCGGGACAACGTCGGGCCGCTCGTCGGTCACCGGGCCCTGTCCGGAGCGCCGGTGGCGCTGCTGTGGAGGCGCGGCGGATACGTCGCCGTCCATCCGTCCACCGGCCGTGAGACGCCGGTCGAGAGGGCCAACGCCGACGAGTTCGAGCCGCGCGCGGTGATGTTCTACCGCCCGCTCCCCGAACGCGGGCTCAGTCCGCTGAGGCTGCTGCGGTTCTGCATGCAGGGCACGCGCGGCGACCTGACCGGGCTGCTGCTCAGCGGACTGGTCACGGTCGCGATCGGCGCGCTGGTGCCCATCGCGACCGGCAAGGTGCTCGGCGAGTTCGTGCCGAAGGCGCAGACGGACCTGATCGTGCAGGTGTGTCTGGCGGTGATGCTCAGCAGCGTGGTGGCGGCGGCCTTCATGCTGTTGCAGAACCTGACCATCCTGCGGTTGGAGGGCCGCATCGAGGCCACGCTCCAGCCGGCCGTGTGGGACCGGCTGCTCAGGCTGCCGACGAGGTTCTTCACCGAGCGCTCCACCGGCGAACTGGCCAGTGCGGCCATGGGCATCAGCTCGATCCGCAGGCTGCTGGCGGGAGTCGGTCCGACGGTCGCCCAGTCGGTGACGGTCGGGGCGATGAACCTGGGGCTGCTGCTGTGGTTCAGCGTGCCGATGGCGATGGCCGCGATCGGCATGCTCGTGGTCATCGCGGCCGTGTTCCTGGGGCTCGGACTGTGGCAGGTGCGGTGGCAGCGACGGCTGGTGGTGCTCTCCAACAAGCTGAACAACCAGGCCTTCCAGACGCTGCGCGGTCTGCCCAAGCTGCGGGTGGCCGCCGCCGAGAACTACGCGTACGCCGCGTGGGCGTCCCGGTTCGCGCGCAGCCGCGAGCTCCAGCAGAAGGTCGGGCGCATCAAGAACCTCACGTCGGTGCTGGGCGCGGTGTATCTGCCGCTGTGCACGCTGCTGATGTTCATGCTGCTGGCGGGTCCGGCCCGCGGCTCGATGTCGGCGGCCGCGTTCCTCACCTTCAACACCTCGGTGACGATGGTGCTGACCTCGGTGACCCAGCTGACGAACGCCTTCGTCTCGGCCGTGGCGGCGCTGCCGATGTACGAGGAGATCAAGCCGGTGCTGGACGCGACACCGGAGGTGCGCACGGCGAGCACGCGTCCGGGCCCGCTGTCCGGGGCGCTGGAGGCGCGGCGGCTGTCCTTCCGCTACTCGGACGACGGTCCGCTGGTGCTGGACGACGTGTCGTTCGAGGTGCGGCCGGGCGAGTTCGTCGCGGTCGTCGGCCCGAGCGGTTGCGGCAAGTCGACGCTGCTGCGCCTGCTGATCGGCTTCGACCGCCCGGTGTCGGGCAGCGTCCTCTACGACGGTCAGGACCTGGCCGCGCTCGACCAGTCGGCGGTGCGCCGCCAGTGCGGTGTGGTGCTCCAGCACGCGCAGCCGTTCACCGGCTCGATCCTGGACGTCATCTGCGGCACCGAGCCGTACACGCCGGAGGAGGCGATGGCGGCGGCCGAGATGGCCGGTCTCGCCGAGGACATCAAGCGGATGCCGATGGGCCTGCACACCATCGTCTCGGGCAGCGGCGCCGTCTCCGGCGGCCAGCGCCAGCGGCTGATGATCGCCCAGGCACTGATCCGCCGGCCGCGCATCCTCTTCTTCGACGAGGCGACCAGCGCCCTCGACAACGAGACCCAGCGCACGGTCATGGAGAGCACCAAGGCCCTCAACGCCACCCGGATCGTCATCGCCCACCGCCTGTCGACCGTGCTGGACGCCGACCGGGTCGTGGTGATGGAGGACGGCAAGGTCGTCCAGCAGGGCCCGCCCGCCCAGCTGCTCGCCGACACCGGCGGCCGACTGCACGAGCTGGTGCGGCGCCAGATGGCGTGACGAGGCCCGGTCCGCCCGGTGGCGCGTCTTCGCCGTACTCCGGGGCCCCGACCGTTGGGCTCTCCCGGAAGTGGGTACCCACGGCCCATGCGAATCAGCGTGGTGGACGTGGGATCGAACACGGTCAGACTGGTGGTCGCCGACGCGGACGGTGGCGTGCCGCTTCCGGTGCACACCGCCAAGTGGCGGCTCAGGCTGTCCGAGCAGGTCACACCGGGGGGACCCATCCCTGAGCAGGCCGTCGAACAACTGGTGCACGCGGTCGCCGAGGCGAGCCGGACCGCCACCCGGTGGGGTGCTGCGGCCCCGCTGGCGTTCGCGACCGCCGTGGTGCGCGGCGCGTCGAACCGGCACGAGGTGCTGCACGCCGTCCGTACCCGTACCGGCGTGGACCTGTGCACCCTGCCGGGCGAGGTCGAGGCGGAGCTGACGTTTCTCGGTGCCCGGCGCTGGATGGGCTGGCGGTCGGGTCCGCTCGCCCTGCTCGACATCGGCGGCGGCTCGCTCGAAGTCGCCTTCGGACGCGGCCGGTTGCCCGATTTCGTGGCCTCGCTGCCGCTGGGCGCCGGGCGGCTCACCCACGAGTTCTTCGAGGACGAGGACCCGCCGTCGCCGGAGCGGGTGCGGGCGTTGCGCCGCAGGGTCCGTCACCAGCTGCGGGACGTGGCGGCGCGGATCCGCTGGGAGGGCCCGCGCACCGCGGTCGCCACCTCACGCACTTTCCAGCAGCTGGGACGGCTGTGCGGTACGGCGCCCGGACGCCACGGCCCGTTCGTGGACCGGCGGTTGCACCGGGCGGCGCTGCGGGAGGCGATCCCGCGGCTGGCCGCCCTGCCCGCCGCGGAACGCGCGCAGCTGCCCGGCATCTCCGCCCCGCGGGCCGCGCAGAGCCTGGCCGGGGCGGTCGTCGCGCACACCGCGATGAAACTGACCGGCCTCAGGTCCGTCACGGTGTGCCCCTGGGCGATCCGCGAGGGCGTGCTGCTGCGGCACATCGAGGACGGCCCGGCCTGGTGGGCGGAGGTCACCCGCCGCACCGAGGAGGCGGCCCCTCCCGACCCGGTGCCGCTGCGCATCGCCACCGCCTCCACCTGAACGCCGGCAGACGACAACGGACGCACCGAAGACAGGAAGGAGACCCCCGTGTCCCAGGACAACGACCACGACGGCTCCGACAAGAAGCCCGAGACGGCGCTGGAGGAGGTTCTGCGCGAGATCGAGGACGCCGAGAACCGCACCGAGGAATCCGCCGAGCAGCGACGCCGCCGGGGCGAGGCCGGAGAGGCCATCACCCCCAACACGCGCGCCCAGGAGGAGTCCCACGGGGACTGAAAGGAGGGGCTGGGCGGGCCCGGGCTACTGCGGCGGCGGGCCGAGCGGCCGCTGCGCCAGGGCCCGCGCCACGCCGAGCAGGTTGGCCGCCATGGCCCGTCCGGTCGACCGCGACCAGTCGCGGCCGCGCTCGGCGTCCAGGAAGCCGGGCCCCGGGCCCGGCCCCTGGTTCCAGTAGGTCCACGCCTGACCGGGGATCGTGTAGCCGATGTCCTCCAGGGCGCCCGTGATCTCGTTGATCACATGGTGCGCCCCTCCTCGTTGCCGGTGACGACCACGCCCGCGACCCGGTTGTAGGCGACCGGCCGGCCCTCGTCGTCGGTCTCGGACATCATCGCGTCCATCCGCTCCAGCACCCGCTGGGCGACGGAGGACGGCCCGCCGAGCCAGGTCGGCGAGGCGATGACGAGGATCTCGGACTCCAGCAGCCACTCGTGCACGTCCGGCCAGGCATCGCCCTCGTGCACCGGCTCGCTGGTCACCCCCGGGCCGATGTCCAGGTCGACCGCCCGCACGAGGCGACACCCTCCTTCTCCAGCTGCTCGACGACGACGCTCGCCAATGCCTCGGCGTTCGAGGTCTCCGGCGACTTCTCGAGGGTGCAGTTGACCACGAGTGCCTTCATGAGGTGCCGGAGTACTCGTCCGCACCGGAGCTACGCGGGTAGGTGACTCCGGACGCCGGCCGGGTACCCGGCCGGCATGGAGCACGACCGTGGAGCACCAGGACTGCCCTCCCCGCGCGGCCCGCTGAGCGGGGGCGTCGAGGCGTACCTGCGGGGTGCGGGCCGGCTGCCCCGCCTGGAGGACGTCGCCCGGGCCGCGGTGTACGGCGAGGATCTCCAGCTGGCCCTGTACGTGTGCTACGAGCTGCACTACCGCGGGTTCGCGGGCGTGTCCCCCGACCACGAATGGGATCCCGAGCTGCTGCGCACCCGCGCGGCCCTGGAGCACCGCTTCCTGTCGGCCCTGCGCGCCGACGCCCGGGTCCACGACAGCGTGGACGAGGCGCTGGCGGACCTCCTGGTCGAGCCCGTCGACGGCACGGGCGTCAGCCACTTCCTGCGCGACGAGGGCGAGCTGTGGCAGCTGCGCGAGTACGCGGCCCAGCGCTCCCTGTACCACCTCAAGGAGGCGGACCCGCATGCCTGGGTGCTGCCCAGGCTGTGGGGCCGGGCGAAGGCCGGGATGGCGGCGGTGGAGTTCGACGAGTGGGGCGGCGGCCGGGCCGACCGGGTGCACGCCCGGCTGTTCGCCGACCTGATGACGGACCTGGGCCTGGACACCACCTATGGCCGCTACCTCGACGCGGTGTGCGCCGAGGCCCTGGTCACGGTGAACCTCATGTCCCTCTTCGGCCTGCACCGGGCCCTCAGGGGCGCCTTGGTCGGCCACTTCGCGACGGTCGAGATCACCTCGTCGCCGGGTTCCCGGCGGCTCGCCGAGGCGATGCGCCGCACCGGCGCCGGGCCGGCGGCCGAGCACTTCTACGACGAGCACGTCGAGGCCGACGCCGTCCACGAGCAGGTGGTGCGCCATGACGTCATCGGCGGTCTGCTGGCGGAGGAGCCGCACCTGGCCGCGGATGTCGCGTTCGGGATCGACGCCACCGGGTTCGTCGAGGACCGCTTCGGCGCCCGGCTGCTCGCCGACTGGCGTGTGTCACGTTCGTCACTGCGCGCACCGATTGCCCCTGAAGCGGCCCATATCTCCTGAATAGCCGGGTACCCGAGCGCCGTGAACCCACTGGTACCCCCGGGCGTGTACGCCCCGCAGGAAGACACCGAGCTGCTGGCCGGAGCCCTGTCCGACGAGCCGTTGCCGCCGGGCGCGGAGGTGCTGGACGTCGGCACCGGCACCGGTGCCCTGGCCCTGGAGTCCGCGCGCCGGGGCTTTCGCGTCACGGCCGTGGACGTGTCCCGCAGGGCGGTGTGGGCCGCACGGCTGAACGCCGTACGGGCTGGGCTGCCGGTCCGCATCCGGCACGGCAATCTCTTTGATCCGGTGCGCGGCGAGTCGTTCGACCTGATCCTGGCCAATCCGCCGTACGTGCCGGCGCCGGGCGGCACCCGACGGCCGCGGGGCGCGGCCCGCGCCTGGGACGCGGGCGACGACGGACGGCTGGTCGTGGACCGGATCTGCCGGGAGGCGCCTGACCTGCTGCGTCCGGGCGGGGTGCTGCTGCTGGTGCAGTCCGCGCTCAGCGGCCCGGACCTGACCGTCGGCCAGCTGCGCTCGTCGGGCCTGAAGGCCGCGGTGACGCGCCGGCGGCGGATCGCGTTCGGCCCGGTGCTGCGCGGCCGGGAACGCTGGCTGCGGGAGCGGGGGCTGCTGCCCGCCGCCGAGGACAAGGAAGAGCTGGTGGTCGTCCGTGCCGAACTCCCCGTCTGACCGGTCCGCGGCGCCGCGCCGCGTCACGGTCCAGCGCAAGGGCCCGCTGCTGATGGAAGGCCCCGTCGAAGTGGAGCTGGAGGACGGTTCCGTCGTCACCTCGGACCGTTTCCGCGTGGCCCTGTGTACCTGTCGCCGCAGCCGCCGCTATCCGTGGTGCGACACGAGCCACCGCGACCGGGTCTGAGCCCGGTGCACGGTGGCCGGTGAGCCCAGGGGCCGGCGGGTGGCCCCACTCCGCCCGCCGGCCCCCTTGTGCGAGATCGCAGGTCCCCGCGACAGCGGCCCGGCTCCCCAGCCTCGAACCGCTGTGCCTCACGGGAACAGCGCGATCCCGGTCCCTCAGAACGCGAAGACGCCGGAACCGTAGGCGTTCTTCACGCACTCGTTGGAGAACGTGCGCTCGTACGAGACCCTCTGGCCCTGCCAGACACCGTCGACGGTGACGACGACCGGGTCGTACTGCTTGGTGCACATCACGCCGTCCGTGGCGGTCAGGGCGTGGATGTCGCCGCCGACACCGCGCAGCTGCGCGCAGGCGGAGGCGGCGACCGGGTGCGTGCCGGAGGGCGTCGGGGCACAGGTCAGGGTGACCGCGCGTTCCGGAGTCGCTTCGGCCGCGCTCTCACCGTGACCCACCGTGAGAACGAGGGCCGACGGGGCGTAGAGCGCGGTGGGGGCCTGACCCGGAGTGGCGAGCGCGGACCCGGTGAGGGGTCCGCAGACGGCGGTGGCCGTCAAGCCGAGAGTCGTGGCCCAGCGCGCGGTGTTCCGCATTGTGTGCATCCTTCCGCTCGATTACAGGGTGTGCCGGCCCGCGCTCGGTCGGTGCCCGGGACGGCGAACGCGAGTCTGCCGAGTCCATCGCCGAAGCACACATCGACCCCACCGGTTTCAGTAACCTTGCGTGTTGAATCAGTGGCGTGAAGTTACGGAATCGGCCCGCGTGAAGCCCGTAACCGCACGGGTTCCGGGGACGCGAAGCGGCCAGATGGCCGATTCCCACACGTTCGTTAATAGGCCTGAAACATTCCGATTCCGCTCTCGGCCGACTGCTTTGTTACCCCTTGTATTCATGCTCTGGTCGAGTAATCGTCATTACATGATTACGACAGAGCAGCGAGAGAAACTGCGCGGCTGGTTCGCCGGCCGCCTTCCCGACGACCTCTTCGAGGAACTGATCGAGATCACGGTCGACCGCGAGGAGATCACCGTGATCGGCCGCATCCCCGCACCCCGGCTGGCCGAGGACGCCCCGGCCGCCGAGCGGGAGGCGGCCCTGGAGAGCCGGGTGCAGGAGTTCCGGGAACGCACGCGCGAGGACCGGATGTCCGTGGCCCGGGAGGCCGAGCACCGGTTCCGCCGGAAGGTGTCCTGGGGTGTGGAGTGCGGCGGGCGGCGATCGCTCTTCACGCACGTGGCCGCGCCCGTCATGACGCGGCTGCGCCAGCCGGAGCGCCAGGTCCTCGACACCCTGATCGCCGGCGGCGTCGCCCGCAGCCGCAGTGACGCACTGGCCTGGTGCGTGCGCCTGGTCCAGCGCCACACCGACGACTGGCTGGCGGAGTTGCGCGACTCCCTCGAACACGTGCAGCGGGTCCGGGCCCAGGGGCCGGACGCCGAGCCGGATCAAGCGGATCACGCCGGGCACAAGGATGACGAGGAGTGACCACGGGGTGGAGGATTGATCCACTCACCGCACCGAGAACGGATGAACCGTCCTGTGGTGTCGCTCGCCGGCGGCGCCCTACCGTCGGCAGCACCCCAGAGGACGGGGCCCGCACGCCGCCGCACACCCACGCGTCGGCGAGCGGCCGTCCGCCGCGCCACCGCGCCGCCCCGCGCTCCACCGCCTCGCCTGCGCGGTCACCACGGTCCTCGTGTCGGCGGTCGGCCCCTGATCCCCCGTCGCCCATACCGCTCGGTATCGTCGGCGTGAAGCACGGTCTCGACGAGGAGACGACGAGAGGCGGCTGCGTACGGTGGGCAAGCACTGGGCGGACTTCCAGTACGAGATCTATCTGAACGGGATGACGGGTGCCGTACCCCGGCTGCCCACCGATCTGACGCGGCTGGAGGAGTTGACCGAGCAGCGGCTCGGGCCCGGCCCGGTCGGCTATGTGGCGGGCAGCGCGGGCAACGGCAGCACGGCCCGCGCCAACCGGGCCGCCCTGGAGCGTCGCCGGATCGTGCCGCGCATGCTGCGGGACGTGCACGAACGGGACCTGTCGGTCGAGGTGCTGGGCCGTGCCCTGCCGGCCCCGCTGGCGCTGGCTCCGGTCGGCGTGCTGTCGATCATGCACCCGGACGCCGAGTCCGCCGCGGCCCGGGCCGCCGCCGCGCAGGGCGTGCCCTTCGTGCTGTCGTCCGCGTCGAGCACGCCCATGGAGCAGGTCGCCGAGGCGATGGGCGACGCCGAGCGGTGGTTCCAGCTGTACTGGCCCAGGGACCCGGAGGTGGCCCGCAGTTTCCTGAACCGGGCGAAGGCGGCCGGGTTCAGCGTCCTCGTGGTCACTTTGGACACGCCGCTGCTGGCGTGGCGGCCGCGCGATCTCGACCAGGCGTATCTGCCGTTCCTGCACGGCGTCGGCACGGCCAACTACTTCTCGGACCCGGCCTTCCAGACGGGTCTGGCCAAGCCGGTGCACGAGGATCCGAACGCGGCCGTGATGCACTTCGTCGGGATGTTCGCCGACCCGGCGAAGTCCTGGCCGGACCTGGCGTTCCTGCGGGAGAACTGGGAGGGCCCGATCGTCCTCAAGGGCGTGCTGCACCCGGACGACGCCCGGCAGGCAGCGGAGGCGGGCATGGACGGGGTCGTCGTCTCCAACCACGGCGGGCGCCAGGTGGCCGGGTCCGTCGCGGCGGCCGACGCGCTGCCCCGCGTCGCGCAGGCCGTCGGCGACCGGCTCACCGTCCTCTTCGACAGCGGAGTCCGCACCGGCGACGACATCTTCAAGGCGCTCGCCCTCGGCGCCCGCGCCGTCCTCGTCGGCCGCCCGTACGTCTACGGCCTCGGCCTCGACGGCCGGCCGGGCGTCGAGCACGTCATCCGCTGCCTGCTGGCCGAACTCGACCTGACCCTCGCCCTGTCGGGCCACGCCACGCCGGGCACGATCGGCCCGGCCGACCTCGTCGAGAACCCGGCCTGAGAAGCGGGGCCGCGCGACGCGTGCGCCGCGCGGCCCCGCTCAGGCTCCTGGGCCCCTGCTCACGCCGTCCGGCCCTGGGGCAGGGTCACCTGCCGGGCCGTCGGCTCCTCCGGCTCCTCGATCGACAGGGAACCCGCCGTCGTCGGCACGGGCTCGGCCTGCCAGCGCTGTGTGTCGGAGCGGTCGCGGACCTTGACGACGATGTCGGCACCGGGGTCGTCGTGGGTGGCGGCGAGGGCGAGCTGCTCGTCCCAGCGGGGGAGCAACTGCCCTTGCACGGTGAGGTCGTAGCGCACGTCGTCGGTCCGCTCGGTGTCCTCCTCGGCGCAGGTGCCGAGGACGACGACGCCGGCGTCCTTGTGCGAGTCCAGGCACAGGCCGGGATCGGCGACGCTGCGCAGCAGCCCGTCGTTCTCGTACGTCCACTGCTGGGTCCATGCCGCCGAGCACTCGGCCAGCTCGGTCCCCGCGCCCTCCTTCGGCCGGTCCCGGACGTCGAGGCACAGGTCGGCGCCGGCGTTGCGCAGCCGTGTCACGCCCGGTGCCGTGGGAAGCCCGGCCGTGTCGGGCGGGGTCCCGGTCTCGGCGCCGTTGCCGCCGGCGGCGCTGTTGGAGCCGGCCGGGTCGGCCTGGCCGCCGTCGTAGGACGACGCGCTCATGATGAGCACGGTGGCCAGCACCCCGGCCGACACCGCGCCGACGCCCGAGAGCAGCGCCCGTGAGGAGCGCAGCGCGTCCGGGATGCGCACGCCTTGGACCCGGCGGACCTGCACGGGGATCCGGGACAGCAGGCGGTGGCGTCCGCCCCCGGGCCGCCCGTCACCGCGCCCTGCGCCGCGCCGGCCCGCGCGTCCGCCCCGCGTGCCGTGCGCGCTCCGGCCCGGGCGGGAGTCGAGGTAGCGTCGGGCGCCCCAGCCGAGGACCGCTTCGGCGATCAGCAGGCCGAGCCCGCCCTCGAAGTGGCTCAGTTGTTCGGCCGCGTCGCGGCAGTAGCGGCACTCCGCCAGATGTTCCTGGACGTCGGGCAGCAGTGCGCCGCCGCGGCGGATCGGCACGTCGAGGAGGCGGTTGTAGAAGCGGCAATCCTGCGTCGGCGCGAGTTCACTATGGGCATGTACACAACCCTTGCGGAATTTATCACGCGCTTGTTCGAGTGCGGCCGACGCGAGGTCGGTATCCATGCCCAGCAGACCGGCCGGGACACTTAAAGCATCGGCCTCGACCTCGACATGCCAGAGCAAACAGCGCGCGGCTGCGGGAAGTGCCTGAAATGCCCGCTCCGCGAGGACGCGATTTTCGGGCGTCATGGACGTCGCAGCGCGCAGCCCGCGCCCTCCGGCCGGTTTCTGCAACGCCGGCAGTACGGCGGATATTCGATCGTCGCCGGACCACTGGCGGACCGTGTCGCGCACGGTCACCAGAAGCGCCGGGCGCAGCGCGACGGCCGACTCACCGAAGGCGAGGCGGTTCAGGGTCCGGTGGAAGGCGGTCCCGGTGACCATCTCGGCGACCTGCGCCGACGAGGCCAGACAGATGACCGCGTACTCGTACACCGGCTGCCAGTGCCGCGCCATCAGCAGCGCGACGGAATGGGCGGCGACCCCGCCCTCCGGGCTGCCTCTCAGCGGGGCGGCGAGAGATTCATCGGATTCCCCGGGATCCCCGCCGGGCGGGGGATACGGAGGGCGAGGGGGGTGGGGGGTGGGCACTGAGATGGTTCCTTCCCACGCGCATGTGGCACCAGAAGTCCTGCCGCCGAAAAAGGAGCCCGGTTGGTGCGTACCTTTTTTGACGGGGCGCGGGAGGTGCGAATTCACCGACGGCGAATCGGACCCGGTCTACAAAACGCGTGCGACACCCGGCCATTCCCCCCGCACGTGTGTTTCACTCTTGCACAACCCCCACACGACCAACAAGGCGCCGGTGCAACATCAAGCCCATTGACAGAAAGTCAGAAATAGGAACAGGCGCACGCCGTTCGTACCGGTTTTCGACCTTTCAGATCTGCCAGGACCGCAGCCGGTCCGCCGCACCGTAGACGTCGGTCGTGCCGGACATCAGATCGCGGGCGAGGTCGACGAGGGCGCCGTAGGGCGGATCGATGCCGACGCCGCTGACGAACATGTACGCCACGGCCGTCGCACACGCGAAGCGGGCGTTGGCCGACGGGAGCGGCCGCAGCAGGGTGATGGTGTGCAGCAGCGCGGCGGCTCGCCAGGCCGGGTCGGAGTTGACGCCGAGACGGGGCGGGTCGACACGGTGCCGGGCGACCGCGGCCACCAACGCGGAGAAGTCGTTGATGGTGGGCTGGTCCGGCAGGACCTCTTCGTGGCGCTGGAGCAGCCAGGGCACGTCGATATGGAGGACGGGTGCCATCGGTCAGGCAGCCCGCCCCTCGCCCTTGGCGGGCGGTTCGTCGTCCGGGAAGGCGGCGGCGAACTCGTCGGCGTGGGTCGCGAAGAACCTGCGGAAGGCCTCCGCGCCCTCCTGCAGCGCCCGGTGGCGGGCTATGTCGGCGGCGGCCGCCTCCCGCACGAGCGCCTTCATGGACGTACCGCGCTCCTTGGCGATCTGCCGCAGGTCCTCAAGTTCGCGGTCGCTGAACTCCACGTTGAGAGCTGGCATGCCTTCACGGTACCGCTCGGGTACTGACTCGTAAATACGCCCAGGTCAGAGGGTTGAGCCGACGGTACCAAAGGCGGTGCGCCACGGGTCATCCGCTGAGATCTGCATCACATCGCACCGCCCGATGTCACATTCCGGGTCCCCGCGCGGCTCGCGGTAGGGAGCGCGTTTCTGGGAGGACCACGCATGACCGAGATCCCCGTACCCGACACCGCCGCCCCGCTCGACGAGGCGACCGGGGTGTTCGTCGACCACCGCGAGCTGCTGTCCGGCGTCGTCTACAACATGCTGGGCAGCGTCGCCGACACCGAGGACGTCCTTCAGGAGACCTGGCTGTCCTGGACGGCCCGCGGCGGGGGCGCTCCCCTGGAGGGCGTCGACAATCCCCGGGCCTATCTGGTCCGGGTGGCGGTCAACCACGCGCTGCGGCGCCGCGCCGTGATCAGCCGCAGGCAGGAGACGTACGTGGGCTCCTGGCTGCCCGAGCCGCTGGTCGCCGACGAGGGCTCCGACACCGCCGACGGCCCGGCCCTGCGCTCGGAGTCGGTGTCGCTGGCGATGCTGGTGGTCCTGGAGTCGCTGACCCCGCTGGAACGGGCCGTGTTCGTGCTGGGCGAGGTGTTCGGCTACCCGCACGCCGAGATAGCCGAGATCATCGACCGGTCCCCCGCCGCCGTCCGGCAGTTGGCGCACCGGGCCCGGGAGCACGTGAACGCGCGGCGTCCGCGGTACGAGGCACATCCGCGGGTGCGGCGGGAGGCGACCGAGCGTTTCGTGCGGGCGGCGCTCGGCGGGGACATCGCCGAGCTGATGGAGGTCCTCGCGCCGGACGTCACGGCGTGGACGGACGCCGGCGGCAAGCGCAAGCCGGCGAGCCTGCGCCCGGTGCACGGCCGGGACAAAGTGGCCCGCCTGCTCACGTCCGGGCGGGGCGGCCCGAGCAACCCGGTGTTCCACTACCGGCGGGTCAACGGCGACGACGCGGCGGTGCTGTTCGACGGCGACGCACCGTTCGCCGTGCTGGTCCTGGACCTCACCCCGGAGGGCGACCGGGTGCGGGGCATCTACGTCGTGGCCAACCCGGACAAGCTCGCCCACCTGCCCAGGGAGGCGGCGTGAGCGCCGGACGCGGCGAGCGTCTCGCCGACTGGTTCGACGGCCGGCTCGGCACCCACACGCTCGGCAGGAAGTACCTGCGCAAGGTGTTCCCCGACCACTGGTCCTTCCTGCTCGGCGAGATCTGCCTGTACAGCTTCGTGGTGCTGGTCCTCACCGGCGTGTATCTGACGCTGTTCTTCCATCCGTCGATGAACGAGGTGACCTACCAGGGGAGTTACGCGCCGCTGAACGGCGTGCGCATGTCCGAGGCGTACGCCTCGACGCTGGACATCAGCTTCGACGTGCGCGGTGGGCTCCTGATCCGGCAGCTGCACCACTGGGCGGCGCTGGTCTTCGTCGCCGGGATGCTGACGCACATGATGCGGCACTTCTTCACCGGCTCGTTCCGCAAGCCGCGCGAGGTCAACTGGCTGTTCGGCTGGCTGCTGCTCTTCCTCGGCCTGTTCGAGGGCCTGTTCGGCTACTCGCTGCCGGACGACCTGCTGTCGGGCACGGGCCTGAGGTTCGTGCACGGCGCGCTGCTGTCCGTGCCGATCGTTGGGACCTACGTGGCGATGTTCCTGTTCGGCGGCGAGTTCCCCGGGGACGACATCGTGGCCCGGTTCTACTCGCTGCACGTCCTGCTGATCCCCGGGGTGATGGCGGCGCTGATCGTCATCCACGTGCTGCTGGTCGTCTACCACAAGCACACCCAGTTCGCGGGCCCCGGGCGCACCGAACGCAACGTGGTGGGCGCGCCCTTCATACCGGTGTACCTCGCGAAGGCAGGCGGCTTCTTCTTCCTGGTGTCCGGGGTGCTCGCACTGATGGCGGCGGTGGCGACGATCAACCCGGTGTGGTCGTACGGCCCCTACCGCGCCGACCAGGTGTCCACGGGCGCCCAGCCCGACTGGTACCTCGGCTTCGCGGAGGGGCTGGTGCGGATCATGCCGGGCTGGGAGATCACGCTGTGGGGCCACACGCTGGTGCTGGGCGTGTTCATCCCGATCGTGGTGTTCCCGCTGCTGCTGCTCTTCATCGGCGTGTACCCGTTCCTGGAGGCCAGGTTCACCGGCGACGGGAACGAGCACCATCTGCTGGACCGGCCGCGCAACCGCCCGGTCCGCACGGCGATCGGGGCGGCCTGGATCAGCCTCTACCTGGTGCTGCTGGCGGGCGGCGGCAACGACATCGTGGCGACCCGCCTCCATCTGTCGATCAACACGGTGACGTGGGCGGTGCGGATCGGGATGTTCGCCGTCCCCGCGGCCGTCTTCGTCGTACCCGGCGGATCTGCCTGGGGCTCCAGCTGCGCGACCGGGAGCTGGTGCTGCACGGCCGGGAGACCGGCGTGATCAAGCGGCTGCCGCACGGCGAGTACGTCGAGGTGCACGAGCCGCTCGACCGGGCCCGGCTGCACACCCTGACCGCCCATGAGCGGCCCGGGGAACTCGTGCTCAGGAATGGGACCGACAGAACTCCCGGACAGTCCGGTTGAACGGCTCCGGGGACTCGATGTTGCTGAGGTGCCCGGTGCCGGGCAGCACGACCAGGGCGGCCTCCGGGATCGCCTCCAGGAGGGGACGGGCGACGAGGTCCACCGGCGAGCGCGCGTCCAGCTCGCCCCACAGCAGCAGGGTCGGCACCGTGATCCCGGGCAGCAGGTCGCGCTGGTCGGCCTCGGCCATGACGGTCAGCTCCGTCCGCATGCTTTGGGGCCGGGTGTCGGCGGACATCACGGACAGCAGGCGGACGGCATCGGCCGGTGGCCGCCCGGCGAACAGGCCGGGCATGGTCGGTGCGAACTCCTCGTCCGGGACCGCGAGCATCCGCTCCGCGCCCTCGACCCGCTTGCGCACCTCCGCCGCGGGCAACGAGCCCTTCCAGCCGGCGTAGGTGTCCACGAGGAGCAGCGTCCGGACGAGCTCGGCGTGGTGCCGGTAGAGCTCCAGCACCACGGTCCCGCCCCACGACAGGCCGAGGACGTGCGCCGGACCGAGGTCCACGTCCTCGATGACGGCCGCCAGACAGCGGGCGTAGTCCGCGAGGACGAAGGAGGGCGGTACGTCGGAGGAGCGGCCGGCCCCGGGCTCGTCCCAGGCGACGACGGTGAACTCGTCGGCCAGGTCCGCTAGCTGCGGACGCCACAGGCGGGCGTCGGTGGTGGCGCCGTGCACGAGCACCAGGGGCGGGCCCTGGCCCACCCGGTCGTAGGCGACCTCGATGCCGTCTACCCGCACCGCGTGCATGACACCAGGCTACGCGCGGGTGCCGGAGGCGTCCTGTCGGCGGACTCCCCCGGCACCCGGCGCGCCGGGACGGCCCCTATCCCTGGTCCGCCACGAAGGCGGCCATCCGGGTCAGGGCGGCGTTCCAGTTGATCGTGTGCTCGTTGGTCGACCAGGACTGGATGTCGTCGATGTAGCAGAACTGACCGACGCAGCCCTGGAGTTTGCTCTGTGCGTAGGGGTCCTGGATGCTCGAGTTCGGTCCGCCCGCGAGGGTGCCCTTCGGCGGGTTCGGCTGGCTCGGGTCGAGCTGGCGGGCGTACCAGCGGCTGTGCTGGTTCTGGGCGCTGACCTCGCCGTAGCCGGTGACGTAGGAGATGTTCAGGGCGTTGCGGCCCAGGATGTAGTCCATGCTCTGGAGCGCGCCGTCCCGGTACTTCGAGGCGCCGGTGATGTCGTACGCGGTGGCGAGGACGACGGCGTTGTTGAGGACCTGGTGGCTGGAGCCCCAGTCGTACTTGTTGCCGTCCGGGGCGTACGGCATGCCGTAGGGGTGAGCCTTCAGGGTGGCCAGGTAGCGGTCGGCGCCCTTCACGACGGACTGGCGGACCTTGTCCCGGCCGGGCAGCCTGTTCGGCACCGTGGCGAGGTCGAGCCGTCCCGCCGCGCCCGTGCGGGCCCAGTCGAAGCCGACGGGGGTGAAGAGGTCGGCCGTGTGGACCGGCGACTTCAGGACGTGGTCCTGGAACTGCTTCTCGCCCGTGCTGAGGTACAGCTCGGCCGCCGCCCAGTAGAAGTCGTCGGTGACGTCGCTGTCGGCGTAGGCGCCGCCGCCGACGCCGTCGCTCTCGGAGGCGTAGCGGTCGGGGTGGGCGAGCGCCGCCGTCCAGGCCTTGCGGGCGGCTGCCAGGGCCCGGTCGGCGAACCCCTTGTCGTAGGGCCGGTAGAGGCGGGCCGCCTGTGCGGCCGTGGCGGCAAGGTTCAGGGTCGCGGCCGTGGACGGCGGGTGCAGTTCGCGCTTCTGCGGGTCGTCACTGGGCAGCAGCGGCAGTCCGGTCCACTGCTCGTCGTGCATCTTGTGGTGGGCCATGCCGGCCAGCGGCTTGCCGTCGGGCACCTGCATCCTGAGGAGGAACTCCAGTTCCCAGCGGGCCTCGTCGAGGATGTCGGGGACCTTGTTGCCGCTCTCGGGGATGGTGAGCGTGCCGTCGCCGAGCCCCCGGGGGTCGCCGGTGCGGGCGTGCAGCGCGCGTTCGTGGGTGCTCAGCACCTCCCAGGTGGAGATGCCGCCGTTGACGACGTACTTGCCGTGGTCGCCGGCGTCGTACCAGCCGCCGCTGACGTCCAGGGTGTAGTCGCAGACGCCGGGCTGGCACGGGACGTCGGTGTCGCCCTTGTTGGGGGCCACGCCCACGTGCCCGGCCGGGCGGCCGTAGCCGGGCCGCAGGTCGTCGCGTATCGCGATGCCGCTGCGCTGGGTGTAGTAGTACTTCGCCGAGTCCAGCCGGAGCCGCTCATAGGCGCTCGCGTCGATGTCGAAGGGGCGGCTGGTCTCGCCGTCGGCGACGAGCGTGAGGCCCGTGCCCTTCTTGCGGTACGCGCCGAAGTCGATCGAGTGGACGTTCTGCCCGGAGGAGGCGTCGACGCCGCGCGGCACGGTCGTGCCCCGGGCGACCGTCTTCCCGCCGGAGGTCCTCAGCTCCCAGGGCAGTTTCGCCGTGGCGTCGGTGACCAGCGTGGCGTTCTTCGGCCCGGCGGGCAGATAGGCGACCTGGTTGACGCGGACCCGGGGCCCGGTGTCGGGCTCGTACGGCTCCGGCGTCACCCCGCCGAGCAGCGAGACGTCGTCCATGCAGAAGCGCCAGGGATCCGCGCTGCCGCCGAGCTGGAAGCCGACCTGACCCTGGGTGGTGTCGGCGGGTGCGGTGAAGGTGTAGGAGTAGGTGTCGCCGGAGACGCTGAGCTGCGGTGACACCTCGTGGTAGGTGTCGTACGGCGACACCGACAGGCCCACGATCGCCCGCACGACGTGCCCGGCGGGCGTGCCGGTCGCGCTGAAGGAGAAGCGGTACGACTCCCCCTTCACCAGGGTGATCTCGTTCTGCCCCACGGCGGCGTCCCAGCGGTTGGCGGTGCCGCCGGGGACGTCGGCGCAGAGCCGGCCGTCGGACACCCCCGCGGTCACGTTGCTGGTGGCCCACCACGGGTCCATGGTCGTGTCGAAGGTGCCGTTCCTGACCTGCTCGACCTCCTCGGCCCCGGCCGGTGCGGAGGGCAGCGCGGTGAGCGCGGTCGCCAGCAGGGCCGTCAGGGACAACAGGGCGGTTCTGCGTCGTTTCACGTCCGGGCTCCTCTGGAGAGGTGCGGGTGACGCTCGGCGTGGGAGCGCTCCCAGGTGCGGATGCCCGCCATGGTTGTTGCTGATGTGACGCCCAGTCAACGGTCCGGACAGGACTGGCTGGGTCGCCGTCCGTCCGGACCGTCGTGACCGAGAGGTCAGGCGGCCGGGGTGTCCAGCCTGCTGATGCGGAGGGCGCCCGGGGCCTCGTCGGGGTGGCGGCTCGTCATCGTGAGCCGGATCCGGGAGCCGCGGACGGCCTTGAAGGTGATCACGGTCGGGGCGTCGGAGGCGGTGGCCCAGTCGATCGCCGTGTCCTGCACGGCCCGCCACGCCCGGCCGTCCCACACCGCCACCTCGATCGCCGCGGGCAGGCTGTGCGTGGCGTCGACGGTGAAGGAGACGTCCACCCGGTCGAAGCCGCGGGTGCGTCCGTGGTCGACCGTGACCCAGTCCTCGGTGCGGGCGCCGTCGAAGGCGGGCAGCAGGGCCGTGGCCTGCTTGTAGAAGCCGTTGGACCAGCCGGTGGCCGGGTCGCCGTCGAGCATGGCGGCGGGCAGGGTGTCCGGGCGGCCGGAGTAACTGGCGTCCGCGTGGGGGTAGTCCACGGGCGCGGGGTGTTCCGGCCGGAAGGCGGGCGGGGCGGTCTCGGCCCGGTCCGCCGCGCGGGTGGCCCGTACGGTCGTCGTGCCGGCGCGCAGGCCGTCGGCGCGGGCGGTCACCTTCACAGTGCCCGTTTTCGTGCCGGAGCGGACGATGGCGAGGGCCTTGCCGTGGAAGGCGGTGCGGGTGCTCGCCTGGTAGCGCTCGGCGCTCTCCTGGCGGCCGTTGTCGAGCCCGGCGAGGGAGCCGTTCGCCACCTCGAAGGAGAGCAGGTGCTCCGCGTCGGGCACCACCACCCCGCGCCGGTCGACCACCTCGGCGGTCACGAAGACCAGCGAACGCCCGTCGGCGGCCAGGGATTTGCGGTCCGGTGTCAGGCGTATCGCGTGCGGGGCGCCGGCGGTGCGCAGCACATCCGTGGCGACCACCTTGCCGTCCCGCCGCGCGACGGCCTTCAGCTGACCCGGCGCATAGGGCACCTTCCAGGTCAGGTGGAGCTTGCCGGCGCTGCCGTTGGGGCTGGTGTAGCTGCCGGGGTAGGGGCCGTCGGTGAAGGTCTTGTCGTCGCCGGTCGCCTCGGTCGTCTCCAGGTAGGTGCGGCCGTCGACGGTCTTCTTGGTGTCGAACCGCCGTTCCCCCAGGGACTTTCCGTTGAGGAACAGCTCGACGGTGTCGACGTTCGAGTACGCCCAGACCTCGACCGTGTCACCCTCCGCGTGGTTCCAGGTCATCGGCAGCAGATGGACCATCGGCTCCTCGGTCCACTGGCTCCGGAACAGGTAGTACATATCCTTGGGGAAGCCCGCGGTGTCGACCGCGCCGAAGAAGGACGCCTTGACCGGGAAGACGTCATAGGGCGTCGGCTCGCCGATGTAGTCGATGCCCGACCACAGGAACTGCCCGGCGAACCACTTGCGGTCCCGGTCCTTCTTGTGGCCGTACTCGCCGCTCATGGTCCAGGAGGCGAGGTTGTTGTCGTAGGAGGAGGTGCCGCGCCTTCCGGGCGTGTAATTCTCGCCGGTGTTGAGGTGTTCGGGCTCCTGGTACTCGCCCCGGGTCGAGGTCTCCGAGGAGGACTCGGACTCGAACAGGAAGAGGTGCGGGTAGGCCGCGTGCAGCTGGTCCACCGACTTGGCGGTGTTGTAGTTGAGGCCGAGGCCGTCCAGCTTGGCCAGCATCAGGTCGGCCGCGGAGCCCTTGGCGGGGAGGCGGCGGTACTTGTCGGAGCCGATGACCAGCGGGCGGGTGTCGTCGGCGGCCCTGATCGCGGCGATGATCCGGTCGGCCATGGCGAGACCGGCGGTGGAGGTGGAGTCGGGGACCTCGTTGCCGATGGACCACATCAGCACGGCGGGCGAGTTGCGGGCCGCCAGCACCATCTCGGTGGCGTCCTTCTCGCACCACTCGTCGAAGAACCGCCCGTAGTCGTACCGGTTCTTCCCGGTGCGCCAGCAGTCGAACGCCTCCACCAGCATGACGATGCCCAGCTCCTCGCAGACCTGGATCACCTCGGGCGCGGGCGGGTTGTGGGAGGTGCGCAGGGCGTTGACGCCCATGGACCGCATGATCTCCATCTGGCGGCGGATCGCGTCGATGCTGACCGCGGCGCCGAGCGCGCCCAGGTCGTGGTGGAGGTCGACGCCCTTGAGCTTGTGGGGGGTGCCGTTGAGGAAGAAGCCTTCGTCCGGGTCGAAGCGGAAGGTGCGGAAGCCGAAGGGCGTGCGGTAGGTGTCGGTGGTCCTGCCGCCGACGCGCAGCTCGGTGTGCAGGGTGTAGCGGTGCGGGGCCGCGATGTCCCACAGCTGGGGGCGCCGGACCGTGAGCTCGTGGGTCTCGGTCCTGTGCTCGGTGACGGCGGCCGTGGAGGAGGTGCGGGCGACCGTCCGGCCCTTCGGGTCGACGATCCGGGAGACGACCTCCACGTCGGCGCCCGCACCCGACGCGTTGACGACCGACGTGTCGACCCGGACGACGGCCCGTTCGGCGGAGATCTCGGGGGTGGTGACGCGGGTGCCCCAGCGGGCCACGTGCACCGGCTCGGTGATCACCAGGCGGGCCTCGCGGTAGATGCCGCTGCCCGAGTACCAGCGGCTGCTGGGGAGCCGGTTCTGGACCTTGACCGCGAGCACGTTCTCGGTGGTGCCCCCGTCGGTGTGCACCAGGTCGGTGAGGTCGAGCGCGAAGCCGGTGTAGCCGTACGGGTGACGGCCGGCCTCCTTGCCGTTGCAGAAGACGGAGGAGTCCATGTAGACGCCGTCGAACTCCACCGAGATCCGCTTGCCGGCGAGGGCGGGCGGCAGCGTGAAGGCTAGGCGGTACCAGCCGAGGCCGCCGGGGAGGAAGCCGGTGCCGCTGGTGGTGCCGTGCTCGGTGGTGGGGGCCTGCTCGATGCTCCAGTCGTGCGGGACCGCCACCTCACGCCACTGAGAGTCGTCGTAGCCGGGCAGGGCCGCGTCGGCGTAGGCGCCGGTCGGGTCGGTGATCCCGCCCGGGTTGACCAGCGCGAAGCGCCAGCCGTCGCGTAGCGCGACGGTACGGCGGCCGGACGCCCCGCGCGCCGTGTCTGCGGCCCACGCCTCCGGAGCACCCAGCAGTGTTCCGGCCGCGGGCGCGGCGGCGGAGGCGAGCAGGACCGATCTGCGCGTGACCGACATGGCGGCTTCTCCCTCATGAAGACCCAGAAGTACTCACAACTGATCGTGAACAAACAGATTCTGTCGAGGTGTCACACCGGGCCGTCAAGGGTGCGGCAGCGCCGTTCTGCCCCAGAGGTCACATCGGCCGGAATCGCGCCTTGACCGTGCGCGGCCGGGCGGCACGGGGGTTACCGGGTCACGTCGGGCGCCCACGGTCTAGTCTGGACTCAAGCGACCTCCCTGATCACTGTGAGTGTCCGTATGGAGTGGCGACGATGAGGCCGGACGAGCCGTTCGACGATGCCGTGGCCGCCCGTGCCGTCATCGCCGCCGACGGCACGCTCACCGAGTGGAGCGAGGGCGCCCACCGCCTCCTGGGCCACACGGCCGCCGAGGTCCTCGGCCGCCCCGCCGCCGAACTGCTGGCCGACGGAGCGGCACCGCCGCCCGTGCCGACCGACGCCCGCTGGAACGGGACGCTCACGCTGCGTCACCGCGATGGGCACGCGGTGACCGCGTGGGTGCTCGCCCACCGCAGACCGCCGGACGGCCCGGAGGCGACCGAGTGGCTCGCCGTCTCCCCTGCTCAGGCCCCCGGCCCGGAGCCGACGGACGACCCGCTGGTGCGGGCGGCCCTGACGCAGTCGCCCTGCGCCACGATGATCTTCGACGAAGGGCTGCGGCTGCGCGGTGTCAACGACGCCATGGCCGACCTCCTCGGACTGCCCGCCGACCGGCTGCGCGGCCTGCGGCCCACCGACGTCGGCAGCCGGCCGCAGAACACGGAACTCGAAGAGAACCTGCGCCGCGTGCTGAGCACCGGTGGGCGGCAGGACATGCAGACGTACATGAAGGCCAGCGGCGAGAGCCGGGGTGCGCACGCCTGGCTGGCCCGGCTCGCACCGCTCACCGACGACTCGGGCCGGGTGCGGGGCGTGTGCGTGACGGCCCACGACTTCAGCGACCAGTACCGGTCACGGGAGCGGCTCCAGCTGGTCAACGAGGCGAGCGTGCGCATCGGCACCACCCTCGACGTCACCCGTACGGCCCAGGAGCTGGCGGACGTGTGCGTCCCGGCGCTCGCCGACTTCGTCAGCGTCGACCTGCTCGACGTACGCGACAACGGCGGCGAGTCCGCCGGCCCGCCGACCCCTCCGAAACCGCCGGTGAGCCTGCGCCGGGCCGCCCACCAGTCGGTCAACTCGGGCAGCCCCGAGGCCGTGGCCAAGCCCGGGCAGGTGGACGTCTATCCGGAGAACTCCCCGCAGGCCGCCTCGCTCCTCGCGGGGCGCACGGTCGTGGCGTCCGAAACGGACGGCGGCGGCCTCGAGCAGTGGCTGGCCTGGGACCCGGTCCGGTTCCGGCGGGTCCGCGAGTACGGCATCCACTCGACGATGTCCGTGCCGCTCCAGGCCAGGGGCTCGACCCTCGGGGTCGCGGTCTTCACCCGCTTCCGGCGCCCGGAGCCCTTCACCGACGACGACGTGCTGCTGGCCGAGGAGGTCACGGCCCGCGCCGCCGTCTGCATCGACAACGCCCGCCGCTACTCCCGCGAGCGGGAGACGACGCTCACCCTGCAGCGCAGCCTGCTGCCCCGCAAGCTGCCGCGCACGGCCGCCGTGGAGGCGGCCTCCCGCTATCTGCCCGCCACCCGCTCCGGCGTGGGCGGCGACTGGTTCGACGTGATCCCGCTGTCCGGGATGCGCGTCGCGATGGTCGTCGGCGACGTCGTCGGGCACGGCATCCAGGCCTCGGCCACCATGGGCCGGCTGCGCACCGCCGTCCGCACCCTCGCCGACATCGACCTGGCCCCCGACGAGCTGCTCACCCACCTCGACGACCTGGTCGTCCGGCTGTCCCAGGAGTCCGGTGTCGACGCCGGCACCGGGGAGGTGGGCGCGACCTGCCTGTACGCCGTGTACGACCCCGTGTCGCGGCGCTGCACCCTGGCCCGGGCCGGGCACCCGCAGCCCATGCTGGTGCCGCCGGACGGCCCGGCCCGGCAGCTCGATCTGCCCTCCGGTCCCCCGCTCGGTGTCGGGGGGCTGCCGTTCGAGAGCGCCGAGGTGGAGCTGCGGGAGGGCAGCGTCCTGGCGTTCCACACGGACGGGCTGGTCACGAGCCGCGAGCGGCACGTCGACGCGAGCCACCGGATGCTGCGTGAGGCGCTGTCGGCTCCCTCCGACTCCCTGGACGAGATCTGCGACCGCGTGCTGCACGCCCTGCTCCCGCCGACCGGCTCCGCCGACGACGTGGCTCTGCTGCTGGCCCGCACCCGGGGCCTGCCGTCCTCCCAGGTGGCGACCTGGGACATCCCCGCCGACCCGGCGCTGGTGGCCCCCATCCGCAAGCAGGTCGTCGACCAGCTCGACCGCTGGGGGCTGACCGAGGCCACGTTCACCGGGGAACTGGTGGTGAGCGAACTGGTCACCAACGCCATCCGCTACGGCGCCCCGCCCATCCGGCTGCGGCTGATCCACGACGCGTCCACGCTGATCTGCGAAGTGTCCGACACCAACCACACGGCGCCGCACCTGCGCCGTGCCAAGACCTGGGACGAGGGGGGCCGCGGTCTGCTCCTGGTCGCCCAGCTCACCCAGCGCTGGGGCAGCAGGCACACCGCCGAGGGCAAGACGATCTGGGCGGAGCTGGCCCTGCTCGACGAGCTGTGACAGCGCACTTCCCACTCTCGTAGCTCTCTTACCAAACCCTGGTTTCATGGGCGGGCACGCTGTGATCACGCCCCGGAGGACTTCGCCCTGAACGCCCCGCTCGCCGAAGTCCTGTCCGTGGTGCTGCTGGCCGCCGTGCTCCTCTGGGCCGTGCTCCGGCCGCGGGGGCTGCCCGAGGCCGTGCTGGCGGTTCCGGCCGCCGGGTTCGCGGTCGCCGCCGGAGTGATCTCGCCGGGCCACGCGTGGGAGGAGATCCAGCGGCTGGGGCCCGTGGTCGGCTTCCTCGCGGCCGTGCTGGTGCTCGCGCACTTCTGCGACGTCGAGGGGCTGTTCACGGCGTGCGGGGCGTGGATGGCCCGCTGGGCGGCGGGGCGTCCCGCGCGGCTGCTGACCGCGGTGTTCGCGCTGGCCTCCGTCATCACGGCCGTGCTCAGTCTGGACGCCACCGTCGTCCTGCTGACTCCGGTGGTGCTCGCCACCGCCACCCGGATGGGCGTCCGGGCCCGGCCGCACCTCTACGCGTGCGCCCATCTGTCGAACACCGCCTCACTGCTGCTGCCGGTCTCCAACCTGACCAACCTGCTGGCCTTCACGGCGAGCGGGCTGAGCTTCACCCGGTTCGCGGCGCTGATGGCGCTGCCGTGGCTGGTGGCGATCGGCGCGGAGTACCTGGTGTTCCGGCGCTTCTTCGACGAGGAACTGACCGCCGCCCTCCCCTCGCCCGACGCCGAGCGGCCCCCCGAGCTGCCCCTTTTCGCCCTGGTCACCGTGGGCTGCACGCTGGCCGGGTTCGTCGTGGCCTCCGCGCTCGGGATCGCACCGGCCTGGGCCGCTCTGGCCGGTGCGCTCGTGCTGGCCGTACGGGCACTGCTGCGGCGACGGGCCACCCCGCTGACCGTGGTGCGGTCCGCGGCCCCGGCGTTCCTGGCGTTCGTGCTCGCCCTCGGCGTCGTGGTGCGGGCGGTCGTCGACCACGGGCTCGCCGACGCGCTCCAGCGGGTGCTGCCCTACGGCTCGGGCCTGCTCACCCTGCTGGGCGTGGCCGCGCTGGCCGCCGTCCTGGCGAACATCGTCAACAACCTGCCCGCGGTGCTGGTGCTGCTGCCGCTGACCGCGGGGACCGGTCCCGGTGCCGTGCTGGCGGTGCTGCTCGGCGTGAACATCGGCCCGAACCTGACCTACGCCGGCTCGCTGGCGACGCTGCTGTGGCGGCGGATCGTGCAGCAGCACGGACACCGGGTCGGGGTCGGGGAGTTCACCCGGCTCGGGCTGCTCGCGGTGCCGGCCGCGCTGGTACCGGCCGTGGTGGCGCTGTGGCTGTCGCTGCGCGTCGTCGGGAGCTGAGCGCGCGTCAGGTCAGCGGTGGCCGCCGCCGTAACCGCCGTAGCCGTAGCCGCCGTAGCCGGGGTATCCGTAACCGGGGTAGCCGTAGCCGGGGTAGCCGTCCTGGCCGTCCCCGTCGCAGGGGTAGCCGTAGGGGTCGCAGGCCGGGTCGGTGGGGGCCGGGCCGGTCGGTGCCGGCCGCTGTGCCGACGGGGTGGCGGACGGGGTCGGGGTCGGGGTCACCGTGGGCGTCTGCGAGGGCGTGGGGGTGGGTGTCGGGGTGGGACGCGGCGCGGGGGCGGCGGCGTGCCAGTTGACGGCCTCCATCTGGAGGTCCGCCTTGGAGGTGTCGATCGCCCACCGTTGGTCCTCGTCGTTCGCCCGGGTTTTGAGGACCAGGGCTCCCGAGCCGTCGGTCGCGGCCGGAGCCAGGGCGAGGTCCTGGTCCCAGCGGGGCACCAGGGCGCCCTGGAGGGTGAAGTCGTAGCGGACGTTCCTGGCGTCCGGCTGGGACGCTCCCGCGCAGGGGGCCAGCCGCACCGAGTAGCCGAGGTGCGAGTCCAGGCACAGGTCCGGGGCGGCGCCGTTGCGCAGCAGCCCGTCGGTCTCGTACGTCCACTGCTGGGCGGCAGCCGAGGAGCAGGAGGTGAGTTCGGCCTCCGCGTCCTCGGCGGCCTTGCCGTCCTCGATGCCGACGCACAGTCCCGAGTCCACGTTGTGCAGCCGGCCGCGCAGGGCACCCTTCTCGGCGTCGCCCGACCCGACCCAGGACGGGTCGCCCGTCGGCTCGCCCGCACCCGAGCCGGGCGTCTCGGAGGGCCGTCCCGCACCGGCCTGCCGGGGGCCCTCGCCGGAGCTGCCCAGGGACCACAGGACCAGCGGGATGACGACCAGGCCGCTGACGGTCAGGATGCTCACGGAGAGGTTGCGGCGGCGGGCGGAACGGCGGGCCGCCTTGTGGGCGGATCTGCGCGCCGCGGCGCGGGGGCCTGCCGCACGCCGGCCGGGACGGGAACCCGCGGCACGCCGGCCGGGAGTGGTTCCAGCGGCCGGCGGGGCGTCGGGCGGGGCCGGAAAGCCGTCGTGGGCCTGAAGTCGCGCCGCGTCCCCCGTCGCGGGGGCGGCCGGCGCGGCCGGCGGGCCGGCCGGGTCGGTGAACGACTCCCCCGCCATGCCCGCGAGGACGACGGGGTCGGGGAAGGATTCCCGACCGGCCACACCTGCGGGGAGTCCGGTCCCCGCGACGGCCGTCTCCGCGCCGGGCCGCGGGGCGTCCGTCACGTCGCTCTCCGGGACGCCGCTCGGTCTGTTCTCCGCGTACTCCAGGCCGCCCCAGCCGAGCACCGCCTCGGCCAGGGCGGGACCGAGCCCGTCGTTGAACCGGCCGAGCTGGTCCGCAGTGGCGGCGCAGTGTCCGCAGCCCTGGATATGCGCGCGTAGATCCGGGTCGATGCCGTGGCCGCCACGCCGGTACGTCACGTCGAGCAGGCGGAGATAGCGCCGGCACTCCTCGTCGGGCGCGAGTTCGCGGTGCAGTTGGAGGCTCTCCTCGCGCAGCCGGTCACGGGCCCGGTCCAGTTCGACGCGGGCGCCCTCCTCGTCCAGGCCGAGCAGCCCGGCGGGGACGGCGAGCGGTTCGGCCTCGACCTCGACGTGCCACAGCAGACAGCGCGCCGACTGGGGCAGCCGCTGGAAGGCGCCGGACAGCAGGCGCCGGTGCTGCTGCGGCAGCAGCCGGGCGGCCACTCGCTCCCCCTCGCCGGACCCGGACAGCAGTTCCGGGTGGAGCATGTCGCGTCTGTGGTCGGTGGCCCACTCGGCGGCGATACGCCGCACGGTGACGAGCAGATGGGGCCGCCACGCGGAGGTGGGGCCGGCCTGACGCAGGGTCTCGCCGAAGATCCGGGTGAAGGCGGCAGTCGTGAGTATTCCGGCGGAACGCGGTCCGTCGGTGCACAGCCGTGCATAGGCGGAGGCCGCCTCCCAGTGCCGGTCCAGCAGTTCACCGACGGGGTGAAGTGCGGGGGTCGCCCCCGTCCACTTCCTGAGCTCGGCGCTCAGTTGCTCGTCCGTCGCGCCGATCCTGCGGGCCGGACCCGGAGAATTCGACGGGCCTGCGTCGTTCACGGCTGCATTCCTCTCAAGGACATGCGGAAGAAAGTCCATACCAAGGGGTATGTCGGTCCGGTGGCCTGGCGCATGCGAAGAAAGGCGTGTTGTCCGGACGCCGACAGGGCACACCTTTGCACAGGTCAGCGACAGGGAACAAGTGATCTCACGGTTTCGTGCATTGCGTAGGCGGACAAGACCATTTGACAAAACGTCAATGTGCGGTGCGAAAGGGATTTCCGCACTGTCCGTTCTGTATTTTCCGGCGCGTTTTCGCCCGGCTCCGGGCGTCGCCCCCAAAACCATTGGACTGCAGCCTGCACAGCAGCTCACACCCTCGGACCTTCCCGGAACGGCCCTTTCGGGGACTCCTCCCGGAACCAATGACGACACCTCTGGCTCAGCCGCGCGGACCGCCGTGAGCGGCGTTCCGGTACGCCCCGGGAGGTGTTCCGTAGCGCTCGCGGAAGACGCGGTTGAAGTGGAACGGGCTGGCGAAACCCGAGGCCGCGGCGACGCGTTCCACGGGCAGGTCGGTGCCCTCCAGCAGGCGGGCGGCGTGTCGCAGCCGCGCCTCGCGCAGGGCGCGCATGGGCGGCCGGCCGAGCTGGCGGCTGAACAGATGGGCGAAGCGGGACGGCGACAGGGAGACCCGCCCGGCCAGCGAGCGGACGGTGTGCGGTGCGCCCGGGTCGGCGTCGATCAGCTCCTGGGCCCGTTGGATCCGCGCGTCGAGGCCGGGCCGGGGTGCCGCCGGCCGGGCACCGGCGGTGGTGAGGAGGACGATCTCCTCCAGGGCGCACAGGGCCAGTTCGCGGGCGGCGCCGCCGTGCGCGACGGCGATCTGACCGTCCTGGGCGGCAGTGTCATCCACGGCATCCCCCGGGGCCACCGCCTCGGACGGTGGTGCCCCGGCCCAGGCCCCGGGCCCGCGGGCGTCGGCGTGCATCCGCCGGAACGCCGCCTCGACACGGCCGTGCACTCCGGCCGGGGCGGACGTGACCACGTACACCCCGTCACCGGCCTCGTACGGCCGCAGCCACGCGACCCACGACGGGCGGGCCTGGCAGTGCGCCCACCAGAACCGCCAGCGCCGGGCGCCGGGCTCGACCGTGTAACGGTGCGGGGCGCCCGGGGCGAGCACCACCAGGTGGCCCGCGCCGGCCGAGGTCTCCACCCCGCCCTGCCGGAGCCGCCCGCGGCCTCCCGTGGTCCAGGTGAACAGCCAACTCGCGGACCCGTGCGGCCGGTTGACGCCGTAGCCGGGCGGCTGGTCGAAGTGGCCGAGCACGACCAGGCCGGGTGGCGGTGCGGGGTCCCCCTCGGGCCCGTGCTCAGCAGTGCCGGGCAATCCGTCAGCACGCACGGGCATCCTCCTCGACGGCTCGGTGGCCTAGCGTGGCGTGCCGGGGACCACTGACCGAGGAGTGCGCTCATGACCGTCACGGGCAACGGCGCCGCCGGCGCTCCCATCCTGGACCCTGCCGCGCTCAGGCGGTACCGGGAGGGTTTCGAGGAGGACGGTTTCACGGTCGTGCGCGGGCTCTTCGGGGCCGGCGAGACCGAGCGACTGTGCGACGAGTTCGCGGCGCTGCGTGCGGCCGGACCGGTTCCCGGGCATTTCGAGCCGCGCGCGTCCGGGCCGGGCGCCGATCCGCTGCAGGTCTGGCCGCGGGTGCTGCACCCGCACGAGATCAACGGCCTCGCTCGCGACGTCCTGCTGGACGCCCGGCTGCGGACGGTGCTGGAGGTGCTCCTCGGGGAGGAGGTCCTGGCCGCGCAGAGCATGTTCTACTTCAAGCCGCCGGGGGCCCGGGGGCAGGCGCTGCACCAGGACAACTTCTATCTGCGGGTGGAGCCGGGCACGTGTGTGGCGGCGTGGCTGGCCTGCGACGTGATCGACCGGGAGAACGGCGGGCTGGAGGTCGTGCCGGGCACGCACCGGATGGACCTGTTCTGCCCGGAGGAGGCGGACGCGGGGGTGTCCTTCGCGCGGGAGTACGTTCCGCCGCCACCCGGTCTGGCGCCCGTGCCTGTGGACATGTCGCCGGGGGATGTTCTGTTCTTCAACGGCAGTCTGGTGCACGGGTCGCAGCCGAACCGTTCGGGTGATCGGTTCCGGCGGTCGTTCATCGGGCACTATGTGGGGCGTTCGGCCGAGCGGATCGGGGGGTTCTACCGGACGTTGACGATGAGCGGGGCGAGGGTGGTGCTCCCGGAGAGCGAGGGGGCGGGGCCCTGCGGGACGGAGTTCGCGCCGCGGGGGCCGCACTGAGCGCTTCGCGAGAGGCGGTAGTTCCGTCTGCGGCGCCGTTGTGGCTGGTCGCGCCCTTCCCCGCGCCCCTATGGGGCGCTTTCAGTGACCGGCGATCGGATGCGGTGTGTAGGGCCGCTCCAGTTCCTCGAGTTCCTTGTCGCCGAGCTCCAGCTCCACCGCTGCCACCGCGTCCGCCAGATGCTGCGGCTTCGACGCTCCGACGATCGGGGCCGTCACCGTGTCCTGGTGGAGGAGCCAGGCGAGTGCGACCTCGGCGCGGGGCACGCCGCGCTCCCCGGCGATGCGGGTGACGGCCTCGACGATGGTGCGGTCGCCCTCCTGGTACAGGGTGCTGCCGAAGGTGTCGGTGGCGCTGCGCTCGGTCGTGGTGTCCCAGTCGCGGGTGAGACGGCCGCGGGCGAGCGGGCTCCAGGGCAGCACGCCGACGCCCTGGTCCGCGCACAGGGGCAGCATCTCGCGCTCCTCCTCGCGGTAGAGGAGGTTGTAGTGGTTCTGCATGGAGACGAAGCGGGTCCAGCCGTTCAGCCGGGCGGTGTACTGGGCCTTGGAGAACTGCCAGGCGTACATCGAACTCGCCCCGATGTAGCGGACCTTGCCGGCCTTGACGACGTCGTGCAGGGCCTCCATCGTCTCCTCGACGGGGGTGTGCGGGTCGAAGCGGTGGATCTGGTAGAGGTCGACGTAGTCGGTGCCGAGGCGGGTGAGGCTCTGGTCGAGCTCGCTGATGATCGCCTTGCGGGACAGTCCGCCGCCGTTCGGCCCGGGCCGCATCCGGCCGTGCACCTTGGTGGCGAGCACGATCTCGTCGCGGCGGGCGAAGTCGCGCAGGGCCCGGCCGACGATCTCCTCGCTGGTGCCGTCGGAGTAGACGTTGGCCGTGTCGAAGAAGTTGATCCCCGCCTCGACCGCCTGCCGGATCAGCGGGCGCGAGGCCTCCTCGTCGAGGGTCCACTCGTGCCGGCCCCGGTCCGGCAGGCCGTAGGTCATGCACCCCAGACAGATCCGCGAGACGTCCAGGCCCGTCGAACCGAGCTTCACGTACTGCATCGTTGCTGCCCCTGCCTTCGGGAGGTGTTCCAGGGGGAGCGTACGTGCTCGTGTGCGCTCGAAGTGGTCGCGGGCCGCACCGGCTGACGGGCCGTCATCGTTGCTGCCCAGGTGACCGACCGGCGTGGGACCGGCCGGCGCCCGGGCCGCTGCCGCATCCTCGGCGCAGGTGACCGGCGCCCGGCCGGTCGGGTGCGTACGGGAGGACTCGGTGGCGGCACGACGGAGGACGCTCAGGATCCTGACCGGGGCGGCCGCGGCGTCGCTCGCTCTCGTCTCGACCGCGTGGAGCCGGCCGGTCCCGCCGCGGCCCGAGGCCCGGGCCGCGGCGGCGGAGGCGGCCGGGCCCGCGACGCTGTGCGCACCGGCGGGGGTCCTGCGCGGCCCGGACGGTGAACGGGCCTCCGTCAGCCTGTGCGCGGGCAGCGGCACGCCGGTGATGGCGGTGTCGGCGCCCGCGACCTGCCGCCGCCCCGGGACGTCCGTCCGGTTCGCGTGTCTCACCTCCGGCGGCACCTGGACGGCCAGGCGCGACGGCGCGACGGTCGCCTCCGGGACCCTGCCCGGTTCGCAGCCGTACCCCGGCCCGGGGACGTACGACGTCACCGCCACCGTGCACGTCCGCTCCGCGCCGGCCGGTGTGAAGCTGCGGGGGACGGTGAGGGCCACGCTCACGCTCAGCGCGCCGAAGCGAAGCCCACGCACCGCGTCGAGGTCGACCGGCGCACGCTGCGCACCGGCACCACGACGACGCTGACGTACCGGGTGTACCGCGACAGCGAACAGGGCGACGGCAGTGCGCGCTTCGGGCTGATCGGCGAGGAGACGACGGGGGTACGGATCAGCACGGCGGACGCCCGGTGTGTCAACCCGCTCATCGGCAGCCATCCGTCGAAGGCCAGGCTGACACACTCCGTGGACCGCGCGCTCACCGATCTCCAGCCGGGTCGTGCGGCGACCGTGCGGGTGCGGGTGACACTGGCGTCGGCCTGCTCGACGGTCGCTTCGAAGCTGGGATACTGGATGCCGCGCGGGCAGGCGCTGTACACCGGCGGCATGGTGGAGGGACCCACGGTCGGCTGCGGCTGACCGGCCGGCCGTCAGCCGCGTTCGACCAGGTCCAGCGCTCGTTCCCAGCCGAACTCCGGCCGTCCGCCGTCCTCGCCGGGTTCTCCGGTGTACGGCTGCCCGAACCGCACGCCCATTCCCCGCAGCCGTTCGAGGCTGTCCCGGTAGGCGGGGTGGGAGGCCAGCGCGTCGGCCACGCACGGCAGGACGGCGACCGGCACGCCGAGCCCCGCGGCCTCGCACAGGGTGGCCAGGGCGAGGGTGTCGGCGATGCCGGCCGCCCACTTGTTGACGGTGTTGAAGGTGGCGGGCGCGACGACCACGGCGTCGGGCGCCGGGAACGGGCGCGGCTCGCCCGGGGTACGCCAGGCGGACCGGATCGGGCGGCCCGTCTGCGCCTCGACGGCCGCGGTGTCGAAGAAGCCGTTCATGGCGACGGGCGTCGCGATGACCCCGACCTCCCAGTCACGCTCCTGCGCGGCGGTGATCAGCTTGCTGACGTCCGCGGCGATACCGGCGGCGCAGACGACGACGTAGAGGAAGGGCTTCCGGGCGGACTGTTCGGTCATCCCGGAAACCCTAGTCACTCCACCGGGCTCACCGGACGGGGAACGTGGCTCCGCGCTCGCGCTCCGGCCGCGGGCCGAAGATGCGACGCTCCCGCTCCTCGATCGGCACGTCGTTGATGCTCGCCTCGCGGCGGGTCATCAGGCCGTGCTCGTCGAACTCCCACAGTTCGTTGCCGTAGGAGCGCCACCACCGGCCGTCCGCGTCCCGGCACTCGTACTGGAAGCGGACCGCGATGCGGTTGCCGTCGAAGGCCCACAGGTCCTTGCGCAGCGCGTACTCCCGCTCGCGCTCCCACTTTCCGGTCAGGAAGTCGACGATCTCGGCGCGTCCGGTGAGGAAGGTGTCGCGGTTGCGCCAGACGGAGTCCTCCGAGTAGGCGAGGGCCACCTTGTGCGGGTCGCGGGTGTTCCAGGCGTCCTCGGCGGCCTGGACCTTCTGTGCGGCGGTCTCCCGGGTGAAGGGCGGCAGCGGCGGGCGGTCCGTCATGGATTCTCCTTGGTCGACTAAGGAGAACGGGCGTTCTCCACAGCGGCGCTGCTACGGTAGGAGAACGCTCGTTCTCGCGTCAAGGAGTGGTCGTGGATGGACAGTGCGGGGGCCCGGGAGCGGGCGTTGGACGCCGCCGAGGAGCTGTTCTACGGGCGGGGCGTGCAGTCCGTCGGCATGGACGACGTCCGCGGCACGTCCGGAGTCTCGCTCAAGCGGCTCTACCAGCTGTTCCCGTCGAAGGAGCAGCTGGTGGAGGCGTATCTGGAGCGGCGCGACGCGCGCTGGCGCGGCCAACTGGCCGAGTACGTCGAGCAGTACGCGGAGCCGCGGGAGCGGATCCTGGCCGTGTTCGACTGGCTGGGCCGGTGGTTCGGCGAGCCGGGCTTCCGGGGCTGTGCGTGGATCAACGCGTACGGGGAGCTCGGCGCGACGTCCGTGCGCGTGGTCGGCCAGGTGCGCGCGCACAAGCGGGCTTTCCGGGACTACCTCGCCTCGCTCGTCGAGGCGGCGGAACTGCCCGGCGCGCTGGCCGGGCAGCTGTTCCTGCTGGCGGAGGGTGCCATGGTCACGGCGGGTGTGACCAGGAGCGCCGAGCCCGCGGCCGAGGCGCGGGAGGCGGCCCGGCTGCTCCTGGAGGTCGCCTGATCCGGTGTCAGCCCACCGTCTCGGAGACGGTGATGGCGCTCACCGGGCAGGCCCGGGCCGCCTCCCGCACCAGCGGGCTGCCGCTGCCGTCCTCCCGGCCCGGCAGCAGGGCGCTGTAGCCGTCGTCGTCCTGGGTGAACACGTCCGGGGCGGTCAGGGCGCACTGGCCCGCGCCGATGCAGACGTCCTTGTCGATGTCGATATGCATGGCGGAAGCCTCTTACCAGGTCACGGGAAGTTCCAGCATCCCCTGGATCGTGTCGCCGGGTTTGAAGGGGATTTCCTCGGCGGGAGCGGCCAGGCGCAGTGTGGGCAGCCGGTCGAAGAGGGTGTGCAGGGCGATCTCCAGTTCGGCGCGGGCGAGGTTCTGGCCGAGGCACTGGTGGATGCCGAAGCCGAAGGCGACGTGATGCCGGGCCGGGCGGCTCCAGTCGAGCGTGTCCGGCTCGGGGTAAACCGTCTCGTCGCGGTTGATGACGGAGGTCGCGAAGACCACGCCGTCGCCCTTGCGGATCGTCGTCCCGGCCACCTCGATGTCCTCGACGGCCAGGCGCAGCAGGCCGTCGGCGATCGACAGCATCCGCATCAGCTCCTCGACGGCGGCCGGCAGCAGCCGCGGGTCGGCGCGCAGTTCGGCCAGCCGGTCGGGGTGCTGGAGCAGGGTGAAGATGCCGAGCGAGATCATGTTGGCGGTCGTCTCGTGGCCCGCGACCAGCAGGATGAGCGCCAGGGCGATCAGGCCCTCGCGGTCGAGCGCGCCCTCGCGCAAGTGCCGCTGGACCAGGTCGTCGAGCAGGCCGGTGCCGGGGTCGCGCTGCTTGCGGTCGATCAGCTCGCCGAAGTACGCCTCCAGCCGGTCGCGGGCGTCCTCCACGTCCGCGGTCTCCGGGCCGCGCAGCAGCCGTCGTGACTGGGCCTCGAAGAAGTCGTGGTCGGCGTACGGGACACCGAGCAGGGCGCAGATGACCATGGACGGCACGGGCAGCGCGAAGGTGCTCACCAGGTTCGCGGGCGGGCCCTGGGCGATCATCGCGTCGAGCCGTTCGTCCACGATCTGCTGGATCCGTGGCCGGAGTTCGACGGCCCGTTTGAGGGTGAAGTCGCCGACGACCATCCGCCGCTGGGCGCGGTGCTCGGGGTCGTCGACGCCGAGCAGGGCCGTTCTGCGGTTCGTGATCCCGGCGAATCGCCGGGTCGGGGCGGGGAAGCCGGGGCGGCTGCGGTTGGAGGACAGCCGCGGGTCGGCCAGCAGCGCGCGGGCGGTCGCGTGCCCGCTGACCAGCCACGCCTCACGGCCGTCGAAGAGGGTGATGCGGGTCAGGGGGCGCTCGTCGCGCAGCGCGTCGTAGGCGGCGGGCGGCTGGTAGGGGCAGGTCCGGCTCTGGGGGAAGGCGACGGGTGCGGTCGTTTCCGTCATGAAGACCTCGCAGACGAAGTGTGCGTCGTGCCGATCTTCATTAGATGCCCCAGGCACCTATGGAGCGACGCGAAGTTCGGCCAGATCGGTGGCGGCGGCAACATGGCCGAGGAACGCTGTCTTCCAGTTCGAACCGCGGGCGTCGAGGGCCGGTTGCGGGAGCCGGTCCCTCGCCGGAAGCGGCGGTGCGCCGGTGCCGGTGGGAAAACCGGTTGCCGACGGGCGGGGCAGGGCCCAGGATCCAGCCATGTCTGACTTCGCCGTCCTGCTGCTGCCGCCGTCCGCCACCGCTTGCGCCGCGCGCCGACAGCAGCGGTCCGGCCGCCGTGGAGGGCCGACGCCGCCGCGGTCATGACGGCCGCGCTCGTCGCGGGGCTGCTCGCCGGGTTCGGCATCGCCGTCCCCGTCGGCGCCGTCGGGACGTACCTCGTCTCCCTCACCGCCCGTACGTCCCTGCGCACCGGTGTCTGCGCCGCGCTCGGCGTCGCCACCGCCGACGGGCTGTACGCCCTCGCGGCCACCCTCGGAGGCGCGGCCCTGGCCGACGCGCTGCGGCCGGTGCTCGGGCCGCTGCGGTGGGTCTGCGTCCTGGTGCTGCTCGCGCTGGCGGGGTGGGGCGCGGTCACGGCCGTGCGCGAACACCGCGGCCACCGGCTCGCCACGCGGACGGCGCCCGCTCCCCCGGGTCCGGCCCGGGCCTACCTGGGCCTGCTCGGCGTCACCCTCCTGAACCCCACGACGGTGATCTACTTCGCGGCGCTCGTGCTCGGCTCCCGGGCCGCGGGCCCGGCCGGCGCTCCGGAGCAGGGTGTCTTCGTGCTCGCCGCCTTCGCCGCCTCGGCGAGCTGGCAGGTGCTGCTCGCCGGGAGCGGAGCCCTGCTGGGGCGGGCGCTGACCGGTCACCGTGGCCGGCTGGTGACGGCGCTGGTGGCGAGCGGGGTGATGACGGTCCTGGCCGCGCGGACGGCGGTGGCGCCGGGGTGAGACGCGCGGCGGTCCGGATGTGCCGTGGTGCGGATGATCCGCGTGGGTAGCGGTGTTGAAGCCGGATGCCGGTCAACCGTGACACGACGATGGGACGGATGCCATGCCTCTCCAGGGCGAGTACGAACCCAGCCCGACGCAGTGGGTGCGCAAGCAGGTGGAGCTGTACGAAAGCTCCGGCGGCACGCAGGGCACGACCCTTCAGGGCACGAAGATGCCGGTGGTCATCCTCACCTCACGGGGTGCCAGGAGCGGCAAGCTGCGCAAGACACCGGTGATGCGGGTGGAGCACGAGGGGCGTTACGCCGCGGTCGCCTCCCTCGGCGGCTCGCCCAAGCACCCGGTCTGGTACTTCAACATCAAGGCCGATCCGCATGTGGAGCTCCAGGACGGTCCGGTGAAGCAGGACATGGTCGCCCGCGAGGTCACGGGCCGGGAGAAGGCCGAGTGGTGGGAACGCGCGGTCGCGGCGTATCCGCCCTACGCCGACTACCAGAAGAAGACGGACCGGGAGATCCCGGTGTTCGTACTGGAACCGACCGACGGCGGGTGACACGGCAGGCCTTCGGCGCCCCCGGGCGGACAGGCGAGCGGGGTGAGAACGGGCCCCTGGGCGGACCGGCAGTTGGCGGCCGCCCAGGGGCCCTGTTTCCGGCCGCGGGGCGGGCGGAGCGGCCATCGCCCGGCTGTTGGGCAGGACGGCCCGCCCGTCCGGCGGGACACGGATCGTCGCCCGGCCGGCGGGCATCAAACGCCACCCGCCCACCAGGAAACGGAAGGTCGCCCGGCCGGCCAAACGCCACCCGCCAGTCGGGACACAGGGCGTAGCCCGTCCGGCGGCGGACAAGGGCGGCGCCCCGCCCGGCCGGCTTCCGGGGCCGAGCGGGGCGAGGACGGGCCCCTGGGCGGACCGGCAGTGGTCGGCCGCCCAGGGGCCCTGTTTCCGGCCGCGGGGGCGAAGCGGCCATCGCCCGGCCGTTGGGGCACGGAAGGCGGCCCGTCCGGCGAGCACGAAACACCACCCGGCCGTTGGGACACGGACAGTCGCCCGTCCGGCGAGCACGAAGCTCAACCCGATCGATGGGCCACGGAGGGCCGCCCGACCGGCGGGCACGAAAGACCACCCGACTGTCGGAACACGGAAGGTCGCCCAACCAGCGGGCGCGAAAACGCCGCCCACTCGATGGGACAGGAATCGTCGCCCATCCTGTGGACACCAAACGCCACCCGCCGTCGGGACACAGGGCGTAGCCCGTCCGGCGGCGGACAAGGGCGGCGCCCCGCCCGGCCGGCATCCGGGGCGCCGCGCCGGGCACGCCCCCCGTAGGTGCTCCCTCGGGATCCGCCCGGAACGGCGGCCCCGCGGAGCGGGCCCGAGAAGCCGGCCGACCTGTCCGGGGCGGTCGGCGGAAAACGTCTCCGGGGGCGTGCATGAACCGTCGGCGACGGGGCACGCGCGGGTCAGGCCCCGCCGCGTTCCCCCGTCGCGGCGGGGCTTTCCGCTGCCTCCCGCGCGCGTTGGTCCGTGACGTCGAGGAAGATCTGGTCGGCCTCGGGGACCGTCCGGGCGATGGAGCGCTTGATGCGGACGGCGACGTCCTCGACGCGCTCGCTGTCCAGGCCGGGCACGAGGTCGACGCGGGCGGCGACGAGGGCCGTGTCGAGGCCCGTCTTCATGGTGAACAGCGCCTCCACGCTGTCGATCTCGGGCTGTGCCCGCAGCAACTCCCGGATCCTCCCGCTCGACTCCTGGTCGGCGGCCTCGCCGATCAGCTGGTCGCGGGCGTCCCGGCCGAGCCGGTAGGCGACGTAGACCAGCAGCGCGCCGATCGCAAGGGAGGCCGACGCCTCCCACACCACCTGGCCCGTGACCATGTGCAGCGCCATACCGGCGATGGCGAGCGTGACGCCGAGCACCGCCGTGCCGTCCTCCGCGACGACCGTGCGCAGGGCGGGGTCGCGCAGCCCGGCGCCCGTGCCGCCCTGCCGGCGCACCTGGTACAGCGCCCGCAGCAGAGAGGCACCCTCCGCGAGGAGGGCGATGCCGAGCACGATCAGGCCGGCCACATAGCCGCCGGTGTCCTCCTCCGCTCCGCCCGCCAGAGCCTCGAAGCCCTGGAAGAAGGAGAAGCAGCCGCCCATGACGAAGATCCCGACGGCCGCCAGGAGCGACCAGAAGAACCGCTCCTTGCCGTAGCCGAAGGGGTGCCGCCGGTCGGCGGGGCGGCGGCTGCGGCGCAGCGCCGCCAGTAAGAACACCTCGTTCAGGCTGTCGGCCACCGAGTGGGCCGCCTCCGACAGCAGGGCCGGCGATCCCGCGGCCAGGCCGCCGACCGCCTTGGCTGCCGCGATCACCAGATTGGCAGCGAGCGCCACCAGCACGGTGACGCGTGTCCTCCGATCAGATCCTTCTGCAGTCACCCACGCCGATTGCCCCGGTCGGCGGTGCTCACACCGTGCCGTCGGCGGAAAAAGGGGAACGCGTTCACCAGGGCACACGCCCGGCAAGCAGGCCACACGTACGCCGAAGGAGGTCATCCCCATGAGCCGCGACGACGGCGACGACGGCAACAGCGCCTACGGAAGGAGCTCGTTCAAGCGGTCCAAGGCGCATTTCACGGACCGGATCACCGCCGATGGCCGGGACGGCTGGCCGGTGGAGGCCGGCCGCTACCGTCTGGTCATCAGCCGCGCCTGCCCGTGGGCGAGCCGGTCGCTGGTCTCCCGGCGGCTGCTCGGCCTGGAGGACGCGCTGTCCCTGGCCGTCGCCGACCCGATCCAGGACGACCGCAGCTGGCGCTTCACGCTGGACGAGGACGGCCGCGATCCGGTCCTCGGCATCCGCTATCTGAGTGAGGCGTACGACCGCCGGGAGACGGACTACCCCGGCGGAGTCAGCGTGCCGGCGATCGTGGACGTGCCCAGCGGAAAGCTGGTCACCAACGACTACCAGCAGCTGACGCTCGACCTCGCGACCGAATGGACGGCCCTGCACCGGCACGGCGCGCCCGACCTGTACCCGGACAAGCTGCGCGACGAGATCGACGAGGTGATGGCGGACGTCTACGAGGACGTCAACAACGGCGTGTACCGGGCGGGTTTCGCGACCGAGCAGGAGGAGTACGAGAACGCCTGCGTGGGCGTGTTCCGGCGGCTGGAGCTGCTCGCCGACCGCCTGGAACGGCAGCGGTACCTCGTCGGCGACACCATCACCGAGGCGGACATCCGGCTGTTCACCACGCTGGTCCGCTTCGACGCGGTCTACCACGGCCACTTCAAGTGCAACCGCTGGAAGCTGACGGAGAACCGGGTGCTGTGGGGATACGTCCGGGACCTCTACCAGACGCCCGGCTTCGGCGACACCGTCGACTTCGACCACATCAAGCGCCACTACTACCAGGTGCACACGGGCATCAACCCGACGCGCATCGTGCCGCTGGGCCCGGACCTGTCCGGCTGGCTGACCCCGCACCACCGCGAGGAGCTGGGCGGCCGGCCGTTCGGCGACGGTACGCCGCCCGGGCCGGTCCGCGCCGAGGAGCGGGTCCCGGCCGCCCACACCCCCTGACCATTTCCGTCCACCCTTCACCGATCAAGGAGATTCACGTGGCCAAGAAGAAGAAGCTGCCCTTCGCCTACCAGCCCCTCGGGTTCGTGCTGGGCTGGTCGAGCGGCTGGCTGGCCGGGCTGGCCTTCCGCAAGACATGGATGGCGATCCGTAACGAGGAGGACGCGCCCGACGCGCTGGACAAGGACCGCGGCTGGGGCGAGATCCTGCTGGCCGCCGCGGTCCAGGGCGCCATCTTCGCCGTGGTGCGCAGCGCCGTGGACCGCGCGGGCGCCAAGGCCATCGAGCGTTCCACCGGCACCTGGCCGGCCGGGGAGAAGAGCGGCCGCGACTGAGAACGACACGTCCCCGCCCGCCGGTGCGGCGGGCGGGGGCCGGCCCGGCCTGCGCGAGGGTCGCGCGCACCGCGCCCCCCCCGCCGCCCCGTTCAGCCCTGCTTGGGTGCGGTCGGCGGGGTGCGGCGCAGCGTGAAGGAGTGGCCTGCCGGGTCGGCGTAGCCGCGTTCCTCCAGGGGGCCCGAGGGCTCCTTGGCCTCCAGGGGCCGGCCGCCGAGGGCGACGACCCGGCGTTCCACCGCGTCGAGGTCGTCCACCACGAACTCCAGGTGCGCCTGGAGGGAGTTCTCGGGTCGGGGCCAGCTGGGCGGGGTCGCGTTGACGTCCCTGCGCAGGGCGATGCGGAAGCCGTCGGCGCCCTTGATCTCCACCCGGTTGGCGGTCGCGTCCGCCTCCTCCCCCTCCAGCAGCTCCTTGTAGAACACGGCGAGCTTCTCGGGCTCGGCACAGTCGAGCACCAGGACACTCGCTTTCACCAGTGCCATGTCTCCTCCGCAGGATTCCGGCCGCGGGGCGTTCGTGCCCCGCGGCCCCGTACCTTGCGGTTATCCCGGCCGGGCCGATTCAGTCGGCCGTCAACCACCGGCCCTCGCGCATGAGTTCGCGGCCGTCCAGTTCGTCGGCCTCCCGCCAGGCCTGTACCCGCTGCGGCAGGACGCGGAAGTAGAGGTACGGCGTGGCCAGCCGGCGGGGGTCGAACCCGGTCTTGGCGGCGAAGAGTTCGGCGTCCTGCTCGGTCAGTTCGGCGGGCTGGACGGTCTCGACGGTGCCGTCGACCATGACGACATCACGGGTCGGCCCGATTTCGACGCGGGCCCGGCCGGTGGCGGCCAGGTTCCGTCCGGTGGGGCTCGACGCGGGTGTGGCGAACAGCAGATACGAGCCGTTCCACAGGAACGACAGCGGGACGAGATAGGGCGTCCCCGACGCGCTGTCGGCCGTGGCGACCCAAGCGTCCACGTCGTGCTCCAGACGGTGCAGGGTGTCCTTCTTGCGCTGCTCAGCACTGCGTACGGGTGCGGACGTCATCGTCGGCAGTCCTCCTGAAACGTGGTCACGGACGCTTACCAGTGTGACGTTCCGGGGCTGCGCGGGCCCAGCGGACGAGCCGGGGCCGGGTGAGGGACGAGGGAGTATACGCAGCTCACGTGGTTCGGGCAGTAACGGATATCACGGCAGGGTCACGGAATGGCTTATTCGCGCCTTGGGCAGTCTCGTACCGCTTCTCGGTTCAAGTTTCGGACTGCGAAGCCCAGTTCGAGTGTGCGGGCGGTCGCGACACCGCCCGTTCGCAGGGGTGGGGGGACTCTGCGGTCCGTCTCCCGAAAGGAAGCACATGCCTCAGGACGTCCGGTTCGACCTCCCCTTCGACACCCCGGTCAGCGAGCATCTGGAGTACGCCCGAGCCCGCCATCTGCGCTGGGTGTGGGAGATGCGCCTGGTCCGCAGCCGGGACGGGTTCGAGGAGTACAAGTCCTGGGACCTGCCCCAGGCTGCCGCGCGCACATATCCGCACGCGTCGGCGGACGACATGGTCGTCCTGATGAACTGGTTCTCGCTGGCCTTCCTCTTCGACGACCAGTTCGACGCCAGCCGGCCCGACCGCTCCGACCGCATAGCGGAGGTCGCCCGGGAGCTGATCGTCACTCCCCTGCGGCCGGCGGGCAGTCCGCCCCGGGTGGCCTGCCCGATCACCGTGGCGTGGGCGGAGGTCTGGAACCATCTCTCGCGTGGCATGTCCCTGACATGGCAGACACGCTTCGCCGCCTCGTGGGGACGGTTCCTGGTCGCGCACTGCGAGGAGGTCGACCTGGCGGCCCGGGGCCTGGAGGGCACGCTGGGGCTCGACGAGTACGCCGAGTTCCGGCGCCGTACGGTCGGCATTCACCACAGCATCGACGCGGGCGAGCGCAGCCGCGGCTTCGAGGTGCCGGCTCAGGTGATGGGGCATCCGGTGATGGAGCGGATGCGTGACCTGGCCGCGGACACCATCGGGTTCATGAACGACATCCACTCCTTCGAGCGGGAGAAGCGGCGCGGCGACGGCCACAACCTCATCGCCGTGCTGCGCCGGGAGCGGGGCTGCTCCTGGCAGGAGGCCACCGACGAGGCGTACCGGATGACGATCGCCTGTCTCGACGAGTACCTCGAACTCCAGGCGCGCGTCCCGCAGATGTGCGACGAGCTGCGGCTCGACGAGGCGGAGCGGGACCGGGTGCGGATGGGGGTCGAGGCCATCCAGCACTGGATCAACGGCAACTACGAGTGGGCGCTGACCAGCGGGCGTTACGCGGCGGCGAAGGAGGGCGCGGTGGCGACGGCCGAACTGGCCGGGCGGGGCTCGGTGGACGACCTGCTGACCGTGTGACGACGCGCCGGTGCCCGGCCGGAGGTCCGGCCGGGCACCGCGTCAGACGGGGAACTCGACCGGCAGGCTGTCCAGCCGCGACTCCCACGTGGAGGCCGTCGAGGTGAGCTCCTCCGGGGGCACGGCCAGGGTCAGGCCCGGCAGGCGGTGCAGCAGGACGTCCACGGCGATCTCGATGATGGACTGGCCGATGCTCTGCCCGGGGCACTCGTGCGGACCTGAACTGAACGCCAGATGGGCCTGGTTGCCCTGGACCGAGACGCCGGTGTCCGGCCGGATCTCGGGGTCGGCGTTGCCCGCCGCGAGGCCGAGGACCAGCAGGTCGCCCTCCTGGATCTGGTGGCCGCCCAGTTCCAGGTCGCCGGCGGCGAACCGGCCCGGCAGCACGGCCAGCGGAGGGCTGTTCCACATGACCTCCTCCACCACGGCCGAGATGTTCAGCTGCCCGCTGATCAGTCCGGAGAGCCGGGCGGTGTCGGTGAGGATCAGCTGGAGGACCCGGGCCAGCAGGTTGCTGGTCGTGGTGTGCGCGGCGATCAGCACCAGACGCAGATGGCTGACCACCTCCTCCTCGTCGAGGCCGGCCGCGTGCCCCAGCAGGGCGGTGGTGAAGTCGCCGCCGGGTTCGGTGCGCTTGCGCTCGGCCAGTTCCCCGAGGATCGCCATGATGCGGTCGTTGTGCGCGAGGGCGTCCTCACCGCCCTTGAGGACCTGGGCGCAGGACTCGACCAGGTCCCGGCCCTCCGCCTCGGGCAGCCCGAGGATGCGGGAGAGCACGAGCATCGGCAGGTACTCGGCGTAGTCGGACACGAGGTCGGCGCGTCCGGTGTCCGCGAACGCGTTGATCTGCTTGTTCGCGAAGTGGGTCGCGTGGCGCCGGATGCCCCGGGCCGAGGCCGCCTGGAGTCCGTCGGTGACGGCGGCCCGCAGCCTGCGGTGCGGCTCGCCGTCCTGGGAGACGCAGTCCGGCCGCCAGCCCAGCATCGGGATCAGCGGCGAGGTGTCCTCGACGCGCCCCTCGGCCCAGTCCCGCCAGATCCGTGCGTCCCGGCTGAACTGGCGGGGGTTGTCGAGCACCCGCCGGTTGTCGCGGTAACCGAGGACCAGCCAGGCGGGCACGTCGCCTTCGAGCAGGACCGGCGCGACCGGGCCGTGCTCCTTGCGCAGCCGCTCGTAGATGCCCGCCGGGTCGGTCGAGGCCTCCGGCCCGTAGAGCCGGGTGAGGTCGGCCGCGTGGTGGGCGACGGGGCAGCCGCGCGGTGCCTGAAGGGGGGTTTCGGTCTGATCGTTCATCGGGGCTCCAGGGCCACGGCCGAGCGTTCCTTCAGGTGGTGGATCAGGGCGACGAGGACGTCACGGCTGGAGGCCCGGTCGCGGGCGTCGAAGGCCACGACCGGGGTGTGCTCGGGGATGTCCAGGGCGTCCCGGATCTCCTCGACCGGGTAGTTCCGGGAGTCGGGGAAGACGTTCAGCGCGACGACGAACGGGACGTTCTGCCGCTCCATCTCCTCGATCGCCCGGAAACTGGATTCCAGGCGGCGCGTGTCCACCAGGACGATCGCGCCGAGGGCCCCCTTGAACAGCCCGTTCCACAGGAACCAGAACCGCTCCTGGCCCGGCGTGCCGAACAGGTACAGCACCAGGCTCTCGTTGATGCCGATCTTGCCGAAGTCCAGGCTGACGGTGGTCTGCGTCTTGTCGGCGACGCCGATGAGACGGTCGACGTCGACGCTGGCCTGGGTGAGGGTCTCCTCGGTGGTGAGCGGCTTGATGTCGCTGACCGACCGGACCATGGTGGTCTTCCCGGTGCCGAACCCGCCGGCGATCATCACCTTCACCGAGCGGGTGTCCCCGGCCGCCCGCCCTCCGGGTTGGTCAAAGCCTTTCAAGTCCACTGAGTACCTCCTCAAGGAGCGCGAGGTCGGGCCCGCGGCCGGCGTCGTGCGCCGGGATGGGATCACGGGCTTCGACCCGACCTGCGTCCAGCAGGTCCGACAGCAGCACCGCGAGAATGTTGAAGGGCAGCCCGAGGTGGGCGCCGAGTTCGGCGACCGACAGCGGATCGCGGCAGCGCCGGAGGATCTCCTCGTGCTCATGCTGCATGCCCGGTAACGGGGCGGCGCGGGAGACGACGAGAGTCGCCACGTCGAGGCTCGACGCCGAACCGCCCGGTCCGCTGCGCCCTCCCGTGAGGACGTAGTAGCGCTCGAGACCGGACGGGTCCGACGGCCTACGGGGAGCACTCATCCAGAGTGCTCCTCCAGGCGCGGAGTGGTGCCGAGGAGCTCACCCATCCTGCGGGCCAGGTCCCTCATCTGGTGCCCGAGCAGGCCCTGATCGAGGCCCTCCCTGGCAAGGACACCGAGGTACGTCTCCACACCGGCCCGAACGACGAAGAGGTGCCCGCCGTCGACCTCGATCATCGCGAGGCGCAACTGCCCGGCGTACTTGGGGAACTGTTCGGCGACCGGCTGGGCCAGTGCCTGCAGGCCGGCCACCACGGCGGCGAAGCGGTCGACGTCGTCGGGGTCTTCGGCGCCGTAGGAGGTGATGGCCTTGCCGTCGCTGGAGGCCACGAGGGCGAAACGGATCTCCTGGATGCTCTCGACGAGATCGCGGAGCGCCCAGCTCACATCTGTTCCTTGCTGCGTCATGAGGACTAGTCGCTCTCTTCGGTGCGGTGCTCGGTGGACTCGCGTCCGGCGGGAGTCTCGCGGTCGTCGGCCGCCCGGGACGCCTCGGCGGCGTCGCGTCCGGCCGTGGCGAAGGCCGCGAGACCGGAGAAGGAGGCGTCCGGAGGGACGGCGGAGACGGCCGTGCTCCGGTCACTCCGCTCGGCCTGCCGGGACCCGTCCGTCTCGGTCCGCTTGCTGCGACGCCGGGGCAGTCCGCCGGGCGTGGTCTCCACGCTTTCCGTCTGCGCGGCCGCCGCCGGTGCGATGACCGTCTCGCGGGCCGGGGCGGGCGCGGCGGGGCGGGCCTCGGAGGCGGGCGCGGCCTGGGTGCTCGCGGCCGCGGGCAGCGGGCTGAAGTACTTGTGCGGCACCACGACCACCACGGAGGTGCCGAGCCAGGGCGAGTCCGCGAAGGTGACCCGGATGCCGTAGCGGCGGGCGAGGGCGCCGACGACGCGCAGGCCGATGCTCGCGTCCTCGGTGATGCCGCCGAGGCCCGCGCCGGGCGCGGTGCCCGCGAGGGCGTGCTCGGCCTCGCGCTTCTTCTCCTCGCTCAGGCCCTTGCCGGAGTCCTGGATCTCGATGCCGACGCCGTTGGGGACCTCCTTGCCGGAGATGAGCACCGGCTCGGTGGGCGGCGAGTAGCGGGCCGCGTTGTCCAGGAGGTGGGCGAAGATCAGCGTCAGATGGTCCACCAGGCCGCCGTCGACGCCGAGTTCGGGCAAGTGGCGCACCTGGACGCGGTGGAAGTCCTTGATCCGGCCGATGCCGCCGCGCACCACGCTCAGCAGCCGCTGCGGTTCCTGCCACTGGCGTCCCGGACGGTCCGAGCCGCCGAGCACACCGATGCTCGCGGCGAGCGAGTCGGCGGGGCCGAGTTCCTGGTCGAGCTCCATCAGGCCGCGGGCGACGGCCGGGAGCCTGCCGTGCTCGCCCTGCATCTCGTGCAGCCGGCCGCGGAGCTTGCTGGTCAGCACGTGGATGCGGTTGCCGATGCTGATCACGGCCTGCTCGGCGGTGGTGGAGCGGTCGAACTCCGCCTCCAGGCCGACCAGGGCGGTACGCAGCAGCTTGCGCAGTTCCGCCTGGAGGTCGGCGCTGACCTTCGCGCACTGGTTGACGGTCGGCAGGACGTCGTCGATGGCCTCGCCCGAACGCAGCTTCTCCATGGCGTCGGGCAGTTGCTCGTCGGCGAGCCGGGCGACCGCGGCGAGCTGGTGGGAGAGCTGCTCCTGCCAGACCTCGGCCTGGCCGGCGAGCTGGGCCTCGTAGGACCTGGCCTGCTCGGTCAGCCGTTCCTCGTAGGCCCGGGACTGGTCGGCGAGCTGCGTCTCGTAGGTGGCGCTCTGCTCGGCGAGGCGCCGCTCGTACGAGGCGTTCTGCTCGGTGAGCTGGGACTCCAGGGTGGCGCGCTCGGCGGAGAACTTCCGTTCCAGACCCGCCACGTGCTGCTGCCACTGCTGGTTGTGCTCGGCCTGCGTGGTGCGGAAGGAGCCCTCCGCCCGGTGCAGCTGCGCGCGGGTGCGCAGCAGCAGGCGTACGCACACGGCACTGACGGCCGTCGCCGCGACACCGGCGACGGCCGCGGTGATTCGCTCCGAGCTCATGAACGTGGCGGCAACCGTCCCGCCTCCCAAGCCCAGCGGCATCAACCACCAGCTGTGCCAGGCGACAGGGGCCCGCGCCGCCGGTGGCGGAGTGGCGAGTTCCATCTGCATCCTTAGAAGCAACACGATCGAACGGGGGGGTGTGTGAACCGCACTCATGAGTGCGCACTGCGAATCGACCGGACGCTGTCGCGCCAACTCGCAGCGGCGATTGGAACCTTATCGGGTTTGAAGACCGAAGGATCAACCGCGCCCCCCGCTGGGCGTGAGGGTTCCGTCACGCTCCGACAGAAAGCAACGGGTCGACAAATGGCTTTGCATGCCGCCCAGTTGGGCGGACACAGGCCCTGCCTGGGTCAGCGGGCGGTCTGGAACGTGCGGCGGTAGGCCTGCGGGGTCACCCCGATGGCCGCGTTCAGGTGCTGGCGCAGGGAGGCTCCGGTCGCGAAGCCGACCCGGCCGGCGATCTGGTCGACGGTGAGGTCGCTGGTCTCCAGCAGATGCCGGGCCCGGGCCACCCGCTGCTGGATCAGCCAGCGGCCGGGACTGAGGCCCACCTCGTCGTGGAAGCGTCGGGCGAAGGTGCGCAGGCTCATCCGGGCGTGGCCCGCGAGGTCGGCCAGGGTGAGCGGTTCGCCGAGGCGTTCCAGGGCCCAGGAGCGGGTGGCCGCGGTGCTCGCGGCGCCCTGTTCGGGGACGGGCTGTTCGATGTACTGGGCCTGGCCGCCGTCGCGGAACGGCGGGACCACGCAGCGGCGGGCGACGGTGTTGGCCAGGCGGCTGCCGTGGTCCTTGCGGACCAGGTGCAGGCAGACGTCCACCCCGGAGGCGGCTCCGGCGGAGGTGAGGACCGGGTGGTCGTCGACGAACAGCACGTCCGGGTCGAGGTCGACGTGCGGGAACTTGCGGCGGAAGTGGTCGGCGACCTGCCAGTGGGTGGTCGCCCTGCGCCCGTCGAGGAGCCCGGCGGCGGCGAGGACGAAGGCGCCGGTGCAGATGGAGACGATGCGCGTCCCGGGGCGGATGAGCGCGAGCGCGGCCAGGACGTCGCCGGGCACCTCGTCGGTCAGGTGGGCGGGTGCGACGGGCGCGATCACCACGGTGTCGGCGGTGGCCAGGATCTCGGGGCCGTGCTCCACGGTGACGCCGAAGTCCGCGCTCGTACGCACCGGACCGCCGTCGACCGAGCAGGTCAGCACCTCGTACCGGCCGTCGGCCGCGCCCAGGATCCGGCTGGGGATGCCCAGTTCGAACGGGTACACGCCGTCCAGGGCCAGGACCACCACTCGCTCACGTCGCATGGCACGATCCTATCGAAGGTTGACCATCCTGCCATTGGCGGGACCGGCGCGGGCGGGCACGCTGGATGACCATGAGCACACAGAACACGATGCGAGCCATCAGCCAGGACGTCCTCGGCGGTCCCGAGGTCCTGAAGGAAGTGGAAGTCGAGCGCCCGGCGCCGAGGCCGAACGAGGTGCTGGTCCGGGTGCGGGCCGCCGGGGTCAACCCGACCGACTGGAAGCACCGCGCCACGGGCGGCTTCCTGGGCGAGCCGCCCTTCGTCCTGGGCTGGGACGTCTCCGGGGTGGTGGAGGCGGTCGGCATCGGCGTCGCGGCGTTCGCACCCGGGGACGAGGTCTTCGGCATGCTGCCGTATCCGTACGGGCACGGCTCGCACGCCGAGTACGTCATCGCCCCGGTGCGGGCCCTGACCCGCAAGCCGGCCGGGATCGACCATGTCCAGGCGGGCGCGCTGCCGCTGGTGTCGCTGACCGCGTGGCAGGCCCTCGTCGAGCACGCGGACCTGAAGTCCGGGCAGCGGGTGCTGATCCACGCCGCGGCGGGCGGGGTCGGGCACGTCGCGGTGCAGATCGCGAAGGCGCGCGGCGCGTACGTGATCGGCACGGCGAGCGCGGGCAAGCACGAGTTTCTGCGCGGGATCGGCGTGGACGAGACGGTGGACTACCGGGAGACGGACTTCACCGAGGCCGTGAAGGACGCCGACGTCGTCCTGGACACGATCGGCGGCGACACCGCCCTGCGCTCACTGCGCGTGCTGCGCCCAGGCGGCGTCGTGGTGTCGATCCTGCCGGTTGGTTCGGACGACTTCTACGAGGAGGCCGACCGGCTCGGTGTCCGTGCGGTCCGGATGCTGGTCGACGCCGACCGCGCCGGCATGGAGACGATCGCGGAACTCGCCGGGACCGGCAGGCTCCGCGCCACGATCGCCGGGACCTTCCCGCTGTCCGCCGCCGCTGAGGCCCACGCCACCGGCGACACGGGCCGGACGACAGGGAAGCTGGTCCTGGTGAACGACTGAGGCGAGAGGCCCCAAAGGGGCGCGGGGAACTGCGCGACAAGCCACGGCAAACCCGCACACGCCGGTCCCCCGCGCCCCTCGAGCTCTCATGCGAACGGCCGTCACGGCCGATCGCGTCAGAACATCAGAACCGGCTTGATCGTCTTGCCCGACCTCATGTCCTGCACCGCCCGGTCGATGTCCCCGAAGGGATACGTGCCGATCAGGCGGTGCAGCGGCAGCCGCCCGTCCTTCACCAGACGGACCAGGGCCGGGATCATGGTCTGCGTCTCGCTGTCGCCGAGGGTGAGACCCACGATCCGCTTGCCGCCGAGCAGCCCGTTGACGTCCAGGGCGACCTCCGTACCGAAGGGCGGGGCGCCGACCACGACCAGCGTGCCGCGGGCGGCGAGCGCGTCGACGCCCTGGCGCAGGACGCCGACATTTCCCGTGGTCTCCACGACACCGTCCGCGCCCTGGCCGCCGGTGATCTCGGCGAGGGCCGGGGCGAGGTCCGTCCCGCTCGTGTCGACGGTGTGCGTGGCGCCCAGTTCCGTCGCCAGGGAGAGGCGTTCGGCGACCCGGTCGACGGCGACGATCCGCGTGGCCGGGGTGAGGGCCGCCGCCATCACGGCCGACAGGCCGACCGCTCCGGCGCCCAGGACGACGACCGTGCTGCCCGTGTCCGGCTTCAGGACGTTCCAGACGGCACCCACACCGGTCTGTACGCCGCAGCCCAGCGGGGCGATGGACTCCAGCGGCACGTCCGGGTCGACCTTGACGAGGCTGCGCTCGTCGGCCAGGGCCCGCTCGGCGAAGGAGGACTGGCCGAAGAAGTGCCCGCCCAGGGCCTGGCCCTCGCGGCTGATGGTGCTCGTGCCGTCGGCCCGGCTGCCGCCGAGCAGGTTCAGCGGCAGCCAGGTCGCGCAGTACGCGGGGTGCCCGCCGCGGCAGTTGCGGCAGTCGCCGCAGGAGGTGAAGGAGAGCAGGACGTGGTCGCCGGGCGTGACGCCGGTGACGGCGGAGCCGACGGCCTCGACGACGCCCGCGCCCTCGTGGCCGAGGACCCCGGGCAGCGGGAAGGGCAGTCCGCCGCTCGCCACACCGAGGTCGGTGTGGCACAGGCCGGTGGCGACCATGCGGACCAGCGCCTCGTGCGGGCCGGGTTCGTCCAGGACGACGTCGGAGAGGGTGAAGGGCGCGCCGCCGGACTCGACGACCGCGGCACGGGTGGTGGTGGGCATCGCAAGAGCTCCTTGACGACTGTCTCAGTCGAGCGAGACGACGACGGACTTGACCTTGGTGTAACCGGCGAGGGCCTCGGGCCCGTACTCACGGCCGTAGCCGGAGTCCTTCACGCCGCCGAAGGGGATCGCGGGGTCGAGCATCGCCCAGTCGTTGACCCACACGATGCCGGCCTGGAGCCGGTCGGCGACCCGGTGAGCACGGGCGAGGTTGGTGGTCTGGACCCCGGAGGCCAGGCCGTAGGGGGTGGAGTTGGCGAGGGCGACGGCCTCGTCCTCGTCGTCGAAGGGCTGCACGGTGAGGACCGGGCCGAAGATCTCCTCCTGGACCACGCGGGAGTCGTTCGACAGGTCGGCGATGACGGTGGGCTTGTAGTAGTAGCCGCCGTCCAGGTCGAGCCGCTCGCCGCCGCAGACGATCCGGGCGCCCTCCTTGCGGGCCAGGGCGACGTACTCCTCGACCTTCTTCAGGTGCTTCTCGGCCGCCATCGGGCCGATGACCGTGGCCGGGTCGCGCGGGTCGCCGACCGGCACCCCGGGCACGGCATCGGCGAGGATGCCGAGGAGGGTGGGGTGCACCGAGCGGGCCACCAGCAGGCGCGGGCCACCCATGCAGAACTGGCCGGTGTTGAAGACGAAGCCCTTGATGACCGCGCCCACCGCCTTCTCCAGGTCGGCGTCCTCGAAGACGAGGTGGGCCGCGTTCCCGCCGAGTTCCATGGTGACGGGCTTGAGGGCCTCGCCGGCGACGCTCGCCACGTGCCGGCCGATCGCGGTGGAGCCGGTGAAGGCGACCTTGTCGACACCGCGGTGGCGCAGCAGGGCCTCGCCGGCCACCGGTCCGCTGCCGGTCACGACGTTGACCACGCCGTCGGGCACCCCCGCCTCCTGGAACAGCCGGGCCATGTAGAGGGCGCTCAGCGGGGTCTCGTCGGCGGGCTTGTGGACGACGGTGTTGCCGGCGGCCAGGGCCGGGCCGATCTTGCTGCCGGCGAGGATCAGCGGGAAGTTGAACGGGGTGATCGCGGCGACCACGCCGAGCGGCTCGCGCCTGGTGTAGGCGAGGGCGTTCATGGGGGTGTCGCGCAGGGCGCCGTCCTGGCTCTGGGCGAGGTTGGCGAAGTACTCGTAGTCGTTGGCCGCGTTCGTCACGTCGACCGCGTTGCACAGCGTGATCGGCTTGCCCACGTCGAGGCTCTCCAGCGCGGCGATCTCGTCGGCGTTCTCGCGGATCAGCTGGGCGACGCGGTGCAGCACCCGGCCTCGCTCGCGGCCGCTCAGACCCGACCAGGCGCCGTCGTCGTAGGCCTCGCGGGCGGCCCGTACGGCCGCGTCGACGTCGGCCGGGCCCGCCTCGGCGACGGTGGTGACGACCGCGCCCCGGGACGGGTCGACCACCTCGGTGCGCGCCCCGTCGGCGGCCTCGCGCCACTGTCCCCCGATGAACAGCTGTCCGGGTTCCCTCTCGAAGGTGGTCATCGCCGCTCCTCAGCGTCGTCGCCAAGATTTCAACAAACAGGATTCCTGTTGGTTCGCAGTCTCATTACAGACAGGTTTCCTGTCAATGGTCTAGCCTGCATCCATGCTCGACGCACAGGTGACCAAGGCGCCCCCTTCCCTGCTCTACATGGTCAAGCAGGTGGAGCTCGTCGTACGCTCCCATCTGGACGAGCTGGTCAGACCCTCCGGGATCACCGCTCTCCAGTACACCGCGCTGACCGTGCTGGAGCGACACGACGGACTGTCGGCGGCCCAGCTGGCGCGCGACTCCTTCGTCACCGCGCAGTCCATCGCCGATCTCGTCCGCTCACTGGAGGGCCGCGGGCTGGTGCGCCGGGAGCGCAATCCCCGCAACCGCCGAGAGCTGCTGATCCTGCTCACCGACGCCGGGCGGGAGCTGCTCGCACAGTACGCCGGGCCCGTCCGGGAGCTGGAGGAGCGGATGGTGCGCGACCTCACGGCACACCAGACCGAGCAGTTCCGCCAGGCTCTCGTCAAGGCCTGGCACGCCCTGTCGTAGCCCGGGCACCCTGTCGCGACCCGAAGCGCACGCCGGGGAACACGCCCCCTCCCACGCCCGCGCACGCCCCCGCGCGAACCTCGGCCAACTCGGCCGCAATTCAGAGACATATGTCAATCGAACATGCTCAAATTCACTAGTTCGGGGGTAACTTGCAGGGCGGGGAACGGTTCTGACGACCGCGGCCCCTCCCCACGCACGGAGCAGGCTGGAGGCGATCTCGTCGTGCGGCAGGAACCTGCACCGCTCACCCGGCATCTGCGCGTCCGACAGGAACGGGGGCACACGGTGCTGGAGTTCCGTGGCGAGATCGACCTCGCAGCGGCCACGGAGATCGCCCCGCACCTGGACCGGGAGACGAACCGCCGCGCCGCCCGGGTCGTGATCGACCTCAGCGGGATCGAGTTCTTCGACTGCTCGGGCCTGCGGCTGCTGTACCGGGCCAGGAGCCGGGTGCTCGACCGGGACGGACAGCTGCTCCTCGTCTGCGCCCACCCCCTGACGCTGCGCGTCCTGCGGATCACCGGCCTGTCCCGGCTGCTGCCCCCGCAGCCGACGCTGGACGCGGCCCTGGAACAGCCGGAGGCGGCGTCGGGCCCAGTGTGATGCCCGAGTGCGCCTTCAGCGCTTCCGCTGACGTCCTCCCTCCTCAACCGGCCGGTCTGGCAAGGCTCCTGGCGGGCATCAGGACAGTAGGAAGGAGGGCCGTCGCATGACGACTCCCGTCAAGCGTCTCCCCCGGCGCGTGCCCGGCTGGGCGAAGGTGGTGGGCGCCCTGGTGCTGGTGCTCGTCGTGTTCTTCGCCGGGATCCGGCTGAGCGTGATCCCGGGCCTGAAGGACCTGTTCGGCTCCGAGACCCACGACCGGTCCGGCCCCGCGCTGCTGAAGTCCGTCCAGGACCTCAGCCGTTACGACGCCGCCTCCGGCAACTTCCAGGTCGTCGTGGACCTGGAGAAGGACGCCAAGTTCCTCCCCGACGCGATCCGCGGCACCCGCACCCTGTACGTCGGTGCGGGCACCGTCGACGCCTACGTCGACCTGGGCAAGGTCGGCGACGACGACGTGCAGGTCAACGGCGACCGCACGTCCGCCACACTCCGGCTGCCCCACGCGCGACTGGGCAAGCCGGCCCTCGACCCCGACCGTTCCTACGCCGTCTCCAAACAGCGCGGTCTCTTCGACCGCCTCGGCGACCTCTTCTCGGACAATCCCAACGGCGAACAGGCCGTGCAGAAACTCGCGGTACGACACATCGGCGACGCCGCGAAGGAGAGCGAGCTGACCGCCCGCGCCGAGACCAACACCAGGAGCATGCTCGAAGGCCTGCTGCGTTCCCTGGGCTTCAAGGAGGTGCGCGTCTCGTACGGGAACTGATCAGCTCCCGAGGACCTCGGGCAGGGCCAGCGCGCCCAGCAGCGTGGTGCCCACCAGCAGCCACGCGACGTAGTCCCCGACGTGCCCGGAATGCAGGCGCCGCAGCGGCAGCGCCCGGCCCCGCGGCCGGGTGACGGCCACCGCCGCGAGGGCGAGCGCCAGCGCGGTGGAGGCGAGGCCGAGCAGGACGCCGGGCGGGGTCCAGTGCACCGAGAGGCGCACGAGGCCGCCGGTTCCGGCGCGCCACCGAACCCGGGGATCTCACCGACGGCGAGGGACCCGGCGAGCAGCACCGCCGGGACCGCCGTCATGGTGTCCGGGACCCGGCTCAGCCGCTGCCGGGTCTCGGGCTCCTCGCCGGAGCCGGTCGTCTCGTACACGTTCCCTTCCTCCGGCCTGGGACCGAGGCCGAGGAACACGCGCGCGGCGACCCGCAGGACCGCCCCGGCGGTCACCGCGCTCGCCAGGACGTACAGCACGGTGAGCGGGCCGCCCACGGCCTCCTCCGTGACCGACTGTCACCAGCAGCTTCGCCATCGTCCGGCCGGCCCGGTGACCGCGCACAGCGCCAGCACGACCACGGCTCCGAGGCCGGCCGCGGCCCAGGTCACGCCCCGGCCGCGGGGCGGATCCTCGGCCAGTTCCGCGGCGAGGAGCCGGGCGAAGACGAGCGTGCCGACCGGGCCGAGCAGGGCGAGAACCAGGGCGAGATCGACGTAGGAGGGGCGGTCGTAGCCCTGGGCGATGAGCAGCAGGCCCGGGCAGGCCACCGCCGTGGACAGGTTCTGGGCGACGACCCGGCGCCGCAGCGGTCCGGTGGCGACGCCCCACAGGGCCGCCGCCAGGCCGGCGGCGAGGGTGAGCGTCGCGGCCAGGATCCAGCCGTTCACCGTCCGGTCACCGCCCGTCGCGCGGCCCGCGCCGCGAGCGCCCCGAGGAGGGCCGCGCCCGCGCCGACCGCGAGCTCCAGCGGGCCGACGGTGGTGACGAACACCAGCCACAGCGCGGTGAGCGCTGCCCACCACAGCGGTACCTCGGCCACGGTGAGGAGCGTCTTACGCCGGACCACAACGCCATCTCCACGGGCGCTGATCGTTGTGGCGGTCATCCAAGCACCGCCCCGGCTGCGGGATGTGACGGCGCGCGGCGGCTCCCAGGGCGGAGTGGCCCGGCGGACGGCGGGGAAACCGTGGCCGGGAACGATCCCCGGCGGCATCGTCGGCGCGCCCGTGGGTAACCGCCTTATCACCTTGGGAAGTTGAAGTCTGGAGGACACAATGGCCGGTGCAGCCTCACGTCCGCGTACGGCCGGCTCCGGCCGCGAGCGACACCGGTTGCCGCTGCCCGTGCGGCTGCTGGCGATGCTGTGCGCCTTCACCTTCATGGTGGCCTTCGCCGTGGTGCTGGCCCGGCTCACGCTCCAGCCCTCGCCCGCGTCGGAGGCGCTGACCCACACCAATCTGCATCCGGGCCGCTCGCTGAAGGCCTATCTCGACCAGCCGGAACTGCGGGACGCCGTCCGGCAGATCGGCGGCAACATCCTGCTGGGCCTCCCCTTCGGCGTCCTCGTGCCCGTCGTCGCCCCGCGCACCCGCGGCATCCTGCGCGTGCTGCTGCTGACCGCCGTGGTGATGCTGCTGGTGGAGTTCGCCCAGGGCGCGCTGGTCACCGGCCGTGCCTTCGACATCGACGACGTCATCCTGAACACCGGGGGCGCGCTGATCGGTTACCTGCTCCTGGGCCGCCGGCTGAGCCGCGCGGTCCACGCGCGCGAGCGGCGCGGGGGCCGGGCGGGGAGGAAGCCGGCGACCGAGAAGTCCTGACCGCACCATCAGGCCCGATGACGCCAACAGGCCCGATGACGCCAACACGCCCAGTGCACGGTCAGGCCTAGTGCACGGTCCAGGTGAACTTGTCGCCGCCGACCCAGCGGACCACGTCCGGATCGTCCAGGTCGTGGACCGTGATGCCGAACGCGGCGGCGGCCGCCAGCACGTCGGTGACGGCCTTGGCCTCCCCGACCACCTGGCCGTCGATCTCCACGATCCGGAACGGCGGTGTGCCCGGCTGCACCCCGAGCACCATGATCCGAGGGTGGGATATGTACGGGCTCGCGCTTTCGGTCATGCATCGAGCGTAGAGCGCATCCGGCGGTAGTGCGGGGTCCAGTCGCGGGCCGGACCGGCCGGCCGCTCAGGGGCGGCGCCAGTCGTCGCTCGTCAGGTGCGAGCCGGCCTGGGGGCCCATACGGAGCATGCCGCCGTCGACGCTCCAGGAGGCGCCGGTGACGTACGAGGCGTCGGGGCCGGCGAGGAAGGCGATGACGGCGGCGACCTCGCGGGCGTCGCCGGGCCGTCCCAGCGGCACGCCGGGGCGGCTCTCGGTGTGCGGGTCGGTGTCCTCCTGCCCGGTCATGGGCGTGGAGATCTCCCCGGGCGCGACGGCGTTGACGGTGATGCGGTACTCCGCGAGTTCGAGCGCCATGACCTGGGTGAGCAGGCCGAGACCGCCCTTGGCGGCGCAGTACGGGGCGGCGCCCACGCGCGGCTGGTGCTCATGGACGGACGTGACGTTGACGATCCGCCCCCCGTCGCCCTGCCGGATCATGTGCCGGGCCGCCTTCTGCCCGCACAGGAAGGGCCCGACCAGATCGACGTCGAGGACCTCCCGCACGTCGGACAGCTCCAGGTCGAGGAAGGGCGTCATGGTGCCGGTGCCGGCGTTGTTGACCAGCACGTCGACACGGCCGAGGCGCTCGCACAGCTCGTCGACGGTGTCGGCGGCGTCGGGCAGCCGGGTGAGGTCCATCCGGGCGACCTCGGCCCGCCGCCCGTGCGCCCGGACCTCCTCGGCCGTCTCCTCCGCTCCCTTGTGGTCGCTGTGCCAGGTGATGCCGACGTCCATGCCCGCCTGGGCGAGCCGTACGGCGGTGGCCCTGCCGATGCCGGAGTCGGCGCCGGTGACCACGGCGACCGTGCCGGGGGACGCGGTGGGATCGGACATGGCGGGCCTCCTCGTCGGCGCGTTCGGGACGAGGCATCGCAGTACCCGGGTGCGTACCGGGCAAACCGCGCGCACGTCGTGCGGCCCGCCGGGCGCTGGGGAACCCTTGAGGTGGCCGGGGAACCCTTGAGGTGGAGGTGACCATGGATCCCGTCGAGGCACTGGACCGGATCGCCTTCCTGCTGGAGCGGTCCCTGGCACCGACGTACCGCGTGCGCGCCTTCCGTACGGCGTCCCGGGTGCTGAAGGAGCTGGGCGAGGACGAGGTGCGCCGGCGGGCGGACACCGGGTCGCTGGAGTCGCTCAAGGGGGTCGGTCCGAAGACCGCCCAGGTGGTGCGGGAGGCCTTGGCCGGTGAGGTGCCGGGCTATCTGCGCAAGCTGGAGGGCGAGGCGAAGGAGCCGCCCGCCGTACGGGGCGGCGAGAAGCTGCGGGCGCTGCTGCGCGGCGACTGCCATCTGCACTCCGACTGGTCGGACGGCGGCAGCCCGATCGAGGAGATGGGCCGGGCCGCGGCGGCGCTGGGGCACGAGTGGGCGGCGCTGACCGACCACTCGCCGCGCCTGACGGTGGCCCGCGGGCTGTCGGCCGAGCGGCTGCGGGAGCAACTGGACGTGGTGGCGGCCCTGAACGAGACGTGGGCGCCGTTCCGGCTGCTGACCGGCATCGAGTGCGACATCCTCGAGGACGGCTCGCTCGACCAGGAGCCGGAGCTGCTGGACCGGCTCGACGTCGTGGTCGTGTCGGTGCACTCCAAGCTGCGCATGGACGCCCGGTCGATGACCCGGCGGATGGTGGCCGCGGTCCGTGACCCGCACTCGGACGTGCTGGGGCACTGCACGGGGCGGCTGCTGACCGGACGGGGGCGGCCCGAGTCGGAGTTCGACGCGGACCAGGTGTTCGCGGCCTGCGCGGAGACGGGCACGGCCCTGGAGATCAACAGCCGGCCGGAGCGGCTCGACCCGCCGCGGCGGCTGCTGCGCCGGGCCGTGGACGCGGGGGTGCTGTTCTCCGTCGACACCGACGCGCACGCGCCGGGGCAGCTGGACTGGCAGATCAACGGGTGCGCGCGGGCGGAGGAGTGCGGGGTGCCGCCCGAGCGGGTGGTGACGACGTGGTCCCTGGACGAGTTGCTGGCCTGGACCCGTGAGCGGCGGGTGCCGTCCGGCGTGACGGGCGGCTGAGGTGGTACCCGGGCGGGCCCGAGGAGCGGGCCGAGAGGAAGGGATCGTACGCATGGCGAAGGCGGGACGGGCGGCCGTGTTCGACGTCGACGGCACGCTGGTCGACACCAACCACCTGCACGTCGTGACGTGGTGGGAGGCCTTCCGGCAGGCGGGCCACGACGTGCCGATGCACGCCGTTCACCGGGCCGTGGGCCTGGCCGCCACCGACCTCGTCGCGCACCTGCTCGGCGATGACCGGGACACGGACCAGGACGCGGCGATCAGCGCCGCGCACAAGGCGCTGTACGGGCAGTACTTCGACCGGTTGCCCGCGCTGCCCGAGGCGGGGGCGCTGCTGCGGCGGCTGCACCGGGACGGCTGGGCGGTGGTGCTGGCCACGTCCGCCGGCGGCGCCGAGCTGAGCGCGCTGCGCCGGGCGATCGACGCGGACGACGCCATCACCGCCACGGCCAGCGCCGACGACGTGGACGCGGGCAAGCCCGCGCCGGAGCCGGTCGAGCACGCCCTGGAGCTGGCCGGGGTGCCGGCGGAGCGGGCGGTCTTCGTCGGCGACACCGTGTGGGACATGCGGGCGGGCAGCCGCGCCGGAGTGCGCTGTGTGGGTGTCCTGTGCGGTGGCATCCCCCGCACCGACCTGGAGAAGTCCGGCGCGGACGCGGTCTACGCCGACCCCGCGCACCTTCTGTCGTCCCTGCGGGACGGTCCCCTGGCATGAGGCGGCGTGAAACCCCCGGTCACGCGGATACTCGCAGCGCATGACGCGTGTGAGGAGTGTGGTTCGACGGGCGGCTCAAGCCTTCGGCCGCCGAAAGGACGAATCCGCGACGGCGAACGACACCGGCCCCTCCGGGGGGCCGACCCGGGGGGTGGGACACGACGAGGTGACGGAAAGCCGGACAGGTCGGGGGAAGGAGGCCGACGACCCGGAGGACAGCCCGCCGGACCGGGGAAAGGAGGCCGACGACCCGGAGGACAGCCCGCCGGACCGGGAGGCGGGACCCTACGAGACGAACGGCAGCCGGAAGGCCCAGGAGACACGCCCCCGCAACGCCACGGAAAACCGAGGAGCCCTGGAGGCGGGACCCCGCGACGCAGAGCACAGCCCGCCGACCCGGGAGACGGAACCCTACGAGACGAACGGCAGCCGGACGGCCCAGGAGACACGCCCCCGCAACGCGTCGCCCGGCCGGGCGGCCCAGGAGGCGTCGCCCGGCCGGGAGGGGCGGGGCCGGGCCGTGGTGGACAGCCGGGTCGCCGCCGAGGCGTTGCGGGAGCGTATGGAGGATCTCGGGCAGGAGGTGCGCTCCGCGCGGCCGCTGGACGCCGTGCGGCGGGAGGCGCGGCGGGCCGTGGAGGCCGTGCGGGCCGCCTGGCGTGGGCCCGGGCGGGAGCGGGACCTGGTCGTCCAGTCGTTGAAGGCGGCCGCGGCGGCGGTGATCGCCTGGCTCGTGGGCGGCGTCTGGATGGGCGACCCGCTGGCCCTGATGGCGCCGTGGGTCGCGCTGGTGCTGGTGCAGGCCACCGTCTACAGCTCGCTGGTGCAGGGCGCTCGGCAGTTCGGGGCGATCTGCGTCGGCACCGTGCTGGCCTCGGCGACGCTGGCCCTCACCGGAGACACGACGGGCGCGCTCGCCCTGTCCGTCCCGGTGCTGATGCTGCTCTCGAACTGGCCCCGCTTCGGCGACCAGGGCATCTACGCGGCGACCACGGCCCTGTTCACCCTCACCTCGGGCATGGCCGGCCTGGAGGGCGTCGGGCACCGGGTGGGGCAGGCGGCACTCGGCGCGGTCATCGGCGTCGCCGTCAACGCGCTCGTGCTGCCGCCGATCCACCTCCGGGACGTCCGGGAGAACCTGGCGGCCCTCGCCCGGGAATCGGGTGACGTGCTGCGTTCCGTCGCGGCGGACCTGCACGCGGGCGACTGGGACGCACAGACCGCCGCGGGCTGGCTCAACGCCTCGGCACGGCTGGAGCGCCGCCTGGACGCGTTGCGCTCGGCGCGCCGCTGGAGCCAGGAGAGCCTGCGCCTGACCTACGGCCCGCTGCGCGCCCTGCACCGCGTTCCGCACATGCCCCTGCCGCCGCCGGACGAGGACGAACGCCTCGGCCGCGTCACCGGGCACGTCACCGCCCTGACCCGGGCGCTCGCGGTGGCCGTGGACGGCAACCGCACGCCCGCCCCGCCCGAGGGCAAGGCCCTTCGCTCGTACGCGGACCTGCTGGACATGATCGGGGAGGTCTGCGACGCGGAGGCCGACCGCCTGCTCAACGGCATCGTGGATCCCCGCCCGGACGACGAGAGGGAGGAGAGGATGCGGGAGTTGCACCGGTACTTGCAGGACAGGCTGCGGGAGCACGCCGGGCTGGGCGCCGAGCACACGGCGGTGCTCGGCACGCTGCTGCTCCAGGCCGAGAACCTGTGGGCCGAGATCCTCCCGGAGCACGAGGAGCGGTGACACACATCACCGCGAAGCAGGTTCACGCCCGGAACACCCAGAGGTAGTTCCCCGTTGAACAACACGTGGGTGCGGAGGGGACGGTGTCCCCGGGCCGTACGTCCACCCCTTGAGCCGCCCCGGCCGTGATTCCCCCGTCCGGCCGGGGCTTTCCTCTGCCCGCGCGCGATCGGCTGCCCAGGTGCAATCGCCCCGGTCCGGGTACTCGGTCAGCTCCGAGGACGGTCGCGGTCGAGAGGAGCGGATGGTGAGCAGCGGAACAGGCATGAGGGTCGTCGTCACGGGCGCCACCGGCAACGTGGGCACCAGCGTCGTGCGCCTCCTCTCGGAGGATCCGGAGGTCACGTCCGTGCTGGGCCTGGCGCGGCGGATCCCCGACTGGTCGCCGCCGAAGACGGACTGGTCGGCGGTCGACCTGGCCTCCGAGGAGTCCGATCTGGTCGAGCAGTTCCAGGGCGCGGCCGCGGTGGTCCATCTGGCCTGGGCGTTCCAGCCGACGCACGACCCGGCGGCGACCTGGCGCGCCAATGTGCTCGGCAGCATGCGGGTGTTCGAGGCGGTGGCCGAAGCGGGCGTGCCGGCGCTGGTGCACGCCTCGTCGGTCGGCGCGTACTCGCCGGGCCCGAAGGACCGGGCGGTGGACGAGTCATGGCCGACGCACGGCTGGCCGGACGCCGCGTACTGCCGGGAGAAGGCCTATCTCGAGCGCGCGCTGGACACGTTCGAGCGCGACCACCCCGAGACGCGGGTGGTGCGGATGCGGCCGGCCTTTCTCTTCAAGCGGCAGTCCGCGAGTGAGCAGCGCCGGATCTTCGGCGGGCGTTTCCTGCCCGGCCCGCTGGCCCGCCCGGAGCTGCTGCCCTTCCTGCCCGACATCCCGGGGCTGCGGGTGCAGGCGCTGCACACGGACGACGCGGCCAGCGCGTACCGGCTGGCCGTGCACTCCGACGTCCGGGGCGCCTTCAACCTGGCGGCCGAGCCGTCGGTCGACGCCAAGGTGCTGGGCGAGATGCTCGGGGCGCGTCCGGTGCGGCTGCCGCGTACGGCGGCCCGCTCGGCGATCGCCGCCGCCTGGGGCCTGCACCTGCTGCCCGCCTCCCCACACCTGTTCGACGCGGTGCTGCGGCTGCCCCTGATGGACTGCACGCGTGCGCGCGCGGAACTCGGCTGGCGGCCCAAGCGCACGGCGACGGAGGTGCTGGAGGAGTTCCTCCAGGGCCTTCAGCAGGGCGCGGGCGCACGTACGGAACCGTTGCGGGGACGCAAGGTGGGTTGACCCCGGGTCTCCCACGGTATGACCACGGAGACGACCGATGGCCGCAGCCGGCCCCCACGGTCGGCTGCGGCCACCGGCGCTCACGCCGCCGGAGCGGAACAGCGCTCCGGCGGAGGATCAGGATGAGGATCAGGCGGAGGACTCGTCCGGCACCGGATGCTCGGGGTGGACGGTCCCCGAGCGCGTTTCGCCCTGCCGTCCCGTCCCTGCTTCGTCGGTGTCGGGGACATCGCGGGCGGGCTCGTCGGTCCCGCTCTCGGCTCCGTCCTCGGCCTCGTCCTCCTCGGCCTTGCGGTCCTTGCCGGTGCCCGTGAAGCGCGGGGCGACCTCCCAGGGGTCCTCGCCGGCGTCGGCCTGCTGGTCCGGCATGTCCCGCGGCACGGGATCACCGTTCTCACCGGGTCCTTCGAGGCGGTGGTCGGTCACGGCGTGCTCCCTTCACTGGTCCGGGCGCCACGCGAGTACCTCCGCGGTGACCAGAGAAACCTCAGCGCGGTGCCCGCTCCTGAAGCGCCGTGCGCCAGGCGGGGAGCGCACTGCCCGGTGCCGGATCGGGGCGCCGGCCGCCGATCATGTGGCCGCCGGCGGGCGCGACGCGCAGCAGGGTGCGGGGGCGGCCGCCGTCGGAGTCGACGCTGCCGGCCTCCTCGACCAGTCCGTCGGCGACCAGGTCGGCGACGACGTTGCTGACGGAGCCCGAGCTCAGCCCGGTCGCCGGGCCGGGCTCGAAGCGGCTGAGCGGCCCGCCGAAGCAGAGCCGTTGCAGCACGGCCGTACGGTTGGCCCGCCTGAGATCGCGCACCGTGCGCCCGCTCCGCCCCGCCATGTGGCTCCTCCTCCAACCCTTGTTTCACGATGTGACCCAACCCGGAGCTAACCGAGGCGCCGGGAGGCCTCCTCAACCTCGTCCAGAGCCGCGACCAGTTCCGGAGCGACCGTCTCCTGCACCCAGCGCTCGTGTTCCTCTCCGACCTCACGCGGGATCGTCTCGGTGAGCATGATCAGGTACAGGTACGCGCGGTACAGGGCCAGCCGGAGGCGGGCGGGGGCGTCGAAGCGGGCCGGGCCGCCGGCCTCCCGGTAGCCCGCCAGGAACGCCTCGTCCCGTTCGATGTCGCCCAGGAGCGCCAGGGAGACGAAATCGGCCAGGGGGTCGCCCCAGAACATGCGCTCCCCGTCGATGAGGCCGCCGATGCGGGCCTCACCGGCCGAGCGGTCGACCAGGATGTTGCCCCGCCACAGATCGAAGTGCACGAGGCACGGGACAGTGACCTCGTCGAGGGCGCCGTACGCGGACCGGGCGGTACGGGCCACCGTGTCGACGGGCCGGGGCAGCCGCGCCCCGTAGCGCCGGGCGTCGTCGAGGACGGCGTCGAACATCGTCGTGAACGCGGTCCGCCAGTCGGGGGCGAGCGGGCCGAGCGCGCCGGAGGGATAGCCGAAGCCGGGGCCCGTCACGCGGTGCAGCCGGGCCGTCTGGCGTCCCAGCTCCGCACGCAGTGCGGTCTGTTCCGCGTCGGTGAGCGAGCCGTCCCAGGAATCGCCAGGGCAGGCCGTCATCAGCAGGAAATCCTCCCCCATGGACACCAGTTGGGGTGCGGGGACTCCGGCGCGGGCGGCCGAGCGATAGAACTCGGCCTCCGAGACGAGGAGCCTGCGCTCGTGGCGGAGGCCGGGGGTGGCCGCCGCGGGCGGGATCTTCAGCACGTAGTGGGTGCCGTCGGTGAGGCGGAGTTCCTCGACGGTGTTGTACGTGCCGCCGGTCAGCGGGGCGAGGTGGGCGAGGCGGCCGGGGTCCAGGCCCGTCACCTCCATGATGTGCCGGGCCCGTTCCCAGGAGTCCACCACCGTGCGCCCACCCCTCCCCTTCGCCTTCGGTCAGCCGGCCGCGTACACGTCCTCGACGTAACGCCCGTCCGCGACCAGCCCGTCGAGCCACTGCTCGGCGGCCGTCTCGTCGGCGCCCGGCGTGTGCTTGCGGTACAGCGTACGGAACGCCTCCCGCACCCCGGGCGCCATCCGCGAACCGTCCCCGCAGACGTACACGCGCGCTCCGGCGGCCAGCAGGGCCCAGACCTCCTCGGCCTCGGTGGCGATGCGGTGCTGCACGAACCGCACCTCGCCCTCTGGGGCCTCGCTGAAGGCGGGGCGCAGGGATATGGCCCCGGCGATCTCGGCGGCACGCAGTTCCCCGGCGTGCAGGAAGTCGGCGTCGGGCGCGTCGCAGCCGAAGTAGCAGACGGCCGGGGCGAGTTCGTTGCCTGCGGCGAGGGCGGCCGTACGGTCGGCGATCGCGCCGCGGAACGGGGCGAGGCCGGTGCCCGCCGCGATCATGACGACCGGCGCCGATCCGCCGCCGGCGTCGATGCGGAAGGCCTCCCGGCACGGCCGCACGCGCGCGTACACCGTGTCGCCGGGCTCGACGCGGGCCAGGTGGCCGGATCCGGTGCCCCGGTAGACGCCCTTGCCCGAGCGGGCCGGTGCCTCCAGCAGCGACACCATCAGGTCCACGTGAGCGGGGTCGACGGCGGGTGAGGAGGAGATGGAGTAGTGGCGGGGGCGCAGCGGGGTGAGGAGGTCGAGGAGCTGCGGCCAGTCCAGGGCGCCGCGCAGGGCCGGGTGGTCCTCGAGGATCTCCACGAGGGTGCGCGGGTCGTCGGTGAGGGCGGCCAGGGCCGTGCGCTCCGGCGGGCACGGGTTGGCGGCGGCGAGCGCGGCCAGCTGATCGGCGCTCGGGCGCTCCTGCAACTCCACGTTATGGGTGAGGAGATGACGTACCGTCACGGGCCGGTCGACGGCGATTGAGTCGCGGCGCGGGCGGGTGGCGCGGATGTCCAGGACGGTGTCGAGGTCGACGCCGAGCGCCGCGGCGGCGCGGATGACGAGGTCCGGGTGGTTGGCGGGCAGCACGGTGAGGTGGTCTGCCGTGCGGTAGGTGACGCCGTCCGGCAGGGCCACGCGGACGAACCGCTTGCGGCGTGCGTAACCGGGCGCGGTGAGGTCGTAGGCCTCGGTGACCCGCATGGGGACGAGCCCGTGCCGCTCGGCGAGGGTGTCCAGCGGGCCGCCGGTCAGGGCGCGGACCTCGTAGGCCGCGGCGGGCTCCGGGTCTGGGGTCGTGGCCTCCGGGTCGCCGTACCGCTCCAGCAGGGCGACGCGGAGGGCCGCCGTGAACTCCCTTACCGTGCCGGTGAGGTCGCCGGAGGCGTCGGCGGCGGCGCGGTCGAGCAGCCGGGTGGCGCCGGACTCGGCGAGCCGCTCGTCGATCCGGGTGGGGACGTGCTGGTAGGTGGCGGCCCAGTTGCGGTCGCCGACGCCGAGGACCGCGTACGTCACGCCGGACAGGTCGTGGGTCTCCTCCAGCCGGGCGGCGAAGGCGGTGGCGTCGTCGGTGGGGCGGCCGTTGTAGGAGGCGGCAGTGATGACGACGGGCCGGTCGGTGGGCAGGCCGCCCGCGTAGGCGTCCAGGGGCGCCACCCGGGTCTCGCAGCCGACGGCGGCGGCCTCGTCGGCGAGTTGGGCCGCGAAGTCGCGGCAGGTGCCGTAGTTGCTGCCGTGCAGGAAGAGGGCGGCGGTGCCGGGGCGGACGCGCGCGGGCAGGCCCCGCGGTTCGGCCGACCGGGAGTCCCGGACCGGGGCGGCGCCGGGCAGCGGCGTGTGGACTCGGTCGGCGGTCGTGCGCGGGGTGAGCGTGAGGGTGAAGCCCTCGGGCTTGAGGGTGAGGGTCTCCTTGACGTGGAGCCGGTAGTCGGCGTGGTCGCTCAGCCGGTAGCGGTGGACGAGCATGGCCAGGAGCATGGTCGCCTCGTGCAGGGCGAACTGCCGTCCGATGCAGGCGCGCTCACCGGTGCCGAACGGCTTGAAGGCGTGCACGGGACGCTCCGCCTCCGCCTCGGCGGTGAAGCGGGCGGGGTCGAACAGCTCGGGGTTGTCGCCCCAGACAGGCTGGCGGTGCAGCATCGGCGTGAGCACCAGGGCGGACTGCCCGGCGCGCAGCGGGACGCGGCCGCCGAGCAGCGTGTCCTCGCGGGCCTCCCGGGCGAAGACGGCGGCCGTGGGCCATAGCCGGAGCGCCTCGTTGAGGACCTGGCGCGTGTACGTCAGCCGGCCGATCTCGTCGTACGTCGGCTCGACGTCCGCTGCGTCACCCCACAGCTCGTCGACCTCGCGCTGCACCAGCTGGAGCGCGGTCGGGTGCTTGGCGAGGTAGTACAGGGCGAAGGACATGGCGCCGGAGGTGGTCTCGTGGCCGGCGATGAGGAAAGTGATGACCTGGTTGCGGATGTTGGCGGTGTCGAGGGTGCTGCCGTCGGCGGGGTGCTCGGCGGTGAGCATGAGGCCGAGGAGGTCGTCGGCCTGGCTCTGGTCGGTGCCGGTGCGGGCGGCGATGACGTCGTCGACGACCTGGGCGAGATAGGCGGAGTCGTCGCGGAAGGCCGCGTCCTGCGCCGAGTAGTCCTGGCCCGGGACGCGGGCGAGGCGGGTCATGCTCCACTCCAGGCAGCGGACCATCGACTCGACGAAGGGGTGCGGCTCGGAGCGCTCGAAGGAGCCGAAGTCGTAGCCGAATCCGGCCAGTCCGATGGTGTCGAGCGTCATGCGCGTCATGTCGCCGGGCACGTCGACGGGGTGTCCGGCGCGGGCGTCGCCGTCCCAGGAGGCGATGAGCCTGCGGGCCACCTTCAGCATCACGGTGGTAGGTCCGCATCGAGCCGAGCGCGAAGGCGGGCATGAGGATGTCGTGCGCCTTGGCCCAGTTGGGCTCGTCGTTGTACGCGGTGAACAGGCCGTCGGCGGCGAACTCGCGGACGTTCTGCAGACCGGGCCCGATGTGCTTGGCGAACCGCTGCTCGTCCGCGAGTTCGGCCACGAGGTCCAGGTCGCCCACGAACAGGGTGTCGCGTCCGTACAGCCGCCGCACGAACACGGGCCCGTGCTCGCGCATCAGGTCCATGGCCTGCTGGACGGGCGCGTCGCCCGGTCCGGTGCCGGAGATGTCGGCGACGGGGAGGCCGTCTGCGGGCCTTGGGGTCTGTGCGGTGGGGCGCATGACGCGACAACTGCCTTTCGCGGTACGGACGTACTGCGATCCAGCGTGATCCACGGGACCCGGCGGGCCGCACCGCGGTCCTACATGATTGTGTAGTACATGCAGACGCGTCGCCCTTGCGCGGGGCGGCCCGGCATGGCAGGAGAAGCTCGTGGACCACGCCCGGCAGGAGGCCGTGACGTGGCGCAACCGCGCCCTGCTGCTCTTCGACCGGGTCGCGATGCCGGTCGCCGTGTGCGATGTGTACGGCGTGGTGCTGCTGGCCAATCCGGCGATGGCCGCGGAGTGCGGTACGACGCCGGGGCGGCTGCGCGGCCGTGACGTCCTGGACCTGTTCAGCCCGCGTGAGGCCACGCAGGTGGAGCGCATCGCCCAGGCCCTGCGCCTGCGGCACCGCTCGCGCTACCAGGTGTCGGTGCGCTGGCGGGCACCCGGCGGCGCGGAGCGGTACGGGGAGCTGACGGCGGACCCGGTGAGCGACACGGTGGAGGACACACCGGCGCTGCTGGTGATGCTGGGTGTGGAGGGCGAGCGCGTCCCCTCCCCCGCCCCGCCCGCCGGACAGGCCCGGGTCACGCCCATGGAGGCCCGCATCCTGGCCCTGCTGGCCGCCGGCGCCACCACGGCCCGTGCCGCCCGCGAGACCGGCCTCACCACCGACGGCGTCACGTACCACCTGCGCCGCCTGTCCGTCCGCTGGCACGCCACCAATCGCACGGAACTGGTCGCCCGCGCGTACGCGCTGGGGGTGTTCACCCCGGGGGTCTGGCCACCGGAGGCCCCGGCCGCGGAGTAGACGCTGCCCGCTCCCCACTGGTGGCCCCGCCTACACGCTGGGGGCGCTCACCCCCAGTGCTCACACCGGTTTCTCGCCACCACGGGCCCCGGCCACGAAGCAGGCCCTGCCCACTCCCCGCTGATGGCCACCGCCTACACGCTGGCGGTGCTCACACCGGGGTCCCGCCACCACGGGCCCCGGCCGGCGAGTAGGCCGTGCCCGCTCCCTCCGGCGCGCCGAAGCGGGCGAGGGTGTGCCACACCTTCTTCAGGTCCTGGAGTTCATACCGGCCCGTCCGGGCGGCGTCGCCGATGGCCCGCGGATCGACCAGGCCGTCCCGGGCGATCCGCGCGCCCAGTTCGGCGTACCCCCAGCCGCGGTAGTCGGCGTGGCGCCGTAGCCCGGCCACCGTGATGCGATAGCCGGGGTGCCACTCGACGGGGCACGGCAGCTGCCGGGCCGCGGCCTCGACCGGTGTGCCGCGGTAGCAGGCGTCCAGTACCAGTGCCTCCACGTCCCGGGCGAGGTCCACGCCGCCGTGCACGTGCGCCTCGATGTAGTCGTTGAGTGCGTCCTGCTCGTCCGCCTCGGCCAGCGCGATGAGCGACATGCCGGCCGCCACGCCGAAGTCGGCCGGCTCTGCGGCGCTGTCGGGGTAGCAGAACGTGGCGCGGGGCAGGACACCGGCGCGCAGCCGGAAGTGCGAGGAGCCGAAGCGCGGCGCCGCGCCGACCACTTGCCGGCGGAAGTTCAGGGCGCCGTACACGGGCCGCTCGTGGGCGGCCGCCTCGTCGTACACCCCGCCGAAGATCCGGCTCTCCCAGTGCCACCGGTCGCCGCCGGGGTGTGCCGTGAGGCCGCCGTTGCCGGTGCCGGTGACGAACTGGGAGTGGTAGGCGCCGTCCCGGGCGAGCGCGACGAGGATGGGCACGCCGCCCGCCGACCGGTCCGGGTGGAAGTTCAGCGTGATCCGCACCTCCGGATCGACGGCGGGCCCCGACGAGCCTCCCGCCACATGGCGCAGCGCCGCACGTGCCCGTGCGGACGCGACTTCGCGAAAATCCACTGGCTCCCCCGTCTTCGATGCTTCTAACCTGAACCGGAAACCTAGGGCCCCTAGGTTTCGTCGACCAGACCAGGAGCCCTCCCATGAGACCACTCACCGAACAGCACATCCGCAACTCCTTTATCAACTGCTCCAAGGGAGAGGCCAAGCGTCTGACCGTCCCGCGGGACCTCGGCGAGCGGCCCTGGGACGATCTCGACTTCCTCGGGTGGCGGGATCCGGGGGCGCCCGACCGGAGTTATCTGGTCGCCGAGCGCGAGGGGCGGCTCGTCGGGCTGGCGATGCGGTTCCAGGCGGCGCAGCGGGGCTTTCTGCAGCGCAGCATGTGTTCGCTGTGCCTGACGACGCATCCCCGGGGCGGTGTGTCGCTGATGACCGCGCGCAAGGCGGGAGCGGCCGGGCGTGAGGGCAACTCCGTCGGGGCGTACATGTGCACCGACCTCGCCTGCTCGCTGTACCTGCGCGGGAAGAAGGTGCCGGAGAACGGGACCCGCTTCGACGAGAGTCTCACTCTCCAGGAGCAGATCGAGCGGACCCGGGGGCACCTGGCCGCCTTCCTCGACAAGGTGTACGCCTGAGGCCCTCGGTCGCCCGTGGTTTTCCCCGGCGCTAACGTCCTTCATGAACGCGTTCGATACGCAGGGGAAGGGGAACAGCCTGAGGATGCGAGAGGTACGTGAGTGGACGGCGCACGCCAGGCGGATCGTGCACAAGCGCCGGGACCCCGTGGTCGTCCAGACGGTGCGGTCCGCGTTCGCGGCGACGATCGCCTACGTCATCGCGCTGCGGCTGAGCCCCGAGGCGGCACCGCTCACCGCTCCCCTGACGGCCCTGCTGGTTGTCCAGGTGACCCTCTACGCCACGCTCACCAACGGCTTCCGGCGGGTGAACGCCGTGGTCACCGGCGTCCTCGTCGCCATCGCGTTCAGCCTCCTGGTGGGTCTGACGTGGTGGAGCCTGGCACTGCTCCTCGTGGCCTCGCTGGCAGTGGGACGGCTGGTCCGGGTGGAGGAGTACGTACCCGAGGTCGCGATCAGCGCGATGCTCGTGCTCGGGGTCACCACCCACGGGGACACGGCCTGGGCCCGGGTGGTGGAGACGCTGATCGGCGCGTTCGTCGGGCTCGGCTGCAATCTGCTGCTGGCTCCGCCGGTGTGGGTGGAGGAGGCGGGCGCGTCCATCGAGGGGCTGGCGCGCCGGCTGCGGCAGCTGATGCTGCGCATGGGCGAGGAAGCCGCCGGCGGTACGCCCCCGGATCAGGCGGCGGAGCGGCTGCACGAGGCGCGGCGCCTGGACCACGACATCGTCGAGGTGGACGCGGCGCTCCGGCAGGCGGAGGACAGCCTGCGGCTCAACCCGCGCGTGCGCGAGGGCCTGCTGCATCGGGTGGTGCTGCGCACCGGCCTGGACACGCTGGAGATCTGCACGGTCGTCCTGCGCGTGCTCGCGCGCTCCTTCACCGACCTGGCGAAGGAACGCGAGCCCGAGCCGCTGTTCGACGCCGAGACGGGCGCCGCGCTGCAGCAGCTGCTGTCCGAGATCGCCGACGCCGTGGTGAGCTTCGCGGTGCTGGTGACCACCCATCTGAGCGCGAGCGCCGAGTCGGCGGAGGAACGTCTCGCCACGGAACTGCGCACCGCGGCGGGCACGCGCGACAAGCTGGCCCTGCTGCTGCGCAAGGAGGCCGAGCGCGAGACGCGGCACTGGCAGTTGCTCGGTGCCGTCCTGACGGAGGTCAACCGGATCCTCGACGAGCTCGACACCGAGCACCGCACCCGGCGCCTGTTCGAGGAACTGGACCAGGTGTCGCGGGAGCAGCGCGCGCGGATGCCCCGTCTGACGCGGCTGCGGGAGCGCCTGGGCGTCCAGGAGCAGATGTGGCGGAACCGTACGGGGGTCGGCGGACGTTCTCGCTGAGCGACCACCCGGAGTGGATTGCGCCGCGCGCAACGCCCGGTGCCGGTGTTGCACCTGACGGGTGATCCACGCCAGGGTGGCTGTCGCGACGGGACGAGTGACGACCTGAGGGGCGACATGGGCAGTGGTGGCTGGAGCAGGCGCCGGTTCGTCGGCGCGCTGGCGGGCGGTGCCGCCGCGGCGGCGCTGTCCGCCTGTGACGACGCGCCCGCGCCGGCGGCCCCGACGAGTCCGACGGCCCCCGATGCGGGCGTGAGCCCGTCCCGCCGGGCCGGGCGCCCGTCCGGACCGGGCCCCCTCTACCTCGGCACGTACACCTCCGTCGAGGGCGGCGGCAAGGGCATCGGCCTGGCCACGTACGACGCCGCGACGGGCCGGATCAGCGGCACCGGCACGATCACCGGCGTCGGCAACCCGTCGTACCTCGCGATCCACCCGGACCGCCACACGCTGTACGCGGTGAACGAGCGCGACGACGGTGCCGTGACGGCCGTCCGGCTGTCCGACCGGAAGATCCTGGGCAGCCGGAGCACCGGCGGCGCCGGCCCCTGCCATCTGTCGGTGCATCCGGGCGGGCGCTGGCTGTTCAGCGCGAACTACGGCTCCGGCAGTGTGGCCGTGCACCCGATCGACGCCTCGGGCGCCCTCGGCGAGCGGACCGGTCTCGTCCGGCACACCCGTCCGGCGCCGGGGCCGGGCCAGGAGGGTCCGCACGCCCACCAGATCTTCACCAGCCCCGACGGCGGTCATGTGCTCGCCGTGGACCTGGGCACGGACACCCTCTACACCTACCGCCTCGACGAGAAGGCCGGCACGCTCACCGAGGTCGCGCAGGCGCGGACGCGGCCGGGCGCGGGCCCGCGCCACCTGACGTTCCACCCCGGCGGCAGGTACGCCTACCTCGCGAACGAGGTCGACAACACGGTGGCGGTCTGCGCGTACGACCCCGCCTCCGGCCGCGTCACGGTCGGTGAGCCGCAGTCCACGGGCACCGGTCCGGGCACCAACTACCCGGCGCAGTTCCAGGTGACTCCGAACGGCCGTCACGCCTTTCTCGCCAACCGCGGCGACAACAGCCTCACGCGGTACGCCGTCGAGGCGGACGGCGCCCGGCTCAAGCTGCTGGACACCGTGCCGGTGGGCGGGGACTTCCCGCGCCAGATCGCCCTCTCGCCGGAGGGGACGCTGCTGTTCGCGGCGAACCAGAAGTCCGGCACGGTGACCGTCTTCCGTGTCGACGAGGAGAGCGGCGCGCTGCGCCGCGCCGGTGAGCCCTTTCCGTCACCGGTCGCCGTCTGTGCGCTGCCGCTGTAGGGCCCGCGGGCAGGCCGCGGCGGTCGCCTGGCCGAGCAGGACGTGCATGCGCTCGGTGAGCTGCGCGACGGTGTCGGCGGGGGTGTGGAAGGCGAGCCGTACGTCGCCGTCGGCACGGGTGCGTTCGATGCGCAGGGTCAGTCCGTGCCGGTCGACGGCGAGCGGCTGGACGCGGACCGCGCCGTGCAGGCTGTCGGCGCCGACGAGCCGGGTGAGCCGCTCGACCGCGTCCGCGTGGCAGTCGGCGAGGTGCGTCAGCAGCCGGGCCTCGGCTGTGCCGAGCGGGTCCGGCGTGGCGGCGGTGAAGTCGTCGAGGTCCACGACCACGGCCCCGGAGGGCTGCCGCAGCACCACGCGCGTGGCCCGGAAGGCCAGCCGGCTCTCCCCCTCCACGGTGAACCAGCCCGCGAGCCACAGCCGGGCGCGGATCCGGCTGCGGACGGGGACGGGCGCCACGTCGGCGAACTCCAGCACCGCGGACGGCTCGCCGCGGGGCGCGCAGATCGCGGCCCCGAGCAGTGCGCTGTCCCCGGGCACGTCCACCAGCACCCGGCCGTCCTCGGTCACCGTGTGCGCGCCGACCAGCTCCTCCCGCGTGCCCTCCGCGGTCACCGAGCAGGACCACGCGGCGGCGAGCACCGAGCGCGCCCGCTCCGCAGCGGCAGGGGCCGCCGTCCAGCTGTGGCTGTCGTCGTGGCTGTCGTCACCCATCCCAGACCTCCTTAGGTAAGCCTTGCCTAACCTACCGAAGATCGGGGCGTGAGCCAACCACGTCACGTGATCTTTACGAGGCCGTTCAGGGAGTGAGGACACCCAGCAGAGCGCGGGTGCACAGCTCACGCACCTGATCCCGGCTCAACTCCGTGCCGCGCAGCCACTCCAGACAGACGGACGTCGTGAACGCCAGCCAGCCGCGCACCGCGAGCCGCACCTCCGGCCGCTCCTGGAAGGCGAGGCCGAACTCGGGATCCGCGGCGAGCGCCGCGAGGATCTGCCGCTCCTGTGCCGCCAGGGCCCGCTGGTAGACGCGGCGCACCACCTGGTCCCCGGCCGCGTCGGCGCGGTGGAAGGCGCGGTAGCCGTGGGCGTGGGCCCGGACGTACTCCAGGAACGTGTCCAGGCCGCCCGCGAGTTGCTCGCGTACCGGGACGCCGGGCACCGCCGCCGTCATGCGCAGCATCCGCTCGCTCTCGCGCTCGACGACCGCCGCGAAGAAGTCCCGCTTGGTCGGGAAGTAGTGGTACAGCAGCCCGCGCGACACCCCGGCGATCTCGGCGACCTGCTCGATCCACACGTCGTCGTACGGACTCTCCGAGAACAGCCGCGCACCGACCGACAGAAGCTGCTCCCGGCGCTCCTCGGTACTGAGCCGGCGGCGCGTGCGCCCGCTCTGGTTCGCGGCCATGCCCGCACTTTACTTGACGCCGGTTCAACAACCGGACCAGACTGAAGCGCGCTATTGAACCCACGTACAACACGTGCCAACCCGCCGCTGGACCAAGGGAGATCGCGTCATGACGGAGGCGCCGACACGGGACGGGCTGCCCAAGGGTTTCCGCAGTGCCGAGCTGGGCTGGCCGGAGCTGGACCGCATTGCGCATCCGCCGCACCGGATCCCGCTGCTCGGTGACGTGGTGGGCGTGAACCGGCGCACTCCCCTGCAGGACACACTGAGGTACGCCCGCGAACTGGGTCCGGTCTTCCGCCGGAAGGCCTTCGGCAAGGAGTTCGTGTTCGTGTGGGGCGCCCGGCACGCGGCCGATCTCGCGGACGAGTCGCGGTTCGCCAAGCACGTGGGGCTCGGCATAGCGAACCTGCGGCCGGTGGCCGGGGACGGCCTGTTCACGGCGTACAACCACGAGCCCAATTGGCAGCTGGCGCACGACGTGCTCGCCCCGGGGTTCAGCCGCGAGGCCATGGCCGGCTACCACCCGATGATGCTGGCCGTCGCGCGACAGCTCACGGAGCACTGGGACCGGGCGGCCGTGACCGGTCAAGCGGTGGACGTGCCCGGCGACATGACCAAGCTGACGCTGGAGACGATCGCCCGCACCGGCTTCGGCCACGACTTCGGGTCCTTCGAACGCGCCCGGCCGCATCCCTTCGTGACCGCGATGGTCGGCACGCTGACGTACGCGCAACGGCTCAACACGGTTCCCTTCCCGCTGGCCCCGCTGCTGCTACGGAGCGCGACCCGCCGCAACGCCGCCGACATCGACTACCTCAACCGCACGGTCGACGAGCTGATCCGGGCCCGGCAAGCCACCGGCAGCGGAGACGGGGACCTGCTCGACCGGATGCTGGAGACGGCCCACCCCGAGACCGGGGAGCGGCTGGAGCTGCGGAACGTCCGCCGCCAGGTCATCACCTTCCTCGTCGCCGGCCACGAGACGACGTCCGGCGCGCTCTCCTTCGCGCTGCACTACCTCTCCCGCCACCCCGAGGTCGCGGCCCGCGCCCGCGCCGAGGTGGACCGCGTCTGGGGCGACACGCCGGAACCGGCCTACGAGCAGGTGGCCAGGCTGCGCTACGTCCGCCGGGTGCTGGACGAGTCGCTGCGGCTGTGGCCCACCGCGCCCGCCTTCGCCCGGGAGGCACGGGAGGACACCGTGCTGGCCGGGGAGCATCCCATGCGGCGTGGGGCCTGGGCGCTGGTGCTGACGCCGATGCTGCACCGGGACCCCGAGGTGTGGGGCGCGGACGCCGAGCGGTTCGACCCGGACCGCTTCGAGGCGCAGGCGGTACGGTCCCGGGCCCCGCACACCTTCAAACCGTTCGGGACCGGGGCGCGGGCCTGCATCGGGCGCCAGTTCGCCCTGCACGAGGCGACGCTGGTGCTCGGCCTGGTGCTGCGCCGCTACGAGCTGCGGCCCGACCCGGCGTACCGGCTGCGTGTGACCGAGCGGCTGACGCTGATGCCGGAGGGGCTGCGGCTGCGCCCGCAGCGCCGGACACCGGTGCGGGAGCCGGCCTCAGACCTGGGCTGTCCAGTGCCCGGGGCGGGTGACTGACGCGGGCAGCCGGGTCCCGGCATTGCCCCGGGCCGCGTTCAGCTGCGGCTGGGTGAGGAAGAACGCCCCGGTCAGGTCGGCGTCCGTGAGGTCCGTGTCGCGCAGGTCGGCACCGATCAGGTCGGCGCCCCGCAGGTCCGCGCCCGTGAGGTCGGCGGCGATGAGGTAGGCGCCGCGCAGGTCGGCGCCGCGCAGGTCGGCGCCCTTGAGGCGGGCGCCCATCAGGTCCGCGCCCCGGCGGTTCTTCTTGCGCCCCTTGGTGCCGGACCTGGCCAGCTCGCTCGTCCTCAGCAGCAGGACGTTGACCTCCTGGCGGTGCGCCGCCACGTCCAGCCCGGCGAGCTCCTCGGGGGGCAGCCCGGTCAGCTCCTCGGTCGTCTCCAGAGTCTTACGCAGATCGGCGTGGACCGGCCGGGCCGCGGGCAGGGAGAGCGCCTCGGTCAGGTACCACAGCAGCTCGTGCAGCTGCCGGACGACCGGGAAGACATCGAACATGCGGCGGGCGTGCTCCCGCGGCCCGGACCGCCAGTCCTGGCCGCCGAAGGTGATCTGCGAGACCTGCTGCCCGGCGCCGAAGCAGTCGTAGACCGTGCAGCCGGTGAACCCTTTCTGCCGCAGCCTGGCGTGGATGCCGCAGCGGTGGTCGCTCTGAAGACTGCGGCAGGGCGTGCCGGCGTCCTTGTCGACGGCGAAGTCGGCCGAGGCCGCGAACGGCAGGGCGACGCAGCACAGTCCGAAGCACCGCTCGCAGTCGCCGCGCAGTTCCGCCTGCGCGGGCTGGTGATCTCGCATGACGTTCAGCATACGAAACGAAAAAACCCGCCGACGTCACGCTCTGCGTCATCGGGGGAACAGCTCGAACGCCACCGCCGGCTTGCCCCCGAACCGCTCCCCCGTGGCCTCGGCGTGCCCGGTGAGGAAGCCGCGGACGTAGGTCTCCGGGTCCTCGTCGGTCAGGGCCTCGATGTAGGTGCGGTGTTCCAGCAGTGAACGCACCGCGCGTTCCATGCCGGACGTCGCGTCGACCGCGTGCGTGGGGGTGCTGGAACCGGCCACGGCGACCCAGCGCACGCCGTCCCACGGCTGAAGGCCCTGCTCGGTGAGCTCCGGGAAGATCCACCGGTTGCCCGCGTCGCCGGCCGCGTCGAGCGTGGCCCGGCCGACCGCCACGTGGTCCGGGGTGTTCCAGGCGACACCGCCCCAGGTGTCCCGGTGGTTGAGGGTGATGACCAGCTCGGGCCGGTGCCGGCGGATCGCGGCGGCGATGTCGCGGCGCAGGGCGGTGCCGTACTCGATGACACCGTCCCTGTGGTCGAGGAACTCCACGGCCGACACACCGACCACGGCCGCGCTCGCCCGCTGTTCCCGCTCCCGCAGCGGACCGCAGCGCTCGGGTTCCAGTGTGTCGATGCCCGCCTCGCCCCGGGTCGCCAGCACATAGGCGACCTCGCGGCCCTCGTCGGTCCAGGCCGCGATCGCCGCCGAGCAGCCGTACTCCAGATCGTCGGGGTGGGCCACGACCGCGAGGGCACGCCGCCAGTCGCCGGGCATGGGCTGGAGTTGAGTGGTCGTCATGCCCGCAGACTAATCCGCGCCACCGGCATCGCCACGTGTTTCCGGCACGGCATCACGCCTCATTCCGCACCAGCGCCAGCAGCCGGTCGAGGACCCGCCGGCCACCGGTGCGCACGCCGTCGTGCTCGAACTCGTCCGTGACCCAGGTGCGCAGGCCGCGGATCGTGCGGGCGGTCCGCAGGGAATGGGCGGTGTCGACGTACATGTCGTCGTGGTAGACGGCGGCGACGACCGGTACGTCGTTCGCGGCGAGGCGGGCCGGGTCGTACAGGGGGGTCCAGTCGGTGCGGGCGGCGAGCCGGTCGGCGGTCTCGCGCAGGGGGCGCAGCGCCGGGTCGCAGTCGAACATCCAGGGGTGGATGGACTCCCCGGTGAACAGCAGCGGTTCGTCTCCCGCGAGGGCCTTCGCGGCGTCGAACTGCGGGAACTCGGCGCGGACCCGCTCGGCCGACCAGGCGGTGGGCCGGGCGTCCTGGCCGTAGATCGACTCGTGGATCAGGGCGTACAGCGGGTGGCGGGCGTAGGACAGCATGCCCTGCGCCTGTTCCTGGAACGCGTCGGAGAGCGTGAAGCCCTGCGGGGTGCGGACGAACGCGTTCTCGAGGAGGTAGTGCAGGCGGTGGGTGCCGTCGCCGGTGCCGAGGACGATGCCGAGGGACTGGAAGGCCTCGACGGTGAGGCGGTAGCCGTTCGGCAGGACCACGTCGTGCGTGAGGAGGTGGTCGGCGATGCGGCGGGCGCGTTCGGCGTCCTGCGGGTAGCGCGCGTAGTGCGCGGTGACCTTGCGTTCGATGCGCGGGAAGGCGGCCCGGTAGACGTCGTCGGCGTGGGCGTCCAGGGAGGGCAGTCCGCCTGTGATCACAGCGGTGGCCAGGCCCTCGGGCGCGAGGGACAGGTAGGTGGTCAGGCAGAAGCCGCCGAAGCTCTGGCCGAGGACGGTCCAGGGGGCGCCGCCGGTGACCTGCGTGCGGATGGCCTCGCAGTCGCGGACGATCGAGTCGGCGCGGAAGTGTGTGAGGTAGTCGGCCTGCTCGGCGGGGCCGCCGCGCAGCGGGAGCGTCTGCCGGTTGGCGGGCGTGCTGTGGCCGGTGCCGCGCTGGTCGAGCAGGAGCACGCGGTACTCCTTCAGCGCGCGGCCGAGCCAGCCGGGCCTGCCGACGGAGCGGTCCGCGCCGAAGCCGGGCCCGCCCTGGAGGTAGAGCAGCCACGGCAGGTCCTGCTGCGCCTTGTCGGTCGCGACGACCTCGCGGGCGTACAGCTCGATCGTCTCGCCCTCGGGGCGGCTGTGGTCGAGGGGGACGGTGAAGCGGCGGTCGGTGAGGACGACTCCGGGCTGGCGGTAGCTGAGGGTCAACAGGGCTCCCGGGACGGACGGATTTCGGACCGCGTCCCAGTTCATCACAGGGAACGTCCGCGAGTGACCCCTTCGGATCATGAAGTCTTCCTGAACGACCGTTCAGGTTCAGCGGGCGGACAGGCTGGAGCGGCGGACCACCAGCTCGGGCTGGAGCACGACCCGCCGGTGCTCGTGCGGCCGGGCCGGGCCGTCCTCCTCCGTCTCCTCCAGGAGCAGGTCGGCCGCCATGGCGCCCATGGTGACGGCGGGCTGCCGTACGGAGGTGAGGGGGACGGCGGCGGCCGCCGCGAACTCGATGTCGTCGTAGCCGACGATGGCGAGGTCGTCCGGGACGTCGACACCGGCCGCGTACATGGCCTGGAGGACACCGAGCGCGAGGAGGTCGTTGGCGCAGAACACGGCGGTCGGCCGGTCGGCGAGGCCGAGCAGGCGAGCGCCGGCATCGCGGCCCGCGGCGACGTCGAGCCGTTCGGTGGGCAGCTCGCGCAGCGCGTCGGGGCCGAGCCCGGCCTCGGAGAGCGCTTCGAGGGCGCCCGTGCGCCGGTCGCGGACCTGGTTGAGGCCGGGCGGGCCGCTGACGTAGGCGATGGAGCGGTGCCCGGCGTCGACGAGGTGGCGTACGGCCAGGGCGCCGCCCGCGACGTCGTCGACGGAGACCGAGCACTCGGTGGTGCCCTCGGCGACCCGGTCGACCAGGACGAACGGGATGCCGTGCCGGCGGAACGCCTCGATGTTGCGGCCCGTGGCGTCGGCCGGCGTGAGCAGCACACCGCGCACGCGCTGCTCGGCGAAGAGCGACAGGTACTCGGCCTCCTCGCCCGGGTTCTGTGCGCTGTTGCAGACCATCACGCCGAGCCCGGCCTGTCGTGCGGCGCGTTCGGCGCCGCGGGCCACGTCGACGAAGAAGGGGTTGCCCATGTCGAGGACGAGCAGCCCCATGATGCGGCTGCGGCCCGCGCGCAGCTGGCGCGCGGACTCGCTGCGGACGTAGCCGAGCCGGTCTATCGCGGACAGCACGCGGGCCCGGGTCTCGGTGGCGACCGTGTCCGGGCGGTTGATCACGTTCGACACCGTGCCGACGGAGACTCCGGCGGCACGGGCTACGTCCTTGATACCCACCGACTGGGCCATCGGGCAGGGACCTCCAGGGGGAGACGAGGGGGCGGCGGCCGGGGCGGCTTCACATTACGGCACGCCGCCCCGGGAACCGGGCGGGGTCAGGCGGGCAGCCGGAAGTCGACGACGTGCAGCGCCGAGGGCGTCGTACCGCTGGATTTCTCCTGGTACATGAAGGACAGCACCCCGTCCTGCGCGACGCGCATCTCGTCGACGACGACCTCGCCGAAGGCGTTGAGGCCGCTGCCGTCGAACAGGATCTTCCAGTCGGTGTACCCGGAGGCGGCCGAGGCGCCGGCGATCCGCCCGAAGGGGAAGATCGCGTAGGCGTTGTCGTACTTGTCCAGGACCAGCTTGGTGCGCTGGCTGGAGTTCAGCGGGACCGGGATCTCGGTCTTCTGCCAGGTGCCCGAGGCGTTCTTGCGGACGTGGAAGGCGCGCCCGTTGGCGGTGCGGTCGGCGACGTAGTTCGTGGTGCACTGGCCGAAGCGGCCGGGGACGTAGGAGATGATCGCGTGCGGCCGGCCCGCCGAGTCGGTGAACTGGCTCTCCTGGTTCATCAGGGAGTGGTCCGGGTTGAGCGGGTCGACGACCAGGCCGGCGTCGGTCACGGACACCTTGTCGGAGCCGCCGGTGACGCCGACGACGGTGCCCGCGTTGTTGCGCCAGGTGCGGCCGCGGTCGTCGGAGTAGAGGTAGCCGGTGTCGTGGTTGGTGATGCCGCCGCTGTTGCACATCACGGCGCCGTTCTGCTCGCGCCAGGTGAAGAAGGAGTGCAGCCGGCCGTTGCGGTCGTAGTCGATGCCGTGCAGGTACATGTTGCGGGCGGTCGAGGAGCCGTGCTCGCTGGTGTACGTGCCGGTGGAGCCGGACCACTCCCCCAGGTTGGTCCACTTGGTGCCGTCGTACTCGGCGAGCGCGTTGCGGCCGTTGCCGGAGACGGCGACGCGGTAGCTCAGCTGGAGCTTGCCGTCGGGTGTGGATATGAACTGCGGGTAGGTGAACTGCGAGGTCAGCGCGAGGCCGTCCAGGGTGGACTGGGGTGCGCCGAAGCGGCTCGCGGTCCAGCTCAGCCCGCCGGGGTTGTCCAGGAGCCCGGCGACCGACTTGACGTAGGTGAAGCCGTCGCTGTGGGAGTCCATGTTGAGGTGCAGCCGGCCGTCGGTCTTGGAGACGCCCATGGAGATGACGTTGTGGGAGTCGTCGGCCTTGAGGGTGTGACCGACCTTGACCGTCGACCAGGTGCTGCCGCCGAGTACCCGTCGTCCGACGACGGCGTTGCGGTCGGCGGTGTACCAGACGGCGTACTGGTAGCCCTTGTAGGTCAGCAGGCCGTTCTTCTGGAACGAGTTGTTGTTGACCAGGCCGTCGTACGACACGAAGAAGATGGCCTGGCTGTCGAGGGTCGTGGTGCCGGTCCGGGTGACGGAGGGCCCGGGGTCGGCGGCCCGCGCGGTGCCGGAGGCGAGGGCGGGGGTCACCACGGCTCCGGCGAAAGCGGCGACCAGCAACGTACGTCTGTGCATCTCATGAACTCCATTGTTCAGGCGAGGTGGAACACTTCCGTGAGCGGTTTCATGGCCTCGTCGGGCCGGGCGCCGTCCAGCGACTCGAAGAACGGCGCCATCTCCGCCTGCCAGCGGGCGTTGACGTCGGTGGCTTCCATACCGGCCTGGGCGGCCGCGAAGTCCTCGGTCTCCAGGTAGCCGACGAGCAGTCCGTCCTCGCGCAGGAAGAGCGAGTAGTTGTGCCAGCCGGTCGCCTTCAGGGCGTCGAGCATCTCGGGCCACACGGCGGCGTGCCGCTCGCGGTACTCGTCGAGGCGGTCCGCCCGGACCTTCAGCAGGAAGCACACGCGCTGCATCAACAACCCTCCGGGAATCAGAAGTTGAACTGGTCGATGTTCTTGGCGTCGAACACGGTCGGCTTGCCGAGGCTGATGACGCCGTCCTTGCCGATGGTGTACTCGCCCATGGAGCCGGCCTTGAAGGTCTCGCCTTCCTTGCCGGTGATCTGCCCGGACGACAGGGCGACGGCGGTACGGGCGGCCAGCTCGCCGAGCTTCGCCGGGTCCCACAGCTCGAACGCCTCGACGGTGCCGTTCTTGACGTACTTGCGCATGTCGTTCGGGGTGCCGAGGCCGGTCAGCTTGACCTTGCCCTTGTACTTGGAGCCCGACAGGTACTGGGCGGCGGCCTTGATGCCGACGGTGGTCGGGGAGATGATCCCCTTCAGGTTCGGGTACTCCTGGAGCAGGCCCTGGGTCTGCTGGAAGGACTGCTGGGGGTCGTCGTTGCCGTACGCGGTCTTCACCAGCTTCATGTTCTTGTACTCGGGCTTCTTCAGCTCGTCCTTCATGAAGTCGATCCAGGTGTTCTGGTTCGTCGCGGTCTGGGCGGCGGACAGGATCGCGATCTCGCCCTTGTAGCCGATCTGCTTGGCGAGCAGCTGCACCTCCGTGCGGCCGAGGTCCTCGGCGGAGGCCTGCGAGACGAAGGCGTTGCGGCAGTCGGGCGTGGTGTCGGAGTCGTAGGTGACGACCTTGATGCCGTTCTTCATGGCCTGCTTGAGCGCGGTGCACAGGGCGCCCGGGTCCTGCGCGGACACGGCCATCGCGTCGACCTGCTGCTGCGTGAGCGTGTTGACGTAGGAGACCTGGCCGGAGGTGTCGGTCGCGCTGGAGGGACCGACCTCCTTGTACTTGGAGCCCAGCTCGGCCAGGGCCTTCTCGCCGCCCTTGTCGGCGGAGGTGAAGTACGGGTTGTTGACCTGCTTGGGCAGGAACCCGACGGTGAGGCCCTTCTTGGTGGCCGCGTTCGGGTCGGCCTTGCCGGCGGTGGCGGCGGACCCGCCCTCGTTCGCGACGTCCTTCTTGGTGGTGCCACCGCCGCAGGCGGTGAGCGCCAGGGCGAGAGAGGTGGCGGTGGCGAGCGCCGCGCAGCTGCGGCGGAGGGTTGACTTACGCATGACGATGGTCCTTTACGAGGAAGGGCTGAGTTACGAGGTCGGAGTCGAGGCGGCTCTGCGGCCCGCCCTCGCTACGGAGATCTGCCGTGCGACCCTGGGGCCGAGCACGGAGAGGACGAGCAGAACGCCGGTGACGACGATCTGCGACTGGGCGGAGACGTCCTGGAGGCTCATCACGTTCTGCAATGCCCCCAGCAGGAACACCCCGGCGATGGCGCCGCCGAGCGTGCCCTTGCCACCGTCGAAGTCGATACCGCCGAGCAGTACGGCGGCCACGACGGACAGTTCAAGGCCGGTGGCGTTGTCGTAGCGGGCGCTGGCGTAGTGCAGCGCCCAGAAGATGCCGGTGAGGGACGCCATCAGCCCCGTCACCGTGAACAGCAGCAGCTTCTGCCGTTTGACCCGGATGCCGGCGAACCGCGCGGCCTCCTCACTCGCCCCGATCGCGAACAGCGACCGCCCGAACGGCGTGGCGTGCAGCGCGACCACGGCGATGGCGAGCAGGACGAGGAACGGCAGGAAGGCGTACGGGATGAAGGTGTCCCCGATGCGCCCGGACGCGAAGTCCAGGTACTGGGTGGGGAAGTCGGTCACCGCGTCGGACCCGAGCACGATCTGCGCGATACCCCGGTACGCGGCGAGCGTGCCGATCGTGACGGCCAGCGAGGGCAGCCCCAGCCGCGTCACCAGCAGACCGTTGATCAACCCGCACACCACACCCAGCAGCAGGCAGATCGGGATGATCGTCTCGATGGCCATGCCCTGGTTCCACAGGGCGCCCATCACGGCACCGGACAGACCCGCCGTGGACGCCACCGACAGGTCGATCTCCCCGGAGACCACCAGCAGGGTCATCGGCAGGGCGATCAGCGCGATCGGCAGCGTGTTGCCGAGGAGGAACGACAGGTTGAGCGCGTTGCCGAACCCGTCGACGAAGCCGAAGGAGAACAGCAGGACCACGATCAGCAGGGCGCCGACGACCGTGTCCCAGCGGACCGCTCGGCTCAGGGAGATGTCAGCCATGGCGGGCGTTCCTCTTCTTCAGGGCGGAGGCCACGCGCAGCGCGACGATCCGGTCGACCGCGATGGCGAGGATGAGCAGGATGCCGTTGATGGCGAGCACCCAGACGGAGCTGACGCCGAGGGCGGGCAGCACACTGTTGATGGACGTCAGCAGCAGCGCGCCGAGAGCCGCGCCGTAGACGCTGCCGGAGCCGCCGGTGAAGACGACACCGCCGACCACGACCGCGCTGACGACGGTGAGTTCGTAGCCGGTGCCGGTGCCGGAGTCGACGTTGCCGAACCGCGCGAGGTACATGGCTCCGGCGAGTCCGGCGAGGGCGCCGCAGAAGGTGTACGCGGCGAGGATCCGCTTGCGCACGGGGATGCCGGCGAGGCGGGCGGCCTCGGGGTTGGAGCCCAGCGCGTACAGCTCGCGGCCGCTGGCGAAGTGCTTGAGGTAGTAGGCGGTGGCGACGAGGACCGCCAGCGCGATCAGCGCCAGGTACGGCACCGCCGAGATGCCGCCGGAGCCGAAGTCGACGAAACCGCCGGGCAGATCGGCCGCGGTGATCTGGCTGGAGCCGACCCAGATGGAGTCGATGCCGCGGATGATGTAGAGCGTGCCCAGGGTGACGACGAGCGCGGGCACCTGGCCGAGGCTGACGAGCAGGCCGTTGAGCAGTCCGAAGCCGATGCCGAGCAGGACCGCCAGCGCGATCGCCACGAGCGGGTTGCCGCCGCCCTGGAGATACGTTCCGGCGGCGAAGGCGCTGATGCCGAGCGTGGATCCGACCGACAGGTCGACGTTGCGGGTGATGACGACGAGGGACTGGCCCGTGGCGACCAGCACGAGGATCGTCGCGTTCAGCAGCAGGTCCTTGATGCCTTGTTCGGACAGGAACTGGCTGTTGCCGGCCTGGGTGACGGCGATCATCACCAGGAAGACGACGAGGATGGCGAGTTCGCGCATCTTGAAGACGCGGTCGACCAGCCGGGTGCCGCTCGACTTGGGCACGTCGGCCACGGGGGCCTCTTGGGGAGTGACGACCGTCATGCGGCGGCCCTCCCGGTGGCTGCGGCCATCACGGTTTCCTCGGTGGCGTCGGAGCGTGGGATCTCGGCGGTGAGCCGTCCCTCGTGCATGACCAGCACGCGGTCGGCCATGCCGAGGATCTCGGGCAGGTCGGAGGAGATCATCAGGACGGCGACGCCGTCGGCGGCCAGTTGCGACAGCAGCCGGTGCACCTCGGCCTTGGTGCCGACGTCGATACCGCGGGTGGGCTCGTCGACGATCAGCACCCTGGGGCCGGTGGCGAGCCACTTGGCGAGCACGACCTTCTGCTGGTTGCCGCCCGAGAGGGTGTTGACGGTGTCGGCGATCCGGGCGTACTTGACCTGCAGCTTGACGGCCCAGTCGAGGGAGCGGCTGCGCTCGGCTCCGCGGTCCATCAGGCCCGCCTTCACGGTCGTGCGCAGCCCGGTGAGCCCGATGTTCCGCTCGATGGACATGTCCATCACCAGGCCCTGGGCGCGCCGGTCCTCGGGGACCAGGGCGAGCCCGGCGGACATCGCGGTGGACGGGGCGCCGTTGACCAGGGGTTTGCCGTCGACGGTGACCTCGCCGGCGTCCCAGCGGTCGATGCCGAACACGGCCCGCGCGACCTCCGTACGCCCGGCGCCGACCAGTCCGGCGAGGCCGACGATCTCGCCGTGCCGTACGTCGAAGGAGACGTCGGTGAACACGCCCTCGCGGGTCAGGCGGCGCACGCTCAGGGCGACCTCGCCCGGCTGCACGTCCTGCTTGGGGTAGAGCTCGTCGAGGTCGCGGCCGACCATGCGGCGCACGAGGTCGTCCTCGGTCATGCCCTCCAGTGGCTCGCTGCCGACCAGGGCGCCGTCGCGCAGGGTGGTGACCCGCCGGCAGATCTCGAAGATCTCCTCCAGCCGGTGGGAGATGAACAGCACCGCGGCGCCCTGGTCGCGCAGGGTGCGTACGACGCCGAAGAGGCGGGCGACCTCGCTGCCGGTGAGCGCGGCGGTCGGCTCGTCCATGATCAGGACGCGGGCGTCGAAGGAGAGGGCCTTGGCGATCTCGACGATCTGCTGGTCGGCGATGGACAGGCCGCGGGCGGGCCGGTCGGGGTCGAGTTCGACTCCGAGGCGCTCCATGAGGGCGGCGGTCGCGTTGTGGGTGGCCTTGTGGTCGATCCGGCCGAGGGCGCGCCGGGGCTGGCGGCCCATGTAGATGTTCTCGGCGATCGACAGGTCGGGGAAGAGCGTGGGCTCCTGGTAGATCACGGCGATGCCGGCGTCGCGGGCGTCGCCGGGGCCGTGGAAGGTGACGGGCGCACCGTCGAGCAGCACCTGGCCGGCGTCCGGCCGGTGCACTCCGGCGAGTGCCTTGATGAGGGTGGACTTGCCGGCACCGTTCTCACCGGCGAGCGCGTGCACCTCCCCGGGGAACAGCTCCAGGGAGACGTCCCGCAGTGCGCGGACCGCACCGAAGGACTTGGAGACGTCCTTCAGTGCCAGAACCGGGGCCGGACCCGTGGTGGACGGGTGGGTCATGGGGGCTCCTCGACGACGCCGGCGGGACCGCCTCTCGGCGTCGTGGGCGTCGTGAAAGGTTTCAACTGGGTTGCCGGGACGTTAGGCGGGCCGCGCATGTCACGTCAATGGGTTCCGGTCGAAAATGTTTCGAGTGCAGAAGGTCACGCCCTGGTCACGAGTAACCGTGTCGACCGGAGGGGTTGACACCCCTTCGGGGGGCCCATAACTTCGCGTCCTGAATCGTTTCATTCGATGGTCGTTACGACCCGATGCCTCAGGAGCCCTGACGTGACCGAGCTCGCCGCGGTGAAGGCCGCTCTCAAGACCCAGGCAGTCGAGACGCCGTCGTGGGCGTACGGGAACTCGGGCACGCGCTTCAAGGTGTTCGCGCAAGCGGGTGTGCCACGCGATCCGTACGAGAAACTGGACGACGCGGCGAAGGTGCACGAGTTCACGGGGGTCGCCCCGACGGTCGCCCTGCACATTCCGTGGGACAAGGTCGGCGACTACGCGGCGCTGGCGAAGCACGCGCAGCAGCGGGGCGTGCGGCTGGGGGCGATCAACTCCAACACGTTCCAGGACGACGACTACAAGCTCGGGAGCATCTGCCACCCGGAGGCCTCTGTGCGCCGGAAGGCCGTCGACCATCTGCTGGAGTGTGTAGACATCATGGATGCGACGGGTTCGACGGACCTGAAGCTCTGGTTCGCCGACGGGACGAACTATCCCGGGCAGGACGACATCTGGGCCCGGCAGGACCGGCTCGCCGAGGGGCTCGCGGAGGTCTACGAGCGGCTGGGCGACGGGCAGCGGATGCTGCTGGAGTACAAGTTCTTCGAGCCGGCCTTCTACTCGACGGATGTGCCGGACTGGGGCACGGCGTACGCCCACTGCCTGAAGCTCGGGCCGAAGGCGCAGGTCGTCGTCGACACCGGGCATCACGCGCCGGGGACCAACATCGAGTTCATCGTGGCGACGCTGCTGCGGGAGGGGAAGCTCGGAGGGTTCGACTTCAACTCGCGGTTCTACGCGGATGACGACCTGATGGTGGGCGCGGCGGACCCCTTCCAGCTGTTCCGGATCATGTACGAGGTGATCCGGGGCGGGGGGTTCTCGCCCGAGGTCGCGTTCATGCTCGACCAGTGCCACAACATCGAGGCGAAGATCCCGGCGATCATCCGGTCGGTGATGAACGTGCAGGAGGCGACGGCGAAGGCGCTGCTGGTCGACGGCGACGCGTTGAGGGCGGCGCAGCGCAGCGGGGACGTGCTGGAGGCGAATGCCGTGCTGATGGATGCGTACAACACGGATGTGCGGCCGTTGCTGCGGGAGGTGCGGGAGGAGATGGGGCTGGACCCCGACCCCATCGCCGCGTACCGGCGGTCCGGGTGGGCCGAGCAGATCGTGGCCGAGCGGGTCGGTGGGCAGCAGGCCGGCTGGGGAGCGTGAGCGTCTGCCGGGTTCTGTTTGATTTCGGGCTGCGGGCCGATTGTGGCTGGTCGCGCAGTTCCCCGCGCCCCTGAACTACACACCCTCCGTTGCAAAGGAACTGTCATGGCAACCCACCCCGAAGCCGCCGCTCTCCTGGCCCGTTCGCATCGGCTCGGCTCCGATCCCCGTAACACCAACTACGCGGGAGGCAACGCCTCCGCCAAGGGCACCGAGACCGACCCCGTCACCGGTGGTGACGTCGAGCTGATGTGGGTCAAGGGGTCCGGCGGTGACCTCGGCACGCTCACGGAGGCGGGGCTCGCCGTGCTGCGGCTGGACCGGATGCGGGCGCTCGTCGATGTCTATCCGGGTGTCGAGCGCGAGGACGAGATGGTCGCCGCGTTCGACTACTGCCTGCATGGCAAGGGCGGGGCCGCTCCCTCCATCGACACCGCGATGCACGGGCTCGTCGAGGCGGCGCACGTCGACCACCTCCACCCCGACTCCGGTATCGCGCTGGCGTGTGCCGCCGACGGGGAGAAGCTGACCGCCGAGTGTTTCGGGGACAGTGTCGTGTGGGTGCCGTGGCGGCGGCCCGGATTCCAGCTGGGGCTGGACATCGCGGCCGTGAAGGAGGCCAATCCGCAGGCCATCGGGTGCGTTCTGGGCGGGCACGGGATCACCGCCTGGGGTGACACGTCCGAGGAGTGCGAGCGGAACTCTCTGCACATCATCCGGACCGCGGAGAAGTTCCTCGCCGAGCGTGGCAAGGACGAGCCCTTCGGACCGGTGATCGAGGGGTACGCCGCGCTGAGTGCCGGGGAGCGCCGGGAGCGGGCCGCCGCGCTCGCGCCGTACGTCCGTGCCCTCGCGTCGCAGGACCGGCCTCAGGTCGGGCACTTCAACGACTCCGAGGTGGTTCTCGACTTCCTGGCGAGTGCCGAGCATCCGCGGCTGGCCGCGCTGGGCACCTCCTGCCCGGACCACTTCCTGCGGACCAAGGTGCGGCCGCTGGTCCTCGACCTGCCGCCCACGGCTCCCCTCGACGAGGCCATCGCCCGGCTGAAGGAGCTGCACGCGGAGTACCGCGAGGAGTACGCCGCCTACTACCAGCGGCACGCCGAGCCCGACTCCCCCGCCATGCGCGGCGCCGACCCGGCGATCGTGCTGGTCCCGGGCGTGGGCATGTTCAGTTACGGCAAGGACAAGCAGACGGCCCGGGTGGCCGGCGAGTTCTACGTCAACGCCATCAACGTGATGCGCGGGGCGGAGGCCGTGTCCACGTACGCGCCCATCGAGGAGTCGGAGAAGTTCCGCATCGAGTACTGGGCGCTGGAGGAGGCCAAGCTCCAGCGGATGCCGAGGCCCAAGGCGCTCGCGACGCGGGTCGCACTGGTGACGGGCGCGGGCAGCGGCATCGGGAAGGCGATCGCGCACCGGCTGGCCGCCGAGGGCGCCTGTGTCGTCGTGGCCGATCTGAACGGCGAGAACGCGGCCGCGGTCGCCGAGGAGCTGGGCGGTCCGGACAAGGCCGTCGCCGTGACCGTGGACGTGACGTCCGAGGAGCAGATCGCCGAGGCGTTCAAGGCGGCCGTGCTGGCGTTCGGCGGTGTCGATCTCGTCGTCAACAACGCCGGTATCTCGATCTCCAAGCCGCTGCTGGAGACCTCGGCGAAGGACTGGGACCTCCAGCACGACATCATGGCGCGCGGGTCCTTCCTGGTGTCGCGGGAAGCGGCGCGGGTGATGATCGCGCAGGAGCTGGGCGGCGACATCGTCTACATCGCCTCGAAGAACGCCGTGTTCGCCGGGCCCAACAACATCGCCTACTCGGCCACCAAGGCGGACCAGGCCCACCAGGTGCGGCTGCTCGCCGCCGAGCTGGGCGAGCACGGCATCCGGGTCAACGGCGTCAATCCGGACGGTGTCGTGCGCGGTTCCGGGATCTTCGCCGGTGGGTGGGGGGCGCAGCGGGCGGCCGTGTACGGGGTCGAGGAGGAGAAGCTCGGCGAGTTCTATGCCCAGCGGACCATCCTCAAGCGTGAGGTGCTGCCCGAGCATGTCGCGAACGCGGTCTTCGCCCTGACGGGCGGCGACCTGACCCACACCACGGGGCTGCACGTCCCGGTCGACGCCGGCGTCGCGGCCGCGTTCCTGCGGTGAGCGCGGCCGTGAAGTCGTACGCCGCGGTCGACCTCGGCGCGTCCAGCGGGCGCGTCATGGTCGGCCGTGTCGGCCCCGACAGCCTGGAGCTGACCGAGGCGCACCGTTTCCCGAACCGGCCTGTGCGCGTGCCCGAGGGGCTGCGCTGGGACGTGCTCGGTCTGTACGCGGGGGTGCTGGAGGGGCTGAAGGCGGCCGGGCAGGTCGACTCCGTCGGGATCGACAGCTGGGCCGTGGACTACGGGCTGCTCGACGCGGACGGGGCGCTGCTCGGCAATCCCGTGCACTACCGGGACTCCCGGACGGAAGGCGTCGCCGAGAAGGTGTGGGCGACCGTCCCTGCGGAGGAGCTGTACGCGGCGACCGGGTTGCAGTACGCGCCCTTCAACACCCTGTACCAGCTGACGGCGGCCCGGTCCTCGGCCCAGCTGTCCTCCGCCGAGCGGCTGCTGCTCGTCCCCGACCTGCTGACGTACTGGCTCACCGGCGAGCAGGGCACCGAGCTCACCAACGCCTCGACGACCCAGCTGATCGATCCCCGGACCCGCGACTGGGCGTACGACATCGCCGCGCGGCTGGGCATCGACCTGAGCCTGTTCGCGCCGCTGCGGCAGCCGGGTGATCCGGCGGGTGTGCTGCGGGAGGCGGTGCTGGAGGAGACCGGGCTGACCGGGCCCGTGCCCGTGACGGCGGTCGGGTCGCACGACACCGCGTCGGCCGTGGCCGCCGTACCCGCCGGGCGGGAGCGGTTCGCGTACATCTGCACCGGCACCTGGTCCCTGGCCGGACTGGAGCTGGACGCGCCGGTGCTGACCGAGGAGAGCCGGGCGGCCAACTTCACCAACGAACTGGGGCTGGACGGCACCGTCCGCTACTTGCGCAACATCATGGGGCTGTGGCTGCTCCAGGAATGCGTGCGGGCCTGGGACGACCCGGACCTGGGCGCGCTGCTGCTGGAGGCCTCCAAGGTGGAGGCACTGCGGTCCGTGGTGGACGCGGGTGACGCGGCGTTTCTGGCGCCGGGGCGGATGCCGGAGCGGATCGCCGAGGCGTGCCGGGTCTCGGGGCAGCCCGTGCCCGAGTCGCCGGCCGAGGTGACGCGCTGCATCCTCGACTCCCTCGCCCTCGCCCACCGCAAGGCGGTCCAGGACGCGCAGCGGCTCGCCGGGCATCCGGTCGACGTGGTGCACGTGGTGGGCGGCGGTACGCGCAACGCTCTGCTGTGCCAGCTGACCGCGGACGCCTGCGGGCTGCCGGTGGTGGCGGGGCCGACGGAGGCGGCGGCCTTGGGGAACGTGCTCGTGCAGGCCCGGGCCCACGGTCTCGCCGGTGACCTGGCGGGGATGCGGCGGCTGCTCGTCCGTACCCAGCCGCTCACGCGGTACGAGCCGCGCGGCGGGACCGAGCGGTGGCGCGCCGCGCAGGACCGGCTCGCCGGGGACTGACGGGGTCTCCCCCGGGCCCCGTCCCCGGACTACGCTGCAACTCATCCGATGATCGACCACAAGGAGCCGCGATGCGTGTCGCCCTGTTCCTGACCTGCGTCAACGACACGCTGTATCCGGACACCGGGCGCGCCGTGGTGAAACTGCTGACCAGACTGGGCGTCGACGTCGACTTCCCGATGGCGCAGACCTGCTGCGGCCAGGCGCACTACAACACCGGATACCGTCACGAGGCCGAACCGCTCGCCCGGCACTTCTCCGATGTCTTCGGCGAGTACGAGGCGATCGTGACGCCGTCCGGCTCGTGCGGGGCGATGGTGCGCGAGCTGTATCCGCGGATGGGCGAGCGGGCCCGGGCCGAGGGGCGCGGGGACACCCTCGCGGCCACGCTGGCGCCGGTGGTGCCGAAGACGTACGAACTCACCGAGTTCCTGGTCGACGTGCTGGGCGTGACGGATGTCGGGGCGTACTACCCGCAGAAGGTGACCTACCACCCGACCTGTCACGGACTGCGGGGGCTCGGGCTCGGTGAGCGGCCGCGGCGACTGCTCCAGGCCGTGAAAGGCCTGGAGCTGGTCGAACTGCCGGGGGCCGACGAGTGCTGCGGGTTCGGCGGCACCTTCGCCGTGAAGAACGCCGACGTCTCGGCGGCCATGGGCGCCGACAAGGTGCGCAACGCCGAGTCGACGGGCGCCGAGGTGCTGTGCGCGGCCGACAACTCCTGCCTGATGCACATCGGCGGGACCATGACCCGGCTGCGGACCGGCATGCGGCCGGTGCACATCGCGGAGATCCTGGCGAGCACGGAGGAGGAACCGGCCGTATGAGCGGGACGTTCGTCGGGATGCCGGCGTTTCCGGAGGCCGCGCGGGAGGCCGTGGGCAACACGACCCTGCGCGGCAATCTGCGGCACGCCACCCACACCATCCGCGCCAAGCGGGCCAAGGCCGTGACGGAGGTGTCGGACTGGGCCGAGCTGCGCGAGGCGGGCAAGCGGATCAAGGACCACACGCTGCGCCATCTCGACCGCTACGTGGAGCAGTTGGAGGAGGCGGTGACGGCGGCCGGCGGCATCGTCCACTGGGCCGCCGACGCGGCCGAGGCCAACGAGATCGTCACCCAGCTCGTGAAGATGACCGGCGAGTCGGAGGTCGTCAAGGTCAAGTCGATGGCCACCCAGGAGATCGGGCTCAACGAAGCGCTGGAGGCCGAGGGCATCCGCGCCTACGAGACGGATCTGGCGGAGCTGATCGTGCAGTTGGGCAAGGACCGCCCCTCGCACATCCTCGTCCCGGCCATCCACCGCAACCGCGGCGAGATCCGCGACATCTTCTCCCGTGAGATGAGCGAGTGGGGCCGCCCGGCCCCCGAGGGCCTCACCGACACGCCCGCCGAACTCGCCGAGGCGGCCCGGCTGCACCTGCGGGAGAAGTTCCTGCGCGCCAAGGTCGGCATCTCCGGGGCCAACTTCATGGTCGCCGAGACGGGCACGCTGGTGGTCGTGGAGTCGGAGGGCAACGGCCGGATGTGCCTGACGCTGCCCGAGACGCTGATCTCGGTCGTCGGCATCGAGAAGATCGTGCCGACGTGGCGGGACCTGGAGGTGTTCTTCCAGACGCTCCCCCGCTCGTCGACGGCGGAGCGCATGAACCCGTACACGTCGACGTGGACCGGGACGACCGACGGGGACGGGCCGAGCACCTTCCATCTGGTGCTGCTGGACAACGGCCGCACCGACACCCTCGCCGACGAGGTCGGCCGGCAGGCGCTGCGCTGCATCCGCTGCTCGGCGTGTCTCAACGTGTGCCCGGTGTACGAACGTGCCGGCGGCCATGCCTACGGCTCGGTGTACCCGGGGCCGATCGGCGCCATCCTCAGTCCCCAACTGCGGGGCACGGGCAGTGAGATCGACGCCTCGCTCCCGTACGCGTCCTCGCTGTGCGGGGCGTGCTACGAGGTGTGCCCGGTCGCCATCGACATCCCCGAGGTGCTGGTGCATCTGCGGGAACGGGTCGTGGAGGGCGGGGAGGTCACCCGCGAGGGCAACAAGGTGGTGCTGCGGCCCGCGAAGGGGCATGCCGCCGAGCGGGCGGCGATGCGCGCGGCACGCTGGGCGTTCACACACCCGGGCGCGCTGCGCACCGGCCAGCGCGCCGCCTCCCGGACCCGGCGCTTCCATCCCCGTACGTTGCCGGGCCCGGGCAAGGCGTGGAGCGGGTCGCGGGATCTGCCGCCGGTGCCGGCCGAGCCGTTCCGGGACTGGTGGCAGCGCACGCGCGGCGGGAAGGACGGTGCCAGGTGAACAGCAGGGAGCGGATTCTCGGGCGGGTGCGGCGCGCGCTGGCGGACGTGCCCCGCGATGACGTGCCGTACGAGCAGGCCGTCGCGCGCGACTATCTGCGGGAGCACGGGGACCGGAGCGTCGCGGAGACGGTGGAGCTGCTCGCCGAGAACCTGGCGGACTACCGGGCGATCGTGCACCGCACGGACACCGAGGGGCTGGCGGGGCTGATCGCGGGGCTCCTGGAGAAGCGCGGGTCGGCGTCGGTGCTCGTGCCGCCCGGGCTGGACGAGGGGTGGCTGGCGGCGACCGGTGTGACGCGGGTGGCGGACCGGGCGGAGAGCACGCCGCAGGAACTCGACCGGGTGGACAGCGTGGTGACGGCCTGTGCGGTCGCGATCGCGGAGACCGGGACGATCGTGCTGGACGGCTCCCCCGACCAGGGCCGACGCCGGATCACCCTCGTCCCGGACCACCACATCTGTGTCGTGCGCGTCCCTGGCCAGGTCGTGTCGTCCGTGCCGCAGGGTCTGGAACGCCTCGACCCGGCGCGGCCGTTGACGTGGATCTCCGGGCCGTCGGCGACCAGTGACATCGAGCTGGACCGGGTCGAGGGGGTGCACGGGCCGCGCACCCTGGAGGTGATCCTCGTGGAGGACGCCTGATTCAGGGGCAGGATCGAGTCCACGGAGCCGCCGTCGACGCGCAGGGCGCCGCCCGTGGTCGCCGACGTACACGGCCGGTACGGTCCCGTATCGCAGGGTGTCGCCCAGCACACCCCGCGATTACGGGTTCTGCGCGCGGGGCCCTCGTGACATCATCGGTGAGCAAGCGCTTGGACACCTTGTCCGCCCTGCCCGCTGCCGCCGACCTGGAGGCCCCGTTGTTCACATCCGTCGACGACGTCTCCGCGCGTCTGGCCGAGACCGGCTATCTCGCCTCGCCCGCCGTCGCCACGACCGTCTTCCTCGCCGACCGCCTCGGCAAGCCGCTGCTGGTGGAGGGCCCGGCGGGCGTCGGCAAGACGGAGCTCGCCAAGGCCGTCGCCGAGGTGGCGGGGGCGCGCCTGGTGCGTCTGCAGTGCTACGAGGGGGTCGACGAGTCCCGCGCGCTCTACGAGTGGAACCACGCCAAGCAGCTCCTGCGCATCAGCGCCGGCCGCGACGAGACGTGGGACGAGACGCGCACGGACATCTTCAGCGAGGAGTTCCTGCTCACGCGGCCGCTGCTGACCGCCATCCGGGGTGACGACCCGAAGGTGCTGCTGATCGACGAGACCGACAAGGCGGACGTCGAGGTGGAGGGCCTGCTCCTGGAGGTGCTCAGCGACTTCCAGGTGACCGTGCCGGAGCTGGGCACCATCGCCGCGACGCGCCGTCCCTTCGTCGTCCTCACGTCCAACGCGAGCCGGGAGCTGTCCGAGGCGCTGCGCCGCCGCTGTCTCTTCCTCCACATCGGCTTTCCCGAGGAGGAGTTGGAGCGCCGCATCGTACGGCTGAGGGTGCCGGGGCTCGACGAGGCGCTGGCCCGCTCGGTGGTCCGGGTCGTGGGCGCGCTGCGGGCGATGGACCTGCGCAAGGTGCCGTCGGTCGCCGAGAGCATCGACTGGGCGCGCACGCTGCTGGCCCTCGGCGCGGACACCCTGGACGAGACGGTGGTGCGGGCCACGCTCGGTGTGCTCCTCAAGCACCAGGACGACGTGCTCAAGGCGAGCGCCAAGCTGGACCTGGACGCCCTGTGACCGTGCCGGCGGGCGTCGTGGAGCGACTGACCTCCCTGGTCGGGGCGCTGCGCGCGCATGGGCTGCGGATCGGCACCGGCGAGACGGTCGACGCGGCGCGGGCGGTCGAGGCGCTCGGCCTCGCGGACCGGGAGCTGCTGCGCGAGGGCCTCGCGGCGACGCTGCTGCACGGCCCCGGCGGGCGGCAGGTGTTCGACCCGGTCTTCGACCTGTACTTCCCGCGCGGTGTCGGCGGCCCGGAGGGGAAGGCCGCGGGCCGGGACGATCTGCGCGACCGGCTGGCGGCCGCGCTCGCCGCCGACGACCGGGCGCTGCTGTCCCGGTTGGCGGTCGAGGCGGTGGACGGTTTCGGCGGGTACGGTTCCGCGCCGGAGTCGGACGGCTGGTCGTCGTACCAGACGCTGGAACGGCTGCGTCCGCAGACGCTGCTCGCCCGGGTCCGCGACGACGTGCGCGGCCGGGGCGGGAGCGAGGGGTTCACGGACCGGCTGCTGGAGGACGAGATCCGGCGGCGCATCGAGAGCTTCCGCGCGCTGGTGGCGGCGGAGGCGCGGCGCCGGGTCGCCGAGCGGCGCGGGCGGGACGAGATCGCCCGGCGGGCGGTGGCCCCGACCGCCGACCAGGTCGAGTTCCTGTTCGCGGGCAAGGCACGGCTGGCCGAGTTGCGCCGGACGGTTCAGCCGCTCGCCCGCAAGCTCGCGACCCGGCTCGCGGCCCGCCGCCGCCGTGCCTCCCGGGGGGCGATCGACCTGCGGCGGACCCTGCGCGGTTCGCTGTCGACGGGCGGCGTGCCGATGAAGCCGGTGCTGCGCAGGCGGCGTCCGGTCCGCCCCGAACTGGTGCTGTTGTGCGATGTGTCGGGGTCGGTGTCGGGCTTCTCCGACTTCACGATGCTGCTGGTGCAGGCGCTGCACGACCAGTTCAGCAAGGTGCGGGTGTTCGCCTTCGTCAACCGGATCGACGAGGTGACCGGGCTCCTGCGGCACGGCACCGCGGACCCGGAGGGGCTCAGCGCCCGTATTCAGGCGGAGGCCACGCTCACGGGCTGGCACGGCAGCAGCGACTACGGCATGGCGCTGGGCGAGTTCGCGGAGCGCTACGGCGACGCGGTCGGCCCGCGCACGACCGTGTTCGTCCTCGGTGACGCCCGCACGAACATGAGCGACCCGAACCTGCCGGCCGTACGGCGGATCGCCGGACGGGCCCGCCGCGTCTACTGGTTGAACCCCGAGCAGCGCTCGCGCTGGGGCACGGGCGACTCCGCGGCGCCCGCCTACGCCGAGCTGGTCGAGATGCACGAGTGCCGTACCGTCCGGCAGTTGAGCACCCTGGTGGGACGGCTGCTGCCGGTGTGATCAGACGGCCCCGTACCAAGCACGGTGGGGCTAGTCCTTCTTGGCGTACTCCTTGGCCATGCTGCCCGCGAAGTCGTAGACCACACACTGCTCGTCGCCGACGACCCATGCGTCGTGGCCGGGCGGGCAGACGAACACGTCGCCGGGTCCCACTTCGCCTTCCGCTCCGTCGTCCATGCGGATGCGCATACGGCCCGATACGACGTAGCCGTTGTGGTGGATCTGACAGCTTTCGGTCCCGGCGATCGGAGCCACGGACTCGGACCAGCGCCAGCCTGGTTCGAACGTGGCCACGGCGAAGTCCAGTCCCGTCATGTGGACGGCTTCCAGGTGACCCCGGGGGTAGTCGCGCCGCTCGTCCGGCTTGTCGAGCGTCTTCACCTCGAACATGACGCTCCTCCTCCGTGAGGGTGTGTTTCCATCGTCCGCCCGTGGAGCGGGCCGCGCCATTCAGCGGGTGCCGGTGCCGCAGAGCCGGGCGAAGCGCTCGGCGTCGATGTTGCCGCCGGAGAGGATGACGCCGACGCGGGCCGGGAGAGGGCCCGCGCGGCCGGTGAGCAGGGCGGCCAGCGGGGTGGCGCCGCTCGGTTCGATGACGATCTTCAGGCGTTCGAAGGCGAACCGCATCGCGTCCCGGATCTCGTCGTCGGTGACCAGGACGACGTCGTCGACGAGTCGCCGGTTGACGGAGAAGGTGAGTTCGCCGGGTGTGTGCAGGGCCTGTCCGTCGGCGATGGTGTGTGGCACCGGGATGCTGATGCGCCGGCCCGCCTCCAGCGAGCGCCTGGTGTCGTCCCCGGCCTCCGGTTCGACACCGATCATGCGGGTGGCCGGGTGCAGGCCCTTGGCCACCGTGGCGCTGCCGGCCATCAGCCCGCCGCCGCCGACCGGTGTCAGCATAGCCCCCAACTCCCCCACGTCTTCGAGGAGTTCCAGTGCGGCCGTGCCCTGCCCGGCCATGATGTGCGGATGCTCGTACGGCGGGATGACGGCGAGACCCCGCTCGGCGGCCAGGGCCTCGGCGATGGCGACGCGGTCGCCGGTGTAGCGGTCGTAGGTGACGATCTCGGCGCCGTAGCCGGCGGTGGCCGCCCGCTTCGACGGCGGGGCGTCCTCCGGCATGACGATCACGGCGGTGGTGCCGAGTTCGCGGGCGGCCAGGGCGACGGCCTGGGCGTGGTTGCCGGAGGAGTAGGCGGCGATGCCCCGGGACAGCTGGTCGGGGGTGAGGCGGGAGGCGGCGTTGTAGGCGCCGCGGAACTTGAAGGCGCCGACGCGCTGGAAGTTCTCGCACTTGAGGTGGATCTCGGCGCCGGCGAGTGCGTCGAGGGTGCGGGAGCGCAGGACGGGCGTGCGGTGGGCGACGCCCCGGATCCGGGCGGCGGCGTCCCGCACGTCGTCGAGGGTGACCGGTGGGGTGGTGGTCGTCACGCGGATCCTCCAGCGGATGTGCCGGACGCCGCACTGCGGGCGGCCCGGGCCTGGGAGAGGTAGTTGTAGGCGGAGGCGCGGGAGATGCCGAGCCGGGCGGCGACCTGCTCGACCGCGCCGCGCACGGCGAAGACCCCGCGCGTGTCGAGCCCGCCGAACAGCTCCAGGCGCTCGGCGCGGTCGAGCTCCGCCCAGCTGCCCCGCTGTTTCGACTGGTGGGCGTCGACCAGGGCGTCGACGACGGAGTCGATGTCGTTGCCGAAGGTGGTGGTCGGCAGCTCCGCGGGGGCGGCGCCGACTCCGGCGAGGGTGCCGAGCAGGTCGTGGACCTGGCTGACGGCGCTGATGTCCACGTTGACGCAGAGGGCCCCGAAGACGGCTCCCGTGGAGTCCCGCAGCACCATCGTGGAGGACTTCACCAGCGCCCCGCCGCGGGTGCGGGTGACGTAGTTGAGTTCGTCGGCCGCCTCGTCCCCGTGGGACAGGACGCGCATGCCGATCTCGCTCATCGCGCCGCCCACCGTCCGCCCCGTCACCGATCCGGCCACGGCGACGACCGACTTCTCCGGGTTCCGGTAGTCGTGCAGCACGACTTCGCAGAGCGGTCCGAAGGTCGCGGCGATCCCGTCGACGACAGGTCTCAGCGCGGCGAGGATCGCGTCCCGTTCCGAGGTCAGGGTCTCTCGCATGGATTTAGACTACCGATCCAATCGCTGGACCGCTAGTCCAGACGTTCCCCAACAATTGGCAACGGTTTTCACATGACTTCGGCCGGAACTCGCTCTTGACATTCATTCCCATCTAGCGTGGCGCCTGCCGAGCACTCCGGCACCCCCTCTGCACATCCGTCATGGAGGAGCCATGCCCCTGTCCACGTCCCGCCGCCTGGCGCTGCTGACCAGCGCGTCACTGGCCCTTCTCGCGGGCTGCGGCAGCTCGTCGGACTCCGCCGACGCCAAGAGCGCCTCGGCCAAGGTGCCCGTGGTCGCCTCCACGAACGTCTACGGCGACATCGTGCGCAGCATCGGCGCCGACAAGGTCGACGTCACCTCGGTCATCAGTGACCCCGACCAGGACCCCCACTCCTACGAGGCCGACACCCACAACCAGCTGGCCCTGTCCAAGGCGAAGGTCGTCGTCGAGAACGGCGGCGGCTACGACGACTTCGTCGACCGCATGCTCAGGAGCGGCCACAACGACTCCGCCCAGGTGATCAACGCCGTGCGGGTGTCCGGCAAGACCGCGCCGAAGGGCGGCGAGCTGAACGAGCACGTCTGGTACGACTTCCCCACCGTCGCCCGCGTCGCCGACCGCATATCCGCGGCCCTCGCCAAGGCCGACCCCGCCGGCGCGGCCGCCTTCGAGAAGAACGCCACCACCTTCAAGGCGAAACTCGCCCCGCTGGAGGCCGAGGAGGCTCGGATCAAGAAGGAGCACGGCGGTGCGGGCGTGGCCATCACCGAGCCCGTGCCGCTGTACATGACCGAGGCGAGCGGGCTGGTCGACAAGACCCCGGCGGCGTTCAGCGAGGCGATCGAGGAAGGCGACGACGTCTCCCCGCGGGTCCTCCAGGAGAGCCTGGCGCTGTTCAGTGGCGGGAAGGTCAAGGTGCTCGTCTACAACGAGCAGACCTCCGGCCCGCAGACCGAGAAGTCCGAGGCGGCGGCCAAGGCGGCCGGCATCCCCGTCGTGCCCGTGACCGAGACCCTGCCGACGGGCAAGGACTACCTCGGCTGGATGACCGGCAACGTCGACGCGCTCGCGAGCGCGCTGGCCAAGTGACCCCCGTGTCCGGGCAGGACGGCACTCCCGTCGTCAGTCTGCGCGGCGCGGCCCTGTCCTACGGCGACCGCACGGTGTGGAGCGGCCTCGACCTCGACGTACGGCCCGGGGAGTTCCTGGCCGTGCTGGGGCCGAACGGAGCGGGCAAGACCAGTTTCGTACGGGCGCTGCTGGGCCGTCGGCCGCTGTCCGCCGGAACGCTGACCGTCCTCGGCCGGCCAGCTCGCGACGCCGCCCGGCACATCGGCTACGTCCCGCAGCAGGCGGCGCTGTCCGCGCAGGCCATGCTGCGCGCCCGGGACCTCGTACGGTTCGGCATCGACGGGCACCGCTTCGGGCCGCGCCCGCGCACCGGTCCGGTCCGCCGCCGGGTGGACGAGATCCTCGAGTCGGTGGGGGCCGCGTCCTACGCCGACGTCCCGCTCGGCATGCTGTCCGGCGGCGAACGCCAACGCGTGCGCATCGGCCAGGCCCTGGCGACCGATCCGCGCGTCCTGCTGTGCGACGAGCCCCTGCTGTCGCTCGACCTGCACCACCAGCGGGCCGTCACCGGGCTGATCGACGCCCGGCGCCGCGCCCACGGCACGGCGGTGGTCTTCGTGACGCACGAGATCAACCCGGTGCTGGGCATGGTCGACCGGGTGCTGTACCTGGCCCCCGGCGGCCACCGCGTCGGCACCCCGGACGAGGTGCTGACCTCCGAGTCGCTGTCCCGGCTTTACGGCACGCAGGTCGACGTGGTGCGCGTGCGGGGGCGGGTCGTCGTCGCCGGGGCCCCCGACGAGCCGGCCGCGCCGCCGCACCACCCCGGGCCGGTGCACGCGACGGACGGAGTGCGCGCATGATGCTCGCCGAAGGGGTCTGGCGGCAGATCTTCGACTTCACGGACTACGGCGAACTCCTGGGCCTGGTCCGCAACTCGCTCATCGCGGGCGTGGCGCTGGGGCTCGTGGGCGGTCTGGCCGGGGTCTTCGTCCTGATGCGGGACCTGCCGTTCGCGGTGCACGGCATCAGCGAGCTGTCCTTCGCGGGCGCGTCGGCCGCGCTGCTGCTGGGCGCGAACATCGTGGCCGGCTCGATCGCCGGTTCGCTCCTCGCGGCCGGGGCCATCGGGGTGCTGGGGACACGGGCCCGGGACCGCAACTCGGTGATCGGCATCATCATGCCGTTCGGACTGGGTCTCGGGGTGCTCTTCCTCGCCCTCTACAAGGGCCGGGCGGCCAACAAGTTCGGTCTGCTCACCGGTCAGATCGTCGCCGTGGACACGCCGCAGATGTCGTGGCTGCTCGGCACGTCCGTGCTGGTGCTGATCGCCCTGGCGGTCATGTGGCGTCCGCTCGCCTTCGCCAGCACCGACCCGGACGTGGCGGAGGCACGCGGGGTGCCGGTGCGCACGCTGTCCTTCGCGTTCATGCTGGTGCTCGGGCTCGCGGTCGCCCTGTCGGTGCAGGTCGTCGGGGCGCTGCTGGTGCTCACGCTGGTCGTCACCCCGGCCGCGGCCGCCACCCGGGTCACCGCGTCGCCGGTGCTGCTGCCCGTGCTGAGCGTGCTGTTCGCCGTGGCCTCGATCGAGGGCGGCATCCTGCTCGCGCTGGGCAGCAGCATTCCCATCAGCCCCTACGTCACGACGATCTCGTTCGGCATCTACGCGGTGTGCCGGGTGGCCGGGAGCCACCGGACGCGGCGGTGGGGCTCGCGGCGGGCGGCGGTGCGGGCGGCGTGACGCGGTGATCTCCCCTGGCTTCAGGCACTCGGCGTTCAAGACCACCCGCCCGGCGAACACCGAGCTCAAGTGGGCAGGGGATGAGCCACTCGCCCGCCCTCGCCGCGACCAGCCGGCCGGTCTTTGCTCCCGCCTGCTCGCGGGAGCGGGCACGGCGGCGGCGCTCGGCTGGTGGTCGGCGTCCCTGAACCTCCTCCTGCCGCCCGTCCTGGCCGCCTAGTTCGACCACGGCGTGGTCAACCATGTCGCCGAGTGCCCGCCGGAGAGTCCCGGCGGGCACCCAGGGGGTGTCAGGCCGCGGCCAGTGAGGGTGGTGACGCGGCCGGAGCCGGGTGATCCGCCTCGGTGAGCAGAGTCATCAGCGTCGCCCGGGCGCGGGCCACGCGGGAGCGGACGGTGCCGACCGGACAGTGGCTCAGCTCGGCGGCCTCCGCGTAGGGCAGGCCCAGCATCTGGGTGAGGACGAAGGCCTCACGCCGCTCGTCCGGCAGTGAGGCCAGCAGTTCCAGCAGCGCCACGCCGTCCTCGAAGCCCGGCAGGCCGCGCGGCTGGGCGAGCTCGGCCGCCGGCTCCCAGTCGGGCAGGTCGGCCGGGCGGGGGCGGACGGCGGTGTGCCGGAGGCTGTCGGCCACCGCGCGCCGGGCGATCGCCAGCAGCCAGGTACGGGCCGAGGAGCGGCCCTCGAACCGGTGCAGGCTGCCGAGCGCTCGCAGGAACGTGTCCTGCGCCAGATCGTCGACGGCCTGCGGATCGGCGCACAGATGGGCGACGTAGCGGATGACGTCGCGGTGCAGGGCCCGCACGAAGTGGTCGACGGCGACGGAGTCACCGCCGCGGGCGGCCAGCGCCCAGGCGGTCACCGACTCGTCGGCCGACGCCGGAAGCTCTCTTCTCTCGTGCGGAACGGGCAGGGCAGGAGTGATCACCTGGTGTCCTTCTCGGGATTCCGGGACCACGGGAGGGCGAGCACGCGGGCCTGAGTGAGGCCGGGCGTGCGCGCACGGTTGCGCGGTCCCGTGAGTGAGGGATGGGCCGGACCCGATGGGCCGGACCCGTACGGCACCGGGGCGCGCAGGGGCCGCCCCGGGACTCACCGGCTGCCGTCAGACGGCAGCGGCCCCCACGGGTGGCCCTCGAGTGGTGATGGCGTGGACGAGAAGGAGGAGGCGCGGTGCCCGGTCCGAGGACCGCCGCCGTACGCGCACGGGCGGGGGCGGCGGTGCGGGCAGGGCGAGCAGCAGCCGCAGCGGCGCGGCCAGCCGACCGCCGACGGCACGCAGGAGACGGAAGACGGCCCGCTCCCCGTGCCCCAGCCACAGGCCGCACAGCAGGGCGGCGAGCAGGTGGGCGGTGAGCATGCCGAGGGACGAGTCACCACCGGTGGTGTGTCCCGCATGCCCCATGTGCTCGGACATGGACATGGACATCGGCATGGACGGGGACATGGGCATGGGCACGTCCGGCGCTCCCGGCGACGCGAGCGAGAACGCCGAGTGCAGGGCCGTCTGGACGGCCACGGCGACGGCGACGACCAGCCGGAGTCCGCGCTCCCGGCCCGCCAGGCACCAGCCCGCCACGCCCGTCACGGCCCAGCCGGCCATCAGCGTCCGGAGGGGCACATGGTCGCCGGACATCATGACGTGCCCCAGGGCGGCGAGCACGACACAGACGGCCGCGAACACCGCGGCCCGTATCGTGCGAGCCCACCGCCCAGCCGTCATGGCGCCTCATCCTCGCATCCGGCACCGCCCCGTCGCCCATGAGTACGGACATCGCCCGGGCCGGGCACTCAATCCACGCCATGTGATCCGGAGCACTGCCCGAGTGCCCCGCCGGTCGCACGCGGCCACCGGGGCTTCGACCGGCCGTTCTAGAGTGCTCGTCATGTCGACAGCAGCCACACCGGCCACCCGGGCTTATCTCTCCGAGTTGTTCTCCCTGCACGGCCGGACCGCGGTGGTCACGGGCGGCAGTTCGGGCATCGGCCGCGCCATCACCGGTGCCCTCGCGCGCGCCGGGGCGAGCGTGGTGGCCGTGGCCCGCGGCGAGGCCGGACTGACCGCGACGGTCGAGGAACTGACGGCCGAGGGCTGCCGCGCCGCGTGGGTCAGCGCGGACCTGAGCACGCGCGAGGGTGTGCGGACGGCCGCCGAGCGGGCCGTCGAGGCGTTCGGGGAACCGGACATCCTCGTCAACAGCGCCGGGATCAACGTGCGCCCGCCCATGGACGAACTCACCGAGGACGTCTGGGACCTCACGATGGCCGTCAACCTGGACGCGCCGTTCCTGCTGGGCCAGCGCTTCGGCCCGGGCATGGCGGAGCGCGGCTACGGGCGGATCCTGCACATCAGTTCGCAGCAGGCGCACCGGGCGTTCGTCCAGAGCGGTGCCTACGGCGCATCCAAGGGCGGCCTGGAGTCGCTGGCCCGGTCGCAGGCCGAGGCGTGGTCGCCGCGCGGCGTCACGTGCAACGTGCTGGTGCCGGGGTTCGTCATGACACCGCTCAACGCGCGGCTGTCGTCGGATCCGGAGAGGGTGGCCGCCCTCGCCGACCGCACGCTGATCGGGCGGAACGGACTGGCCGAGGACTTCGCGGGAGCGGCGGTCTTCCTGGCCGGCCCGGCGTCCGCCTACATCACCGGACAGGCGGTCTTCGTCGACGGCGGCATGTCGGTGCACTGATCCAGTCCCCGGCGCCCCCCGGGGTCAGCGCCCGGAGGGGCCGTTCCGCCAGACGAACACCTCCGTGCTCGGCCCGCGTTCGCAGAAGCGACCCGCCGGAGAGGCCTCCCGCAGCAGCCGGCGCAGGTCTGCTTCGAAGCCGTCCCGGCGCCCTCCGAACAGATGCGGCGCCGAGAACGACATGGAGAACACCTAGGCGACGACATCGTCGAAGGTCCGCTCCAGAGCCTGCCCGCCGGGGACGACCAGACGCCGGGGGCCGGAGAATCCCGCCCGGGCGAACACCTCGGCCTCCCCGCCCGGCGTGCCCTGCGGCAGCACTCCGCGGCCCGCTCGCCGCACGGGTCCCAGGTACTGCTTGACCAGCTCGTCCACCGCCGCGTAGGGGACCGGCGGGTACGGCAGGCCGTCGAGCGCGCGGTGTTCCGTCTTCAGGTCCGAGATGTGCACCAGGGCACTGCCCGGCCGGAGCATGTCCCTGGCGGTCGCCGCGACCAGGTCGCGGTCCATCCAGTGGAAGGACTGCGCGAAGGCGGCGACGTCGAACGTGCCGAGCCCCGCGGGCAGATCCTCGGCCCGGGCCCGCACCCACCGGGTCTTCTCCCCCACTCCCCGGTCGGCGGCCCGGCGCCAGGCCTCGGCGATCATCCCGCGGTCGGGGTCCACGCCGACGATCTCGCCGAACAGATGCGCGATGCTCAGGGCGACGGTCCCGGGCCCGCATCCCACGTCGATGAGGCGTCCCTTCCCGTCGGGCCGCAGCGCCCCGGCGAGTTCCTCCGCCAATCCGGGGGCGTACGGCAGCCGTCCCCGCTCGTAGTAGGGGGCGGTCCCCGAGAACAGCGTGTCGTCCCACTCCCAGCCGGCCACCACGCCGCTCACCACCTCACCGCACAGGATTCCGCGATCACCCGGCCGGGCGATGGAGCCGATGATTCCACGGCCGTGCACGCCGCCAGGGGCGGACGGCCCGGGGGTCCGCCGACCGGGCCCGGCCGACGGGCGGTTGTCAGTGCCCGGTGTCACGCTGGGCACACCGAACCTGCGGAAGGGAAGCATCGCCATGATCACCACGGAGTTCGCCCCCGGTTCCCCCTGTTGGCTCGACCTCGGCACTCCGGACGTACCGGCCGCGGCGGCCTTCTACGGCGCCGTGCTCGGGTGGGACTACGAATACATGGGCGGGAGCGAGGACTTCGAAGGCGGCATGTTCCGGAAGGACGGCAAGATCGTCGCCGGTCTCGGCAAGCTCACGGAGGAGGGCGCGCGCTCGGCCTGGATGCTCTACTTCAGCGTCCCCGACGCGGACGCCACGACGGAGGCCGTGCAGCAGGCGGGCGGCACCGTCCGGGTGGCGCCGATGGACCTCGACGAATGGGGCCGGATGGCGCAGTACAGCGACCCGCTGGGCGGCCAGTTCGCCGTCTGGCAGCCGGGGACGAACAAGGGCGTCGACCTGGTCGACCAGCCGGGCTCACTGTCGTGGACCGAGCTGCTCACGAGCGACGCGACGGCCGCGAAGGAGTTCTACGGCGGCCTGTTCGGCTGGCAGTTCAGCGACATGGAGCTGCCGGGCGGCGCAGGCACGTACACCCTCATCACCCCCGCGGGACTGCCCGAGGAGCGCATGCACGGCGGTCTCATGGAGATGGGCAAGGAGAACCTCTCGCTGACGAACGGCCGGCCGTACTGGCACCCGGTCTTCGCCGTGGAGGACTGCGACGCCGCGGTGGCCAAGGTCACCGAGAACGGCGGCAGTGTGCAGATGGGGCCCGAGGACGCGGAGGGCGTCGGTCGGCTGGCCGTCTGCCTCGACCCGGCGAACGCGGACTTCGTGGTGCTCACCCCGGCCGAGAGCTGAGCCCTGCGGACACCCCCTTGGCAGCCGGAAAAGCTTCTTGCATATGATGTGCAAATGCACGGTGTCACCATCAAGGAAGCCACGGCGGAGGACCTCGACGGGGCCCGGGTGGTGATGCTCGACGCGGTGTACCGCGACTTCGGGACGGGATACGTGCCCGGCTGGCACGCCGACATCATCGATCCCGCGTCCTTCTACGTCCTGCCGCCACGGCACACGCTCCTGGTCGCCGTGGACGAGCGGGACGGGACGGTGGCGGCCACGGCGGCGCTCGACGCGCGCGGCCCGGCGCATCCGCCGAACCCGCGGTGGCTGGCCGAGCGGTTCCCCTCGGGCGAGACGGCACAGCTCCGGCGGGTGTACGTGCGCCCCGAGTACCGGCGGCGGGGCCTGGCCCGGCGGCTGGTGGAGGGTCTGCTGGACTTCGCGCGGGCCGACGGTGGGTACCGGTCCGTGTATCTGCACGTGTATCCGCACTCGCCCGGCGCGCTGGGCCTGTGGCGGACGCTGGGCAAGGTGGTGTGCGACGAGCGCGAGGACGTGCCCGGCGGGGGCAGCGGCGTGGTGCACTTCGAGATCCCCTTCGCCTGAGCGGCACGGGGACGACGGTGAACACCCCCCTGGTCAAGGGCCTGGCCGCCCTGCGCGTTCGTGCGCGCGGCGACCTCCCGACGCTGCTGTGGCGGGCCGTGCTCGCGGTCGGCCTGGTGGGCGCGATCGGGCTGCTGCCGTGGCTGTCGCGCACCGACCCGGCGCTGACCGTGCTCAAGTCCCGCTCCGCGGACCGCGACCCGACCCCCGAGACGCTGGCCGCCATCCGCGACGAACTCGGGCTCGGCGGCGGCCCCTTGGCACTGCTCGGCCGCTGGCTGGGCGGGCTGCTGCAGGGGGACGCGGGCACCTCGTGGGTGTCCGGTGCCCCGGTGCTGCCCTCCGTCGCGCAGGCGCTCGGCGTGTCGTTGCTGCTGATGTCCGGCGCCCTCGTCGTCGCCGCGGTCACGGTGAGTGCCGTGTGCGCCCGTACGCTCCGGCTCGGCTCGCGGGGCCGGCTCGGCGCGCGCGGGGCCGGAGGCACGACGACCGCGGTGCTGGCCGCGCTGCCCGAGTTCCTCGTCGCCTCGGTGCTCGCCGCGGTGATCGGAGTGCACCTGGGCTGGTTGCCGGCCCTGGGCTGGTACGGGCCGCAGTGGATGGTGCTGCCCTCACTGGCCCTCGGCCTGCCGGCCGGCGCGGTCCTCGGGCGGATGCTGGACGACCTGCTGCCCGGCGCGTTCGCCGAACCCTGGGCGCCGGCCGCCGCGGCCCGCGGGGTCCCGCCGAAGTCCGTGGCACGGCAGGCCCTGCGCCGCTGTGTGCCCGGACTGCTGCCCAACCTCGGCCTGTTCGTGGTCGGTCTGACCGGCGGATCCGTCGCCGTCGAGCAGATCTTCGACATCCCCGGCCTGGGCCGGCTCAGCCTGCAGGCCGCGCTCGCCCAGGACCTGCCCGCCCTGCAGACCGGCACGCTCGCCCTCGTCCTGCTCGCGGCCACCGCCGGCGTCCTCGCCCGGCTCGCGGCCCGGCTGCTGATCGGGCCCGCGCTGCGCGACGGCGCCCTGCGCTCCCTGCACCGGCCGGCCCCGCCCGCGCCCCGCGCCCTGCCCCTGCTGTACGGAGCGCTGCTCGCCACGGTCATCGGCCTCGGCCTGCCGCGTGACGCGCTCGCCCTGGACACCCTCGCCCGGCTGCAGGGCCCCTCCCCGGCACACCCGTTCGGGACGGACGCGCTGGGCCGGGACATCCTCGCCCGGGTCGCCCACGGAGCGCTGAACACTCTCGGCACGGCGCTCGCGGTGAGCGCCGCAGCCCTGGTCGCCGGGCTGCTGCTGGGGCTGCTGCCGCGGCTGTCCGGGCCGCTGGTCGACACCGTCAGTGCCGTACCGCCCGTCCTGGCCGGGCTCCTCGTCACGGGCATCACGGGCGGCGGCCCCTGGGCGCCCGCCCTCGCCGTCGGCGTCGTGGCCTGGTCCCCGCTGGCCGCGCACACGTCTTCCCTGCTGCGTCAGGAGCGTGCGACCACCCACCTGGACGCCACCCGTGCGCTCGGTGCCGGGCGGTGGTATCTCCTCCGGCACGAACTGCTGCCCGCCGTGCTGCCGCCGGTGACCCGGCACGCCCTTCTCCGGCTGCCCGGCGTCGCGCTGAGCCTCGCCGCGCTCGGCTTCCTGGGCCTCGGCGCGCAGCCGCCGTCCCCCGAGTGGGGTCTGCTGCTCGCCGAGAACCAGCCGTACGCCGAGCGCGCCCCGTGGGCCGTCCTCTTCCCCGCCGCCGTACTCGCCCTGCTCGGTGCCCTCGCGGTGACGGCTGCCGGCGGCGTACGACTGCCCCGGCGGCGCGGGCGGGCCGACAGCCCGGAGCAGCCGCCCGGCGACCGGGTCGTGCCCGCCGCGCGGCAGCGGCCGGACCCCGACGACGCCCTCCTGACCCCCGTGTCCCTCTCACCGAGAGAAAAACGATGACAGGCCTCATATCCCGCGCCCTGGCCCGCCGGGCCGCCCCTGCGAACGGCGACAAGACACCCGACGCGACGCCCGGGGCCCCGCGCGAGAGCACCTGGCGGCTCTGGCGGGAACTGTCCCCTCTGCTGCGGCTGCTGATCGTCACCCAGCTCGCCTTCAACGTCGGTTTCTTCGCCGTGCTGCCGTTCCTCGCCGAGCACCTCGGCACCGCGATCGGCATGGCGGGCTGGCTGGTCGGCTTCGTGCTCGGGCTGCGCACCTTCAGCCAGCAGGGCCTGTTCGTGGTCGGCGGCGCGCTCGTCGACCGTTACGGCGTACGCCCGGTCGTGCTGGCCGGCTGCGTCCTGCGGGTCGCCGGGTTCGCGTGGCTCGGGTACGCGCAGGCGAGCTGGGCCGTGATCGGGGCGGTTCTGGTGATCGGCTTCGCCGCCGCGCTGTTCTCCCCCGCCGTGGAGTCCGAGGTCGCCCGGCAGGCGGTGGCCTGGGAGGAGGCGGGACACGGCTCACGCACCCGTCTACTGGCCCTGTTCAGCGTGGCCGGCCAGGCCGGGGCCTTCGTCGGACCGCTGCTCGGCGCGCTGCTGCTCGCCGTCGACTTCCGCACCGCGTGCCTCGCGGGCGCCGCGGTGTTCGTGCTCGTCCTCGCCGGGCACGTGTGGCTGATGCCGCAGCACATCCCCGGCAGGGTCCGGAACCGGGACAAGGGCGGGGCTCGCGCGCTGCTGCGCAACCGCCGCTTCCTGGCGCTGTGCTGCGCGTACGGCACGTACCTGCTCGCCTACAACCAGCTGTATCTCGCCCTGCCCGACGAGGTGCAGCGCGCGGCGGGCTCCCAGGCGCCGCTGTCCTGGCTGTTCGCCCTGTCCTCGGTGCTGGTGGTGTTCGCCCAGATGCCCGTGACCCGCTGGGCGGGCGACCGGCTCGACCTGCGCCGCTCCATGACCGCCGGGCTGCTGCTGATCGCGTCGGGTTTCGCGGTGGTGGCCGCGGCGCGCCCCGCGGGCTGGACGGGTACGGCCGGGCTGCTGCCGGCGGCGGGTTTCGTCGTGCTGCTCACGGTGGGGCAGATGCTGGTCGTGCCCGCCGCCCGCGCCTGGGTGCCCGACCTCGCCGAGGAGGGCCGGATCGGCCTCTACATGGGTGCGCTGTCGTCCGTCTCGGGCCTGATCGTCCTCGCGGGCAGCGCGGCCACCGGCTCCCTCCTCGACGCGGGCCTCCCGGCCGCCGTGCCCTGGCTGCTCCTCGCGGCCGTACCCGCCCTGGCGGTGGCACTGCTGCCGCGCCGCGAGAAGCGGCCGCGGGGGGCGGCAGCGGCGGCCTGACGACAGGCGCGTGCGCAGGGAAGCGAGGGAGGAGAGGGGAGGAGAGGGGAGGAGAGGGAAGGGACAGCGGCGGCGCGGCCGGCGTACGGAGGCACGGGGGACGGTGTCGGCAACCACACGCGCCGCGCCGTCACCCCAGGCGGGATGCTGCTGCGCTCCCCGGTTTCCGGGACCGTGCCGTCCCACGACACCGCACCGGGGAACGGTGGTCACGCGGCGCCAGTATCCTGGGTCGGCTGCGGCACCCACCAATCAACCCCCGCTCCGACGCGGGGAGTTGCGGGCTGCGGCGAGGACCTTCCCACGAGCATAGGACGAGGACGAGTGCTGCTAGCGGGCCGCTACCGGCTGGACGTTGAGATCGGGCGCGGCGGAATGGGAGAGGTCTGGCGTGCGTACGACGAGACGCTCGCCAGAGCGGTGGCCGTCAAGCTGCTGCTGCCTCAGGACACCGATGCCACGGCGGCCTCCCGGTTCCGTCTGGAGGCGCAGACGGCCGGGCGTCTCAACCACCCCAACGTGGTCGGGGTCCTGGACTTCGGCGAGTACGACAACCGGCTGTACCTGGTAATGGAGCTGGTCGAGGGCGACAGCCTCGCCCGGGTGCTGTCCGCCTCCGGCGCGCTCCCCGCCGAGCAGGTGGCCCGACTCGCCGCGCAGGCCGCCGCCGGACTCGCCGCCGCGCACCAGCAGGGCATCGTGCACCGGGACGTCAAACCCGCCAACCTCCTGCTGGACGCGGGCGGCACCCTCAAGATCGGCGACTTCGGCATCGCGCGTTTCCTCGACGACCCGGGCGCCGCGCTCACCGCCACCGGCCAGATCGTCGGTACCGGCCTCTACCTCGCGCCCGAACGGGCCCTGGGCCGGCCCGCGGGTCCCGCCTCCGACATGTACTCCCTGGGGTGCGTGCTCTACCAGCTCCTCAGCGGCCGCCCGCCCTTCCAGGCGGACACCGCCGTCGCGCTCCTGCACCAGCATCTCGACAACGCCCCCGTACCGCCCCGGGAACTCGGTGTCGCCGGTCTGCCGCCGGCCTTCGAGAGCTACCTCCTCGCCCTGCTCGCCAAGCAGCCCGAGGACCGGCCCACGGCGCAGCAGGCTGCCGAGTGGTTCGCCGGCGGCGCCTGGCGGGGGCTGCCCGAGCCGCTGCCGGAGGCGGTGTCGCCGGGGTCTGCCTCCGGCAGCGGGCCTTACGCGGCGTCCCCGGGGCCGGCCGCCGCGACCGGGCCGTACCCGGCGTCCCCGGGGCCGTCCTCCGGGCCGGGACCGTATGCGGCGGCCGGCACCGGCGCCCCGACCGCGCACGCGCTGCCCACGGGGTCCCGCACCGCCCCGGGCGGGCGTTCCCGTCGCGCCGCGCCCCGAGACGGTCTCGGCAACCACCGGAGAACGGCCGCGGCGGTGGCCGCGGCGGCCGTCTTCCTCGCCGCGATGCTCGCCGGCATGCAGTGGTTCTCGCCCGACGACACCGCGACGGAGGGCACGGAACCCGACGCGTCCCCGTCCGCGAGCAGCCCGGCCGCCCCCTCGCCCGGCGACTCCGCCGACTCACCTGGTTCCGCACCGGCGGCCGCCACGACTCCGGCCGCCGGCACAGTGGCCGATGTCACCCCCTCCCCCAAGGCACCCGACGCCCCGACCCTCGCCGAACCGACGCCCGGCCCCACCAGCCCGACTCCGGAGGTGAGCGGCAGCCCGCCGGAGAAGGCCGACAAGCCCCGGCAGGAACAGCCTCCGGGGTCCGGGGAGAAAGGGGAGGACGAGGGCGACGAGGGTGACGACTGAGCCCTCCCGCGCCGGTGTGCGAGCGGTCGCCCCTTCACGCGCCCCCTCGCGCGCCCCCTCGGCTGGCTTGTCATGGCCCTTATCTCGGCATTACTGTCACCACGCCTTGGTGAACGGGAAATCCGGTGTGATGCCGGTGCGGCCCTCGCCACTGTGATCGGGAAGTCCGGCTCCGGCCCTGACGGGCAGCCACTGGGTCCTCAGGGACCCGGGAAGGCGGAGTACGGGCGGTGGGACCCGTGAGCCAGGAGACCGGCCAAGGCGCGTCAACCATCCACGAGGTGCTGGAGAGGGTCCGCTGAGCCATGCACATTGCCGAGGGTTTCCTTCCTCCGGCGCACGCCGTCGCCTGGGGCGTCGCGTCCGCGCCGTTCGTCCTCCACGGAGTCCGGTCGCTCACCCGTGAGGTGCGCGAGCACCCCGAGAGCACCCTGCTCCTCGGCGCCTCCGGCGCCTTCACGTTCGTCCTGTCCGCGCTGAAACTGCCGTCCGTCACCGGCAGTTGCTCCCATCCCACCGGCACGGGCCTGGGGGCCATCCTGTTCCGGCCGCCCGCCATGGCGGTGCTGGGCACCATCACCCTGCTCTTCCAGGCGCTGCTGCTCGCGCACGGCGGTCTGACCACGCTCGGCGCCAACGTCTTCTCCATGGCGATCGCCGGCCCCTGGGCGGGCTACGCGGTGTACCGGCTGCTGCGCCGCTACGGCGTGCCGCTGATGGTCGCCGTGTTCTCCGCCGCGTTCGTCGCCGACCTGTCCACCTACTGCGTCACGAGCGTGCAGCTGGCGCTCGCGTTCCCCGACCCGGGCAGCGGGTTCCTGGGCGCGCTCGGCAAGTTCGGCTCCATCTTCGCCGTCACCCAGATCCCGCTCGCGGTGAGCGAGGGACTGCTGACGGTGCTCGTGATGCGGCTGCTGGTGCAGTCCAGCAAGGGCGAACTGACCCGGCTGGGTGTGCTCCTCGCCGACAAGCAGTCCCGCAGCGAGACCCAGGAGGTGGCCCGATGAGCAGGAACACCAAGATCAATCTCGTGCTGCTGCTCGCCGTGGCCGCGCTCGCCGTGCTGCCGCTCGCGCTCGGCCTCGGCGACCACAAGAAGGAGCCGTTCACGGGCGCCGACGGCGAGGCGGAGACGGCGATCACCGAGATCGAGCCGGACTACAAGCCCTGGTTCTCGCCCCTGTACGAACCGCCGTCCGGTGAGATCGAGTCGGCGCTGTTCTCCCTCCAGGCGGCCCTCGGCTCAGGTGTCCTCGCCTACTACTTCGGACTGCGCCGGGGCAGGCGGCAGGGTGAGCGGCGGGCGCTGGAGCGGGAGCGGGACCCCGGGAACCCGGCGGACGGTACCGCCGAGGAGTCCACGGCCGAAGGGGCCTGAGCCGCGTGCTGCCGATCGACGCGGCGGCGCACAGCAGTCGCTGGCGCCACCGCCATCCCGTGGACAAGGCCGTGCTCGGGCTGGGTCTGACCCTCCTGGCGATCTCGCTGCCGCCCTGGCCGGGCGCGGCTCTGGTGCTGCTGACCGCCCTGGTGGTGCTGCTGGGTCCGGCGGGCGTGCCCTGGCTCCGGCTGTGGCGGGCCTACCGGGTGCCGCTGGGCTTCTGCGTGACCGGCGCGCTGACGCTCCTCGTTCAGGTCGGCGGGCCGGGCGGCTTCGTCTCCCTCGCCGGTGACGGGCCGGTCCGGGCCGGGGAGTTGCTGCTGCGCACCTCGGCGGCCTCCCTGGGGGTGCTGCTGTTCGCGTTCACCACTCCCATGTCCGACCTGCTGCCGCGGCTGGTCCGGGCCGGAGTGCCCGCGCCGGTCGTCGACGTGGCGCTCGTGACGTACCGGATGAGCTTCCTGCTGCTGGACTCCGTGCGCCGCGTCCGTGACGCGCAGGCCGCCCGGCTCGGGCACACCACGCGGGCCGCCGCCTGGCGGTCCCTGGGCGGTCTCGGCGCCACCGCGTTCGTCCGGGCCTTCGACCGGGCGGTCCGCCTCCAGGCCGGTCTCGCCGGGCGCGGCTACGACGGCACCCTGCGCGTCCTGGTGCCCGAGGCCCGTGTCTCCGTCCGCTTCACGGCCGCCAGTTGCGTGCTCCTCGCGGCGCTGGCCGTCCTCACCTTCGTACTGGAAAGGTCGCTGACATGAGCGAGCCCGCCCTCGTCGCCCTGCGGGGCGCGTCCTTCGCCTACGAGGACGGCCCGGCCGTGCTCAGCGGCCTCGACTTCGAGATCCGCGAGGGGCGCGCGCTCGCGCTGCTCGGCCGCAACGGCAGCGGCAAGACCACGCTGATGCGGCTCCTCAGCGGCGGACTGCGGCCCCGCGAGGGCCGGTTGACGGTCGACGGGCAGCCGGTGACGTACGACCGCAAGGGCCTGACCAGGCTGCGGACGACCGTCCAGCTGGTGGTGCAGGACCCGGACGACCAGCTCTTCGCGGCGTCCGTCGAGCAGGACGTGTCGTTCGGGCCGCTGAACCTGGGCCTGGACGACGCGGACGTGCGGGCGCGGGTGGCGGAGGCGCTCGCCGCCCTGGACATCACCGCCCTGGCCGACCGGCCCACCCATCTGCTCTCCTACGGGCAGCGCAAGCGCACCGCCATCGCGGGCGCGGTCGCCATGCGGCCCCGTGTCCTCATCCTCGACGAGCCGACGGCCGGGCTCGACCCCGACGGCCAGGAACGGCTCCTCACCACGCTCGACGGTCTCCGTGGGGCCGGCACCACGGTGGTGATGGCCACCCACGACGTCGACCTCGCGCTGCGCTGGGCCGACGACGCGGCGCTCCTCACCCCGTCCGGAGTCCGCACCGGGCCCGCTCCCGTGGCACTGGCCCGTCCCGACCTTCTCCGGGAGGCGGGCCTGCGACTGCCGTGGGGAGCCGCCGCGACGGAACTCCTCCGGGCGCAGGGGTGGCTGACGGGCACGGAGCCGGGGCCGCGGACGCCTGCGGAACTCGCCGCCCTCGCGGCCGGGCGGCTGGGCGCGCCTGGAGTCCGAGGGGCGCGCGGAGGCTGAGGGCGCCCGGAGGCCTCCGTCAGTCGAAGTAGGACTCGAGTGAGCCGCGGCGCCGGATGTCGAGCGTCGCGCAGTGGAACGAGCCGCCGAACGGCGCGTAGTGCAGCAGGTCGCACGGGATCGGCTCGAAACCCCACTTCTCCAGGGCGCGCAGCATGCCGGTGTGATGCCGCTCCGCGATCACCCGCCGTTCGTCGATCATGAGCACGTTCATGCTGAGCCACTTGCCGCACATCGACGTGACCTTGAGCAGCGTCTCGTCGATGGGGTCGGGCTCGGGGGCGACCAGGACGTCCCAGGAGCTCAGGACGCCGGGCAGCCGGTCGACGTCGATGTACTCGGGGTTGACCAGCACCTTTCCTGGCGCGAGCAGGACGAACGTCGTGTCGATGTGCATGGGCGTGCGGCAGCGGCTCTCGATCTCGTGGATGCGGTACCCCGGCCCGAGATGGCGGCGCAGCCAGTCGATGCCCATCCGGTTGGTGACGTTGCTGCGGGTGACGAACAGGTCCCGCCCGGCCCGGACGAAGTCCGCCGCGTCGAAGACCGGCTCGAACTCGGTGAGGATGTACCGCATGGGCTCGCCGTCCTTCGGGACCTGGAAGTCCGGATCGAACAGTTCGTCCGTGAGCTGCGGCTTGGGTGCCGCCGTCCAGCGCGCGCCGCGGCGGAAGTAGTCCTTGAGGAGCGGGCGGTAGGAGTGGGTCTCGAAGTACCGGCACGGCCAGGCCATCGGCGTTTCGATGATCTCGTCGCCGATCACGAGCATGCTGTCCCGCGGACAGGTGTTGCAGAAGCCCCGGGAGGACCAGTCGGGGGTGGCGAAGCGGCGCCGGTGGTCGACCATGTCCGGCCGCCTGACCGTGACACCGAGGGACTCCAGCAGGTCGATGAACCCGTCGATCTCCTGCTGCGCTTCCTCGACGAGCACGCGCGGATACCGCAAGCCGGCGGCGAGTCCCTGCAGCCGCCCGGCCCAGGGCGGCACGTTGCAGCTGACCACCGGGTGGCCCGAAGGGATCGTCGCGCCCTCGAGCCGCCCGACGATGATCTCCTCCAGCGGATCCCATTCGGTGTGCGAGTTGACCGGCGAGACGAGGCGCTCCACGGCCTCGCCCGTCGCGGCCGGCGATCCGGGCCTCCCCATGACGGCCATGCCCACCACCTTCGGATCTCAGGGCGTCGGTGATGCACCGCATCTACCACGTTACTCACCGTGGCGCGCCGGCCGGGTCGGCGTCAACAGCTGTGCTCCACGGCGCCGCCGCAGAGGCGGTCCCGCTGTCCGCAATGCGCTTGTCCGCCCGCACGGCACGGCCTACGTTGCCGGTGTGGATCTCTTCTCACGCTCCTGGGCGGCGCTGCGCGCGGCGGTCGCCGGCCTGTCCGACGAGAACTTCGCCCGGCCGTCCGGCTGTACGGGCTGGCTGGTACGGGACCTGGTGTGCCATCTGGTCATCGACGCGCAGGACGTCCTGATCACCCTCGCCACCCCCGCCGACGGGGAACCGACCCGTGACGCGCTGACCTACTGGGAGGTCTCCGACACGCCGCCGACCGGAGACGACCCGCTCGACGCGCTGACCGTCCGGCTGGCCGCCGCGTACGGGGAACCGCATCTCCTCAAGTTCCACCTGGACGACGTCGGCTCCGCCGCGGGCCGCGCGGCGGAGCTCGCCGACCCCGCTCTCAGGGTCGGCACCCGCGACGAGGTTCTTACCGTGGGCGACTACCTCTCCACGTACGTCATGGAGTGGACGCTGCACCATCTCGACCTGATCGCCCACCTCCCCCACGCCGCGCAGCCGCCCGCGGAGGGGCTCGCCCGGTCCCGCGAGATGCTGGAGCGGATCGCCGGGAGCGCCTTCCCCCCGTCGTTCTCCGACGCGGACGCGCTGCTGGTGGGCACGGGACGGCGGGCGCCGACCGGGGCGGAGCGGGACGTACTGGGCGATCTGGCCTCGAGGGTGCCGGTCTACCTGCGCTGAGCGGGGAGAGCGGCCCTCGTGGTGGCGCTGCGGTACGTCGTGATGCCCAGCGCGAGCAGCCAGTAGCTGAGGATCGCGCCCAGCGACGCGGTGGTGCCCCAGCCGTTCGCCGCGTAGAAGTCCACCGGGTCGTTGCCGAAGAACAGGGACGGCACGAAGGCCGGATTGACCCCGGCCAGGACGTAGGCGGAGCGGCCGGTCCAGCGCGGCAGCAGGTTCGTACGGGAGATGCCGAAGCCCACCACGGTCAGGAACAGCGCCGTCAGCACCTTGCCGATCGAGCCGTAGAGGACGTAGGTGCCGCTGACCGCGATGGTCGGATCGATCGCACGGTCGGCGGCGATGACCGCGCCGGCCTCCAGCCCGCTGGAGACCAGGGTGACCGCCACGTAGACCAGCCCGACGGCGAACGCCGGCGAACCCACCCACTCACAGTCCGGGTTCACCCGCTTGACCAGCTCGCGGAAGGCCGTCACGAACACGATCAGGAACGCCGGCGAGAAGATCGCGAGCAGCAGCCTGGTGAGGATGTTCACGTCCGGGGTGGGCCGGAGTAGATGAAGCAGAGCGGTACTTCGATGATGAGTGCGGCCGCGGCAGCGAGGCCCGTCAGGCGCCTGGCGAAGGTCTCGTTCATGGGGGTCCCCCGATGTCCGGTGTCGGATCGGTCGTCGGCCGGTTGCCGACGACACACATGCTGCCGCCCCCGGCACGGCCCGTCCCTGGGCCTGGACACCCGCTACGGGGGTGGCGTTACCGACATCCCCGCGTCACCGGCACCCCCGCGCACGCACGTCCTGAACCGCCCGGCCGGACCCGCGCCACCGCCCCGACCGCCCCGAGTCCGCCGACCGTGCCTCTTGGCGCTCCCTGCGCACCACCGCCCGGCCGGAAAACGCTTGGACGCCGCGGTCGCCGTCGCGGCAGACTTCCGGACTCGACCCGAATCTCCACACATCCGTTGCGGCGATGGCCCCTGCCCGCACATGCGCGCGTGGCGGGCGGCCACAGAACGACACAGGGGTGGGATGGATACGCCTGGATCGCGCAGGGTTCAGCCGGGCAAACGCTCGGTACTTCTCGCACTTCGTTACTACGGACGGGAGTTGTCCCGGCTCCGCCGGCTGACGGCACCCGCGATGCTGTCCATGGCGCTGGGCAACATCGGAATCAACTACATCGCGCCGCTGATCGTCGCCAAGCTCGTCGGCGGCATCGCCGACGACAGGGACCTCACGGTCGACTCGGCACTGCCGTACGTCCTCGGCTTCGTCGGGGTCCTGCTGTTCGCGGAGGCACTCTGGCGCGTCGCCGTGCACTGCCTCAACCGCCTCGACGCCCTCGGCATCGAGCACCTGTACGTGATCGGGATGGACGAGCTGTTCGCCAAGGACGCCGCGTTCTTCCACGACAACTTCGCCGGTTCGCTGACCAAGCGCGTCCTGAGCTTCGCCTCGCGTTTCGAGCAGTTCGTGGACACGCTGACGTTCCAGATCGTGGGCAGCTTCGTGCCGCTGGCGTTCGGGGCGGTGGTGCTGTGGCGCTACGAGCCCCTCCTCGTGGTCGGACTGCTGGTGATGATCACCCTGACCGGGGTGCTGGTCGCGCCTCTGATCCGGCGCCGCCAGGCGCTGGTCGACCTGCGTGAGGAGGCGATCGCCCGGGTGTCGGGCCACGTCGCCGACAGCCTGATGAACATGGACACGGTGCGGGCGTTCGCCGCGGAGGAGCGCGAGGCCGCCGAGCACCGCTCCCGGGTCGCCACCTCGCGCCGGCTCACGCTGCGGTCGTGGGACTACGGCAACCTCCGCATCGACACGCTGGTCGCGCCGATGTCGGTGCTGACCAACGCGATGGGTCTGCTGCTCGCGGTCACGCTCGCCGGGGGCGGAAACGGCGTGGAGGCGATCGTGGTCGCCTTCACCTACTACAGCAACGCGACCCGGATCATGTTCGAGTTCAACCAGATCTACCGCCGGCTGGAGAACTCGATGACGGAGGCCGCGCAGTTCACCGAGCTGCTCCTGACGCCTCCCACCGTGCTCGATCCGCCGTCGCCGGAGCCGCTGCGGCCCCGGTCCGCCGGCATCCGCTTCGAGAAGGTGACCTTCGCTCACCGTGGCGGCAGGCCGCTGTTCGAGAGTCTCGACCTGGACGTGCCGAGCGGGGCGAGGGTCGGCCTGGTCGGCCGGTCCGGCGGCGGCAAGACCTCCCTCACGCGGTTGTTGTTGCGGATGACGGACATCGACGGCGGCCGCATCCTCGTGGGCGGTCAGGACATCAGCCGGCTGCGCCAGACCGACCTGCGCAGCCAGATCGCGTACGTGCCGCAGGACCCGGCGATGTTCCACCGCACCCTGCGGGACAACATCGCGTTCGCCCGGCCCGACGCCACCGAGGCCGAGATCCGCCGGGCGGCCGAGGCGGCCCATGTCACGGAGTTCGCCGACGCGCTGCCGGACGGCTTCAACACCTTGGTGGGCGAGCGCGGCATCAAGCTGTCCGGCGGTCAGCGCCAGCGTGTCGCTCTCGCCCGGGCGATCCTGCGCGACGCGCCGATCCTGCTGCTCGACGAGGCGACCAGCGCCCTGGACTCGGAGAGCGAACTCCTCGTGCAGGAGGCGCTGTGGCGGCTCATGGACGGGCGGACCGCGCTGGTGGTGGCGCACCGGCTGAGCACGGTCGCCTCCATGGACCAGCTCGTCGTCCTCGACCGCGGACAGATCGTCGAGCAGGGCACGCACCAGGAGCTTCTCGGGACCGACGGCGCCTACGCGAAGCTGTGGCAGCACCAGTCGGGCGGGTTCCTCGACGACACCACGGGGCGGGCCGAGGTGCTCTGAAGGCGACGCGGGCCGTCTCCTCGTCCTTGAAGAGACGGTCTTCGTGGGAACCCCCTACGGAAGGTCCAGCCTGCTGTGCACCACGTGCGCGAAGCAGGTCGGCGTGCGGTCGCCGCCCATCAGTTCGGTGGCCGCCAGGCGGACGTCGAAGTGCTCGCCGGCACGCACCAGGAACTCGGTGCTCAGCAGCGAGTCGAGGCCGAAGTCGGTCACGGGCCGGGCGGGGTCCAGCTCCTCCGGGTCGCTGTGCAGGACGGTGGCGAGCAGCAGGGTCAGGGTCTGGGTGATCGCGGCCCGGGCCTCGTCCCGGGCGGCCAGTTCGCGCAGCAGGTCCGCGCGGCCTTCCGGGCCGGGACCGGCGTCGGCCGGTACGAGGCGGGTGAAGCGGGCGGTGGCCAGGGCGGGCAGCAGACGGCGGGCGCGGCTCCAGCCGGCCTCACCCGCACCCACGCCCTGAGCCGCTTCCTCGTCGCGGAGCTCACGCATCCCCACTGGTTCAGCGTCCGGGCAGCGCGCCGCGACCTGGGCTTCGAACCACCGGTCGGCTTCGAGGAGGGCATCGACGCCCTGGCGGACGCGGTGCGGTGAGGCACCCGGTCAGTGGGCGAAGGGCGGTTCGAAGCAGCCGGTCTCCGGGTACGGCCCGTTGGCCCTGGCTTCGAAGTTCGACTTCTGCACGAACGCCGTGACGCAGGCGTCGTCATGGACGCGCAGCGCGACCCGCGCCCCCTCCGGCGTCACGTAACCGTCGTCCTTCCAGCGCGGGGACATCCCGGTGACGGTGAGTGTCCCACCGAGCCGCTTGCCGTCCTTCGTGACGCGCTCCTCCTCGTAACCGAGGCGCAGCAGGGCCGTGCGCACCGTCGCCGGGTCCCACTTCCGCTGCTCCCACAGCCGCTCGAGCACCGGCCGGATGCGCCCGGCCTCCCGCTCGGCGTCCTTCGCGTGGGCGGGAGACATCTCGCGCGACTGTCGGGACGCGTTGTTCTCGTGGTAGTGCGGAGCGCCGTCACCGGCCCCCGGCTCCACGTACGGCGAGGCCCCGGTGGACGCGCTGGGAGTGGCGGGCCGGGCCGTCGCCTCCGGGGCGTGCAGATCACCGCATGCGGAGAGGGCGGCGACGAGAGCCAGGGCGGAAGCGGCAAGCGCGGCACGGCCAACGGGCGTTGAGGCGGACATGGAAGGACCGTCTCATGGCGGCCGACCGCTCGGATCGGTAGCCGGGCGGGCGCGACTGAGTACGCGTACTCATGACGGCGAGGCATCCGGCACTGTCCCCGTTCGAAGCGCGTCCGGCCTGCCCGTCGTGCGCCCGTCTCGGACATCGAGGACCCTGGAGACAGCAGCCCGCCCCCGACCCGGGCCGGTCAAGGTGAAGGCGGCAGTGCCATGACCATCGACGTGTCCGTGGAGCGCGTGATCCCGCTCCCGCCCGAGCGGGTGGCCGAGTACGCCATGGACTGGCGCCATGACGCCGAGTGGACTCAGGGCATCCGCACCGCGGAGCTGACCCGGGAGGCGGACGCGGGCGGCTTCGGCGTGGACGCCGAGATCACCCGGACGGCCTTCTTCCTCGGCCGGCGCATCGACTACGTCCTGCGGGTGGCCGCGCACGAACCGCCCCATCTGCTGGACATGATCTCCGTGGCCGGTCCGATGCCCATGCACGTCACGTACGCCTTCGAGCCGGACGCCCGCGGCACACGCGCCCGCATTCGCGTCCGGGGCGGCGGAGGCGGCTTCTACCGGCTGGCCGCGCCACTCCTGGCCCGCCAGGTCCGCTCCTCCCTCCGCAAGGACCTCCGCGACCTCGAACGGCGGCTCGTCGGACGGTAGAGGCACCCCTCCCGGAGCACGCTCTGCTCGTGCCCTCGGTGCGTCGCCCAGGGCTGTCGGCCTCGGACCGTCGCACGAGGGGCGGGACCCCGCCAGGAGGTCCCGCCCCGCCTTCAAGGAGTCATGCGGCAATGGGCCATGCGCCGATGGGCCATGTCGCTAGAGCCGTGTCGCTATGGGTCATGTCGCTATGGGTCATGTCGCTATGGGCCGTGCGCCCGTGTTCAGAAACGGTCCGGGGCGCGCTGCGGGAGCGGAGAGCCGGGGAGCACGTCCCGCTTCTGGTTCTTCCGTGCCTCCGCGTTCGAGTCGGCCGTCGCCTCGCAGGTCACATCCTTCGCCGGGAGCTTGCCGGTGAGCAGGTACTTCGTGACCGTGCCGTCCGTGCACGCGTTGCCGCTCGGGTAGACGCCGTGTCCCTCGCCGCCGTGGACGGTGACCATCCGCGAGCCCTTCAGGTCGGCGTGCAGGGCCTGACCGCTGGGCAGCGGGGTCTGCGAGTCCCACTCGTTCTGGACGACCAGGGAGCGGACCTTGTTGTTCACCTTCGTCGCCCGTTCCACGGACTTGTCCCAGAACGCACAGGGCTTGATGCTGGACGCGAAGTCACCGAAGAGGGGGTAGCGTCCCTTGTCCTCGATGGCGTCCCGCCGGTAGCTCTCGGGATCGCGGGACCACGGCGCCGAGTTGTCACCGCAGACCACGGCCCAGAAGCTCGCCGTCATGTTGTCGGCCGGCACCTCGCCGGCACCGGCGGCGCCTGTCGTCCCGGTCCGCCCGGACCCGGTGAACGCCGCGAGCTTCTTCGCGGAGGCGGGCCGGCCGGCCGCGGCCTTCTTCAGTTCCACGACGAGCTCGGTGGCGAACTCCGGGCTGAAGACGGCCCCGCGGAAACCGAAGCGGATGTCGTCACCGGTGGTCGGCTGCCCGTCCATCTCGATGGGTTTCTCGTCGGCCCGCGCGACCAGGTCCCAGAACGTCCGGTCGACCTTCTTCGGGGTGCCGCCGAGGCCGTACTTGTCGGACCGCTGGGCGGCCCACTCGGTCCACCGGTCGAACGCGGGCTCGGCGCCCTCCGCCCACCACTGGATCATGCCTCGCCAGGCGCGCGCCGGATCGACCGCGCTGTCCAGCACGAACCGGTCGGCCCGGCCCGGGAAGAGCTGGGTGTAGACGGCGCCAAGGTAGGTGCCGTACGAGTAGCCGAGGTACGAGATCTTCTTCTCGCCGAGGATCGCTCGGATCAGGTCCATGTCACGCGCGGTGTTGCGTGTGGTGATGTGCGCGAGCGTGTCGCCCGCCTTCTCCCTGCACTTGTCCGCGACGTCGCGTGCCCAGGCGACGTCCTTGGCGAACGTCTCCTTCTTGTACGGCCGCAGCCAGTTCTCCTCCTCCGGCTTCAGGTCGCAGGAGACGGGGCTGCTCCGTCCCACACCGCGCGGGTCGAAGCCGATCAGGTCGTACTTCCGCTGCGCGGACTTGGGAAGCACATCCTTCAGGTCGAGCGGCATGTAGAGCCCCCCTCCCCCCGGGCCGCCGGGGTTGGAGAACAGGACACCGTGCCGCTTGCCGGGCGAGGTGCTCCTGATCCGGGATATGGCCAGCTCGATCCGCTTGCCCGCGGGAACCCGGTAGTCCAGCGGGACCTTGATCGTGGCGCACTGGAATTTTGCCGGGGAGTCGGCTTCGCACCGCTTCCACCGCGGCTTCTGCTTCACGTACCGGTCCAGCGCGCCGCCCTTGGCAGCGGATAAGGAGGCGGTCGGCGGAGTGGCGGCGGGAGCGGCGGCGGCCGTCGAGGTGGCGAGTGCGGGAGCCAGCGTCGCCGTGACACTCACGGCCAACAGCGGCGCGAGACGTCGTCTGCGCACGATTCGTTCCTTCCGGTCGCGTGTTCGGACAGGAAGGATCTTTCAGGAACCGGGCGCGCTTGCGGATCCCTCGCCGGGCGGTACCTCCTCTCCACCCTGGGAGTGACGCAACTGTGGTGCGTGGTACCCCAGTTGTAGGGATGACACACAGTCAGCCGACGGCGGCCGGGTGGCCGGGGCGGTTGTTCTGGTTGAGGCGGAACAGGATGGCCGGGTCGTAGAGGTTCTTGAGTGGCACCAGGCGGGCGTATGTCTCGTCGCCGTAGGCGCCGCGGACTCGGTCCGGTCCGGGGGTGAAGGTCAGGTAGGAGCACCGGTGCCGAACGGTCGCATGGCGGCCGCCAACGCCCGGCCGGCCGGCCGCGGTCATCCGGGCGTCGCCGGACGGGTCGGCCCACACGCGGATCGGGTAGAGAACAGAACGCGGTCGCCCCGTCGGGCACCGCTGCGACGGCCTGCCCGGTGCGGAAGATGACCATCTCGCTCAACGAGGCGCCGAGCGCGGTCAGTCCGACGGCGTGGGCGAGGAACGTGTCGATCGACAGGGCGGCCATGCCCAGCACCGGTTTGCCCCGCAGGTCCTCGGGGAGAACGGCTCGGGCGGCGCGGTGAGCAGCAGACAGGCGGTGGCGAGTTGGTCGGGTGACGCGTCGGCGAAGTCCCGTCAGCCCCGCAGCACCTCCGGGGCGCTCGATCGGGAACATCGCCAGGCCTGCGAGGACGGTGGGACCGAGCCGATGCAGCCGGAATTCCAACTCGGTGACGATGCCGAAGTTCCCTCCGTCGCCGCGGATGCCCCAGAACAGGTCGGCGTGGTCGGGCTCGCTCGCGCGCACCGCCCGGCCGTCGGCGAGCACGACCTCGCCGGACAGTAGGTGACGCAGGGTGTGAAGCACTTTGCGCGCGGGTTGGCCTGGCAGCCGCCCGCGCCTACCTCACCGGCCAGGGCCCCTTCCCCGAACGCGCCGCGCACCCTGCTGGTGGGGCGCTTCCTGACCGACTACTACCGGCTCGTGGCCGAATGGGCCGACTGGGCCACCGCGCTCGTGCGGCAGTGGCCGGACGATCCGCGCGACGCGGTGGCCGACCCGCGACAGCAGGCGGAAACGGCACGCAGGGCCGACTGGCCGGGCCGCCTCGCCGACGCACCCGGCACGGACGAGGGCCCGTCTCAGAGCTGATGGGCGCGGGTGCCGCGCAGCCGGCCCCGGGTGTCCAGCAGCAGTCGGGCGTGCTCGGGCAGCCGGTCCAGCGGGACGGCGTCGTGGTCCTGCAGCAGGATCGTGAGGTCGGCGTCCGCGTCGGCGGACCACTTCACCGGTTCGCAGCCCGGCGCCCAGGCGGCCACGAACGGGTCGTGATACGTGACGTCGGCGCCGCTCTGCCGCATCAGCCGGACGATCGCGGCGGCCGAGCTGGCTCGTACGTCTGTGCTGTTGCGCTTGTAGGTCACTCCGACCAGCAGCACCCGCGCGTCCGGCAGGGCGCTGCCCCGCTCGTTCAGCAACTGCTCGGCACGCCGTACGACATGCGCCGGCATCCGGGCGTTGATCTCCTGCGAGAGCTCGACCAGCCGCAGCGGTGTCCCTCCGGTGCGCGCCCAGTGCGTGAGATAGAAGGGATCGACCGGGATGCAGTGCCCGCCCACGCCCGGTCCGGGCCGGAACTCCTGGAAGCCGAACGGTTTCGTGCGGGCGCAGTCGAGGGCCTCCCAGACATCGACTCCCAGTGCGCGGGCGGCGACGGCGAGTTCGTTGACCAGGGCGATGTTCACGTTGCGCTAGGTGTTCTCCAGGAGTTTCGCCAGTTCGGCCTCGCGCGCGGAGCCCGCTTCCACGACGCGGTCGCACGAGTGCCGGAAGAAGTCGGCCGCGGCCGTCGTTCACGTCCGGGTGTAACCGCCCACGGCACGCGGGGTGTTCCGCACGCCGAAGGTCTGGTTGCCCGGGTCGATGCGCTCGGGTGAGAAGGCGAGGGAGAAGTCCGTTCCGGCGGTGAGACCGGAGGCCTGCTCCACGATGCCCCGGACCACGTCGTCCGTGGTGCCCGGGAAGGACGTGGACTGCAGGACGACGAGACTGCCGGGTTTCAGGCGGTCCCCGAGGGCGGGGGCGGCGCTTCGCACATGGCGAAGGTCGGGTCCGCCCGTGTCGTCCAGCGGTGTGGGGACGCAGATCACGGCGACCGAGGCCTCCGCCAGCGGGCTTTCGTCGGCGGACGCCCGGAAACCGGCGTCCAGCATGGCGCCGAGGTCGGCATCGGTGACGTCGGGGACGTGCGAGTGGCCCGCGTTCAGGGACGCGGTGACGGACGGGTTCTCGTCGATCCCTGTGACACGCATACCGGCGCGGCACGCCTCCCGGGCCAGAGGGAGATCGGTGTAGCCGAGTCCGATGACGGCGACGCTGTCCATATCGCTCCCTGATGCGGGGTGTTGGCAGCGGGATGCGGGGTTCACCGCTTCGCTCTCGGTGCGGAGGTCTCACGGGCGGCCAGCAGCAGGGTCCCGCGGCAGACCTTTCCGCTGGGGCCGAGGGGCATCTCCTCGACGCGCAGCAGGAGTTCGGGCAGTTCGCGGCGCTCGAGGCCGCGCCGGGAGGCCAGGAACGCCGTGAGTTCCCGCAGGTCCGGTGCGGGCGTGCCCGGCGCCTGGCGGATGCACGCGGCCAGGCGTTCCCCCAGGTCCGGCTCGGGCACACCGACGCAGACCACCTCGGCGACGGCGGCATGCGCGGCGAGTTCGCGTCCACTTCCGCCGGGCTGATGTTGTAGCCGCCGCGTACGACGATCTGCTTGATGCGGCCCAGCACGTGCGGCTTTCCGGCATGCGGACACGAGGACTCAACCCTCGATGCCGACGGTTCCCCGATCCTGCGCGTCGGAGGACCTCAGCGCTAGGGCCGCGATGTCGTCGTCGAGCCTTCCGCCGCTGTGCCGCAGCAGAGCCAAGTGCAGCTGGTCGAGCAGCTCACGGGGCTGCTCAAGGCCCTGCCGCCGCATCCAGTCCGGCAGCGGGAAGAACTCGCCCGCGTGGTCCCGGGCCTCCGATACGCCGTCCGTGTAGAGCAGCAGCTGGTCCCCCGGGGCGAAGGCGACGACGTCGACCCAGTAACGGTCACCGATGAGCGCTGCGAGGTTGAGAGGCGGGGAGGCGATGGTCGGGACCAGGACCCGGACGTTGCCGTGACGCGCGATCAGCGGCGGGGGATGCCCGCAGTTGAGAAGTCGTACGCAGCCGCCGTCGTGCGGGATCTCCGCGAGGAGAGCAGTGGCGAAGTGCTCGGACTGGTCCTGGTCCGGAAACACAGTGCTGTGACGCGTGACGGCGGTCTCGAGGCGGTGGATGACGCCCTGCAGGTCGGGCTCGTCGTAAGCGGCCTCTCTGAAGCAACTGATCACCGCCGAGGCCGCCCCCACCGCGGACAGGCCCTTGCCCCGTACGTCGCCGATGAGCAGCCGGACCCCGTGCGGTGTACCGATCGCCTCATAGAAGTCGCCGCCGATCCGGGCCTGCTCCTGAGCCGCCAGGTACAGCGACTCGATCTCGACGCCCTCGATGCGGTGTGGCAGCGGGCGCAGCAGCACTTTCTGGGCCGCGTCGGCGACGAGCCGGATCTGGAAGATCATTTCCTCACGCTGAAGTCGGACATGACTTCCGTATGCGGCCGCCAGGGTGACCGCGACGATCGCGGCCGCCGTGTACTGCGTCCCCAGATCGGTGTAGAAGAAGCTGAGGACGATCATGAGCAGCAGGCAGAACGCCCCCAACAGGATCGTGGGGAGCACGGGCCACATCGCGGCGGCAAGGGCGGGCGCGGCGGGCAGAAGGCGGCTGAAGGCGATCTCCCTGGGCGTGGAGAACGCCAAGCCGGCGATGAGAGCGGTCAGGATGAGGGGTGACAGCCGGGCAGCTTCCCATCGGCCGCTGTAGGCGGGGCGACGGCGCCACAGCCGTGCAGACATGATCACAAAATGCATCATATCGACCTAATCAGACATCGGGCATGGCATGATCATGCGCCGCACACGAGAAATGCGCGCCGGACGACCACGTCCGGAGGGGCCCAAGTCGTGCAGCGCATACCGCCCGGGCGGTATGAGGTCAGCCGGGCACGGATCGGCCGAGCCCTGGTCACTTGGGATCACCGATGTTAGAAAGGTCACATGGCGAATCCTTTCGCCCGTTTTCGACACCTGTCGGTCAAGCGCCTCCTCAGCAAGGGCACGCGGAGCGTGGCCGGACAGGTGCTCGTTTTCCAGGTGGCTCTGGTGGTGCTGCTCGTGGCCTGCGGCGTCTTCGCTCTCATCCTGCAGTCGGAGCGGGACTCCAGCGCCGAGGCCAGGCGACGCTCCACGGCCGTGGCACAGACCTACGCGCACTCACCAGGCGTCCTGGCGGCATTGCGGACCCCGGATCCGAGCAGGATTCTCCAGCCGCTCACCGAGGCGGCACGCCGGGCCGCCGGCGTCGACTTCATCGTGGTCATGGACACCGAGGGCATCCGGTACACGCATCCCCTGCCGGACCGCATCGGAAAGCGGTTCGTGGGCGAGATCGGGCCGCCGCTGGCGGGGAAGGTCTACGTGGAGAGCGTCGACGGCCCGCTCGGTCGCGAGGTGCAGGCCACGGTCCCGGTCGAGGACACCGACAGCCAGGTGGTGGCCCTGGTCTCGGCCGGGATGAAGGTCGAGAACGTCGAAAGCCAGCTGGCCCGGCAACTACCGATCATCCTGGGCGCCGGGGCCGCGGCGCTCGCGCTGTCCACCGGTGTGACGGCGCTGGTGGGCAAGCGGCTGCGACGCCAGACACACAGCCTGGCCCCGGACGAGATGACCCTGATGTACGAGCACCACGACACGGTGCTCCACTCCGTTCGGGAAGGGGTACTGATCGTGGCCGCGGACGGGCAGCTGATGCTGGCGAACGACGAAGCCAGACGCCTGCTGGAGCTGCCCCCCGACGTCGAGGGGCAGCTCGTCCCGGAGCTGCCGGGCCTCGATCCCGAGATGAAGGCGCTGCTCGTCTCCGGGCGCGAGGCCACCGACGAGGTGCACCTCGCGGGCGAGCGGCTGCTCGCGGTCAACCAGAGGCCCACGGACTTCGGGTCAGGCCCCGAGGGCACGGTGGTGACACTGCGCGACTCCACCGAGCTGCAGGCGGTGACCGGCAGGGCGGAGGTGGCACGGGAGCGGCTCAGGCTGCTGTACGACGCCGGACTCCGCATCGGTACCACCCTGGACGTGCTGCGCGCCGCCGAGGAATTGGCGCAGGTCCCGATTCCCCGCTTCGCGGACTTCGTCACCGTGGACCTGGCCGACGCGGTCCTGCAAGGCGAGGAGCCGGCCCTCACGGCGACGGACATGCGACGCGCGGCCGTGTGCGGCATTCACGACGACCATCCGCTCTCCGAACAGGGCCGGCTTTTCGACTACCTTCCCGCCACGCCCCAGGCGCGCGGCTACGGCAGCGGCCGGGCCCAGCTGGTGAGCGATCTGCCGACCGCCACGGGCTGGCGCGTGCAGGACCCCGAGCGCGCCAAGGCGATCATCGACCACGGCATCCACTCCCTCATCAGCGCCCCCATCCAGGCCCGGGGCGTCGTGCTGGGCATGGCCAATTTCTGGCGCGCGCACCCGCACGATCCCTTCGACGAAGAGGATCTGTCGCTGGCGGAGGAGCTGGTGGCCCGTGCCGCGATAAGCATCGACAACGCCCGCCGTTACACCCGCGAGCACGCTCTGGCAGTCACCCTCCAGCGCAGCCTGCTGCCCCAGGCCGTGCCGGAGCAGAACGCCCTCGACATCGCCTACCGCTACCTCCCCGCCCAGTCGGGCGTGGGCGGAGACTGGTTCGACGTGATTCCCCTGCCGGGGAGCCGGGTGGCACTCGCCGTCGGCGATGTGGTCGGCCACGGTCTGCACGCCGCCGCCACGATGGGACGGCTGCGGACCGCGGTGCACAACTTCTCCGCCCTCGATCTGCCACCCGACGAGCTGCTGAGCCATCTGGACGACCTGGTCGGGCGCATCGACCTGAACGAGACGGCGGAGAGCGCGGCGGGCGTCGTGGGCGCCACCTGCCTGTACGGGATCTACGACCCCGTGACGCGCCACTACGTCATGGCGCGTGCGGGGCATCTGGCGCCGGCGCTGGTGCGGCCTGACGGAACCGTCACCTTCCCTGACGTGCCGGCCGGTCCGCCCCTGGGTCTCGGCGGCATGCCGTTCCGGACCGCGGAGCTGTGCCTCGCGGAGGGGACCCAGCTCGTCCTGTACACCGACGGACTCATCGAGGACCGCAGACGCGACCTGGACGTGGGAATGGAGATTCTGCGCGACACGCTGACGGGCCACGCCGGCCGGCCGCCCGAGGAGACTTGCCAGGACGTGCTGGACAATCTGCTCCCCGATCGTCCCAAGGACGACGTCGCCCTGCTCGTCGCCCGCACTCGGGTACTGCCGCGCGACCGCATCGCCGACTGGGACGTACCAGCGGACCCGGCCGCCGTCTCGGGCATGCGCGACGCTGTGTCCCGAAGGCTCGAAGCTTGGGGCCTGTCAGAGTTGGGCTTCACCATGGAGCTGATCCTGAGCGAGCTCATCACCAACGCCATCCGCTACAGCGCCGGGCCGATCCACGTACGACTGATCCGCGACCGCGCGCTGATCTGCGAGGTGGCCGACGGCAGCAGCACCTCACCGCATCTGCGGTACGCCGCGACGACGGACGAGGGAGGCCGGGGCCTGTTCCTGGTGTCGCAGATGGCTGAGCGCTGGGGCACCCGGTACACCCCGCAGGGCAAGGTGATCTGGGCCGAGCAGGCCCTGCCCGAGGCCAGCCGAAATCCCTGAGCAGGGTGCGAGCGTCACGGCTCCCGGGGGCCCTGCCCGTCACATGTCGACGAGCCCCCTGGGCGGACTGTCACGGCGCCATCTCGTACGCCCCGGACAGTGCCTCCACACGCTCCCAGACGCGTCCCGAACGCCCTTCGTCGACGACGGGACGCCGGACGGCACCGAGCGCCCAGCGCTGCTGGTCCACCGTGGCGGAGTCCTTGCCGTGCAGGTCGACGGCGAAGGCCGAGAAGTCGCGGACGAGGACGGAGAACAGCTCGTCGAGCACATCCTCGTCCAGGTCCGTCAGACGGGCCTGCTCCAGGATCAGCTGGCCGTGCACCACCAGCGCGAACAGCTGGCCGACGGCGAGAAGAAGATCGAGGTCGCGGCTCTGCTCCTCGTCGGGGGCCGCGGTGGCGACGAACTCGCACAGGGCGTCGGCCTGCTCCCGGAAGCGGGCGACGTTCGGCACGCCGGCGTATGCGTCGTAGGCGGGGCGCCAGTCGTGGAAGCGTACGGAACCGAGGCCACGGGCCGGTCCCTGCTGGAAGAGGAACGTGTCGTCGGCCACGTCGAGGCGGGTCGGCACGGGCGCGAACTCGGCCGGGTGCAGGAGGTGGTTGCGCATGAACTTGAGGATCAGCGCGAGGTTGACGTGGACCGTGCCTTCGAGCTTGGGCAGCCCCCGGATCTCGACGGCGGCCTGGGCGAAATAGGTGTCCTTCTCGAAGCCCTTGGCGGCGATCACGTCCCACATCAGGTCGATGACCTTCTCGCCCTCCGTGGTCACCTTCATCTTCGTCATCGGGTTGAAGAGCAGGTAACGGCGGTCGTCCGGCGAGGCGGAGCGGAAGTAGTCGACGGCGCGGTCGCTGAACAGCTTCATGCCGACCAGGCGGACGTACGCGTCGGCCAGCTCGCGGCGCACGTGCGGGAAGGCGGTGACGGGGCGGCCGTACAGGATGCGGTTGTGCGCGTGGGTCACCGCCTCGTACATCGCGTGCTCGCAGATGCCGATGGAGGCGGTGCAGAGGTTGAACTTGCCGACGTTGACGGTGTTGAGGGCGGCGTCGAAGGCGGCGCGGCCCGTGTGCAGGACGTCGTCCGGGCCCACCGGGTAGTCCTCGAGGCGGAACTCGCTGACGTACTTCGAGGAGTCCACGACGTTCTTGACGAGGTGATAGGCCGGGTGGCGGCTGTCGACGGCGAAGAAGACGTAGCCGTCCGGACCCTCGATGTCGGCGCGTCGGCCGAAGACCGAGACGAGCCCGGCGGCATTGCCGTTGCCGATGTAGTACTTGGAGCCCGTCGCCCTGAAGCCGCCGTTGCCGTCCGGTGTCAGCAGCATGTCGGTGGAGTAGATGTCGGCGCCATGGGTCTTCTCGGAGAGACCGAAGGCGAACACCTCACCCTGGGCGAGGAGTTCCGCCGCACGGGTACGCGCTGCGGCGTTGTCGCTCTGCCAGACCGGTCCGAGGCCGAGGATGGTCACCTGCCATGCGTACCAGTAGTCGAGACCGTAGAACCCGAAGATCTCGTTGAGGGCGGCGATCCGGGCCGTGTCCCAGCGCTGGTCCTCGTGTCCGGCGGCGGACGCCGGGGTGAGGAAGGTGGCGAACAGCCCCTCCTTGGCCGCGAAGGCGAGGAAGTCCGCCAGCCAGGCGCGGGAGCGGTAGTCCTCGATGAGCCTGCGCTTGCCGCGGTCCTCGAACCAGTCGACGGTGGCACGCAGCAACCTGCGGGTTTCGGGGTCGAACTGCGCCGGGTCGTAGGTACGGGGGTTGAAGAGGAGGGGGTCGGCCATGGAGGGTCCGCCTTCCGAGGGTTGAGGGTTGAGGGTTGAGGGGGGAGGGTGCAGGTCTGAAGGTCTCGGGGTGCGGGCGGCGGTGGCCTGCGGGTCAGGCATGCGGGGGTGACGTGCCGAGCCGGCGGAGGGTGGCGAGTACGTCGTCGAGCCAGGCGATCGTCATCCGCTCGTACGCGATGCCGCCGCGCAGCACGACATGCTGCAGTTCCTGACCGGCGTCGAGCGGGGTGGGAGCCGCCGGGCCGGTGAAGTCGCGCAGCTCCCCGGCCAGATAGTGCGCGAGCCGGTCGATGTGCACCTGGCGGTGCCGTTCGACCTCACGGATCAGCGCGGACGGGTCGTCGAAGGCCGCGCCGCGGATCTTCACGGCGAGTTCGTGCCGCATGCTCTCGGGTTGGATCGATTCGTGCAGCCACTGAGAGAGGGCGGCGCGGCCGGGGCCCACGACGGAGTACTCCTTCTTGTCCGGCCGGCTCTGCTGCGACAGCTCACGGACGGCCAGCAGGCCCTCGCTCTCCATGCGCTTGAGAACGCGGTAGATCTGCTGGTGCGTGGCGGTCCAGAAGTATCCGATGGACCGCTCGAACCGCCGGGCCAGCTCATAACCGGAGCCCGGCTTCTCCAGCAGGGAGACGAGGATCGCGTGTTCGAGCGCCATGCCTCGATCCTCATATGCAACTCGTTGCATAGCCAAGGGGCGCTGCCCAGGTGAGACAGGGCTCACTGACGTCGGCCAACCTCATGGGCTTCCTCACGTCTTTCGTGCGGAGGAGCGTCACTTCCCGCACGGCCAGCGCGGCCCAGCAGGGACACGGCGTACGAACTGAGTTCTTCGGCCAGGGACATGGGGCTCTCCCGAGTGTTGGGCGGAGAGAAAGGGCTGCGGGCCGGCTTCAGGGTGCGATGCCCACGCCCTCGATACGGCTCCACGCCTGTTCCTGCGCGGCGGACATGGCGGGCCAGTGGAAGCCGCCGGGCCGGGGGCGGACCTGGGTGGCGAACGGGGCGGGGCGGAACGCCGGATCGTAGTGGCAGCCACCACCGTAGGTGGTGTCGAACGCGCTGCACGAACGCGCGATCGAGGTGGGGGTGGGCTTCCGGCCGGTGCGTGCCCATGTGTCCAGAGCCGCCAGGGAGTTGGCGTACTCGGCGTTGCTGAGCGCGCTGTGATCGCTCTCCCTCGTGAAAGTCTGGACGAGGTTCTCGCCTCGGTCGGCGGCCTGGACCGTGGCGCGATAGGCCGCCTCGTGCTCGACGAAGACCTGTGGGTCGTCGATCGCGTGCAGCGTGAGGACCGGGAGTGCGATCCGTCCGGTGAGGTCGCTGTCGTAGGAAAGGTCGCGGCGCGCGGTGGGGTCGGCCGAGAAGCGCGCCACGCCGGCGTTGAGCGCCTTGTCGTCGTGCGAACCGTCGTAGCGGACGCCACGGTTGCTGAACGGGTTACGGCCGTCGAGCCGGTTGGACACGATGTCCCGGACGAGGAAGGCCGCGTACTGCATGTTCGTGGCCAGGGAGCGTTCCGGGATGCGGGTGACGGCCAGGATGTCGTCGAGGTCGCGCTGCTGCTTGGCGGTCCGGTCGGCCGGGTCGGACTCGATGCCGGTGCACTCCTGGAGTCGGCCGTGGACCTCGTCGGGTGTCATCGGGGAGTCCGCGGGCAGTCCTTGCCACAGCGGGTACTGCGGTTCGGTGGGACGGGGCAGGTTGCGGCAGTAGTACTGGTAGACCGTCCGCAGGTCCACGCGCGTGTCGTAGCCGCGCGAGCCGCCGGCCAGGAAGCCGTTGGTCAGCAGGACTCCGTCGTAAGCGCCACGCTTCCCGCCGTAGGTCTCGGTGACCTTGGCGGCGACGTTGCCGCCCCAGGACTGGCCATGCAGGTAGGTGCGGTCGGGGCGGCCGAAGTGGCTGACGAACAGGCGGCGTACGTTCTCCGTGTCGGCGGCGGCCATGCTGACCCCGTAACCGCCGCGTCGGTACGAGGAGCCCACCCAGGCATAGCCCTCGTCGACCATCACCGCCCAGCGTTCCAGGTCCTCGTTGGTGGTGGACTCGTCGTAGGAGAAGTCGGGACCGCCGTGGGCGTGGACGACGAGGGAGCCGTTCCAGTCCTCGGGGACGGCCATGGTGTAGTAGGCGCCGTTGGCGTCCCGGCCGGTGTAGCAGTCTGCCTTCTCCGCCAGGTGGCCCGGGCAGGTGGCGACGTTGGGGCGCGTGGTGTCGGCCGGGGCGGCCGGTGCGATGCCGAGCGTGCCGACGACCGCGGCCGCGAGCAGTGCCGTCAACGCCGAACGGCGTCCGCGGGCCTGGGGACGGCTACCGGATTCGGGCACGGCAGGTGTGATCAAGGAGCTGCTCCTTCATGTGCTTTCGGGGGTGAGCTGGTGAACGACCGGGTCCGGCGGGCGCGTTCGGGGTCAGGTCGCGGGTACGGGCAGAACCGCCAGCGGCACGTGGTGCTGACCGGAGTGGACGTCACGGTCACGCAGCGACGCCTGGCTGACGGGACGCGGGAACGAGATCTTGACGACGTTCAGCGACGGGATGCGGAACATCAGCACGTCGGCCTCGTCGAGTCCGTAGAGCCGGGCGACCGTGCCCTCGTTGAGGAACGTCTCGTCGGCGGCGATGCGATAGCCGTCCGCGTCACGCATGAACAGCTCCATGGTGACCCAGAACGGCCCGGCGTTCTTGGACCGGACCTCGTACGCCAGGTCGCCCAGGGTGGTGGGGGCGGTCTCAGCCATGGTGGGAGGCCTCCTCGAACTCGGTGCGGAACATGTCGGTGGGGGTGAGGGTGTCGACCACGTGGTTGAGCACGAACTCGTACGCCGGACCGCGCTCGACCTCGGCCGGTGAGGTGGCGAACGCCAGGCTCGGCAGGTGGTCCATGTCGGCCGTCGGCAGGTGGAGCATCAAGGGGTTGGCGATCTTCGCGACGGCGGTGGCGGTGCTCTGGTCCGGTGCGTTGACGAGGAGCATGACTCCCACCTCGCGAGGCGGACCCACTGCCGGATCCAGATCCCCCAGAATGGCGTTGTGCCCGTAGAGGCGCAGGTCGAAGGCGTACTTGTCGTCGCCGATGCCGATCGTCTGCTCCACCCGCTGCCTGATCATCGTGCGCATGAGACCGGCCCAGTCGTCGATGTTCGCAAGGATGTGCGGATCCCGGATCGCGCTGAACGACATGGTCTCGTAGCCGGTGATCCGGGCGCCTTCGAGCTTGACGGTGTGCTGGTCGGCGACATGGAACCGCGAGCCCTCGACCCGCACTGTGCGGTCGTCCAGGGCGGTGTAGACGGCCTCACGGACGTCCAGGGTGCCGTCCGGCTCGCGCATCCGGAACGGGTCCACCGTCTCGTAGAGCATGTGAGCGGCGACCAGGATCGGTGTGCAGGCGACCGTCGGATCGAGCGGCTCGATGGTGAAGCCGTCGGCGTCGATGGTGGCCAGCACCCCACCGGAGCGCGGGTTGCTGGTGCATTGCCCACCGCACTCGATGATCTTGGAGGCGTGCCAGGTCGGTCCGGCCGGCATGTCCTTCATCAGCGGGTAGGCGGCGGCGATGGCGGTATCGGTGGCGCGGCCGGCGAGCACGACCTGCGCACCGGCCTCCAGGGCGGCGACGATCGGCTCGTGCCCCATGGCGCCCACGATGTGCGTACAGCTCTGCAGCGTCTCCGCCTCCAGTGCGCCCAGCGGAGGCAGGGCATGGATCCGGCCCTCGTCCAGGCACTTCAGGAGCGCGCCGGTCGCCTGCTCGCTGTAGATGCGCGCCACCCGCAGCCGGAGTCCCTCGGCCGCCAGGATGTCGGCGACGATGCCGGCGACCCAGTCGACACCGGAGTCGGTTCCGCTGGTGCCGCACGAACCCACGATCAGTGGGATACCGGCGCCTGCCGCCGCCTTGAGCAGGACCCGCAGGTCACGGGCGACCGCGGCACGCGTGGTCTTGGGCTGCGACGCGCCGAGGTAGTAGGGACCGGAGTCGGTGCTGCCCCCGTCGACGGAGATGACATCGGCGCCGAGCGCCAGACCTCGCTCGATCGTGGCCTCGGGAAAGCCGGCGCCGAGCATGCCGGTCGGTGCCAGGACCTTGACCTGGTCGACCCGTTCGTTTTCCATGTTCCTCTTTCTTGTGTCGGTACCGGGCACATGGCGGGCGGGTGTCACCCGTCGACCCGGGCAGTGGGGGCGTGGGGCAGCAGGTGGGCGTTCACCGCGAACCGGGGGCGGCCCGCGAGGGCGGCCACCACCTCGGCCGCACCCTCGAGGCCGGCGGCGGCACGGGCTTCGGCGGTCTGGCCCGCCAGGTGGGAGAAGACGACGATTGCCTCGACGTCCCGCAGCGGGCTGTCGGCCGGGAGCGGCTCCTCGCTCACCACGTCGAGGGCCGCCGCGGCGATCTCGCCGGTGCGCACGGCGTAGGCAAGGGCCTGTTCGTCGACGACGGCTCCCCGCGCGGTGTTGACCAGCACCGCCGTCGGCTTCATCCGCCGGAAGGCGGAGGCGTCCAGGAGACCGCGTGTGCGGTCCGTCAGCGCGGTGTGCACCGATACGTAGTCGGAGGCCGCCAGCAGCTCGGGGAGGGCGACGAACCGCACCGACGGGTCCGACCGCTCGTCTTCCGGCACACCGGTCGTGCAGAGCACTTCCATGCCGAAGGCCCGCGCCAGCGGCACCACGGCGCGGGCTGCCGCCCCGTATCCGATCAGGCCGAGCGTCGCCCCGCGCAGCTCGTGCCCGTCCTCCCTCGGCCACCGGCCGGCAGCGACGCCCGCCGCGCTCTGCACCAGTCGCCGCGCGGCCGTCAGCAGCAGACCGAGGGTGTACTCGGCCACGGCGTTCGCGTTGATTCCGGGCAGGTTGCTCACGGTGATGCCGAGCTTGCCCGCGGCGACGATGTCGATCGAGTCGTAGCCGACGCCGGTGCGCACGATGGCGCGCAGGCTCGGAACTTCGGAGAGGACCTGGGCGGTCAGGGGATCATGGCCGACCAGGGCCGCGTCGATCCCGCCTAGGGCGGCGACGAGTTGCTCGGGACCGCGTCGGCCGACCAGCGGGGCGTGTACCGCTGTGTGGCCATGCGCCCGGAGATAGTGATCGACCTCGTCGCCGGGCCGTAGGTAGTCCGTGGTGATCAGAATGCGGGGCACGGTTCCTCGTCTCTGGCTGCGTCCGGCGCCGGCCTCGCGCCGCGCCGCGGGGATGGGCTGGCTGGTCACTTGGCGAGGGTCAGGGCGGTGCGCCGCTGAAGCACACCGATCCTGGCTACGACGATGATGGACAGCGAGGCGACCACGGCGACGTCGATGAGCATCAGGGGCCATCCGGTGATGTCGACCATCCCGCCGACCACCGCCGGGCCCAGGAAGCCGCCGCCGGCCCAGCCGACGGTGTACATACCGGCGTAGGTCCCGAAGACCCGTGCCGAGGGTGCGAGGTTCCACAGGACGACCACCGCGTTGACCAGGAAGCAGGTCGCGCCGGCCGCCGCGAGACACAGGGCCACGGTGGCCCCCGTCGGGGTCTGGACGATCGTCCCCAGCACCATGGCACCGGCGAAGACCGACATGCCCACGGCCATGACCCGGAGCCGTCCGTAACGCTCGGCGAGCACGGCCGCCGGGTAGGCCGCCAGGATGAAGGCGACACCGCTGGGCAGGGTGAGACCGCCGGCGGCTCCCCGTGACATGTCCAGGGCTTCCATCCCATACGGGGTCATCAACGACCGGGACGCGGCCCATGCGCTGCCGAAGAGGAGAATCGCGAGGAGCAGCAGGAGCCTGCTGCGATCGGTGTCCTTGAGGATCTCGGAGAAGGTGTCCCGGACCCGTGGCTCGGTGCGCTCGGCGCTGTGCTCCTCATCGCTCTCGGCCACCGCTGCCTGGTAGGCCGGGGACCGGTTGTCGCGCACGGTGGCCGTGAGCACCCCGATCGAGATCAGCATGATGATCGCGGGGATCGCGAACGCGAGGCTCAGATGCTTGTCGACCAGGAACATGCTGATGAGCGCGGCGACGATGGCCGTGATACTTGAGGCGATCTTGACTGCGGCGTTGGCCCGGCTTCGTCGCTCGGGTGCGATGAAGTCCGGTACGAGCGCCTCGGCGATCGGCTTGAAGGTGTTGGCGGCGAGCGCGTACGAGAACAGCACCACGATCAACAGCGGCAAGGACGCCGCGCTGTGCGGGATGAGGATGAACAGCGCCGCGGCGATCGGCATCCCGGCCACCAGGTAGGGCATCCGCCGGCCCCAGGAGGTCCTCGTCCGGTCGGACCGGTTGCCGATCCACGGCTGGATGAAGATGCCGAGCAGGTTGTCCATGCCCATCAGCAGACCCACGACGGCCGCGCTGGTGAGGTGCTCCCGCAGGAGCGGCGGAACCTGGGATTCGTAGAAGTTCCAGGTCGACTCCTGGGCGAAGACCGCGAGAGCGACCAGGAGCGTGATGCGCCGGGTGGGTGTGCGCTGTCCTGCTGACACCGTCGTCATGACTCCACCTCGACCACGAGGGTCAGGTCGTCGGTGACCCGGATCCGGCAGTCCGGCCCGAAGGAGCAGGACGATTCGCGTTCCTCGAAGATCGCCGGACCTGTCAGTTCGGTTCCGGGCGTGAGCTCGTAGCGGTTCCAGACGGTGGCTTCGAGCAGCCCGTGTCCCGGAAAGTGCACTGGCCGGACACCGCGGCTTGCCTCACCTCCGCGCGCATGGCTGACGTCCGCCGACACCTCATGACCGGGCAGTTGCATGGAGAGCCGCCAGTTCACGACTTCCACGGCCCCGTCGAGGGACCGGCCGAACACGGCGCGGTACGTGGACGCGAAGGCGGTCCTGATACGTCCGAGACCGGCTGGGCCGAAGTCCTGCTCGGGTACATCGACCTCGATCTCGAAGCCCTGGCCGAGGTAACGCATGTCGATCGAGCGGCGCACCCGTACCAGCTCGGGACTGCCCGGCTGGAGCGTTTCGGTGGCGCGGGCCGTCATCTCGTCGTACAGCGCGGCCACTTGGTCCCAGTCGACGTCGGCGAGCGGCGACGACAGGCTGCGGACCTCGTCGACCGTGGGAGCGGCGACGAGGAGCCCGCAGGCGGACATCACACCGGCCCGCATCGGCACGATCACCCGGGACATCTTCAGCGACTTCGCCAGCCCGTAGGCATGGACGGGTCCGGCTCCGCCGAAGGCCAGCAGCGTGAAGCCGGCGGGGTCCTTGCCCTGCTCGGACAGGTGCATGCGGGCGGCGGCGGCCATACTTTCGGTGACCACCTCGACAATCCCGGCGGCAGCGTCGGCGGTGTCGAGTCCCAGGGGACCCGCCACCTCACGGGTCAGCGCCTTGTGGGCCTCTCGCGTGCGCAGCCTCATCTCGCCGCCGAGGAAGTTCTCCGCGTCGAGATGACCGAGCAGGAGGTCGGCGTCCGTAACGGTGGGGCGTTCGCCTCCGCGCCCGTAGGCGACGGGGCCGGGCACCGAACCGGCGCTGCGCGGTCCCACCTTGAGCAGCCCGAGTGCGTCGGGTGCCGCGATCGAGCCGCCTCCCGAACCGATCTCGATCATGTCGACGACGGTCAGGCGCACCGGCAGCCCCGAGCCGGGCTTGAACTTGTCGACCCGCCCCGCCTCGAAGTCGTGCTTGAGCCTGGGCCTGCCCCGCTGGACGAGAGCGATCTTCGCCGTCGTACCGCCCAAGTCGAAGGAGACGACGTCCTGCTCCCCCAGCGTCCGGGCGACAGCGGCGGCGGCGATGGCACCGGCCGCGGGGCCCGACTCGAGCAGCCGCACGGGGAACCGCTTGGCGTCCTCAAGGTTCGTGACTCCACCGCCGGAGAGCATGATGCGAAGGGGCGCGTCGATTCCCATCGCGGTCAGGTCGTCACGCAGGTCGTCGAGGTAGCGCGCCATCAGGGGCTGTACATACGCGTTCAGGCAGGCGGTGCCGGCCCGCTCGTACTCGCCGATGACCGGCGCCACGGCGCTGGAGAGCGTGACGGGGAGGTCGGGGTGGGCCCGCGCGACCAGGTCCCGCACCCGGTGCTCGTGCCCGGCGTCGCGGTAGGAGTGCATCAGGGCCACGGCCAGTGCCTCGATGCCCTGGTCCGCCAGATCCCGCACAGCCGCGAGGACGGCACGCTCGTCGAGCGGTTCGAGTTCACTGCCGTCCGCGGCGATCCTGCCGGGTACCCCGCGGCGCAGACGGCGCGGCACGAGCGGCTGAGCCGGCCGGGCGAGCAGGTCGGTGGTGTCGAACCTCGTCTCCCGTCCCATTTCGAGGGAGTCGCTGAACCCGCTGGTGGTCAGCAGACCGACGACCGCTCCGGTGCGTTCCAGCAGGGTGTTCGTCACCAGCGTGGTGCCGTGCACGATGCCCGCGACGTCTGTGGGGGCCGTGGACGTCTCCTCCAGCAGGCGGGCGATCCCCGCGGTGATGGCCTCGTTGGGGGCGTGGGGTGTGGTGGGCAGCTTGCCGGGCCGGATCAGTCCCCGGCGCGGGTCGTGGAGCAGCAGATCGGTGAACGTTCCGCCGACGTCGACGCCGATCCGGACCGTGCGGCTCATCGGCCCGCCTCCTCACGTGCGCTTCCGCCCGCCGTCGGAACTGTGCGCGGGTTCTGCCGACTGGCTGGGACGGTGTAGCCGGCGGTCTCGTCGGCGATCAGGAGTTCGGGCTCACGCTCCTCGGGACGGCCGAACCCGCCGCCGCCGGGGAAGGAGATGACCACCGACGAGCCGGGGGCCAGCTGCGAGATCGACTTCAGTGGGACGCGCTCGCCGGAGTCCAGGACGACCTGTGCGGTGGCGCCGGGTTCACCGCCGGCCAGTCCGAGCGCCGGATGCCGCTCGCGGTCTCCGAGCAGCACCATCTGCACCGGTCGGCTCGTCGGGTTGCGGACCTCGATGGTCTGGCCGAGTCCTCCGCGGCGCCGGCCCCGTCCGCCCGATCCGGCACGTAACTCCTTGCGGAGGAAGTGCAGCGGAGACGCGGCTTCCAGGACCTCGATGCTGCCGCCGCCGGAGTTGGTCGGGAAGGCGGTGGTGGACAGCCCGTCCGACTCCTTGGACGCGCCCATGCCCGCGTTGGCGAAGAGCATGAGGCTGAAGGGCCGGCCGGAGTCGTCGACCCCCGCGAAGCGGACCCGCAGGGCGGGGGCGCCGCCGCTGTCGGCGATGACACGGTGGGGCAGCACCGGAGCCAGTGCCCGGTACACCGCGCAGGACAGGAGGTGGCCGGTGAGGTGCCGTGCCAGGACGGGCGCGGGAAATCTCGGGTTGACGATCGTCCCCTCCGGCGCGGTGACCTGGATGGAGCGGTAGGAGCCCCAGTTGGTCCGCGTGGACGGATCCAGCAGGATCTTCAGCGGATACATGGAGTAGGCGCGGGTGTAGTTCAGCGTCGAGTTCGTCGCGAAGGGCACCTGGGGGGAGCTGCCGGTGTAGTCGATCCCGGCCTCCTCGCCGCGCACGGTCACCGCGCACTCGATGTGCGTGGGGTGGCCTTCGACGCCGTCCGCGTCCAAGGCGGCGCGGTAGACGCCGTCGGGCACGTCGCGGACACCCGCCCGCATCGCGCCGTCCGTCACCGCGTGGACCTGGTCCGCGAACGCCTCGAAGTCCGGCTCGCGGAAGTCGGTGAGGAACTCCCGGGCGCGTCGGCGGCATACGGCGTGTGTCGCGGCCTGCGCCTCCAGGTCACCCCACACCTGGTCCGCCAGTCGTACGTTCGCCAGCAGCAGGTCCTTGACCCCCTGCTCGACCCGCCCGGCCCGCAACAGGCGCAGCGGAGGAATCAGGATGCCCTCGGAGAGCAGCTCGGTGGCGCTCATCGAGGGTGTGCCACCGATGTCCGGTGAGTGCGCCACGGTGCCGGCGAACGCGACGAGCCGTCCTCGGTGGAAGACCGGGGAGATCAGGGCGATGTCGGGCAGATGCCCCGTGGCGATCCACGGGTCGTTCGTGATGACGCTGTCGCCGTCCTGCCACTCGTTCGCCGGGAACCGTTCGAGGACCAGCGCGGTCAGCGAACTCATCAGGGCGGCGAAGGCGGGGATGCCGGCCCGTGACTCGGCCATCGTGCGGCCGGCGCGGTCCATCAGGACGACCGTGTAGTCGTTCGACTCGCGGATGATCGTGGAGAAGGCCGTGCGCAGCATGGTGGAGGCCGCCTCGTCGGTGGCGGCGGCAAGCCGGTCCCAGCGCACTTCCAGGCCGACCGGGTCGGAGACAGGTCTGATCATGACGCCGCGACCCCCTCTTCGACCGCGCGGCCGGCCGGGTCGCCGGCCGCCGCTCCCTGGCCGTGGCCGAGGAGTGAACTCGCGGCGATCCGGGCCGCGATGGCCTTGCCCAGGCCCACCGTGGTCCCCGTGCCCCCGAGGTCGGGGGTGACCACATCGGGCTGCTCGTCCAGCACGCTCTCGATCGCGGCCACAACGTGCGCGGCCGCCTCGTGCTCGCCAAGGTGGGTGAGCATCATGGCGCCGCTCCAGATCTGCCCGACGGGGTTGGCGACACCCAGACCGGCGATGTCCGGCGCCGACCCGTGCACCGGCTCGAAGAGGCTCGGGAAGGAGCGGTCGGGGTTGATGTTGGCGCTGGGGGCGATGCCGATGGTTCCGGTACAGGCCGGGCCGAGGTCCGAGAGGATGTCACCGAACAGGTTGCTGGCGACGACCACGTCGTACCGGTCGGGCTGGAGGACGAACTTCGCGGTCAGGATGTCGATGTGGTCCTTGTCGGCGGTCACGTCGGGGTACCGGGCGGCCATCTCGGTCGCGCGCTCGTCCCAGTAGGGCATGGAGATCGAGATGCCGTTGCTCTTGGTCGCCCAGGTCAGGTGCTTGTCCGGGCGGGACGAGGCGAGTTCGAAGGCGTAGCGCAGGACACGGTCGACCCCGGTCCGTGTCATGACCGTCTCCTGGACCACCGTCTCACGATCGGTGCCCTCGAAGATCCGGCCGCCGATGCTGGAGTACTCGCCCTCGGTGTTCTCCCGCACGACGTAGAAGTCGATGTCGCCCGGCCGGCGGTCACGCAGCGGACTGCGTACGCCGCGCAGCAGCCGGACGGGGCGCAGATTGACGTACTGGTCGAAGCCCCGCCGCAGCTGGAGCAGGCTGCCCCACAGCGAGACATGGTCCGGGACCACCTCCGGCCATCCGACCGCACCGAAGAAGATCGCGTCGAAGTCGCCGAGCACGTCCCGCCAGTTCCCGGGCAGCATCGTGCCGTGGTTCAGCCAGTAGTCGGCGCTGGCGAACTCGAACTCGGTGACGTCGAGTTCGAACCCGTGCGCCTCGGCGGCGGCCCGCAGGCACCTCAGCCCCTCCGGAACGACCTCACGGCCGATCCCGTCGCCCGGAATGGCTGCGATGCGATAACTCTGCGGCACGAATGCACTCCCAGTCCTCGTGATCGATGCGCGAGTCCGGTGGCGAGCACTCTGTCCAGAGGCGTTCCGCTCACGGCGCGACTGGGTCCTACCTTGGCCAGCGGTGACAGCCGTTACAAGCCCGTTACCGGCAAGGTACGTTTTCCCCCATGGAAAGCCCTCGGCGTTCTGGTCGCCCCTGGTCCAAGAGCCGTTCAGTCGTGGACGACCTGGAGTTCTTCCACGTGGTCGCGTCGAGCGAGACGCTGACGGCCGCTTCGCGGGAACTCGGCTGCTCTCTGCCCGTCGTCAGCAAACGCCTCAGCGCGCTGGAGCGCCGCCTGGATGTCCGGCTCGTTCAACGCGGCGCCCGCCGGCTCGTGCTGACGTCGGAAGGCGAGCTGTACGCGGCGCGCGTCGAGGCGATCCTCGACCAGGTACGCGAGCTCGAGGACACGATCACCGACACGGCCGGGGGGTTGCGCGGGTCTCTGGTCGTCGAATCCACGCTCGGTCTCGGCCGCACGCATATCGCGCCGCTGCTCGGCGAGTTCGCCGCGGCCCACCCTGACTTGCACGTCCGGATGCAGACGTCCGCGCTGCCTCTACGGCCTCACCGGCGTGAGTTCGACGTGGCCGTCCACGTGGGCATGCCGCCCGACTCCTCGCTGCGCATGCGGCGTCTGGCCAGGAACCGGCGCGTGCCGTGCGCGGCGCCGTCCTACCTCGCCGAGCACGGCACGCCGGCCGGCATCGAGGACCTGGCCCACCACAACTGCATCGTGCTGCGGGAGAACGAGAGCGATTTCGCGCTCTGGCGCTTCGGGGACGCGGACCGTCCCCGGCATGTGCGGGTGCACGGCAGTCTGTCCAGCAATGACGGTGACGTGGTGACCGGCTGGGCCCTGGAGGGCCGTGGTGTGATCATGCGCTCGGAGTGGCACGTCAGACCGCATCTGGAGCGCGGAGAGCTCGTCCGGGTCCTGCCGCACCTGTCGACACCGGCCGCCGACATCTATGCCCTCCTGGAAGCGGACGGCCATGTCCCGCGACGTGTCAGCGCACTCATCGACCACCTCGCCGCGCGGCTCCCGCTGCGGCTGGACCAGCATGCCAAGGAGCAGTCCGCGGTCACGCGGAGCGCCGGCTAGTCCTCCCTGGTGACCGGCGCACCTGACGGTGCCGGAGCCGAACCGTCAAGGAACCGTCAAGTTCCCCGTGAGGCGGTCGTCAAGTCCACTGCGAAGGATGTGGCGGGTCGTCTTCCCAACAGTGAGGGGCTCTTTGATGGCTACGCTCTTGTACCGACTGGGCGCGTGGAGTGCTCGCCGGTGGCCAAGGATGTTGATCGGGTGGCTCGTCGCCCTCGGTGCGGTGGTCGGTCTGGGGGTTTCCTTCGCCGGGTCCTTCACGGACAGCAGCTCGATTCCCGGCTCACCGGCCCAGACGGCGCTGACGAAGATGGAACGGCACTTCCCCGAGCCGGATGCGCAGTCGGCACAGATCGTGTTTCAGGCTCCGGCCGGCCGCAAGGTGACCGAGGCGGATCTGCGTAAGCCCCTGGAGGCGACGCTGGAGGCCACGGGTCGTGTCTCCGGGGTGAGCGAGGTCGGTGACCCCTCCGAGAGCGGCACCGTCTCCGAGGACGGACGCACCGCGGTGGCTCAGGTCACCTTCACCACCAAGGAGGAGGACGACGTGCCGGAAGGCACGTTGGACGCGGTGAAGGCCGCGGGCACCGAAGCCCGGCAGGCGGGGCTGAGGACCATCTACGGCGGTGAGCCGTACGAGTCCTCGCATCCGCCCGTGGGCCCGAGTGAGCTGATCGGACTGGGCGTGGCCCTGGTCATCCTGGTGATCACCTTCGGGTCGCTGCTCGCGGCGGGTCTGCCGCTGATCACCGCGGTGCTCGGGATCGCCGGCACGGTGGCCGCGATGATCGGTCTGGCCACGGCGTTCGACGTCTCCGACAACGCGCCCACCCTGGCGATCATGCTGGGGCTCGCCGTCGGTATCGACTACGCCCTGTTCATCGTCTCCCGGCACCGTGCCCAGCTCGGTACCGGTATGCCGGTGCTGGAGTCCATCGCCACGGCCACCGCCACCGCGGGCAGCGCCGTGATCTTCGCCGGCGCCACCGTCCTCATCGCGCTGTCCGGTCTGTCGGTGGCCGGTGTGCCGATGCTGACCTCCATGGGTCTGGCCTCGGCCGGAGCGGTCGCGGTCGCCGTCATCACGGCGGTGACGTTGCTGCCCGCGCTCATGGGAATGGCAGGCCACCGGCTCACGCCCAAGGCACCCCGGCCCGCGGCCCGGAGCCGCAGGTTCCTGCCCCTGGGCCGTGGGCGCGCCCTGCGGCGGGCGCCGCACAGCGGCCGGACGGCCACGATGGGTGTGCGCTGGACCCAGGGCGTCCTGCGCCACCCCGTACGCAACCTGATCCTGGGCACGGTCGCGCTGATCGCCCTGGCCGTTCCCGCCGTGGAGCTGAAGCTGGCACTCACCGACGAGGGTTCCAGTGCCACGAGCAACTCCAGCCGTCAGGCCTACGACGTGATCAGTGACGCCTTCGGTCCCGGCGTCAACGGCCCCCTCGTCGTGCTCGTCGAGAACGACGATCCGGCCACCGTCAGCTCCACGGCCGCCGCCGTCGAGGACGAGCTGCGAGGGGTCCGGGGCGTAGCGGACGTCAGCGGTATCGACATGGCCGAGGACGAGACGGCGGCACGGATCCAGATCATCCCCGGCACCGGACCGCGGTCCGAGGAGACCAGCGGCCTCGTCTCCCGGCTGCGCACCCAGCTGCAGCCGTTGGCACAGTCCAGCGGCTCTTATGTGGCCGTCACCGGTATGACCGCGGTCAGCATCGACGTCTCCGACAAGCTCAGCGGCGCACTCGTGCCCTTCGTGATCGTCGTCGTCGGCCTCTCGCTGCTCCTGCTGATGATCGCGTTCCGGTCGATCGCCATCCCGGTCAAGGCGACCATCGGGTTCCTGCTGTCCGTGGGTGCCGCCTTCGGAGCCACCGTCGTTGTCTTCCAGTGGGGATGGCTGGCCGGCCCGCTGGGCGTGCCCAGCGAGGGCCCGGTGGCCAGCTTCGTGCCCATCATCGTGATGTCCGTGCTCTTCGGGCTGGCCATGGACTACGAGGTGTTCCTCGTCTCCGCCATGCGCGAGGACTACAGCCGCCACCGCGACGCCCGCACGGCCATCCTCAACGGAGCCCGCAACGCCGCCCGTGTGGTAACTTCTGCCGCGCTCATCATGATCTCGGTGTTCGTCAGTTTCCTGTTCTCCCGCGACGCCGACATCATGCCGATCGCCTTCGCCCTGGCCTTCGGAGTCATGGTCGACGCCTTCCTGGTCCGTATGACCCTGGTGCCGGCCATCCTTGCGCTCCTCGGGGACCGGGCCTGGTGGCTGCCGCGACGCCTTGACCGCGTGCTGCCCCATCTCGACGTCGAGGGCGAGAACTTCCACGCTCCCGAACCGGCGGCCCCGCACGCCCCCGTCAAGGAATCCGCCCCAGTAAGCCTGTGACGAGACCATGATCAGCAGAGCCGCTACCGGACACCCGCCCGGTCCGCCGCACCGGCGGCAACGGCAGACGTCGGACGGCCGCTGCCGCCACCAGGAGCACATATGAACGCCGCCAACACGCCGGGGACCGCAGACCGCGTCCTCGTCATCGACGATGATCCCGGTATCAGGCGTCTGCTGATCTCGGCACTGCAGTTCGCCGGATTCGAAGTCGACACGGCCGGCGACCTGAGCGAAGCCCTCGACCAGGTCGCCCGCCGCCCCCCGGACGTCATCGTCCTCGACGTGATGCTCCCCGGCGCCGACGGCTTCGAGATCCTTCAACTGCTGCGCGCCCGCGCCATCGACGTACCCGTGCTCTTCCTCACCGCCCGCGACGCCGTCGAAGACCGGGTCCGAGGACTGCGCCTGGGCGGCGACGACTACGTCACCAAACCCTTCAGCGTCGTCGAGGTCGGTGCCCGCCTGCAGGCGCTGCTGCGCCGCGCCCGCGGCGCAACCCCCACCGCCGAGGAAACACGCCTGCGTTGTGGCGACCTCACGCTCGACGACCTCCGTCACGAAGTCCGCCGAGCCGGCCAGGTCGTCGAACTCTCTCCCACCGAATACCGTCTGCTGCACTACCTGCTGAGTCACCAGGGGCAGGTCCTCTCCCGCGCCCAGATCCTCGAGGCCGTGTGGCAGTACGACTTCGGCGGGGACTCCGTGGTCGTCGAGCGTTTCATCTCCAACCTCCGACGCAAGATCGACCACGGTCGTACGCCGCTGCTGCGCACGGTCCGCGGCGTCGGCTACACCCTCCGAGCGCAGGACCACACGTGAGACTCCGCGGCCGTCTTCCCTGGGCCTCCTCCAGCGTCCGCCTGCGCCTGCTCGCCGGGCTGGCCGTTCTCCTGGTCGTCGGCCTGGTGGTCAGCGCCGTCATCAGCGCCCTTCTCCTGGAAGACTTCCTGGACAAGCGCAACCAGGACACCCTCAAAGCCAACGCCGAGCGTTTGACCCGGGTCATCGGCCAGGGACCGCAGACCGCCAATGCCGACCAACTCGGCGCCCTTCTCGGTTCGCCCCTGGGCACGGTGGCCGTCGACGAGGACAACGGCGTTCTGCTGAGCACCGGTTCGGCGTCCCGGGCCGCCGACGAGGTGGCCGCGCTCAGCGCGACCGCACCGACGGGACGTGTGGTCACCCTGGAGGGCGGCGACCTCAGTGCCGTACGCATCCCCAGTCCCGGCCTGATCATCGACCGCGGGCCCGCCGAAGGCACCGTGGCACCGGCGGCCGTCATCCTCACCATCGACACCTCCGTCGACGACGCCACCACCGACGCGCTCATCAGACGGCAACTGGCTTTGATCGGCGGCGCGTTGCTGGTACTGCTGGGGCTGTCCGTCATCGTTCTGCGCCTCGGCATGCGCCCGCTCGCCCGCATGGCCCGCAGCGCCGACGCCATCGCCGCGGGCTCCCTGACCGAACGGCTGCCCACCCACCGCAACGGCAGTGAGGCCGACCTGCTGGCCAAGGCGGTCAACCGGGCGTTCGACGCCCAGGCCCGCGCGGAGGCGACCGTTCGCTCGCTGGCCGCCGACACCTCCCACGAACTGCGTACTCCCCTGTCCACCATCTCCGGATGGCTTGATTTGCACCGACAAGGCGGCCTTTCCGGTCCGGGCCTGGAGACCGCACTCGAGCACATCGAGAACGAAGTGGGGCGTATGCGCCTGCTCGTGGAGGATCTCGCGCTGCTCGCCCGCCTGGACGCCGGCCGACCCGTCGAGCAGGACGACGTGGACCTCACCGTCCTGGCCGCCGGCGTCATCGAGGACGCCCAGATCATCTACCCCCAACGCGACATCGCCATGGCACCCGCACTGCCCGCACCCGTCATCGGCGATGCCGCCCGTCTGCAACAGGTCCTGAGGAATCTCGTCGGCAACGCAGTCCAGCACACTCCGGCTCAGACCTCCGTGCGCCTCGAGGTCACCCTCAGCCGTGAGACCGTACAGCTGAGTGTCATCGACAACGGCCCGGGAATCTCCCCTGATGACCTGCCCCGTGTCTTCGAGCGGTTCTGGCGCGCCGAGGCCAGCCGGAGCCGCGCCTACGGCGGTTCAGGTCTCGGTCTGGCCATCGTGGAGGCCGTCGTCCACGCCCATCACGGACAGGTGAACGTGCACTCGGACGTGGGAGTCGGAACCACCGTCACCGTCCGGCTCCCGCGCGGCCATCGCCCGTGATGCCCCACGCACGGCACGGAGAACGGCCTGGAGGGGAAGTCGTACGAGGAGGTCGTCGCCGCGCCCGCGATGTGGACCCTGGCGAGATCACCCCGGCCTGAAGCCGAAGCGGTCGGTGGTCGAACGCGAAGACCGGAACCTCAGACGTAGGACTACGACGCCGCTTGCAGCCGGGTGGCGATGAAACTGGTGGGTGTCATGCCCGGCACGATGAGCCCGCTCTCATAAGCGAAGGCGATCAGATGCCCGCGCCGGCGGATTCCCAGCTTGCTGAGCATGTGCGTGATGTGGGTCTTCACGGTGAGGGGACTCAGACCGAGGTCGCGGGCGATGGAGGCACTGTCCTGACCGCTCGACAGCATGGTGAGGATCTCGCGTTCCCGGAGGGAGAGATCCCGGGTCAGTGCGGGCGTGACCCGTGCCGGCGCCTTGCGGACAGCCGGGGCCGTCCCCAGAGCGACGACAAGCCCGCCCCGGCACACGGTTTCCAGGGCGGCGATGAGCTGTGACGCGCTGACGTCCGCGGCGAGAACGCCCGTGGCGCCGGCACGCACCTGGGCATCGACCTCCTGATCACTGGGAGCGCCGAAGACCACGGTCCGCGCCACGGCACAGATCTCGGTGATCAGGCCAGTGAAGGCGTCCGGTTGCCCGGTGTGGATGGAGCGGTCGAGCACGACGACGTCCGCGTCGACGCCGACATCGAGCAGGCCTCTGAGATCCTTGTCGTGCGCGGCGGTGCCGGCCACCCTCATGGTGCCGCTCGCATCGATCACCTTGGTGAGCGCGGCCCGCACCAGGAACGGCCCGCCTGCGACAATTACCTTGTTCACGGGTCCTTCTTCTCGGCTCGACCGGGATGACCTGACCCATCATTCACACAGCACTTGACGGTCGGCCCGCAGTGAACCTGAGGGTTCCTTGACGGTTGCCTGGCGACGGCCTGGACGTCCCGGCCGGACCCCAACCGGTTGACAATTCTGCTGTAGCAAATACGGTACTGCGTCATGGGACAGCTTCCGCAGCTCACGATCTCGGCGACGCTGGGTGACCAGGCGTACACGGCGATCCGTGAGGCGATCGTCTCGGGCGTCCTCGAACGAGGTCAGAGGGTGACCGAGCGGGGGCTGGCCGAGTCTCTCGACATCAGCGCGACACCGGTACGTGAGGCGTTGCGCCGTCTGGAGCAGGACCGACTGGTGGAGCGAACCGGCCCACGTTCGGTGCGCGTCGCGAAGTACGCGGAGGAGGAGCTGCGGGAGTTCTCGATGATCGGGGACTCGCTTCGCGCACTGGCCGCACGTCTGGCCGCAGAGAAGTCGACCGCGGAACAGAGACGGCAGATGTGTGCCGTCCTCGACGAGGCCGACCGCCTGCGCGGCCAGGCGGCCGGACTCGCTCCCGGCAGTGACGAAGAGCGGAAGCTGATCGAGGAGATCCTGCACCGCATGCGGCAGTTCCACAGCCTGGTGGACCAGGCCAGCGGGAACGCCACACTGCTGCAGATGCTGCACATGGTCGACGCCTTCGGCGCGGACGAACGACGCGACAGCGTCCTGTCCGAGGTCAGCGACGAACGGCGCAGCGCCGTGGATGCGCGCTATCACCAGCACCGTGCCATCTACGACGCCATCGCCGCCGGAAACGGCAGGCGTGCGGAAGAGCTGATGAACGCGCACAGTCGGGCGTCGAGCTCCTCCCTGCTCACGGCGCGTTTCTCGCAGTGAGAATCGCCGAAGTGGTCATCCTGTCCCGCGCAAGCTATAGCAAATAGCGAACGATTCGGAGAGGGGCGTCCGTACACACCGAGCCGCCCGCCAGCAGGCGGCTCGGCCCACCATACAACGTATACGCTATGGCATATGGCAAGGGGCTCACCATGCCCGACATCGCACCTCCGCCCAAGCCGCTTGAGGCAGCGCCCGGGGTCACCTTCCTCACCGGCCCCACAGCCTTCTACGCCCCCCAGCGACCACACCGCCGACGGCCCACCCGTCCCCCTGGTGGTCGCCGTCCACGGAACACGACGCCGCGCCGAAGCACTCCGCGATGCCTTCGCCGACCGCCACAACTGCGTTGTCCTCTCCCCGCTCTTCCCCGCCGGAATCACCGGCCCGAACGACGTGGACAGCTACAAGCTCCTCTCCCCTGCCGGATTCCGCCCCGACGAAGCCCTGCTCCACATGGTCGACGAGGCCGCGGCCCGCTGGCACGTGCGCGCCGACCGCTTCCACCTCCACGGCTTCTCCGGCGGAGGCCAGTTCGCCCACCGCTTCGCCTACCTCCACCCGCACGACTGGCGTCCCTGTCGGTGGGCGCGCCCGGGCGCGTCACCCTCCTCGACCCCACGACGACGTGGTGGCACGGCACGGCCGACATGAAGGAACAGTTCGGTACCGACGCCGACCCGGTAGCTCTGCACGGCCTTCCCGTGCAACCGGTCATCGGCGAGAACGACACCGACGCAGCCGGACTCGCACCGGACGACGAGCGCCGGCCCGTGCCCGCGGGGACCAACCGCATCGAACGTATCAACGCGCTGCGCGCCAACTGGCACGAACACGGCATCGACGCACGCCTCGACATCGTGCCCGGCACCGGCCACAACCACTTTGCGGTCCTCCCCGCGGTCCAGCGGTTCCTCGAAACACACGTGTCCACGTCCTCGCCCCCGTGCACCGGAGGTCCCACAGCCGTGACCCACCACCGACTCGGTCCACAGATCACCCAGCTGATGGCGCACCACTCGCCGACACCGCGGCGGACGCCGCGACCCGAAGGTGCGAGGCCTTCCGCGGTCTCCTCGACAGCACCGCCGACGGACCGGCTCCATGAACGCGACTTCGTCTCGCTCACCGACCGGGGGCACGAACGGTGCAGGGGCGAGCGCCTCGCCCGTCAGGCGTGGCTCGCCCGGGCCATGCAAGAGCACGGCCCCGAGGAGGAAGTGCGGGCGGTCATCACCGCAATGGCGAGGCTCGACAAGGTGGCGCAAGCGTGACTCGGACCGCCGCGCGCAGACAGCGTCGGGCAGAGAAGGGCGGCTTCGACCGCCGCCTGATCGCACCTATGATCCTGGGCTCGATCCTCAACCCCGTCAACTCCTCGATGCTCGCGGTCGCGTTGGTCCCCATCGGCCGCGCCTTCGGCGTGCCGCCCTCGCAGACGGCGTGGCTCGTCTCCGGCCTCTACCTCGCGACAGCCGTCGGCCAGCCGGTGATCGGCCGGCTTGTCGACGCGTTCGGTCCACGTCGGCTCTATCTGCTGGGCACCGCGCTGGCCGGCCTGGCCGGCCTGCTCGGCACTCTCGCTCCGGACTTGTGGGTACTGGTCGCCTCCCGCGTCCTCCTCGGATTCGGAACCTCGGCGGCCTTCCCGGCGTCGATGTCGCTGCTGCGCGCCGAGTCCGACCGCACCGGCCGGGAGAACCCGAGTGGCGTCCTCGCCGCGCTGTCGATCTCCAACCAGGTCATCGCGGTCGTCGGCCCGGTCCTCGGTGGCCTGCTGATCGGCGCGGGTGGCTGGCATCTGATCTTCGGCATCAACGTGCCACTGTCCCTCATGTGCCTCGTCCTGGGCGCACTGTGGCTGCCACGTGCCACGCCCTCGGGCGGGACGACACGTATCGATGTGCCGGGCATGCTGTCGTTCGCGGGATCACTGACCGGGTTCATGTTCTTCCTGATGAACCCGGCGGTCGCACACTGGTATCTGCCGGTGCTCGGCCTGGCCGCGGGCGCGGTGTTCGTCCGCCGCGAACTGCGCATCGCCCAGCCGTTCATAGATCTTCGAGTCCTCGGCGGGAACGTACCGCTGCTCGCCACGTTCACCCGGCAGTGCCTCGCCCACACCACGTCGTACGCCTTCTTCTACGGCTACAGCCAGTGGCTCCAAGAGGGCCGAGGGCTCAGCGCGTCGCAGGCCGGGCTGCTTCTGCTGCCGCTGTCGGCGACGGCCATCGGTGTCACCGCACTCACGGGTCGCCGTAGCCGGGTGCGGGGCAAACTCGTCACCGGCGCGCTCTTCCAATGCCTCGCCTGCGGGGCGTTGTTGCTCCTGCGTGCCGACAGTCCGGTCTGGCTGCTCGTCGCACTCAGCGCGGTCGTCGGTATCCCTCACGGGCTGATCGGGCTGGCCAACCAGAATGCCCTGTACGCACAGGCGGACCCGGCCCGCATGGGCTCGTCCGCGGGACTGCTGCGCACGTTCATGTACAGCGGCGCACTGTTCGCGGCGGCGGCGAGCGCCGTGTTCTTCCGCGGCGGCGCCACCAGTTCCGGACTGCATGCCATGGCCTGGTTGCTCATCGGTGTGGCTGCCGTGTTCCTGGTCCTGTGCGCAGCCGACCGGTCGCTGGGCCGCGTCGGCACAACAGGCGGCGACACGGCACCCGCTCTCCGCAAGGCGACTTCCCCGTAGCCGTCGTACGTCAGTCGTGCACCGTGTGGACCACGGGGACCCGCCATGCAGGTGCCCGTCCGAAGTCCCTGGTTGACGAGCTGAGTTAACGTCGATAACTTATCGTCCTCGACTCAGATGGGAGCAGCCCGTGCCTACACTCGCAGCCGAAGACGTCTACGCGCTCGCGCCGTACGCCAAGACCCTCGGAGTCGTGTTCGACGAGATGGCGGCAGCCGGCGTTCGAGCCACGCTGGCGCACGATCTCTCGCTCTCCACCGTGGGCGGTGGCCTCCATGGGGGCGCGTTGATGGGACTCGCCGATGTGAGCGGCGCCGTGTGCGCCGCCCTCAACGGTCCGGCCGGCGCCGCACCGGCCACCGTGGAGTCGACCACGCACTTCCTTCGGCCGGCACACACAGACGTCGTCGCGACAGCTCGTCCCCTGCGTGTGGGGCGCAACACCGTCGTCGAGGTCGACGTGCACGATGCCGAAGGCGAACTGTGCGCCCGGGTGACCCAGGTCGTCACCGCGGTCAAGCCGAAGACATCCTGATGCCGCTCTCTCCCGAAGGCTCCCTTCTGTGACCGGCGCCCGCGTTCGCGCCGCCAAGGGCCAGGGCGGCCTGCTCCGCGACCAGCTTCTCGACATCGCCGATCAGTTGCTCGAAGACGGTGGCGCCGACGCCCTTACGATCCGCGCGGTGGCGACAAGCGCGGGAGTCACCCCGCCGGCCGTCTACCTCCACTTCGCCTCGAAGAGGGAACTCGTCCACGCCGCGTGCCTGCGTGTGTGGAGTTCACTGTTCATCGAACTGGAAGCAGTGTCCCGGGGGGTCCCGGACCCTGTGACGGCGCTCTACGAAACCTGCGTCGCCTACATCGCGTTCGGGCTTGGCCATCCCTCCCAGTACCGACTGGTGATGGATGGCGAGGCCACCGAGGCCAGTCGCCAGAACGAGGACGCGTGTTTCCGCTATTTCCGGGACAAGGTCGCAGCCTGTGCCGATGCCGGAGTACCGGTGGAGAGCACCACCGAAACCGCCAGACTGCTGTGTGCGGGCGTGCACGGCGCGGTTTGTCTCCTGATCCACCAGGAACGTGACGCATGGCCTGCGGACACCGCTCGCTATGCCACACGGGCGGCGTCCTCAGCCGTGCACGGCGCTCTTCTGACCGCATCTCACGCGTCCCGACCCGCCATGTCCGCCGTGACGCGGTCGGGCTGAACCAGCTTCGAAGACGGACTCTGGTTCTGGACGGCCCGCAGCGCCCGACTCAGCGGAGCCGCGCCGTACTCCGCCGCGCACATCATCCGAGCGAGCATGTACGCGACAACGGCCGCGGCGGCGCCAATCTCCCCGAGGCGGCCCGGGGCGGTGGCTTCGGACTCGTCGGCCTCAACGAACGCGTCACCGCGCTCGGCGGTCATATCCAGGCCCGCCCACGAGAGAACGTCCACGGCTGGGAGGTCGTCGCCATACTCCGGGCCGCCCGCGTCGACACCAGGTGAACATCCCGGCCGCGTCGCAGGCGCTGCCCGCGCGCCGCTGAGGAAGACAAGGAGCATGAAGGAGCCAGCCATGTGGCAGTCAACGGAGCACGAGGCGAGGCCGGATGCGAAGACAGGCACTGGACGTGCGGACCGGCATCTGCCCCGGGTCGCCGCGCTGGCTACGACCGCGCTGATCGTGGCGCAGTTCCGTGCAGCGGGCCACGGACATGCACAGACCACAGGACCGGAGCGAGTCGCGGGAACAGTGGTGCGGGTCCGTCCATAGACAGTCAACTCGTTGCGCCGTTCTGGTTCCGTGACAGGTGGTCCGGGTCGGGCTGGAGACGGTGAGCACCTCGGATCGGATCTTGTGCGTGTGCAGACGCCGACGGGCCGCACGGATGTCCCCGTGCGGCCCGTCAGGGTCGGTTCGCGAGTCCTGTGCCTCAGACGCGCCGCAAGGTGGCGATCCGCTGCCGCGGCCCGTACGCCCGAAGGCGTCTGCTCCGGCTCTCGATCCGATCACGGACACGACGTGAGCAGGCGATCAGTCAGATATCGCCTATGACTCGTCCGCCGCCCTCGCCTTCCTCCCAGAGGACGCAGCAGGTTGCCGTCAGCCCGGGTCACCGCTTCTCGTACGGATTCTCCGGCTGCTTCACACGCTTCACGGAGATGCTGTCGAGGACCGGCGGCCATGCCTCCTCCGAACCGAGCTTGCCCTTGGGATGCCAGGTCCCGGTGACCGTCACCCAGGCGTCGGCGGGCGGGGCGTCGATGCCGCGGATCTGGATCTTGCCGGGTTGTGCGTCGGCCGCGCAGCAGAAGATGAGCAGGCGAGTGACGTACCAGGTGTCGCCGTCCTTGGTGACGAAGCCGGTCATCCGGATCGTGCGGCCCTTCATCGTCCTGCCGCTGTCGTACATCGCGCGGGACGTGAACTCCGCGAGCGTCAAGTCGACGGGGTCACCCTTCAGGAGCGCGGGAAACGTGCCGATCCCCTGGGACGCGTACTCCGCTGCGGAGCGTTCGGCGCTGTACGAGCCGAGGGCGGGCGGCGGGAAGAGGAGCAGAGAGAGGGCAGGGACGGTCAGCAGCCAGGCAACGCGGGGGCCGTAGCTGTGGTCGTGGTAGGCGCCGTTCTCGCCGTCTTCGCAGTCGGGTTGATCGCCGGCTCCGCTGGTGTCGTCGTCGGCGGACGACCGAGCCACCCGGACCGCCGCCGACCCGAGCAGCAGCAGTAACGCTCCCGAGGCGATCAGACTGGGCCGCAGCCCCGGCTGCACATACCGCAGATACAGTTCGCTGAAGAGAGAGATCCGCAGTACCGCCGCGCCGCAGAGGATCAGCACCAGCGCCGGACCGTACCGCCTCACAGCAACCACCACCCCAGGAGCACACTGCTCACCAGCGCGACCACGAACGTCGCGGCCGAGAACCGCACGGCGAATGCCTTTCCGAACGTCCCCGTCTGCAAGGCGATCAGCTTCAGGTCGACCATCGGCCCGATCACCATGAACGCCAGCCGGGCCGTCGGCGAGAACCCGCTCAGCGAGGCGGCGACGAAGGCGTCCGCCTCACTGCACACGCACAGCACAACGGCGAGTGCGGCGAGGAGGAGGACGGAGAGCCAGGGCGATCCGGTGAACGCCCTGTGGGTGCTCAGCCTGCTGGTCGCCGCGGCCGCCTTCGACCCGCGCGCCGGGGCGAAAGACGTGGCCGCGGCCGCCAAGCGCATCGCCGCCCACCCCGATCGACGGGCCCCGCGACGGCCCTCGCGCGGCTCGTCGATCTCGGCGAAGTACGGCGCCGCCGGGGCGCGGGGCGAGGCACGAGCCGGATTCCCGCACGTACGGCGGGCGTTGGACGCTCTCGCCGTCGCCCGCTCGGCCGGCGCCGATGAGAACGAGGCCCGCCTGGACGCCCTGCTCACCGTCATGTCCACCCTTCAGGACACCGAACTCCTGCACACCGCGGGCCCCGTCGGCCTCCGGCACGTCCAGGCCGGCGCCCACAGGGTCCTCGACGCCGGCGGTACGGCGACGGAGGCCGGCCGCGAGGCCCTGCACGCCTTCGACGCCGACCTGCACGCGCTCGGGTGGAGCCCGAGGGGGAGCGCGGGGCTGCTGGCGGGGGCGTTGTTCCTGGACTCCGGAGGAGCGGGCCTTCCGGAACTCCAGTCGTGGATGGCGCCTGACGTAATGTCATTCATCAAGGGCGAGTCGGGTTCGGCAGTGGTGCCAGCGGGCTCGGCAGGGTGCCTCACCCGAGCCGGATGCCCACGATGCACGTGTCGTCGTCGGTGTCCGAGTTGCTGTAGGTCAGCAGGCGGTCCAGCTGCTGATCGAGTGTGCTGGGCGCCGTGCGGGCGGTGGTCAGCAGATGGACCAGGGACTCCTCCACGGACCGGTCGCGGCGTTCGATCAGGCCGTCCGTGTACATCAACAGAGTGTCCCCCTCGGTCAGCTGAACCTCGGCCTCCTCGTACACGACCTCGGGCAGCGCTCCGAGCAGCATGCCCTTGACCAGGGGCAGGGCAGCCGCCTCACTGCCCTGGACGAGCACGGGCGGCAGGTGGCCGGCCCTGGCCCAGCGCAGCGTCCGCAGGGCCGGGTCGTACAGCCCGCACACCGCCGTCGCGGTGACGGCGCCCGTCAGGTGGTGCGCCACGATGTTGAGCCACGACAGCAGCTGGCCAGGCCCGGCGCCGGTCACCGCCAGGCCACGCAGTGCGTTGCGCAGGACGACCATGCTGGTCGCGGCCTCGATGCCGTGGCCGGCCACGTCTCCCACGCACAGCAGCACCTGCCGGGAGGGCAGCACGACGGTGTCGTACCAGTCGCCGCCCACCAGCTGCTCGGTCTCCGCGGGACGGTAGCGGACGGCCACCTGGAGGCCGGGGACCTGCAACGGTGCCTGTGCGGGCGGCATGATGGCGTGCTGCAACTGGAGGGTGAGCCGGTTGCGTTCGCTGGCCTGCTGCTCGGTGTGCGCCAGTTGGTCGCGGGTGGCGGCGAGGGCCACCTCGGTCCAGTGCTGGGCCGAGATGTCCTGGCAGGCGCCGCGGATGCGGAGCAGCCGGCCGTCGGTGTCGAGTACCGGCTCGGCGACGACGCGGATGTGGCGGGTCACCCCGTCCGGCCGCTGGAGCCGGAAGGCCGCGGCGGCCGGCCGCCGGTGGTGCAGCAGCGTGCGCAGGAAGCGGCGGATGGCGACGCCGTCGTCCGGATGCGCGTGGGCCGGCAGATTCTCCAGGGGCACCGGGGTGCTCGACTGCGGGCGCCCATAGAGGTCGAACAGCTGTCCGTTCCAGGTGATTTCCCCGGTCAGCAGGTTCTCCTCGAAGCCGCCGATGCGGCCGAGGCGCTGAGCGTGCTGGAGCAGGCTCGCCAGTCGCGCCGTCTCGTCCTCGATGCGCCAGATGAGCAGGACGGTGGTGCCGTGCCTGCTGATACTGATGTCCGCGATCGCCGAGAGGGGGACCTGGTCGACGAGGGCGGTGAGGTTCATCCGGCGTGCCCTGAAGGGTTCACCAGTGGCGTACACGCGCTCGATGCGCTGGAACAGCTCGCTGTCCCCCGCGGCCATCGGGTATGCCTCCAGCAGCAGTGCGCCGTTCACGACCGCGCGCGGCCGGCCGGCCGGATCCAGGAAGCGGTTGTTGACGTGTTGGATGCGGAAGTCCACCAGGTGCCCGGCGTCGTCGAGGTGCGGCACCAGGACCAGCGCCGGGTCGTGCAGCCCGTCGGCCAGGTCCATCAGCTCCGCGGCGTCCGGCAGCACGCGCGGCTCCTGGGCGGGACCGTGCAGCAGCGTGTAGGTCTCCAGCGTGTGGCCGCACAGCTCCGCCAGGGCCTCCACCTGGCGGACGATTTGTGGGGGCTGCGGCGCCAGGGGCGTCGGCCAGGCGATCTCCAGCACGCCGTGGATGCGGCCCCCGGTGCCGGCGGGCAGGGCGGCCCTGCCGCCGTGCGGATGGTGGTGCAGGCCGATGCTGGGCAGTCCGGTCTCCGCGAGGGACGTGATCCACTGACCCGTGCGCTCGGTGAGGCCGCGCCGCGCCACCGTCACCACATCCGGAGGGACGTAGCGCCAGCGTGCGGCCTCGGCCGGGGAGAACCCGGCGCTGCCCGCCAGGGTGAGCGAACCGTCGGAACCCGCGGCCCAGACGGCCACGGCCACCGCGCCGAGCGGGCGCAGCGCCTGCTCCAGCAGGGCTTCGGCGACTGCCTGTGTGTCGTCCGCGGCCAGCGCGCCGCTCTCCGCCGCGCGCAGACGTACGGCGGCCGATTCGGTCTTCGCCTCGTCCGCCGCCCTGGTGGCGGCGAGAAACGCGTCCGTCACCTCGGACATCCGGTCCCGGGCGGCCTGGTTGATGATGTCGACCGCGAGTTCAAGGGGCGTGACCTGGGCCTGCTCGGCCAGCTCGGCGAGCTGCCGGGCGGCCTGAGCCGGCCCGCACGTCAGCCGTTCGACCAGGATGCCCTTGGCGAGTTCGATCAGGGCGCGCCCCTCGGCATCCGCCTGGGCGGCCCGCACCTCCCGGCTGAGCCGTTCGACGGTGGCCGCCAGTCTGCCCACCGGTGAGGCGGGCGGGACGCCGACGGCATCCGCGGGCGGCCCGTCGGCGGAGGTCACCGGCAGGGCGGAGGACGCCGGGGGCGTGCCGGATTCGAGCTTCGGCTCACCGTCCTGACCCGGTTCGCCCGGACGCTCGGACATGCTCACGGTGTGAAGGCTCCTCGGCTGAAGCGCCCTGGGGCGCGGAACGGGAGGCGCTGCGGGGCGTCCGGCCCGCCCGGGTGCGGGACGGGCGCCGGCGTGCTCATACGGGCAGCCAGCGCCGGACGCAGGCGATGAGGTCGCGGGTGTCGACGGGCTTGGTGACGTAGTCGCTGGCGCCCGAGGCGAGGCTCTTCTCCCGGTCGCCGGGCATCGCCTTCGCCGTGACGGCGATGATGGGCAGCTCGGCGTACTGCGGCATTCTGCGGATCTCGGCCGTCGCGGTGTAGCCGTCCATCTCCGGCATCATCACGTCCATGAGCACGAGCGCGACATCAGGGTTGTTCACCAGCGTCTCGATGCCCTGACGCCCGTTCTCGGCGTGCAGGACCCGGAAGCCGTGGAGTTCCAGGATCCCGCTGAGCGCGAAGAGATTGCGCGCGTCGTCGTCGACGACGAGGACGGTACGGCCCGCCGTCGGTGAGTCGTCGACGGGATGCGGCGCCACAGGACGCGGTTCCTCGGGCCGGACCAGGGACAGTACGTCCCCTGGCTCCTCGGCGGACAGGTGCAGGGCGATGCGCTCGCGCAGTTCGTCGAGGCTGGACAGGAACTCCAGCGCCCCGCCCGCCGCGCGGGACCGCAGCGTCTCCTCCAGGACCAGGTCGGTGCGGTGACCGCTGTGCACCAGGACAGGGACACTCGCCAGCGCCGAGTCACCCTCCAGGGCCTCGAGGAACCGAGAGGCCTCGCCTTCCCGCGTGCCGAGCTCCAGGACGACGCAGTGGCAGGGTTCGGCCGCGAGGGCGCCCGCCGCCTCCTGCGCCCCGACAGCGGTGATGATGTCGACCGCGGGCCGCTGTCCACCGTCTTCACGGCCGTGCGTGAGGTCCGCGACCACGCTCTCCGCGACGAGGGTCAGCAGGCCGCGCGGCCTCTCCTCCACGACGAGCAGGCGCCGGGGCCGCGGTCCGGGCCCGATCCGGGGCACCGGTACCCGGCGTGACACTCCATCGGGGAGGGGCTCGGCCGGGACCCGCTCCGCGGTGCTGCCGTGGCCGAGCAGTTCCTCGAAGTCGGGACGGGCCACGGGCAGGAAGAGCGTGAACGTACTGCCCTGGCCGGGCGTGCTGTCCACCGTGACGGCACCGCCGAGCAGATGGGCGATCTCCCGGGTGATGGACAGGCCGAGACCGGTGCCGCCGTACTTGCGGCTCGTCGTGCCGTCCGCCTGCTGGAAGGCCCCGAAGATCGTCTCCAGCTGCTGCTCCGGGATGCCGATGCCGGTGTCCTTCACACGGAAGGCCACCACGGCGCCGCCCCGGATCACTCCCTCGGGCACCTCCTCGTCCACCGCCGGTTCGATGCTGAGCTGCACGCCGCCCCGCTCGGTGAACTTCACGGCGTTCGACAGGAGGTTGCGCAGCACCTGGCGCAGCCGCGAGTCGTCCGTGAGCAGGTCCGCGGGCGCGCCGGGGGCGGTCGTCACCGTGAAGTCCAGGCTCTTCTGCGTCGTCATGGGCCGGAAGGTGGCCTCGACGTACTCGATGAGCTGGCGCAGCGCCACCCGCTCGGGCGTGACGTCCATCTTCCCGGCCTCGACCTTCGACAGGTCGAGGATGTCGCTGATCAGCTGGAGCAGGTCCGAGCCGGCGGAGTGGATGATCTGCGCGTACTCGACCTGCTTCGGGGTGAGGTTGCGGGACGGGTTCTGAGCCAGCAACTGGGCGAGGATGAGCAGGCTGTTGAGCGGGGTGCGCAGCTCGTGGCTCATGTTCGCCAGGAACTCCGACTTGTACTTCGAGGCCAGCGACAGCTGCTGGGCGCGCGTCTCCAGCTCCTGCCGGGCCTGTTCGATCTGCAGGTTCTTCGCCTCGATGTCCCGGTTCTGCGCCGCCAGCAGCGAGGCCTTCTCCTCCAGGTCGGCGTTGGAACGCTGGAGTTCCTCCTGCTGTACCTGCAACTCCGCCGACCGGTCCTGGAGTTCGGCCGTCAGGCGCTGCGACTCGGCCAGGAGCTCGTCGGTACGGGCGTTGGCCACGATGGTGTTGACGTTGACGCCGATGGTCTCCATCAGCTGGGCCAGGAAGTCGTGCTGGACCTGTGTGAAGGAGGTGACCGACGCCAGCTCGATGACGCCGAGGACCTGGTCCTCGACGACGATGGGCAGCAACACCAGCGCCGTCGGCACCACCTGGCCGAGCCCCGAGGAGATGGTCACGTAGTCCGGCGGCACGTGGTCCACCGTGATGGTGCGCCGGCTGCGGGCGGCCTGACCGACCAGGGTGCGGCCGAAGGCGATGCGCGTGGGTCTGGTGTCGTCCTCCGGGTAGCCGTAGGAACCGACGAGCCGCAGCCGGGGGCCGTCGTCGCCGTCCTCGGCCAGGTAGAACGCCCCGTACTGGGCCGCCACCAGGGGGACCAGCTCGTCCATGATCAGTTCGGCGACCACGGGCAGGTCGCGGTGGCCCTGCATCAGGCCCGAGATCCGGGCGAGGTTCGTCTTGAGCCAGTCCTGTTCCTGGTTTGCCCGGGTGGTCTCACGCAGGGACTCCACCATCGAGTTGATGTTGTCCTTGAGCTCGGCGACCTCACCGGAGGCCTCCACGGTGATCGAACGCGTCAGATCGCCCTCGGCGACGGCGCTCGCGACCTCCGCGATGGCGCGCACCTGCCGGGTCAGGTTGCCCGCCAGCTCGTTGACGTTCTCCGTCAGGCGCTTCCAGGTGCCGGAGACGCCCTCCACCTCGGCCTGTCCACCGAGCCGTCCCTCGGTGCCGACCTCCCGGGCGACACGGGTGACCTCGTCGGCGAACGCCGAGAGCTGGTCGACCATCGTGTTGATCGTCGTCTTGAGTTCGAGGATCTCGCCGCGGGCGTCCACGTCGATCTTCTTCGACAGGTCACCCCTGGCCACTGCGGTCGTCACGAGCGCGATATTGCGCACCTGGCCGGTGAGGTTGTTGGCCATCGAGTTGACGTTGTCAGTGAGGTCCTTCCAGGTGCCCGCGACGTTCGGCACGTGCGCCTGCCCGCCGAGGCGGCCCTCGGTGCCCACCTCGCGGGCCACGCGGGTGACCTCGTCGGCGAAGGCCGACAGCGTGTCGACCATCGTGTTGATGACGTCCGCCAGCGCCGCGACCTCGCCCTTGACCTCGACCGTGATCCGCTGCGACAGGTCGCCGCGCGCCACCGCGGTGGCGACCTGGGCAATGGAGCGGACCTGGCCGGTCAGGTTGGAGGCCATGACGTTGACGTTGTCGGTGAGGTCCTTCCAGGTGCCCGACACGCCCCGCACCTGGGCCTGCCCGCCGAGGCGGCCCTCGGTGCCGACCTCCCGGGCGACACGGGTGACCTCGTCCGCGAATGCCGAGAGTTGGTCGACCATCGTGTTGATCGTGCTCTTCAACTCGAGGATCTCACCGCGCGCGTCGACGGTGATCTTCTGGGAGAGATCGCCCTGGGCCACCGCCGTGGTCACCTGGGCGATGGAGCGGACCTGGCTCGTGAGGTTGCCCGCCATGTGGTTGACGGAGTCGGTCAGGTCGCGCCAGACGCCGGCGACGCCCGGCACCTGGGCCTGTCCGCCGAGCCGCCCCTCGCTGCCGACCTCCCGGGCCACGCGCGTGACCTCGTCCGCGAACGCGGAGAGCTGGTCGACCATCGTGTTGACGGTCTCCTTCAGCTGAAGGATCTCGCCGCGGGCGGGTACGTCGATCTTCTGGGAGAGGTCGCCCTTGGCCACCGCCGTGGCCACCTGTGCGATGTCGCGGACCTGGGTGGTCAGGTTGCCCGCCATGGCGTTGACCGAGTCCGTCAGGTCGGCCCAGGTGCCCGAGACGCCAGGCACCTCCGCCTGACCGCCGAGCGTCCCCTCGGTGCCGACCTCGCGGGCCACCCGGGTGACTTCGGAGGTGAACACGGACAGCTGGTCCACCATGCCGTTGAAGACCTTGGCGATGTCGCCCATGAGGCCGTCGGCGTCGACCGGCAGACGGGTGCCGAAGTCCCCGTCCCGGACGGCCGTCAGGCCCGCCAGGAGCCGCCGCAGCTCCTGATCACCCGGCGAGACCTCGTCGCCCACGGCGCTGTTGCTGGTCATGCGCAACCTCGTTCCGATCCCCAGGAATCCTCGTCACCGAGAACTCCGAACCCCCCGAACCGATCGGCGGCTCGGCCGTCGTGCGTGCAGTTCCGCAGTTCACGGACGTACGCGAGGAAAAAATACGCCGCAGATTAACCCACGTTCCGGGCGCGGAACAAAGCATCGGACCCAGCCGGGAAGCGTGGGAATACGGACAGGCCGGAACGCGCATGCCCGTATGGAACAGGGGTACTGGACTCGGTTTCGCAGCCGGAGGTGCTCATCCCCGCAGTGGCGCGGCGGCGGGCGCTCGCCGGCGTGACGGAGCCGCCGATCTCGCACCGGTCGGACCTTTTTGCGGCGGGTCCGGCAAGGGCCCGCCAACGCGTTCGGCCACGCCGACGTCGGCGAACACCGCTTGACCGCACCCCGCCTGTCCGGCCCTCCATATGACGACCTCGTCGAGCTCGCTCTCGGTACTGGCGCCGGCCCGACTGCGGAGGCCAGCCGGCCGGCGTCCGCGTAGGCCGGCATACCGGCGCCCGTCCGCGCGGCGGGCGGTAGCACGGGAGAGGTTCTCCTCGCGACTGCGTGCGCAGGGCGATGGGGGGCGCCGCACGGACGAGGGGCGTGTCGGGCTCAGACGGGTGGGTGCTGGAGGTCGGCGTCGACCTCGTCTCCCGGTGTCTCCGCCCTCCCGCCCTCCCGTCCTCCCTCTCAGGCGTCAGGCGTCAGCGGGTGGTGAGCATGCCTTCACGCAGTCGGGCGAGGGTGCGGGACAGGAGCCGGGAGACGTGCATCTGGGAGACGCCCAGGCGTTCGCCGATCTGGGCCTGCGTGAATTCCTCGACGAACCGCATGTGGATGATCTGCCGATCGCGCTCGTCGAGTTCCGCGAGCAGCGGGGCCAGGGCGTGAAAGTCCTCCACCAACTCCAGGTCCGTGTCTGGGGCGCCGATGAAGTCTTGCAGGACCGCTTCGCCGTCCTCGCTGCCGTTGATCGTGGCGTCCAGTGAAGAGGAATTGTAGCCGTTGGCGGCCAGACGGGCCTCGCGAACCTCGTCCTCGGGCAGGCTCATCAGCTCCGACAGCTCCTTGACCGTCGGGGTGCGGCCCAGTCGGCCGCGTAGTTCCTCGGTGGCCCGGGCCAGCTGGACGCGGGCTTCCTGCAGTCGGCGCGGGACGTGCACGGCCCAGGTGGTGTCGCGGAAGAACCGCTTGATCTCACCGACGATGTAGGGGATGGCGAAGGAAGTGAACTCCGCCTCCCGGGACAGCTCGAAGCGGTCGATCGCCTTGATCAGCCCGATCATGCCGACCTGGACGATGTCCTCCATCTCCTCCGGCCCGCGGCTGCGGAACCGGCCGGCCGCGAAGCGGACCAGGGACATGTTCATCTCGATCAGCGTGTTCCGCGCGTACTGGTACTCCGGGGTGCCTTCCTCCAGCACGGCCAGTTGCTGGAAGAACAACTTCGAAAGTTCGCGGGCGTCCTTGGGCGCCACGCGGGACGGGTCAGCGACCTCCGGCAGCTCGGCCGTCCGCATCCGCGCTGCCGCCATGCTCGTGGGCGTCATGCCGTTCCCCTCCCGGATCGATCCCGCCGCCGCGGCCAGCCGAAGCGGCCGACGAGGCAGCGTCTACCCCCTCATGCCGCACCCACTCCTGAATGCGTCCGCCGGGTGGGTGGAGGCATTGGTCATCGTAGGCGCAGGCTGCGGACTGAGAGCAGGCCGGTGACGACACCCCTGCACGTCGGCGCATGCCCACCCCCGCCTCTCGCCTGCCGTCGTCGCACCCCCAACCCGCCGCTGCTACTGGGGGCGGCGTCCGGTGACGCCACCGTCCAAATCGTCTGTCAGGGCGATGCGGGCGGTGATGCGTTTGCCGACCCACTCCCGCTGGACCTCGAAACCCTGGGCGACGGCCATGACGATCTCCAGGCCGTGCTGCCCGACCCTGCCCGCATCGGCGGCCCGGGCCACCGGCAGGACCGGATCGCTGTCCCACACCACCACTTCCACCACAGCGCCGGAAATGCGCAGTTCCATCAGCACCGGCCCGGGCGCGTACTTGCGGGCGTTGGTGACCAGCTCACTGACCACCAGCTGAGCCAGGTCCATCGCGCGTGCGGACACTGGCAGGCCGTGTTCAGCCTGGACGCGCGCAAGGAAGTTCACCGCCCGGTGACGTGCCTCGGCAATACAGGATCCGTCACCGTCCAGGGCAACGGTGTCCTGTATCGGTTGGGCACCAGGCACCACGCTGCCCTCACCATCGGGGACTGATTCCGCCGGATCCACCCATTCCCCCGTTCATCCGCGTGCGCTTACCCCGGATTCTGCCTCGCATGCCCCTTGAGCTCGGATACACAAAGGACCGAACGGGAGTTCACCGTAGTATCGGGGCAGGCTGCCAACGAACATTGTGCAGGGCCTTGATGAGGCCCCCCATCAGCGCGCAGGCGAGGAAACGGTGACAGACACCCACGGAGCACCCCGGCCCGGCCTGTCAATCGACCACACCGCCGCCGACGGCATCCGGGTGGTCACCCTGCGCGGCGAGATCGACCACGCCGTCGCGAACGAGCTCGTCGAGGCCCTGCTGTCCTACGGAAGCGTGACGCGGCCGCGGACCGTGGTGGACCTCAGCGGCGTGACCTTCATGGATTCCAGTGGGATCAACGTCCTCATCGCCGCCCACCAGAGCATGAGTGACGCCCAGGGATGGCTACGCGTTGCCGGTGCCAAGGCATCAGTGTTGCGGGTCCTTGAGCTCGTCGGCCTGGACCAGGTCATCGGCTGCCATTCCACCGTCGAACAGGCCCTGGCCCCCTGACTCACGCCGTGCCCCCGCCACGGCGTCGCGTTGGTTTGTGTGCTGGGACACCTCTCACGCAGCGCCTCCAACCCGGCGCCCGGCACGAGCCGGTGGATCGCGGTGAGCACCCCGATGGCCTGGTCCACTGTCGCGTGGGAGTCGATGCATGCCGCAGCTGCGCGTTCTCCCGTTCCAGGCGGGCGTGCGTGGCGTCGTCAGCGCAGCACGAAGAACTCGCCGCTCAGCAGTCGATCGTGCGCCGACGGAAGGCGTCGGCCGTGTCATGGACTGCCGGTACCTGCGGCCTCGCCGCCTGGGACTCGACTGAACCGACAGCCGCCCACCGGCCCGGCGGTGAGGTGAACACTGTGGAGAATCCGGGTTCAGTGCCCGCAAGAACAGTGGAGAAACCAGGGAAATCGACCGTGTGTTCTTGCATGGGCCGGGCACGAGGAGCGACGGAGGTTGATAACTATGGTTCCCCTGCTTCTCGTTCTTCTGCTGGCTCTGATCCTCTTCGGCGCGGGCTTCGCGCTGAAGGCATTGTGGTGGATCGCCGTCATCGTGCTGGTCGTCTGGCTGCTGGGCTTCGTCATGCGCTCAGCGGACACGGGCGGCCGCAAGGGCCGCTGGTATCGCTGGTAACCCGCCACACAGCAACATGCCTGTGGGTTCCGGATGCATCCGGGACCCACAGGCATGTCCCGGATCCGCAACTCCGGGCAGGATTTCCACCACCGAGGAGAGCTCCGCGAGTTGCTCCAGGATCTGCCGCTAGGGCTCCTCCGACAGCCTGTCAATTCGAATTGACCGAGGGTGCGGCTCGACGCGGCAAGAGCCCCGGGACGGAACGTGTTCGACGACCTGCCACCTGACACTGGAGCGACTGCTCACCCTGGGGGCGCGGCACACGATGTGGCTGGCCCGCACCGACAACAAGATCGCCGATCCCCAGCGTCAGGACGCCGAGCACGAACACGATCGGCGCATCCGGCCCACAAGGCCGGAGTGGATCGTCCAACTCGGCATCGGCACCGGACGCTCGCCCGTCCAGGTCCACGCCGGCGACCGCGGCCGCCCCGTAGACCGCGACGAAGCCCGTCGGTTCCCGGTCTCCGGACTGCCCGCCTGCACCCACTGCCAGCCCGACATCGAGCTCCGCACCCTCGGCTGCCAGGAAGCGTTAAGGAGTCCTGTTTCTGCGCGTACGAGGCGAGCTCAGACAGAGCCACACTGAGAGAGGAAAGCACCCCACGCCTCTACGCCTGAGTCGGCGAGACGGAAACCATCGACCTCACCCTCACCTTCCTCAGCGCCAGGCGCGACGAAACCCAGCGACGGGTCCAACGCCCCGCCGTCGACCTGGGCTGGGCATCCCCGGTCTCGTTCAGTCGGAAACCGGCGAGGACCGGAGCCCGCCAATACGGCGAAAAGTCGGTCACAGCAGGCACTCCACGCGCAGCGAGAAGAGCACATTGGCCGGTGAGATCGCCGGTTCGTTAAGGTCCGGCCGACGCTGAATGTCGCGCGTGGCTGATGCCATACGACGAGTAGGCCCCACCCCTGCCACCACGAGAGAGCACAGGGGCCGCACCCAGCACGGGAGTCAGCACCGCACCGTCGAATTCGCCCTGGACTAGGCGTCCCGGGCGGCGCTCGTTTCGCCCCCCGTCGACCTCCTGATCCGCCTTTCCATGAGTCGGCATGGTGGCCACACGCATAGCCAACCCTCGAACTATGTTGCCCCGCCACATGTGCGTCTGACCTGCGCATTCCTACGGTATGGCGACACGAATCCGTCCCCGCCAACCGCCAGGAAGTGGTGCCGATGTCCACCCCCGCGACCGCTCCCCCACCCCCCGCCAGCCTCAAACGCATCGTGACCGCCAGCCTCATCGGCACCACCATCGAGTGGTACGACAACTCATTCGTTCGAGGCTAGGACCTGCGGTCTTCTATTATTCCGGCCCTCGTAGTCAGCACGGAACCAGCACGGGGTTCGTGGCGTGCTGATTCGGTGCTGGCCGACCCGCGTCGCAGCGCGCTCCATTGCCCCGACGGCATCCGCACACGGTTGCTCAGTGTCACCTGGTGGTCGTGCCGTCTGTCGGTGCCGACCACTCCCGTCTCAAGGCGCATCACACCGGGGGCCTGCCCGTCGTCTGCCTCGGCCGCCCGGGGACGGGCTTGTCCGGGGACAGTGTGGTCACTCCCCACCGTACGGTGGGGAGTCCAGCGGTGCGCGGAGCACAGGACCGGTAGGTCTCCGTCATGGTGATAGCCGTGGCGTGCGTGGTCGCCATCCACAACTCCACCGGGCGCGTTCACGTTCAGGGCGCCGCGGCGGCTTCGGCCCGGGCCAGGGCGACTTCCAATACGACCAGCAGCGCATCGCGGACCGAGCCCGTCTTCCGTGCGTCGAAGACGATCAGCGGAACGTGCTCGGCGATGTCCAGTGCCCACCGCACCTCGTCGAGGTCGTGCTCGACCTCCCCGTCGAAGGCGTTGACGGCGACCGCGAAAGGGACGTCCTTGTGCTCGAAGTAGTCCACCGCCGCGTAGCAGTCGTCCAGTCGGCGGGTGTCCACGATCACCAGACCGCCGAGGGCGCCCTCCACCAGGTCGTCCCACATGAAGCCGAACCGGTCCTGGCCCGGGGTGCCGAACAAGTACAGCTTGAGCGTCGGGTCGATGGTGATGCAGCCGAAGTCCATGGCGACCGTGGTGGTGGTCTTGCCCGGAGTGTGCGTGAGATCGTCCACTCCTGCCGCGACCTCGGTGATCGCGGCCTCCGTGGTGAGCGGCCGTATCTCGGAGATCGAGCCCACGGTCGTCGTCTTGCCGACGCCGAAGCCGCCGGCGATGACCAGTTTGACCGGCGTCGGCGGCTGTTCAACTGGTGTCACGGAGTGTCCCCCGTGAGTCGGGGACGGCACGAAGACCATCGATAACCCTTCGCAGTACGGAGAGATCCTGGGCGGTCCCGGCGTTCGGCCGGTGGACCGCCAGATGTCCTGCGGCACGCAGGTCCTCGGCCAGCACGCGGACCACGTTGAGGTGCAGTCGCAGCCCGGCGGCCAGTTCCGCCACCGACTGCGGCCGCCGGCAGGCCGCGATGATGTCGTGATGTTCGAAGGTGAGCGAGTGCAGGACGGCGAGCCCGGCCGAGGTCGACACCAGCTGGGTCTCGACCGGGATCGGCAACGCCGCGCCGCCCCCCGACACCCGGCCTGCGGTCAGCAGGAACGGCCGGATCGCGGGGGCGCGGCCGACGGCCGGGTCCGGCGAGCCCCCGGCGTGCCCCGCTGCGTCGTGTGGTGGTCCGCCGACGGCCATCACGCTCCCTTTCCGAAGTGCCTGTACCCGTGCCCCGGGCGGGGGACGGTCAGCCGGCCGGGGCCGCGCCGACACTGTTCTTCAGCTCCAGCACCAGCTGGGGGGTGAGCGCGGTCCCGGCCCGGTTGGCGAAGAGAGTCATCTCGTAGGCGATGTTGCCGAGCTTCGCCTCCTTGGAGGTCACCACTCCGAGGACGGCGCCGCAGCCGATGGCCGACACCAGCACATGGCCGCCCTCCAGATCGATGATGACCTTGTTGAGGCTGCCGAGCCCGTAGTTGCCGGAGGCGCCCGCGGCGAGACTCGTCAGGCCGGACACGATCGCGGCGAGCCGCTCGGAGTCGGCGTGCTCACGCAGTTGGGAGACGGCGATCAGCAGGCCGTCGGACGACACGGCGATGGCGTCGACCACGCCGGCGGTCTCCGTGGCGAACCGGTCCAGCAGCCAGGTGAAATCGGCCGCGGCGGCGCGCAGATCGGTGGGTTCCGGCCGCTCGGAACTGCTGTCAGCTGTCGACGTGGTCACTGCCGGACTCCTTCTCGGATTGCTGATGGTGCGATGGTGCTGGTTCTGTCCGGGCATGAGCACTGTCCCGCTCCGCCCTGCGTACGGCCGCCTCGAACTCGTCGAGCTCCGAGCGGACGGCCTCGGCGTCGGCGGGCTGCCGCACGGTCGGCGCCCCCCGGTCTCCCCGCGACGAGGTCGTGGCGAGTGTCGCGCCCCGTACCCGCCGCCGCAGGGGCCGTGAGTCCTCTGCGGCACGCCGTTCGCCCGAGGTCGCCGACCGCTGCCCGCCGGCGTCCTCCACGGTCCGTTCCGTGATGGTCCGCTCCGTGATGGCCGGTCCCGCGGTGGCGCGCGCCGGGCGGCGCCGGGGAAGCGCGTCGTGCGACGAGGGGGCCGCCGACCGCCCGGTGGCCCCGGCGCCGGAGACCGGTACGGGCGACGGCGCGGGCGCGGCGGTCTCCTGCCCGGTCCTCACCGGGAACGCCGCCACGGCTCCGATCGGGCCCGTGCCCACGGGCTGCTCGACGTCCGCGGGCTGATCGGCGTCCAGGAGCTGCTCGGCGTCCGCGCGGTCCTCGGGACTCATGGTCAGCAGGAGCGAGGCGGGAATCCAGACGGTTGCGGTGACCCCGCCGCCCGGCGTGCGGCTCAGCGACACGCGCACGCCCCACCGCCGGGCAAGACTGCCGACCGCGAAGAGGCCGAGCACCCTGGTCGGCACGAGGTCGAGCCGTTCCCGGCGCACGAGCCGGGCGTTCTCCTCGGCGAGGCGCTCCGCGCTCATGCCGAGGCCGTGGTCGATGACCTCGATCAGCGCCCCGCCGTCCTCGGTGACGTCGGTCCCGGGGCGGACGGCCACCTCGACGGGCGTATGGGAGGGCGAGAAAGCGACCGCGTTCTCCAGCAGTTCGGCGAGCATCAGCGTCAGGTCACCGACGATGTCGGGCACGACCGTGACCTCCGTCTCGGGCCGCAGAGACACCCGCTGGTAGCCCTCGATCTGGCCGAGCGACGCCCTGATGACGTTGGCCAGGGGGGTCGGCCAGGCCTCCGCGCCGGTCTCCCTGATTCCGGCGAGCAGCATCAGGCTGTCGGCGTTGCGCTGGAGGCGTACGGCGATGTGGTCGATGCTGTACAGCCGTTCCAGCAGTTCGGGGTCGGTCTCCTCGCGTTCGACGGCGTCGATCAGCATGAGCTGACGAGTCGTCAGATTGCTTACCCGTCGGCCGACGTTGCCGAACATCTCGGCGACGTTGCGCCGGCTGAGCACCTGCCGCTCCAGCAGCTGGGCGGCGGTGACCTGAACCTGGTTGAACGCCTCGGCCAGTTCGCCGATCTCGTCACGGACCGGGACCGGGATCGACCTCGGTCGCAGGGGGGTGCTGTCGGCGGACTCGTCGTCGGAGACCCGGGCGAGTTCCTCGCCCGCCACGTCGACGACCTCCTGGGCGGAGCGGGTCAGGGCTTCCAGGGGACGCACGACCGAACGCCGGATCAGGACGCAGAAGGTCAGCCAGGCGGCGAAGCCGAGCAGGGTCAGAGCGAGCAGGTAGACGGCGTTCCGCAAGGCATCCGCGGAGACGGCGTCGGCCCGGGCGGCGGTCTGCTCGATCAGCGACCTGGTGAGGCCGAGTCGGGCTTCGGACTGCCGGGTCCCATCGGCGATCGCCTTGCGCAGCTGCGTCGGCGTCCGGCCCTGCAGGGCCCCGGGATCGATCTGGAGCTCCGCGAACCGGGCTTCGACACCGTACCGTTCGGCACTGCGCCGCATGCCGTCCATGCGCAGGACCTGCGCGGGTGTGGCGATGCGCTCGAACCGGTCCAACTGGTGGTCGTAGAGCTTGCGGGCGCCGACCGCCCGGCTGTACTCGGTGAGGGCGTTGGCGTCCCTGGTCTGGGCGGAGAACACGGCGCTCTCGAAGGCCGCGTGCGAGGCGTCGGCGCGCAGCACCGTGTCCAGGATGGTCACGACCGAGGACGACGAGGCGCCGGAGTAGCGCCCCAGGCCGATGCCGTCGATCAGGTACTCGACAGCGGAGGCGTACGCCGGGTCGATGTTGGCGGCGGGGACATAGCCCCGTTCGAGCTTCTCGCGCAGGACACCGAGGCCGCGGATGTAGTCGAGGGCCTGCGCCTCCTCAGGCGGCAGGCCGGAGGCGAACGCCGAACGCACGGCGGCGGCTTGCGCGTCGGTGCTCCGCTGTGCCCGTCGGTAGTCGGAGGTCGGCGGCAGTGGGGCTCCGGGGCGGGCCGAGTCGTACTGCACGGAGAGCAGGAGCGCCTGCCGGTGCTCGGCCTGCACGTCGGTGATGAGCCGCGCGACTTGTTCACTGTCACGAACCAGGTCCGCAACCCGGCCCGCGTCCCGGGCCTGCTGCACCTGGCCGTAGGCGCCGACTCCGAGCAGTACACCGACGACCGCGATGGGCGCGATCACCAGGACGTTGAGCTTACGCCGGAAGGGCCACCGGTCGAGAACGGTCGCCGCCCTGCGGCGAAACCGCGGAGTCCGGCGGGCATGCCTGGGCGGGTCCGGCGCGTGCGGTGGGTTCCCTGTGGTGGCGGACACCCGGGCCTCCTTCGATGTGTTGCTGAGCGGTGACGGGGACGCCGTGCTCACGGACCGCCGACCGGTCGGCACCGGACGTGACACTTTCGCGGTCTTCGTCGCTGATAGGAACGATGAGATCGCGCCAGGTGTCTGGAACCAGCTGGGCGAGAGTACCGCTTTTACCATGACATGACAAAGTTTGGGTCATAAAGAATCAATGACGGAATGTTTGCGAAGTATCTCCCGAGTGCAATGCTTCGCCCGGTGAGGCGCCCGTCGTACGGCACACCGCTGATCGATCCACGGTGCTCAGTGCGGACGTTGGCGCGGACCGGCCAGTCGAACGCGCCCCTCGGCTCGGGCACGCGCCGCCGCCCGGCGCCACCCGGGCCACCGCCGGACATCGTCGCCCACCGGCCTCGCGGTCCTCTCCTCCCGTCGCCGGCCTGATCCTCACGACTGTGACCACGCGCGGGAACCGTCGCCGACCCACGCCCCGCCTCCCCACCCGGCCATGCCCTCTCTCGAACCGTGTTGGAGACCCCCCGTGCACCCCACCCGCAAGGCGGCCGTGACGGCCACAGCCCTCCTCGCCTCGGCCGCCATCACCCTCACCACCGGCTGCGAGAGCGCCTCCACCACCGGCGGATCCGTCGCCGCCTCCCCCGGCGGCTCGTCCAGCCCCGGATGCCCCACCGCCCTCGCCGAGGCCAAGCGGGCCGTCAAGACGGCCGAGGACGTCAATGCCCCCTGGTCCGGGCCGACCAGCGGGCCCCGAGCCGTCCCCGGCAAGACCATCGTTTACATCGCCCAGACCCTGACCAATCCCGGCGTGGCGGGCGTCGCCAAGGGCGTCCAGGAAGCCGCCGGCATCATCGACTGGCGCGTGCGCACCCTCAACGGCCAGGGCACGCCCGCCGGAATCAAGGCCGCCTTCGCCGAGGCCCTGGCCCTCGAACCCGACGGCATCGTCATCGGCGGTTTCGATCCCACCTCCATCACCGCACAGGTCGAGCAGGCGAACGCGGACGGCATCCCGCTGATCGGCTGGCACGCCGTCGCGGCTCCCGGCCCCAGCGAGAATCCCAAGCTGTTCAGCAACATCACCACCAGGGTCGAGGAAGTCGCGGAGATCAGCGCCGATTGGATCATCGCCCGGTCCAACGGTCGCGCGGGCGTCGTCCTGTTCACCGACGCCTCGATCCCCTTCGCCAAGCGCAAGTCGGATCTGATCAAGAAGGAACTCGCCACCTGCTCCGGCGTCAAACTGCTGAGCTACGAGAACGTCCCCATCCCGCAGGCGGGCAGCCTCACCACCAAGAGGGTCGCCTCCCTGGCCTCCCGCTTCGGCGACAGGTGGACCCACTCCGCCGCCATCAACGACCTGTACTTCGACCACGCGGCCCCCGCCCTGCGTGCCGCAGGCAGGCAGGGCGACGGTGCCCCGCACAACATCGGAGCCGGTGACGGCGACCCCTCGGCCTTCCAACGCATCAACAGCAAGGAGTTCCAGGCCGCCACCGTGCCGGAACCGCTGTCCGAACAGGGCTGGCAGATCATCGACGAGTTCAACCGTGCCTTCGCCGGCAAGCCGGCCAGCGGATACGTCGCCCCCGTCCACGTCACCACCGCCGCCACCAGCGGCGGCGCACTGTCCTGGGACTCGGAGGGCTACCGCGAGGCATACCGCAGGATCTGGGAGAAATAGTCACTCAGCAGACCGGCGACCGGCCGGCCCCGTTCACCGTGGGGGCCGGCCCCCACGGTGAACACTGCCGTCAGCCCAGGTCAGTCTCTCTGTGCGCCCGTCGGCAGGGTGCGCAGCCGCATGGTGCTCGCCGAGCTGGTGCCGAAGGCGTAGTCCAGCAACTTGGCGGCGTCCGTGTAGCGGTACTGGTCGTTGAGGAGCACGCCGATGACCGTCTTCTCGTTGCGGGTCGCGGCGAAGACGAGGCAGGGGCCGGACGGCGTGTTGGTACCCGTCTTCACCCCGATCGCGCCGCTGTATGAGCCCAGCAGCTGGTTGGTGTTGTACCAGGTGTACGTGCGGGTGCCGCCGGTGCTGGTCGTCGCGTACTGGACCGTCTTCGGCTTCTTCACGATGCCCGCGAACGTCGAGTACTTCATCGCGCTGCGCGCGAGCTTGGCGAGGTCGCGCGGCGTCGTGTAGTTCGTGTTCTGCGTCGAGTTGCCGTCGAACGAGTCGAAGTGCGTGTTGGTCAGGCCGAGGGTGTCCGCCTTGGCGTTCATCTTGCTGATGAACGACTTGGTCCGCGCCGAGACGGTCGTACCGGTGCCGAACGTGTCCGCGAGGGCCATCGCGGCGTCGCAGCCGGACGGCAGCAGCATCGCATGGAGCAACTGGCGGATGGTGACCTTGTCGCCGGTCTTGAGATCCGCGGTGCTCGCGCCCTTGGCGGTGACGTAGTCCCGGTAAGCCTGCTTGATGGTGACCTTCCGGTCGAGGTTCAGGTCGGGGGTGCTCAGCACGACACGAGCCGTCATGATCTTGGTGGTGCTCGCCATGGGCCGCTTGGTGTCGGCGTACTTGCTGTACAGCGTGGAGCCCGTCGCGCTGTTGAGCATGAACGCGCCTTTGGCGCTGACCGAGGGCGCGGTCGCCGCCTGCGCGGGCGCGGTCAGGGCGCCGCCCGCGAGCAGCGCGCCGGCGCCGGCGACAGCTGCGGCTCTGCGGATACGTACGCCGTTGATGCCGGTTATCACTATGAACGCTCCGAGTGTGCCAAATGCCGGATGGCATTTGCGAAATGAAGCGGGGGGAGGCTCTAGGGAGACTCACGGGGGACACCGAGGGTTGTAGGGCGGGCCGAAGTAATTCAGGGAGCCCTGCGAGCCGCCGCTGCGACGGAGGCCACCCGGACACAGGCGGACGCGTCCCGGATCACCCCGCTGAACGCGCGGCATCCCCCCGAGGCGGTCGGCGTCGCCGCACGTTTGAACGTGGACCGCATGCCGGCGGAGCGGCGCGCGGGCGTCGACCGGCGTCGACCGCCATGCAGTACGCGCGGCCCGGAGACGGTCGGAGGGCTATGCCGGTCAGCACCGGACCGCACAAGGGAATCTGCCTGGAGTCAGGCAGCTGTTACACGCCGGAGCCATCATTCCAAGCGGCTCAGCAGGACCTGTGACTCGTCCCTGGCGGCGGCCACCTCCGGCTCGCCGAGCCCGCACAGCCGCAGGCACGACGACGCGATGACTTCCGTGTCGGCCGCTTCCGGCTCACGGGAACGCCGTATCTGGATGACGACCTCCACCAACTGGATCAGCAGTTCGCCGAGCCGCTCGGCGGGCAGTGAGCGGGCGACACCATCGGCCGCCGCCAGGGCGCCGAGGGTGCCGTAGCTCTCCTGCAGCCGGCCCCGCTCGGCCCGGAAGGCGTCGAACCGCTCGGTCCGCACCTCCGGGAGCAGATAGAGGGTGCCGATGTTGTACGGAGTGCGGCTGAGGGTGTGTACGTCCATCGCGGCCACCGCGTAGAGCGCCGCGGCCGGAGTCGCCCGCTCGGGGACCAGTGCCTGGATCCGCTCCACCATCTGCAGACTGGGCCGCACGGAGGTGGCCAGCAGCTCGGCGAGGATCTCCTCCTTGGTGGCGAAGTGGTAGTAGAGCGAGGCCTGCCTGATGCCCACGCGTTCGGCGATCATCCGGGTGCTGGTGCTGGCGATCCCGCGTTCGACGAAGAGCGCCCCGGCGGCGTCGAGGATCTGTTCCCGGGCCGAGGTTCCAGGGTCGGACGGCGGCGTGTGCCGGGGCCTGCCCTGGCGGGGACGCGTGATCGACATGGTTCCATCCTGCCACCTGGGTGGCGGACCTCTGCCGTGCTCGGCACTGGGGGCTCGGCCCTCTCGCCCGACGGTCACGCGGACGCGGTGTAGGCCCGCCAGCCGCCGAAGTGGGTGATGTCGGGCGCGCCTTCGACGGCGTACGGCTCCACGAGGAAGCCGCTGACCTGCTGCCCGTCGGCCAACTCGACGGTGCCGATGGTCATCGGCGCGGGAACGGCGGCGGTGAACGCCCCGAACCCCGAAGCCGGCAGCCGCCAGATCTCGCCCTCGATACCTCGTCCCGCCCCGCCGTCCGCTCCCTTGCCCCGGCCCGGCCCGGCGTCCTGCCCTCCCTCGGGCACCCGGACCAGGCCCGGCTTGGGCGGTTCGGTGGCCAGGGCGTACAGCCGGTAGCCGCCTGCGGTGCGCGCCGGGCCCACCAGCGTGCCGCCCGTCTGCACCAACTGGGCGTTGAGCGGCTGTCCCGTGAGGTGGGCGCCCACCACGAACAGGTCGAGCCCCGGGTCGGCGAGCCGCTCCGCCAGGACGGCCAGGGCACGGTCGGAGAACGCCGGGCCGGTGAACATCACGCCGAACGGCAGGCCGTCCACGAACCCGGCGGCAACGGCGAGCGAGGCGTAGTCCAGCAGGTTGGCGAAGTTGGTGAAGCGCCCCATCCGGGCATTGGCACCGACCGGATCGGCCGCCACCTCGTCGAGGGTGGGGTGCCAGGTGGTGGTCGGGGTCAGGAGCGCCGCGCAGCCGTCGAGGGCCGCGCGTCCGGCGGCGCCGAGGGCGGCGAGCCGGGCGGTGTCCGCGACCCAGTCGGCGGCGGTCTTCTCCCGGCCGGCCAGCACGATGGCGGCGACGGTGGGGTCCAGGTCCGTGCCGATCAGGTCGCGGTGCTTCTCCAGGTGCTCGCCCACGGCGGCGTACCGCGCGGCGACGAACGCGCCGCCGTACAGCAGTTCTGCGGCCTGAAGCAGCGGAGTGATGTCGACCTCGACGATTTCCGTTCCGGTGCTCGCCAGGCGGGCGACCGCGGCGCCGAAGGCCTCGCGCCAGCCTTCGGCCATGCCTTCCAGATGCTCTGGAGCCGGGACGGCGACTCTGGGGCGCGCGGGTGGCGGCGGGAGTTGGGGGCCGGTGCGGGAGAGCGGGTCGGCCGGGTCGGGGCCCTCGGCGATCTCCGCGGCGATGCGGGCGAGCCGCAGGTCGCGGGCGAAGACGGTCACGCAGTCGAGGGTGTCGCAGGCGGGGACCACCCCGGTCACGGGCACCAGGCCCTTGGTGGGCTTGACCCCGACGATGCCGTTGAGGGCGGCGGGCACCCGTCCGGAACCGGCCGTGTCGGTGCCGAGCGCGATGTCGGCGATGCCCAACGCGACCGCTACGGCGGAGCCTGAGGACGACCCGCCGGAGATGCGGGTCGTGTCCCAGGCGTTGCGGACCACGCCGTAGGGGCTGCGGGTGCCGACCAGGCCGGTGGCGAACTGGTCCAGGTTGGTCTTCCCGAGCACCACGGCGCCGGCCGCGCGCAGCCGCGCCACCGCGGGCGAGTCGGCCCCCGGCCGGTAGGCGTACGACGGGGCGCCCGCGGTCGTGGGCAGGCCGGCCACGTCGATGTTGTCCTTGACGGCCGCGACCAGGCCGGCCAGCGGCAGCGCCGGGTCGATCCCGGCCGCCTCGGCGAGCACCTCCTCGCGAGGCCTGAGGTGGATCCAGATCTCGGGCCGGCCGGCGCTCTCGATGCGGTCGTAGGCGGCCTCGACGCGTGCGGCCGGTGTCATGGCGCTCATGCCCTCACCGCCGCGAGGACCTGGCCGGGGGCGACCTGTTCACCGGGCTTGACGTAGATCTCCAGCGTGCCGGCGGCGGGGGCGCTCACCTTCGACTCCATCTTCATCGCCTCCAGGGAGAGGATCGGGTCACCCTCGGCGACGACGGCGCCCGGCTCGGCGACGGTCTGCCAGACGGTGGCGGTGAACGGCGCGGTGACCGGGACCGCGCCATCCGGGACGGTGACCGCGGCGGCACTCGCGGCCGCGGGTCCGGGATCGTCGTCCCGGTCGAACTCGCCGGCGGCCCGCCAGCGCTCCTTCTCGGCCTCGAACGCGGCGTTCTGCCGTTCGCGGAACGCGGCGATCGAGTCGGCCTCGGCGGACAGGAAGGCGTCGTACTCGGCGATCGAGAAAACCCCCTCCTCCGTCTGGCAGGCGCCGCGGCCGGCGTCGGTCTCGGCGCGCAGTTCGAGCAGTTCCTCCGCGGTGACGGGATACCACTCGATGCGGTCGAAGAAGCGCAGCGCCCACGGCGAGTCCTCGAACAGTCCGCCCTTGCGGAACCGGTTCCAGATCTGCACCGTGCGGCCGACGAACTGGTAGCCGCCGGGACCCTCCATGCCGTAGATGCACAGATAGGCGCCGCCGATGCCCACGGAGTTCTCCGCGGTCCAGGTGCGTGCCGGGTTGTACTTGGTGGTCACCAGGCGGTGCCGCGGGTCGAGCGGGGTGGCGACGGGGGCGCCGAGATAGACGTCGCCGAGGCCGAGCACCAGGTAGGAGGCGTCGAAGACGGTGCGGTAGACGTCGTCGGCGGTGTCCAGGCCGTTGACGCGGCGGATGAACTCGATGTTCCACGGGCACCAGGGGGCGTCGTCGCGCACGCCCGCCATGTACCGCTCGATGGCGAGCCGGGTCGCCGGATCGTCCCAGCTCAGTGGCAGCCGCACCGTGCGGGAGGGGACCACCAGCTCGCTGGTGGGCGCGACTTCGTCCTCCAGTTCACGCAGCAGGGCGGTGAGGTCGCCGGCCTTCAGCCGGCGGGCGTCGGTGTGGATCTGCAGTGAGCGGATGCCCGGGGTGACGTCGATGATCCCGTCGGGCGCGTGCGCGGCGAGGGCCTCCTGCAGGGCGTGCACGCGCATCCGCAGGCCGAGGTCGAGCACCATGGGGCCGTACTCGACGAGGACGTTGTCGTCGCCGGCCCGGCGGTAGGTGACGCTGGGGCGGTCGTCGGTGGCCTCCAGACGGCCGAGTATGCCGTCGTCACCGTCTCCGCCCGCGCTGATCAGCGCTGGTGAGGCACGGCGGGCGTCCAGGGCGGCGGCCTCGGCTTCCCTGACCGGTACGAAGCGGACGGTGTCGCCGGGGCGGAGCTGGCCCAGCTTCCACAGTTCGCCGCTGGCGACCACCGCGGGGCAGACGAAACCGCCGAGGGACGGCCCGTCGGGGCCCAGGATGATCGGCGTGTCGCCGGTGAAGTCGAGGGCGCCCACCGCGTACGGCGTGTCGTGGATGTTGGAGGGGTGCAACCCGGCCTCGCCACCGTCCTGGCGGGCCCACTGGGGTTTGGGCCCGATCAGTCGGATACCGGTGCGGGCCGAGTTGTGGTGCACCCGGTAGTCGGTGGCGTAGAGGGTGTCGATGTCCTCGCGGGTGAAGAACTCGGGTGCCGCGTGCGGGCCTTCGGTGACACCGATCCGCCAGTGGGAGAGAATTGCGGGCCGGCGCTCGGGCGGGGTCGGGCCGCCACCGGCGATTGCTCCGGCCCCCGGCCGCAGGACATCTCCGGCGAGCAGGGCACGCCCGCCGTGCCCGCCGAAGCCGCCGAGGGTGAAGGTCGAGGCGCTGCCCAGGTATTCGGGTACGTCGAGGCCGCCCCGGACGGCCACATAGCTGCGCAAGCCGGGGCCGTGGCAGGCGCCGAGGACCAGGGTGCCACCGGCCGGGACCGGCACCGGCTCCCACAGGGCCGCCGCGGTGGCGTCCACCGTGACCGGGACGGGGGCGCCGGTGACGGCGACCACGCAGGCGGCCGAGAAGCGCAGGGTCAGCCCGCCCGCGGTGACCTCGAGCGCGGGCGCCCCGGCCGGGTTGCCGACGGCCAGGTTGGCCTCGGCGAAGGAGACGGGATCGAAGGGCCCGCTCGGTGGCACGCCGACATGCCAGTGGCCCAGCCGGCCGGGAAGGTCCTGGACGGTGGTCATCGCTCCCGGCACCAGGACGTCGATGCGCGGCTCGGGGTCGGCGGTGGTGGCGAGGGTGCTGGTGCTGTGCACGGCCCCGCGCACCTCGTCCCGCACGGCCAGCGAGCGCAGCAGGCCCAGGTTGGTGACGACGCCGTCGACCCGGCTGGCGGCCAGGGCCCGGCCGAGCACGTCGAACGCGGTGTCGCGGTCGGGGCCCTTGGCGATCACCTTGGCGAGCATGGGGTCGTAGTACGGCGACACCTCCAGGCCGGTCTCGGCGTAGCCGTCGACGCGGACGCCGGGCATCTCGTCGGCGCCCTGGCCGGGGAAGGCCGCCCGGGTGATCAGGCCCGGGGAGGGCGCCGAGTCCTTGCCGGGGTCCTCGGCGTAGACACGGGCCTCCACGGCATGTCCGGTGGGCGTCCACTCCCGCTCGAACACCGCGTCGTCGACCCTGCCGTCGCGGGCCAGGGTGAGCATGAGTGCGACGAGGTCGACGCCGTACGCCTCCTCGGTCACCGGGTGCTCGACCTGGAGCCGGGTATTGACCTCCAGAAAGGCGGCCTCCTCACGCACCGGGTCGTAGACGAACTCCACGGTCCCCGCGCCGCGGTAGCCGATCGAGGCGAGCAACCGGTGCGACGAGTCCCGCAGCAACTCGCGGACATGGCCGGGCAGGGCCGGAGCCGGGGCCTCCTCGATCACCTTCTGGTTGCGGCGCTGCAGCGAACAGTCGCGGTCGCCGAACACGGCGATCCGGCCGGTGCCGTCGCCGAAGACCTGCACCTCGACATGGCGGGCCGGGCGCACCAGGCGCTCCAGGAACACCCCGGCCGACCCGAAGTTGGACGCCGCGAGCGCCGCCACGGCGGCGAAGGCCTGGCGCACCTCGTCGGTGGTGGCGCAGGCCCGCATGCCAATACCGCCGCCACCGCCCGTGGCCTTGACCATCACGGGCAGCCCGATCGACTCGGCCGCGGCGACGGCCTCCTCGGCGCTCGCGAGCAGCTCCGTCCCGGCCAGCAGCGGAACTCCGGCCGCCTTGGCCAGGGCGCGGGCGGTGTGCTTCTCACCGAAGGCGGTGATCTGGTCGGCGGTCGGGCCCGCGAAACGCAGGCCGGCCTCCTCCACGGCACGGGCGAAGGCGGCGTTCTCGGAGAGGAAGCCGTAGCCCGGGTGAATGATTCCGGCGCCATGGGTGAGCGCGGCCTCGATGATCGCGTCGCCGCGCAGATACGAGTCGCGTGCGGGCGCCGGTCCCAGGTGGACGGCGTGGTCGGCCTCGCGGACGTGCGGGGCGGCCCGGTCGGCGTCGGAGAAGACGGCGACGGTGCCCAGGCCCATCTTCCGGGCGGTGCGGATGACTCGGCGGGCTATCTCACCGCGGTTGGCGACGAGGACAGCGGTGGGGCGACTCACGCGGCGTCCTCCGGGGTGGTTGCGGACCCGGCCCTTTCCGCGACGGGACTCGCCGGGCTGCCGGCGCTGTGCGGGTCGACGACGATCATCCGCAGCGGGGTCGGGTTGAAGTCGTTGCAGGGGTTGTTCATCTGCGGGCAGTTGGACACCATCACCAGGACGTCCGTCTCGGCGCGCACCGCGACCCGGCGGCCGGGCGCGGACATGCCGTCCACGATGCCCAGCGCGCCGTCCGCCTCAATGGGCACGTTCATGAACCAGTTGAGGTTGGAGACGATGTCCCGCACCCCCAGACCGCGCCGGCCGGCCTCGGCGAGGAAGTTCTCGCGGCAGCCGTGATGGAACATCACGTGGTGGCCGTAGCGCAGGGTGTTGGACTCCTTGCCGCAGGCGCCGCCGATGGTGTCCTGCCGGTCGATCTCGTTGGCGACGACGGTCATCAGCGGGCGGCCCTCGTTGCTGCGCAGCACCGTTCCGGTGCGCACATAGGCGTTGCTCTGCCAGGCCAGGGTGTCGGGGACGCTGTAGCGCTCCTCGGGGTCGTCGGCCTTGTAGAGCAGGCAGTCGGCCGACTGGTTGCCGCCGACGTCGACGATGGTCAGGACGTGTCCCTCCTTCACCACCGCCGACCAGGGCGCGTTGGGGGCCACCTCCTCGTCCAGGACGACGGCGCCCTCCACCAGGCTCGCCCCCCAGTCCAGGGCGGAGCCCTCGGCGTACACCGCGCCGACCGGGACGGTGGAGGCGAGGGTGCCGCCCGAGGTGGTCGAGTACGTGGTCGACGTGCTCTCGGTCTGCGTGGTCGCCATGTCACAGCCCCCGGGCTTCGCAGTAGTCGACGGTGTTGAGGTACGCCCGGTGCAGCTCGGGCGTGGCGGTGAACCGCGCATCGCCCGGGCCGGTGGCGACGGACCGCCAGGCGTGCACGCGCAGCGGCCCGACGACGTAGCCGGGGCGCGGGTCCAGCGGGTGGGCCACGTTGGCGACCAGCACCAACAGAGGTAGTTCCGCGAGGAGTTCGACATGCGTGCCGGGGCCGGCGCTGCCCCGCCAGGCGAGGGCGCCGTCGGCCTCGACGCGGACGCCCTGGAAGAAGGAGAGGCCGGGCGGCAGGTCGCGCCGGGACAGGCCGTGCTTGGCGGCCGCCTTGAGGAAGAGTCCGCGGCCGGACGGGGACGGCCCGTGGGGGCTGGCGTCACCGTATTTGCGTTCGTTCCAGGCGTCGGTGGTGGTGCCGCAGAAGGCGTCGTGCCGGCCGGAGGAGTCACCGGTGACCACGGCCAGGATCCGGCCGTCGCCGGACAGCAGCGGGTGGTTCTCGCCCAGGTAGGCCTGCCAGGGGATTTTCTGGGTGTCGGCGACGTTGAGCCGCTCGACCGGTTCCAGGGCGTTGAAGAGCAGCAGGTGGGCACAGGCGTCACCGGTCGGGTCGTCGAAGCGCAGCCGGGTGCCACGGGCGAGGACCTTGTGGGTGTAGCCGCCGGGTGCCACCGTCTCCGCCCACACCAGGGCGGCCGGGTCCACCCCCGGCGGGCAGTGCGGGCTGCCGGACGCCGGAAGGTACGGCATCCAGTCGCTCGCCTGCCCGCCCTGGGCGCGGGCGTCGTCCTGGGCACTTCGGACACTGTCGGTCAGGTGCAGATCACGGACTCCGGCGGAGGACCGCCCGGTGACGTCCTGGGCGGTGGCGTCCCCGGACGGCTGCCCGGTGGGGTCCTGGTCGTGCGGTGCGGTGGCCGTCGGCTCTTCGGCTGTGGTCATGGATGTCCCGTCATCCCTTCGTGGTTACGTCGTCGGTGCGTCCGGTCGCGTCGTCAGGGCCGCAGGGCCGCCGAGCGGCTCAGGCGGGCTCGGCGACGGCTGCGGCCTCCTGGGCGGGCGGCTCGACGTGCGTGTGGGGTACGTGCCTCAACTCGATGCGGCGGTGCAGCCGGCGGGCGAGGAAGTAGGCGGCGCCGACGGCGAGACTGAGCCCGATGAAGAGCAGGGCGCTCCACCGCAGCCACCACGTGCCGTCGGTCAGGTCGTAGATCTCCGGACGGGGCCAGATCAGGTTGACCGTCATGCCGACCTGGTAGAGCACGGCGAGCGTGTTGACCGCCAGGCCCCAGCGCCCCAGCGAGAACAGCGGCCGGCCCGTCTCGTCGACGCCCGCAGGGAGCCCCCGGTGCCGGATCCGGGCGACCAACTGCGGCAGCGTCACGCCCAGATAGGCCAGGTACAGCATGGCGATGCAGAGGCTGGCGAGGGCGGTGAAGATCGCCGACTGGCGGAGGTTGACCACGAGCGCGATCGCGGCGCCCACGCCCACCACGACCGACGTGGTGATCGGCGTACCGGTACGGGCCGACACCTTGCCGAGGTGCCGGTGGAACGGCAGGGCGCTCTCGCGGGCCATGGAGTAGATCATCCGCGCGCCGGAGGTCTGCACGGCGAGGGTGCAGGCGAACACCGCCACCGCGACGCAGCACAGCAGCAGCCGGCCCAGGACGTCTCCGAGCCGGTCGGTGAGCACCCAGGAGAGGCCGCCGGTGGCGAGGTTCCCGTCGGTCAGGCTGCTCGCCGCCATCAGTCCCGAGAGGATCAGCAGCGCACCGCCGACGCCCGAGAGGACCAGTGCCCGCAGGATGGTCCGGGGAGTGGTCCGGCGCGGGCTGTGTGTCTCCTCCGCCAGTTCGCCCGCCGAGTCGAAGCCGACCATGACGTACGCCGCCATCAGCGAGGACGCGAGGAAGGCCCCGAAGTAGCCGCCGTCTCCGGCCCAGCCGGTGGTGTGGGCCACCGCCTCCGGGCCCCGCTCGGGCAGGAAGAAGAGAACCAGCACCAGTGCGATCACGCCGACGATCTCGACCGCCACGCCGATGCTGGTGGCGGCGGCCATCTGGCGGATGCCGAGGATGTTCACCACAGTGGTGATCACCAGCAGGAGGCAGCCCAGGAGGACGGCGTTCTGCGCGCCGGTCGGGGAGCCGACCGACGGATCGGCGCCCGACCCGCCGGCGATCTGGAAGCCGGACCAGATGCCCGGCAGCACCGCCTGCGCCGCGATCGCGGCCGCCGCGACGGTGAGGATCTGACCGATGATCATGATCCAGCCGACGAACCAGCCCGCCGTGGTGCCCGCCAGCCGGCTCGACCACTGGTAGATCGCCCCGGAGATGGGCCAGCGTGCCGCCAGTTCGGCGAAACAGAGAGCGACCAGCAACTGGCCCGCGAAGACCAGCGGCCAGGTCCAGAAGAACGCCGCCCCACCGAGGCCGAAGCCGAGGCCGAACAGCTGGAAGACAGTGGTGAGGATCGACACGAAGGAGAAGCCCGCGGCGAACGACGCGAAGCTGCCCACCCCCCGGCGAAGTTCCTGCTGGTAGCCGACGGGAGCGGGACTGCTCGTGACGCCACCGTCGGGGCCCTGCTCAGGGACGAGTTCAGGCCGGCCCATCGCGGCACCTCCGATCGATCAGGGATACCTGTCGAGTGACAGGTATTGCGATGGTGGGGTGGACGGGTCTCACGCCCGCGTCCCAGAAGTTAACTTCGTGTATCCGGGTGACACTTGGGGCGTCTCGTCCTACTGGGCGGTGAAGTGGTCCCTGCGGATGACCCCGTGCACGCCCACGGTGCGGTCGACGACCTGCGAGATCTCGAAGTCGGCCGCCGCGGACAGGTAGGCGTAGGCGACCGCCCGGTCCATGCCGAGGTCGTCCTGGAGGAAGTCCAGCGCGTTGACCACCGCCCGGCGCATCGCGACGTTCAGGTCGTTGATCTGGCCGTTCTGGGAGCCGTGGCATCGCTCCCTTCTTGTCGAGGGCGACGGCAGCCGCGATGTCACCAGCACCGTCACCTGGCTCCAGGGGCCCACCCGTTACGCCGACCTGCGTCAGGCCGCTGACCGGCCGCATCCCCAAGGCAGTCGGAGCCTCGGTGACCTCACCTTCGGACAGCTGCTCGACCTGGCGCGGCAGGAGGGGTTCGCCGGGCGGTTGCACCACGCCGACGGCGCCTTCCGCTGGAACCGCGCCGTCGACTTCGCGCCCACATCCGTTCCGGACGCCGGGGTGCTGACCTGGCGAGGACCGATGCTGGTGGAGACAGGCCTGCACGCTCCGTACACCGAACACTGGCTTCCCGGCGCGGGCGCCGGCCTGCCCTGCGCGGCCGTGGAGTTGGCGGATCCGGACTCCGGCGCCGTCGCCCTGCTGGTGCGGACCGGAACGTGGTTCGGCTACGCCCGCAGCCGCCCCGAGCCGCTGCCGGCCCACGCCCCGCTGACGGAACTGGTGGCGGGAGCCGGAGACCTCGGCCGGGCCCGGCAGATGCTCGACTGCGAGGTGTCACTCGGCCGGGTCGTGGGCCACCGCTGGACGCTGCACCGCTCGACCCTGCCGCACCGCGTGGGCCGGACCCTCGCCCCCGGCCTGGTCGGATCCGCTGGGCTGCTGCTCGGTGACACCGGTCCGGGAGGTTCCCCGTACGCCCGCCGTTGGGAGGTCACCGCGGCCGAGGGGCGCCTCGACGTCCTTTCCTCCATCTCGGTTTAGCTGGTACTTGACGGTCGGGCGGCCCTTCCCGCGTGCCCGGCCATCGGCTTCAGCCGCGCACCGGACCGCGGCTGTGGACCAGGTCGTGGGCCCGCACGGCGAACCACAGCTCCGCTATGTGATCGGTCTGCGTGACCCCGCGGCCGGTCAACTGCTCGATCTTGCGCAGTCGGTAGCCGAGGGTCTGTTTGTGGATGTGCAGTTCGTCGGCGGCCAGCCGCCACGACCGGTTGCTGCGCAGGGCGACCCGGAACGTATGCAGGTACTCGGTACCGTGCTCGGCGTCGTGTGCCATCAGCGCGCCCAGCACTCTGGACACCAGGACCGGGTCGGGGAAGAAGGAGGAGTCGTGCTGGTGCAGATAGGGACTCCACACGACATCGGCGCCCTCGGGTATGAGGTGTCCGCCGAGGACGATGTCGCGGGCTGCGGTCCGCGTCACCATCCAGGACGGTCCGTACTTTCTGATGGCCTCCTGCAGAACCCGTCGGGCGTACGGGAGTTGGTCGATGTCGTCGTAGCGCAGCGGCCGGTCCTGGCACACCGAGGCCAGCTCCTCGCGCAGGCGTCGTTCGACGGCGGGATTGCCGGCGATCTCGTACAGCGCCCAGGCGAGTGTGGTGCCGGTGGTCTCGATCGCGCCGGCCAGGAGGGTGACGGCCTCGTCCTGGACTTGCCGGCGGCCGAGTTGGTCTTCAACACCGAGCAGAGTCTCGACCAGGCGGGCAGCGGCAGCCGCATGTTCCAGGGCGGAAGAATGACCTGCCGAATCGTTCCTTTCATGATTTCGGGCATGAGGGCGGTGAACTCGCCCTCCAGGTGTGCGGGCAGGGCCGCGCCGAACACGGCGACGAGGAACGTGGCCAGGGTGATCTCGTTCATGCCGGCGAACATGTCGCGCGGCTCGGCCGCGGGCCAGGCGCCGACCATCGTCCGCACCTGATCGATCATGGCGTTGCCGCGCTCGGCGATATGCGCCCTGCTGAACATGGGCTGCATCAGACGGCGGTTGCGCAGATGAATGTCGCCGTCGGCGACGGTCGCGACTCCATCACCGAGGAAGACCCGCAACGCGTCGTAGTACCTGCCGCCCTTGGGGAAGTGGGCGGCGTCGGTCACCAGGACCTGGCGGGTCAGTGCGGGGTCCGTGACCACGTAGGCGGATGTGGGGCCGATGCGTATGCGCACCACACTGCCGTATTCGCGCAGCGAGGTGATGAACGGCAGGGGGTCGCGGACGAGGCGGAGTCCGTGCCCGATCAGCGGCAGTCCGCCGGGGGCCGTGGGGGTGGGGATGGGTGCCGTGGTGGGGGCGCCCATCAGGCGCTCACTCCTCGTGGGGGAGGGGGCAAACGCCCAAATACATGCCCATGACAGCTTCCCTCGATGCACCGAGACGACGATCGGTGCGTCACATACCGCTCCGCCCCATGTCTAACGTCTCCCCGCTCGTCTCACTCTCCCCGCGCGCGGATCACGCCTGAGCTATCTCTGCGCATGCGCGGACAGTTCACCGGCTGGCCGGAGCAGGCCATGGACGTGTTGTGGCACCTCCAGGGCGAACCGACCCACGCGACCCGCGAGCGCTACCGCACGGACCGCGAACGCCTGGTCCGGCAACCGATGATTGCCCTGCTCAACGAGGTCGCGGACACCGACCCCCGGTACGAGGACTTCTCCGTCTGGCACTACCGCACCGACTCCTGGTGGTGGCAGCACCAGAGCGCGGTAATCCGGCTCGGCCGCAAGGTCGAGATCGGTCTCCGCGTCTCGGCGCATGCAGCGAAGCGCGAGACCCTACGTCAGCGAAGCCGGCCGCTTTTCCATCCAGCCGAGCTGCGCACTCTCGGATGTGGCACTTGGTCACATGAAAGAAGTGCGCTGCGAGCGATGCGACACCATCATTGGCATGGGGTGCGCCTGCCCTCCTGATAGCAGCGTGCCCAAGGCACACCCGGAGGAAAGGCGTGTCCGACAGGAGTGGCGGCGGTTCCCCGGCAACGCCATCTTGATCAAACAGAATGGTAAGGCGCACGTTCCAGGCGCCTGCGATCACATGACAGAAGACGAGGTGCGGCCCCCGAAGCGGGGTTGGATCCTCGATCCGTCCCCCGGAGTTTGGGACCGTATCAGCGCACCCAAGCAGCCCAGCCATCGCCACTGGGGGGAACGCGCAGCTGCAGGCGACGAGCCGGTGCATGACGTGCATGGGGACTCTCGGCGGCTGATGAGCTGCAGGGGCGTGCTGTGCTGTGGGATAGCTGACCAGAGGACCGACGGCTTGCCGTCGGCCCTCGTTCGTTTCGTGGTTCTGGGCACGTGCAGTTCGATGCGCACGCGGCGCTGGTCGCCCTGCCCGTCGTCGTTGAGTTCGGACCTGTTGCGCCGGGTCGCGGCGAAGGGACAGGGGCTCAGAGCTCCGGTCCGGCTGACATCGACCGCTGGGCGGCGGGCAGCCGAGACCCGGCAATGTTGCGGATGCGCCGTGTGCGGCCACTCTCAGCCAGAACTTCCAGAGCGGTGGTGACTGAGGACTCTTCGGCTGTGCGAAGTTGTAGCCAGTTGGAGGCCACGAGTAGGTTCTCGGCGTCCCACGGCTCGTTCAAGGTCATCGCCCGCAGCAATGTCCACTCATTGAGGCGCCGTGTGGAGAAGTCGTCCACTCCAACATGGCCAGTCATCTCCAGGCGCCAGGCGGGATAGTCGGGATCCGTGAGCAGTTCGGCGGCTCGTCTGTCGAGGTACTCGCAAACGGCACTGTTCGCCATCCCTTTGTCCGGATCGGTGAGCACTTGGGCGGTGAGGGCAGCTGCATCCGCCGGGATCACCTCGTGGAACATCCTTCGGTAGCGAGCAAACCGCACGTGCTCGTCCGGGTCCCAATCCGAATCGTCCGCGGACACCGCGCCGCTCGTCCCCACCGCCACCCCTCTCCCCGTCGACGGTTCAGCAGACCGCGGCGGAGACATCGCGCCGAGCGTAGCCGTGTCCGAAACGCAGGCGGAAGCCCTCATTTCCAGCTCCGCCAATCGCGCCGATGATGGTCCGCAGTGCCATGCCTCTGTGGTTCGTTCCGGCATGGTCGAGGCAAGGCCGCGCACGCTGCCGGCCGAGTCGTGGTCCACCTGTTTCTCTCGTCTCAGCAGGCCATCGGCGCCGGCGATCGGCGATATGTCTCCTCGGCGCCGACCAGGGCGACGGGGCCGCCTCCCTTCCGGCGAGCCGGTCATCGGCTCGACCGGCCCTGACTCGGCACGCTGGCCGTGGCCGCGGTGGGGTTGATCTCGGGCGGGCGTTGGCGGGCGAGAGCGGTAGCGGTCAGGGCGGTGACCGCCATCGCGGCGATGCCGACGAGTGCTGCGGTGGTGTAGGCGTGGTCGTTCGGGAAGAGATGACCGGTGTCGGTGCCGGCGGCCAGGACCAGGCCGCCTATCGCGCTGCCCAGGGAGTACCCGACGCTGCGGACGACCTTGTCACCGCTGACGTGACCGAGCCGCGTACGGAACTGCTCGCTCTACGGCGAATACTGCAACCCTCGAATACCGACAGTCCACCAGTGCTCCTGCACCACGACAGAAGGGGTGATCGGCGGCGTCACCGGCTCACTGGCCTCGCCGACCACGCTCCTGCTGGCCCGGTACGACGCCGTAGACGCAATGGTGTCGTAGACGGGTGCCGGCGGCACCCCTCCCACCGACCAGGTCGGCCTCGACGTTGGACGTCACTGCCACCAGACGGGTCATGACGTGGGCTATTAGTCAGCACCAAACCAGCACGGGAGTCAGCACCGCACCGTCAAATCACCCCGAACCACGCGTCCCGGACGGCACACGTTCCGCCCACCTCCGCCCCCCTGAACCACCCTTCCGCGAGCCGGCATGGTGGCTGCAGGCATAGCCAACCCTCGAACTATGTTGTCCCGCCACATGTGCGCCTGACCTGCATGTTTCTACCGTGTGCCGACACGTACCCATCCCCACCGCACACGAGGAAGTGGCGCACATGGCCTCCGCACCCACCGCTCCACCACCCCCCGCCAGCCTCAAACGCATCGTCACGGCCAGCCTCATCGGCACCACCATCGAGTGGTACGACTTCTTCCTGTACGGCTCCGCCGCCGCGCTCGTGTTCAACAAGCTGTTCTTCCCCGGCTCCGACCCGCTCGTCGGCACGCTGCTGTCGTTCCTGACGTACGCGGTCGGGTTCGCCGCCCGGCCGCTCGGTGCGCTGGTGTTCGGGCACTACGGTGACCGGCTGGGGCGCAAGAAGCTGCTGGTGCTGAGTCTGCTGCTGATGGGCGGGGCGACCTTCGCGATCGGGCTGCTGCCCACGCACGCCACCATCGGCACGGCCGCGCCGGTCCTGCTCACCGTGCTCCGGCTGGTCCAGGGGTTCGCGCTCGGCGGCGAGTGGGGCGGTGCCGTGCTGCTGGTGTCGGAGCACGGGGACGCGCGGCGGCGCGGATTCTGGGCCTCGTGGCCGCAGACCGGCGCGCCGGCGGGGCAACTCCTCGCCACGGGTGTGCTGTCCGTGCTGACCGCCGTGCTGTCGGACGCCGCGTTCGGCAGCTGGGGGTGGCGGATCCCGTTCCTGCTCTCCGGCGTGCTGGTGATCGTCGGTTTGTGGATTCGTCTGTCTGTCGATGAATCGCCCGTCTTCAAGCAGGCGTTGGCGCAGGCCGAGGCGCGCAAGGCGGACCGGGCCGCGGAGGCCGAGAAGCTGCCGCTGGTCGCCGTGCTGCGGCATCACTGGCGTGACGTGCTGGTCGCGATGGGGGCGCGCATGGCGGAGAACATCAGCTACTACGTCATCACGGCGTTCATCCTCGTCTACGCCACCACCTCGGCCGGCGTCTCCAAGCAGACCGCGCTCAACGCCGTACTGATCGCCTCGGCCGTGCACTTCGCCGCCATCCCGGCGTGGGGCGCGCTCTCCGACCGGATCGGACGCCGGCCCGTGTATCTGATGGGTGCGATCGGGGTCGGGCTGTGGATGTTCCCGTTCTTCTCGCTGATCGACACCGGCGGCTTCGGCAACCTGATCCTCGCCGTCACGGTGGGGCTGGTGCTGCACGGGGCGATGTACGCGCCCCAGGCCGCCTTCTTCTCCGAGATGTTCGCGACGCGGATGCGCTACTCCGGCGCGTCCATCGGCGCCCAGTTCGCCTCGGTCGCGGCCGGTGCGCCCGCGCCGCTGATCGCCACCGCGCTGCTGTCCGACTACGGCAGTTCCACGCCGATCGCCCTGTACGTCATCGCCGCAGCCGTGCTCACGGTGATCGCGGTGGCGGCGGCCAAGGAGACCCGGCACCGGGACCTGGCCGACGTCACTCCTCCCGTCGGCGCCGACCGGACGACGGCACCGGCGGCCGACGCCCGCACTCTCTGAGCCGTCCCGGCACCGGCCCCCGTGCGTTCCTCACCGCGTACGGGGGCCCGCCCACGGGTGTCAGTGCCGCGCCGACAACCGGTGCAGCCGCAGGGCGAGTTGGATCTCCAGGGCGCGGGCCGGGCTCTGCCAGTCGTCACCCAGGAGGCGGCCGACGCGCTCCAGGCGCTGGGCGACCGTGTTCACATGGACGTGCAGTTCGTCCTTGGTGCGGGCCGGGCTCATACCGCAGGCGAAGTACGCGTCGAGGGTGCGCAGCAGCTCCGTGCCGCGCCGCCGGTCGTAGGCGACGACCTGGCCGATGGTGCGGTCGACGAAGCCGGGGATGTCCCGGTCTCCGGCCAGGAGCAGCCCGAGGAAGCCGAAGTCCTCGGCGGCGGCCCCGTCCCCGGAGCGGCCGAGGAGCCGCAGGGCGTCGAGGCAGCGCCGGGCCTCGGCGTAGGCCGTGGCCACGGAGTCCGGTCGGGTGGCGAGGTCCTCCGCGGGTGCGGAGGCGCCGACGGTGACCGGTGCGTGGACCGCTGTCCCCAGATGCCGGGCGGCACGGCGGGCCAATTCGGTGGCGGTGTCGCCGGGGCCGAGGGGCAGCAGCAGGACCGTGCCGCCGTCGCGTGCGGCGGCCAGGCCCTGCCGGGTGGCGGCGAGGTGGGACGCGGCGGCGGCCAGGCGTCTGCGGGCGTCCGCCTCCTGGTCGGCGTCGGGCGCGTCGCCCTCCAGTCGCGCGGCCAGCACGACATGGACCGCGTCGAGGTCGGCCTCGAGGCGGGCCGCGCGCTCGCGCAGCAGGCGCGGGTCGCGGTCGCGGGCGTCGAGCAGGTCGTCCAGGAGCTCGCCGCGGACGCGTTGTTCGGCCTCGGCGGCGGACCGGCGGGCCAGGAGCAGCAGGGAGGTGACCATGGCGGCGCGCTCCAGGGTGCGCTGGTCGACGGGGTCGAGCCCCGGGTGGCCGCGCAGCACGAGTGCGCCGAGCAGTTCTCCGCCGGCGGCGACGGCCGCGATCCAGTCGTCCTCGTGCCGCACCGCGTGGCCCTCCGCGCGGGACGCCTCCAGGGCCTGCCCCGGGGCCGCGGCGGCTTCGGTGAACTCGACCGTGCCGTCGAGGACTTCGGAGACGGCGGCGGCCACGTCGTGGACCCCGCCGCCGCGCAGGACGAGCTCGGCGAGCCGGTCGTGCACGTCGGAGGCGCGCTCGATGACGCCGCTGCGGTCCTGGATGATCTCGTTGGCCCGCTCCAGACCGGCGAGGGCCGACCGGGTCTCGGCGAGCAGGTTGGCCGTGTCAATGGCGGCCGCGGCGAGGGCGGCGAAGGAGCCGAGCAGGGCGATCTGCTCCCGCTCGAAGACCCGGGCCCGGCGGTCCGCGGCGAACAGCACGCCGATGACGTGGTGCCCGAGTGTGAGCGGCACGCCGAGGATGGCCACGAGCCCCTCGTCCCGCACGCCGGCGTCGATGGTGAGGGTGTGCTGGAACCGGTCGTCCTTGAAGTAGTCGTCGGTGACATAAGGGCGTGCGGTCTGTGCGACCAGGCCGCCGAGCCCCTCCCCCATGCCGAGCCGCAGCTGCTGGAACCGGGCCGCGACCGAGCCCTCGGTGACCCGCATGTAGGTGTCGCCCCGCGCCGGGTCGTTCAGGCTGAGGTAGGCGACGTCGGTGCCCAGCAGCGAGCGGGCGCGCTGCACGATCGCCTGGAGTACGGCGTCGAGGTCGCGCAGCCCGGCGAGGTCGTGGGCGGTCTCGAACAGGGCGGACAGCTCGGCCTCGCGGCGGCGCCGTCCCTCCAGTTCCTCACGCACGCGCAGGGCGAGCGGCTTGGCCTGCTGGAGTGCGGCGATCCACTCCGCCGGGCGGCCTTCGGCGCGGGCGAGCAGCACCGGCTGCTCGTAGGCGTCGGCGGACGCGCCGCGGGCCAGGAGCTCGAGATACGGCGTCTCCGCGGCGGCCGGTGGCGGTTCGGCGAGGCCGGCGGAGCGCTCGGCCGGCTGCACGTGATCGCTGGGCATGCTCACAGGATTCACCATGACCGGGCCGTCCCGTCAGCCCTGTGGACAACTCCGGACCGACGAGGCCACGGGCTCAGTGGGCGGTCCAGCCGCCGTCGAGCACGAGTGAGGTACCGGTCACGAAGGACGCCTGCGGACCGCACAGATACGCCACGGCCTCGGCGACCTCCTCCGGCTCGATGAGCCGCTTGACGGCACTGTCCTGGAGCAGCACCTCGGACAGGACGCGCTCCTCGGGGATGCCGTGTGCCCGGGCCTGGTCGGTGAGCTGTTTCTCAAACAGTGGGGTGCGCACATAGGCGGGGTTCACACAGTTCGAGGTGACTCCGTGGGACGCGCCTTCGAGGGCGGTGGTCTTGGAGAGTCCCTCCAGCCCGTGTTTGGCGGCCACATAGGCCGACTTGTAGGCCGAGGCGCGCAGTCCATGGACGGACGACACGTTCACGATGCGGCCCCAGCCCTGTCCGTACATGTGGGGCAGGGCGCCGCGGATGAGCCGGAAGGGTGCCTCCAGCATCACGGTGAGCACCGTGTGGAAGACGTCGGGCGGAAACTCCTCGATGGGGCGCACGAGTTGGAGCCCGGCGTTGTTGACGAGGACGTCGGTGCCCGCGGCGGCGAGTTCGGCGGCGTCCAGGTCGGTGAGGTCGAGGACGTGCGGTTCCACGGCGCCCGCGAGGTCGCGGCCCTGTCCGGCGAGGGCCTCCAGTCCCGCGGCGTCCCGGTCGACCGCTCTCACCTTCGCCCCGGCGGCCGCGAGCCGCAGCGCGCAGGCGCGGCCGATGCCGCCGGCGGCGCCGGTGACGAGCGCGGTGCGGCCGCCGAGGTCGAGCGGCAGGGCGTGGGGAGCCGGAAGGAGAGGGGGCGCGGTCATGCCTCGACCCTAGGCAGCACGACTGCCGCGCCCCATGTGGTCACGCCCTACAGTTCAGCCCGATGCAGTGGGGTCGAACCATGTGGGTGCGTCCGACAGGGCCTGCTTGATCCGCAACAGCCCGAACTCGTTCAGCTCGGGCAGGGCGTCGACGTCGAACCAGGCCACGTCCAGCGACTCGTCGTCATTGACTCGCGCCTCTCCGCCGACGGCCCGGCAGCGGAAGGTGATGTCCATGTACTGGCAAGTATCGCCGTTGTCGTAGGTGACGGGATCCAGGGCCTGGACGAGGACGACCCGTTCGGCGACACAGCGCACGGCCGTCTCCTCGTACACCTCCCGCACGGCGCAGGCCGCCGGCTGCTCCCCCGGGTCCGGGATGCCTCCGATCACCGACCACTTGCGGGTGTCGGCCCTGCGGTTCAGCAGCACTCTGCCCTCGTCGTCGAAGACGAGGGCGGTGACTCCGGGGAGCCAGAGCAGCTGGTGACCGGCCGAGGCGCGCAGGGTGCGGATGAAGTCGGGAGTAGCCATGGCCCGACCCTAATAGGCGGGTTACGGCGCCCCGGCGGGTTTCAGGAGGTGTGCGACCGGCGTACGGCTACACGTCACCGGTGCGTCGCCCGCGCCGACCGGCGCCGACGGCCCAGCCCAGTCCGCCGACCGCGACCAGCACGAGGGCGATCTCCGGCAGGATGCCCAGCTGTGTGGCGGGCGTCTGCGAGGAACGCAGCGGCACCTTCTGCACCAGTGAGTCGGCGACGAACAAGCCGGTCTTCTGCGTGATCTTCCCGTCCGGCATGATGATCGCGCTGACGCCGCTGGTCACCGGCACCGTCACGGTCCGGCTGTGCTCCACCGCGCGGACCCGGGACATGGCGAGCTGCTGGTAGGTCATCTCACTGCGGTCGAACGTGGCGTTGTTGCTCGGCACGGAGATCATCTGGGCGCCGTCGGTGACCTCGGAGCGCACGGTCCAGTCGAAGGCGGCCTCGTAGCAGGTGACGAGACCGACCTTGGCGCCGTCCATGGTGAACACGCCCGGCTTTGTGCCCCGGCTGAAGTCCTGGCGCACCATCGCCGTCCAGTTCTTGTTGATCGCGCCGATGAGCGAGCGCAGCGGCAGGTACTCGCCGAACGGCTGTATCTGGCGCTTGTCGTAGGTGTCGACGGGGCCCTTCGCCGGATCCCACAGGATCTGCTCGTTGTAGAGCTTGCCGTCCCGTTCGACGACGCCGCCGACCGAGATGGGCACGCCGACGGCCTTGGCCGCCGTGTCGATCACGGCGCGGGCGTCGGGGTTGGCGAAGGGGTCGATGTCGGAGGAGTTCTCCGGCCACAGCACGAAGTCGGGCCTCGCGACCTTGCCGGCTTTGACCTCCGCGGCCAGGCGTTCGGTCTCGCGCGCGTGGTAGTCCAGGACGGCCCGCCGCTGGGAGTTGAAGCCGAGACCCGCCCGCGGCACATTGCCCTGGATCACGCCGACGGTGACGCTGCCGTCCTCGGCCTCGTCGCTGACCAGCGGCCGGGCCGCTACGGCCGCCACGACCGGGACGGCCAGGCTCACCAGCCCCACGGCCGCCGCGGCCCGGCGCACGGTGCCGGTGCGCCGCCACATCCCGGCCAGGCGGACGACCTCGTACAGCCCGAAGCCGCACAGCACGACCGCGAAGCCGAGCACCGGGGTGCCGCCCACCGCGGCGAGCGGCAGGAACACACCGTCCGCCTGCCCGAACGCGATCTTTCCCCAGGGGAAGCCCTCGAACGGCACGCGCGCGCGTGCCGCCTCACCGGCGATCCACACAGCGGCCGCCCACACCGGCCATCCGGGCAGCTTCGACACGGCGGCGACACCGGCACCGACCAGCGCGACGAAGATCGCCTCGATCGCCACGAGGGCGAGCCAGGGGCCCGGACCGACCTCCACTCCGGTCCACACCAGCAGCGGCAGCAGGAAGCCGAGACCGAAGAGGTAGCCGAGGCCGAACCCCGCCTTCCAACCGCGGCCGCGCAGCACCCAGCCGGAGATCGCGAAGGCCGGCAGGGCCAGCCACCACAGGGTGCGGGGCGGGAAGCTGACGTAGAGGAGCAGGCCGGAGAGCGCGGCTACGGCGGCCGGGAGGAGACGCACCAGACGCCGGGGCCAGGTCCGCGCTCCTGGCGCGATCCGCGGCTCCAGCTGGTCCGACTCGCCGACGGAGGTTGCGGTGACGGTCACTCCCGGAGTGTAAGGCGAGCGGCCTTGACACCGACAGCGCGGTCCGCGAGGCGGCCGCGTCACCGCCTCGCCGGGTATCTGCCGCAACGTTCCTGCTCATTTCGTCACGACACATCCACAAACCGTCCACCAGCGGCTACGGTGTGCCGAAGCCTCAGTCGTGCGGCCGGTGGCGGCCCGTGCGACCGGGGTCTTCACAGGTCGGGGGCGACGTGGCGCGGGGGGCGGGGCGGGGTGGGTTCCAGTGGGCTGACGTCCGCGTCCGGGCAGGACGCGGACGGTGAGAGACGAATCGTTGTGGACGGGACCGGCGTCGTGGTGCTGGGGGCCTGCGCCGGCTGGTCCCTGGTCACGGCCGCGCTGCACGACGGCCGCCCGGAGGGTGTACTGCTCGCGGTGCTGGCGGTGGCGGCCGGGTACGCCGCCGGGCGGATCGGCGGGGCGTTGCTGCCGGTCGGCGCGCCCTGCGCAGGGGCCCTGGCCGGTATCGGACTGACCGTCGCGGTTCCGCACCTCGCGCCGGGCCCGCAGATCACCACACCTCTGGGGCACGCCGGGGCGACGGCTGCGGTGCTGACGCTGTCGGCCGGTGCCGCGTGCTGCGCGGCCTGGGCCGCTCGCGTTCCGGCCGTGCGGTTCGCCCTGCGACTGCAGGCCGCCGGGGCCGCGGTGCTGGCGGCCGTGCTCGGCTCGGGCACCGGATGCGTCGCCTGTGTCGCGGTGCTGCTGTGCTCGCTGGCCGCCGGCCGCACCCGTCGCCGCGGTGCGGGCCTCGCGGCATTGGGCGCGGTCGCCGTCCTGGTGACCGGTCTGACGTGGGCGGTCGCGGCGCGGGCCGTACCGGGCGGGCTGGTGGCCGCCTCCGAAGAGCGGCTGACACCGCACCGGGTGCGGCTCTGGCGGAACGCCTGGCATCTGCTGCGCGACGACATCGCCCTGGGCGTCGGCCCGGGGCGCTTCGGGGAGCTGAGCGCGACGTCCGCGCAGTCACTGCTGTCCGACGGCAAGCCCCACTCGGCGCCCCTTCAGCAGGCAGCCGAACAGGGGATCGTGGGTGTGGCCCTGCTGGCGGCGGCGTTCGGCTGGGTGCTGTACGCGCTCTGGCGCAGCCCGCGCCCGACCCCGGTGGCGCTCACCGCGGGCGCGGCCCTGACGGCGCTCGCGGTCATCGCCGCGTTCGGCAACGCGCTCAGCTTCACCGCGGTGTCGGTGGGGGCGGGGCTGCTGGCGGGGATGGCCACGGCCCGGCCGCTCACCGACGAACCTTCGAGCCGCACGCCGGACGCGCGTTCCCGGGCCGCCGGACGTACCCCGGCGTGGTGACCGGACGCCCTCTCAGTGCGCGGGGGCGCCCGGCTGGGTCCGCCCCAGCCGCGCCTTGATCACCTGTACGGCCGCCTCCGCGTCGTCCACGGTGACCGTGAAGGTGTGTCCGTCCCACAGCTCCAGCACGACGCCCTCACCCCGCCGCACGACCACCGCGGTGCCCTTCTCCGGCCGCCATCGATAGCCCCAGCCGCCCCAGTGGCGGGGAGTGACATGCGAGATGTACGTGGCGCCCGCCACCTGGGAGAGCGGGATGCGGCGGCGGGGCACGCCGATGTGTCCGCAGCGCACCTCCAGGTGCTTCTCGTCGACCCGCAGGGCGACGTGCACGAAGGCGAGTGTTCCGAACAGGACCAGCAGCCCGGCGGCGATGCAGCCGACCACGGCCATGGCGAGCGGGGCGATGCCGGACGTCCAGGCCGAGTCGACGGCCAGTTCGATGCCGAGCGCCATGCAGGCGGCGCCGATGAGCGCGAGCAGCCACTGGACGCGGTTGGTGGCCCGGCCGGTCCAGACGTCGGTGTGCGCGTGGGGAGCGTTCTCGCCGTGGCGGTGGTCCCTCATGCCTATGAGGTTACTCAGGTTTCGCTCCGCTGGTACCTCGTGGCGGAGCGTTACTGCGCCGGCCGGGCGGTGGTCAGCCGGCCGGTGTGACCGCCTGCAGCAGCCGCCCTTCGGCGTAGGCAAGGGCGGGTGCGGGCAGTGCGCCCTCGCGTCCGCTCAGCAGGACGGTCAGGGTGCCGTGGGGCGCGGCCCCCGGCGCGGGCTGCTCACCGAGCCGGCGCAGGGCCTGCGCGGCCACGGCACCCGCGGAGCCGTGCAGCACGAGGGGCGGCCGGCCCGGGCGCTGGACGGCGGTCCGGATGCGCTCGGCGACCAGCTCGTAGTGGGTGCAGCCCAGGACGACGGTGGTCACCTCGTCGGGGGTCAGTGCGGCGGCCGCGGACACGGCGGCGTCGATCGCGGCCTCGTCCGCGCGTTCGACGGCCTCGGCGAGGCCCCAGCAGGGCACCTCGGTGACGGGGACCCCGTCGGCGAAGTCCCGGATCAGGGTCCGCTGGTACGTGCTGCCGGTGGTGGCCGGGGTGGCCCAGATGGCGAGGTGTCCGCCGCCGGCCGCGGCCGGCTTGATCGCAGGGACGGTGCCGATGACCGGAAGTCCCGGCTCGAGGCGGGCGCGCAGGGCGGTGAGCGCGTGCACGGTCGCGGTGTTGCAGCCGACGATCAGGGCGTCGGGGCGGCGCGCCGCGGCCGCCTCGGCGACGGCCAGGGCGCGCTCGGTCAGGTCCTCCGAAGTCCGCGGGCCCCATGGCATGCCGTCGGGGTCCAGGGAGAGTACGAGATCGGCGTCGGGGCGCAGCCGCCGTACCGCGGCGGTGGCCGCCAGCAGACCGATTCCGGAGTCCATGAGCGCGATCTTCACCCGATCACGATAGACGATGAGCGGTACCGGGCCGTTCGGGTGGGGGAGACTGCGCGCGTGAGCGCCATTGTGTGGACTGCCGCTGGATCGCTTCTCGCCTGGCTGTGGCTGCTGCTCTGTCAGGGCTTCTTCTGGCGCACGGATGTGCGACTGCCATCGCGCCGGGAACCGGACGCCTGGCCGTCCGTATGCGTCGTCGTCCCGGCCCGCGACGAGGCGGCGGTGCTGCCCGACGCGCTGCCGTCGCTGCTCGGGCAGGACTATCCGGGGCGGGCGGAGATCTTCCTCGTCGACGACGGCAGTACGGACGGCACCGGTGATCTGGCGCGTGAACTGGCGCGCCGGCACGGCGGGCTGCCGCTGACGGTGGGCTCGCCGGGCGAGCCGCCCGCGGGCTGGACCGGCAAGCTGTGGGCGGTGCGGCACGGCATCGGCCTGGCACGCGCGCGTGACCCCGAGTACCTGCTGCTGACGGACGCCGACATCGCGCACGCGCCGGACAGCCTGCGGGAGCTGGTGGCGGCAGCTCGTACGGGTGGGTTCGACGTCGTCTCGCAGATGGCCCGGCTGCGGGTGGAGAGCACGTGGGAGCGGCTGGTCGTGCCGGCCTTCGTCTACTTCTTCGCGCAGCTCTACCCCTTCCGCCGGATCGGCAGGGAGGGGACCCGGACGGCGGCCGCGGCCGGTGGCTGCGTCCTGCTGCGGGCGGAGGCCGCCGAACGGGCGCGGATCCCGGACGCGATCCGGCACGCCGTGATCGACGACGTGGCCCTCGCGCGGGCGGTGAAGGGCAGCGGCGGCCGTGTCTGGCTGGGGCTGGCCGACCGGGTGGACAGTGTCCGGCCGTATCCGCGGCTGGGCGACCTGTGGCGGATGGTGTCGCGCAGCGCCTATGCCCAGCTGCGGCACAACCCCCTGCTGCTGGCCGGGACGGTCGCCGGGCTGGCGCTGGTGTATCTGGTGCCGCCCGTGGCGGTCGTGGCCGGCCTGGCGACGGGGAACGCGGCGGCAGCGGTCACCGGAGCGTCGGCGTGGCTCGTGATGACGGGGACGTACGTCCCGATGCTCCGCTGCTACCGGCAGCCGCTGTGGCTCGCGCCCCTGCTGCCGTTCACCGCGTTCCTCTATCTCCTCATGACGGTCGACTCGGCGGTGCGGCACTACCGGGGACGCGGCGCGGCCTGGAAGGGCCGCACCTACGCCCGTCCGGACGCCGTGCCCGACGAGGGCTGACCGCCGCGCTCACGGCCACACCCGGAGGGCAGCAGTCACTTCCTGCCGGGGGTCCAGTTCATGCCCCACCCGTAGGCGTAGTCGACGGTCCGCTGCGGGCTCACCCCCCGCTCGGGCACGAGATAGCGCGCCTCGCGCTGTACGACGAGGTCGGTGCCCGTGTTGGTGATCAGGGCGAGCGCGCACACCGGCGAGGGGACGGTGCACTCGTCGAGGAAGAACTCGACGGGGGCGCCGTGCTGCGGCCGGAGGGTGACGGTGGCGTTCAGGTCGGCGAACGAGCGGGCGCCTTCGTAGATGGTGACGAAGACGAGGATGCGCCGGAAGGCGTTCTTGTGGTCGAGATTTACGGTGAGGTTCTCACCGGTCGACACGGCGCCGGTGCGGTCATCGCCGTCGAGGTGGATGTACGGGGGCTGGTGCAGCGCCCCGAAGGCGTTGCCGAGGGCCTGTACGACGCCCTTGCTGCCGTCGGTGAGTTCGTACAGCGCGCACAGGTCGAGGTCGAGGTCGGAGTGCATCGCGGCCGGGCGGCCGAACTTGCTGCTCCAGCCCGAGAACTGCTTGCGCACCTGCCAGTTGAGGTTCACGTGCAGGGCGCCGGAGGTGCCGCCCTGCTTGGTGAGCGACACGGAGGGGGCGGCCTTGGTGAGCGTCACCTTGGTGAGACGGACGGGTGCGGGCGCTGCCGCCGGGGGCGCGGACGGTGGCGGCGGGGCCGCCGGGCGGGTGGGCGGCGGGGGCGTGTACGCCGAGGGGGCGGCCACGAGCGGCACGGGAGCCGGGGCCGGAGTCGGCGCCGGTGCCGGGCCCGCCTGCTGCGGTTCGTCGACCGTGATGCCGTAGTCCGTGGCCAGTCCTTCGAGTCCGCTGCTGTAGCCCTGGCCGACGGCGCGGAACTTCCAGGCGCCCTGGCGGCGGTAGAACTCGCCGAGCACGAAAGCGGTTTCAGTGGTGGCGCCCGGGTTGTCGAAGCGGGCGACCGGCGTTCCCCGCGTGGTGTCCTGGACCTCGATGTACAGCCCCGGGACCTGCCCGAACGCCCCGCCGTCGGAGGATGCGGCCAGGACGATCGTCTCGATCCCGGGCTCCACGCGCGTGAGGTCGACGAGGAGCGTGTCGGTCACCCGGCCGTCGGCGGTCCGCTTGCCCTCGTGCCGGATCGCGCCGGAGGAGTGCGCGGGCTGGTTGTAGAAGACGAAGTCCGCGTCCGAGCGGACCTTTCCGCTTACCAGCAGCAAAGCGGAGGCGTCGGCGTCGGGCACCCCCGGGCCGGCCCGCCAGCCCAATTCCACGCGCAGCGGCGAGGTGGGCACCGGAGTATTTGAACCTTTCAGCATTTGCATGTCCGCCCCCATTGCGTGTCGCCGCGCCAGGCACATCCCGGCCGTCCGTCGAGTTCCGTCCGCACAACCTATTCCTCCCCGCGGCGAACTCCCATGCACCGCCACCGGAAGACCGATGGCCAACCCCTGGTAACCCGCCCGGAACTCGGCCTTTATACGATCGGAGCCTTGTCCGGTGCCCCTTTTTGCCGAGTTCGCTCGCATTGGGGATACCGAGTCACTGCGGACGCGGAAAACAACCCTCTTATCGGTCTCCCCAACCAGCACATCGTGGGCTTAACTTATGTGCCATGACCTCCCCCCGCTCCACCTATGGCGGCGGCTACTACTCCGCCTCCTTCCCGGACACCCCGATCTACGACAAGCTCGTCGCCGAGCGGGGCACCCCGCAGATCGCCCCGATCCGGGTCCCCGCTCAGTACGACACGCCGGGCGGCAGCCTGCCCGCCCTCCCGTCGGCGCTGCCCGCTCTCCCGGCAGCCCCGTCCCAGCCCGCCTACGGTTATCCGCAGGCGCAGCAACCCGCCCCGCTCCAGCAGGCGCCCGCGGCGTACATCCCGCAGCAGGCCACCGCACCGCGCGGCTACCCCGGCCCCCAGCCGCAGCAGCCGCGCCCGGCGGCACCCGCGGGCTACGAGGCGATGCGCCCCGCGGCTCCCCGGCCCGCCCAGGCTCCCTATCAGGACCCGTACAACAACCAGCAGTACCGCGGCTACTGATCCGCCCGCCCGGGGGCTGTCGGTGCCGGCTGGCACGATGGCCCCATGGGGAACGCACATCTGCACTCGATCCACGTCCATCCGGTCAAGGCGGTCCGGGGCCTCGCGCCCCGGGAGGCCGCCGTGGAGCCCTGGGGGCTGGCCGGAGACCGGCGCTGGGTGCTGATCGACGACGGGGGAAAGGTCCTCACACAGCGTCGGGAGCCGCGCCTCGCACTGGCCGCCGCCGAGCTTCTGCCGGACGGCGGCGTCCGGCTGTCCGCACCTGGCATGGAGCCCCTGACGGTGAGCGTCCCGCGGCCGTCGGGCACAGTGCCGGTGGAGATCTTCCGCGACAAGGTCGACGCGCTCCCCGCCGAGGACGAGGCCGCGCACGCCTGGTGCAGCGCCTATCTCGGCATCGACGCGCGCCTCGCATACATGGACGACCCGGCCACGCGCCGGCCCCTCGACCCGGAGTACGCGCATCCCGGCGAGACCGTCTCCTTCGCCGACGGCTTTCCGCTGCTGCTCACCACCACGGCCTCCCTCGACGCCCTCAACGCCCTTGTCGCGCAGGGTGACCACGCGGACGAGGGCCCGCTGCCCATGAACCGTTTCCGGCCGAGCGTGGTCGTGGCGGGCACCGCCGCCTGGGCCGAGGACGGCTGGTCGCGTCTCGCCATCGGGGAGGTGTCCTTCCGCGTCGCCAAGACCTGCGGCCGGTGCGTGGTGACCACCACCGACCAGGGCACGGGCGAGCGCGGCCGGGAGCCCCTGTACAGCCTGGGACGTCATCGGCGGCTCGGCGGCAAGCTGGTCTTCGGGCAGAACCTGGTGCCCCTGTCCCGGGGCACGATCCGGGTCGGCGATCCGGTCAGCGTCCTCGAATAGCCGGGCCGGCGGTCGCCGCCCCGGGCGGGAACCGCCCCAGACGCCCGGGCGTTGGGCCTGTGTGAGAAGTTCATGAGAGTCGCCGGTGAGAGGTGATTTCGCTCTCTCTTCGCCCGGTCGGCGCGTGGAGGGCTCCGCAGGGGATTATCACGGAGCGGGAAGGGGGTGCAGGCGGTGCGAGCGATCAGCGGACTCTGGCGTTGGCGGCGCAACCCGCTGTGCCGCGCCACGGATCTGGCCGAGGCCTGGGTGGCGCTGGCCGCCCTGGTGCTGATTCTGCTGGCCGCCCCGGTGGCCGGTTCCCTCGTCAGTGGCGCCGCCCAGGACGCCCTTCAGCGCTCCGTCCGCGAGCAGCACCACACACGGCACCTGGTAACGGCCACAGTGGTCCGCAAGCTCGATCCCTCCCCGCTGGACGCCGACCCCGAGACCTCCACGGGCCGGGATCTGCGCACCCGCGTCCTCGCCGACTGGACGGCACCGGACGGCACCTCACATCAGGGCCCGGTGCTGGCGAGCCTCAAGGACCCGCAGCAGGGCGACGAGTTCCGGATATGGACCGACCGGCACGGCCGGATGGTGGCCCGCCCCCTCGACTCCGCGACGGCGTCGACGCACGCGGTCCTCGCCGGCTTCGGCGCGGCCCTGGCGGCCGGCGGTCTCATAGAGGGCGGCAGACGGCTGATCGTCTGGCGCATGGTCCGCCGCCGGTACGCCCGTTGGGACCAGGCATGGGACAAGGCAGGCCCGGACTGGGGCAGGACGGGCACCGGCAGCTGACAGCCTTCCGGCTCTGGTCAACCCACCACCCGCGCGCACGCTACGGTGGTCCGGCCGAACCGTTCGGCACAACCCGCGCGCGAGCGAGCAGGAGGGGCGCGCCGGTCTCGATGCCGCGTGCGCGCACAGGCCCCACGGGCCCGGCCGGGCGTGGTCCCGACACCGGCGGGAGCGTCCCGAAGGCGAACGAGCCATCAGTACGACCGAGGTGGGGGCACAGCTACACCATGGCACAGGGCACGGTCCAGGTGACGCACACCGGCACGTCGCGGTGGCGGCGCCGCACAGGTGAGTACGCATCGCTCGCCGCTGCCCTGGAGGCCGCGGCCGACGGAGACGTCCTCACGGTGGCCCCCGGCACCTACCGGGAGAACCTCGTCGTGCAGCGCGCGGTGACGCTGCGCGGTCCCGAGGGCTCCCCCGGCTCGGTGCGGATCGCGCCCCTGGACGGCGTGCCGCTGACCGTGCGCGCCTCGGCGGTGGTCCAGGACCTGCATGTGGAGGGCCAGGACGCGGCCGCCCCGGCGGTGCTGGTGGAGGAGGGCACGCCGGAGCTGAGCAACGTACGGGTGGTCACGCGGTCGGCGGCCGGGATCGAGGTGCGCGGCAGCGCCCGGCCCACGGTCCGGCGCTGCGCGGTCGACAACCCGGCGGGCATCGGCATCGCCGTACTCGACGGCGCGGGCGGGGTGTTCGAGGAGTGCGAGGTCGTCGCGGCCGGCCAGGCGGGTGTGGCGGTGCGGGGCGGCGCCCACCCCCGGCTTGAGCGCTGCCGGGTGCACCACACCTCGGGCTCGGGCCTGTCGGCGACCGGGGAGAACTCGGCGCTGGAGGCGGTGGGCTGCGAGATCTACGAGGTCCGGGGCAGCGGTGTGCAGATCACCGGCCGGGCCACCGCACACCTCACCGACTGCGATGTGCACCGCACGACGGCCGACGGGGTCACGCTCGACACGGACGCGGTGCTGACGCTCGCCGACTGCCGTATCCACGACATCCCGGAGAACGCGGTCGACCTGCGGTCCCGTTCCGTCCTCACGCTGACCCGCACCACGGTGCGGCAGTTCGGGCGCAACGGCCTGTCGGTGTGGGACCCGGGCACGCGCGTGGACGCCAACCAGTGCGAGATCTTCGACAGCACGGGCGACTATCCGGCGGTGTGGGTGAGCGACGGCGCCACCGCCGTACTGGACTCGTGCCGGGTGCACGACGTGCCGGACGCCCTGTTCGTCCTCGACCGCGGCTCGCGCGCCGACGTCGTCGACAGCGACCTGTCGCAGGTGCGCAACACGGCCGTGTCGGTGAGCGACGGGGCGACCGCGCAGCTCGACGACTGCCGGATCCGGGACGCGGCGACGGGCGCCTGGTTCCGCGACCACGGCAGCGGCGGCACCCTCAGCAACTGCACGCTGGACGGCACCCAGACCGGCGTCATCGTCACCAAGGGCGCCGACCCCACGGTGGAGCGCTGCACGATCGACTCACCGGCGGAGGCGGGGGTGTACGTCTCGGCCGGGGGCCGGGGCAGCTTCCACAACTGCCGGGTGACGGGCAGCGGCGGCTACGGCTTCCATGTGATCGACGGCAGCCGTACGAGCTTGCGGAAGTGCCGCACGGAGCGGTGCGCGCGCGGTGGTTACGAGTTCGCGGACAGCGGCGCTGACGCCTCGTCCGGGTCGGGCCCCCTCGTCGAGGACTGCACCAGCGACGAGAGCGCGGGGCTGCGGGCACCGGCGGCGCGGGAGACCGCCGTGCAGACGGTGAGCCACTCCCCCGGCCTGCTGGGCGCGGTCCCGGGTCAGCGCACCGAACCGGAGCCCCCGGCCCCGGTCGCGGAGCCCGAGCAGTCGGCCCGGAGCTCCAAGGACGTCCTCGGTGAACTGGACGCGCTGGTCGGCCTGGAGAGCGTCAAGCGCGAGGTGCGCGCCCTCACCGACATGATCGAGGTGGGCCGGCGCCGGCAGCAGGCGGGCCTGAAGGCGGCGTCGGTCAAACGGCACCTGGTCTTCACCGGCTCCCCCGGCACGGGCAAGACGACGGTCGCGCGGCTGTACGGCGAGATCCTCGCGTCCCTCGGTGTGCTGGAGAAGGGCCACCTGGTCGAGGTGTCCCGGGTCGACCTGGTGGGCGAGCACATCGGCTCGACGGCGATCCGCACGCAGGAGGCCTTCGAGAAGGCGCGCGGCGGTGTGCTGTTCATCGACGAGGCGTACGCGCTGTCCCCGGAGGACGCGGGCCGCGACTTCGGCAAGGAGGCCATCGACACGCTGGTGAAGCTGATGGAGGACCACCGGGACGCGGTCGTGGTGATCGTCGCGGGCTACACGGCCGAGATGGAGCGCTTCCTGTCGGTCAACCCCGGGGTGGCATCCCGGTTCTCACGGACCATCACCTTCAGCGACTACGGCCCCGAGGACCTGCTGCGGATCGTGGAGCAGCAGGCCGAGGAGCACGAGTACCGGCTGGCGGAGGGCGCGGCGCGGGCCCTGCGCACGTACTTCGCGGAGCTCCCGAAGGGCCCGGCGTTCGGCAACGGCCGTACGGCACGGCAGACCTTCGAGGCGATGGTGGAGCGGCACGCGAGCCGGGTCGCCCAGCTCCCCGAGCCGAGCAAGGACGACCTGACACTGCTCTACGCCGAGGACCTGCCCGAGCTGCTCTGAGGATCCGCATCCGGATCCGGGCAGGGCTGCTCGGCCGTGTGACGGGGTGCAGGCAGGCTCGGCCGCAGCCGGTCGAGCAGCTTGCGGCGCTCCTCGGCGAACTCCGGGTCCGCCTGGTAGTCGGAGTGGCCGAGGATCGGGGCCGGCAGCGGGTGCAGGTCGGTGCGGCCGTAGGAGAGGGGGTCCATCAGCGGCACGTGGTCGACCCCGAGGTCGTGGTTGCCGGGCAGGCGCACCGGGCCGCCGATGGGGTCGGTGAGCCGGTACAGGTTGCGCCAGCAGTCGACCTCCCGGTGCAGGGAGCTGAGCGCGGCGGGGCCGAAGTGCGCCGGGAACCAGCGGCCGTAGAGCCGCTCCTGCGGGGAGCCGTACGTCAGCAGCGCGACGCGTCGGCGGGTGGACGGGGAGAGCTGCCAGGCCGCGGCGGCGGCGAGCACACTGCCCTGTGAGTGCCCGGAGATGACCAGCCGTCCGCCGGTGGCGCGGGTCCAGGTCGCGATCCGCCAGGTCAGGTCGGGCACCGCGCGCTCGGCGTAGCAGGGCGGGGCGAAGGGGTGGGCGGCGCGCGGCCAGAAGGTGCCGACGTCCCACAGGATGCCGATGGTGCGGCGGGCGGCGGCGTCCTTGTAGGCGCGTCTGCCCCAGGTGACGAACAGTACGAAGCCGAGGCCGATCAGCCAGGAGCCGAGGGCCTGGGCGGTCTCTGCGGCGCCGTGGACGACGGGGTAGGTGCCCTGTGCCGCCTCGCCCGGTGTCTCGTCGGTGGTCAGGGCGCCCACGAGAGCTGCGGCACCGAGCAGCAGGGTGACACCGGAGGTGACGGCGACGATGCGGGGTCCCCGGTCGGTGAGGGAGGCCATCGCGCGCGTGTAGGCGATGCGGCGGGTGCGGGCGCGGTCCTGGGCCTCGTCCGGGTAGTCGCGGGCCACCGCCTCGCGTTCGGCGCGGGCCAGCTGCCAGGCGCGGTGCGCCAGCCAGCCGACGAGCACCAGGAGCACCACGATCAGGGGCGGGATCACGGACGCCTGCCAGGTCAGCAGGACCGGCGGGCCGTCGATCGACGTCCCGGTGCCGTCCAGCCAGTCGGACACGCGCTGCGACACGCCGCCGGACATCACCCCGCCCAGGGCGCAGGCCAGCATCGCGACGGCCGGTCCGCCGAGGCCCCGCAGCACGGCCCGCCGGTCGGGGTCGGTGCGGTGCAGTGCGTACGCCACGCCGGCGAGGACGATCACGAGCAGGCCCTGGACCAGGGCGAGACCGCCGAAGGTGGCATCACCCGGCAGCCGGCCGGCCGACTCCCAGCCGGGTCGATCCCAGCCCGCGTACAGCAGGGCGAGGGCGAGCAGGACAAGGGCGGCGAGCGGCAGGCGCCGTACGAAGCGCTCGTCGAGTTCCCGGTCGATGCGTCTCTCGCTGCGGCCCCGGCGGCACACCACCCACACCACGGCGACGGCGCAGGCCGCGAGGGCCGCCTCCAGCAGCAGGCCCAGGATGTTCAGTGCGGCGGGGCCGCCGGGCTCCCGGTCGTGCCGGGCGGCGGCGCCGGCGACCGCGGCCGCGACCGTGACCAGTCCGGCGGCGGTGTGCGCGGCGCGCAGCCGGGCCACCAGCCGGCGTCCGTACCAGAAGCCGGGCCGGCCCAGCGCGGTCGGGCCGTCGCCGTCCTCGTCGGGCTCGGGGTCACGGGCCGGCGGCTGCTGGGACTCGTAGTCGCTCCAGGTGCGCCGGGACAGGTACCACAGCAGACCGGTCAGGGCGGTCGGGACGAAGGACGCCAGGGCGAGCCTGCGGCCGGGGCTGCTCCACCAGCCGCCGTCCGAGACGGTGGGCGAGAGGAAGCCGAGCCAGGAGTGCCGGTCGGCGCACGCGCGCGTGCCCGCGCACTGCCAGGCCGCCAGGTCGAGGGCGACCTCGCAGGCCGCCGCGACGAGCAGCACCGTCAGGGTGAGCCCCGTGAGCCGCACCAGCAGGCCGTACAGGCGCACGGTACGGCGGCGGCCGCGGGCGCTGGGGCGCATCCAGTGGGCGAGGTTGACGACCATGAACGGCAGCAGCAACAGCCACAGGGCGCGTGTGCCGTTGCCGGAGGTGAGGTTGCACCAGACGTAGGCCTCGGGCACCGGTTTGTCGCGGCGGCGGCCGTCGGGGCTGGTCTCCGCGTCGACGTCGTCGGCGCGCCGGAAGACGGCCGCGATGCCGTCGCCGGTGATCCGCACCGTGCGCGGGTCGTCGAGCATCTCCTGCGGCGTGGTGCCGCCCACGCCGTGGACCAGGAGTTCCAGAGCGGTCCCCGTCTCACCGGGCCGCCGGGCGGGCTGGTCCGGCCCGCCGGTCGAGGCCTGTTCCTGCGCACGTTCCACTGATTCGCACTTCCCCCGTGACACGCCGTCGGCTCTGTCCGTGCGGGCACAGGATCTCCGGTTCCGCGGCGCCGCACACCTGCTGTCACGGAATCTCCCCGATCCGTGACCATGCGGAAAGCTGTAGGTGACATGGGCGCGGCGAATGGGCGGTGGCGCCACCGGCCCCGCGACATGCGAGGATGAGGCGTCCGCGCACCGGAGCCGGGGGAGAATGTCCTGGTTGGGGCAGGTGTGCTGGGCCTGACGGACGGCATTGAGGCGAAAGGACCGGAGCGTACGTGAGCGAGAATCAGAACCTCCTCGCGGAGCAGCGGCGATCCCTGATCCTCGACGAGGTCCGCCGCCGGGGCGGTGTCCGGGTCAACGAGCTGACCCGCAAGCTCGGCGTGTCGGACATGACGGTGCGCCGCGACCTCGACGCGCTCGCCCGCCAGGGCATGCTGGAGAAGGTCCACGGCGGCGCGGTCCCGGTGGTCGAGGCGAGTACGCACGAACCGGGCTTCGAGGCGAAGTCGGGGCTGGAGCTGACCGCCAAGGAGGACATCGCGCGGGCGGCGGCCAAGCTGGTCGCGCCGGGCGCGGCGATCGCCCTGTCCGGCGGCACGACGACGTACGCGCTGGCGCAGCACCTGCTGGACGTGCCGGACCTGACGGTGGTCACCAACTCGGTGCGGGTGGCCGACGTCTTCCACGCGGCGCAGCGCACCTCCGGCCCGCGGCAGGGCGCGGCGACGGTGGTGCTGACCGGCGGTGTGCGCACCCCGTCCGACTCGCTGGTCGGGCCGGTCGCCGACCAGGCGATCGCGGCGCTCCACTTCGACCTGCTGTTCCTCGGGGTTCACGGCATATCGGTCGAGGCGGGCCTGTCGACGCCGAACCTCGCTGAGGCGGAGACGAACCGGCGGCTCGTGCAGTCGGCCCGGCGTGTCGTGGTGGTCGCCGACCACACCAAGTGGGGCAAGGTGGGCCTGAGTTCGTTCGCCTCGCTGGAGCGGATCGACACCCTCGTGACGGACTCCGGCCTGCCGGACGAGGCGCGCGGTGTGGTCGTGGAGCATCTGCGACGGCTGGTGGTGGCCGGGGAGCCCGAAGAAGAGGCAGACAGCTGACGGGTCGCCAGCTACTGTGACGCTGCCGGTCATCGCCCGCTCCCCTGCCAGGAGGGCTTCGTCCATGGCTCACCGTCTGCGCCCCGTGGGGCTCGACTTCGTCCGGGCCGCGCCCGTACGGCATGTCTCCGAGCGGGAGATCTCCGCTCCGGTGGAGGCGGTCTACCGGGCTCTGGAGGACGTGCCCGGCTGGGCCGACTGGTTTCCCCAGGTGACGGCCGCCCGTCCGGTCGACGGTGGGAGGGGGCGCGACATCCGGCTCATGGGAGGCGTCCGGTTCCGGGAGTCGATCATCGCGGCGACGGAACCCGAGGTGTACGCCTATCGCGTCGACGTCACCAACGTGCCCGGGGTGCGCGCGATCGCCGAGGAGTGGCGGCTCGCCCCGGCCGGTACGGGGACCCGGGTGCGGTGGACGTTCGCGACCGACGGGACTGCGGCGTACCGGCTCGCCATGAAGCCGGTGCGGGCGGCTCAGGCCAAAGCCTTCCGGGACGCCGTGACGGCGCTGGACCGGAGGCTGACGGCGTAGCGCCACCAGCCCGGGCGTCCTCTCAGCCGGGCCAGACGCCCGTCTCCAGGAGCGAGTCGATCGCGGCCGTGTACGGCTCGATGTCCAGCCCCTGGGCGGCCAGCCAGGTGTCGGAGTAGTACTTGTCGAGATACCGGTCCCCCGGGTCGCACAGCAGCGTCACGACGCTCCCCTGCCGTCCCTCGGACACCATCTCCGCGACGATCTTCAGGGCGCTCCACAGGCCCGTACCGGTCGAGCCGCCCGCCTTGCGGCCGATGGCGCGCTCCAGTGCCCGTACCGCGGCGACGCTGGCCGCATCGGGCACCTTCATCATCCGGTCGATCGCGCCGGGCACGAAGCTCGGTTCCATCCGGGGCCGGCCGATGCCCTCGATGCGGGAGCCGCAGTCGCAGGTGACGTCCGGATCGCCGGTGGTCCAGCCCTCGAAGAAGCACGAGTTCTCGGGGTCGGCCACGCAGACGCGGGTGTCGTACTGCATGTAGTGCACGTAGCGCGCGAGGGTCGCCGAGGTGCCGCCCGTGCCCGCCGTGGCGACGATCCACGCCGGCTCGGGGAACCGCTCCATCCGCAGCTGCCGGAAGATGGACTCGGCGATGTTGTTGTTGCCGCGCCAGTCCGTGGCCCGTTCGGCGTAGGTGAACTGGTCCATGTAGTGACCGCCGGTCTCTGCCGCGAGGCGTGCGGACTCCTCGTACATCGTGCGGGGGTCGTCCACGAAGTGGCACCGGCCGGAGTGGAACTCGATGAGGCGGATCTTCTCGGCGCTCGTCGTGCGCGGCATGACGGCGATGAAGGGCACCCCGACGAGCTTCGCGAAGTACGCCTCGGAAACGGCCGTCGAGCCGCTGGAGGCCTCGATCACCGGGCGGCCCGGCCGGATCCAGCCGTTGCAGAGGCCGTAGAGGAAGAGGGAGCGGGCGAGCCGGTGCTTGAGGCTGCCGGTGGGGTGGGTGGACTCGTCCTTCAGGTACAGGTCGACGCCCCACCGCTCGGGCAGGGGGAACTGGAGGAGGTGCGTGTCGGCCGAGCGGTTGGCGTCGGCCTGGACTCTGCGGACGGCTTCCTTCAGCCATGCGCGGTAGGCGGTGTCGCTGTGGTCGACGTCGAGGGTGACGCCGGTCCGGGTCTGCTGGGGGGTGCTCACGAGGGGGCTCCTAACGCTGCGCGCCGACGACGCGTCGCGCGGCCGACACCCCCGATCATAAGCACCTGACACACGCTTCTCACCTGCATAAACGCACCTTTGAGCCCCCCAAAGCGCCCCCTGGGGCAGAGCCGGTGCAAGGGGGCGCGCACTCCAGGGGGCGCACTTGCGTGTGTGCTCCGGGCGCCCCCTGCAGAGGGGGTCCGCTGTACTGGTGCTCGACGCCGGGTGGGGGCAGACTTCACCGCGGGACCGGAGCCCCGGACGGGGTACCGGCAGGGGTACGGCGCACCACCGGAGCAAGTCTCCGGACGGGGGCACACTGGATCAGGACACGAGCCTGTGCCGGGTACCGCGCAGAGGGCGGGCCGGTACACCGACGCACACAAGGGGGCGGGTGGCATGGCGGAGCCGGAGTTCAGGGCCACGGGCGTGCGGATCGGGAAGCGGCTGCGTTCGCTCACCCGGGCCGGCCAGGTCCGGATCAGCGACGGCCGGCTCGAGCTGCTGACCAGCTACGGCAGTGAGATCGACAGCGCGCCGGTGCAGGCGGTGCGCGCCTCCAAGCCCTGGTTCGGCCCCGATGACCGGGCCACGGCGGATCTCAACGGCAACCGGTACCTGCTCACCCTGGGCGATCACGACCCCGCTCCGGGCGAGCCGGGGCCGCCGGCCGCACGGCGCTTCATCGAGGCCGTGCGCCGGGCGGCGGGGCGCGGCGACTGAGATGTCCGCGAGTTGCGGTACCCCACCCCCTGCGTCACTGTGGTCTCACGTCACTCTGGGTTTACCGGCGATAACGCTGCGAACCAGCCCGCCGGCCATGACAGCGGGCGACAGCGTCACGAAGGCGCCCTGCTGGATCCGAACTCCGTGTTCTTCCGGACCTCACGTCGGGGAGTCGCAGCCGTGATCAGCTACCCAAGCAGGCACTGCACGGTGGAGCTCCAAGCCCTGCCGTCGCGGATCGGCCAGGTCCGCAGAATCGTCTCTGCGCAGTTGCGCTACTGGCATCTGGACGCTCTGATCGACCGGGCCTCGCTCGGGGTGACGGAGCTGCTGTCCAACGTCCACCGGCATGCCCAGCCCGACAAGACGTGCACCGTGGAGATAGAGCTGCTGCTCGACCGGCTCACGGTGTCGGTGCGCGACCACGACCCGCGGATGCCCGTGGTCGACGACGCCGAGCCGCTGGCGACCTGCGGGCGCGGGCTGGCGATGGTGGCCGCCATGAGCGAGAGCTGGGGCGTCCGGCCGGACGGCGAGTCCGGCAAGGTCGTCTGGTTCACCCTCCCGACGTCCTCTGCCGCGGTCGCGGCGCCGTCGCGCCGGGCACGGCGCACGGTCCTGGAGAAACCCGCGCGCAGGTTCGCGGAGGTCGGGCACGCCGCCGACGGGCTGCTGCCCGAACATGCTCCCGCCCGGTCCGCCGTTGCCGGTTGACCGGGCGGTGACCACCGTTCACACGGAGGTCGCGTCGGCGGGCACCTCCAGGGTCACTCGGTGGCGATGGCGTGCAGCACGTCCAGGCGTGCCGCGCGCCGGGCCGGGCGCAGCCCCGCGAGGGCGCCGGCCGCGAGACCCGCGAGGGCCACGACCGCGAGCTGGGCGGACGGCACGGCGAAGGCGAAGTCGCTGTCGCTGCTGCCGTCCGAGGCCCTGACGAGGACCCAGCCGAGGAAGGCGCCGAGGGCGAGCCCGCCGACCGTGCCGAAGGCGGCGACCAGGACCGACTCCCAGCGGACCATGGCCCGCAGCTGGGAGCGGGTCTGGCCGACGGCCCGCAGCAGGCCGAGTTCACGGGTGCGTTCGTGGATCGCCAGGGTCAGGGTGTTGGCGATGCCGAGGAGCGCGATGACCACGGCGAGGGCGAGCAGGGCGTAGACCAGGGTGAGCATCATGTCGATGCCGCCGGCCGAGGACTGCGCGTACTCGTCGCGGGTCTGGACCTCCGGGTTGCCGTACCGGGCGGCGGCTTTCTCCACGGCCGCCTTGCCCTCGTCCGTGCTCACGCCGTCCTCGAACGTGACGGCGACGAGGGTGTCGGAGTCCTGGGTGCGGTGCGGGGCCCAGGCGGCGCGGGTGATGACGTAGTCGCCGGCGAGTTCGGACTGCCCGTAGACCGCGCGGACGGTGAACGTCTCCTTCCTGCCGTCGGTGAAGGTGAGCTGGGCCTTTCCGCCGGTGGCGAGGTGCTGCCTGGCGGCTTCCTTCTCGGTGACGGCGATGCCGTCGGTGCCGAGGCCGCGCATCGAGCCGTCGATCCTGCCGAGGTCGAAGGTGCGCTCCAGGGCGGCCGGGTCGGTGACCGTGAGGGCCCGGCCCTCGCCGTCGACCTCGGCGACACCCCGGCCGAGTCCGACCGCCGTGTCCACCTCGGGCAGCTCCTGGACCGCGCCGGCCAGCCTCGGGCTCAGTCCGCTGCCGCCCGCGCCGAACGACGGGGCGCTGACGGCGACGCCGCCCGCGAAGGACCGGGACACGGTCTGGTCCATGGTGGCCTTCAGCGAGGCACCGAACACCGTGAACAGCGACACGACGGCCACGCCGATCATCAGGGCACTGGCGGTGGCCGCGGTGCGCTTCGGGCTGCGCAAGGCATTGCGCCGGGCCAGCGCGCCGCTGACGCCGCGCAGCCGGCCGAGCGGGCTGCCGACGATCCGGACGGCGGCGGTGGAGGCGACCGGGCCGAGCACCACGAACGCGACCAGGGCCAGTACGGCGCCGGAACCCGCCAGCCAGACGGACGGTGACACGAGGACGCCGGCCAGGGTGAGGGCGACGGCCAGCGCGATCAGGCCCATGCCGGTGACCGCCCGCAGGCGGGACGCGCCGGAGGCGTCGACGGCCGTCTCGCGCAGGGCGGCGAGCGGTGCGGTGCGGCCGGCGCGTACGGCGGGCAGCAGGGCGGAGCCCAGGCAGACCACGATGCCGACGGCCAACGGCAGCCCCAGGGAGAGGCCCTTGACCACCAGGTCGTCCTCGGGGAACGGGAAGCCGATGGCCGGGAACAGGGCCTGGAGCCCGGCCGCGATGCCGATGCCGCCCGCCAGGCCGGCCAGGGACGCGGTCACGGCCACGGCGGTGGCCTCCACCAGGGTGGTGACGGTGACCTGACGGCGGGAGGCACCCAGCGCCCGCAACAGGGCGTTCTCGCGGGTGCGTTGGGCGACGACGATGGCGAAGGTGTTGTGGATGGAGAAGGTCGCCACCAGCAGGGCGACGCCGGAGAACACCAGCAGGAAGAGCGTGAAGACGTCCAGGAACTGACTGGAGATCATCTCGGTGTTCTCCTCGGCCGACTCCTGGCCGGTGATGGCCTCGACGCCCTTGGGCAGCGCGGGCGTCAGCCGCTCGACGAGTTCCTCCTGGCTGACGCCGGGTCCGGCGCGCACCTGGATGCTCGCCGCCTCGCCCGGCCTGGCCGTGAGGTACTTCTCCGCGTCGGCCACGGTCATCCCGGTGAAGGTCACCTGTGCCATGCCGTCCTCACCGCCGAAGGTGGCGAGGCCGACGACGGTCACCCGGACCGGGTCGGGGGTGCGCAGGACGGTCGTGTCGCCGATCTTCAGGCCGCCCTTCTCGGCGGTGCCGCGGTTGACGACGACCTCGCCGGACTTCCGCGGGGCGCGCCCCTCGGCCAGCCGGTACGGATTGAGCTGCGGGTCGGTGATCCAGTTGCCGGCGAGGGTGGGCGGGCCCTGGCCGCCGATCGGGTCGCCGTTCGCGCCCACGAGCTGCCCGGCGCCCTGGATGTTCGGCACGGCGGCCGCGACGCCCGGGACGTTCTCGACGGTCCTGACCAGGCCGGTGGCGACCGGCTGCCGTACGCCCTGGCTCTCGCCGGGCGTGGTGATGGCGTCGGCGCTGCGGACCACGGCGTCGGTGCCGCTGGTCGCTTTGCCGAACAGCGAGTCGAAACCGGCGCGCAGTGTGTCGCCCATGACGAGCGTCCCGGCCAGGAACGCCACGCCCAGGAACACGGCGAGGAACGTACCGGCGAAGCGCCGCCGGTGGGCGCGCAGGGAGGACACGCTCAGGCGTATGGAGGCGTTCATGAGGGCACCTCGAAGGCCTTCATCCGGTCCAGGACCCGGTCGGCGGTCGGGGATTCCATGCGGTCGACCAGGCGTCCGTCGGCGAGGAAGACGACCTCGTCGGCGTGCGCGGCGGCCACGGGATCGTGGGTGACCATGACGACCGTGCGCCCTGTCTGGCGTACGGCGCGGCCGAGCAGGCCGAGCACCTCCTCGCCGGAGCGCGAGTCGAGGTTGCCGGTCGGCTCGTCGGCGAAGACGACGTCCGGCCGGCCGGCGAACGCCCGGGCCACGGCCACGCGTTGCTGCTGTCCGCCGGAGAGTTCGGCGGGCCGGTGGTGGAGCCGGTCACGCAGTCCGACGACGTCGATCAGCGCGTCGATCCACTCCGGGTCGCCCCGGCCGCCCGCCAGGTCCAGGGGCAGCCTGATGTTCTCCGCGACGGTGAGGGTGGGCACCAGGTTGTACGCCTGGAAAACGAAGCCCACGCGGTCGCGGCGCAGCAGCGTGAGGCGGCGGTCGTCGAGGCCGCCCAGGTCGGTGTCGCCGATGCGGGCGGTGCCCGAGGTGAGCGTGTCCAGGCCGGCCGCGCAGTGCATCAGGGTGGACTTGCCGGAGCCCGAGGGCCCCATGATCGCGGTGAAGCGGCCGGCCGGGAAGCTCACGGTCACGCCGTCGAGGGCGCGTACGGCGGTGTCGCCACCGCCGTACACCTTCACCGCGTCGACGACCCGGGCGGCGGGCCGCGTGGTCGTCGTGGCGGTCGTCGTGGTCATGCCTCACCTCCCTTGCGGCCGAACTCCTCGTTCAGCACGGACAGCCGGCGCCAGTACTCGTCCTCGTCGATCTCGCCGGAGGCGAAGCGGTGTCCGAGCACGGTGATGGGCGAGTCGTTCCCGGCCGGGGGATGCCGCCAGGGACCGCCGCGGCGGCCGCGCCACACCGTGCGGCGCAGCAGCGCGATGCCGCCGCCGATGACCAGGGCCCAGATCACCGGGAAGAGCAGGATCCAGGGGCCGGGGCCGCCGTCACCGAAGTTCGCCAGGGTCTGCATGTCGTTCAACTCCTCGGAAGCGTTGCCGCGATGTCCTGTCTGTCGCTTCCGAGCGTCGCCCCGCGCGGGGTCCCCGGTCGTCGTACGGCCAGAGGCAGTGCGCGTACCTCGCGGGGAGTAGACGGGCGGGGCACGGGTGCGGCCATGAGCACCTCGCAGCGCGCGGGTGCCGGGCAGGAGGGCAGGCCGGACCTCGCTCTGGCCGCGATCCGGCGGACGGCCGAGGAGATGTGAGCTACCGACGCGGGAGTACTCGACGACCCGGGAACGCCGTACGAGCGCGTCGAGGCGTATCTACGGCGCCGGCGGGACGTGCTGTAGGGCTGCCCGATCGGCCGGCTGACCATGGCCCCGGACGTGATCGCCAGCGCCGAGCTGCGTGCCCCGGTCGACGAGACGCTCGACTGGCTCCGGGAGCGGATCGGTCATCCGCAACCGTGTCGCCCGCCGGGAGCATCTGCTCGACGGCTGGGACGGGCTCGGCTTCAAGGGCTACCTGACGCGCGAGCGCGGTCTGCGCGGCTCGCGTACGAGGAAGGGGGCGGTGCGCACGCGCGGTTCGCGGACGGCGGTGCCAACTCGTCCCGGCTCCGGGCCGTTGGCCGGGAAGCCGACGGCGATCTGTTCGAGGTGCTGCACCTGTCGGCACCGGGCCGGGACCGGCTGCCCCGAGGGCGCCGGTGGTGAGCGCGGTCCGCGCGGTCCCGCGAGACGTGCCGCCCGCGGAACTGCTGCTGGGCGCGGACATCACGACGGCCGCGGTGGGGCGGCGGCCCCGGGATGCCGTAGCCGACGGCGTGGACTGCCGGTTTCAGCCCGCGGCCTGGTCGTTGTCCTTCATCTCTCCCCAGCCGTGCCAGCGGTCGACCTCGATCCAGGCGCTGACCCGGGGCCGGACGCGGTTCGGGTAGGGCTTGCCGCCGTAGTGCCGGGAGAGCAGGTCGATGTCGGCCAGGTCCTTGTCGTCGTACATCTCGGTGACGCGGCCGATGAGGGTGATGTGGGTGTACCAGTTGTCCTCGGCGAGAACGGTGAGCGTCACGCGCGGGTCGCGGCGCAGGTGCTTCAGGCGGACCCGGCCCGCGTCGAGGTTGATCAGCACCCGGCCGTCCTTCCACGCGTACCACGTGGCGGTGGAGACCGGTGCGCCGTCGGAGCGCACGGTGGCCATGACGCACGGGTTGGGCCGGCTCAGCAGGGCTTCGGTCTCGGGTGGCAGCGGCGGCTTGGACATGGGGGAACCTCCCGGATGATCAGGCGGACGGGTTTTCGTCGAAACTCGCGAAGTAGGCGGCGGCCATGTCCTCGTCGCCGTGGCCCTGGGCGGCGGCGCGCTCCATGCGCGCGGCGGCGGCTTCGGCCACGTCCAGGCGGACGCCGTGGCCCGCACCGGCCTCGACGATGAGGCGGGCGTCCTTGGCGGCGGTGGTCACCGCGAACTGCGGCGGCGTGAGCCGGTCTTCGAGGATCAGGCCGGACTTGGCGTGCAGATAGCCCATGTCGAGCGGGCCGCCGGCGATGAGGTCGAGGAAACCGCGCGGGTCGACGTCGAGGGCCTTCGCCAGTGCCAGGGCCTCACCGGCGGCGGCCGTCACGGCGAGGACCCAGCTGTTGGCGACCAGCTTCAGCCGGGTGGCGCCGCCGGCCGCCCCGTCCTCGCCGGCCCACACGGTACGGGCGCCGACGGCGTCGAAGACGGGCGTCACCGTGTCCCGGCCCTCGACGGGGCCGGCGGCGAGCACGGTCAGCTGCCCTGCCTCGGCGGGCTGGCGGGTGCCCAGGACGGGCGCGTCGTAGAAGACCAGGCCGTGCTCGCGGGCGAAGGCGGCGAGGTCGCCGATGGCCTCGACGCCGACGGTCGTGGACTGCACCCAGGCGGCGCCCGGGCGCAGGGCGGGGGCGGCCTCCCGCATCGTCTCCAGGGCGGCGGGGCCGTCGTGGAGCATGGTCAGGACGACGTCGCTGTCCCGGACCGCCTCCGCGGGGGTGCCGGCGATGTGCACGCCCTCGGCGGCCAGCGGCTCGGCCTTGGCGCGGGTGCGGTTCCAGGCGTGGACGGCGTGCCCGGCGCGGGCCAGGTTGCGGGCCATCGCGGCGCCCATGATCCCGGTGCCCAGGACGCTCACGGTGAGCTTGTCGGTCATGACGTCAACTTCCTCGTTCGTACGGTGCGGGCGAGCCGCCTGCGGTCCAGCCTGCCCGCTCAGGCGCGAGCCTTCCCGGTCGCGGCGCGGACAAGCCGGTCGAGCCGTGCCTGATCGCCGATGAACCCGTCCAGCCGGACGCTCTGTTCCTCGTCCCGTTACGTCAGCGCTCCCAGGGGATCGTCCAGGACCGGTTGCCACGCCAGTTCCGCGGCGCCGACCAGGCTGTTGTGGTCGAGGGTGCACGGCAGGATGGGGACGCCGCCGCTCTGGCCCCACAGGCTGCGGTCGGCGACGACGGCGCGGAGACGGTCGGGGTCGGCGTCCAGGAGGGTGCGGTGCAGGCCACCGAGGATGATGCGGTCGGGGTTGAGGATGTTGACGAGACCGGCGAGTCCGAGGCCGAGCCGGTCGATGAGGGTCTCGGCGGCGGTGCGCACGCCCGGGTCGTCGTAGTGGTGGCGGACGAGGTCGATGGACTGCTGGAGCAGGGACACCTCGGGGCCCGGTTCGCGTCCCGCCGCCGTGAGGAAGGCCAGCGGGTCGGTCTCCACGTCCAGGCAGCCGCGGCTGCCGCAGTGGCAGGGGCGGCCCTCGGGGTGCACGGTGAGGTGGCCGACCTCCAGCGCGAGGCCCGAACTGCCCCGGTGCAGGCGGCCGTCGAGGACGAGTGCGCCGCCGACGCCCCGGTGGCCGGTGGCCACGCACAGCAGGTCGCGGGCGCCGCGCCCGGCGCCGTGCCGGTGCTCGGCGAGCGCGGCGAGGTTGACGTCGTTCGCGGCGAACGCCGGTCCGTCGAGGCCGGCCGCGCGCACCTGCTCGGCGAAGATGTCCCGGACGGGCGCGCCAGCGGGCCAGGCCAGGTGCAACGGGTTGAGGGCAAGGCCCTCGGGTTCGGCGACCGCGGACGGTACGGCGAGTCCCGCGCCCACGCACCGGCGCCCGGTCTCCCGCAGCAGCTCGACGCCCGCCGTGACGACGGAGGCGAGCACCTTCGCCGGGTCGGCGTCGACGACCTCGCAGCCCGGCGCGGTGGCCACGATCCGGCCGCCCAGCCCGACCAGCGCCGCCCGGAACCCGTCGGCGTGCACCTGCGCGGCGAGCGCGACGGGCCCGTCCTCGGCGACGGCCAGCTTGTGCGAGGGCCTGCCCTGCGAGCCCGCTGCCGCGCCGGGCCGGGCGTCGACCCGGATCAGCCCGAGCGCCTCCAGTTCGGCGGCGACCGCTCCGGCCGTGGCCCGTGTCACCCCGAGCTCGGCGGTGAGTACGGCCCGGGTCGGCGCGCGTCCGGTGTGCACGAGCTCCAGCGCGGGTCCGAGCGCTGCGCGCCCCCGGTCCAGCCGCGTCCTCGTCGAGGTGGTCCCATCCCCCGCCGGCCGGGGGTCCGCCTTCCCGCTCATGAGGGCGAGTCTCCCATGATCCGCAGGGCCCGCGGCCTACAGGCCGCTGACCCGGAGCGTGATGTTGAGCCGTCCGGTCAGGCCGAGACCGGGCGGTGCCGTGCCTCCGTGTACCCGGGGGACTCCGTGGTAGGCGAGGCGGGACGGGCCGCCGAAGACGAACAGGTCGCCGCTGCGCAGCTCGACGTCGGTCCAGGGCCGGGTGCGGGTCTCGGTGTTGCCGAAGCGGAACACGCAGGTGTCACCGAGGCTCAGCGACACCACCGGCGCGTCCGACTTCTCGTCGCTGTCGCGGTGCATGCCCATCCGGGCGTCGGCGTCGTAGAAGTTGATCAGGGCGATGTCGTAGGCCGGTGCCGGTCCCTGGAGCGTGTCGCGGACCGCCCGGCGGCCCAGGTCGCCCAGCCATGCGGGGAACGGCTTCACCGGGGCGCCGTCGCCGTCGACGACCGTACCGGCGTAGCCGTACGGGTACCAGTGCCGGCCGAGGCAGACCTGCCGGGCGGTCATGGTGCCGCCGCCGGGGGTGCGGACGGTGCGCAGCCCGGCCGGTGGGCGCGCCCAGTCGCGGCAGGCCTCCAGCAGCTCGCGCTGCTCCTCGGGATCCAGCCAGTCCGGCACGTGCACCGCGCCCGGCGCCACCCGCGTACGGGCCCGGGGGAACAGTTCGCCGTCCATGCCTCCCATCCTCTCCTCTCCGCGCCTCTCCTCCCCGACCTGGGCTGAGCTGCGGCTCGGCTAGCCTGGACGCACGATGAACGACCGTATGACGACGCCCTGGGGCGAGTTCGCGCTGACCCGTTTCCCCGAGGACCCGCGCGACAGGCTGCGCGCCTGGGACGCCTCCGACGAGTACCTGCTGAGGTATCTGGCGCAGGAGGGGATTCCGCTCTCGGGCACGGTCGTGGTCGTCGGGGACCGCTGGGGTGCCCTGGTCACGGCGCTCGCGGAGCACCGGCCGGCGCAGATCACGGATTCCCATCTGACCCAGGAGGCGACCCGGGCCAATCTCGCGCGGCACGGCGTCGAGCCCGGCGCGGTCCGGCTGCTCACCACGCAGGATCCGCCGCCCGGCCAGGTCGACGTGCTGCTCGTGCGGGTGCCGAAGAGCCTGGCGCTGCTGGAGGACCAGTTGCTGCGGCTGGCGCCGGCGGTGCACGCGGGGACGGTCGTCGTGGGCGCGGGCATGGTGAAGGAGATCCACACCTCGACGCTGCGGTTGTTCGAGCGGATCCTCGGCCCGACCCGCACCTCGCTCGCCGAGAAGAAGGCCCGGCTGATCTTCTGTACGCCCGATCCCGCCCTGGAGCGGCCCGCCAGTCCGTGGCCGTACGTCTACACGCTCCCGGACGGCATCGGACCCGCGTCGGGGCGCACGGTCGTGAACCACGCGGGTGTCTTCTGCGCCGACCGGCTCGACATCGGCACCCGGTTCTTCCTGGAGCATCTGCCGAGCGGCGGGGGCGGCCGGCGCGTGGTGGACCTGGGGTGCGGCAACGGCGTGGTCGGTACGGCGGTGGCGCTGGCCGACCCGGCGGCCGAGGTGCTGTTCGTGGACGAGTCGTTCCAGGCCGTGGCCTCGGCGGAGGCGACGTACAAGGCGAACGGGGTGCCGGGGCACGCCGAGTTCCGGGTCGGGGACGGGCTGGCGGGCGTGCCGTCCGGCAGTGTCGATCTGGTCCTGAACAACCCGCCGTTCCACTCCCATCAGGCGACGACGGACGCCACGGCCTGGCGGATGTTCACGGGGGCGCGGCGTGCGCTGCGGCCGGGCGGTGAGCTGTGGGTGATCGGCAACCGGCATCTGGGCTACCACGTCAAGCTGCGGAAGCTGTTCGGCAACAGCCGGCTGGTGGCGAGCGATCCGAAGTTCGTGGTGCTGAAGGCCGTCAAGCGGTAGCCGCGCCGAGAGTCTGGAGGGTCCGCGCCACCGTCCGGGTCATGGCCTCCCGGGCGACCGTCAGGTAGCCGCGCGGGTCGACCGCCTCGGGCCGGTCGGCGAGGAACTCCCGGATCGCGCCGGTCAGCGCGATGTTCAGGGCCGTGCCGATGTTGACCTTGGCGATGCCGCCGGCGACCGCCGCCGTGAGTTCGCCGTCCGGGACGCCGGAGGAGCCGTGCAGGACGAGCGGGACGTCCAGCGCGGCCGACAGTTGTTTGAGCAGGGCGTGGTCGAGGGTGGCGGTGCGGGTCGTCATGGCGTGGGCGCTGCCGATGGCGACGGCCAGGGCGTCCACGCCCGAGTCGGCGACGAAGGCCCGGGCCTCGTCGGGGTCGGTGCGCGCGCCCGGGGCGTGCGCGTCCAGCGGGGGTCTGCCGTTCTTGCCCCCGATCTGCCCCAACTCAGCCTCGATCCACAGACCTTGTCCGTGCGCCCGGTCGACCGCCGCCCGGGTCGCGGCCAGGTTCTCCGCGTAGGGCAGCCGGGCCGCGTCGTACATCACGGAGCTGAAGCCGGCCTCCGCGGCCTGGTGCAGCAGGGTCTCGCTCTGTACGTGGTCGAGGTGCAACGCGACGGGTACGACGGCCCGTTCGGCCGCGGCGACGGCCGCGCGGGCGAGCGGGAACAGCTGCCCGCCGTGGAACTTGACCGCGTTCTCGCTGACCTGGAGCACGACGGGGGCGGGCACGGACTCGGCGCCCGCGAGGACGGCCTCGACGTGTTCCAGCGTGATGACGTTGAAGGAGGCGACGGCCGAACGGGCCGCGGCGGCGCGGGTGACGAGCTCGCCGGTGGTGGTCAGGGGCACGGTGCCTCCAGGGTCAGTGGGCGAGGATCACCGAGCGGGTGAGGTGGCGGGGCCGGTCCGGGTCGAGGCCGCGGGCGGCGGCGACGGCGACCGCGAGGCGCTGGGCGCGGACGAGTTCGGCGAGGGGGTCGAGCCGGCCCTCGATCCACAGTCCGCCGGTGGAGCGCACCTGGTCCGCCAGCCCCTCGGGTGCCTCGCCGAACATCCAGGTCGCGGTGCCGCTCGTGGTGACGCTGATGGGCCCGTGCCGGTATTCCATCGCCGGGTAGGCCTCGGCCCAGGACAGCGACGCCTCGCGCATCTTCAGCGCGGCCTCGTTGGCCAGGCCGACGGTCCAGCCACGTCCCAGGAAGGTGAACTGGGCGCAGTCGACGAGGCCTTCGGGCAGGGGCTCCGTCAGGGCCGTGCGCGCGTCGGTGACGGCGGAGTCGGAGTGCAGGCCGAGGTGGGCCCGCAGGAGGGTGAGGGCCGTGGTGGCGAACCGGGTCTGCACGACGGAGCGTTCGTCCGCGAAGTCGAGGACGGCGAGGTCGCCGGCTGCCGTCCGCACGGGCGCGTCCGGGTCGGCGGTGATCGCGGTGGTGCGGGTGCGGCCCTTCAGCCTGCCCAGCAGATCGAGGACCTCGGTCGTGGTGCCGGAGCGGGTGAGGGCGACGACCCGGTCGTAGGCGCGGCCGTACGGGAACTCGGAGGCGGCGAACGCGTCGGTCTCGCCCTGGCCCGAGCCCTCGCGCAGGGCGGCGGCCGCCTGCGCCATGAAGTACGAGGTGCCGCAGCCGACGATCGCGACCCGCTCCCCCGGCGCCGGCAGCACCTCCGCGGACCCGGCCGCCCGTGACGCGGCGCCTGCCCAGCACTCGGGCTGGCTGGTGAGCTCGTCCTCGACATGCGTCATGCCGCATCCTCCGCTCTGTTTGTTCCTGCAAGGTATCGCCGAATTTCGAGCAATATCAAGCATGAGGGCGAATCGTTCCTCGCCCGTCCGGCAGGCCGCCCGCCTAAGCTGGGGCTGAGGCGCATGCCGGGCCAAGGAGGCGTCATGGGCGGACCAGCGCGCGACCACGACGTGCCGGGCGGCCGGCGGTATCTGCCGATCGCCGAGCACGGGCTGATCGGCGACCTGCGCAGCGTGGCCCTGGTGGGGACGGACGGCACCATCGACTGGTACTGCTGCCCGGCCTTCGACGCGCCGAGCGTCTTCGCCTCGATCCTGGACGCGGAGCGCGGCGGCTGCTTCGAACTGGCGGCGGCGGTGCCGGCGCGGACCAAGCAGTTCTACTTCCCCGACACCAACGTCCTGATCACCCGGTTCTTCACCGAGGACGGCGTCGGCGAGGTGCAGGACTTCATGCCGCTCGACGGCGAGCCCGCCGAGGTGGAACGGCACCGGCTGATCCGCCGGGTGGTGTGCGTACGCGGCTCGATCCCGTTCCGTACCCGCGTCGCTCCCCGGTTCGACTACGGCACCCGGCCGCACACCGTCCGGCTGACCGGTGACACGGCGCTCTTCGAGTCCGAGAGGCTGGCGCTCGCGCTGACCGCGACCGTGCCGCTGGAGACGGACGGGCCGGACGTGCGCGGCGACTTCAAGCTCTCCGAGGGCGAGTCGGCGGTGTTCGCGCTGGACAAGGTGGGCGGCGACGTGGCGCCCCGCCGGTGTGCCCGCACGGAGGCGGAGGAGCAGTTCGCGGCGACGGTGGCGTACTGGCGGCGCTGGCTGTCCGCCTCCAAGTACCGGGGCCGCTGGCGGGAGATGGTGCACCGCTCGGCGCTGACGCTGAAGCTGCTGACGTACGCGCCGACCGGGGCGATCGTGGCCGCGCCGACCACGAGTCTGCCCGAGCGGCTCGGCGGCGAACGCAACTGGGACTACCGGTACGTGTGGGTGCGCGACGCGGCCTTCTGCGTCTACGCCCTGCTGCGGCTGGGCTTCACCGGCGAGGCCGAGAAGTTCATGGACTTCGTGACCCGACACATCAGCCCGGGCGACGGCAAGCCCTCCGGCCCCTTGCAGATCATGTACGGCATCGACGGGCGCGCCGAGCTGCCCGAGACGGCACTCGGCCATCTGGAGGGCCACGAGGGTTCCGCGCCGGTACGGGTCGGCAACGCGGCGGCCGACCAGCTCCAGCTCGACATCTACGGCGCGCTGATCGACTCCATCTACCTCTACGACAAGTGGGCCAAGCCCATCTCCAGTGGCCAGTGGGACGACGTGTGCGCGCTGGTGGACTGGGTGTGCGAGAACTGGGACCAGCCCGACGAGGGGATCTGGGAGACGCGGGGCGGGCGCAAGAACTTCCTGTACTCGCGGCTGATGTGCTGGGTGGCGATCGAGCGGGCCATCCGGATGGCCACCCGGCGCGGCCTGCCCGCCGATCTGCTGCACTGGCGGGGGTGCCGCGACACGATCTACCGGCGGATCATGAGCCGGGGCTGGTCCGAGGCGCGCGGGGCCTTCGTCCAGCACGAGGACGGTGACGTGCTGGACGCGGCCGTGCTGATGATGCCGCTGACGAAGTTCATCGCCCCGACCGATCCGAAGTGGCTGTCGACGCTGGACGCGCTCACCGAGGAGCTGGTCTCCGACTCGCTGGTCTACCGCTACGACCCGCAGTCCAGCCCGGACGGGCTGCGCGGCGACGAAGGCACGTTCTCCATCTGCTCGTTCTGGTACGTCGAGGCCATGGTGCACGCGGGCCGTATCGACGAGGCGCGCCTCGCCTTCGAGAAGATGCTGACGTACGCCAACCATCTCGGCCTGTACGCCGAGGAGATCAGCCACACCGGGGAGCAGCAGGGCAACTTCCCGCAGGCGTTCACACATCTCGCGCTGATCAGCGCCGCCTTCAATCTGGACCGGGCGCTCGGCTGACGCTCAGTGCCCGTGACCGTCGTCCGCATGCCCCTCCGGGGTACCGGATCCGGCCGCCGCTCCCCCGGCCCTGACGGTGAACGCCGCCGTGTGGACCTTGCCGTCGTGCTTGAAGTCGAGGAACAGGCGGTAGGAACCGGCGCTGGGGGCCGTGACCTTGAAGGAGATGTCCGGGCCGGGCCTGGTCTTTCCGTCGCCGGGTTCGCCGTTCGGGTGGACGTGGAGGTAGGCGAGGTCGCCGGAGCGCAGGGCGACGAGGTGGCCGTACGCGCCGAGGTACGGCTGGAGGTCGGTGACCGGCCGGCCGGCGCGGGAGACCTCGAGCTTCAGTTCGCCCGCCTCGCCGGGGCGCAGAGCGCCGGACAGCTTCACCTCGTAGCCGTTGGTCCTGGCCGTGGCGGTCGGCGCGGGCAGTTCCTCCGGCTGGTACGGGCCGGAGGCGGCGAGGTCCGCGCCGAGGGTGAGGTTCCGGGCGCCCTTCTTCGCCGGGGTGAAGTCGGCGAAGACGCGGTAACCGCCCGCGCGGGGCAGGTCGACGGGGGTACTCCAGGTGCCGTCGGCGGCCCGGGTGGGGTGCAGATGGCGGTAGGTGACCAGGTCGCGTGAGGCCACGATGAGGTGGAGTTCCTTGTCATGCTCGCGCTGATAGGCGGTGACGGCGCGACCGCCGCCGTCCCTGACCGTGAAGCGCAGGTCGGCCCGCTGCCCGGCGGTGACGCTCGGGGTCTGGAGGTCGAGGGTGTAGCCGTCCTCGGAGATCTGGAGCCCGCCGGCCGGGGGCGTTTCATGCCCGGCGTGGCCGTCGGCCTGTTCCGGCGGGGGTGACGGCCGGCTGTGCTCGTCCTTGTGTCGCGGCGGGCTGTCGGCGACAACGGGGTCGATGCCCTGGCCGACGCCGTAGGCCGTGCCGAAGGTCGCCGCGAGAACGGCGGCGAAGGTCGTGATCTTCAGTCCGGTGTTCATGGCCGGCATCTCCTTCAGAACGGGGCCTCCCGCTCCTATGCGGGGCCTCCATACAGCTCAGCATACCCCCAGGGGGTATGAAGTCAAGCGTCGATCGCGCTTGCAAGAGGGGGCATGTCACCGTCACCGCGCATGCGGCGCTGCCGCCCGTGGCGGGTCAGGGGCGGTGCCACACCAGCGTGTGGCGCCAGAGCAGGCGGCGGCGCAGGCGGGCGCCGGGCAGGACGGTCCGGGCCTCGCGGACGATCTCCGGGAAGGTCATGGCCGCCGGTCGCGTGCGGGCCGTCATGGAGACGGGGCGAGACACCGGGCGGCCCCGGTTCTTGAGCAGGGCCATGACGATGTTGAGCGGGATCGACGCGACGCCGAGGAGGTGGTCGACGGGTGTCCGCTCCCGGGAGACACCGACGATCACCAGGGTGCCGCCGGGGGCCAGACGGTCACGGAAGGCCTGGAGCGCCTGGCTGAACGGCAGGTGGTGGACCACGGCGACACAGGTGATGACGTCGTACGGACCGGCGGGCAGCCCGGCCGGCGCGTCGGCCACCGTGTACGTCACCGGGACCGCCCCGGGGGGTCAGCTCCCGCGCCCGGGCGATGATCACCGGGTCGGCGTCGACCCCGTGCACCCGCTCGGCCCGGCCGGCCAGCAGCCGGGCGAGATCGCCGCTGCCGCACCCCACGTCCAGGACGCTCCCGACCCGCCTGGGGAGCTGCCGCGGGATCCAGCGGTGGAAGTGGGCGTTGTGATCCCAGGGACGGGCGGCGTGGAATCGTTCGAGGGCGCCCAGAACCCGGTGCGGCAGGGACGTCATGCCCTCAGTTCAGCAGACGGGTTCGGTCGCCCGACGTGGGCACTCGGGAGGTACCGGCTCGCAGGGGCGCCGAGTGTGCGCCCGGCGTGAGCCGGTACCTTGCTGGGAAGGCCACTGCGGGGAGAAGCACATGACCGATCCGACGACCACAGGCGAGGACGCCCTTCGTCCGCTCCCGGCGGACGGGAAGCCCTCGGGCGGGCCCGGCCGGCTCCTGGGCGCCGTCATGGGCGATCTCAGGGCCGTGGACGGCGCCCTGTACGCGGCGGTGGCCGCCACTCCCACGCCCACGCTCGACCGGACGCTGCGCCATCTGTCGCACGCGGCCGACCACTCAAAGATCTCGTTCGCCATCGCCGCGGCCCTGGCGCTGGGCGGGAAGCGGCCGAGGAGGGCCGCGTTCGCCGGCGTCGGGGCGATCGCCGTGGCCTCGGCCTCCGCGAATCTGCTCGGCAAGCGCCTGGTGCGCCGGGCCCGGCCGGACCGGGAGGCGGCCCGCGTGACGGTGGACCGGCACGTTCCGATGCCGACGTCGGCCTCGTTCCCGTCGGGGCACACGGCATCGGCGGTCGCGTTCGCCACCGCCGTCGGCGTGGTCCTGCCGCCCGCCGCGGTGCCGCTCGGGGCGCTCGCGAGCGCCGTCGGCTACTCCCGTATCCACACGGGCGTGCACTATCCGGGCGACGTGGCCGCGGGCGCGGTCCTCGGCATCGCGAGCGCAGCGGCGGCCCTGGCGGCGGCAGCGGCGGCGGCCACTCCGTCGGCCAGGACGCAGGCGCTTCTCACGGCGGCCCGTTCGTGGCCGCGGATCAGCATCGGCGCTGCCCTGCGGGAGTGAGGCCGCAGTACGTCCACGCAGTGCTGTCGCAGGCGTTGGCTATCGCAGGGCAACAGCGGCGGACCGGCGTACGTCGACGGCCGTGAGTGCCAGGGCGAGCGGTCCCGGGGCCAGGAAGGCCAGGGGCAGCAGCATCCAGGCGCACAGCGCGGCCGTCGCCACGGCGAGCAGGACCAGTCCGCTGCCGCCCGCGTCCGCCACGGCGTCCCGGGCGGCCCCGCGCACCGCCGCACGCCAGTCGGTGAGCGACTCGGGGCGGGCGCAGGCCCGCAGGCCGACGACCGCCGCGCAGGCGCCGAGGGCGGCGGCGATCACGGCGAACAGCGGCGCGCCGGGCAGCCCCGCCCCGGCCAGCGCCAAATCGGCCGCGAGCAGCAGCAGACCCGCCAGGGCGACGGCCCCCGCCAGCAGGTCACCGGCTCGCAGTCGTTGCCGCAGCAGGATCAGGTACCGCCCGGCCGTGACGGGTCGGTCCTGTCCGGCGCCTCGGAGTACGGCGCACGCCGTCGACAGCGCGGCCGGTGCGGTCACCAGCGGCAGGCAGGCCACCGACGTGGCGAGGCCGACGCTCAGCACGTCCGCGAACAGCGTCATGCGCGGCCCGAACACCTCACCGGGCTCGCGTGTCCGCATCCCGCTCACCCTTTCAGTCCGGAGCTGGCCATGCCCTCCACCAGGAACCGCTGGAAGGCGAGGAAGAACAGCACGATCGGCAGCAGCGCGATCACCGACATCGCGAACATCGGGCCGAACGCGGAGGTGCTGGAGGCGTCCACGAAGGACCGCAGCGCGAGGGTCAGCGTGAACTTGTCCGGGTCGAACAGGTAGATGAGCTGGGTGAAGAAGTCGTTCCAGGTCCAGATGAAGGTGAAGATGGCGGTGGTGATCAGGGCCGGCCGGGTGAGGGGAAGCACGACCTGGAAGAAGCTGCGGAAGGGCCCGCAGCCGTCGATCCGGGCCGCCTCCTCCAGTTCGCGCGGCAGGCCGCGCATGAACTGCACGATGAGGAAGACGAAGAACGCCTCGGTGGCGAGGAACTTCGGCAGGATCAGCGGCCAGTAGGTGTTCACCAGGCCGAGCTGGTTGAAGATGATGTACTGCGGGATCAGCACCGCGTGGTGCGGCAGCATGATCGTTGCGATCATGAAGGCGAACAGCGGCCCGCGCAGCCGGAACCTGAGGCGGGCGAAGGCGTAGGCGGCGAGCGAGCAGCTGATGACGTTGCCGAGGACCGCGCCGCCGGCGATCAGCAGGGAGTTGCCGAGCAGCCGCCAGATGGAGACGTCGTTGACGCCCTCCATGGCGGTGGAGTAGTTCGACCACTCCAGGTGGCTGGGCAGCAGGTCGAGGCTGGCGATGACCTCGTCGGCGGGCTTGAGTGAGGTCGCCAGCAGCCACGCCAGCGGGTACAGCATGACCAGCAGGGCGGCCAGGCAGCCCAGGTGGATGGCGACCCGCCCCCAGCGGACGGGCTTGTGGGTAACGGCGGTCGAGGTCATCGGTCCCCCTCGGAGGCGTAGAAGACCCAGGAGCGGGAGGTGCGGAACAGCACCGCCGTGACCACACCGATCACGAGGAGCAGCACCCAGGCCATGGCGGAGGCGTAGCCCATGTGGGAGGCGACGAAGCCGCGGTCGTAGAGGTACATGGTGTAGACGAGGGTCGAGTCGGCCGGCCCGCCCTTGCCGGCGCTGACCGCGAAGGCGGGCGTGAACACCTGGAAGGCCTGGATGGTCTGCAGGACCAGGTTGAAGAACAGCACCGGGGACAGCATCGGCACGGTGACGGACAGGAACTGCCGCCATTTCCCGGCCCCGTCGACCGCCGCCGCCTCGTACAGCTCGGCCGGTATCTGCTGGAGCCCGGCGAGGAAGATGACCATCGGCGCGCCGAACTGCCACACCGTCAGCAGGGCCACGGCCAGCAGCGACCAGCCGGGCTTGTTGACCCAGCCGCCGGTGCCGAGCAGGTTGTCCACCGTGCCGCCGTCGTTGAAGACCGCCCGCCAGACCAGGGCGATGGACATCGACGCGCCGAGCAGCGAGGGCGCGTAGAAGGCGGAGCGGTAAAAGGCCTTGCCGCGTTTCATGCCCTTGAGCGCGAGCGCCACGACGAGGGCCAGCGCGAGTTGCAGGGGTACGGCGATGACGACGTACGTCACCGTCGTCACTACCGAGCGCCAGTAGCGCGGGTCCTCGGTGAACATCTGGACGTAGTTGCGCAGGCCCACCCACTTCGGCGGGTTGAACAGGTCGTAGTCGGTGAACGACAGGTACAGCGACACGGCCATCGGCAGCAGGGTCAGGACGACCGCGCCGAGGACCCAGGGCGAGAGGAACACCCAGGCGGCGCCCTCGCGTTCGCGTTTGGGGCGGCGCTTCGGGGCGGTGGCGGGGACGCGTTTCGTCTCCGTGGGGATCGCGGTGGTGGTCATGACCTCAGCTCCGCCTTCGCCTCGGTGATGTAGTTCTCGGCCGCCTCGCGGGGTGACATGCGCTCGTAGGACACCTGGTCGTAGTCGCGCTGGAAGGTGCTCTGGAGGGCGTTGTCGCCCGTCGGCGGTGCCTGGGGCGGGTCCTTGAGCTTGCCCTCCAGGGATGCCTGGAAGTCGGCGATGGTCTTGTCGAAGTCCTTGAGCTGCGGGCCGATTTCGTCGCGGACGGTCTCGTTGACGGGGATGCCGCGGCTCGCGCCGAGGATCTTCGCGGCCTGCCGGTCGTTGACCAGGAAGTCGACGAGCTGTGCCGCCTCCTTCGGGTGGGCCGTGTTGGCGGAGACTCCGACGAACATGGAGGGCTTGAAGTACTGGCCGGGGGTGCCGTCCTCACCCGACGGCATGGGCGCGAGGGCGACGCCGCCCTTGACGAGGGCGAGGAAGCCGCTGGCCGGGGCGTCCCAGTTGGCGTCGGTGACGGACGTGCCGCGCCCCAGCGGGGTGTTCTCGACGGAGCCGTCGAGCTGGGTGGTCTGCTCGGCGGGCGAGACGGCGCCCTCGCGGCGCAGCTTGTCGGTGAAGGTCCACCAGCGGGTGAGGTCGTCGGCGGTGAAGCCGAGACGGCCGTCCTCCGTGTAGAGGGCCTTGCCCTGCCCGCGCAGCCAGACCTCGAAGGCGTCCTCGCTCTGTCCGGGGTCGGTCGCCCCGGGCTTGCCGGTCTTCTTGGCCAGGGCGCGCATGGTGTCGGCCCACTGGCTCCAGGTCCAGCTCTTGCCGGGGAGGGGCACGCCCGACCTCTTCCAGGTCCCGACGTCGTAGGCGACGGTCTCGGTGCCGCGGCCCTGCGGGATCGCGTACTGGACGTCGTCCACGCGGCCGGTGGCGAGCAGGCCCTGGTCGATCTCGGAGGTGCGCAGGACGGCTTTCTGCTTCGCCAGGTCGAGCAGGACGCCGCCGGAGGCGTACTGGTCGATCTGGCGGTAGTCCAGTTGCATGACGTCCGGGGCGTCACCGCCGGCGGCCTGGGTGGCGAGCTTCTGTTTGTAGGCGTCGTAGCCGGAGAACGACGTCGTCACGTCGACGCCCGGATGCTGTTTCTCGAACAGTGTGACGGCCTGCTCGGTGCGTTCCGCGCGGTCGGGGTTGCCCCACCACGTGTAGCGCAGCACGACCTTGCCGCCGCCGGCCGATTCCCCGGATCCTCCGCAGCCCGCCAGCACGGCACACAGTGCCAGTACGGCGGCCGACGCGCAGAACCCCTTTGTCCTGTGTGCGGGCATGCCGAGGTCACCTCTCTTCTCCTCGGAGTTCGGTTGAGGCCCCCCTCGTCGGTGCGGTTACTCCCCCTGGTACGGCAGCGTCGTCCCGGGCAGGTTGTACTCGTCGCGCCGGCCGCACATGCCGAAGCCGCCGAGCCGGGTGGGCGCGGCCTCGTAGGCGGTGGCCTCGCCGAGGTAGGCCGGTTCGCCGTCGGCCAGCGCGTCGAGCTGGGCGCCGGTGCGTTCGGCGGTGGCCAGGGCGCCCGCCCGCCACAGGGCGCGCCAGGTGGGCACCTTGTCGCGCACGATCCGGGCTGCGGCCCGCTGGAACTCCAGGTACGGGCCGTCGTCGCCGGCGACGAGCGCCTCGCGCAGCGCGAGGTAGCCCTGCACGGCGAGGTCCCGGCGGCGCTGGGCGGCCGCCGCCGTCTCCGGCCCCGTGCCGGGCGGCAGGGTCGCCGCGGCGGCATACTTCTCCGGGTCGGCGAGCACCTCGGGCGGGAAGGTGAACACGGCGTCCCCGGCCTCGGGCAAGCCGCTGTTCTGCATCAGCACGGTGATGCGCAGATCGCCGCCCTGCACCATGCGGTGGACGGTGCCCGGCGTGAACCAGGCGAGGGAGCCGGGCGCGAGGGGGATGTCCCGGTAGCCGTCGGGACTCAGCGTCTGGACCGCGCCCCGGCCGCCGGTGACGACGTACGCCTCGGTGCACACCAGGTGCAGATGCGGGCTGCCGCCGCAGACGCCGTCGGCGGCCTCCCAGTCGTAGGCGCTCAGATGGGACAGGCCGATCGCGCCGGGCAACGGGTGCGGCAGGGCGGGCTTGGCGTCGTTCACCACGGCAGGCCCTCCAGGTGCGTGCCGACCCGGTCGCGGTCCCAGGCGCCGTCGGCGACGACGAGCCGGTACCGGAAGGCGAAGGACTCGCCCGGCGGGAGTTCGAACTCCTCGAAGAACGCCCAGGAGAAGGCGACCGTCGGAAAGGGCTCGGAGCGGACGAACCAGTGCGACTCATGGATCGCGGACGTCTCGTCGAGGTTCTCGGGCGCGTGCGCGAAGACGAGGGTGGAGTGGCCGTCGACGTCGTCGTGCTCGGTGGTGAAGGCGAGCCAGGGGCCCTGGGTGCCCATCAGCTTGCCCGCGTCGGCGTCGGTGTCCGGGGCGAAGACCGTGCCGCCGGTGAAGTCGCGCGGGCCGCGCCACTGGAGTCCGGTGTAGCCGGCCATCTCACGACCGGCGGTGGTCGGGGAGCCGAAGGCCAGCGGCTCGGAACGGACGTTGGTGAGGCGGATCGACCAGTCCAGGGCCCAGGCGCCGGCCTCCTCGTCCACCGAATGGACGGTCAGCCCCCGCACCTCGCGCGCCCACTCCTCGCCGCCGTTCTCGACCCAGGTGAGCTCCTCGGTGAAGGCGAGGCGGTCGTCCTCGACCGTGAACTCCGCGAAGCCGTCGTGCCGCATCGAGCCGACGCGCTCGGGCAGGCGCAGATAGCCCTGGCCGTGGACGTAGCAGTTGCCGCCCCAGAAGTTCTGGCCGGACAGATGGCTCGCGGTCATCTGCAGGCCCTTGTGCCAGCGGTGGTCGTTCGGCCGGTAGCCGGTGACCGTCCGGCCGGACAGGGTGCGCACCGGGTGGGCGTACGGCTTGCGGGACTCGAAGGGATCCGGGTCGGGGCGGTAGACGTAGCGGAGGATCTCCGTGCCGTTCGCCGCCCTGACGGCGATGTCCTCGCCGTGGGTGTGGGTGACGCGGATGCTCATGCGCGCTCCTTGGGGGCCCAGTCGGGGTACTCGCCGTGCATGGCCTCGTAGAAGGGGTCGCCGGGTCCGATCTCGCCCGCGTGGACGGAGCGGCCGGTGAACGCCGCCTTGTACAGGGCGGCGGCGAACTCCAGGGTGGCGCGGGCGTCCTTGCCGCTGCCCGGTGGCCGTGTGCCGTTGTCGTAGGCGTCGAGGAGGGCGCCCAGCTGGGCGGTGTGCGAGCTGGGCACGTCGTTCGAGGGGGTCCGCCAGGCGATGGCGCGGTCGGAGGCGACGTGCGGGGCCGGGGTGTAGACCCAGCTGTCGTTGGAGTGGCCGTACAGGTGGGTGAGTTCGACGGTGGCGTCCGCGCAGTCGATGCGGATACGGCTCACCTCGTCCGGGGACAGCACACTGTTGACGACGGTGGCGAGGGCGCCGCTCCTGAACCGGACCAGCGCGGTGGAGACGTCCTCGCTCTCGGTGTCGTGGACGAGCCGGGCGGCCATGGCGCGGATCTCCTCCCACTCGCCGAGCAGGTGCAGCATCAGGTCGTACTGGTGGATGCCGTGGCCCATGGTGGGGCCGCCGCCCTCGCTGGCCCACTTGCCGCGCCACGGCACGGCGTAGTAGGCGGCGTCCCGGTGCCAGGTGGTCTGGCAGTGCGCCACCAGCGGAGCGCCCAGCTCGCCGCTGGTGATCAGCTCGCGGGCGTGCACCGCGCCGGAGCCGTAGCGGTGCTGGAAGACGACCGCCGCGTACGCCCCGGAGGCCTCCTCGGCGGCGGCGATCTCGTCGTACTCGGCGAGCGACAGGGTGAGCGGCTTCTCGCACAGCACCCAGGCCCCGGCCTTGAGCGCGGCCACAGTCTGGTCGCGGTGCAGGGAGGGCGGCGTCCCGATGAGGACCAGATCGGGACGGACGGCGTCCAGCATCGCGTCCACCGAGGTGTACCCGGCGACCTGGTCTCCGGCCAGCTCGCGGAAGGCGTCGAGGCGCTCCTGGTCGACGTCGACGGCGGCGACCAGTTCCACCCGGTCGGAGTGGGCCCGCAGCGCCGGCAGATGACTGCCGATGACGATCGCTCCGGTGCCGACGACGGCCACGCGGCGGCGGGTGGGAGACCCTGGGGACACGGACATGCGGCGCTCCTCGGACGGCCGGCGGACACACGCTGGGGAAGCACTTTCGAAAGCACTGGGGACAGCACCTTGGAAAGCGCCTTGGAAAGCGCTTGCACCCGGTAGCCGACCCTAGGCGTGAGCGAATGTCTGGACAACCCCCCTGCAGCGACCTGCACAAGGTCTTCCCGGGCGTTCTCCCAGCTCGGGGATGAGATTCGGGTTGTTGTCACCACCATGGACGCTGGTGCTGACCCCACCGGGAACCGGGCTGCCAGCCGGTGTGATCGAACCGCGGCCCGTCCCTAGCGTTCTGTCGCACCGAGCCCTCCTCTCCGGCATGTCCCTGCCCGTCCCGAGGGGGCATCGGCGACAGGAAGGACATCCACCCGTGATATCCCGCTTCCCGGGAACCGCGACAAGGCCGGCCCTGGCTCTGACGGCCGCCGCCCTCGCCCTGACCGCACTGCCCGCCACGGCAGGGGCGAGTCCCGGCTCCGACCCCCTCGCCCGCTACCACCACCAGCGCCTCACCTGGAAGAGCTGCGTGCTCGGACCGGACGACACGACCGGCAAGGAACTGGAGCAGGCGGGCGCCCGCTGCGCCGACGTGACCGTACCGCTGGACTACTCGGACCCCGGCGGCCGCACGATCACCGTCGCGATATCCCGCATCCGCGCCACCGACACCGGCCGCCGCGTCGGTCCGCTGCTGCTCAACGGCGGCGGCCCCGGCGGGCAGACCCTCGGCGACCCGCCGTGGGTGCGCAAGGCGATGAAGGACGTCGCCGCCCGGTACGACGTGGTCGGCGTGAATCCCCGTTTCGTCGGCCGCAGCACACCGCTGGACTGCCGCTGGCCGACTCGGCCTGGCGCGGGGCGGGTGAGGACCGGGCGGGCTTCGACCGCGTGGCCGCCTTCTCGAAAGACCTCGCCGAGCGCTGCCGCACCCACGCGGGCGATGTCCTCCCCCACGCCACCACCCGTAACACCGCCCGCGACGTGGACGTCGTCCGGGCCGCGCTCGGCGAGCGGCGGATCTCCTACCTGGGCTATTCGTACGGCAGTTACCTCGGCGAGGTGTACACCACGATGTTCCCCGGCCAGACCGACCGGGTCGTCCTGGACGGTGTGATCGACCCGGACCGGTACGGACCGAGGCTGCTCCGGGGCGTCGAACGGGCCAACCGCCGCGCGCTGGAGGGCTGGGCGTCCTGGGCCGCCGCCCGCGAGGCGACGTACGGGCCGGGGCGTACCCGGGGCGAGGTGCTGGCGGCCGTGGAGCGCGTCCGCGATGCCGCGGCCCGTACGCCGCTGCGGCTCGGCGACTACCGGCTGGACGAGCACGTGATGCCGATCGTCGCCTTCAACGGCCTGTCGCAGCACAACGACGCCGCCTACGGGGACTTCGCGCAGGGCGTCCGGGACATGCTGCGGGCGTCGCGGGGGCAGCGGGTCACGCCGTCCCCGTGGCTCGCCGGGGTCCTCGAGTTCGTGCTCACGGACACCGACTCCCCCTACGGCAGCGTGCAGACGGCGATCCTGTGCGGCGACGGCCCCGCTCCGCGCGACCCGGAGGTGTACTGGCGCGATGTGCAGCGCAGCCGGGCCGAGGACCCGCTGTTCGTGCCCGTGACCAACAACCTCAACCCGTGCACGTTCTGGGACCGGCCGCGCGAGCGTCCGACCGCGATCCGGGACGACCTGCCGGCCCTGCTGGTCAACGCGACCGGGGACCCGCGCACCGACTACGACGGCGCCCGGGCGGTCCGCGGCATGTGGCCCTCCTCGCGGCTGATCACCGTGACCGACGCCGACCAGCACGCGGTGTACGGCGTCTACGGCGTGCCGTGCGTCGACGACACGGTCAACGCGTACCTCGCCACGGGGCGCCTGCCGTCCCGGGACGTGAGCTGCGCCACCGCCCGCCCGCTGAGCCGGGGGCTCACGGCATCCGCCCGCTGAGCCGGGGGCTCACGGGGTCCGGGCCGCGAGCCCCCGGCCTCCTCCGCGGTCCGGTGACCACAAAGACCAGAACCTCCGTTGGTTCCGCAAGAGAGACAGCCTGTCGGCGCCGGTGCACCATGTGGCCCACGTCACCCTCCCCCACAGGGCCTTCCCTACCCGCAACGACGTACCGACAGGTGGTGGCACACGTGCGCCTGCGCACCCCCCTCGCCCTGCTCGGGGCCGCCGTGCTCGTGCTCGTCGGACCGCCGCTGCTGACCACCGGCAGCGGCTCCGAGACCGGCACACAGATCCCGGGCCTGCGTTTCATGGTCCCCAACACGCCCGGCGGCGGCTACGACATCACGGCCCGTACGGCCGCGAAGAACGCCGAGGACGCCGAACTGACCCACAACATCGAGGTGTTCAACCTGCCCGGCGCCGGCGGCACCGTGGGCCTGAGCCGACTGGTGAGCGAGCACGGCAACGGCAAGCTCGCCATGTCCATGGGCCTCGGGGTCGTGGGCGCCGTCCGCTCCAACGACGCGCCCAAGACGCTGGGCGACACCACGCCGATCGCCCGGCTCACCGAGGAGCAGGACGTCGTCGTGGTCGCCAAGGACTCGCCGTACAAGACGATCGACGATCTCATCGGCGCCTGGAAGGAGAACCCGGGCAAGCTCCCGGTGGGCGGCGGCTCCTCGCCCGGCGGGCCCGACCATCTCGCGCCGATGCTGATGGCCCGGGCCGCCGGGATCCCCCCGAAGCGGGTCAACTACATCCCGTTCGACGGGGGCGGCGAGCTGCTCGCGTCGATCCTCGGCAACAAGGTCGCCTTCGGTGTGTCCGGCGTCGGCGAGTACCTGGACCAGATCAAGGCGGGCGAGCTGCGGCTCCTCGCGGTCACCGGCCCCGAGCGCGTCGAGGGGCTGGACGCGCCCACCTTGAAGGAGGCCGGGTACGACGTGAATTTCACCAACTGGCGCGGCATCGTCGCCCCACCCGGCCTGTCCGACGGAGAGCGCGGCAAGCTCGTGCGGCTGCTCGAGGAACTGCACGGTTCGGACGAATGGCGCAAGTCCCTGGAGCAGAACGGCTGGGACGACGCCTTCCTCACCGGGGAGAAGTTCGGCGCGTTCCTCGACGCCGAGGACAAGCGCGTGGTTTCGGTGCTGAAGGAGCTGGGACTGTGACGACGCAGACCACCGACATACCCCCCGCGGAGCGCAGAGAGCGGCGCTCGTGGCTGCAGGAGCACTCCGAACTCGGCGTGTGCGTGCTGCTGCTGGTGCTGGGCGTGCTCGTCCTGACGGACGCGCTCACCATGGACGTCGACATCGCCCAGCGCGGTCCGGTCGGCCCGAAGACCGTGCCCGTCGTGGTCGGCGCCGGCCTGCTGGTGATCGCCGCCCTGCTCGCCGTGGACGTGCTGCGCGGCGGCCGGGGCCAGGCCGAGACCGGCGAGGACGTCGACCTGTCGGAACCCGCCGACTGGCGCACGGTGCTGCTGCTCGCCGGGGTGTTCCTCGGCTCGGCCGTGCTGATCGAGCCGCTCGGCTTTCCCGTCGCGGGCGCGCTGCTGTTCTGGGGTGCGGCGTTCGCGCTCGGCAGCCGCAGGATCGACCGCGATCCGCTCATCGCGGCCGGGCTGTCCCTGGTCACCTACGTCGTCTTCAACAACCTGCTCGGCGTGCCCCTGCCCGGCGGTCCGCTGATGGGAGTGCTGTGACATGGACGCCTTCAACTCCCTTCTGGACGGCTTCGGTACGGCCCTCACTCCGGTCAACCTGCTGTGGGCCGTCATCGGAGTGCTGCTCGGCACGGCGATCGGCGTGCTGCCCGGCATCGGCCCGGCGATGGCGGTCGCGCTGCTGCTGCCGGTGACGTACGGGCTCGAGCCGACCGGCGCGTTCATCATGTTCGCCGGCATCTACTACGGCGCGATGTTCGGCGGCTCGACCACCTCCATCCTGCTCAACACGCCCGGCGAGAGCGCGGCGGTGGTGGCGGCCATGGAGGGCAACCCCATGGCCAAGTCCGGGCGCGGCGCGCAGGCTCTCGCGGCGGCCGCCGTAGGACACTTCGCGGGCGGTCTGATCGGCACGATCCTGCTGGTGGCGCTCGCCCCGACGGTCGCCGAACTGGCCGTGGACATCGGCGCGCCGGACTACTTCGCGATCATGGTGCTGGCGTTCATCGCGGTGACGTCGGTGCTGGGCTCGTCCCGCGTCCGGGGCCTCGCCTCCCTGCTCATCGGTCTCACTCTGGGCTTGGTGGGCCTGGACCAGATGACCGGCCAGCAGCGTCTGACCTTCGGTTCGCTGCAACTGGCCGACGGCATCGACGTGGTGATCGTCGCGGTCGGTCTGTTCGCGATCGGCGAGGCCCTGTGGGTGGCGGCGCACCTGCGGCGCAGCCCGCCGGAGCCGATCCCCGTGGGGCGTCCGTGGCTGGGGCGCGGGGATGTGAACCGGACCTGGAAGTCGTGGCTGCGCGGCCCGTTCATCGGCTTCCCGTTCGGCGCGATCCCGGCGGGCGGCGCGGAGATCCCGACCTTCCTGTCGTACGTGACGGAGAAGCGCCTGTCGAAGCACAAGGACGAGTGGGGCAAGGGGGCCATCGAGGGCGTGGCCGGTCCGGAGTCGGCGGCGTCGGCCTCGGCGGCGGGCACGCTGGTGTCCATGCTGACCCTGGGCCTGCCGACCACGGCGGTCGCGGCCGTGATGCTGGCGGCCTTCCAGCAGTACGGCATCCAGCCCGGCCCGCTGCTCTTCGAGCGCGAACCCGACCTGGTCTGGGGCCTGATCGCCTCGCTCTTCGTCGGCATGGTGCTGCTGCTCGCGCTCAACCTGCCGCTGGCGCCGGTGTGGGCGAAGCTGCTGCGCATTCCGCGGCCGTACCTGTACGCCGGGATCATGTTCTTCGCGGCGGTCGGCGCCTACGCGGTCGGCGGTGAGGTGATCGACCTGGTGATCCTGCTGATCATCGGCCTGATCGGCTTCGGCATGCGCCGCTACGGCCTGCCGGTGCTGCCCGCCGTCATCGGCGTGATCCTCGGCCCGAACGCCGAGCAGCAGTTGCGGCGCGCGCTGCAGATCAGCGACGGCAGTGTGACGGGGCTGTTCAACACGCCGTTCGCGGTGACGGTGTACGCGGTGATCGTGCTGCTGCTGGCCTGGCCGCTGCTGAGGAAGGCGGTGACGCGGGGCCGCGCTGCGGCCTGACCCGGTTACCGCGGCACCCGTTCCCGGGTGCCGTCCGGGAAGCGGATCTCCACCTCGCCGGTCGCGGCGACCCGTACGCGCGGTCCTGAACGCCACGCGTGCGGGTCGCCGTTCGTCTTAGGGTCGGCGCTCAACACGACGAGAGTCACCAGGAGGTGGGTGCCGCCCGGGTGGGCGGGCAGGGTCAGGTACGGGGTCGCCGAGTGGTGGCCGCAGGCATTGGTGCCGACCGCGTGGGCCACCGCCGTCGCGGCGTCCTGCCACCCGTGCAGGCCGACGAGCGTGCTGGTCAGGCCGTCCGCGCGGCGGGCCAGTGCCCAGCCGGGGCCGGTCGACGCGACCGGCGGCGCACCGTCGTCGGCGACGGCCCAGCCTCCTTCGCGTACGGGCGTGCCGGGGGGCGCGTCGACGCGGTGCGCCCGGACCTCCCAGGGGCCGTGCACCACGCTGACCGTCTCGATGCGGTGTCCTTCGTCGCTGCCCGGGAGCACCGCCCGGTGCCAGGAGGCGGCCCGCGTGCCTTCGACGCCGAGCGGGTGGATGCGGCCGCGCGGGGTGGGCGTGCCGTCGGGGGCGAGCAGGGCGATGTGGTTGTCGGGACCCACCCGCGGTGCCGGTGGTGTCTCGGGCGCCGTCGCACTGGAGTAGGCGAATCGGGCGTAGTGCGGGCTGTCCTCGGCCCTTGCGGGTGGGGGTGGCAGCCGGTCGCTGCCGTGGTTGACGAGCCGGACGATCCCGTCGGCGGCGGTGGAGTGCAGGAGCCAGCCCGGCGCCCGTAACGCGAGGCGAATGTCGGCCGTCTCCACCGGGCCGGGGTCCTCGGGCGCCGTCCACACGGGGTGGTCGGCGGGCAGGAGCAGGCCGAGGAAGGCCTTGCTCGCCCAGTACGGGGAGGCCGGGCCCGAGTACCGCTGGGTGACGGGGAGGAAGGGCCCGTACCAGCCGAGCGTGAGCAGTCCCCGGGCGTCGGGTACACCGCGCTCGGCGAAGTGCTTCAGCGCGCCGGAGGCGAGACGGCGGGTGCGGCCGGGCGGCAGCGGGGTAGCGTCGGCGAGGGCACCCGCCCACAACGGCGCCGCCGTCGCGAACCGGTAGGTGAGCGAGCGGCCCTGGTGGACCGGCGCGCCGTCGGCGCCGAAGAAGTGCTGGTGGGCGTGGAGGAACGACCGCAGGCGCGTCCGGTGTTCCGAGACCAGCCGGGGGTCCGCGCGCGGCCCGGCGATACGGGCCCACAGGACCGGATAGAGGTGCAGCGCCCAGGCGTTGTAGTAGTCGAACTTGCGGCCGTCGCCGTCGGTGTACCAGCCGTCGCCCCGGTACCAGTCCTCCAGGCGGGCGAGGCCGGCGTCGATCTCGGTGCGGTTGTGCGGGGCGCCGACGGAGGCGAGGAACTCCTCGGTGATGACCTGGAACAGCCGCCAGTTGGAGTCGTTGACCACGGCTCCGACGAAGCCGCCGAGCCAGTCGGCGACCCGCTGCCGTACCCGGTCGTCGAGCCGGTCCCAGATCCACGGGCGGGTCTCGTGCAGGGCGACGGCCAGCGACGCGGCCTCGACCATGGGCTGGGACCGGTCGGTGATGGGCGGCCAGCGGTCGGGGCCGCGCGGGTCGGTGCCGGCCGTGAGCCCTGCCGCGTACCGCTCGATCAGGCCGGACACGCCCTGCCCGCCCGAACCGGCGATGCGGAACGCGGCCAGCAGGAAGGAGCGGGTGAAGCCCTCCAACCCGTCCGACCAGGGCCCGGAGTGGCTGGGCGGGCCGGGCAGCCGGTACTGGGCCAGGCCCGGGGAGGCGTAGGGCGTCAGGGCGTCGAGGAGGCGGTCGGCGATCGCCTCCCAGTGAGCGCGGGTCCAGCCGGTGAGCGGCGAGGTCAGCGGGTCGGGGGGTGGCAGGTGTGGCAGGTTCGGGAGGTGCGTCGGGTCGGGGAGCGACACGTGCGGCGCGCTCATGCGGGTGCGGTTCCTCCGTTGGTCACAGGGCGCGCCCGGGCGGGGGCGCGCCGACGCTGTCGCGTACGACGATGTGGGTGCCGAGCAGATGGTGGGCCCCGGCGGCGTGCTCGGGGTCGCGCAGCGCGATGCGCACGGCGGCGCGGCCGAGTTCCTCGGCGGGGGTGCGGACGGTGGTGAGGGGCGGGTTGAAGTCCTCCGCGAGCGGGATGTCGTTGTAGCCGACGACGGAGATGTCGCCGGGGACGCGCAGTCCGGTGTCGGCGATGGCGCGCAGGGCTCCGGCGGCGACCATGTCGTCCCCGGCGAACACCGCGGTGAACTCCCTTGGGGATTTGAGGAGTTCGGCCATCGCGCGGTGGCCGGCGGCCCGGCCGAGGCCGCAGTCGACGACGTGTGCGGCCTCGGGCGGCAGCCCGTGCTCGGCGAGGGCGGCCCGGTAACCGGCGACGCGGGCGTCGAGGGCGGTGTTGCCGGGCAGTCCGCCGAGGAAGACGATCCCGCGGTGCCCGGCCGACAGCAGGTGGGCGGTGATGGCGCGGGCCCCGGCCTCGTTGTCGAACTCGACGACGAGCGCCGGGATCTCCGGGTCGGGCGCGGGCCGGCCGCAGAGCACCAGCCGGGCTCCGGAGGAGTCGAGGGCGTGGGCGTAGTGGGCGACGCGCTCGCGGTAGGCGTCGTCCTCGACGACCCCGCCGACCAGGATCACCAGCCGGGCGCCCTCCTCCCGCATGAGCTGCACGAACTCCATCTCGCGCTGGGCGTCGCCGCCGGTGGCGCCGACCACGCAGAGCCAGCCCCGGTCGGCGGCCTCCGCCTCCACGCCCTCGGCGACCTGGGCGTAGAAGGGGCTGGTGACCTGGCGGACCACGACGGCGGCCATCTTGCGGCCGCCGCCGACCAGGGCGCGGGCGTGCGCGTTGGCCACGTAGTCGAGGTCGCGGGCCGCGCGCAGGACCCGGGCCCGGGTCGCCGGGGGCACCGGGTGGTTGCCGCTGAGCGCGCGGGAGGCGGTGGCCGTCGACACGCCCGCCCGCTCGGCGACCTCGCGGATCGTGACCCGTCCCTTGGACACCATGTCGTTCCCCATCCCCCGCGTCTCCTGTCGGCCCACCGCTGCTCAGGTGTTGGCCGCGTAGTCCTTGGCGTATTCCTCGGCCATTCTGTCGCCGCCCCGGCTCCGCCACTTCTGCACGGCCGCGTCCCACTCGGACATGGGCAGGCGCCCGGCGATGATCCCGGTGATCGTGTCGTCCAGGAAGGTCTTGAGGGTGGCGCCCTGGGAGTTGTTCGTCGCGGACTGGAGCCCGAAGGAGGCGTCGCGGATGGCGTGCGGTACGACCTTCCGCTGCCAGGCGTGCAGGGCGCGCACGGCGTCGGGCATGCCGGGCACGAACAGCACCTGGGGGCCTTCGGCGAGGTACTTCAGCGGCAGGTTGGTGTTGTTCTCGACCTCGCCGAGCTTGGTGAACTCGGGCGAGCCGTCCTTGCCGCGGGTGAAGTGGACGCCCTCGACGCCGTAGTGGACGAGTTCCCACTCCTGACTGCCGAAGGGCGCGGCGAGGTAGTCGAGGATGCGCAGCAGCAGTTCGATGCGCTCCTTCTTGGCCTGCTTCAGGACGGTGTAGCCGAAGGACCGGCGGGCGGCGACGATGCCGCCGGGCTCGCCGCCGACGCTGTACGGCAGGGCCGCGGCGGGGCTCATCTTGCCCTTGGATTCCCGGTACTTGGGCAGGTAGGCGCCGAACCCGTCCTGCATGGAGCCGACGGTGCCGTTGTAGTAGAGGGTCGTCAGGTCGATCTGGGAGATGGACGTGGCGTCGGGGTGGTAGGAGCCGTTCTTGCGCAGCTGGGCCTGGAAGGCGATCGACGCCTTGTAGCGCTCGTCGGCGGCGGCCGGCAGGAAGGTGCCGTCCTTGGTGACGGCCCAGCGCTGGGGGGCGTTGTGGGCGGCCGAATGGTAGGCGTTGCCGAACAGGGAGCCGTTGGCGGCGCCGAGCATGTACGTCCTGCCGCGGGTGCCCCGCCGGGCCACCGCGGTGAAGTCCTCAGCCGTCCAGCCCTCCTTCATGCCCGCGTCGGCGAACATGTCCTGGTTGATCCAGAGGGTGGAGCCGGGCAGCGGGCGCTCCAGCGGGATGCCGTAGATGCGGCCGCCGATACGGCCCATGTCGCGCCAGGCGTGGGTGGGGATGCCCGCGAGGTTGGGGTAGTCGGCGATCGCGTCACCCGACAGGTACGGCGTGAGGTCCTGGGCGCGGCGCTGCACGAACTGCGCCTCGCGGGGCAGCGTGAAGCCGGCGAACATGTTGATGATGTCGGGCAGGGCGTCGGCGTCGCCGGCCATGACCGTCGCCATCTTCTTCTGGTAGTCGGCCTGGGAGATGATCGTGTACTCGATCTTCACGCCGAGGGCCTTCTCGACGGCCGCCCAGAAGCGGTTCTGCGAGGCGGGCTTGGGCGGGGTACCGAAGGAGACGGTCATGACGCGGACGGTGGAGCCGTCGCCCGGGGTGCGGGAGACCGACTTGACCAGGTCGGACGGGTAGGTGGTGTAGCCGGCCTGGACACCGGCGTCAGTGGGGGCCAGGTCGGGCTTGGGCCCGGCGGCGGGCCGGTAGGCCGGCCAGGGGGCGAGCTTCTTGCCGGCGTTGGAGACGTCGCCGTCGCCGGAGTCCGAGGAGGAGCAGGCGGTCAGCAGACCGGGGACGGAGACGGCGGCACCACCGGCGGCCACGGTACGCAGCAGGGTGCGTCGGGACATGCTGGGCATGGGTGAATCACCTCGTGTCGGCTCGGTTCAGCTCTTGATGGCGCCGGTGAGCACGCCCTTGGTGAAGTACTTCTGGAGGAACGGGTAGACGAGCAGGATCGGCACGGTGGCGATCACGAGCACCGCCATCTGCACGGTCTGCGGAGCGGTGACGGTGGCCTCGCCGGTGGTGGCGTCGGTGAGTCCGGCGCCGGACACCACGTACGTGCGCAGCACCTGCTGGAGCGGCCAGTGGTCGCTCTCCAGGTACAGCGAGGCGTAGAACCAGGAGTTCCAGTAGGCGACGGCGTAGAACAGGCCGACGACGGCGAGCGCGGCCTTGGACAGCGGCAGCACCACCGACACCAGCACCCGCCAGTCCCCCGCCCCGTCCAGCCGGGCCGCCTCGTACAGCTCGTCGGGGACCGACTGGAAGAAGCCGCGCAGGACGACCAGGTTGAACACGTTGACCAGGACGGGCAGGACGAGCGAGGCGTACGAGTCGAGCAGGCCGAGTTCCTTGACGAGCAGGAAGCTCGGGATCATGCCGGGCGGGAAGAGGAACGTGAACAGCACCAGCAGCAGGACCGGTTTGCCGCCGAAGACGCCCGGGCGGGACAGCGCGTAGGCCAGGGTCACCGTGCAGGCGAGACTGAGCAGGGTGCCGACGATCGTGACACCGGCGCTGACGCCGAGGGCGTGGGTGACAATGCCGCCGTCGAAGATGTCGCGGTAGGCGTCGAGCGAGGGTTCGGTGGGCCACAGCACCCAGCCGCCGTTGTCGACGACCTCCCGGGTGGACGCCAGCGAGGTCGACACGATCACCAGGAACGGCACGCACACCAGCAGCACGACGGCGGCGAGGGCGAGGGCCTTCGCGGCCTGGGTGAGGGGCCGGGGTTTCTCCATCCAGCCGGGCCGGGCGGACGCGCTCACTTGTAGACCCCCTGTTCGCCGAGGCGGTGGGCGACCTTGTTGGCCGCGTAGACGAGGAGGGCGCCGACGACACCCTTGAACAGGCCCGCGGCCGCGGCGAATCCGTAGTCGCCGCCGACGATGCCCTGGTAGTAGACGAAGGTGTCGATGACCTCGGCGGTCTGAGGTCCGACCGCGTCGCGTTGCAGCAGCATCTGCTCGAAGCCGACGGAGAGGATGTCGCCGAGCCGCATGATGAGCAGCAGCACGACCACCGGGCGGATGGCGGGCAGGGTGACGTGCCAGAAGCGCCGCCAGGGTCCGGCGCCGTCGATGGCGGCGGCCTCGTACTGCTGCTCGTCGACCTGGGCGAGCGCGGCGAGGAAGATGATCGTGCCCCAGCCGGCGTCCTTCCAGATGACCTGGGCGACGACGAGCGGCTCGAACGCGTCCGGGTTGCCGATGATGTCGACGGTGTGCAGACCGGCCCCGCTCAGGCCGCTGTTGAGCAGGCCGGTGTCCCCCAGCACCTGCTGGAACAGCGCGACGACGATCACCCACGAGATGAAGTGCGGCAGATACGCCACCGACTGCACGAACCGGCGCACCGAGCTCCAGGTGAGGGTGTGCAGCAGCAGGGCGAGACCGAGCGGCACCGGGAAGTAGAAGACCAGCTGGAGGACGGCGATCCAGAGGGTGTTGAGGACCGAGTCCCAGAACGCCGCGTCCTCGAACATGCGCTGGAAGTTGCCCCAGCCCACCCAGGGGCTGCCCCACAGGCCGTCGAACGGCACGTACTCCTTGAACGCGATGACGTTGCCGACGAGTGCGCCGTAGTGGAACAGCAGGAAGTAGGCGACGCCGGGCAGCATGAGCAGGAACAACGCCTTGCTCTGAAAACCTTTACGCTTGCGCTGCACCCCGCGGGGATCGCGTCGGCCCGGACTTGCCCCCTTAGTACCTGCTGGTTCTCGTAAGGCAGTTGCCACGGCTCCCCCTCACCTCGGCGTGTCCGGTGAAGGGAAGTTAAAACGTTTTCACTATCGGGTCAACACTTCTGACGCCGGCAGGAGTTGACCCACGGCCCCGTCCGCGGGTCCGGCCGGACTTCAGACCGAGAGCAGTCCCCGGCCGAACCAGTCGGCGGACGAGCGCACGCCGGGCAGGGCGAAGAAGTACCCGCCGCCGGTCGGGGAGATGTAGTCCACGAGCGGTTCGTCGATCAGGCGGGTCTGCGTGGCCTCGAACTGGCGCCGCACGTCCTGCTGGTAGCAGCAGAAGACCAGACCCATGTCGAGGTTGCCGACGCTGTCGACGCCCCGGTCGTAGTTGTAACCCCGGCGCAGGATGCGGGAGTCGTCGGTCGCCGCGGTGCGCGGGTTCGCGAGGCGGATGTGGGCGTCGAGCGGGATGGCGGCGCCGTGTGGGTCCTTGGCGTAGTTCGGGCTGTCGGTCTCCTGGGCGCCGTCCAGCGGGGCACCGGTGTCCTTGCGCCGGCCGAACATCTGCTCCTGCTCGGTCAGCGAGACGCGGTCCCAGAACTCCACGAGCATCCGGATGATCCGGACGACCTGGTAACTGCCCCCGGTCGCCCAGCCGGGTTCACCCTGCCCGTCGCCGACCCAGATGAGCTGGTCCATCTCGCGGGCCGACCCGACGTCCGGGTTGGCTATGCCGTCCTTGAAACCCAGCAGGTTGCGCTGGGCGCCGCTGGGCCGGGGCGCGTTCTGGAAGCCGTCGACGCGCCAGCGGATCTGCATCGCGCCCCGGGTGTGCTTGGCGATGTCGCGCAGCGCGTGCAGCACGGTGTCCTGGCGGGCCGCGCAGATCTGGAGGGACAGGTCGCCGTGGCACTCGGCGGGGTTCAGGTTGTCGTTGGGGAAGGTGCGCATGGGTGTGAGCCTGCGCGGCTTCGCGTCGGCGAGTCCGTAACGGTCGTCGAAGAGGGAGGCACCGACCCCGACCGTCACGGTGAGCGCGTCGGCCGGGACGACCGGGCCGAGGATGCCGTTGTCCGAGGGCGGGGCGCCGACACCCAGGTCGGCGGGGGTGCCGCCGGCGGTGAGGAAACGGGCTCGCTGGGTCAGGGTCCGCAGCAGGTCGGCCAGTTCCGCGCGGTCGCCGGCGATGACGTCGAAGGAGACGAATGCGGCGGCCTTCTGCTGGGGGGTGAGGATTCCGGCCTGGTGGATCCCGTGGAAGGGCACGGCGGCATCGCTCGTCCCTTCGGCGGCCCGGGTCGTGCCGTCACCGCTCTCGGCGAGGGCTGACCCGCCCCCGGCCAGTACGGCTCCCACGGCTCCGGCACCCAGGGCCGCCCTGACGAAGGAACGGCGGCCGGCGTGGGCGGGGCAGCCCGGCGGAGGCGTGTCGGCGGACGGCATGAGGGTGTTCCCTTCGGCGTGTTCGTCGTGCTGGCGGTGGGGGCCGGTACTCACGCGGACTTCCTGATCTCTAGCAGGTCCGGTACGGGCGACAGGTCTTCCAGGAGCTGCCCCGTGGCCCCGTCGATCCGGGCCTTCCCGGTCCGGCCGAGCCGGTCGGCGGGAGTCCAGCGGCCGTCGCGGTGCTCGGCGTCGAGCAGCGCCTGGAGTCGCGCGATGTCCGCGTCGACGGTGGGCAGCAGATGCGGGGCCCGTGTGGTGAGCAACGGCCGCAGTACGGTGAGGAGTTCGCGCGTACCGGCGAGGTTGGCGTCGGCCGTGGCCAGTCCGGTGCCGCTGCCCTGGTCGGTGTCGCCGGTCAGCTCGAACTGGAGGGTGTTCTCCAGGATCTCGTGGGCGCGCAGAGGCAGGTCGGAGGGGTCGAAGTCCTGATGTGGGAAGGCCTTGCGCAACCCTTCCACGTCGGCTGCGAGTTGATCCGCCGGGCCCTTGAGCTCACCGGCCGACCGGCCGTGCCACAGCCCGTACTCGATCCGGTGGAAGCCGGTGAAGTCCTTGTCGTGGATCCCGCCCGGCAGACCGTCGGGGCGGCCGTTGATCTTCTGGTCGAAGTCCTCGAAGGTGCCGTAGGCGGCGCCGAGGGAGGCGTAGGTGCGGTGCGCGGTCAGCCAGTCGGCGCGTGCCGTGTCCAGGTGCCCGCCGCGGATGTCGTCCCTGAGTGTCCGGGTCTCGGTGACGAGGGTGGCCAGGCCCCGGTTCACGTACGCCTTGTACGCCCGCAGCGGTCCCGCGAGATCCCGCGCGGAGACGGGGACGACGGCTCCGGCACCGGCGGCGCCGCCGACCCGGACCGCCTTGGAGGTGACGGCCTTGCCGTCGGCGGGGACACAGCGCCAGGCGTACGTACCGCCTGCCACGGTGGCGACGAGGTCCCGGGTGGTGCCGGGGGCCAGGCCCTCGATCTCGCCGTAAACCGCGTGGGTGGCCGGGTCGATGAGGTACACCTCGGACGTCTGGTCCCCGGTGTTGCGCAGCTGGAAGGTCTGCCGCCCCGGCCCGGGCGCGGTGAAGCCCTGACCGCAGTCCTTGACGGAGACGGCGACCGTCTCGCCCCCGGCGGGCTTGGGGCGTGCCAGGGCGACGACGAGTCCGGCCAGGACCGCGGGCACGGCGACCACGGCGACGGGGACGAGCCAGGCGGGGCGGCGGGTGGGCTCGGGGGTGGGGCTCGGGCGCGAACTCGGACTGGGGCGCTGACTCGGGCTCGGAGCACCTCCCCGCACACCCCTCACGAACAGCGTCATCACCACGCCGAGATACGCGATGTACCCGGCCACCTGAAGCCACGTCATCGTCGGCGTCAGGTTGAGCACGCCCTGGAGCAGGGTGCTGTACCAGGCCCCGGCGTCGACGCTGCCGCTGAGGTCAACGGCGTAGGCCGTCCCGCCGGGCAGGACCCCGCCCTCCTGGAGGTCGCGCAGTCCGTAGCCGAGGACGCCCGCGGCGACCACGATGAGGACGGCGCCGGTGGAGGTGAAGAAGCGGGTGAGGTTGATGGAGAGCACCCGGCGGTAGAGCCCCCAGCACAGCACCGCCGCGAGCACGAGGCCGACGCCCGCCCCGGTCAGCGGCCCGGCCGACTCCTGTGCCGCGCGGGCCGTGGTCCACAGGAACAGGGCGGTCTCCAGGCCCTCGCGCCCCACCGCCAGGAAGGAGGTGAGGACCAGTACGCCGGCGCCCATGGTCAGTGCCCCGGTGACCTTCTCCTTGATCTCGCCCGCCAGGCTGCGGGCGGAGCGGCGCATCCAGAACACCATCGCGGTCACGAAGGCGACGGCGACGATGCTCAGCGTGCCGCCGAAGGCCTCCTGGGCGGCGGTGGAGAGGGACGCCGCGGTGAACGTGAGGACCGCGCCGAAGCTCATCGAGAGCGCGATCGCGGCCAGCACGCCGGTCCACACCTGCGGCAGACGTGACTTGGCGCCCGCCCGCACGAGGGTGGCGACCAGCACGGAGACGATGAGACCGGCTTCCAGTCCCTCCCGCAGTCCGATCAGGAAGCTGGGAAACGCGTCGTCCCACATGTGCTGCGGCCCTCCCGGCCCTCCGCCCCGGCCACCGCGCAAGCGAGTTAGCCAAGGCATGCCTTACCGACGCCGACCATCATGACTTCGACTCTCTGGGCATCCGGTCATGAAAGCCTCACGGCACGGCAAAAGTCCGGCGTCCACCTCCCCATCAGGGCCCAGCGGAGGGTGCGGGGCCCGGCTCAACCGGAACTCAACCGGACGACGTGGTCGAGGACCACACGCCGAACCACTGCTCGGCGCCGAACTCCTCGAACCGCTCCACCTCGGTGAACCCCAGCTTCGCCGCGAGCCGCATCGAGCGGTCGTTGGCGGTCTGGGTGCAGAGCACCACCGGCTCGCCGGGCAGCGCGTCGGCGAACCAGCCGAGTGCCGCGGCACACGCCTCGGCGGCGTACCCGCGTCCCCACGCCTCCGGCACGAACATGTAGCCGAGCTCGGCCTCACCACCCTCCGCACGGACGCGCCCCGGGCGCTGCGCGTCACGCCGGTCGAGCGTGACGGTGCCGATCATCGCTCCGTCGAGGTCGATCACGAACACGCCGGGGCGCCGCCCGGGCACCTCGGGCACCACGCGTTCGAGCTCGACACGCGGTTGGGCGCCACCGAGGTAGGTGCGCACCTCCGGCGAGGCGAACAACTCGATGAACGCGGCACGGTCCCGGGCCTCGGACTCGCGGAGCACGAGCCGTTCGGTCTTCATCGGGGCAGGCGGCCAGGCGACGGGCCCTAATCCAGTCATGGCGGGCAACTTATCGCAGGCCCGCGAGAGCGGTCCGAAAGAAATGACCTGGTTGCATGCCCGGCCCCTTGACGCGTCAATGACAACAATGGCTTGATGCATGGGAGCGCTCCCACCTCATTCAGGGAAGGGAATCACCATGCGCAGAACCCGCCGCTCGTCCCCACGCTTACGGATCGTCCCTGTTCTCGGCCTCCTGGCCGCCCTGCTCCTCCCCCTCGGCCTCACCTTCGCGCCCGCGGCCACCGCCGCACCGGCGGCACCCGGCCCCGTCCGCATCATGCCGCTCGGCGACTCGATCACCGGCTCCCCGGGCTGCTGGCGTGCGGTGCTCTGGAACCGGCTGCTGAACAGCGGATACAAGGACATCGACTTCGTCGGCACCCTCCCGCCTCAGGGCTGCGGACAGGCGCACGACGGCGACAACGAGGGGCACGGCGGCGAGCTGGTGACCAACGTGGCCGACCAGAACCTACTGCCGGGCAGACTCGCGGCCACGCGGCCGGACATCGTTGTCATGCACTTCGGCACCAACGACGTGTGGAGCAGCATCGCCCCCGACCGCATCCTCGCCGCCTACACCAAGCTCGTGTCGCAGATGAGGGCCTCGAACCCGGACATGCGGATCCTCGTCGCGCAGCTCATCCCCATGAACCCGGCCAGTTGCGCGGCCTGCGCGCAGCGCGTGGTCGACTTCAACGCGCGGATCCCCGACTGGGCCCGGGCCACCGGCACCGAACGCTCCCCGATCACCGTGGTCGACCAGTGGACGGGTTTCAGCACGGCCACGGACACCTACGACGGGGTGCACCCCAACGCCTCCGGTGACGACAAGATCGCCGCCCGCTGGTTCCCGGCCCTGAAGGCCGTCCTCGACGCGGGCGTCCCGCAGGACCCCGGCGACCCGGGCGAACCCGCGGCCTGCAGGGCGCGCTTCCGAGCCGTCTCCACGTGGCAGGGCGGCTATCAGGGTGAGGTGACGGTGACGAACACGTCCGCCTCCGCCGCCTCGGGGTGGACCGCGACGGTCGTACCGGCGGACGGCGCGCGCATCGGCCAGGTCTGGAACGGCACCCTCACCACCGCCGCGGACGGTACGGCCACGGTCACCAACGCGGCGTGGAACGGGGCGCTGGCGCCCGGCGCGAGTGCCACGTTCGGTTTTGTCGCCACCGCCCCGGCAACGGCCGGCGCCCCGGCGGCGACCGTCACGTGCACGGGGAAGAGTTCCGGCGCCTGACGCCCGACTCGGGCCCAGGACCGGCCCGATGACCAACTCGACATCGACGACCAATTCGGCATCGACGACCAACTCACCACTCCCTCCCCAGGATCGGAACACGACCCGGAACAGGCCGCATCTCCTCCCACCCCCACCTCTGGAGCCGCCATGAGACCCCGCACCGCCCCCACCCCGCGCGTGGCCACCGTGGCCGTCGCCCTCCTCGGCCTCCTGCTCTCCTTCCTCTCCCTCGGCACGCCGGCGCACGCCGCCCCCACCGGCTTCCGCATCGACAACGGCCGGCTGCTGGAGGCGTCCGGGAACGACTTCGTGATGCGTGGCGTCAACCACGCCCACACCTGGTTCCCGGACCGGATCAGCTCCCTCTCCCATATCAAGGCCAAGGGCGCCAACACCGTCCGCGTGGTCCTCTCCAGCGGTGACCGCTGGACCCGCAACGACACCACCGACGTGGCGAACGTCGTCTCCCAGTGCAAGCAGAACCGGCTGATCTGTGTCCTGGAGGTGCACGACACCACCGGGTACGGCGAGCAGAGCGGAGCCGTCACGCTCTCCCGCGCCGCCGACTACTGGATCAGCGTGCAGAGCGCGCTGGCCGGTCAGGAGGACTACGTCATCGTCAACATCGGCAACGAGCCGTACGGCAACACCAACTACGCGAGTTGGACGGCCGACACCAAGGCGGCCATCCAGAAGCTCCGCACCGCCGGCTTCGACCACACGATCATGGTCGACGCGCCCAACTGGGGCCAGGACTGGGCGTTCACCATGCGGGACAACGCCGCCTCGGTCTTCGCCGCCGACCCGGACGCCAACACGATCTTCTCGATCCACATGTACGGCGTCTTCGACACCGCCGCCGAGATCACCGACTATCTGAACCGCTTCGTCACGGCGAAACTCCCCATCGTCGTCGGGGAGTTCGGCCACGACCACTCGGACGGCAACCCCGACGAGGACACCATCCTGGCCGTCGCGCAGCAGCTCCGCCTGGGCTACCTCGGCTGGTCCTGGAGCGGCAACGGCGGCGGGGTCGAGTACCTGGACATGGTCACGAACTTCGACCCGGACCAGCTCACCAGCTGGGGCCGGCGGCTCTTCAACGGCGCGAACGGCATCGCCGCCACCGCCAAGGAGGCCGCGATCTACTCCTCCGGCGGAGGTGACACCACTCCCCCGACGGCTCCCGGCGCCCCGACCGCCTCCGGGGTGACCTCCTCGTCCGCCACCCTGAAGTGGGGCGCCGCCACCGACGCGACCGGCGTCACGGGTTACGACGTCGTCCGGGTCAGCGGGGCCGGTGAGACGGTCGCCACCAGCACGGCCACCACGACCGCCACCCTCACCGGCCTGTCCCCCGACACCTCCTACACCTTCGCCGTCTACGCCCGTGACGCCGCCGGCAACCGTTCGCCCCGCTCGGCCACGGTGACGTTCACGACGTCCTCCGGCGGTTCGTCGGCGTCCTGCGGCGTCGGCTACCGGGTGACGGGCAGCTGGCCCGGCGGCTTCCAGGGCGAGATCACCCTGCGCAACACCGGCACGTCGGCGATCAACGGCTGGACGCTGCGCTGGACCTTCCCGGACAGCCAGCGCATCACCAACCTGTGGGGCGGCACGGCGACGCAGAGCGGCTCCGAGGTCAGCGTCGCGGCCGCCCCGTACACCGCGACGATCCCCGCGGCGGGTTCGGTCACCCTCGGGTTCACGGCCTCCCGGGCGACGGCGAACCCCAGCCCGACGGCGTTCACGCTGAACGGCGCGGCCTGCTCGGTGAGCTGATCGGCAGCATCACCCACCTGAGTGTGATCCGCACAACATCCACACCAGTAAGTGGTTTGCGCCAGGCCGGAGTGGTGAGGCGGCGGAGATGTCGCACCGGCACCCCACCGCCGTCACTCCGGCCAGACGTGTACCCGCCCGTCCGTGTCCCCCGCACCGTGCGGGGGAGGCGCGATGAGCGAGGACACCCTGCGCATGCGGGCGGTGACGAGCAGGAGCGGCGAGACCGGGGCACGCACCTCACTCGCCGCCGCCCCGCCGCAGCAGGCCGGGCAGCGCGACGCGTTCTTCGACAACGCCAAGTACCTGGCGATCGTTCTGGTGGCGATCGGGCACGCCTGGGAACCGTTGCGGGACGGCAGCCGGACCGTCAGCACGCTCTACATGGTCGTCTACGCCTTCCACATGCCGGCGTTCATCGTCATCTCCGGCTACTTCTCGCGCTCCTTCGAGGCGAGCCCGGGGCGGATCAAGCGTCTGGTCACCGGGCTCGCCGTTCCGTACGTCGTCTTCGAGACGGCGTACACGCTGTTCACGCGCTGGACCGACCAGGAGCCCTACCGGCCCGTCAGCCTGCTGGACCCGCTGTATCTGACGTGGTTCCTGGCGGCGCTGTTCATCTGGCGGCTGACCACGCCGGTGTGGCGGCGCGTGCGGTGGCCGCTGCCGGTCGCCCTCGTCATCGCGATGCTGGCGACGCTCTCGTCGTCCGTCGGCAACGACCTCGACCTGCAACGCACCCTTCAGTTCCTGCCGTACTTCGTCCTCGGTCTACTGCTGAAGCCGGAGCACTTCCAGCTGGTGCGCCGCCGCTCGGCACGTGTGCTGGCCGTGCCGGTCTTCGCCGTCGCGGTCGTGGTGGCCTACTGGGCGGTCCCGCGGATGAGCGGCGCCTGGTTCTACCACCGCGACAGCGCCGAGGAACTCGCCGCGCCCGCCTGGTACGGGCCCGTGATGACACTGGTGACCTTCGGCTGCTCGCTGGTCCTGGTGGCCTGCTTCCTCGCGTGGGTGCCCGGGCGCCGCGCGTGGTTCACGGTGCTGGGCGCGGGGACGCTGTACGGCTACCTGCTGCACGGCTTCGTCGCCCAGGGGTCCAAGTTCTGGGGCTGGTACGAGCCGGCGTGGGTGCACCGGCCCGTGGGCATGGTCGTGGTGACGGTCTTCGCCGCGGTGCTCGTGACCGCCCTGTGCACGCCGCCGGTGCGGCGGCTGTTCCGCTTTGTGATGGAGCCCGAGATGACATGGGCGTTCCGCCGGGACGCGCAGCAGCAGGCGCGGGAACGGAACGCCGTCCGCGAGGGAAGCGCCGTACACGGCTGACGCCAGGCGCCCCGCCTGCCCGGCCTTGGTCTGCCCGGCCTGGTCTGCCTGGCCTGGGTCTGCCCGGCCTGGGTCTGGATGATCGACTCCAAGGGGGCCTGATGAGCAGAGCCAGGGGTTCATGCGCGGCCAGCAAGTCATGCGCGCACTGACCGTCTACGACCGCTGAAGTCCGCCCGAAAATCGCTTGGCTGGATGATGGTGTGGTCGACGGTCCTTCGCGGTGAACGAAGTGCTGCCGCAGTTGAACGAGCTGCTGTTTTCCTCGGTCGAGGGCGTGTTGGTGGAATCGGTCGAGGTGATCGACACGGTCGTGCGGGTCGAGGCCCGTCGCTCAGCCTCACGTCGAAGCCGTCTGCAGGATCGGCATGCACAACCTCGACCACCCCAGGGGTTCCGGCAACGAAATCCGGCTCATCAAGCGCCAACTCAACAGTGCTGCCGACACGTAGGTCGCTGGCCCCAGGAAGATTCACCGCGCTCGTCAAACGCCCTTCAGAACACGATCAAGTGCCGCCCGGCCTACAGGGCCCCAGTTCGGCTTGCCCCCGGGAAGACCCCGCTCTCCGTTCTGCCCCATGAGCATCAGGAAAAGGCTTTTCATCGCGGCCAGCCCGCGGGCGCGCCGGATCGCCGCCTCGTCCGCATGGGCGTATACGTCGAAGAACCGTGAGGCCGAGCCCGCGGGGAGCAGCACCCAAGCGGCGGCGAGGTCCCACGCCGGATCGCCGGCGAACAGGGCACCGAAATCGATCACGCCCGAGAGCGTCCCGTCCGAGACGACGACGTTCGCGGGATGGAGGTCGCCATGCACCCATACCTGCGGACCATCCCACTCGGGAGCCGCGACGGCATCGTCCCAGACGGCCCGGACATCGGCAGCGATGTCGACGGGAGCAACGGCCTGGAAGAAGCTCTCGAAGCCGTCGGTGCACTTCTTTGGGTGAGCGCCGAAGTCCGAGCTGATCGGCGCCTCGGCGGGCGCCTCCACATGAAGCGCCCGGAGGAAGCCCGCCAGCGTGTCGGCCGCGTGGGCGCCGCGGCTGATCGAGCCGTGGTCCAGCGGCTCGCCGGGAACCCACGTCATCACGGTCCAGTGCTTGGGGAAGCGCTCGGACGGGTCGCCGAACCGCACCGGAGTCGGCACCGGGAGCGGCAGGCGCGGAGCCAGCACGGGTAGCCACCGCCGCTCCTTGAGCTGGAGTTCCGGGGTGGGGTCCATGCGCTGCATGCGCACGGCCAACTCGTCCCCGAGGCGCCACATTTGGTTGCCCCAGCCGCCCGCCACCTCGCGGATGGCCAGCCCCGCAAGGTCTGGATGCTGCTCCCGCAGCAGGTCGCGCACCAGGTCTGCGGTGATCTCGATCTCGGTGTCGGTCATGCGAAGTCACAGTACTGAGGCGGCAGGCGAAGCGGCTGAGCATCTGCTGTGATTTCTCCGGCATCACCAATTCGGTTTCCGAGAGCTGCAGATCAGAGGCTTTGGGACAGAACGGCTCCAAAGTTCAGAGAGGTGACCAGCCCGAACGACACCACACCGGTCCAGATCGCGCGTGTCATGACCGCCCACTCCCATCTCTGCCCTGCCGGCGCACGAGGCCTCACGAGCCGCATGCCGACCTCACGGCCTTGGAATAGATCATCTAGCCGTCCTGCGTGAGCCGGATCAGCAGCGCGCCGGGCGTGCGCGGCACGGACACCGTCAGCCCGTCCCCGTCCCAGAGGGCCCGGCCCGCCTCCGCGGAGGACGGGTGCAGGACGTCCGCACGGAAGGTCCGGCCCGCCAGCTGCCGGACGGGGACGCGCAGTTCGGCCGGTCCGCCGCGCCGCCACACCGACAGGTACGCCGTGCGGTCCCCGGGGACCTTCAGCCCCAGGGCGAGCCACTCGTCCGTCCAGCCGGGCAGACCGAGCGGCCAGAACGGCAGGGCCCGCGCGAGGTCACCGCGGATCGACTTGTAGACCGCGACGGCATCCCGTACGAGGGCCAGCTGGTGGTCCGACATGCGGTCGAGATGGCCCGAGAGGTGGATACGGCCGAGCAGTGCACCGCCGAGGGTCGTGGTGATCAGGTCGTCGTCGAAGCCGGGCTGCGGATAGGCCCAGACGGCGCCCTGTTCGGGCGGCACGGCGGTCGGAGCGGCGGCGGCAATGGGCGGGTAACGCAGGGGGTCCTGCTGGTCGCTGGTGGACTGGAGCTGGGCGACGGCCAGGGTGGCGCCGTCCATGCGCATACCGCCCGAGGCGCAGTTCTCCACGACGAGGCCGGGGTGGCGGTCCAGTACGCCGGACAGCCAATCCAGGTAGGCGTGGGCGTGGCCCAGCAGCCCGGCTCCCGGCGCGAGGTCGCCGGGTGCCTGGGTGCCGGGGTCGACCACGATGTTGTAGTCCAGCTTGAGGTAGCCCACGCCCCAGTCGCCGACGATCCGGTCCACGGTCTTGTCGAGGTGGGCGCGGGCGGCCGGGTTCCGCAGGTCGAGCTGGTGGCGGCCCTGCTCGGCCAGGCGCACGCCGTCGCGCTGGAAGAACGCCTCGTCGGGCAGTTCGGCCGCGACGGGGCTGCGCACCCCGACGACCTCCGGCTCCAGCCACAGCCCGGGCACCATCCCGCGCTCCCGGATCCGGTCCAGGACGGCCCGGATGCCGCCGTCGGGGAAGCGGCGCGGCGAGGGCTGCCAGGCGCCGACGCTGTCCCACCAGCCTCGGGTGTCGTCGTCGTACCAGCCCGAGTCGATGCAGAAGTACTCGGCGCCGGCGTCCGCGGCGGCGTCGATCAGCGGCAGGAGCTTGGCCGTGGTCGGGTCGCCCATCAGGGTGTTCATGTAGTCGTTGAAGACGACGGGGAGGGCGGTGTGGTCCGGGTGCGGGCGGCGGATCGCCCGGCGGTAGGAGGTCAGGGCGCCCATCGCCGTGTCGAGGTCGGAGCCGAGGGCCAGGGCCCCGTACACGGTGGTGAACTCCTCGCCCGGGGCGAGCCGGACCCGCCACTGGTGTTCCGCGTCGGTGGGGCCGTTCAGCGCCAGGTAGCTGCCGTGTGCGCGTTCGCCCACGTCCCAGCGCCAGCCGGCCGGGGACTCGACCTGCCACGCCCAGGCCCGACCGCCGCCGCGCTCCGTCAGCGCCCCCATGGCCAGATGGCCGTCGGTGGGCCAGCTGCCGCGCCCGGTGAGGGCGAGGGCGGCCCGGCTGTCGTGCTGGTGGGCGTCGACGTGGATGTCGGCGACGGCGGCGCGCAGCGGCTCGGCGTGCCAACGGCACTCGGCGAGCCAGTCGTTGCGGGCCCGGTGGACGTCGAGGGCGTCCGGGCCGGGCAGGCCACCGAGCAGGAGGCTGCTGACGGACTGGACGACCACGGGCACCCGGCCCTCGTTGCGGAGGCGGACTCGGGAGCGCAGGACGGACACGCCGGTGGGTGACGCGAGTTCGACGAACGCCGTCAAACCGGTGTCCGGGTCGTGGAGTACCACGGTCAGCCACTCCCAGCCGTCACGTCTCTCCGTCCGATGGGTCCGGTAGGCGAGCCGGGCGCCGAAGGCCGTGCCGGTGAAGCGGGGGCCGGACCAGCCGCTGCCGTGACCGAGGGCGGTGAGTTCCACGAGCGGGAGCGCGGAGTGCGGGGCGGCGTGGAGGTCGTCGTCGGGGTGGGCCAGCCGGACCAGCCGCAGGGTCCCGTCGGCGGCGATCGCGAACCCTGCCCGGAGGGCTTGATGCCCCCAAGTGAACTCGTCCTCCCGCTGGTTGGAGGCCATGTGCGCCGCATCCGCCGTTCCGGTCAAGGTGCTCCCCCTCCTGACCCCGTCCCGTCCTCGGAGAGCGGAGGTCCGCGTGAATCCCTCGTTACGGTCTCTTGACGACCCATGTGTGACCGGTCACAATCCTCGCATGAATGTGACCGGTCACACAAGGCGCCCGGCGAGCATCAGGGACGTCGCGACAGCCGCGGGGGTCTCGTACCAGACGGTCTCGCGGGTGATCAACGGTCATCCCAGCGTCCGGCCGTCCACCCGGGAGCGGGTGCTCGCCGCCATCGAGGAACTGGGCTTCCGCCGCAACGCGACCGCCCTCGCCCTGGCCAGCGGGCGCAGCCGGGCCGTGACCGTGCTCACCGCGAACACCACCCACTACGGCTACGCCTCGATCCTCCAGGGCATCGAGGAGGCGGCCCGCGCGGCGTCGTACGCGGTCGGGATCGGGGTGCTGGAGTCGGCCGAGGACGCGGCCGTCGCCGCCGAGGTGCAGCGCGCGGCGGACGCGGGCGGCGGGATCGTCGTGATCGCATACGATCCGGCCGGTGTCCGGGCGCTGGAGGCCGTGCCCGCCGGGCTGCCGGTGGTGGGCGTGGTCGAGACCCCGGCGAGTCCGCCCGGCGGCGACCGCCCGTGGGTGTGGGCCGACGACCGCGAGGCCGCCTACCAAGCGACCCGCCATCTGCTCTCGCTCGGCCACGAGACCGTGCACTACGTGGCCATCCCGTCCAGCACCCGCCGCACCAGCGCCCGCACCAGCGGCTGGCGGCAGGCGCTGAAGGAGGCCGGCGCCCCGGAACCCCGCCCCGTGCAGAGCAGTTGGGGACCGGCGGGCGGCCACGCGGCCGGGCTCAAGCTGGCGAAGGACCAGTCCGTCACCGCGATCCTGTGCGGCAACGACGACCTCGCGCTCGGCGTGCTGCGCGCCCTGCACGAGTCCGGCCGCTCGGTACCGGGCGAGGTCAGCGTGGCCGGTTTCGACGACGCCCCGCACTCCGCCTTCCTCACCCCGTCCCTGACGACCGTACGCCTGGACTTCACCGGCCTCGGGCGGTCCGCGTTCGCCCTGCTGCACGGCGTGCTGGAGGAGTCCGCGCCGGTCGCCCCGCATCCCGTGTCCGTACCGGAACTGGTGGTGCGGGAGAGCTCGGGACCACCGCCCGCCGACGCCTGAACCACCGGTGCCCGAACAGCCCGCACGAGCCCAGCAGTTGTGAGTCCCGCTTTGTGAATCGAACCGCCTGCTCCGAAAGGCACGAGATGAAGACAAGAGCTCTCCCCGCCCTGGCGCTGATATGTGCCGTCGGCCTGGCCGCCACCGCGTGCAGTGACCCGACCGCCGGGGACTCCGGTTCGGACGGTTCGGACGCCAAGCGGACGGCGGTGAATCCGACCGCCCGGCTGGACGGCGTGAAGCTGACCATGTGGACCGCGCAGAACACGGTGAACGCGCCCAAGCAGGTCATCGACGCCTTCGAGAAGGCCACCGGGGCCGAGGTCGACACCCAGGCGATCCCGGACCTCTACGAGCAGAACGTGCCGACGAAGCTGGCCTCCGGCGACCGCCCCGACCTGATGTTCTGGCAGCCGTCCATCTCCACGCTGCCGTTCATCCAGCCGAAGCAGAACCTGCTGACTCTCGACGGGGAGCCGTGGGAGGCCAAGCTCGGCGACACCGAGAGGTCCCTCGGCGTCATCGACGGCAAGCGGTACGCGGCGATCGTCACCAGCCCCGCCATGCTCGGCGTCTACTACAACAAGGACGTCTTCAAGCAGGCCGGGCTGAGCGAGAAGGACTTCCCGAAGTCCTACGACGAGCTGCTCGCCCTCGGCCGCAAGGTCGTCGACAAGACCGACGCGGCCGCCTTCTACGAGGCCGGCGGCGACAAGTGGCCGCTCCAGTGGCAGATGCAGGTCCAGCTCACCGACCTCGACCGGCAGTGGTGGGCCGACCTGAACGCCGGCAAGAAGAAGTGGACCGACCCGGTCGTCGTCGGCGCGATCAAGAAGTACAAGGAGAAGCTGCTCGACGCGGGGCTGGCCCAGAAGAACTACCGGACGGGCACCTTCACCGGGCAGGCCGACGCGCTGTGGAAGGGCGACGCCGGCATGGTCCTCAACGTCACCTCCTTCCAGAGCCAGTTGCAGGCCAAGTACTCCACCGCCGAGATCGACAAGAAGATCGGCTGGTTCCCGGTCGCCAACTCCTCGGCCACCGGCCTGTACTCCCCCGACCAGACCAACGGTGTCGTCGCCTTCAGGACCGGTGACGACAAGCGGCAGAACGCGGCCCGGCAGTTCCTCGCCTTCTGGCTCGGCCCGGACTACCCGGACTACATCAAGGCGATGAAGATCCCGTCCGTTCAGCCGTCCGTGCCCACCCCCGACGGCCTGCCCGAGGCGTCCAAGGCGCAGGTGGCGGCCCTGCCCAAGGCCATCGGCGTCTTCCAGGCCAAGGCGATCGTCGCCCCCGACACCCACCTCTACCTGGCCGACATGATCTTCGGCAAGAAGAGCCCGCAGCAGGTGGCGCAGGCGATCCAGGACCAGTTCGCGCAGGTGGCCAAGGCCCAGGGCGCCCCCGGGTTCTGACCATGGCGGACACGGTCGTACGTACGCGCAAGCAGCCGGCTGCACAGGGCGCACCGAAGGGCGTGGGACGGCTGCCACGCGCCGCCGTGCACCACCCCTGGTGGTTCGCGCTCCCCGCGATCGTCGTCTTCGCGGGCTTCTTCCTGGTGCCCAACCTGCTGAACTTCTACTACCCGTTCACCAACTGGTCCTCGTACCACGCGGACATCGCCTTCACGGGCCTGGACAACTTCCGGACCATCGCCGAGGACGGCTCGCTGCTGCGGGCGATCCGCACGACCCTGGTGTACGCGCTGCTGGCGGCGCTGTTCCAGAACGGCTTCGGGCTCGTGCTGGCGCTGCTGCTGGAGGACGACAGCCGCTTCAACCGGTTCTTCCGTGCCGTCTTCTTCCTGCCGGTGCTGATCTCGGCGCTGGCGACCGGTTACGTCTTCCAGGCGCTGCTCGACCAGGACGGAGCCGTCAACTCCGTTCTGGGTACGGACATCCCGTGGCTGGGCTCGACGACCTGGACGCTGGTGATCGTCACGCTCATCCACGGGTGGAAGTGGATGGGCCTGTCGATGCTCATCTATCTGGCCGGTCTCAAGGGCATCCCCGGCGAGATGCTGGAGGCCGCGAAGTGCGACGGCGCGGGGCCCTGGCGGACCTTCTGGTCGGTGCGCTGGCCGATGCTCGCGCCGGCCGTCACCTTCAACGTCACCACCGCGCTGATCGGTTCGATGAACACCTTCGACATCGTGCAGGCCACGACGGGCGGCGGCCCCGCGGCCTCCACGGAGGTCTTCAACATCTACATGTTCCGGATCTTCGGGCAGGGCCTGTACGCGCAGGCGTCCGCGATGAGCCTCGTCCTGTTCCTGGTGGTGGTCGCCGTGGCGATCCCGCTGGTCGTGGGGCTCCGGCGAAGGGAGCAGCTGCCGTGACCGCGGTGTGGCGGTACGGCCGCCCCTGTCTCGTCGTCCTGCTCGCCGCGCTGGCCGTGGGCGTGCCACTGTGGCTGGTCGCCGTCACCTCGGCCAAGCCGCAGGCCGAGGCGATCAAGCCGAACCTGGACCTGCCCCGGCACTGGCAGCCCGCGAGCAACTACGCGGACGCCGTCAGCCAGGGTGAGATGCTGCGTGGATTCCTCAACTCGCTGCTGGTCGTGGTGCCTTCGGTGGTCCTGGTGCTGATCCTGGGCGCGGGCGCCGCCTGGGTCTTCGCCCGCCGCAAGTCCAAGCTGGTCTCGGCGGCGTACGCGCTGTGCATCAGCGGGCTGCTGCTGCCGCCCGCCGTCATCACCATCGTGATGGAACTGCGGCAGCTCGGGCTGTCCAACACCCGCCCCGGCATGATCGCCGTCTACACCGGGATGTACCTGTCGACGTCGATCTTCTTCATGACGGGCTTCATCCGCGCCGTCCCCATGGAGCTGGAGGAGGCGGCCCGGATGGACGGGGCGAGCCCGTCACGGATCTTCTGGCGGATCGTCCTGCCGCTGCTCCGGCCGGTGATCGCCACCGCGACGATCATGGTGATGCTCTACGCCTGGAGCGACATCTTCTACGCGTTCTTCGTCCTCGGCGGCGGAGACCGGGCGACCCTGCCGCTCAACCTCTACCAGGTCGCCAGCGCCCAGCTCTACCTCAACAACTGGCATCTCGTCTTCGCGTACGTCGTGGTGATGAGCCTGCCCATGGTCGCCGTGTTCCTCGTCGGCCAGCGAAAGATCGTGTCCGGAATCACCAGTGGAGCCGTGAAGTGACTGGAGGTCCAGCAGCGTGATCACCCCCACCCGCACGAGAGCCGGTACGAGGTCCCGTACCAGAACCGCCTTGATGACAGCACTACTTGGAGCAGCCGCCATGGCAGCCACTCTCCCCGCAGCCGGCAACGCGGCTGCGGCAGCCGACCCACAGCGCCTCACGGTCGACCTCAAAGCCTCCGAGGGCCCGGTGATGCTCGGCGCCAACGGTTCGCTGTACGGGGTCAGCGACGACGGCGTTCCCAGCGACGCCGCTATGGAACCCCTGAAGATCACGAGCATCTCGCAGAAGCCGGAGGGCGGCGCGCAGCACCCCAACGGCGACGCGCTCACGGTCTCGAAGTCGTTCTTCCGCAACGGCGGCGGCGAGATCAACGTGATGATGCAGGACATCTACGCCAAGTGGCCGTACGAGGACCTCGGTATCGACGACTACCTCCCCAAGGTCGACAAGATCGCCAAGGAGGTCTCGGCCGACCCGAACAGCGAGCGCTTCGTCTACATCCCGTTCAACGAGCCCGACCAGATCTGGTACAAGCTCGACGTCGCCGACCAGGCGCAGTACGAGAAGAACCGCGACCGGTTCTTCAAGGACTGGAAGACGGTGTACCAGCGCATCCGCGCGATCGACCCGGACGCGAGGATCGCCGGACCCAACGAAGCCGCGTACCACACCCGTCTGCTGAAGGACTTCCTCGCCTTCGCCAAGCGCGAGAACGTGCTCCCCCAGGTGATGACCTGGCACGAGCTCGGCTCCGGCTCGCTGCGCGACTTCCAGGCGCACTACGACGACTACCGCAAGCTGGAGCGCGAGGCGGGCATAGCCCCGCTGAAGATCAACATCGACGAGTACGCCAACCGCCGCGACCTGTCCGTGCCCGGGCAGCTCGTGCAGTGGGTCTCGATGTTCGAGCGCAACAAGGTGTACGCCAACATGGCGTACTGGGACGCGGCCGGCAATCTCAGCGGCCAGGTGGTGCGCTCGAACATTCCCAACGGCGGCTGGTGGCTGTTCCGTTGGTACGCGGGCATGACCGGCAACACCGTGAAGGTGACGCCGCCGCAGCCCAACACCATCGACACCCTCCAGGGGCTGGCCTCCCTCGACACCTCCCGCCGCCAGGCGCAGGTCCTGCTGGGCGGCTCGGCGGGTGACTCTGACGTGGTCGTGCGCAATGTCCCCCGGTCGGTGTTCGGCCGTACGGTCACCGCGACCGTCGCCGAGGCCGCCTGGTCCGGATACGAGGGGCAGCACGCGGCGCCGCGGGTCCTCGCGCGCACCAAGGTGAAGGTCGCGGACGACGGTTCGGTGACCGTCCCGCTGCGCGGCCTGCACAAGATGTCGGCCTACCGGGTCGTCCTCACCCCCGGCGGCTCCGGCGACCCGTCCGCCACCTCCGTGCCGTGGTCGGCGTCGTACGAGGCCGAGGACGCGGTGATCACCGACGGCAAGGTCTACACGCAGGGCACGGTCCAGAACGCCAACGGCTACGCGGCCTCCGGCACCAAGGACGTCGGCTCGCTCAACCAGCCCGGCAGCAAGGTCGCTTTCTCCGTGACGGTCCCGAAGGACGGCACGTACGACCTGGCGATCCTGTACGGCAACCAGTCGGGCGGCCCCGCCACGCAGAAGCTGGCGGTCGACGGCGGCGACCCGGTGACGGTCACCTACCCCTCCACGGAGAACTGGACGTACCGCGCGAAGAAGGACGTCCGCGTCCAACTGAAGGCGGGCACGCACCAACTGACCCTGGCCAAGGGTGACGCCGAGGTCACCCTGGACCGGATCGACCTGACCACCCGTACGGGCGCACCCTCCGCCTCCTACGAGGCCACGCTGGCGGACATCAGTGGCAAGCCGTCGTACGACTACACCTCGTCGGCCGGTGTCGGCACGGGCTCCCTCGTGCTGCGCTCCGGTGACAAGGCCGTGTTCGACGTCTACGCCCCGCGCGACGGCTACTACACGGTGGTGCCGCGGACCTCGGCGGCCGTGAAGCTGTCGCTGCACGGGGAGACCGTGACGGCCGCGCCCGGCCGTCCGCTGCGGCTCTACCTGGTCGCGGGCAACAACCGGATCGCGATGACGTCGGGCCACTCCGCCGTCCGCTCACTCGACGTCTGCGGCGACGGCTCGGCCGCCGGCACCCTCTCCTACGAGGGCGCCAAGGCCACGCTCGCCGGCGGGGCCAAGCTCGTCGACTCCCCGCACGCGTCCGCCGGCTCGTACATCGGCTGGCTCGGCAACAGCGCCTCCAGCACCGCCGAGTTCACGGTGGACGCGCCCCGGTCCGGCCGCTATCTGCTGGTCGTCCACTACGCGCACAACGACCGCCGGGACAACGGCCACGCCTACAACACGGACATCATGTCCCGTACGGCGGACATCACGGTCGGGTCCGCGGACCCGGTGAAGGTCACCTTCAAGAACACCTGGAGCTGGGACGACTACTGGACCGTCGGTGTCCCGGTCGATCTGGCGAAGGGCGCGAACAGGGTGACGTTCGGCAACGCGAGCGCCTGGGCGCCGAACATCGACCGGATCGAACTGGGCCGGGTCGTGGGCTGAGTCGCGCGCTGACGGATGCGGTTGCGGAGGAGTGAGCGGTTCTCCTCCGCCACCCACGCGCAAGATCACGTCCGCGGGGCATCCCCTATACTTCTACATGCTTGTAGAACTTCCGTACACGCATGTGAGGAGTGGACGCCACCATGGTGTTCAAACGACTGCTCGGCACGCTCGGCGTGGGCGGCCCCACGGTCGACACGGTCCTCGACCCGGCTCCCGTCCGGCCCGGCGGCACACTCACCGGTGAGGTCCGGCTGGTGGGCGGCAAAGCCGACTTCGACATCGAGCACATCACCCTGGAGCTGGTGGCCCGGGTCGAGGCCGGGCACCAGGGTGGCGAGAGCGAGGGCTTCGTCGTCTTCGGCCGCTTCACCGTCGGCGGCGGCTTCCGGATCGCCGAGGGCGAGCAGCGCGGTGTGCCGTTCAGCATGACCCTGCCGTGGGAGACGCCGGTCACCGAGCTGCACGGCCAGAGCCTGGGCGTCGTCCTGGGCGTGCGCACCGAGTTGGCGGTGGCCGGCGCGAAGGACAAGGGCGACCTGGACCAGCTGAACGTCACGCCGCTGCCCGTCCAGGAGGCCGTGCTGGAAGCCCTCGGCGCGCTCGGGTTCGGCTTCAGGTCGGCCGACCTCGAATACGGGCGCATCGGCGGGACCGGCCAGCAACTGCCCTTCTACCAGGAGATCGAACTCGCCCCGTCCCCCCGGTACGCGCACCAGGTGAACGAGATCGAGCTGACGTTCCTGGCGGGCCCGGGCGGCACGGAGGTCGTGCTGGAGGCGGACAAGCGCGGCGGCTTCCTGTCGCCCGGCCACGACGCGCTGACCCGCTTCACCGTCTCCCACGAGGGAGTGGAGCATCAGGACTGGCCGACGATCGTCGACGGCTGGATCCGGCAACTGGTCGAGCACCGGGCCTCGTACGGCTCCCCCGCGGGCTACGGCCCGCCCATGGGCCACGCCTCCCCCGTCGCCTTCGGCCCGGGCGGTCACGGGCACGGCGGGCAGCATCAGGACGGCCACCGCTCGGGCCCCGGCATGGGGACCGCCGTCGCCGCGGGCGCGGCCGGACTCGCGGCCGGGGTCGTCGGCGGCATGGTCGCGGACGAAGTGATCGACGAGGCCGGGGACTTCTTCGAGGGCGAGGAGGAAGAGGAGGGCTGAGCCCCCTCCCCTCTAAAGAGGGGTCGCGGCATGCAGGATGAGCACCATCGTGACGGCGGAGTTCGCGGAGGACATCGCCGACACGGCCGTTCCTGCGGCCGCGCCCCAGGCCGCCAGTCCGACCGAGGTGGACACCGGGGGCCAGGTGCGCACGGCGGGGGGCGGGCCGAGCAGGGCTGCCACCCGGCGCGGCACCGGGCCCGGAGCGGCGAGTCCGGCGAGCGTGGGCGCCGGGGTGCCCCGGGAAACCAGGGCGGCCGTGCCGATGGCACGCACCACCGTGCGGCGGCTGCCGACCACCCGGGCCGCCTCCTCGTCCGCCCACCGCTCCGCCGTGTAGGCGACGGCCGTGCGCAGCGGCCGCAGGAACGGATTGACCCGGGCCGCGAGCTGTACGACGAGCAGGTGGCGGTCGTGCCGGGCGGCGAGGTGCGCCCGCTCATGGGCGAACAGGGCCCGCCGCTCGGCCGGCCGGAGCCGCTCCAACAGGGCCGTCGTCACCACGACACGCCCACGCCGACGGCGGACACGACGCCCGGCACCGCCACGCCGAGCACGGCGATCATCACCTGGACCCCTGCTGTCCTGGCGCACACCGCCCTGGCGACCGACACCCGGCACACCATCGTCCTCGCGACGGCCCGGCAGGACGCCAGTGCCATGGCGACCGCCAGGCAGCACACGACCGCACCCGCGAAGGACACGCAGCACACCACCGCCATGGCGCCCGTCTCGCGGCACACCACCACCCCCGCGAAAGACACGCAGCACACCACCACCCCCGCGGCCCCCGGCCGGCGCACCACCGCCCCGGCGGCCACCGGGCAGCGCATACGCGTAGGGGACGCCGTCCGGCAGGACGGCCACCTCCGTGTCCGGAAGGCCGGACAGCGCGCGGTGGGCCTGGCGGCGTACCCGGGCGTGTCGCCACAGTGTGCGGGCGCAGGCCACGACCACCGCGCACAGCGCGGGGATCGCGGCCTTGCCGACGACCTCGTCGTACGGCACCGCCGCCCGTACCTCGGGGTCCGACCAGCCGTCGGGCAAGGGGTTGCCGGGCAGTTGGGCGGTGCCGACCACCATGACGAGTCCCAGGCACACCGTGCTGCACAGCGCCAGCACCGCCGCCATCGCGGTCAGTAACCGGGTCGCGGTGCGCGGGTGCAGATGCTGCTCGGCCAGGCGGGCGACCGGCCAGGCCGTGAGCGGGAGAACCAGTGGCAGAAAGACGAAGACCCCCATGAGGCTTCAGCCTTCCCCCTCGCCGTGGGCCTGATCCAGCAGGTCGCGCAGCAGCCGTTCGTCGTCCGGGCCGAGGCCGGTGAGGAAGCTCGCCAGCACGGCCTCGCGGTCACTCTCGGCGTCCAGCACCTTGCGCATCTTCCGGGCGGCCAGGCCCGCCTGGTCCGAGGCGGGCGTCCAGGTGAAGGACCGGCCCACCCGCTCCCGGGTGACCGCGCCCTTGCCCAGCAGCCGGGTCAGGATCGTGATCACCGTCGTGTACGCGAGGTCGCCGCCGAGGCGTTCCTGCACCCAGCCGGCCGTCGCCGGTCCGTCCGCCTCCCGCAGTGCCGACAGCACCAGCGTCTCCAGCTCGCCCTGCCCCCGCCGGGGCCGCTGCCGGGGATCCGTCACCGCCCTGCCTCCCTTCGCCGCCCTGCCGTGCCCGTGCGGACATCGTATAGATCCGCGGGGCCTGAACCCGCCTACTTCTACAGTGCTGTAGATTTAAATGCGTTCGGTACCGACGTCCGACACAGCAACCGACGCCCGACACAGCAACCGACAAGGAGACCTTGTGACCGATCCGCCCCGCCTCCACCCCGAGGACCGCGCGGACTTCGAAGCTGTACTGGGCCAGGCGCTGCGCACCGCGGACATCCATGGCGCCGTGCGCGCCGACCCGACCGGCCGGACGGCCGCGCAGCTGCGTGCCCACGCGCTCGCCCACGCCGACTCCATCACGGCGGCGGCCGGCGAGCCGTACCGCGCCTACCTCGCCGTACGAGCGGCCGCCCGCCAGGACGTGCGGCGCCCGCTCGCCGCCGGGAGTCTGCTGCCCGCCCTCGCGGTGCTCACGCCGCTCGTGGCGGGGGCGTCCGCCGGTGCCCTGCTCCTGCTCGGCTGCCTGCTCCAGGTCGCGGGCGCCCCGGGCCCGTTGCCCGGCTCGCTCGTCGCGGCCGGCTGGACGCTGGCACTCGTCGCGGCCGTGACCGGCCTCCTCGCCCTGGGTGCGCTGCTGCGCTCGGCCCTGGCCCGGCGGGCCGACCGCGTGGAGCACGCCCGGCTCGCCTGGCGGCAGGCCCTGTTCGACCGCGGCATGCTGCCCCATCTGCTCCGGTATCCGGCGGTGGCAGACACGGAGGCGGGGGTCACACCGGGCTCCGCGCCCGATACGCTCGCGCCGTGCCCGGCCCGGGCGGGAAAGGACAGGACACCATGTTCGGACTGAGCGAGCTCGCGATCATCCTCATCGTCGTCATAGCCGTGATCGGGGCGAGGAAGCTGCCCGAACTGGCCCGGTCGGCCGGCAAGTCCGCCCGCATCCTCAAGGCCGAGGCCCGCGCCGCGAGGGACGAGGAGGCCGGGACGGCCCCCGCGCCGCGGGTGGTCCAGGGCGAGATCGTCCCGCCGGGCACCGGCCCGGCCCCGTCCGGCGCGCGGGCCGCGGACGCCCCGGACCCCCGCTGATCCTCCCCCTGCCTACAGCGTGCGCTCCAGGCGGTCGGCCACGAGCTTGACGAAGCGTGCGGGGTCCTTGGGCTGACCGCCCTCGGCGAGCACCGCCAGCGTGTGGAGCAGCTCGGCGGACTCGACGAGACCCGAGCGGTCCTCGCGCTCCTTGTACGCCTGGTTCAGGTTCTTCACCAGCAGGTGGTCGGGGTTGAGTTCGAGGATCCGCTTGGTGCGCGGCACCTCCTGGCCCATCGCCCGGTACATGTTCTCCAGGGCCGGGGTCAGGTCGTGCGCGTCCGAGACGACGCAGGCCGGGGAGACGGTGAGCCGCGCCGACAGACGCACTTCCTTGATGTCCTCGTCCAGCTGCTCCCGCATCCAGCCGACCAGTCCCGCGTAGTCCTCGGCCTGCTTCTCCCGCTCCCCCTCGGCCTTCTCGTCCTTCTCTGCGTCGAGGTCGATCTCGCCCTTGGCGACGGAGCGCAGCTTCTTGCCCTCATACTCGCCGACGGCGTCGACCCACACCTCGTCGACCGGGTCAGTGAGCAGCAGGACCTCGATGCCCTTGTCCCGGAACGCCTCCATGTGCGGGGAGTTCTCGATGCTCTGCCGGGACTCGCCGGTGATGTAGTAGATGTCGTCCTGGCCGTCCTTCATCCGCTCCACGTACTGCGCGAGGGTGGTCGGCTCGTCCTCGGCGTGCGTGGTCGCGAACGACGCGACGGCGAGGATGGCGTCCCGGTTCTCGGAGTCGGTGACCAGGCCTTCCTTCAGGACGGTGCCGAACTCGCGCCAGAACGTCGCGTAGCGGTCGGCGTCCTTGGTCTTGATCTCCTTGACCGTGGAGAGGACCTTCTTCGTCAGCCGGCGCTGCATCATCCGGATGTGCCGGTCCTGCTGGAGGATCTCGCGGGAGACGTTGAGCGAGAGGTCCTGCGCGTCGACGACGCCCTTGACGAAGCGGAGGTAGGGCGGCAGCAGCGCCTCGCAGTCGTCCATGATGAAGACGCGCTTCACGTACAGCTGGACGCCGCGCTTGAAGTCCCGCGTGAACAGGTCGTGCGGGGCGTGCGAGGGCACGAAGAGCAGGGCCTGGTACTCGAAGGTGCCCTCGGCCTGGAGCCGGATCGTCTCCAGCGGCTCGCGCCAGTCGTGGCTGATGTGCTTGTACAGCTCGTGGTACTCGTCGTCGGAGACCTCGTCGCGCGACCGCGCCCACAGGGCCTTCATCGAGTTCAGCGTCTCGGGCTCGGGCGCGTCCTCGCCGTCGCCCTTCTCCGGGACCATCCGGATGGGCCAGGTGATGAAGTCCGAGTACCGCTTGACGATCTCCCGGATCTTCCACGGCGAGGTGTAGTCGTGGAGCTGATTGTCCGGGTCGGCGGGCTTGAGGTGGAGCGTCACGGAGGTGCCTTGCGGGGCGTCGTCGACCTTCTCCAGCGTGTACGTGGACTCGCCGCGGGACGTCCAGCGGGTCCCCTGGCTCTCGCCGGCGCGCCGGGTCACCAGCGTCACCTCGTCCGCCACCATGAAGCCGGAGTAGAAGCCGACGCCGAACTGGCCGATCAGCCCCTCGGCATTGGCCGCGTCCTGGGCCTCCCGCAGCTCCTTCAGGAAGGTGGCCGTACCGGAGTTGGCGATGGTGCCGATGAGCTTTCCGACCTCGTCGTACGACATCCCGATGCCGTTGTCCCGCACCGTGAGGGTCCGGGCCTCCTTGTCGACGTCGATCTCGATGTGCAGGTCGGACACGTCGGCGTCGAGCGAGTCGTCCCGCAGCTTCTCCAGGCGCAGCTTGTCCAGCGCGTCGGAGGCGTTGGAGACGAGCTCCCGCAGGAAGACATCCTTGTTCGAGTAGACCGAGTGGATCATCAGCTGGAGCAGCTGACGTGCCTCTACCTGGAACTCAAACGTTTCGGTCGTCATGGTTCGCGAATCCCTCACAGGTCCCACAGTCGCCTGAACTGGTGCAGTCACTTTAAAACACCACGTCAGGCCGGAGGCCCGGAAGTCAGACGAGGTGGGCGAACACGACCAGGTTCTCGGTGTAGTCCCGGGCCTGACGGTCGTAGGCACCCGCGCACGTGATGAGCCGGACCTGGGCGCCGGGGGTGTCGCCGTACACGCGCTCGCTGGGGAAGTCGTCCTTGTCGAAGGACTGCGCGTCGTCGACCACGAAGGTGGCCCTGCTGCCGTCGGCTCGCGCCACGTGGAACCGGTCGCCCTTCCTCAGTTCGCTGAGCCGGGCGAACACGGCCGGGGAGGTCGCGGTATCCACGTGCCCCGCGATGATCGCGGTTCCGGCCTCGCCGGGCGAGGCGCCCTTGGCGTACCAGCCGACGAGGTTGGTGTCGTCGGCCGGAGGCGGTTCGAGCTGACCCGAAGGGCCGATGGCGAGGTCGGTGAAGGGCGCGTTCACCGAGATCTTGGGGATGTGCAGGCGGACCGGCCGGGACCGCGGCAGATGGGGTCCGGCCCCGGACGCGGCGGTCCGGTGGGGCGCCGCGGACGAGGGCGGCGCGTCGGGCACGGCGGGCGCGGCGGAGGTGGCGGGCGCCGCCGTCGGGACGGCCGGCGGGGCGTGCGGCGGGCCGCCGGTGTCGGACGACGACTCGCCACGGCCGGCGACCAGGCTCACGGTCAGGACCAGGGCCGCGAGACCCCAGAAGACCGACACGACGGTGCGGAATCGCCGCTTCGACGGCGTGGGGCCGGGCTCGGCAGGGGACGGGGGGCTGGGGCTGGCTGCCATCGGAGACCACCTCATTCGGGCACGGCAGGGGAACGGACACAGCAGCGGACACGGCACGCGGGAGGACGAGCCGGGACGAACCGGGCCGCCGCGACGCGAGGAGCACGTGCGGCGGCCACGGCGGCTACGGGTTCATGCCTCGGTCATGCCGCGCCCTGGGAGGCCTTCTGGCGCCTCAGTGCGTACAGGCCGGTGCCGGCCACCGCGAGCACCGCGAGACCGCCGGCCGTCACGCCCGGACCGGCGGCCAGTGCGCCGCCACCGGTGTGCACCCCGCCGCGCGGCTTGTGGTGCTTGTCGCCGTGCCAGGAGCCCTTGTCGTGGTCTTCGTGCTTGCCGTGCTTGTCGCCCCAGGGGTCCTCGTCCTGCTTGTCGCCCCAGGAGTCGTCGCCGCCCCCGCCGTCCTTGAGGGCGTCCCGGTCGTGCTTGGGGTTTTCCCAGTCGTCGTCCGCGTTCACCACGGTCAGGGCTCCGCCGCCCGTGTGCACCCCGCCACGCGGCTTGTGGTGCTTGTCGCCGTGCCAGGAGTCCTTGCCATGGCCCTCGTGCTTGCCGTGCTCCTCGTGCTTGCCGTGCTCCTCGTGCTTGCCGTGCTCCTCGTGCTTGCCTTGCTCCTCGTGCTTGCCGTGCTCGCCGTCCTTGCGGTGGTCCTGGTCGTCGTCCGCGGTCACCCCGGTCAGGGCTCCGCCACCCGTGTGCATCCCGCCGTGCGGCTTGTGGTGTTTGCCGTCCTTGTGGTGCTCCTTGCTGTAGGAAGTGGTGTCGTGGTCCCAGTCACCCATCGCCTCGGCGTAGGCGGCGGGTGCGGCGATCGCGAGGGCGGCCGTGGCCGTGGCCGTCGCGAGCAGCATGCGGGCAGAGCGCATCGGTGAGTCCTTCCGTCGCGGGCCGGGCGCTGACGCCTCGCCAGCTCACGAGACCCGGCCTCGACGTGACCACCGTCAGTCATGCCGGGCCGTCCCACCATCCAGGGCGTTCACACGGGTTACGACCTCACCCTGACGGCTGCACCCGCCCCGGCCGGCGCCGCAGCCCGTCGATGTCACCCATGTGGCGATCACCCTGTCCAGGTCGCCGGTCATGACGTGGCCCCCCTCGGACGAAGGCCTGCTCCGGACTCGTACGCGCGGGTCAGCAGCGCGTTGACGGCGAGCGCCGCTGCGGGGTCGGGGTCGGGCAGCCGGTCGCCAGCGGCCGCGGCCTTGCTCAGGGAGTTCAGCAGGGCGGTGGCGTGGGGGTACGCAGCAGGGCGTGGCGCAGCACGTCCGGGTGAGGGTGCGCTGCAAGGCGTGGCGCAGCACGTCCGGGGTGAGGGCGGCGCGGCGGGCGGCTTCGGCGTCCTCCTTCTGGCGGCGCACCCGCCTGACCGCGGGGCATCGGGGCCTCCGACCAGCTCCCGCCCCTCGCCGAACGGCGTGCCCGGCATCCGTATGCTCCGGCCATGAAACTCTTCCGGCCGCGCGACCGAAACGACGCCGGGAGGATGCCGAGGTCCCCTGTGTCCCAGGCCATGGCGCTGTACGAGGCCGGTCGCTATGCCGAGGCGGAGGCCGAGGCCCGCGCTGTGGCCGCGGCCCGGTCGCGGCCACGCGACGACATGTACGCACCGCTGGCGCTGAGCATCGCCGCGCTCGCGACGGGCGCCCAGGGCCGCCACGCCGAGGCCCTCGCTCTGTACGACGCAGTGTTGCCGGCCTTCGGCCGGATCTTCGGGGCCGAACACCCGCAGACCCTGAAGCTGCGCTCGGACCGCGCCCAGGAGCTGACCGCGCTCGCCCGGCACGCCGAGTGCGAGACCGAGTGTGTGGCCGTCGCGCTGGCCGCGACCCGCGGGACAGGGCCGGAGATGCCGCTCATAGCGGCGGCCGCCCGCAACGGACTCGTCTTCGCCCTCAACGCGCAGGGACGCCACCCGGAGGCCGAGGCGCTCGCCCGCGAGGCCCTGGCCGCCCATCGCGTACCGGACCGGTTCTCCCTGGTCCTGCGGCTCGGCCTGGCCCGCAGCCTCAACGGCCGGGCCCGCCACGAGGAGGCTCTCGCCGAGGCGGAGCGCGCCGACGAGCTGCGCCGCGGCCTGCCCGAGGAGCAGCGCCGCCCGGAGACCGGCGCCGCCGAGCTGGCCGTGGCCACCGCCCTCCTGGGGCTGGGCCGCGCTAGCGAGGCCCGCCTGCGGGCCGCAGCCGCTCACGACGCCTGCCTGGCCTCCTTCGGCCCGGACCATCGCCGCACCGTCGAGGCTCGGGCGCTGCTCGACCGCATCGACGGCGCTTGACCTGGCGCGCAACGCCTCCCGCTACCCAACAAATGCCTCATGTCTGTTGAACCCCCGTTTATCGCGTGTTGATCTGCGCGACCTACGATCTCCCAGCCGACCATGCCGAACGGGGGACGACATGCTCCGCATTCCTTCAGCGATACAGATCTGGCGCGAACCAGGCTTGCCGCCGCGCCTGATCCGCTCTGGGAAGTCGCCGCTGATCGCCGGTACCGCGCCGACGTCACGACTAGTCGGGCATCCGTATGCGAGGAAGCACTGCAGTCTCCTCCCTCACGCACGCTCAACGTGAGGTGCCGCGCACGCTCTCCACTCTCGGTATGACGCGGGTCACATGGGCCCGATGTCACGAACGGAAGGGCAGCTTGCGTCTGGTGGTCGTCCATGCAGCGGGAACGACCGACACGAAAGAGACAGCAGAGCGATGAACGCGACAGCAGCGCAGCAGCACGAGGTCCTGGTCCTGGGCGCCGGTTACGCCGGGCTCTCCGCCGCGATCCAGCTCGCGGCCCGCACCAGGAAACGCGGAAACCTGCGAGTGACGCTGGTCAACCCCTACGACACCTTCACCGAGCGGCTCCGACTGCACATGACCGCCACCGGTCAGGAGACGGCCGAGATGGACATCCCGGGGCTGCTGGACGGCACCGGTGCGAGGTTCGTCCGTGGCTGGGTCACCGCCGTGGAAGCCGGGACGAAGACCGTCCGGATCGACGACGACCGGGTCCTGCGCTACGACACCCTGGTCTACGGCCTGGGCAGCATCGCGAACACCGTTGCCGTCCCCGGCGTGGACGACCACGCCTACACCCTCAACAGCCCGGAGGACGCCGCCGCACTCGCCGACCGGCTGACCCGACTCGACGGTGGGACCGTCGTGGTCGGCGGCAGCGGCCTCACCGGCGTCGAGGCCGCCGCGGAGATCGCCGAGCGGCACCCGGAGCTCGAGGTGGTGCTGCTGGGACGGCAGGAGCCGGGCGCGAGCATGCACCCGAAGGGCAAGGCCTACATGGACGCGGCGCTCGCCCGGCTCGGTGTGCGGGTGCGCAGCGGCGTCGAGGTGGCCAAGGTGCTGCCGGACAGTGTCGAGCTCGCGGACGGCTCCAGCATCCCGGCGAGCGCGGTGCTGTGGACCAGCGGCACCCGTGTCTCGCCGCTGGCGGCCGCCGCGGGCCTGGCCGTCGACGAGCGCGGCCGAGTGGTCACCGACAGCGCCCTGCGCTCGGTATCCCACCCGGACGTGTATGCGGTGGGCGATGCGGCGGCGATCCGTCAGGGCTACGGCGTGATGCACGGGACCTGTCAGGGGGGTATGCCCACCGGCGTGCACGCGGCCCTCTCGATCCTGCGGGTGCTGGCGGGCAAGGAGCCCAAGCCCTTCCGTTTCGGCTACTACCACACCCCTGTCAGTCTGGGCCGGAACGACGCCGTCGTGCAGTTCACCCACGCCGACGACAGCCCGCGCCGGATCGTGCTGACCGGCACGCGAGCCGCAAAGTACAAGGAGACGGTCACCGCCGCGCCGTGGCCGACCTTCGCCCGCATGAAGAAGATGCCCGCCTCGGGCGCGTTCTGGCCGCACGGCGGCCGCTACACCCGGATTCGGAGTGCCAAGTGACCCAGCCGCAGCAGCCCGGCCCCGACCAGCTGGCCTTCCAGCAGTACCGCACCCTGCTCTTCTCCGTCGCCTACCGCATCCTCGGGACCGCCGCCGATGCCGAGGACGTGGTCCAGGACGCTTGGCTCAAGTGGTCGGCGGCCGACCGTTCGCAGGTCGCCGAACCCAAGTCCTACCTGACCCGGATCGTCTCCAACCTGGCGATGGAGCAGCTTCGTTCGACGCGTCACCAGCGCGAGACCTACGTCGGGCCATGGCTCCCCGAGCCGATCCTCACCGGCCCGGACACAGCTGACGGCGTTGCCACAACGGACTTGGTCTCCATGGCCCTGCTGGTCGTGCTGGAGACGCTGAGTCCCCTGGAGCGCGCGGTCTTCGTCCTGAAGGAGGTCTTCGCGTTCAGCTATGTGGAGATCGCCGAAGCGGTGGAGCGCTCGGAGGCGGCGGTCCGACAGGCAGCGCACCGCGCCCGCGAGCACGTCCAGGCCCGCCGGCCCCGTTTCACCGCGGACCGCACCCGCCAACGCGACGTCGCCGAGCGCTTCTTCGCGGCGACGGCGGGCGGTGACATCAACACCCTCATGGAGCTTCTCTCCCCGGACGTGACCCTGTGGACCGATGGCGGCGGCAAGGTCCGCCAGGCCCTCAAGCCGGTCATCGGCGTGGAGACCGTGGCCCGTTGGTTCGCCGCGCTCGGCACCGCGACCTACCAGGGCATCAAGCCCGGACAGATGCAGGCAGAGCTCACCTGGATCAACGGAGGCCCGGGCGTGGTCTTCCGCGGCCCGGACCGCGTGGTCGCCACGCTGACCTTCGACTTCGATCCGGAGGGCCGCATCTCGACCATCCACAACGTGGCCAACCCCGACAAGCTCCACGCGGTCGCCGACGGAACTCGGCACGAACTCTTCTGAGCTGCCTGATCGTCGTGGACGCCCTTCGGAATCACTGTGAGCGCCCGGGCCCGCTCCGCCATGAGGCCCTGGAGCACGGCGGCGAACCCGCTCGGCTCGCGGCCGTCCGACTTCTCGACCGTCACTCACCAACGCCTCGGCCGGCCCAGGCGGCTCGGGTCCGGGTCGATCAGCTGGGCCGCCATGCCGACGAGGACCAGCCCGGTCGCGATGAGCAGCCCTTGTGCCAGGGCGATGCCGGAGCCCAGGACGGCCACGCCGAGGGCCAGGGCCCACCAGGCTCCGGCACGCCGGTACTCCCGGGGCCGGGCCGGGCGGCCGGCTCTCATGGCCCGGGTGAACTTGGGGTCCTCCCGCTCGAGTCGTGCTTCGAGGTCGACGAGACGTGCGTCTTCGGACTGGGGCACGGCTTCTCCTTCCCGGAACCCGACAGCGCTTCGAGGCAGGGCACGGCCGAGGCCATGGCAAGTCCTGGGGTGTCGGGCCCGCGTGACGGTGCGAAGGGAGACGGCCCGCTGACGCGCGGCGCGGCCGGTCTCACCGGGGCTTCAGCTTCTCCCCCCTCCAGCGGCGTCCGCCATGGGGCCCACACCTCATCCTTCCCGGTGGCCGCCCCGTACGAACGCCGTGCCATAAGGCAGATGTTCACCCTGCCCTGCTCGTCGGCGTGGCCCTACCGCTCGGCCTCGGCCGGCACGGCGGCGGAGGCAGAGGCGGAGGCGGAGGCGGACGACGGTGTGCTGTCGTCCTGGGGGCGGGGCTCGGTGTCGTACGGCGGGGCCGTGCGGCCGGGCAGGAGGTCCTGGGCCGCCCGAAGGGCGCGGGCGAGCACGTGGGCCTGGCCGGCGGCGATGGGGCCGAGGATCGCGAGGACGAGGACGTACCCGGCAATGAACGGGGCGAGCCGGGCGTCGAGTCCGGCGTCGGCGGCCATGGCGGCCAGGAGGAGCGCGAACTCGCCGCGGGCCGAAAGGGTGGTGGCCATCTCGGCGGTGGGCTCGGTGCCGTAGCGGTACACGCGGGCGAACGAGGAGTCCCGCGGCGATGTTCATGACGACGGTCAGGGCCGCCGCCGCGGTGACCGGGCCGACGACGGAGACGACGTCGCCGGGGTCGATGGAGAGCCCGAAGGCGCAGAAGAAGATCGCCGACCTATGCGGGGGAGAACCCTCGCGGGGGCGGGGGCCCCCTCGCGGGGAGACACCCGACGCGGGGAGACCCTTCGCGGGGGCGGGGCCCGTCGCGGAGGCGACACCCACCGCGGGGGGCGGGATCCGTCACTGGGGCCGCACCCGTCGCGGAGGACACCCGGCGCGGGAGCGAGACCCGGCGCGCGGGCGGGACCCATCGCGGAGGCGAGACCCGTCGCGCCGGGCCGCGGGACCCATCGCCGGGGGGCGCGACACTCACCGCGGGGGCGGGGCCCGTTGTGCGGGCGGGAGCCATCGCAAGGGGGCAACATCCATCGCGAGGGCGAGACCCAGCGCGCGGGCGACAGCCTGCGGAGGCGGAATCCGGCGCGGATCGCATCCATCGCGGAGGCGACACCCGGCGCGGGGCGGGACCCATGGCAGAAGGGGAACCCTGCGCGGGGCGGGACCCATCGCGGAGGGGGAACCCTGCGCATGGCCGGACCCATCCCGCGGGCCGCACCCATCGCGGAGGCGACACCCGGCGCGGATCGCACCCATCGCGGAGGCGACACCCGGCGCGAGGGCGAGACCCATCGCGGGGCCCGCACCCGTCACGGGGGCGACACCCGGCGCGAGGCGAGACCCATCGCGGAGGCGACACTCATCGCGACCGTCGGCCCGGCGCTGGGGCCGGCCCCCGTCGCTGGGGCCGCCACCCGTCGCGGGAGCCGCACCCATCGCGGATGCCGCCCCATCGCAGGCGCCGCCCCCGTCGCGGAGCCGCGTCCACCCGTCTCCCCGTCACGCGTGACGGTGTTCGATGCCCAGCAAGCTAGCCGCCGCCCTGAAGTCGGCCGCGTGGTGGCCGACCGCGAGGGACCAGTGGTGGCCGACACCCGTCGCGCTCCACGCGTCCACCCATTCGCCGGGATCGCGGCCGAAGTCGACGCGGCTGGTGGTGTTGCCGATCTCCAGCAGGGGTCCCGGTACGACCGTGCCCTCGGAGGTGACGAAGGACAGGCTGCCGTCGGCGTCCTGGCCGAGACCGAGCAGGGTGACGGGCCCGTGCTGGACGTCGAACTCGACGCTCACGCCCCAGCCGCGCTTGCCGTGGTAGACGCCGAGCCCGCGCAGCAGCGGGTCGCGGGCGCTGACCGCGAGGTGGGCCGGGCCGTCGTGGCCCATCTCCACGACGCCGTCCTCGAAGTTCAGGGCCTGGATCTCGGTGAAGGAGCCTCCGGCGCCGACGCTCTGGGAGGCGAGCTGGGCGACGCTGGTGCGCAGTTCGTACTCCCCGGCCGCCGGCACGCCCCGGGCCGTGAGCAGGGAGGCGCCCAGGATCATGCCGGCACCGAGGCGCTCGTGCAGTTCCCCGTCGAGGCCCCGGTGGTAGTACGCGAGGCTGTCGAGCTGGAAGTCCGCCACGAGCCGGTCCAGGGCGACCGACACGGTCGCGCCCCAGGCGAAGTCCTCCTCCACCACGCTGTCGTCGAGGGTGAAGACCTGCCGGGCGAGCGCCATCCGCTCCCTGGTCTCCTCCTCGGTCACGCGCTCCACCCGGTGCCGCAGGTCGTCGAACTCCAGCACCTCCACGTGCGAGCCGAACGTCGTGGACAGCAGCGTCGGATCGGTCTGCACGTCGAGCATGCCCGGGTACACGTGCCCCATAAGGCCGTGCCGGGCGTGCCGGAGCGCGGCGCGGATGTGCGCGGCCCGGATCCACTGTTCGATGCGCCGCCAGGCGGATTCCTGCCGCAGCCAGCCCGACACCGACCGGAAGGGGATGCCGGCGCGCCGGAAGACGTTGCCGACCTCGGGGACGGGGCACTGGCCGCAGTAGGCCAGCCAGGCCCCGGTGTCGAAGGAGGCGTGGTCCATCTTCTCGGTCGGCTGGAGGTCGATGACCAGGACCGGCGTGTGCGTGCGCTGCGCGATCGGCAGCACCATCGAGGAGGTGAGGTACGTCGTCAGGAACAGCACGATGAGGTCGCAGTCGGCCTTGCGCAACTGCTCGGCGGCGCGCGCTCCTTCCCGGGCGTCGGAGACGAACCCGGCGTCGGTCACCTCCGCGTCCATCCCCCGGAAGCGCTCGGCGACATAGGCCGCCGACTCCTTCAGCTGCGGGAGCAGCCCGGGGAACTGCGGCCAGTACGTGCCGAGTCCGCCGGCGACCAGTCCGATCCGGGCCCGGCGCCGGGCGACCGGCGGGAGCAGGTCGTGCAGGGCGGCGGCCCGTACGGCGGTGCGGTCCGCGGTCGTTGCCATGGTCGGTGCTCCTTGTCGGTCTGCTGCGGCTCAGGTGCTCGGGACACGCAGGTCCGCTCTGTCCTGCGCGGCGCCGGTGGCACGGGGGACGAGGACGCGGATGATGAACACGCCCGCGAACGCGGCCACCGTCATACAGGCGGTGATCGTCCAGAGCAGGACGGACGGGCTGTAGTCGGCCAGGGCGGGAGTGAAGAACGCGGCGACCGCGAAGACCCCGCGGGACAGGGCGTAGGTGAGGCCCTGGGTGGTGCCGCGCGTGTCCGCGGGCAGCGTGAGCTGCGACCACACCTTGTAGTTCGCCTCTCCCGCGAAGGGGTTGGAGAGCTGGTAGAGCACGAAGAACACGAGCATGCCGACGAGCGCGCCCGCGGTCAGGGACGCGATGACGAAGGCGAGGATCTGCACCACCGCGGCCACGTGGAACAGCCGGTCGCGCCAGGGACTGTCGGCGACCCGGACGAAGGCGAAGGTCAGCAGCACCCCGATCGGGATGAAGGCCAGGTTGATCCCGGTGGCCAGGCTCTGTGAGGCGTCGCTGACGGTGACGAGCAGGTAGGTGCCGAACTGGCCGAAGGTGTTGGCCCCGAGGCCCCAGGTGACGTAGAAGACGAACGTCGCGATCATGGGCAGCAGGGCTGCGCGCGTCCAGATGTTCTTCAGGGCGACGCGCTGCGGGGCGGCCTCCGTCCCAAACTCGGCCGTGTCGTGCTCGGACAGCTTCAGGCGGGAGCGCAGGGCCCAGGTGACGAGGGCGGCGACGGCGAGCTGTCCGGTGATGAGCCGCGCCCCGGTCATGCCCGTGGTGGACAGGACGAAGCCGAGGAAGATGGCGACGGTGATGCCCAGCATCCACATGACCTGCGTGAAGGCGACGAGCCTGCCGCGGGCCCAGGAGGGCGCGGCGTCGGAGACCACGGCCAGGGACGTCGGCAGGTCGGCGCCGGCGGCGAGTCCCGCGACGAGGACGCCGATCAGCAGCGTGATGTCGTCGGGCGCCAGCGTGATGACGATCGCCCCGAGCGCGAAGCAGAAGATGTCCCAGTTGTAGACGCGGCGGCGGCCGAAGAGGTCGGCGAGCCGGCCGCCGACGAGCGAGCCGACGGCGATGCAGCCGGTGACGATCGCGCTGATCGCACCGGCCATCCACACGCCCATGTCGTAACTGTCGCGGTAGATGGCCAGGTTGACGGAGATGCTGACGATCAGCCCGGCGTCGAGATAGGAGGCCATGCCCGACAGGGCGGCGGCCTTCCAGAGCGGTTTGGGGATGGGGCGGGTACCGGCCATGATGCGACTCCGTCGTCTGGTGACATCGCGGTTCCGGGGGCCTGGTCGCAGCGAATATAGGGCGGGAAAAACGTTGCAACAAGGTGTCGCGCAGACATCGGTGACAGCGTGTCGCCGTCCGCCCTGCCGTCCGGGGTTATGGCGCGGCTGTTCCAGGTCGCCTACGGTGAAGGTGGCCTAAAAACGTTTTAGGGGAAGGACCGCGTCCGTGATCTCCCCCGCGCTCCGGCAGCTGTTCGACGACCCGCCCCGCGATTTCGGCCCCGCTCCCCTGTGGTGGTGGTCGGGTGCGAAGGTCACCCGCGAGCGACTCGCCTGGCAGATGCGGGCGTTCGCCGAGGGCGGTGTCCACAACCTCGTCGTGATCAACCTGGCCCCGGCCGGCCCGACGTTCGGGGCCCGGGCGGACGATCCGGCGTGGTTCGGCGAGGAGTGGTGGGCTCGCTTCACCGACGCCTGCGAGATCGCCGCGGAGTTGGGCACCCGCCTGTGGTTCTACGACCAGATCGGGTTCTCCGGCGCCAATGTGCAGGGCGGTGTGACACGGCGTCATCCCGAGGCCAGGGGCTGTGCGCTGCGCTGCCGTGACGTCACCGTCTCCCGGGGGACGGTCGCTCTGCGGGATGCCGAGTCCCCGCTGGCCGCGTACACCGCGCAGGGCCGGCGCCTCGACCTCGCCCCGGACGGCCCGGACACCCTGGCCGTCGCCGCCGCCGACGGAACCGGCGTACGCCTCGTCACCACTGTCCCCACGGCGTTCGACTATCTGGACCCGCACGCCGTCGGGCTGTTGATGGACGCCGTGCACCACGAGTACGACCGCCGTGTGCCCGAGTACCTGGGCACCGTCATCGCGGGCAGCTTCCAGGACGAACTGCCCGGCACGAACGCCTGGAGCCACCGCTTCGCCGAGAAGTTCCGCGCCCGGCGCGGCTACGACCTGCTCGACCACCTGCCGGCCCTGTTCGGCACGGACGCCACCGTCCCGGAGACGAAGATCCGCGCCGACTACTACGGGGTCCGCGCGGAACTCACCGAAGAGGCCCTCTTCCGGCCGCTGTCCGCATGGCACCGCGAGCGCGGGATGCTGCTGGGCAGCGACCAGAGCCACCCCGCCCGCGCCGGCTACCCGGCCCAGTCGACGCAGATCTACACCGACTACTTCCGCACCCACCGTTGGTACAGCGCGGCCGGCAGCGACCACCACGGCGACGCCAAGGTGCACTCCTCCATGGCCCACCTCTACGGCCACGAGCGGGTCTGGATCGAGGCGTTCCACTCCTCCGGCTGGGGCGGCACGCTGGAGGACACCTACCACTGGCTGCTGCCGTTCCTGCGCAGCGGCGCCAACCTGTACAACCCGCACGCCAGTTACTTCGGCACCGCGGGCGGCTGGTTCGAGTGGGCGCCGCCGTCCACCGACTGGCGCCAGCCGTACTGGAAGCAGTACCCGGCGTTCTCCCGGGCCGTGGCCCGGATCTGCTCGATCATGACCTGGGGCTGCTACGCCGCCGACGTGGCGGTCCTGCACCCGACCGCCACCATGCAGGCCCTCGTCCCGCTGGACGCGCCCGTCCGGCACTTCGGCGACGGCCGGCTGGGCGACGGCCACGCCGACGCCGACGAGACGCAGCGCCACTACCTCGGCCTGTGCGGCACGAACAACTGGCTCGCCCCGCATGCCGGCGCCCTGGACCGGCGCGGCATCTCCTTCGACGTCGTCGACGACGACTCGGTGCAGCGCGCCAAGGCCGCCGACGGCGCCCTGCTGATCAGGGACCTGGCGTACCGCGCGGTGCTGCTGCCCTCGGCGAGTGTGCTGGAGGAGGAGACGGCACGGCGGCTGACCGAACTGCTGGACATGGGTGGCCGCGTCGTCGTCGTGGGCCGTCCTCCCGCCACGGCCGCCGGCCGGTCCTGTGACGACGCGGTGGTGGCGGCCCTGGTGGCGCATCCCCGGCTGGAGCGGGTGAGCGATCCGGAGGCCGGTGCGGAGGCCGTCACCGACGCGGCCGGTCACGCCACGGGCGAGGTGCCGCTGCTCGTCCGGCGGAGGGGGAACGAGGCGGTGGCGCTGGTGACAGCGGCCTTCCCTGAGATCGGCGCGCATCCGCTGCGGGCCGGGTCCTCTCCGTCGGGCGACGCCGCCGGCACCTCGTCCGTCACCGTGCGGGCCGCCGTCGCGGAGGCCGAGGTCTGGAACCCGGCGACCGGTACCCGCACCCCCGCGCACGTCACCGTCTCCGGCGACGACGACGGCAACGGCAACGGCAACGGCAACGGTGACGTCTCGACCATCGAGGTGCCGCTGGACGGCGCCCCCGCGGTCCTCGTCGTGTGGCGCGAGGGCCGGCCGGCGCCCACGCGTCCTCGACACGGGAAAGGGGAGGCACCCGCCCGGGTGATCGACGTCTCGAGCGGCTGGCACGGCCGTCTGGTCCCCACCCTGGACAACACCTGGGGTGATCTGGCGCTGCCCCCGGGTGCGCCGGTGGACGAGCCGCAGATCTGGACCATGGAGTGGGCCGAGGGCGGTACTTGGGAGGCTTCGCGGGTCACGTACGGCAACCGGGTCCGGGTCCTGCCGCCGGTGCCGCTCGCCCAGGTGCCGGAGCCGCTGGACGCCGTGTCCGTGGAGCGGGTACTGGCGGGTGAACTGCCGCTCGTGCCACCCGGCGCGGGCTGGGAGGTCGCCGTGTACTCGTCGAGCCGGGGCGTCCCGGACCCGGGCGGCCTGCTGGGCCTCAAGGGGCTGGTGAACGAAGAGTTCGTACGGGTCCCGGTGCCGGTCGGCGCAACGGCCGCCAGGGTCCGGGCGATCGTGGAGACCGGCCACCGGGGGCCGGCCGAACTGCATGTCGGCGCGGAGTGCGTCAAGCGCGTGTGGTGGAACGGGGAGCCGCTGGCCCCGGACGGCGGCGGCTATCTGGCCTCCGCCCGGGTCACGGTGGCCCGGGACCGCAACGTGCTCGAGTACGAACTGTCCGGCGCCCAGGGCCGCCCCTCGACGATCTCGGCCGCCGACGGCACGCCCCTGGGCAGCTTCTTCTGTCTGTCGGAGCCGGGCGGGCTCGGGCCGCGTCCGCGGTTCATGCGGCCGCCGGACGCAGTGCGGCCGGACGGCCGCGTCACCTACCGGGCACGGCTCCGGGTGCCGGGCCACGACGCCCGGGCGGTGCTCGTCGTGGGTGCCGCCTCGGCGGTCACCGTGTTACTCGACGGGGAGGTCGTGGCGCGGCAGGAGAAGGTGGAGTACTACGAGGCGGTCTGGGGCGCCGTGCCGATGTTCTTCCGGCACGAACCGGAGTTCGGGTCGGGCGAGCACACGCTGGAGGTCGTGGCCGACAGCGCCGACGCCCGGGACGCGGTGTTCGTCGACCTGGTGGTGCGGTCCGGGGCCGGGGTGACGGCCCTGGTCAGCGGCGCCGGCTGGGAAGCCACGACGGGTGAGTGGCGGGGGTCGACGGTCGAGGACGAGCGCCGGCGGGGCGAGCTGCAGCACTGCCACGCGGTGGGACGCCCGCACCCGTTGCCGGACACCGGGTTGCTCATCGGCCGGCCTGTACTCGGCGGCACCGTATGGCCGTCGCGATCCACCGACGAGGTCCGCGACATGCCGCAGCGCTTCCGGTTCACCGTGCCGGCCGGAACGGTGTCGCTCGGCCTGCCGTTGGCGCTCCGCGCGCACGTACGCATCGGAGGAGGTCCTGAATTCAACCTGGAAGACAGTCGATTGACGCTCAGTCAGCCTCTGGCGGAGCCCACACCTGTCGAGGTGGTCACCGAGCCGACGGCGGTCCTGCGGGGCGGCTCCGCTTGGCGGGGGCCGGTGCGGGTGCGTGCCGTACCGGCGCCGCTGCCCCTCGGGGACTGGCGGGAGCTGGGGCTGGGCAGTTGGAGCGGAGGCGTGACGTACGCGCGGGTCCTGGACGTGCCGTCGGGACCCGATCCCGTACTGGATCTCGGGCGGGTGCGGGGCAGTGTGGAGGTGTCGGTCGACGGGGAGCCGGCCGGTGAGGCGTTCTGCGCCCCGTATCGATTCCCGTTGCGCGGTGCCGCCGGGCGCAGCGTGCGGCTGGAGGTGACCGTCCGGGGCACGCTGGCGCCGTATCTCGCGGAGGCGACGCCGACGGCCTGGGCGTTCGACTCCCAGCTGTCGTCGGGGCTGCTGGGGCCCGTGACGCTGCGGATTCCGTCCGCCCCGGAGGGCGGGGTCTAGTCGTCGGCGGGCGGGGGTCAGTCGTCGGCGGGCGGTCGGGTGGAGTCGCGTACGACGAGGCCGGGGGCGAAGACGCGGGTCTCGTGGACGTGGTCCGCGCGGGCTTCGATCTCGTCGAGGAGCATCTCCACGGCGGCCCGGCCGAGGTCCTCGACCGGCTGCCGGACCGTCGTGAGGGTGGTGGCGCCGAAGGTCGCGACGTCGAGGTCGCCGTAGCCGACGACCTGGACCTCCTCGGGGATGCGCACGCCCCGGTCGGTCAGCCCGCGGCACAGGCCCGCCGCGAGGAAGTCGTTGGTGCAGAAGACCCCGTCGGGCAGTTCCCCGAGCCCGTGCGCGATCTGTGTGCCGTACGCGACGGTCATCCGCTCGGCGACGACCTGGTCCAGCCGTGCCTCGCGCCGGCTGCGCACGGCCTGCCGGGCACCCTGGTAGCGGTCGGCGCACTGGCGTATGCCGCGCTCGCCGTTGACGACGAGGATGTCGCGCGCCCCGCGGTCGAGGAGGTGCTGTACGGCGAGCCGGCCGCCGGCGATGTCGTCGACGGAGGCCGAGCAGCCCTCCCGGTCGGGCATCGCGCGGTCGGCCAGGACGAGCGGGATGCCCCGCTCGCGCAGCCGGGCGAGCCGGCCCGGGTCGGCGCTGAGCGGCACGACGACGACGCCGACGGCCCGTTGCTCGACGAGCATGCTGAAGTAGCCCTGCTCCCGTTCCGGGTCGTCTCCGCTGTGGCAGAGGACGAGGGAGTAGCCGTGGTCGTAGGCCGCGTCCGCGGCGCCCCGGGCGATGCGCGCGTAGAAGGAGTTGGTCACGTCGGGCAGCACCAGGCCGATGGCCGAGGCGCGCCCGGTGCGCAGCCCGGCGGCTCCGGGGTGCGGGACGTAGTCGAGCGCGGCGACGGCGATGCGGACGCGCTCGGCGGTCTGTGCGGTGACGCGCTCGGGCCGGTTGAGGACGTTCGACACCGTGGACACCGAGACGCCGGCGGCGGCCGCGACGTCCTGGATACGGGCGGGGCGTACCGGAACGGCGTCCACCCCCTCGCTGTCGCAGCCGTGCGACCAGGCACGACCGTGGTCTTCTTGGGCGCCGCAAGTATAACGTGACCGGGCGTGGAACGTTTTTCCCGCCCGGTCGCCGTTGTCTTCGGGTCAGGCGGAGGGCGCGCCGGTGAGGACTTCCACGCGGCCGGTGTCGAGCGAGTAGTAGGCGCTGACGACGGCCAGGTCGCCCTTCTTCACGAGCGGGGCGAGGTCCCGGTTGGTCCGCAGCTCGGCGGCGGTCTGCTTGATGTGGATCCGCACCATGGCGTCGACCGGGTCGGCGTGCTTCCCCCTGGCGGTCTCCCGGTAGGCCGGCCGCAGGGCGTCGGAGATCGCCTGGAGGTTGCCGGGGAGCTTCTTGCCGTCGCGCATCGCCTCGTAGGCCGCCTTGACGGCCCCGCAGCGCTGGTGTCCGAGGACCACGATGAGCGGGGTGCCGGACGTCATCGGCCCGTACTCCACGGAACCGACGACCACCGGTCCCACGACCTGCCCGCCGGTACGCATCACGAACAGGTCGCCGAGGCCGGTGTCGAAGACGAGCTCCGGCGGGACGCGGGAGTCGATGCAGGAGAGGATGACGCCGTAGGGCTCCTGTGCCTCGGCGACGAACTGGCGCCGCTCCGGGTCACGGTCGGGGTGCTGGAGCTTTCCGTCCACCCAGCGCTTGTTGCCGTCCATCAGCCGCGCGAACGCCGCCCAGGGCGAGTCCGGTCGGGGGCCCGCCGCGGGCGAGGGTGAGGGGGTCTTCGCCGCGCCCACGGCCGACGTCTTCTCCCCGTTCGCGCTGCCCGAGTTCGACGAGCAGGCGGTGAGCATGGCTGCGGTGGCAGCCAGCCCGCCGGTGAGTATGGCCCTGCGCTGCGGTGTCCTGGCGGTACTCATGTGGCCGTCCCTTTCGGTCTCCATCCTCCCTGGCGGGAGCGGTGATCCAACTGTCGTGGGAGGCCGGTTAGCGCTCGTACAACGCTGATGCAGTGCAGGAGAAGCGCTGTTCCAAACCTCGGTTACAGGACGACCGTGGTGCGGTGCTCGTAATCCAGCCCGTGTTCGGCGCAACGCCCCTCGCCGCGGGGGCAGATCATCGAGTACTCGCTGATCCGGGCCCGGTACACCCGCCACGGGGCGGGCGGACGGACCTCCTCCGGGCCGAGGGAGCGGCCACCGCGGCCGGCGGGGCGGGGAATCACCCGCAGGCCGTCCAGGGCCGCCTCTCCGTGGAGTTCCTCCGCCGTGGCCTTCAGGTACAGGGCGAAGGGGCTCGCCGTGCCCACCGGGGCGCGGGAGTCGTGGAGGACGATGCCGATCCGGGGTTCGTGTGCGATGTTGCGGGAGTGCGTGACCTCGGGGGACGAGACCCAGTACAAGTCCCGTCCGTCCTCGGTGGAGTAGAAGACGGGCGAGGCCCAGGGGGCGCCGTCCGCGCCGACGGTGGCCAGCACCATGTACAGGTTCCGGTCGATGATCGCGCGTGCCGCGCTGCGGGTGTCCTCACCCATGGGTTCCCCCTGTTTCCCGTGTTGCCGGTGCTTTCGGTACTTCCGGTGCTTCCTGGTCCGATGCGGGTCACTCTAAGAGGGCGGGCACCCGGTCAGGCCGGGATTTCCAACTGCGAGAGCAGGGCGGACGTTGCCTGACGCGGCATCAGCGGCGCGTGAGACGGGTGGGGGTGACCCCATTGGGGAAGGCGGTGCGCTCGGCGACGTCGAAGACCGTGGGGTCGAAGGCACCGTCGACCACCGGGATTCCGGAACCGGCAACGACCGGATAGGTCTTGATCAGCAGTTCGTCGATCTCGGGCAGCAGGGTGCCCGCGAGTCGGCCGCCCCCGCAGAGCCAGATGTCCAGGCCGGGGCCCTCCTCGCCCTTGAGCTCGCGAACGAGGGCGAGCGGGTCGCCGGGCACGACGGTGACGGCAGGGTCGATGTCGGGCTTGAGGGTGCTGGGCACCACGTACTGGCGCAGGTGCACGTACGGGCTGGTGATCCCGTTGTCGAGGGTGAGGCGGTAGGTGTTGAGGCCCATGACGACGGTGTCGAAACGCCGGTTGGGGACGTCGGCGATCCCGACGGCAGCGCGGTAAGCGGTCGGGACGGTCTCGGGGTACAGCGCGTTGGCCCAGCGCATCGTGGCGGCGGAGTAGACGGCTCGGCACGGCCGCCCCCGCCACTGGTCCATCAGGGCTGGGCCGTGCCCGTCGTCGCCGTGGTCGGGGCCTGCGGGCCGCTGCTTCCGAAGTGGACGCCCTTGGCCTCCTTGCCGATCGCGCTCAGCAGGATCACCACGGCCAGGGTGGGCACGACGGTCCACGCCATCGCCGCCGGATACCCGTGACGCTCGGCGATGGCCTCCTGGATCGGCAGGTTCAACGCGGCGATCAGGTTGCCGAGCTGGTAGGTGACGCCCGGGTAGAAGCCCCGGACGGCGTCCGGGCTCATCTCCGTCAGATGGGCCGGGATGACGCCCCAGGCCCCCTGAACGCACACCTGCATCAGGAAGGACGACAGCATCAGCCAGCCGACGGTCGTGGACAGCACGAAGAACGGCACCACGACCAGGCCACCGGCCGCCGCGATCATGATCGTCCGGCGGCGGCCCAGCCGCTCGGAGTACGCACCGAGCAGCACGCCGCCGATCATGGCGCCGATGTTGTAGACGACGGCGATCGCGATCGAGGTGTTGGCGGACAGCTCCAGTCCCTTCTTCACGAAGGTCGGGTAGATGTCCTGCGTGCCGTGCGACATCCAGTTGAAGGCGGTCATCAGCGCGACCAGGTACACGAAGCGCCGCAGCACCGCGGGGTTCTTGAACACCTGGTGCGCGGGGGTGCGGTTGAGCCGGACGGACTTCTCCCACACCTCGCTCTCCTCCACCCGGCTGCGCACCCACAGCGCGACCAGGGCGGGCAGCAGGCTGAAGGCGAACAGTCCCCGCCAGCCGAAGACCGGCTCGATGACGAAGAACGCCACGGCGGCCAGCAGGTACCCCAGCGAATAGCCGCTCTGCAGCAGCCCCGACCAGAAGCCACGCCTCGCGGCCGGGATCTTCTCCATGGCCAGGGCCGCTCCCAGGCCCCACTCGCCGCCCATGCCGATGCCGTAGAGCAGGCGCAGCACCAGCAGCACGGTGTAGTTGGGTGCGAAGGCGCAGGCGAAACCGACGATCGAGTAGAAGACGACATCCACCATGAGCGGGACGCGACGACCGCGCCGGTCCGCCCACATGCCGAACAGCAGCGCGCCGATCGGCCGCATCACCAGCGTCGCGGTGGTGAGGAAGGCCATGTCGGTCAGGGAGACATGGAAATCGTCGGCTATCTCGCTGTAGACGAGCACGACCAGGAAGTAGTCGAACGCGTCCATCGCCCAGCCGAGATAGGCGGCCACGAAGGCGTTGCGCTGGTCTGCCGTCAGACCCGCTGCCTGCACTTTCACGGTGTTCAGCACTGCGGCCTCCCGAAGTTCGCAGCCGAGGCTAGGCAGGCGACACCGGGAATCGGGCAAAGCACGAACCACGATTGAACCAAGAGCACCGACGGCCCCCGCAAGGGCCTGTTGCGAAAGTACCGCCTGCCGCGCGACGCCACTTTCGCGACAGGCCCTAGCGACCCGGAACCCGCCTTCGCGGCGCCGCGACAGCGCCGGAGGCCGCGGCATCGAGGAGGCGGCGGAAGGTCGGGCACTCCATGTGACTGGGGGCGGGGCACGCGGCGGCATGGCGCAGGGAGTCGCGCAGGACGCCCAGTTCGCGGATTCTGTGGTCGAGTTCGTCCGCCTTGGCCGCCAGCATCCGCCGGTCGATACGCGGCTGCCCGTCCGGCGCGAACATGAGCGCGATCTCGTCGAGGGAGAACCCGGCCGTCCGCCCCAGCGCGATCAGCGCCAGCCGCTCCAGTACGCCGGGGTCGTACTGCCGGCGCAGGCCCCGCCGGCCCGTCGAGGAGATCAGCCCTTTCTCCTCGTAGTAGCGCAGGGTCGATGCCGGAACACCGGCGCGGTGCGACACTTCGGCGATGTCCAGTTCTGCCGTTTCTGTCGTGTCTGCTGTTTCTGTCGTTTCTGCCATGTCCGTCATTGCCTTGACTTCAAGTCGACTTGAAGTAGAACGCTGTCATCCCGGTACGCCGAGGGCAACCAGAAGGAGAGAAAGCCATGGACGCTGAGCGCAGGGCCGACGAGGAGCAGGCAGCCCGCTGGAAGGGGCGCGCCGGTCACGCCTGGGGCGATCTGAAGGGCGTGCTGGACGGGATGTTCAGGCCCTTCGAGGAGCTTCTCGTCGAAGCCGTCGCCGCCGAACAGGCGCGGCACGTGCTCGAGGTCGGCTGCGGCACGGGGGGCGTCACGCTGGCCGTCGCGCGACGGCTCGGCCCGGCCGGTCGCTGTGTCGGCGTCGACATCTCCGACGCGATGATCACCACTGCCCGGGAGTACGCCGGACAGGAGGACGCACCGGTGTCCTTCCTCTGCGCCGACGCACAGGACCACGCCTTCGAACCCGGCACCTTCGACGCCGTCATCTCGCGGTTCGGCGTCATGTTCTTCAGCGATCCCGTCCGGGCCTTCGCCAACCTCCGGCGCGCGGCCCGGGACGAGGCCGCGCTGCGGTTCGTCGTCTGGCGCGATCCGGAGGAGAACCCGTTCATGACGACCGCCCAGCGCGCCGCGTCACCGCTGCTCCCCGACCTGCCCGTCCGCAGGCCGGACGAACCGGGGCAGTTCGCCTTCGCGGACCCGGACAAGGTCCGGCGCATCCTGACCGAGAGCGGCTGGGCCGGGATCGACATCCAGCCGGTCGACGTCGTCTGCACCCTGCCCGAGAAGGAACTGGTCCGCTACTTCACCCGGCTCGGTCCGGTCGGCATGCATCTGCCCGAGGTGGACGAGCAGACCCGCGGCCGGGTCGTCGAGACGGTCCGGGCCGCCTTCGACCCCTTCGTGCACGGCTCGGAAGTCCGCTTCACGGCGGCCTGTTGGACGGTCGGCGCCCGGGCCTCGACAGCGAAATTTTCGTGAGGCCCTGCCCTCTTTCGTGAGCGCGGACGCCCGCCGCATAGTGAGATCACGATGACGCAGAAGAGAGCACTGGTGGTCCGCGGCGGCTGGGAGGGGCACCAGCCGGTCGAGGCGACGGAACTGTTCCTGCCCTTCCTGCGGAGCAACGGATACGCCGTCCGGGTCGAGGAGTCGACCGACGTCTACGCCGACGCCGCCGAGTTGGCCGGCACCGACCTGATCGTGCAGTGCGTCACGATGTCGGAGATCACGCGCGAGCAACTCGCGGGGCTGAGCTCGGCGGTCGTCGCCGGCGCCGGGTTCACCGGCTGGCACGGCGGCATCGCCGACTCGTTCCGCGCCTCCTCCGACTATCTGCACCTGGTGGGAGGGCAGTTCGCCACGCACCCGGGCAAGGAGCCGTGCGAGCGCCGGGGCGGGCCGGAGGACAACTTCCTGCCGCACACCATCACCCTCACCGACGCCGGCCGCGAGCACCCCGTCACCGCGGGCATCGAGGACTTCGAGCTGGACACCGAGCAGTACTGGGTGCTCCACGACGACCTCATCGACGTCCTGGCCACCACCACGCACCCCACCCGGCCGTGGGAGCCCTGGCACCGGCCGGTCACCTCGCCGGCGGTCTGGACCCGCCGGTGGGGCGCGGGGCGGATCGTGGTGACGACACCGGGGCACAGCGTCGACGTGCTCGAGAACCCCAACGTCCGCGCCATCATCGAGAGGGGCATGCTGTGGGCGACGCGCACCGCGTCGGCGTCGTAGGGCTCGGCGTCATCTCCCGCGCGTACCTGGAAACGCTTCTCGGCCGTTCCGCCGTGCGGGTGACGGCGGTCGCCGACCTCGACGCCTCCCGGTCGGCCGCGGTCGCCGCCGACCTGCCAGGCGTCCGGGCGCTGACCGTCGACGAGCTGCTGAGCAGCCCGGACGTGGACACGGTGCTGAACCTCACCACCCCCGGGGCGCACGCCGCCATCGCCCTCGGGGCCATCGGCCACGGCAAGAACGTCTACGGGGAGAAGCCGCTCGCCGCCACGCTCGCCGACGCCCACGCCGTCATGGCGGCCGCCGCGCGGGCGTGCGTCGGTGTGGGGTGCGCGCCGGACACCGTGCTGGGCACCGGGGTCCAGACCGCGCGGGCGGCCGTGGCGGCGGGGCGCATCGGACGCCCCCTGTTCGCCTCGGCCGTGATGGTGACCGCGGGCCACGAACGCTGGCATCCGCACCCGGACTTCTACTACACCGAGGGCGGCGGCCCCCTGCTGGACATGGGGCCGTACTACCTCGCGTCCTTGATTCACCTGCTGGGTCCGGTGCGGGCCGTGACGGGGGCGTCCAGCCGGCTGCGCGCCGAGCGGGTCATCGGTTCGGGTCCGCGTGCGGGCGAGCGGATACCGGTGGAGGTGGACAGCCATGTCTCCGGTGTGGTGGAGCACGTGGGCGGGACGCTGACGACGATCACGACGAGCTTCGACGGGGTGGCCACCACGGCGTCGCCGATCGAGGTCCACGGCGAGGTGGGCACTCTCGCCGTCCCGGATCCGAACCGCTTCGACGGCGACGTACGGCTCTTCGGTCTGGGCGACACCCAGTGGCGCACGCTCCCGCCGTCGGCGGGCTACGTCGACGGCGCGCGGGGCGTCGGGCTGCTGGACTTCGTCGCCGCGGACGGGCAGCGGGCACCGCGTGCGAACGGCGAACTCGCCCTGCACGTGCTGGAGACGATGACCGCGCTCCTGCGTTCGTCGGCCGAGGGGAGGCGGATCGAGCTGACGACGTCGGCGCGGCCGCCCGATCCCGTCCCGCTGACGGCCGCCGAGGAGTGGGGAGGCCAGGCCGCCCCCAGCCCCACGTGAGACGGCGATGTCAGGGCGGTCAGTCCACGGGCCAGGTGTGCGCGGGCGCGTTCATGTGCATGTAGTCCATGTACGTCCGGGTCATCTGCCGCAGCGCCTCACGCCGGTCGGAGACGCCGGTCTTCTCCAGGTGATGGACCGTCTCCGCCTGCCACAGGGCGCCGTTGCGGGCGGTGACACAGCGCTGCTCCACGATGCCGAGCAGGGGCTCGCGCCAGGCCGCGTCCATGCCGGCCAGCTCCAGGCCCCGGTGGGCCAGCGGGAGCAGACGCCGCAACACCAGTTCCGTGGCCGGTACTTCGCCCACGCCGGGCCAGTACAGGCGGGCGTCGATGCCGTCGCGGGCCGCCGTGTGCAGGTTCTCCTCGGCGACCGCGAAGGACATCCGCGTCCACACCGGCCTGTCCTCGTCGACGAGCGCGCGGGTGAGGCCGTAGTAGAAGGCGCCGTTGGCGATGATGTCGGCCACGGTGGGCCCGGCGGGCAGCACGCGGTTCTCGATGCGCAGATGCGGGCCGCTCTCGGTGACGGCGTAGACGGGGCGGTTCCAGCGGTAGATCGTGCCGTTGTGCAGGGTCAGTTCGCCCAGTTGCGGAACGCCGCCGCGGTCGAGTTCCGCTTGCGGGTCCTCGTCCTCGCACAGCGGCAGCAGCGCCGGGAAGTAGCGCACGTTCTCCTCGAAGAGGTCGAAGACGCTGGTGATCCACCGCTCGCCGAACCACACGCGGGGCCGTACGCCCTGGGCCTTGATCTCCTCCGGGCGGGTGTCGGTGGCCTGCTCGAACAGGGGGATGCGGGTCTCGCGCCACAGTTCCTTGCCGAACAGGAAGGGCGAGTTCGCCGCGAGGGCGATCTGCACGCCCGCGATGGCCTGGGCCGCGTTCCAGTAGTCCGCGAACTGCTTGGGGGCGACCTGGAGATGGAACTGGGTGCTGGTGCAGGCGGCCTCGGGGGTGATGGTGTCGGCGTACGTCGACAGGCGCTCCACGCCTTCGACCCTGATCCGCAGGTCCTCGCCGCGCGCCGCGAAGATCTGCTCGTTGAGCAGCCGGTAGCGCGGGTCACCGGACAGGGCGGACTCGCTGACGTCGGCCTCGTCCAGGGTGGGCAGGATGCCGACCATGATCAGATGGGCGCCCACGGCCGCGGCGCGGTCCTCGGCGTGGTTCAGGGCGTCCCGGATCGTCTGCTCCCACGCGCCGGGGCCGCCGGTCGTCAGCTCCCGCGGCGGGATGTCGATCTCCAGGTTGAAGCGGCCCAGCTCGCTGGACCAGGCGGGGTCGGCGATCGCCTGGAGGACGTCGGTGCTGCGCATCGCGGGCAGCCCCTGGTCGTCCACCAGGTTGAGTTCGATCTCCAGCCCGACCCGGGGGCGCTCGCTCTCGAAGCTGGACTCGCGCAGCATCCGCGCCAGCACTTCCAGGCCGGTCTGCATCTTGGCCCGGTACCGACGGCGGTCCTCCCGTGTGAACACCAGGGCCGGCACGTCACGTCCCATGTACGCTCCCGAGGTCCCTCGGCGGATGGCTCTCGTCCCAGCGTCGCACCTTGTCGCGGTGGCCGCACCCACCTAGCCTGAGTTTGTGCCGCAAATAAACAAACCCCGAACGCACAGTGCCGTGCCGGGCAACGGCAACTCCCTCACCCGACTCCGTACGGCGATCACTGTCTTCTTCGCCCTCGACGGCTTCGTCTTCGCCGGCTGGGTCGTGCGCATCCCCGCCATCAAGGAACAGACCGACGCCTCCGCCAGCGCTCTCGGCCTCGCCCTCCTGGGCGTCTCCGCCGGAGCCGTCGTCACCATGGTCCTCACCGGCCGTCTGTGCCGCCGCTTCGGCAACCAGCGGGTCACCGTCGCCTGCGCCGTCCTGCTCTCCCTCAGCGTGGCCCTGCCCCCGCTGACCCACTCGGTCCTCGCGCTCGGCCTCGTCCTGCTGGTCTTCGGCGCCGCGTACGGCGGGATCAACGTCGCCTTCAACAGCGCCGCCGTGGATCTCGTGGCCGCGATGCGGCGGCCGATCATGCCGAGCTTCCACGCCGCGTTCAGCCTGGGCGGCATGGTCGGCGCCGGGCTGGGCGCCCTGGTCGCCGGGTCCCTCTCCCCCACGCGGCACCTGCTGCTGCTCACCGTCACCGGACTGCTCGTGACCGCCGTGGCGGGCCCCGTGCTGCTCCGGCACGAACCGCCGGCGCCGCCGGAACCGGAACGGCCGGCACAGGACACCCCGCGCCGCCTGGACGGCCGCACCCGGGGGCTCGTGCTCGTCTTCGGCCTGATCGCGGGCTGTACCGCGTACGGCGAGGGGGCGCTGGCCGACTGGGGCGCCCTGCACCTGGAAGAGGACCTGGCCGCCTCGCCGGGGGCCGCGGCCATCGGCTACTCCTGCTTCGCGCTCGCCATGACGGTGGGCCGCCTGACCGGCACCACGCTCCTGGAGCGCCTGGGGCGGACCCGGACCGTCGTGGCGGGCGGCGCCACGGCGGCGGCCGGGATGCTGCTCGGCTCGCTCGCCCCCGCCCTGTGGGCGGCCCTGCTCGGGTACGCGGTCACGGGCATCGGCCTCGCGAACCTCTTCCCCGTGGCCGTGGAACGCGCGGGCGCGCTGGCCGGTCCCAGCGGAGTCGCCACGGCCTCCACGCTGGGCTACGGCGGCATGCTGCTGGGGCCGCCCGCCATCGGGTTCATGGCGGACTGGTTCTCCCTCCCGGCCGCGCTCACCAGCGTGGCGGTCCTGGCCGCCGTGGCCGCGCTCATCGGTCTCGCGACGCCACGCGCGGCGGCGGGCTGACCCGGCGGACCGGCCTGCCGGACAACCCGGTGGCCAACCAGGTGATCGGCGCCCCGGCAGCGGGGTACCCGGGGCCTCGCCCGTTGTGATCACCGGCTGTGATCACCGGGCCGTACGCCATGGACGAGGAGGCAGACCCGTGACCGATCAACAGCACCCCGTCGACCAGCACCCCACCCCGGAGTTTCCCTCCCAGGACCAGCCGCACCCGGGCTGGACCGGCCCCATGGACCCGCCCCCGGACCACGGGGAGAAGTCCTACCGGGGCAGCGGCCGGCTGGACGGACGCAAGGCCGTGATCACCGGCGGGGACTCCGGGATCGGCCGCGCGGTCGCCCTGGCGTTCGCCCGGGAGGGAGCCGACGTGCTCTTCACCCACCTGGACGACGAGAAGGACGACGCCGCCGAGACCGCCCGTCTGGTCGAGGACGCCGGGCGGCGTGCTGTGCCCGTCTCGTGCGACGTACGGGAGGAGGACAACTGCCGCGCGCTGATCGACCGTGCCGTCGCGGAGTTCGGCCGGATCGACGTCCTGGTGAACAACGCGGCGTACCAGATGTCGCAGCCCGACGGCATCGAGGCGATCTCCACCGAGCAGTTCGACCGGGTGCTGCGCACCAACCTGTACGGCATGTTCTGGCTGTGCAAGATGGCCCTGCCGCACATCCCGGAGGGCGGCAGCATCATCAACTCCACGTCGGTGCAGGCCTACAAGCCCAGCCCGCATCTGCTGGACTACGCGACGACCAAGGGCGCGATCGTCACCTTCACGCAGGGGCTGGCGCAGATGGTGATCGACAAGGGCGTCCGCGTCAACGCCGTGGCGCCCGGCCCGGTGTGGACGCCGCTGATCCCGGCGACCATGCCGGACACCCAGAAGTTCGGCAAGCAGGCACCCATCGGGCGGCCCGCTCAGCCGGCCGAGATGGCACCTGCGTACGTCTTCCTCGCCTCCCAGGAGGCGTCGTACATCACCGCCGAGATCGTCAACGCCACGGGCGGCACACCGCTGCCGTAGCGCCCCAGCGGAAATTCCGGCGCTCGGAGTGCGCCCCGTACGGCAGACTCACGGCATGGAGACCGCCGAGTTCCTTCAAGCGCTGGAGACAGAGGGCCGTTTGCTGGCCGCGGCCGCCGAGGAGGCGGGGACCGACGCCAAGGTGCCGACGTGCCCGGAGTGGCACGTGCGCGATCTGCTGCGGCACACGGGCGCGGTCCACCGCTGGGCCGCGTCGTACGTCGCCGAGGGGTACGGCGAGCGCCGTCCGCTGGGTGAGGTCCCGGACCTCGACGGCGCGGACCTCGTGGCCTGGTACCGCGACAGTCACCGCCGCCTCGTCGACACGCTGGCCGCCGCCGCACCGGACGTGGACTGCTGGTTCTTCCTGCCCGCCCCGTCCCCGCTGGCCTTCTGGACCCGGCGGCAGGCACACGAGACGGCGGTGCACCGGGTCGACGCGGAGTCCGCGCGCGGAGCCGGCATCACCGCCGTCGCCCCGGAGTTCGCGACCGACGGCATCGACGAACTGCTGCGCGGCTTCCACGCCCGCTCCAGGAGCCGGGTGCGCACCCCCGAGCCGCGCGTCCTGCGCGTGCGCGCGGACGACACCGGCGCGGTGTGGACTGTACGGCTGTCGTCCGAGCCGCCCGTGACCACGCCGGGCGGGTCCGGAGACGCCGAGTGCGAACTGTCCGGACCGGCCGAGCAGTTGTACCTGGCGCTGTGGAACCGGGCTCCCCTGCCGTCGGTCACGGGCGACCGGGCGCTCGCCGAGCTGTGGCGGGAGACGTCAGGGGTCTGACAGGCCGGCCCTAGCCGTCCGCCAGCATCCGCGCCAGCACCGCACGCTGCACGGGCAGTACCTCACCGTGCAGCGTGCGCCCCTTCGCCGTGAGGGCGACGCGAACCCCCCGCCGGTCCTCCGGACACATGCAGCGCTCGACGAGTCCGTCCTTCTCCAGCCGGGCGATCAGCCGCGACAGGGCGCTCTGGCTCAGGTGGACCCGCTCCGAGATCTCCTGGACGCGATAGGAGGGCGCGCCCTTGGCCGCCCGGCACCCGGCGAGGACGTCGAGCACCTCGAAGTCGCTGGCGCACAGGCCGTGTTCATGCAGAACCCGGTCGAGTTCGCACTGTGTTCGCGCGTGCAGCGCCAGAATGTCGCGCCACTGTTCCACGAGCGCCTGCTCGGCCTGCTTCGCCGCCATGCGCCGCACCGTAACAGAGACCGGAGATTGTTGCACCCGAATTAAATGCTCTTACATGTGATGCATGCGCATGTAATCTCTCGGGCATGACCTCTCCGCTCACCTCCCCCATGTCCGACGGGCGTTGGACTCCCCGACTCTGGGGCACCCTCCTGGTGCTCTGCGCCGCGATGTTCCTGGACGCCCTGGACGTGTCCATGGTCGGCGTCGCGCTGCCCTCCATCGGTGCCGACCTCGACCTGTCGACCTCGGCGCTGCAATGGATCGTCAGCGGCTACATCCTGGGCTACGGCGGCCTGCTGCTCCTCGGCGGACGCGCCGCCGACCTGCTGGGCCGGCGTCAGGTCTTCCTGGTGGCACTGGGCGTCTTCGCGCTGGCCTCGCTGCTCGGCGGCCTCGTCGACTCGGGCCCGCTGCTCATCGCCAGCCGCTTCGTCAAGGGCCTGAGCGCGGCCTTCACGGCCCCCGCCGGCCTGTCGATCATCACCACGACGTTCCCCGAAGGCCCGTTGCGCAACCGCGCCCTGGCCATCTACACCACCTGCGGCGCCACCGGCTACTCGATGGGCCTGGTCTTCTCCGGCCTGCTCACTCAGGCCAGCTGGCGGCTCACGATGCTCCTGCCCGCCCCCATCGCGCTGATCGCCCTGCTCGTGGGCATGAAGCTGCTGCCGCGCACGGAGCGCGAGCGCGGCCGGGGCGGCTACGACATTCCCGGCGCCGTGCTCGGCACGGCCTCGATGCTGCTGCTCGTCTTCACCGTCGTCGAGGCGCCCGAGGCGGGCTGGGGGTCGGCCCGGACCGTCCTGTCCTTCGCCGCCGTCGCCGTCCTGCTGGCGGCCTTCGTCGCCGTCGAGCGGCGCAGCCCCAGTCCGCTGGTCCGCCTCGGCGTGCTGCGCTCGGGTCCGCAAGTGCGGGCGCAGCTGGGCGCGTTGACGTTCGTCGGCAGCTACATCGGCTTCCAGTTCCTGGTGACCCTCTACATGCAGCAGCTGCTCGGCTGGTCGGCGCTGCAAACGGCCCTGGCCTTCCTGCCGGCGGGTGCGCTGGTGGCGCTGTCCGCGACGAAGGTGGGGGCCGTCATCGACCGGTTCGGCACGGCCCGGCTGATGGTGCTGGGCTTCGCCCTGATGGTGACCGGCTACGTGCTGTTCCTGCGCATCGACCTCGACCCGGTCTACGCGGCGGTGATCCTGCCGACAATGCTGCTGGTCGGCTCCGGCTTCGCGCTGACCTTCCCGTCCCTCAACGTCCAGGCCACCAACGGCGTCGACGAGCACGAGCAGGGCATGGTCTCCGGGCTGCTCAACACCTCGGTCCAGGTGGGCGGCGCGATCTTCCTCGCCGTGGTGACGGCGGTGGTGACCGCGAACGCCCCCGAGCAGGGCGACACCTCCCCGCAGGCCGTCCTCGACAGCTACCGGCCCGGCCTGCTGGTCGTGACGCTCATCGCCCTCGCCGGCCTGCTGATCACCCTCACGGGCCTGCGGACCCGGCGCGAGCAGCCGTCCGTCGTGGTCGCCCAGTCCACCCCGAGGGAGGCGGAGCGCGTCGCCGTGCGCGACTAGGGAGCGTTTCCGTACCCGTCGAAATGTGTACGTTTCCTACTTTTCCGTAATCCGAAAGAGTTCTACGCTCATGTACAGATGGCGGGCGGAGGCCGGCCAGTCGACCACCGCCGCCTGTAACGAGCGGAGGCGGAGATGAAAGCGTCGATACGGCGGTCCGCGGTCTTCGCAAGCGCGGCCGCTCTCGCGATTGCCGTCTGCGGTACGACGGGCACTGCCCAGGCCGAGCCGGGCGATGGCGAGCTCCAGTTCGGCTACGTCCTGCCGGAGACGGGACAGCTGGCCTACCTCGGCCCACCCCAGATCGAATCGCTGAAGTTCGCGATACAGAAGATCAACGACGCCGGCGGAGTCCTGGGCAAGCCGGTGCCGAGCGTGGTCTCCAGTGACGAGGCGGGCCAGGAGGCCGTTGCCGCGCAGTCGGCGGACCGGGTCCTCGCGGCAGGGGTGGACGCGATCGTAGGCGCCGCGGCTTCCGGCATGTCGCTGGCGTTCATCGACCGGGTGACCGGAGCGGGCGTCGTGCAGTGTTCGGCGTCGAACACCGCTCCCACCTTCACCGACTACGAGGACGACGGCTTCTACTTCCGCACCGTCCCGAGCGACGTGCTGCAGGGGCCCATCCTCGCGGATGTCGTCCGCGACGACGGCCACGACCGGGTGGCCCTGGTCGCACGGGCGGACGACTACGGGCGCGGCCTGATGGAGGCCACCCGCAAGTCGCTGGAGGAACGTGGCGCGACGGTGACGCTCGCCGAGACCTACGACCCGAAGGCGACCAACTTCGACCAGGTCGCCCAGCAGATCGAGAACTCCAGGCCGGACGCCGCCGTGGTGATCGCCTTCGAGGAAGGCACCCAGATCCTGCAGGGCATGATCGAGTCCGGACTCGGACCCGACCGGATCGGCGTCTACGGCGCCGACGGACTGCGCAGTGAGGAACTGGCCTCGCTGGTCGCCCCCGGCCAGCCCGAGAGGCTCTCCGGGATGAAGGGGACCGCCCCGGCATCGGCGGAGAACGCGCAGTACGTGAAGGACCTCAAGAAGTTCGCGCCGGACCTGAAGGAGCTGCAGTTCGCACCGCAGGCGTTCGACTGTGCGACGACGATCGCGCTCGCCGCCGAGAAGGCGGAGTCCGATGATCCCGGCGACTACGCGAAGGAGATGAACGGGATCACCAAGGACGGCGAGAAGTGCAACTCGTTCGCCGCGTGCAAGGAACTGCTCGCCGACGGCAGGGACATCGACTACGACGGTGTAAGCGGTCCGCTCGACTTCACCGACAAGGGCGAACCCGGCCAGGCGACGATCGAGGTGTACGGCTACGACGACGAAGGGAAGCTGCAGACCCTGCGCACCGAGACCAGCAAGGCCCAGGACTGAACGGGAGGACCGACAGGGACGACAGTCAACGGACGCGGGCGAGCGTGCCGAGGTAGAGCTCGATCACCTTCTCGTCGTGCAGCAGGGCCGTACCCGTGCCGGTGTACGCGTTGCGGCCCTGGTCGAGGACGTAGCCGCGGTCGCAGAGCTGAAGGCACCGGCGGGCGTTCTGCTCGACCATGAGCACGGCGACGCCCGCGCTGTTGATCATTCTGCACCGGTCGAAGACGTGGTCCTGATGGAGCGGTGACAGGCCGGCCGACGGCTCGTCGAGCAACAGCAGCTGCGGCTCCATCATCAGGGCGCGGGCCATCGCGAGCATCTGGCGTTCGCCGCCGGACATCGCGCCGGCCTTCTGCCTGCGGCGGTCGGCCAGCACGGGGAAGAGCTCCTCGACCGCCGCGACCCGCCGCGCGTGGTCCTTGGGCCGCAGGTAGACCCCCATCCGCAGGTTCTCCTCGACGGTCAGCGTGGGGAACACGTTCTGCAGCTGCGGTACGTAGCCCACGCCGCGCCGGACCAGCTCGTGCGCGGGGCGGTTGGTGACGTCCTCGCCGCGCAGCCGCACGGTCCCGCCGCGCACACGCAGCAGCCCGAAGACGGCCTTGACCAGCGTCGACTTGCCGGCCCCGTTGGGGCCGATCACCCCGACCACCTCGCCCGGCCGCACCTCGACGCTGCATCCGCGCAGCACGTCGACACCGGGGACGTACCCGGCGACGATGTCGTCGGCCGCCAGCACCGGTGCCTGCTCCTCGGCGGTCATCGCTCACTCCTTCCCCTCGGTCGTCCCCGGTTCGTCGTGCCGCTTGCCCAGGTAGGCGTCCACGACGGCGGCGTTCCGGCCGATCGTGTGCGGTGGGCCCTCGGCCACCAGGTGGCCGTCGGCCATGACCGCCACCCAGTCGCTGATGCCCATCACCACGTCCATGTCGTGCTCGACGAAGCACACCGTGAGGCCCTCGTCCCGCAACTGCGTGATGTGCCCGAGCAGCGACTGGGTCAGCGCGGGATTCACCCCGGCCATCGGCTCGTCGAGCAGGAGCATGACCGGCCGGGCCATCAGCGCGCGGGCCAGTTCCAGCAGTTTGCGCTGCCCCCCGGAGAGCGTGCCGGCGTGGTCGTCGCGCAGGGGCCCGAGCCGGAACCGGTCCAGCAGTTCACCGGCCCGGCGCTCGCACTCCCGCTCCTGCCCGCGCCACAGCGGCCGCAGCAGCGCGGGCAGCACCCGCTCACCGCGTTGCCCGGGCGCGGCGAGCAGCAGGTTCTCCAGCACGGTGAGCCGGGCGAGGGTCCTGGTGAGCTGGAACGTACGGACCATTCCCCGCCGCGCCACCCGGTGCGCCGGGGCGCCGGTGAGCGGCTGTCCGTCGAACGACCATCGGCCGCCGTCGGCCCGGTCGAAGCCGCTCACCACGTTGAACAGGGTGGTCTTGCCGGCACCGTTGGGCCCGATGAGCGCGGTGATGGCCCCGCGCTGCACCTCCAGGTGCTCGACCCGAACGGCGACGAGACCGCCGAAGGTACGGGTCACCTGGTCCAGGACCAGCAGGGGGTCGGGCTTGCGCACCCCCGGCTCGGGAGCGGTCGCGGAGAGCCGGCCGGTGCCAAATGCGCGGGTGTCAGCGGCCACTGAGCAGCATCTCCTTCCGGCTGCCGAGGATGCCCTGCGGCCGGAACGCGACCAGCAGGATCAGGGCGATGCCGACCAGGGCGAAGCGCACCGCGCCGACCTCCGACGTGCTGATGAGGTCCGGCGAGATGTACTCGGCGTCGATGGCCTGGCGGAGCGCGCTGTCGAGGAAGCTGAGAACGAACCAGAACAGGACCGAGCCGACGACCGGCCCGAGAATCCGCCCGGCACCTCCCAGCACGAGCAGCGTGTACAGGAAGAACGTGACGCCGGGGTCGTAGTTGTCCGGGTTCACGGACTGCACCTGGATCGCCTGCATCATGCCCGCGACCGCCCCGATGACGCCGCCGAGCACGAGGCTCTGCATCTTGTACGCGTAGACGTTCTTGCCGAGGCTGCGCGCGGCGACCTCGTCCTCACGGATCGACCGGATGACACGGCCCCAGGGGCTGTGGATCAGCAGGGCCAGCAGGCCTCCGACCACGAGCACCAGCGCCCATCCGACGATCATCACCCAGAGGTCGCGGGAGCTGAACCGCACGAGCCACACGCCGTAGGTGCCGGGCTCGATGGGGTTCAGGTCGTAGAAGTCGTTCGCGAACCTCTGCAGCCCGAACACCCCACCGGTGACCGGCTCGGCCCAGCTGGACCGGTAGAACAGCCGGAGGGTCTCCCCCGCCGCGATCGTGGTGATCGCGAGGTAGTCGGCGCGCAGCCGCAGGGTGGGCAGGCCGAGCAGCAGGGCCAGCACGATCGCGCAGGCGATGCCGCCCAGCACACCGAGCCACATCGGGCCGTCGTACGTCGACACGGTGATGGCGAGCCCGTAGCCGCCGACCAGCATGAAACCGACCTGGCCGAAGTTCAGCAGCCCCGTGTAGCCGAAGTGCAGGTTCAGCCCCATCGCGGCGAGCGCGTAGACGGCGGCGATGGGGCCGATTCCCGAGCGCAGGGCGTCGGAGACGATGGCCGGGAAGTCCATGGCACACCCCCTCACCCGACGCGTTCGGCCCGGCCGAGGATGCCTTGCGGCCGGACGAGGAGGACGAGGATGAGAACGAGCAGCGCCCAGGCGTACTGCAGGTCGACCGGGAACCACAGGGTGGACATCTGGGCGACGATCCCGATGACGAGGCTGCCGACCATCGCACCGTAGGCGGAGCCGAGGCCGCCCAGGATGATCCCCGCGAACATGAGCAGCAGGAGCTTGAAGCCCATGTCCCAGGTGACGATCTCCACCAGGCCGAAGAAGACCCCGCCGAGGGCGGCCAGCCCGCCGGCGAGCATCCACACGAACAGCACCACCCGCTGCACGTCGATGCCCGACGCCTCCGCGAGGTCGCGGTTGGCGGAGACGGCCCGCACGGCCGTGCCGATCCGCGTCTTCTGCAGGAGCGCGGCGACACCGAGCAGCACCAGCACGGCGAGCAGGGTGACGGTGAGGTCCCGCGGGGTGATGCCGGCCGGGCCCAGGTCGATCGTGCTCTGGATGTCGTACTGCGCGTAGGAGGCGGGCCGGGTTCCGTACAGCACGAGGACGACGTGGCGCAGCAGCAGCGAGAGCCCGATGGTGACGATGAACATGTTGATCAGCCCGGTGCCGCGCGCTCGCAGCGGGCGCCAGATGCCGCGTTCGACCACGCCGCCCAGCAGGGCGCCGAAGACCACCGCGGCGAGGGCGGCGGGGATCAGGTGCCAGCCCGGACCGGCCGCGGAGACGTTGAGGAAGAACGCGAAGGTGGCGCCGATCGTCACGAACTCACCGTGCGCGAAGTTGATCAGATGGATGGTGCCGAAGATCAGCGAGAGCCCGACCGAGGTGATCGCGATGATCACCCCGAACTGGATGCCGTCGATCAGCGCCTGCAGAGCGCGTGCGGCGAAGGTGGGGCCGCGCGGAACTTCCCCACCCTGTGCCCGGGCTGAGATCGCGGGCACCGTCAAGAGGACCAGGGCGAGGGCCGGTACGAGCATCCGCTGAGAGCGCACGGCGATTCCGGTACGTCACGAACGTCCCTTATGGCATCAGTGTAAACGCAGGTCGTGGCGGTGACACGGACAGTGGGCCCGGCGTGAGTGCCCTCGGAAAGGGGAGGATGCGGGATGGGTGACAGCGGGGACCTCGCGAGTGCGTACAACGACGACAGCGTGCTCTTCCGGGTGCTGCGGCACCTCGGCTGGGACAGCCTGGTCGACATCGGCTACTTCACGCTGCCCACCCTGCCGCTCGTGGCCCTGGCCGGGCCGGCGCCCTTCCAGCGCCGGCTGGCTCGCCGGTCGCTGGCATTGCTGGACGCCCGGCCCGGGCAGCTCGTCCTGGACGCCGCATGCGGTCGCGGTGACACCACGGCACGGTTGGGCGCCGTGGGATGCCGGGCGCTGGGGGTGGACATCCAGCCCGAGCAGATCGACCAGGCACGGCGCCGCTTCGGCGGCCTTTCCGGCGTGCGTTTCGCCGTCGCCGACGCCACGGCTCTGCCGCGGCAGGCGGCGCGGATCCCGCTGACGGATGGTTCCTTCGACCGCGTGCACTGCCTGGAGGCCGCCTTCCACTTCGGCCATGAGGGCCGCAGGTCGTTCCTGAGCGAGAGCTTCCGCCTGCTCCGCCCGGGAGGCCGGCTCGTCCTGGTGGACGTCACGTCCCGTACGGACCAGCCGCTCGGCACCCTCGACCCGGACGGCCTCGTACGCGGGACCTGGCGTTTCGAGGACATCGAACCGTACGAGCGGTACCCGCTGATGGCCTCCGCCGCCGGCTTCACCACGCGCCGGATCCTCGACTGGACCACTCCAGTGCTCCACCGGGCGGCCCAGCTCTGCGCCCTGTTCGCCGCCACCGCGTCCACCCGGGCCGGCCGACGGGCCCTGTGCGTGCGGTGGCCGGGCCTCAGGACACTCGACGCACAGGACTGGGACGAGGTCATCGCCGTCGTCCGGGCCCACCGGGCCATCGGGCGCGTCACTCGCTACACGGCGTACGTCCTCGACAAACCGGCGGACGGGTCGTAGGCGTTGCCCCCTGATTGCTTGTCCACCGGGCGCACTCCTGTTTGACTCACCGTATGACCAGTCACGGGGGACGCCGCACGCAGGCCGAGCGGGATGCCGTCACCGTCGAGATCGGGTACGCGCTGTGCAGCGCGGCGTTCGCGGCGGCTGTCGTCTTCGGGGCCGTGGCCGGTCCCGCGCTGCTCTTCGACCTCCCGGACACGCCGGAACGTCTGCTGCTGCGCGCCGGGATGGTGCTCGCGCCCGTCCTCTTCACCGCCCGGGTCGTCAGTGTGCTGGTCCGGTTCCGCTCGGCGGCTCAGCCCAGCCAGCCCGGCCGCACCAGCCCGGACTCGTAGGCGAGCACGACCAGTTGGGCCCGGTCGCGGGCGCCCAGCTTCACCATCGTGCGGCTGACGTGGGTCTTAGCGGTGAGCGGGCTGACGACCAGGCGGCGGGCGATCTCCTCGTTGGACAGGCCGATGCCGACCAGGGCCATCACCTCCCGCTCCCGCTCGGTGAGCCCGGTCAGCGCGCCGTCCGCCGCGGGTTCCTTGGAGCGCGCCGCGAACTCGGCGATCAGGCGGCGCGTCACCCCCGGCGAGAGCAGCGCGTCGCCGGCGACCACCGCCCGTACGGCGCGAAGGAGTTCGTCCGGCTCGGTGTCCTTGACCAGGAAGCCGGAGGCGCCCGAGCGGATCGCCTCGAAGACGTACTCGTCGAGTTCGAAGGTCGTGAGCATGACCACCTTGACGTCCTTCAGGTCCGGGTCCTCGGTGACCCGGCGGGTCGCGGCCAGGCCGTCGAGCACGGGCATGCGGATGTCCATCAGGACGACGTCGGGCCGCAGTTCGCGGATCCCGTTCACGGCCTCCTCCCCGTCGGCGGCCTCCGCGGCCACCTCGATGTCGGGCTGCGCGTCGAGCAGCGCCCGGAACCCGGCCCGGACCAGTGCCTGGTCGTCGGCGAGCAGTACGCGGATCACCGTCGTCCTCCTGACGTGGTTCTGGGGTACGGCTCAACGGCCGGCGGAAGCCCTCAACGGAAGGACGGCGAGCACCCGGAAGCCGCCGTCCGGGCGGGGTCCCGCCTCGATGGTGCCACCCAGCGCGGCGGCCCGCTCCCGCATCCCGGCCAGCCCGTTGCCGCTGCCGCCCGCATCGGCGCCGGTCGCGGGCCCGTCGTCGTCGACCTGCAGCCGCAGCACGTCCGCGTCGTGCGCCAGGCGCACGCGCGCGTGGCGCGAGCCCGAGTGCCGTACGACGTTGGTCAGGGCCTCCTGGACGATCCGGAAGGCGGCGAGGTCCGTGCCGGGAGCGAGCCGGGGCGGCTCCCCCTCGACCGCCACCGTGAGACCCGCGCTCGCGGCCTGCTCCACCAGCTCGGGCAGCCGGTCCAGCCCGGGCGCGGGCGCGCGCGGCGCGTCACCGGGGGCGCGCAGCGTGTGGAGCACCTGGCGCACCTCGCCGAGTGCCTCCTTGCTCTGGGCCTTGATCGTGGTGAGTGCCGTACGGGCCTGTTCGGGATCGGAGTCGAGGAGCGCGAGGCCGACACCCGCCTGCACGTTGATCACGGAAATGCTGTGGGCGAGCACGTCGTGCAGCTCCCGCGCGATCCGCAGCCGTTCCTCGTCGGCCCGCCGCCGCGCGGCCTCGGCGCGCTCGGCCCGGTCCCGGGCCCACTGCTCGCGCCGGACCCGGGCCAGCTCCGACACCGCCGCGATCGCCACCACCCAAGTGGCGACCACCAGTTCCTCGCCCCAGGATGCGGCGGAGTCCCCCGACGGCGGCAGCCACTGGTAGAGCCAGTGCGCCACCAGGACGTGCCCGGCCCAGAGGGTGCCCATCGCCGCCCATGCCGCCCGGCGATGCCCGGCGACGATCGCGCTGAAGCACGCCAGAGCGACGGTGAGGAGCACCGGCCCGTACGGATACCCGGCCCCCAGGTAGACCAAGACGGCACCCGCGGTGCCGAAGACCACGGCCACCGGATACCGCTTGCGCCACACCAGCAGCGCCCCGGCCACCAGCAGCAGCACCCGCGCGAACGGGTCCAGGGCCGCCCGCCCGCCCTCCTGGCCATGAGCGGCGAAGTTCGAGCCGACCAGCACGAAGACCGTGACGACGACGGTGGACCGCCAGGGCCACCGGGGCGCACGCTCCCCCTCGCCCCACCGGTCCCACCAGGGAGGCCCGTGCCGCCACCACTGCGGCGGACCGCCCCGCACCCGCTGCTCGTCCATACCGGCCACGCTAGACGCCGCCGGGTCGCGGCGGCGTCACCCGGGCGTGGTGATCACACGTACTCCCCGCGGAGTACGTCATCCGCCGGGACGGCCTCGCCCTCCCTGATCCGCAGCCGGCGCAGCCGCCGCGGCGCCCACCAGTTCGCCCGGCCGGCCAGCCGCATGGTCACCGGCAGCAGCACGACCCGGATCAGGGTGGCGTCGACGAGGATCGTCAGGGCCGTGCCGATGCCGAGTTCCTTGAGGAAGACGACCCCTCCGGTGGCGTACGCCAGGAAGGACAGCGCCAGGATCCCCGCGGCGGCCGTGATCAGCGGGGCACTGCGCCGGATGCCCTCGCCGACCGCGCGCCGGGTGTCGCCGGTGCGCTCGTACTCCTCCTTGATCCGGGCCAGCAGGAACACCTCGTAGTCCATCGACAATCCGTAGGCCACGCAGAACATCAGCACCGGGACGCTCGGCTCGATCGACCCGGTGGCGGTGAAGCCGAGAGGGCCGGACAGGTGACCGTCCTGGAAGACCCACACCAGGCAGCCGAACATCACCGACAGGCTGAGCAGGTTCAGCACGGTGGCCTTCGCCGGCAGCAGCACGCTGTTCGTCATCAGGAAGAGGATCACGTACGTCGCCACCAGCACGATCCCCACGGCGAACGGGAGCCGGTCCAGGAGCGTGGAGCGGAAGTCGGTGGTCTCGCCGGGATAGCCGCCGACCAGGACGGGCGCCGGAGCCGGTGCCTGCCGGACGCCTTCGACGAACGCGGGCACGTCACCGTACAGGGCCTGCTGGGTGGGTACGACGGCCAGGCGCACCCGTCCGTCGGACGCCGTCATCCGGTCCTGGCCGGGCGGACCGGTGCGCAGGCCGTCCCGGTAGGCGCCTTCGGGCGCGTCGACCTGGAACACGCCGGGCAGGCGGGAGAGTTCGGCGGCGTAGGCGCGCGTGCCGGCCGGTTCGGCCGCGGGTGCGCCGAGGACGACCTGGACGGTGTCCGTGGGTTCGGCGGCGAACTCCCGGTGCACGATCTCCGAGGTGGTGCGCGAGGAGGTGCCCTCGGGCAGCGTGCGCTCGTCGGGCAGGCCGAACCGCAGCCCGAGCAGGGGTGAGGCGGCGACGAGCAGAACGGTCAGCACTCCGGCGCCGGCGAGGAACGGGCGGCGCATGGCGGTGAGGGCGGCGCGGTGCCAGAAGCCGGAGGGGGGCGCGGCGGCACGCTCCACACGGTGCCCCCAGCGGGCGAGGGCGGCGGGCAGGAACAGCACCGCCCCGGCGACCGCCGTCACCACCACGAGCACACCCGCGTAGGCGAACGAACTCAGGAAGAAGAACGGGAACACCAGCAGCGCGCACAGCGACACCGCGACGGTGACGCCGCTGAAGAGGACCGTGCGTCCCGCGGCGGCGGTGGCGCGGGGCACGGCCGCCCACTGGTCGTGCCCGGCGGCCCGCTCCTCGCGGTACCGGTTGATCATGAACAGGCTGTAGTCGATGCCCAGTCCCAGTCCGAGCACCAGCGCGAGGTTGGCGGCGAACGTCGACACCTCCGTGAACTGCGCGATCACCCGCAGCCCGGCGAGCGTGCCGACGACGGAGAACAGCCCGACCGCCACGGTCAGCAGGGCGGCGACCGTGCGCCGGTAGACCAGGATCAGCAGGAGCAGCACGACGGGGAGCGCGAACGCCTCCGCGCGCAGGAAGTCGGCGCGGGCCTGCTCGCCGACCTGCCGGGAGATCTCCTCCTGGCCGCCGACGCGGACCTCGATGTCGGAGGTGGTGCGGGTCAACCGGGGTGAGAGGGAGGCGAGTTCCTCGCGGGTCTCGGTGGCGGTGCCCTCCAGGTGGACGAGGATCAGGGCCCGTCGGCCGTCCTTGCCGCGCAGGGCGGGGCTGTCGGCGTCCCAGTAGGCGGTGACGTCCGTGACGAGGGGCAACCGCTCGATCTCGTCGGTGAGTTGCCTCGCCGCCCGCTCGGTGCGCGGGCTGTCCACGTCGCCGTCGCGCGCGGTGACCAGGAGGGCGAGGTTGGGGTTGCCGGTGCGGAAGCCGTCGCGCAGTGCGTCGGCGGCGCGCACCGACTCCGTGCCGGGGGAACTCCAGCGGGAGAGGTCGAGGTCGTTCTGGGCGCCGGCGCCGTAGCCGCCGAGGCCGAGGAAGAGCAGGAGGAAGCCGAGCAGCACGGCACGGCTGTACCGCGCGGACCGACGGCCGAGCCGGGTGAGCATGAGGTGGCCTTTCGCAGCGAGTCCGGGGAAGTCGCAGGGACTTCGGTGTGCGAACACCGTCGGCCCGCCCGCTGGAAGGCCCACTGGAAGATCCACTGGAACGCGGGGCTCGGGATACGCTCGGCGCATGGCTGAGCAGACGTCCGGGACCTCGCACGCCGTGCGCATCGAACTGCTCGGCCCGCTGCGCGCGGTGCGCGACGGCACGGAGATCCCGCTCGGCCCGCCCAAGCAGCGGGTGGTGTTCGCCGTCCTGCTGCTGCAGGAGGGCCGCCCCCTGTCGTACGACGGTCTGGTCGAGGCCGTGTGGGGCGGCGCGCCGCCGGTGCATGTGCGCAACCTCGTGCAGAAGTACGTCTCCGGGCTGCGCCGGGCGCTCGGGGACGGACCCGAGCTGTCCTGGACCGGCTCCGGTTACCGGCTGACCGGCATCCGCGCCGACGATCTGGCGGAGCGCCGGCTGCTGGTGGACGAGGCGCTCGCGGCACGGCGGGCCGGCGAGGTGCGGCGTGCGGTCGAACTGGCCCGCCGCGCCGAGGAACTGTGGCGCGGCGACTTCGCCGAGGGCCTGCGGGCGCCGTACCTCACCGCGGAACGGCTGCGCTGGACGGAGAAGCGGCTCACGGTCCTCGAAGCGCGGCTGGAGGGCGAGATCGAACTGGACCGCTCCTTCGAGTACGTCCATGAACTCGTCCGGCTCGTCGCGGCCCACCCACTGCGCGAACGCCTCGCCGAACTGCTGATGCTCGCCCTGTGCCGAACCGGCCGCCCGGCGGACGCGCTCACCGTGTACGAGGAGGCACGGCGGCGGCTCGCCGACGCGTTGGGCGCGGACCCGGGGCCCGGCCTGCGAGCCCTGCACGCCCGGGTCCTGCGCCAGGATCCGGCGCTGCTGCCCGGGACGCCGGTTCCGGTGGGCTGAGAGTTCTGGTCACTCCTTCTGCGGATACACCAGCCCCACCCCGTGGGCGAGTTGGCCCACCGCGTACCGGAAGAACGCCTCCCGGTCCTCCACCACCCGGTTGAACTGCCCGAACAGCTCGAACCCGACCAGCCCGTACAGCTGGGCCCAGGCCGCGACGAGCACCGTCACCACCTCCGGCGGGAGGTCCGGCGCGAGGTCGGCGGCCATCCGCTCGGCCTCCGGGCGCAGGTCCGCCGGGAGCGAGGGCCGGGCCAGGCCGAGGCCGCGGTACGCGTCGCGCACGATGCCGATGAGCAGGAGACCGACGCGGGCGGCGGGCGGGACGGTGGTGTCGGGGGCGGTGTAGCCCGGGACGGGCGATCCGTAGATGAGGGCGTACTCGTGCGGATGGCCGAGCGCCCAGCTCCGCACCGCCTCGCACACCGCGACCCAGCGCTGCAGGGGGCCGGAGCCGGCGGCGGCCTCGTGGGCGGCCTCGGCGGCCTCGCCGAGGGAGTCGTAGGCGTCGATGATGAGGGCGGTCAGCAGGTCGTCACGGCTGGGGAAGTAGCGGTACAGCGCGGAGGAGACCATGCCGAGCTCGCGGGCGACGGCCCGTAGCGAGAGCCGGGCGGCGCCGTCGGCCGCGAGCTGTCTGCGGGCCTCGTCCTTGATGGCCGCGGTGACTTCGATCCTGGCCCGGGCACGGGCGCCGTGTGCGGTGCTCATGCGTGTCATCGTGCCACGAAAGCAGAGCAGTGCACACAAACGAGAGCAGTAATCAAAAACGAGAGCAGTGCTCTTGTCGTGGAGCACCGACCTCGTGCAGACTGACACCAGAGAGCGAGAGCAGCGCTCACAAAAGAGAGCACCGCTCCACATCGGCGCTCCACATCGACCAGGGGGATCCCATGTCCGCACACGTCCGCAAGCCCGGCTGGTTCACCGTCAACGTCTTCAACCGGCTCGTCGCCTGGCTGACCCGCCGCGGCATCAGCGTCTGGGGCTCCCGCGTCCTCGCCGTCCGCGGCCGCAAGAGCGGCCAGTGGCGCACCACTCCGGTCAACCTGCTGACCCTGGACGGCCGGCAGTACCTGGTCGCGCCCCGCGGCCACGTCCAGTGGACACACAACATGCGGGCGGCGGGCGGCGGCGAACTGCACCTCGGCAAGCGCGTGGACGCCTTCACCGCGACCGAGGTGGCCGACGACGACAAGACCCCGGTCCTGCGCGCCTACCTCAAGCGCTGGAAGGCGGAGGTCGGGGTCTTCTTCAACGGCGTCGGACCCGACTCCCCGGACGACCAGCTGCGCCGGATCGCCCCCGACCACCCGGTCTTCGAGATCACTCTGAAGAGCTGATCTCCCCGCCCGTCCCGGCGGGACGGCGGTCCAGCGCGGTCAGGGCCCGCTGGGCCACCGGATACGTGCGGACGATCTCACCCAGCGACGTCGAGCCCTGCGTGATCTCCTTGAACGCCCGCCAGGCCGGACGGAAGCTCGTCAGCGCAGCGTGGAACAGCCCGGGGCGGCGCTCGAACACGGTCAGCAGCCGCTTGCCGACGCTCATCTCCACCCCGAGCCCGGCCTTGACCGCGAACGCGTAGTTGAGGGCCTGCCGGCGGGTGTCCACCGCGTCGTGCGCCTCGGCGATCCGCACCGCCCACTCCCCCGCGAGCCGCCCGGACCGCAGCGCGAAGGAGATGCCCTCGCGGGTCCACGGCTCCAGCAGCCCCGCCGCGTCGCCGCACACCAGCACCCGCCCGCGCGAGAGCGGCGAGTCGTCGGCGCGGCAGCGGGTCAAGTGCCCGGAGGAGATGCTCGGCTCGAAGCCGGCGAGGCCGAGCCGCCCGACGAACTCCTCCAAGTACCGCTTCGTCGCGGCGCCTTCGCCCCGCGTCGAGATCACCCCGACCGTCAGGGTGTCCCCCTTGGGGAAGACCCAGCCGTAACTGCCGGGCATCGGGCCCCAGTCGAGGAGCACCCGCCCCTGCCAGTCCTCGGCGACGGTCTGCGGCACCGGGATCTCCACCTCCAGGCCGAGGTCCACCTGGTCGACCTTGACCCCGACGTGCGCCCCTATGCGGCTGGCGCTGCCGTCCGCGCCGACCACGGCCCGGGCGAGCAGGACCTCGCCGCCCTGGAGGAGCACGGCGACCGTGCGCCGGTCGGGCACCGCCGAGCCGTGCTGCTCGACCCGCTGGACCGTGACACCGGTGCGCAGCTCGGCGCCCGCCTTCTGCGCGTGCTCGACGAGCTGCTGGTCGAACTCGGGGCGGTTGATCAGCCCGAACAGCATCTGCTTGGACCGGCGGGTGCGTGTGAAGCGGCCGTTGTTGGAGAACGTCACCGCGTGCACGCGGTCCCTGAGCGGCAGCTCGAAGCCGGGCGGGAGGGCGTCGCGCGAGGGGCCGATGATGCCGCCGCCGCACGTCTTGTACCGCGGCAGCTCCGCCTTCTCCAGCAACAGCACGCGTCTGCCGGCGACCGCCGCCGCGTACGCGGCCGAAGCGCCCGCGGGTCCCGCGCCCACCACGACGACGTCCCACACCTGTCGCACGTCGTCCGCCGAAGAGTTCTCGCTGCTCACGATGGTCTACTGCTCCCGATCAAGCCGCCTGCCCCTGCTGTCTCCCGCATCCTACGGCGGACCCGGCCACAGGCCGCTGTGGGAGGATCTACGGCACCCACCGCTACAACGTCGCACCCACGAGGAGCGTGCCCATGTCGTCGCATCCGGTCGCCGAGACCGTCGCCTCCCTGATGCCCAGGGCGAAGGAAGAGCTCACCGAACTGGTGGCCTTCCGGTCGGTGGCGGACTTCGACCAGTTCCCCAGGAGCGAGAGCGAGGGCGCCGCCCGCTGGGTCGCGGACGCGCTCGCCGCCGAGGGGTTCCAGGACGTGGTCCTGCTCGACACCCCCGACGGCACGCAGTCGGTCTACGGCTACCTGCCCGGCCCCGAGGGCGCGAAGACGGTCCTGCTGTACGCGCACTACGACGTGCAGCCGCCGCTGGACGAGGCCGGCTGGGCGACCCCGCCGTTCGAACTGACCGAGCGGGACGGTCGCTGGTACGGGCGCGGGGCCGCCGACTGCAAGGGCGGTGTCATCATGCACCTGCTGGCGCTGCGTGCGCTGAAGGCGAACGGCGGTGTCCCGGTCCACGTGAAGGTGATCGCCGAGGGCTCGGAGGAGCAGGGCACTGGCGGCCTTGAGCGGTACGCGGAGGCGCACCCGGACCTGCTGGAGGCCGACACGATCGTCATCGGCGACGCGGGCAACTTCCGGGTCGGGCTGCCGACCGTCACCTCCACCCTGCGCGGTATGACGCTCGTCCGCGTGCGGATCGACACGCTCGCCGGCAATCTGCACTCGGGCCAGTTCGGCGGTGCCGCGCCCGACGCGCTGGCCGCCCTGATCCGGGTCCTGGACTCGCTGCGCGCCGAGGACGGTTCGACGACCGTCGACGGACTCACCGGGGACTCGGCCTGGGAGGGCCTCCAGTACGACGAGGAGCGGTTCCGGCAGGACGCCAAGGTGCTGGAGGGCGTGGAGCTGATCGGCTCCGGGACGGTCGCCGACCGCATCTGGGCGCGCCCGGCCGTGACGGTCCTCGGCATCGACTGCCCGCCCGTCGTCGGCGCCACCCCGTCCGTGCAGGCGAGCGCCCGGGCGCTGATCAGCCTGCGGGTGCCGCCGGGCGTGGACGCGGCCGAGGCGACCAAGCTGCTCCAGGCGCACCTGGAGGCGCACACGCCGTGGGGCGCGCGGGTGAGCACCGAGCAGATCGGCCAGGGCCAGGCCTTCCGCGCCGACACCACCAGCCCGGCCTACCAGGCCATGGCGGACGCGATGGCGGTGGCGTACCCGGGGCAGGAGATGCAGTACGCGGGGCAGGGCGGCTCCATCCCGCTGTGCAACACCCTCGCCGCCCTCTACCCGCGTGCGGAGATCCTGCTCATCGGGCTGAGCGAGCCGGAGGCCCAGATCCACGCCGTGAACGAGAGCGTGTCGCCGGAGGAGCTGGAGCGGCTGTCGGTGGCGGAGGTGCTGTTCCTGCGCAACTACGCGGCGAGCTGACCGCTCTGCCGACAGCCAAGGCCCTCGTCCGCTGACGGGGGCCTTGCCTACGGTCGTCCGATGGACGTCATCGAGCTCCTCCCCCGCCTCCACTTACTGCGTTTCCCCGTCGGCCAGGCCTACCTCTGGTGCGACGGCGACGACCGCGCCGGCCACGCCGAACTGACGCTGATCGACGCCGGGCCGCCCGGCTCCGGCGCCCCGATCGCCGAGGCCGTGACAGCGCTCGGCCGTGATCCGCGGGACGTACGGCGGATCGTGCTCACCCACTTCCACTGGGACCACGCGGGCGGGGCGGGCGAGTTCGCCGCGCTCAGCGGTGCGGAGGTGCTGGCGCATCGGCTGGAGGCGCCCGTCGTAGGGGGCGAAGTCCCGGGCCCGGAGCCGGTGTTCGAGGACTGGGAGCGGCCCCTGCACGAGCAGGCGCTCAAGCATCTGCCCGAGGGCGACCACGTCCGGCCCCGGGCGGTCACCGCGGTGTCGGACGGGGACGTGCTGGACGTGGGCGGCGGCGCGCACGTGGTCCACGTGCCGGGCCACACGCCGGGCAGCATCGCGCTCCATCTCCCGGGGCACGGCGTGCTGTTCACGGGTGACACGGTCGCGGCGTCACCCGTGGACGGCTCGGTGATCCCCGGTGTGTTCAACCTCGATCGCGGCCAGGTCCTCGCCGCCTGCGGGCGACTGGCCAAGCTCGACGCAGACGTGGCCTGCTTCGGTCACGGGGATCCAGTGCTGGGGCAGGCGACCCGGGCGCTGCGGAACGCGGCGCGGGGGTAGCCGGCCCCTGGCGAACCCCCCTAGCCGAGCGCCGGATCGAGGACGATGTCCTCCTCGCGCGGTGCGACCGTCGGCTCCTCGGGGAAGTGGCAGGCGGTGAGATGGCCCGAGGGGCTGCCCTCGGCCCGCGCCAGCCGCGGTTCCTCGGTGGCGCACTTGTCCTGGGCCTTCCAGCAGCGGGTGCGGAAGCGACAGCCGGAGGGCGGGTCGATCGGTGAGGGCACGTCGCCGGCCAGCCGGATGCGCTCGCGTCGCTCGGTGGCGTCCGGGTCGGCCTCGGGTACGGCGGACAGCAGCGCGTGCGTGTAGGGGTGCCGTGGCCGGGTGTAGAGCGACTCCCGGTCGGCGACCTCGACGATCTTGCCGAGGTACATCACGGCGACGCGTTCGGAGAAGTGCCGTACGACGGCGAGGTCGTGAGCGATGAAGACGAAGGCGATGCCGAACTCCCGCTGGAGGTCCTGGAGCAGGTTGACGACCTGCGCCTGGATGGACACGTCCAGCGCGGAGACGGGTTCGTCGGCGACGATCAGCTTGGGCCGCAGGGCGAGGGCGCGGGCGATGCCGATGCGCTGGCGCTGGCCGCCGGAGAACTCGTTCGGGTAGCGGTTGTAGTGCTCGGGGTTGAGCCCGACCGTCTCCAGGAGTTCCTGGGCGCGCCGCTTGTGGCCCTGGGGCGGGTTGATGCCGTTGAGCCGCATCGGCGTCTCGATGATGGTGCCGACGGTGTGCCGGGGGTTCAGGGAGGAGTACGGGTCCTGGAAGATCATCTGGAGGTTGCGACGGGCCTGCAGCATCCGTCCGGGGGGCCGGTGGGTGATGTCCTCGCCGTCGAACACGACGGAGCCGCCGGTGGGTTCGAGCAGCCGGGTGATCAGACGGCCGGTGGTCGACTTGCCGCAGCCGGACTCGCCGACCAGGCCCAGCGACTCGGCCGGTCCGACCGAGAAGTCGATGCCGTCGACGGCTCGTACGGCTCCGATCTGACGCTGGAAGATGATGCCCTGCCGGAGGGGGAAGTGCTTCTGGAGACCGCGCACTTCGAGGAGGTTCTCGCCGGTGGGGCGGTCGGTGGTCGGCCCGGCGAGGGACTGGGGGGTGCTCACGTCATGCTCCCTTTCGTACGCCGTCACGGATCTCGTGCTTGGCCTCATCGCTGAGATGGCACGCGGCGAGGTGCCCTGCGGTGCCGGGGACGAGGCGCAGCTCGGGCCGCTCCGCGGTGCAACGGCCTTCCGGGACCCAGCCCTTGTAGGCGCAGCGCGGGTGGAAGGAGCAACCGTCCGGCAGGTTGATCAGGCTCGGCGGGGTGCCGGGGATCGGGTTGAGCCGTTCTCCGACGTCGCCGGTGAGGTGCGGCATGGACTGCAGCAGACCCCAGGTGTAGGGGTGCTGGGGCTGCTTGAGGACCTCGCGGGTGGTGCCGTACTCGATGCGACGGCCGCCGTACATCACCAGGATGTCGTCGGCGATGTCGGAGACCACGCCGAGGTCGTGCGTGATGACGACGACGGCGGAGCCGAACTCCTCCTGGAGATCGCGGATCAGGTCCAGGATCTGCGCCTGGACGGTGACATCCAGGGCGGTGGTGGGCTCGTCGGCGATGAGCAGGGCGGGGTCGCAGACCAGGGACATGGCGATCATGGCGCGTTGACGCATGCCGCCGGAGAACTGGTGCGGGTAGTCCCTGACCCGGCGTTCCGGCTGCGGGATGCCGACCCGCTTCAGCATCTCGACCGCGCGCTCCCTGGCCTCCTTCTTGGAGACCTTGTGGTGGACGCGGTAGGCCTCGGCGATCTGGGAGCCGACGGTGAAGAAGGGGTGCAGCGCGGACAGCGGGTCCTGGAAGATCATGGAGACCGTGCGGCCGCGCAGTGCGCGCGTCTCGGCCTCGGGCAGCGCGACGAGTTCCCTGCCCTCCAGCCAGATCTCTCCGGAGACCTGTGCGCGGGTGCCCTTGTGCAGTCCGAGCAGGGCCAGCGAGGTCACCGACTTGCCGGAGCCGGACTCGCCGACGATGCCGAGGGTGCTGCCCTTCTCCAGGGTGAAGGAGACGCCGTCGACGGACTTGACGAGGCCGTCCTCGGTGGGGAAGTGCACCCTCAGGTCGCGTACGTCGAGGAAGGGGGCGGGCGCGGGGGTGACGTCCGCGGGCTGCGGTGAGGTCTGAACGGACACGGGTGTTCCTAAGGACGAAAAGAGGGGCTCAGGCGAGGCGGACGCGCGGGTCGACGAGGCCGTACACCAGGTCGACGATCACGTTGGCGAGGACGACGAACGTCGCGGCGAAGAGCGTGGTGCCGAGGATGACCGGCAGGTCCGAGTTCTGGACGGAGTCGACCGCGAGCTTGCCGATGCCGTTGATGCCGAACACGGACTCGGTGATGACCGCGGAGCCGCCGATCAGGGAGCCGACGTCCATGCCGAAGATGGTGATGATGGGGGTGATGGCGGCGCGCAGTCCGTGCTTGAGGACGACGGTGGCAGCCGGCAGTCCCTTGGCGCGGGCGGTGCGCATGTAGTCCTCGGCGAAGACCTCCAGCATGGAGGAGCGGGTGAGCCGGGTGTACATCGCGAGGTAGACGATGACCAGGGTGGCCCAGGGCAGGATCAGGCCCTTGAACCAGCCGGCCGGGTCCTCGGTGATCGAGGTGTAGCCGGAGGTCGGCAGGATCTGGAACTTGTCGACGAAGAGGTACAGCAGGAGCAGACCGATGAAGTAGATCTGCACCGACACACCGAACAGGGCCAGTCCGACCGCCGCCTTGTCGGCGGCCTTGCCCCTGCGGACGGCGGCGACGGTGCCGAGGCCCACACCCAGGACGAGGAACGCCACCGCGGCGCCGAGCCCGAGGGAGAGGTCCGCCGGGAAGTCCTGGAGGAGCGTCGTCAGCACGGGGGTGTCGGTCTGGAAGGAGATGCCGAGGCAGGGCGCCGCGCAGTGGATGCGGACGCTCTGGTCGCCGTAGTCGCGGCCCGCGACCAGTCCCTTGACGAACTCCCAGTACTGCGTCAGATAGCTCTGGTCCAGGCCCAGCGAGTGCTTGATCTCCGCGAGGCGGGAGGGCGAGCAGGTCTTTCCGCAGGCCAGGAGCGCGGGGTTGGACGGCAGCGCGAAGAAGATGAAGAACGTGATCGTCGTGATCACCAGCATGATCACGGCCGCTGCCAGCAGGCGTCTGATGAGGTAACGAAACATGGGGTGCCGGGACCTGACGTGAGTGGGGTGCCCGCCGGCGGACCGGGCCGCCGGCGGGGTTCAGAGGGGGTGCGTCACTGCTTGATGTAGGCGTGCACCAGGCTGGGTTCGGCCATGATCGAGTCGTCGATGACACCGCCGACCTTCGAGCCGCTGACCTCGCTGAAGTTCATGTACATCAGCGGGACCACGGCGGCGTCCTTCAGGATCTGCTCGTCCAGCGCCCCGTAGGCGACGTTGCGCTGCTTGATGTCGGTCATCTTGCCGATCTTGTCGATCTGGGCGTTGACCTTCGGGTCGTTCAGGTACGAGATGTCGTTGTTGGACTGCGGGAGCTTCTTGATCTGGCGCCCGTCGAAGAGGGTGGGCAGCACGGTGGAGGCGTTCGGCCAGTCCGCGATCCAGTCGCCCCACGTCAGGTCGTACTGGTTCTTCACGTTGTCCACGGTGCTGAAGTAGTTGTTCTTGTCGATCGGGGTGATGTTCACCGTGATGCCGATCTTCGCCAGCGCGGTCTTCACGGCGTCGGCGAAGTGCTCGTGCGTGGGGATGTTCTCCACCGCGAGCGACATCGTCGGCTTGGGGTTGCCGGCCTGCTTCATCAGGGCCTTGGCCTTGGTGAGGTCACCGGCGGGGTTGCTGCTGTAGAGGTTGAAGTCCTTGTGGCCGTCGATCCCGGGGGCGAGCATCGTGGTGGCGTAGTTGCCGTAGGCCGAGCCGCCGAAGGCGCCGCGTACGGTGGTCTTGTCGACGGCGTACTCGATCGCCTCGCGGACCTTGATGTCCTTGACCCGGTTCATGTTGATCGCCATGTAGTTGATGCCCGGGGCCGGGATCTTGTAGTAGCGCGACTTGAGCGACGGGTCGTTCGCCATCGTCGTCAGGTCGGATCCGGCGATCGGCGTCTGCGTGATCGCGGTCTGGGCGGAGCCGCCGTCGGACTTGATCTGCTGGTCGATGGCGGCCTGGTCCTGCCCGAACTTCGCGTCGATCTCGTCGAGGTTCTGCTGACGGATCGGGTCGGTCGCCTGGCTCCAGTTCTTGTTCCGGACGAGGACCATTTCCTTGTTCTTGGCGTACGACTTGATCATGTAGGGCCCGTCGGACCAGACGTGCGTGTCGTAGGTGGCGCCGGTGTCATGGGCCTTGGGGACCGCCGACCACCCGGTCATGGTGGTGGTCTCGTTGAAGTCGGCGACGGGCTGGTTGAGATGGAAGACGAGGGTGTACTTGTCCGGTGTCTGGATCGAGGCCAGTTGCTTGCCCTGGTACGGGCCCTTGTAGGAGTCGCCGCCGACCAGCCACTGACTGGCGTACGGCGGGCCGCCGTTGATGTCCGGGGAGAAGGCCCGCTCGACGCCGTACTTGACGTCCTGCGCGGTGACCTCCGACCCGTCCTGCCATTTGACGCCGTGGCGCAGGTGGAACGTCCAGACGGTGGCGCCCTTGCTGGGCGTGCCCGTGTCGGTGGCCAGGTCGCCGACCAGCTTGGGCGCGGATCCCGTCTCGTTCCATCCGGTCAGGGTGCGGACGAGTTCGTAGTCCATGCTCGAACCCTCGGTGGTGTACGTCCGCTGAGGGTCGATGTGGTTGAAGTCGGCGTCGTCGAGGATCGTCAGCGTGCCGCCCTTGGACGGGGAGCCGCCGGCGCTGTTGCCGGAGGACCCTCCGCATGCGGTGGCCCCCAGGGCGATCACCACGGCAGAGGCCGTGAGAGCGACCGTGCGCGATCTGCGCGTGCTGCGCGTCATTGAGGAAACTCCGTTTCTTGCTACGGGCTCGGCGGCCGTTCGTGGGGCCGCCGGGCCGACACTCGGGGGGTGGCTTGTCAGCCGCGCCGGGCGCGGGGGTCCAGGGCGTCCCGGACGCCGTCCCCGAGGAGATTGAGCGCCAGGACCAGGAGGAAGAGCAGGACGCCGGGCACGAAGAGGTACATCGGGTCCTGGAGGAAGAACTGGGAGGCGTCCGACAGCAGGGATCCCCAGTCGGGGTTGGGCGGGATGACGCCGACGCCCAGGTACGACAGGGCCGCCTCGGTGGTGATGTTCTGCGGGACGGCGAGGGCGAAGGAGATCAGGATCGGCGCCCACAGGTTGGGCAGCAGCTGCCGGAAGAGGATGTGCCGCCGGCCGGCGCTCATCAGCCGCGCGGCGTCGACGAACTCCCGCTCGCGCAGGGACAGCACCTGTCCGCGCACCAGCCGGGCGGTGTACGCCCAGGCGAAGACGGCGATGTTGAGGACGAGGACGAGCAGCCGGAGGTTCTCGTCGGTGCCGCCGTGGCTGTTGGTCTGCAGGGCGTTCTGGATCACCGGGGTGAGCGCGATGATGAACAGCAGCTGCGGGAAGGCCAGCATGACGTCCATGACCCGGGACAGCAGGGAGTCGACCCAGCCGCCGAAGTAGCCGGCCGCGAGCCCCGCCACGACACCGACCGCGGTGGACAGCAGGGCCGAGGCGAAACCCACGTAGAGGGAGGTGCGCAGGCCGTAGACGATGCGGGCGAACAGGTCGTAGCCGGTGCCCGGTTCGACGCCGAGGAGGTGCTGGGCGCTGATGCCGCCCAGGGATCCGTGGGGGAAGTTGCCCGTGTCGGGATTGATCGCCTTGTTGTCGGGGGTGATCGGTCCCCAGCTGGTCAGCGCGGTGAGGACCGGTGCGAGCAGTGCGACCGCGATGAACAGGAGGGTGGCCGCCAGGGCGGCCGTGGTGACCTTGTCCCGCCTGATCCGCTTCCAGGCCATGCGGGCCGGTGAGCGGCCGGCGACGGCCGTGCCGGCGGGTCGGGGGTCCTGCGTCGACGGCTCGGCCAGCAGGGCGGTGCCGCCGGCGTCGGCCGGCTGGTGTTGCGTGGTCATCGTACGGACATCCCGGATCTGCCCCTGAGGCAAGGAAATTGAGTGGCGGTCGAAAGTGCCGCCGTGAGACTCTGCGGACTTTCGCAACGGCGTGCGAGTCCGGTCAAGCCGAGCAGGGGCCGGAAAAGGGATTGTTTGCGGTCATGGAAAAGTGTTGACGAGCACGGGGAGTGTGATTACCCGCCGCGTGAGGGAGTGCGGGAGATTCCTTGGGCAGCGGTTGGCAGTGGCGCCGTGGACGTTTCCTTTTGCTTTTGCCTCGGAATCCCCCGCGCCGGGTAAAGGGCGAGCGGAAAGCTCGGCGTCAGCCGACCGGCACCCCGGCTTCCAGATAGAACGCCGCTCCGCGTTCGCGGGCCCGCAGGGCCCAGCGCAGCCGCTCGTAGCGCACCGGTGGCAGCAGGTCGGCGGCCTCCTCCTCGGTGACGAACCGCCAGGCGCGCAGCTCCGGCCCGGGCAGCAGCAGCCGCCCGGCCTCGGCGGAGTCGAGGACGCCACCGTCGAAGAGGAGCCGCAGTCCGCCGAATCCGGGGGGCGAGGGACGCTCCCAGTCGACGACGAGGAGGCTCGGTACCTCGTCGAGGTGGATGCCGGTCTCCTCGGCGACCTCTCGCACTCCGGCACGCGCGGGCGCCTCACCGGGTTCGACGACCCCGCCGGGGAACTCCCAGCCGGCCTTGTAGGTGGGGTCGACGAGCAGCACCCGATCCTGTTCGTCGAAGAGGAGCACTCCGGCGGCGAGCGTCTCAGCGGTGGGCTCGGGCGTCTGCACGATGTCGCAGGCGGACACGGACCCGCTGGTGACGGCCTCGGCTATCCGGGCGGCGGTCTCGCGGGGCGTGAGGTCGCTGCTGTCGACGAGGTGGGCGTCGGTGGTGAGCCAGGAGGCGAGGGCGGCGCGGTACGGCTCGATGTGGTCGAAGGACCACCGGCGTATTCGCGTCTCGCCGTCCGGCAGGTCCGGCGGAACCTCGCGGCCCGCTATCCGCTCCCGCAGTATCGTTTCGGCCGGAGCGAGCAGGATGTGGCTGACCGGAATCCTGCGGGCGGCCAGGCCGCCGAAGATCTCGTCGCGGTACTCCTGGCGCAGCAGGGTCATGGGAACCACCAGGGTCCCGCCGAGCTCGGCGAGCATCGCGGCCGCCGTGTCGATCACGAGCCGTCGCCAGATCGGCAGGTCCTGGAAGTCGCCGACCTCGGCGAGGTGTTTGGGCGGCAGCAGGTACCGGAGCGCTCCGCCGATGACCTCGGGGTCGAAGAGCGTGCTGTTCGGGATCAGTTCGATCAGTTCCTGTGCGGTGGTGGTCTTCCCCGCACCGAACGCGCCGTTGATCCAGACGACGGTCACAGGTCCCCCTCTTCTGTTGGCCCCCTGAGGCTTGCCCGCTCCACCCTGCCACGGAAACCAGCCGCAGTTGAGGGCGCATGACGACGGCGCCGGCGCCCCCTCACTGGGGTGCGCCGGCGCCGTGGCCCGGGGACGGGCGAGCCGTCAGCCCTTCTCCTTCCCCTGGGCGCCGTCCTCCCTGTCCAGGGACAGGCTGTCCTTGGCGACGGTGTCGGGGAGGGTGCGGAGGGTCTCGTCCATGTTGAGAGGGCCGAGGTTCTCTCCGAGGGCGTGCGACGGGGTGACCGCCGCGACGACGAACCCGGTGGCGAGGGAGGCGATGGCGAGCATGCTGCGCTTCTTCATGCCCGGCTCAACTGCCGGATCCGCCGCGCGGTCACGCACCCGGACCCGACCGGGCGAAGCCGGGGCGTCACGCCGAGTCGTCGTCCGGGGCGGTGCCCCAGGCGGCGGGGCCGCCGCCACGCCACTCGATCAGCCCGGATGCCGCCACGTACGCCTCGTCCGCGTCCTCGATCCCCGCCCGCCGCAGGAACTCGGCGACGTCCAGCAGCCCGTAGGCGATCCCGAGGAACTGGTCGTCCACGCGCACCCGCCGGCCACCGTCCGCGGCGGGCGGGTAGACGACGACGGGTTTCACGGACGCCATGGCACCAGCGTGCGCGGGAACGGTGCCGGGCGCTCGCCGGAGTGGGCCGTTCAGCCCGCCTTCTGCGTCTGGCGGAACTCGTGGACGTCCGCGGTGAGCGTGCCGTCGTGCTGTTCGTAGTGGGACAGGGCGAGTCCGAGACCGAAGAAGGTGGGCGCCCATTCGCCGACGAAGATGCCCCAGCGGTCGGCGCGGGCGACGTTGACGCCGGGTTCCATCTTCAGGGAGCCCACCCAGGCGGCGACACTGAGGCCGATGGATGCCATGGCGGCCATGTAGGCGTGCTCGCTGCGGACGCCCATCTCGTGCATCTTCTTGATGATCATCAGCGGCTCCGTTCTGTGGGGGGACCAGGGGTCAGGGGACGGAGTGCCCTCGAAGGTGTGCCGGTATTCACACTTTTGCCGCTTATGTCCAAAAAGGCAGGGGCCGTGCGACGAGCTCGGTGTACTCGTCTCACGGCCTCCGCGGAACGTCGTCAGGCGCCCACGTAGGCGGCCAGGTGCTCCCCGGTCAGGGTGGAGCGGGCCGCCACGAGGTCGGCCGGTGTGCCCTCGAAGACGATCCGGCCGCCGTCGTGGCCGGCGCCGGGGCCGAGGTCGATGATCCAGTCGGCGTGGGCCATGACCGCCTGGTGGTGCTCGATGACGACGACCGACTTGCCGGAGTCCACGAGCCGGTCGAGCAGGCCGAGCAGCTGCTCCACGTCCGCGAGGTGGAGGCCGGTGGTCGGCTCGTCGAGGACGTAGATGCCGCCCTTCTCCGCCATGTGCGTGGCCAGCTTGAGGCGCTGCCGCTCGCCGCCGGAGAGGGTGGTGAGCGGCTGGCCGAGGGTGAGGTAGCCGAGCCCGACGTCGGCGAGCCGCTCGAGGATCTTGTGCGCGGCCGGGGTGCGGGCCTCGCCGGCACCGAAGAACTCCTCGGCCTCGGCCACCGACATCGCCAGCACCTCGCTGATGTCCCGGCCGCCGAGGTGGTACTCCAGCACCGAGGCCTGGAACCGCCTCCCCTCGCAGTCCTCGCAGGGGGTGTCGACGCCGGCCATCATGCCGAGGTCGAGGTAGATGACGCCGGCGCCGTTGCAGGTGGGGCAGGCGCCCTCGGAGTTGGCGCTGAACAGGGCCGGCTTCACGCCGTTGACCTTCGCGAAGGCCTTGCGGATCGGGTCGGCCAGCCCGGTGTAGGTCGCGGGGTTGCTGCGCCGCGAGCCCTTGATCGGGCTCTGGTCCACCGAGACGACCCCCGCGTCGGCCGGCATCGACCCGTGCAGCAGGGAGCTCTTGCCGGAGCCGGCGACACCGGTGACGACGGTGAGCACCCCGAGCGGGATGTCGACGTCGACGTCCCGGAGGTTGTTCGCCGACGCGCCCCGGATCTCCAGCGCGCCGGTGGCCTTGCGCACCGTCTCCTTGAGGGTGGCCCGGTCGTCGAGATGACGGCCGGTGACGGTGTCCGCGGCCCGCAGCCCCTCGAGCGTGCCCTCGAAGCAGACGGTGCCGCCCGCCGTACCGGCGCCGGGACCGAGGTCGACGACGTGGTCGGCGATCGCGATCGCCTCCGGCTTGTGCTCCACGACGAGCACCGTGTTGCCCTTGTCCCGCAGCCGCAGCAGCAGGTTGTTCATCCGCTGGATGTCATGCGGGTGCAGGCCGATGGTCGGCTCGTCGAAGACGTAGGTGACGTCCGTGAGCGAGGAGCCGAGGTGGCGGATCATCTTCACGCGCTGCGCCTCACCGCCGGACAGCGTGCCCGCCGGCCGGTCGAGCGAGAGATAGCCCAGGCCGATCTCCACGAACGAGTCGAGCGTCCCCTGCAGCGCGGTGAGCAGCGGCGCCACGGACGGCTCCGAGAGCTTCCGGACCCACTCGGCCAGGTCCCTGATCTCCATCGCGCAGGCGTCGGCGATGCTGATGCCGTCGATCTTCGAGGATCTGGCGCCCTCGCTCAGCCGGGTGCCGTCGCACTCGGGACAGACGGTGAACGTGACCGCCCGCTCCACGAACGCCCGGATGTGCGGCTGCATCGCCTCCTTGTCCTTGGACAGGAAGGACTTCTGGATCTTGGGGATCAGTCCCTCGTAGGTGAGGTTGACACCGTTGACCTTGATCTTGACCGGTTCCCCGTAGAGGAAGGCGTGCATCTCCTTCTTGGTGTACTCGCGGATCGGCTTGTCCGGGTCGACGAAGCCCGACTGGGCGTAGAGCTGCACGGTCCACTGGCTGTCCGCCTTCCAGCCGGGGATGGTGAACGCCCCCTCGGACAGCGACTTGGAGTCGTCGTAGAGCTGGGTGAGGTCGATGTCGGAGACCTTGCCGCGGCCCTCGCAGCGGTTGCACATGCCGCCGGTGCGCTCGAAGGTCGCCTTCTGGGCCTTGGTCCTGGCGCCGCGCTCGACGGTGATCGCGCCGCTCGCCCGGACCGAGGCGGTGTTGAAGGAGTACGCGCTGGGCGGGCCGATGTGCGGCTTGCCGAGCCGGCTGAAGAGGATGCGCAGCATCGCGTTGGCGTCGGTGGCGGTGCCGACCGTGGAGCGGGGGTCGCCGCCCATCCGCTGCTGGTCCACGGCGATCGCGGTCGTCAGCCCGTCGAGCACGTCGACCTCGGGCCGGGCCCGGTTGGGCATGAAGCCCTGCAGGAAGGCGCTGTACGTCTCGTTGATCAGCCGCTGCGACTCGGCGGCGATCGTGTCGAACACGAGGGAGCTCTTGCCCGAGCCGGACACGCCGGTGAACACCGTCAGCCGGCGCTTGGGGATCTCGATGCTGACGTCCTTGAGGTTGTTCTCGCGCGCGCCGTGCACACGGATCACATCGTGGCTGTCGGCGACGTGCGGTCCGGACGACTCTCTGTCCGTCCTCGTGGCCATGCTCATCGGTCTCCCTCTGTCGGGCGGCGCTGTCGCGGTCGGGCGATCTGCTCTCCCCGCACCGGCCCGGAGGTGCGGCGCGGGGATGGTGCGGGTGGATCCGTGGGCCGGCGCTACCGGGCCGTCACGGCTTGAGCTGCTGGATGCGGACCATGTTGCCCGCGGGGTCGCGGAAGGCGCAGTCGCGAACGCCGTACGGCTGGTCCACGGGCTCCTGGACCACCTCGGCGTCGCTCGCCTGCACCTGTTCGAATACGGCGTCGACGTCGCGGGTGGCCAGCACGATGCTGGCGTAGGTGCCCTTGGCCATCATCTCGGCGATGGTCTTGCGCTCGTCCTCGGTGATGCCGGGGTCGGCGGCCGGCGGATGCAGCACGATGTTCGTGCCGGGCTGCCCGACGGGGCCGACCGTGAGCCAGCGCATGCCCTGGTACCCGACGTCGTTGCGGACTTCGAAGCCGAGGGTGTCGCGGTAGAACGCCAGGGCGGCGTCCGGGTCGTCGTGCGGGAGGAAGCTGGCGTGAATGGTGAGGTCCATGGCCATCACGCTAGTTTCGGCCCGGGGCGGGCGCTTCTCGATTCCTGATCGGTCTGGTCACCTGTTTCGCCACGCACGACGGAATGCCCGCGGTGGCGAGGACGGCCTGGCGCCGGAAGGCGCTGGGCGGCATGCCGACCAGTTCCGTGAAGCGGGTGCTGAACGTGCCCAGCGACGAGCAGCCGACCTCGAAACACACCTCGGTGACGCTGAGGTCCCCACGGCGCAGCAACGCCATGGCGCGCTCGATGCGGCGCGTCATGAGATAGCTGTACGGCGACTCACCGTAGGCGCGTTTGAATTCGCGGCTGAGATGCCCGGCCGACATGTGCACACCCCGGGCCAGCGCCTCGACGTCCAGCGGCCGTGCGTACTCCCGGTCGATCCGGTCCTTGACCCGGCGCAGAAGGGCGAGGTCGCGCAGATGCTGCGTCGGGGCGGGTCTGCTGCTCACATGCGCGATCGTGCCACATCGCACTGACATTCGGTCGCTTTCCGCGGGAAAGCGTGTATTCCGGATCGGCCCCCGTCAGGTGTAGTAGGTGTCGAACGATGCGATCCACCACGCGGTGAGCGGCAGGAGGCAGACCTGCACGCCGGCCGTGATCCAGCACCGGCACAGGACCGCTGTCCCGAAGGTCCACCAGGCCGTCCCGTGCAACACGTTCACCACTCCGGCCTGGTATCCGTGCCCGGTCGGGTCCATCATGCCGGGGTAGCCCATCCAGTCCTCGGTGAAGACGCCGTCCGCCCCGAACACGAGGACCACCGACACGAGCCACAGGTCGGCCAGAAAGGCCGTCACGGCGAGCGCCACGTCGAAGCGCAGGTAAGCGGGTGCCGGCAGCAGCAGCCGCGCCGCGGGGTGTCCGTCGCGCCGCATCCAGTCCTCCGGCCAGACACGGACGAGCGTGGCGGCGGCGTACACCAGGGCGCCGGCCGCCGCCGCCCAGCCACCCATGAACACGAGCCCGAAGAACATCATCCCGACACCCACGCCGGGCCAGATGCCGCCCGCGCCGGAGTGGTTCCCTCCGCATCAGCGACTGCCCGGGGTCAGGAGCTGCCGGGGTCAGGAACGTGCCGGGGTCAGAAACGCGGCGGGCTCCGGAGATACCCCGCATGAACGTTCCTGCCCGGTCTCACACCCCCGCCGCGGCCGCGTCCGTCCGCTTCGCCAGCGCTGCCGCCGCCGCGCCCACCAGCCCGGCGTCGGTGCCCATCTGGGCCGGGGCCACGGTCAGGTGCCGGACGAAGGACAGCGTCGCGTAGGCGCTCAGGGCCTTGCGCAGGGGGGCGAACAGGACCTCGCCCGCCTTGCCCACTCCCCCGCCGATCACGGCGATGTCGATCTCCACGAGGGTCGCGGTCGCGGCGATCCCTGCGGCCAGGGCCTGGGCGGCCCGCTCGAAGGACGCGACGGCGACCGCGTCACCGGCCCGGGCCGCGGCGGCCACCGCGGCGGCGGAGGTGTCGCCGTCGGGGCCGGGCCGCCAGCCGTTCTCCAGGGCGCGCCGGGCGATGTTGGGGCCGCTCGCGATGCGCTCCACGCAGCCGTGCGAGCCGCACGGGCACAGATCGCCGTCAAGGTCCACGCTGATGTGGCCGATGTGGCCGGCGTTGCCGGTGGGCCCTGCGTGCAGCCGGCCGTCGAGCACCAGGCCGCCGCCGACGCCCGTGGAGACGACCATGCACAGCGCGTTGTCATGGCCGCGGGCGGCGCCCTGCCAGTGTTCGGCCGCCGTGATCGCCACACCGTCGCCGATCAGCTCGACGGGCAGGTCCCCGGCCGCGGCCCGCACGCGCCCGACGAGCGGGTAGTCGCGCCAGCCGGGCACGTTCACCGGGCTCACCGTGCCCGCCAACCGGTCGACCGGTCCGGCGCTGCCGATCCCCACGGCCGTGACCCGCGCCCACAGGGGCGCCCCGGTGAGTTCGCCGAGCACCTGCTCCACGGCCCGCATCACGGTGTCGCCGTCCTCCCGGGCGGGCGTCGGCCGCTGGGCGCGGACCAGGATCCGTCCCTGGCCGTCCACGAGAGCGCCGGCGATCTTTGTACCGCCGATGTCGAGCGCGGCCACGAGGTCGGTGTGCATGAGTGTCGGAACTCCCCGTCTACGGTGAAAGAACTGGCCGGCCAGCAGCGGAGCACGGTCCGGAGATTGCGGTGGACAGTCTCCCCCGAGCCTGACAACGTTGTCCAGGCTCTATGCTCGACGCCACATCCTCATACAAAACCCAGGACCGACGCACCCCCGTGGACGACAGGACAGGACACCGCACCGTGCCCCAGACCAACCTCCGATCCGCAGCGCGCTACGGCACCAGGCCGACCATGAAGGACGTCGCCGCACGGGCCGGGGTCGGACTGAAGACGGTCTCCCGCGTCGTGAACGGGGAGCCGGGCGTGACCCCGGAGACGGAGCGGCGCGTCCAGGAGGCGATCGAGGCGCTCGGTTTCCGCCGCAACGACAGCGCGCGTGTGCTGCGCAAGGGCCGGACGGCGAGCATCGGTCTGGTGCTGGAGGACCTCGCTGACCCGTTCTACGGGCCGCTGAGCCGGTCGGTCGAGGAGGTGGCACGCGCGCACGGCGCCCTGCTGATCAACGGCTCCAGCGCGGAGGACCCGGAGCGCGAGCAGGAGCTGGTACTGGCCCTGTGCGCGCGGCGGGTGGACGGGCTGGTGGTGATCCCGGCCGGTGACGACCACCGGTATCTGGAGCCGGAGCTCAAGGCGGGTGTCGCCACGGTGTTCGTGGACCGGCCGGCCGGGCACATCGACGCCGACGTGGTGCTGTCGGACAACTTCGGCGGTGCCCGGGACGGCGTCGCCCACCTCATCGCGCACGGGCACCGCCGGATCGGCTTCATCGGCGACATGCCCCGCATCCACACCGCCGCCGAGCGGCTGCGCGGCTACCGGGCCGCGATGGAGGACGCGGGCATACCTGTCGCGGACTCCTGGATGTCCCTCGGTGTGACCGATCCCGAGCGGGTGCGCAGAGCGGCCGAGGAGATGCTGTCCGGCCCGCAGCCGGTCACCGCGGTCTTCGCGGGCAACAACCGGGTGACGGTCACCGTGATCCGCGTGCTCGCCGAGCACCCCCGCCGCGTCGCCCTGGTCGGCTTCGACGACATCGAGCTCGCCGACCTGCTCCAGCCGGGCGTCACCGTCGTCGCCCAGGACGCGGCGGCCATCGGCCGTACCGCGGCGGAGCGCCTCTTCCGGCAGTTGGACGGCACCCTCGTCGCCCCCGAACGCATCGAGCTGCCGACCCGGCTGATCACCCGCGGCTCGGGCGAGCTGCCCCCGGCGGCCTGAGCGGCCCATGGACCATCCCACGGAACATCCGACGGAACATACGGAGCGCATGGAGCACCTCACCGATCGCACGCTGCGCGCACTGGGCCTGGCCGAGGCCCCGCGCGAGCACCCCCTGCTCTACCCGGGCGCGTGGCCCGCCGGCTCCGGGCTCCTCGACGGGGACCGCTACCTGCCGCTCGACCGGCTCGTGCACGAGGACCGCGCCCCCGTTCTCGCCATCGGCTCCAACGCCTGCCCAGGGCAACTGCGCCACAAGATGGAGGAGTTCGGGATCATGTCGCCGATCCCTATGGTGAAGGCGCGGGTGACGGGCGTCGACGCCGGCGTGTCGGCGCATGTGAGCCGCATGGGGTACGTGTCGGCCTCGCCGGTCAGCGCCCCGGACACTGTGCGGGAGTTGTTCGTCATCTGGCTCGACGCCGAGCAGCTCGCCGTGATCGACGCGAGCGAGGGCGTGCCGGTGCCGACGGGCAACTACGACCGTGCCTGGCTGCCCTCGCCCGACGTGCGCATCGACCTCGAGGACGGCAGCCGCCTGCCGGGCGCGTACGCGTACGTCAACCGGCACGGCGTCCTGCACGACGGCACGGGCGTACCGCGCACCCACCCGGGCCAGCGCGTGCTGCTCACCGAGCTGCTCGTCGGCCTGCCGCGCTTCCGGGAGCTGTTCGGTGTCGTGCCCGAGGAGTTCTGCGCACGGGCCCGCTCCGACCGGCGGCTGTGTGAACGGGGCACGCGGCTGTTCGTCGAGGAGAAGCTGGTGACGGCCTCCGGGCTGGAGCGGTACGCGGCGGTGTCGCTGCGCGCTCAGCAGACCGGGAGTCCGGGGACGGGCGCGTCGTTGTCGCCGCCCTTGATGTAGACGTCGCTGACCCAGACGTCCGTGTTGCCGCTGTCGTCGTCCGTCCTGGCCCACCAGATGTTGGTCCACCGGCCGTCGGTCTCCCTCCGGCCCAGGTTCTGCTGGCAGTAGAAGTAGTTGGTGCCGGCGTTGAGGACGCCGACCTCGGTGCCGGAGGCGGTGTACGACGTGGCGGTCTTCCAGACGGTGCAGTTGTACTTGCCGCCGCCGATGGGGTCGCAGACCGGTGCGGGCGTGGTGGAGCCGCCGCCTGTCGTGCCGTCGCCGGAACCGCCGGTGGTGGCGCCGCCGGAGGACTTCTCCGGGGCCGGGGCGGAGGGTCGGCCGGAGGACTCGGGCGTCTTGTCGTCCTCGGCCTTCTCGGAGGGGGACCTGCCCTGCTCGTCGCCCTGGGGGGTGGGCCTCTGCTCGTTCGAGCCGTCGTCGGTGCGGCCGGGCTCGGAGGAGGCCGCCGCGTCCACGCCGGCGGCGTCGGTCCGTTTGCCGGGGTCCGTGCCGCCCGAGCCTCTGAGCACGGCGACCGTGGTGCCGGCCGCTGCGAGGACGACCGTGACGGCCGCGGCGGCGAGCAGGGCGCGGGTCGTCTTGCGGCGGGGGGCAGGGCTCGGGTTCATCGGGCCGGTCGGCGAGGTGCCGCCCGGGGCGGCCGGGCCGAAGCCCTGGGTGCCGGGGTCCGAGGCCCGGGTGCCGGGACCCGGGCCTTGCGGTCCTGACATCTGTGGGCCGGGGCCCGAGGCCTCGGTGCCGGGGTTCGGACCCTGCGGTCCTGACGCCTGCTGACCGGGGCCCGGGGTCTGAAGGCCGGCGTTCGGGCCCTGCGGGCCGGGGCCTGCTTGTGCCGGCTGCCCGGTGCCCGGCCCGTCAGCTCCCGGCCGCTGCCCTGTCGCTCCCGGTGCCCCAGCGGCCCCGGAGGCCGCTGCCGGGCCGAACCCGGGCGTGCTCTGACTCTCGTGCGGCCCGGCGGCGCCCGGCCGCGCCTGCTGCGGCGGCCCGAACCCGGGCGGCACCGACGGGACACCGCGCTCTGTCTCCGGGCGTGAGGACGGAGCGGGCACCGGCCCTCGCAGCGATGACGTCGGCGTGTCCGTGCCGGACGAGTCCGCGACGGCCTGGAGTGTCTCGCGGGCCTGGTCCGCCTCCGGGCGGCCCTCGGGGCGCTTGTCCAACAACTGCTGGAGGACGGGGGCGAGGGGCCCGGCGCGGCGGGGCTCGGGCAGCGGCTCCGTGACGATCGCGGTGAGCGTCGAGAACGTGGACGTACGGCGGAAGGGCGAGGCGCCCTCGACGGCCGCGTACAGCGTGGCGCCGAGGGCCCAGACGTCGGAGGCGGGGCCCGGGTCGGCGCCCTGGGCCCGCTCGGGGGCGAGGTAGTCGAGGGAGCCGACGAGTTCGCCGCTGCGAGTGAGGTGCGTGGCCGAACCGTCGCCGGGGTCGTCCATGGTGGCGATGCCGAAGTCGGTGAGGACGACCCGGCCTGAGCGGTCGAGCAGGATGTTGCCGGGCTTCACGTCGCGGTGCAGGACGCCCGCCCGGTGGGCGGCGGCCAGGGCGTCCATGACCTTGGCGCCGATCCCGGCCGCCTCGCGCGCGTCCAGCGTGCCGCGCTCGCGCAGGACGTCGTCCAGGGACGGCCCGTCGACCAGCTCCATGACGATGAGGGGGCGGCCGTCGACCTCGGCGATGTCGTGCACGGCGATGACGCCGGGGTGGCGCACGCGGGCCGCCGCACGCGCCTCGCGCTGCATCCGCAGTCGCAGACCGGCCAGTTCGGGGCCGGCCGTGTCGGTGTAGGTGCGCAGTTCCTTGACGGCCACCTCACGGCCGAGGACCTCGTCGACGGCCCTCCATACGACGCCCATGCCGCCGCGCCCCAGCTGGGCCGTGACGCGATAACGGCCTGCCAGCAGCCGGCCGGTCCCGTCGGCCTGCCCGTACTCCCCCGTCGGCACTGCTGCCCCGTTCTCGTGACGCCCCTGGATCACTGACACGTCAGTGTGTGGCGTACAGAGTACGGGGCGGCGGTGACACGGACAGCCGGTGGTGGCGGCTGTGACAAGGCCGGTACGTGGGACGGAACCTCCGGGCAGGCCCGGGGAGAAGCGGTCAGGCGGACGCCGTCAGGTTCCCCCGCCGGGGCACCGCGAAGCTCTCCAGGTCGGCGCGGGTCAGACCGGTCAGCCGGGCGACCTCCCCGATGTCCAGGGCGCCGCAGTCCAGGCCGCGCAGCAGGTAGCCACTGAGGGCCTTGGCGGTGGCGGGCTCGTCCATGACGTCGCCGCCGGTGCGGTTGGCGTAGCGGGCGAGGCGGGCGGCGGCCTGCTCGAAGCCCTCGCGGTAGAAGGCGAAGACGGCCGCGTAGCGGGTGGGGATGTGGCCGGGGTGCATGTCCCAGCCCTGGTAGTAGGCGCGGGCCAGGGCGCGGCGGGTGAGGCCGTAGTGCAGGCGCCAGGCGGCGTGCACCTTCTCGGTCGGGCCGATGGGCAGGACGTTGGTGGAGCCGTCGGAGACGCGGACGCCGGTGCCGGCCGCGGCGACCTGCATGACGGCCTTGGCGTGGTCGGCGGCCGGGTGGTCGCTGGCCTGGTGGGCGGCGGAGACGCCGAGGCAGGCGCTGTAGTCGAAGGTGCCGTAGTGCAGACCCGTGGCGCGGCCCTCGGCGGCCTGGATCATGCGGGCGACGGTGGCGGTGCCGTCGGCGGCGAGGATGGACTGGCTGGTCTCGATCTGTATCTCGAAGCCGATCCGGCCGGGCTCCAGGCCGTGCGTCTTCTCGAAGGCGTCCAGCAGCCGCGCCATGGCGGTGACCTGCTCGGCGTAGGTCACCTTCGGCAGGGTGAGGACCAGTCCGCCGGGCAGTCCGCCGGCCTCCATCAGGCCGGTGAGGAAGATGTCGAGGGTGCGGATGCCCCGGGCCCGTACGGGCACCTCCATGCACTTCATGCGGATGCCCATGTACGCAGCCGCGGTGCCGTCCTCGTACGCCTCGGCGATCAGCCGGGCGGCGCGGGCCGCGTCCTCGTCCTCCTCGGCGTCGGGGCGGTTGCCGTAGCCGTCCTCGAAGTCGACGCGCAGGTCCTCGATCGGCTCGCGCTCCAGCTTGGCGCGCACGCGCGCGTGGACGGGCTCGGCGAGTTCGTCCGAGAGGCCGAGGACGGCGGCGAAGGACGCGGCGTCCGGGGCGTGTTCGTCGAGGGCGGCCAGGGCCCGGTCGCCCCAGGAGCGGAGGGTGTCGGCGGCGAAGACATCACCGGGGACGTAGACGGTGTGGACGGGCTGGCGGGTGCCGGGGTCTCCGGGGTAGCGGCGCTCCAGTTCGGCGTCGACCGGCGCGAGGGAGGCGCTGATCTCCTCGCTGACGGCGCCCGCGAGGCTCGTCGCCACCTTCTCCTGCTGGCCCTGACCCATTCCGAGACCCTCCTATTTTCCGCTCTACGGAATCAACAATCCGTAGAGCGAAGTTATCGGCCACCCTTCCGCCTGGTCAACACCGTCTTGAAGTGGTGTTCCCCATCCTTCACCTTTGGCCACTGTCGACCCGCCGTCTTCTTCCGTATTCAGAAGGCAAGCGTCATCCTGACGTGCAAGGGGAGGGAGATCACGTGCCGAACGAGGTCGGAGTGACGCGCCGCCACGGGCTCAAGGCGGCGGCGGCCGCCGCCATCACCGGGCCGCTGCTCACCACCGCGGGCCCCACACCGCCCGCTTCCGCCGGCGAGCACCCGGGCGCCCTGAACGTCATGACGTTCAACGTGCGCTTCGGGACCGTCGTCGACACGACACCGCGCTGGGACGTGCGCCGACCGGTGATGCGAGAACTGCTGCGCCGCGAGCGACCGCACGTCATCGGCACTCAGGAAGGGCTCTACCGGCAAGTGCGCGCGATCGAGAAGGATCTCGGCGGGCACTACGACTGGATCGGCACCGGACGTGGGGGCGGCAGCAAGGACGAGTTCATGGCGGTCTTCTACGACACGCGCAGACTCGACCCGATCGAGTTCGACCACTTCTGGCTGTCCGACACCCCGTACACGATCGCCTCGAACACCTGGGGCGCGGACTGGCTGCGCATGGTGACCTGGGTCCGTTTCGCCGATCGCGCCGACGGGGGACGGGAGTTCTACGTCCTCAACACCCACCTGGACAGCGTCAGCCAGTACGCCCGGGAACGCTCGGCGGGGCTCATCGGCGAGACGATCGCCGGGTGGGACCGGTCGTTACGGGTCATCGTCACCGGCGACTTCAACGCGGAGGCCCACGCCAACCGGGTGTACGACCTCATGCTGGACATCGGACTGGTGGACGCCTGGGACGCGGCGGCCTCGCGGGGTCCGGCGTACGGGACGCACCACGGCTACCGGGGGCCCAAGCCGGGCGGGCGGCGCATCGACTGGATCCTCACCACGCCCGGGGTGACCACGCACTGGGCCGGGATGAACACCTTCTCCATGGACGGGACGTACCCGAGCGACCACCTGCCGGTGCAGGCCTCGATGACCCTGGGATGAGAAGAAGCCCCCATGACCGTTCGTACGGTCACAGGGGCCTTCCACAAACGGAGTCGATCAGCCCTTGCGGGTCTTGATCTCCTCGGTCAGCTGCGGGACGACGTCGAAGAGGTCGCCGACGACGCCGTAGTCGACCAGGTCGAAGATCGGGGCCTCGGCGTCCTTGTTGATCGCCACGATCGTCTTCGAGGTCTGCATACCGGCGCGGTGCTGGATCGCGCCGGAGATGCCGGAGGCGATGTACAGCTGCGGCGAGACCGACTTGCCCGTCTGGCCGACCTGGTTGGTGTGCGGGTACCAGCCGGCGTCGACGGCGGCGCGCGAGGCACCGACGGCCGCGCCGAGGGAGTCGGCGAGGGCCTCGATGATCGCGAAGTTCTCCGCGCCGTTGACGCCACGGCCGCCGGAGACCACGATCGCGGCCTCGGTCAGCTCCGGACGGCCCGTCGACTCACGCGGCGTACGGCCGGTGACCTTGGTGCCGGTGGCCTGGTCGGAGAAGGTCACGGACAGCGCCTCGACCGCACCGGCGGCCGGGGCTGCCTCTACGGCCGCGCTGTTGGGCTTGACCGTGATGACCGGGGTGCCCTTGGAGACACGGGACTTGGTGGTGAAGGACGCGGCGAACACCGACTGGGTGGCCACGGGGCCCTCGTCGCCGGCCTCCAGGTCGACGGCGTCGGTGATGATGCCGGAGCCCAGACGCAGCGCCAGACGGGCGGCGATCTCCTTGCCCTCGGCGGAGGACGGCACCAGCACGGCGGCCGGGGACACGGCCTCGACCGCGGCCTGGAGGGCGTCCACCTTCGGTACGACCAGGTAGTCGGCGTACTCGGACGCCTCGTGTGTGAGCACCTTCACCGCACCGTGCTCGGCGAGGGCGGAGGCGGTGTCGGCGGCGCCGTTGCCCAGCGCGACGGCGACCGGCTCGCCGATGCGGCGGGCCAGGGTCAGCAGCTCCAGGGTGGGCTTGCGGACGGCACCGTCCACGTGGTCGACGTAGACGAGAACTTCAGCCATGGGACTTCTTCTCTCCTGCTTGCGAAAGATGAGGGGCGGTCAGCGAATGCGGGGCTCAGATGAACTTCTGGCCCGCGAGGAACTCAGCGAGCTGCTTGCCGCCCTCGCCCTCGTCCTTGACGATCGTGCCCGCGGTACGGGCCGGACGCTCGGCCACGTTCTCGACGGTGGTGTAGGAGCCCTCCAGGCCGACCTCCTCCGCCTCGATGTCGAGGTCGGACAGGTCCCAGGACTGAACCGGCTTCTTCTTGGCCGCCATGATGCCCTTGAAGGAGGGGTAACGCGCCTCGCCCGACTGGTCGGTGACCGACACGACCGCCGGCAGGGAGGCCTCAAGGTTCTCGGAGGCGGCGTCGCCGTCGCGGCGGCCCTTGACCGTGCCGTCCTCGACCGACACCTCGGAGAGCAGGGTCACCTGCGGCACGCCCAGACGCTCGGCGAGCAGCGCGGGGACGACGCCCATGGTGCCGTCGGTGGAGGCCATGCCGGAGATCACCAGGTCGTAGCCGGCCTTCTCGATCGCCTTGGCCAGAACCAGGGAGGTGCCGATGGCGTCGGTGCCGTGAATGTCGTCGTCCTCGACGTGGATCGCCTTGTCGGCGCCCATGGACAGCGCCTTGCGCAGGGCGTCCTTGGCGTCCTCGGGGCCCACCGTCAGGACGGTGATCTCCACGTCGTCGTCGGAGTTCTCGGAGATCTGCAGCGCCTGCTCGACCGCGTACTCGTCGAGCTCGGAGAGCAGACCGTCCACGTCGTCCCGGTCGACGGTCAGGTCATCGGCGAAGTGCCGGTCGCCAGTGGCGTCGGGCACGTACTTCACAGTGACAACGATCCTCAAGCTCACGCCGGCTCTCCTACTGCATCGTCATTTCCATGCTGCCTACTCGCAGGCAGCATAGGCGCCTCAAGCGGCCGATCCCGGTCGGGGCGATCCACGCTCCGAGCGAAATATTACTCGTCAGTACACCCAGTTCGTTCCCGCTAAGCAAGCGCTTTGAACTGTGACCTTCGCAACGCAGCGTAACCGGAACTCGACCGTCACGCAGCCCGGGGGACGCACGGATCAGTCGCGCAGGCGGTTGTAACGCCCCTGGTGGTAGAGGAGCGGCCGCCCGGTGCCTGCGTCGTCTCCGTGCACGACCTCCGCGATCACGATCCAGTGGTCTCCGGCGGGCACGCGCGCGACGACCCGCCCCACCAGCCAGGCCGGCACGCCGTCGAGCACGGGGACCCCCTCGGGTCCGTCCCGCCAGACGGTGGGCGGCGCGAAGCGGTCGGCTCCGCTGCGAGCGAAGGTGGCCGCCAGTTCCTGCTGGTGCTCGCCGAGGATGTGGACGCCGACATGGCCGGCCGTCGCGATCACGGGCCAGCTCGAGGAGCCGGTGCCGATCCCGAAGGACAGCAGGGGCGGCTCGGCGGAGACGGAGGCGAGGGAGGTGGCGGTGAAGCCCACCGGGCCGGTGTCGCCACGGGCGGTGATCACGGCGACCCCTGCCGCGTGCCGCCGGAAGACCGAGCGCAGGAGGTCGGGCGTGGCGAGAAGGTCCGCAGGCATGGGGTCAGGCTGACGATAAATGGTTGGCGCAGTCAAGTTCGTTCCCCGATGTGGGAGATGACTCACTGACCGGGTCACGTCCCTCACACCGCCTCCCCCAGCGCGGCGATCACATCCGCCTTGCGCGGCTGGCCGGTGGCCCGCCGCACCACCCGGCCGTCGGCGTCGAGGACCAGCACGGTCGGGGTCTTGAGGATGTCCAGCCGTCGTACGAGGTCCAGATGGGCCTCGGCGTCGATCTCGACGTGGGTCACGCCCGGGACCATGCCGGCGACCTCGCCGAGGACCCGCCGGGTCGCCCGGCAGGGCGCGCAGAACGCGCTGGAGAACTGCACGAGTGTGGCCCGCTCCCCCAGGTCCGCGCCCAGCTCGGCCGCGTATAGCCGCTTGCCGTCGTCCCGCCCGCGCACCCGCACTCTCCCGCTCCGCCGCCGTCGCAGCACTCCGTAGGCGCTCGCCGCCGCGAGCACCAGTACGCACACCACCAGTCCGGTCATCACCTGCTGCAAGCGTTCACGAGACCGCAAAGATTCCCGCCCACCCCAGCGGCCCGTGGTGCGGAATGCTTGGTTCCCATGGACATCGATGCACGAGGGCCGCGTTTCGGTGCGGCGGTGACGACCGTCGTCCTGGCGGTCGTCCTGGTCACGGGGAGCGCGTGGCTGCTGGCGTGGCAGACGCTGGCGTTCCTGCTGGGCGCGGCCGGCGGGGTGGCCCGGTCGCCCTACGGCCTGCTGTTCGCCAAGGCCGTACGACCGCGACTCGGGCCGCCGAGCGCGTTCGAGGCGCCCGAACCGCCGCGTTTCGCCCAGGCGGTGGGGCTGGTCTTCGCCGGACTCGGGCTTGTCGGCTACGCCCTGGGGCCCGGCTGGCTGGGTCTCGCGGCGACCGGCGCCGCACTCGCGGCCGCCTTCCTGAACGCCGCGTTCGGGTACTGCATGGGGTGCGAGATGTACCTGCTCATGCGGCGGGTGACGGTACGCGCGGAGTAATGGGCGCGTAAAAGCACGAGGTGGGATCCGGCGACTACGTGACGAGAATCTCCTCCCGCGCGGGCACGGGGGCTGGCTACCCGGCCGTTCTTGGGGCACGATCTGCGACAAGCCGTAAACCTACGGCTGCGTAACTTCCACTGGGAATCCCTTCCCAGGCAGAGCAGGAAGGGTCCGACCCGCCCATGGCAGAGCTCGTCTACCGTCCCGTCGTCGGTTTCGCCCGCACGCTGTTCAAGGCGTGGGACCTCAAGATCGACTGTCAGGGTTCGGAGAACATCCCGCGCTCGGGCGGCGCCGTGCTGGTGAGCAACCACATCAGCTACCTGGACTTCGTCTTCAACGGCCTGGCGGCGCTGCCGCAGAAACGTCTCGTGCGCTTCATGGCGAAGGAGTCCGTCTTCCGCCACAAGATCTCGGGCCCGCTGATGCGCGGGATGAAGCACATCCCGGTGGACCGCAAGCAGGGCGAGGCGGCCTACGCGCACGCCCTCGACTCGCTGCGGTCGGGCGAGATCGTCGGGGTCTTCCCGGAGGCGACCATCTCGCAGTCGTTCACGCTGAAGAGCTTCAAGTCGGGTGCCGCGCGCATGGCGCAGGAGGCCGGCGTCCCGCTGATCCCGATGGCGGTGTGGGGCACGCAGCGGCTGTGGACCAAGGGCCACCCCCGCAACTTCAAGCGCAGCCACATCCCCATCACGATCCGGGTCGGCGAGGCGATCGAGGCCTCCCGCGACAAGTACGCCGGCGCGATCACCCGTCAGCTGCGTGAGCGCGTCCAGGAACTCCTGGAGGCCGCCCAGCGCGCCTACCCCGTACGCCCGAAGGGCCCGGACGACACCTGGTGGATGCCGGCCCACCTCGGCGGCACGGCTCCGACGCCGGAGCAGGTACGGGAGACCGAGGCGCACTGACACCCGGGGCCGGTCGGCCCGGCCTCCGGCCCCGCCTCAGAGCGCGGTGGGAAGTGTCCTCCACAAGTGGGGCCGGTCGACGGCCGACTTGAGGGTGTCGAGCACGACCGGGTGAGGCGCGGCGTACAGGACCGGACAGTCGGTCTCGCCGAGTGCCGGATCGGGCGTGAAGGCGAGCCGCTCGCCGTCGAGGGAGAACTGCGCGTCCACCCCGGGTTTGTTGCCCCGGGGGTCCTGCCGGTGCCATGCCCCGTTGAACCGCACGGCGACCAGACCGTGCACGACGTCGAACGTCTGGTAGCACAAAGCGGTCGGGATGTCCTCGGCCCGGAGCAGCGCCGCGAGCGCGTGGGCCTTGGCGTAACAGATGCCGGTGCGCTGTTCCAGGACGTCGGAGGCGCGCCAGGTGACGCGCGGGTCGCCCGCATCCTGCGAGTGCGGAATCGTGTCACGCACGAACTCGAACGCCGCCCTCGCATACTCATACGAGTTCGCCACACCTCTGGCCAGCTGGGCCGCTGTCTCGCGAACGAGCGGATGGTGATGGTCTATCGCCTCGTCAGCGGCCAAGTAGGCGGAGAGGTCCGGGGTTTCCTGGATCAGCTGCATGCACGCAGAGCATAGGGACGAGATCTCCACCCGGTCAATCCATTTTCACTTCTCCGCATACTTATGCAGCGGGCGGGTGGCGGCCTCAGCGGGCCATCTCCTCCTTCAGTGCTGCGACGAACGCGTCCACGTCCTCCTCGGTCGTGTCGAAGGCGCACATCCAGCGGACGTCGCCCGCGGCCTCGTCCCAGAAGTAGAAGCGGAACCGCTTCTGGAGGCGCTCGCTCACGTCGTGCGGCAGGCGGGCGAACACCGCGTTGGCCTGCACCGGGTAGAGGATCTCCACGCCGTGCACGGCGCGTACGCCCTCGGCGAGGCGCTGGGCCATCTCGTTGGAGTGGCGGGCGTTGCGCAGCCACAGGTCCCGGGCGAGCAGGGCCTCCAGCTGCACCGACACGAAGCGCATCTTGGAGGCGAGCTGCATGGACAGCTTGCGCAGGTGCTTCATGTGGCTGACGGCGTCCTGGTTCAGGACCACGACCGCCTCGCCGAACAGGGCGCCGTTCTTTGTGCCGCCCAGGGAGAGGAGGTCGACGCCGGCGGCGTTGGTGAGCGTGCGCATCGGGACGTCCAGGGTGGCCGCGGCGTTGGCCAGCCGGGAGCCGTCCAGGTGCACCTTCATGCCGTGCGCGTGGGCGTGCTCGCAGATGGCGCGTATCTCGTCCGGCGTGTAGACCGTGCCCAGCTCGGTGGCCTGGGCGATGGAGACGACCTGGGGCATCGCCCGGTGCTCGTCGTCCCAGCCGTATGCCTGCCGGTCGATCAGCTCGGGGGTGAGCTTGCCGTCGGGCGTTGGCACCGTGAGCAGCTTCAGGCCGCCGACCCGCTCGGGCGCCCCGCACTCGTCGACGTTGATGTGCGCGCTCTCGGCGCAGATCACCGCGCCCCAGCGGTCGGTGACCGCCTGGAGGGCGACGACGTTGGCGCCGGTGCCGTTGAAGACCGGGAACGCCTCGGCCGTGGGCCCGAAGTGGCTGCGGACCAGGTGCTGGAGGTTCTCGGTGTACGCGTCCTCGCCGTAGGCGACCTGGTGCCCGCCGTTGGCCAGGGCCAGGGCGGCGAGCACCTCCGGGTGGGCCCCGGCGTAGTTGTCGCTGGCGAAACCGCGGACCTCGGGGTCGTGATGGCGACGGGCGTCGGTCTTCGGCGGGTTCACGGCTTCTCGGTGAGCCACAGACGGTTTCCGTTCACTTCGGCGGCGGGCTTCTCCCAGACCTCGACGATGGCCTCGGCCAGGTCCTTGACATCGGTGAAGCCCGCGAACTTCGCGTTGGGTCGCTCGGCGCGCATCGCGTCGTGCACCAGTGCCTTCACCACCAGGATGGCAGCCGCCGAGGTCGGGCCCTCGGGGCCCCCGGCCTTGCGGAAGTAGTCGGCCATGGCCAGCGTCCACGCCTCGGCCGCCGCCTTGCCGGCGGCGTACGCGGCGTTGCCCGCGGTGGGCTTACTGGCGCCCGCCGCGCTGATCAGCACGTACCGGCCGCGGTCGCTGCGCTGGAGCGCCTCGTGGAAGGCGAGGGAGGTGTGCTGCACGGTGCGCACGAGCAGCATCTCCAGGAAGTCCCAGTCGTCGAGGCTGGTCCGGGTGAAGGTCTCGCTGCCGCGCCAGCCGCCGACGAGATGGACCAGGCCGTCGACGTGGCCGAAGTCCTTCTCGATGCGGGTGGCCCAGTCTCGGGTGGCCCGCAGGTCGAGCAGGTCGACCGTGTCACCGGTGACGGTGGCGCCGCCGGTCGCGTAACTCGCCGCGTCCACCGCCTCCGCCAGCCGCTCCGGATCGTTGTCCGAGCCGATGACGGTCGCCCCCGCCTCGGCCAGCCTGAGCAGCGCGGCCCGCCCGGCGGGTCCTCCCGCTCCGGCCACCGCGATCACCGCGCCGCTGAGCGCCCCGTTCCCCGCCATGGTCTTCGCCTCCTGAGCCGTGTTCTCGCTTCGCCGATCGCTCACGCGGCGATCCGCTCGGCGCCGTCCGCCGTGATGCCCTTGGTGGAGGCGATCACGTTCTTGAGCTTCTTGGACAGTGCCTCATAGAACATGCTCAGCGGAAACTCGTCCGGAAGCACGTCATCGACGAGTTTGCGCGGCGGCTGCGTCAGATCCAGGGCGTCCGGGCCCTTGGCCCACTTCGACCCCGGGTGCGGGGCGAGGTAGGTGGAGACGAGCTCGTACCCGGCGAACCAGTGGACGAGCTTGGGGCGGTCGATGCCGTCGCGGTACAGCTGCTCGATCTCGGCGCACAGCTCGTTGGTGACCTGCGGGGCGCGCTCCCAGTCGATGGAGAGCTTGTTGTCCCGCCAGCGGACGACGTCGTGCTTGTGCAGGTAGGCGAAGAGGAGCTGGCCGCCGAGGCCGTCGTAGTTGCGCACGCGCTCACCGGTGACCGGGAAGCGGAACATACGGTCGAAGAGCACCGCGACCTGCACGTCACGGGCCTGGGGAACACCGTCCCTCTCCAGCTTCACGGCCTCCTTGAAGGCGGTGAGGTCGCAGCGCAGCTCCTCCAGGCCGTACATCCAGAACGGCTGGCGCTGCTTGATCATGAACGGGTCGAACGGCAGGTCGCCATGGCTGTGGGTGCGGTCGTGGACCATGTCCCACAGGACGAACGCCTCCTCGCAGCGCTTCTGGTCGTGGACCATCGCGGCGACGTCCTCGGGCAGCTCCAGGCCGAGGATCTCGACGGCGGCGTCGGTGACCCGGCGGAAGCGGGCGGCCTCGCGGTCGCAGAAGATGCCGCCCCAGCTGAACCGCTCGGGGGCCTCGCGCACGGCGATGGTCTCGGGGAAGAGCACGGCGGAGTTGGTGTCGTAGCCCGCCGTGAAGTCCTCGAACTTGATGCCGCAGAACAGCGGGTTGTCGTAGCGGGTACGCTCCAGTTCGGCCAGCCAGTCCGGCCAGACCATGCGCAGCACGACCGCTTCGAGGTTGCGGTCCGGGTTGCCGTTCTGCGTGTACATCGGGAAGACGACCAGGTGCTGGAGGCCGTCCGCGCGGTTGGCGGCGGGCTGGAAGGCCAGCAGCGAGTCGAGGAAGTCGGGCACCTGGAAGCCGCCGTCGGCCCACCGGGTCAGATCCTTGGCCAGGGCCTCGTGGTAGGCGCGGTCGTGCGGGAGCAGCGGGGAGAGCTCCAGGACCGCGTCCGTGACCCGGCGGACGGCGAGCTCGGCGTCGGCGCGGTCGGGCGCGCCCTCGGCGTCGAAGTCGATCGACCCGTCCTTGGACTGCCATGGCCGGATCCGCTCCACGGCATCCTTGAGCACGGGCCATGCCGGGTGCTCCACCACCCTGGCCACGGGAGGAACCCGCTCCTCCGAACCCACCTGCACAAGAATTTCCGTCATGTCACACCTTCCACGGGAGAATCTCGCGTACGCCGACCGTATACGTACGAGGTTCCTCCCAGCAAGGGCCACCTCGGGAAATTATCCTGCCTCACCCGGCCCTTCACCGCACTTTTTCCTGCCGGTCACCCTTCTGCCCGCACGCGCGCCGACCATGCCCTCGCCCTCTGCACAGGGCGGGTGCAGGCGATACGGTCAGGTGGGCCGTCAGGCCCCCAGTGCCGCCTGTCGACGGAAGAGAGTCGCGTCTTGAACTTCCTCACCATCGGTCACCGCGGAGTCATGGGTGTGGAACCCGAGAACACCCTCCGGTCCTTCGTCGCCGCGCAAGAGGCCGGTCTCGACGCCATCGAACTCGATCTGCATCTGAGCAAGGACGGCGCGCTCGTCGTCATGCACGACACGGACGTGGACCGCACGACCGACGGCACCGGGCCGATCGCCGAGAAGACCCTCGCCGAACTGCGGGCCCTGGACGCGGGCCGGGGTGAGCGGGTGCCGGTCTTCGAGGAGGTCCTGGACGCGGTGCGGACGCCGCTCCAGGCGGAGATCAAGGACGCGCAGGCGGCGCGGGCCCTGGCCGAGGTGATGAACCGGCGCGGGCTGGCCGGCCGGGTGGAGGTGTCCTCGTTCCACGATGAGGCGATCGCCGAGATCAAGCCACTGGTGCCGGGTGTGCGCACGGCGCTGATCGCCAGCCGCTACGGCACCGACATCGTGGACCGCGCGGTCGCGGCCGGTGCCGAGACCGTCTGCCTGAACATCCGGCGGCTCACCCTGGAGATCGTGGAGCGGGCCCGCAAGGCCGACCTGAGGATCATCGGCTGGGTGGTGAACACGCAGGACCATCTGCGTCTCGTCCGCGCCTTCGGCCTGGACGGCGCGACCACCGACCACCCGGACATCAAGCGCACGGGCCGCTTCACCGCTTAGCGGTCAGGCGAGCTCCTTGACCAGCAGCTCGAACTGCAGGTCGTCGCGCTGCGGGACGCCGAAGCGCTCGTCGCCGTACGGGAACGGGGTCATCCGTCCCGTACGGCGGTAGCCGCGCCGCTCGTACCAGGCGATGAGGTCGTCGCGTACGGAGATCACGGTCATGTGCATCTCCGTCGCACCCCACGTTTCACGGGCCAGCCGCTCCGCCTCCGTGAGGATCACTTTGCCGAGTCCCGCGCCCTGGAGCCGCGGGCTGACCGCGAACATGCCGAAGTAGGCGTGGTCTCCCCGGTGCTCCAGCTGGCAGCAGGCGACGATCCGCCCCTCTTGCTCCACCGTCAGCAGCCGGCCGTCGGGCGACTTGATGACGGCCAGCACCCCCTCCGGGTCGGTCCGCTGCCCCTGGAGGATGTCCGCCTCGGTGGTCCACCCGGCCCGGCTCGCGTCGCCCCGGTACGCCGACTCGATCAGCGCGACCAGCTCGTCCACGTCGGCGTCCGTGGCATCGCGGAAGGTCAGTCCGGTGGCGGCGGTGTCCATGGGCAGGTCTCCGTTTCGTGGGGCGCGCGGGCAGGGATGAGAGTAACTCCGCCACTAGGCTCCGGTGCATGGTGCATGTACTCAGCAGCCGGATTCTGCTCCGTCCCACCGACCCCGAGCGCTCCCGTGCCTTCTACGGTGAACAGCTCGGGCTCGCCGTGTACCGGGAGTTCGGTACGGGGCCGGAACGCGGCACCGTCTACTTCCTCGGCGGAGGCTTCCTGGAGGTCTCGGGCCGGTCCGAGACCCCGCCCGTGCCGGCCACGCGGCTGTGGCTCCAGGTCGCCGACGCGGCGGCGGCGCAGGACGAGCTGCGGGCGAAGGGCGTGGAGATCGTCCGGCCGCCGGTGAAGGAGCCCTGGGGGCTGGTCGAGATGTGGATCGCGGATCCGGACGGGACGCCGATCGTGCTGGTGGAGGTCCCGGCGGACCACCCGATGCGCTACCGGCCGGGCATCTGAGGTCACCCGGGGCGGTGCTCCCAGCCCCGGTCGGTCCGGGTCAGTTCGCGAAAGCCCGCGCCGGTCAGGTGCCCGAGCATGGTGCTGTCGGCGGCGGATTCGTAGGCGACGAGCCGGTCCACGCCGCACAGCCGGAGCCAGTCGGCGGCCTGGGCGAGCAGCCAGTGCTCCAGTCCGGTGCCGTGCTGCGCCGGGTCGATGTGCAGGTTGCCGATGTCGGCCAGACCGGCGGCGCGGGCGTGCCGTTCCGGGCGGGCCAGGGCCGTGTCGATCTCGACGAAGCCCAGGGGGTGTCCGTAAAGTCCCGCCGTCCGCCCGGAGGGCGGGCCCGGCGGCGTCCGGTGCGGGCTCTCGGCCTGCCGGGCGGACGCCCGCGTACTGGTTGTACGCGGGTGTTCGCCCGGTGCGGCGAGAGGGCGTGCCGGGCGTCGCAGGGCAGGCGGGACTCTACGGACACCCCCTGGGGCGCCGGTGCCGGCGCGGGCCGTGAAGCGGGTGCCGCACTCCCCCAGTGTGCGCTCGACCGTGACACCCGGCCGGGGCTCGGGCTCCGGCAGGTCGGCCACCCGGGCGATCAGGATGACCTCGGTGTCCCCGGCGTGCCGGAAGCCCGCGCGTTCGTAGACGGCCCGGATGTGCGGCCAGTTGCGGGGCAGGCCGTAGACGAGGGGGGCGGGCAGCGCGCCGTCGGCGTACCGGACGCGGGCGTTCCAGCGTGCGAACTGTGCCAGGCACGCCCGCATCAGCAAGTCCGCGGCCTGGTCGGCGTCCGGCCAGAACGACGCCGCCGGACGGCACACGAACCAGTTGATCTCGGCGGCGTCCCGGTAGGCCTCCCCCACCTCGGCGTCGGCGCGGTAGCGCAGCAGATGGGCCGCGGCGACGACGTACTCGCGCTGCTCGGCGACGAGCGTCGTCCGCTCGGCCACCCACGGGTCGGTGATGAACTCGCCTGGCTGCCGCTCCAGGTCGCTGAGGACGGTGTTCACCGAGACGGAGACTCCGGGGACGACGGCCGCCACGTGCATGTTGACCAGGTCGGTGAGCTGGTCGCGGTCGGCTCGGCGGAAGGGGCGCACCTCGAGCGCGGGCATGGGACAACCTCCGGGCAGGGTGAAGGAGCTGGAGGCCGCCACGCGGTGCGGTACGGGACGAGGGTAGGCCGGGGCCGGTGCGGAACACCAGTGGGTTTCCTCGGATGGCAGGGAGAACGGGCTGCGGCTTAGCGTGCTGGAGAGGCCCATGCCCGGGGACTCCCTGCGGAAGGAACACCATGAAGCTCGACGCACCGGTGACCGGCGGGCCCTGCTGGACCGAGCTCGGGACCACCGACCTGGAGGCGGCCCAGCGGTTCTACACCAGACTGTTCGGCTGGCGGCCCAGGACGGACCCGCGTCAGGAGGTGGGCGGCTACACCGTCGCGCACCTCGGGGACGCGGCCGTCGCCGCGCTCGCCCCGCTGTACCAGCCGTCGCAGCCGGTCGCGTGGAACGTGTCGTTCGCGGTGACCGACGCCGATGCCACCACCCGTGAGGTGATCGAGGCGGGCGGGACGGTGCTGTTCGGCCCGGTGGACGTGCTCGACGCGGGCCGGTTCGCGGTGGCCGCCGATCCGGGCGGTGCCCTGTTCCAGCTGTGGCAGGCGGGCACCTTCCCGGGTGCCGGGCTGTTCAACGCGCCGGGTTCGCTGGGCTGGGCCGAGCTGTACACCCGGGATCCCGAACAGGCCGTGGCCTTCTACAGCCGGGTCTTCGGCTGGACCGTCAAGGCCGCGGAGCGGTACACCCAGTGGGGCGTCGACGGGGCGGACTTCGGCGGCATGGTGACGATGGACGACAAGTTCCCGCCGGAGGTTCCGGCGCACTGGCTGCCGTACTTCGCCGTGGCGGACGTGGACGCCACGACGGCCGTCGTCCAGAAGCTCGGCGACGTCCTGATGGTCCCCACCTCCCTGCCCGGCGGCCGGCGCATCGCGGTGCTGCGGGACCCGCAGGGGGCGATGTTCGGTGTGTACCGGGCGGGCGACGAGGGCTGAAGAAGGCGTGTGACGCCGGGGCCGTGGTTTGCGTTGAAGTGCGCTCCAGCTCATAGCGTCGTGCGGACGACCTGCCCGGAGGGAAGACCGTGCGTTACACACTGTTCGGCAAGACCGGTCTGCGCGTGAGCGAGCTCAGCCTCGGCGCCATGACCATCGGCGACGACTGGGGCTGGGGCGCCGGCAAGGAGGCCAGCGCCCGGATCGTCGACGCCTACGCGGAGGCCGGCGGCAACTTCATCGACACCGCCAACAACTACACCGACGGCAGCTCGGAGCGGATCCTGGGCGAGCTGCTCCAGGGCCGGCGCGACACGTTCGTACTGGCCAGCAAGTACACCTGCGCGATCCGCGACGGCGACGTCAACGCCGCCGGCAACCACCGCAAGAACCTGGTCCAGTCGGTGGAGGCGAGCCTTGAGCGGCTGCGCACCGACCGGCTGGACGTGCTGTGGGTGCACGCCCGGGACAACTTCACGCCCGTCGAGGAGGTCATGCGGGCGCTCGACGACCTGGTCCGCACGGGCAAGGTGCTGTACGTCGGTGTCTCGGACTGGCCGGCCTGGGAGATCGCGCAGGCCAACACGATGGCGGAGCTGCGGGGCTGGACCGCGTTCGCCGGATCGCAGCTGCGCTACCGCCTGCTGGATCGGGCCCCGGAGCGCGAACTGCTGCCCCAGGCCCGGGCGTTCGATCTGGCGGTGCTGGCCTGGGCGCCGCTCGCGGCCGGGAAGCTCACCGGCAAGTACCGCAGGGGCGAGACCGGGCGGCTGGACACCACGGGCGGGGATGTCGACCCGCATGAGGAGGCGGTGATCAGCGCCGTCCTGGAGGTCGCGGAGCAGGGCGGCTGGAGTCCGGCCCAGGTGGCGCTCGCGTGGCTGCTGGCCCGGCCGGGCAACGTGGTCCCGATCATCGCCGCGACCAAGGAGAGCCAGCTCGCCGACAATCTGGGCAGCGTCGACGTCCGCCTCGACGCGGACGCCCTCGCCCGTCTCGACGAGGTGAGCGCGGTGCCGCTGGGCTTCCCGCACGACTTCCTCCGTGATCCGGCCATCACCGGGAACGTCTACGGCGACCGCTGGCCGGCGATCGACGACCGCCGCTCCACACACCGCCGCACAGCGCACGACGTGCTCTGACGGTACGGGCGGGCCGTGGTGGACGCGTCAACTCCGCAGCGCGCCCAGACGGCCTTCCAGCTGGGCGAGCAACTCTCCCAGCAGGATGGCCAGTTCGCTCTGCTCGGGGGCATCCAGGCCGGACAGGGCGGCGGTCTCGTAGGCGAGCTGGGCGGGCAGGATGCCGTCGACGAGTTCGCGTCCGGCGTCGGTGAGGCGGAGATGGGCGACACGGCGGTCGCGGGTGTCTCCCCGTCGTTCGACCAGGCCGCGTTCGGTCAGCTGCTTGAGGCGCTTGGTGACGGCGGCGCCCGAGGAGAAGGTCTCCCGGGCCAGTTCCCCGGGCGTCAGCTCGTGCCCGGTGCGGCGCAGCGCGCCGAGCAGATCGAACTCGGGACGGGTGAGCCCCGCCCTGCGCAGCGGCGCGTCCTCGGCCTGCTGGAGGAGGGCGGCGCAACGGTTGATCCGCCCGATGATCTCCATCGGCCCGGTGTCGAGCCCGGGATGAACGGCCTGCCACTGCCGGACGACGCCGGCGACGGTATCGCCCCGCCGCGGCCCGCCCGGGTCCCCACCGACCGGTTCCCGCCCGGCCGCGGGGGGCTCACCGACCGGTGCCCGTCCAGCCGCCGGGGGCTCACCGTCCAGGCCTGCTCCGGCCGCAGGGGTTTCACCGGCCGGAGCCGCAGCTCCCTCACGGCCCGGATTCCCATCAGCCGCAGAGGCATCGCTGCCCTGGCCGGCTTGAGCGGCGGAAGCTCCCCTGCCCAGGGCAGAAACCTCCGCCCCCGGCCCCGGGCCCACGGCCCCCGTCGCCGGCTGGGGGCCGTCCCCGGTGCCGCCTCCGTTGGGCGATGGTCCCTCCGTCGCCGTCATGGCCGTGCGTCCTCCGTCTTCGTGTCCGTGCCCAGGTCCGGGAGCAGCCCCTGGCGTCGTGCCGTCGCCGCGAGCGTACGGTGTCCGGACTGTTCGGCGAGCACGACCCGCTCCTGGGGCAGGGCGCGCTGCCACCATTCGCCGGCCGCCGCGTCGGCGGTGGCGCGCAGATCGGCCAGGGCGACGGCGAGTGCGCGGCGGGCGGCCTCCAGGGCGGCGGGGTCGGGGTGCGGCTCGGCCAGGAGGCGGGCGGCGCGCTCGCGGGCCCGGTCGGCGGCGGTCAGGGCGCGTTCGACCCGGTCGCCCGCCCGCCGGTTGGTGACGGCCACGGCGGCGGCGAAGCCGACCAGGGCACCGACGACCGTGTCCACGAGCCGCTCGGTCATCAGCTCGCCCGGCTTCTGGTACCCGGCGAATTCGGTGATGAGCAGGGCCATGGGGGTCACGCAGACGCTGCCGAGCCAGTAGTTGCGGCTGATCAGCAGCTCGGCGCCGAAGCTGAAGGCGAGGCAGCACACCACGAGGGCCGCCTCGCCCAGGTGCGCGAGCGGTACGACGGCCGCGAAGACGAGCACTCCGACGACGTTGCCCACCACGCGCTGGACGGCCCGGCTCCAGGTCAGGGTGATGTTCGCCTGGTAGAGCGAGGCGGCGGTGACCAGGGCCCAGTAGGGGCGGCCGATACCGAGGGCCAGGGAGGCGTAGCCGGCGAGCGCGCAGCCGAGCGCGGTGCGTACCGCGAGCGGAGACAGCGGGCCGAGCCGCGCCCAGAGGCCGCGGGCGGCGTCCACACCGACGAGTTCGTCGGCGGCCGCCCGGGGCAGCCCGGCCTGCGGGACGGGCCCGGTGCCGCGCAGCGCGTCCGCCCATGCCCGCAGCCGGCCGGCGTCCGCCTCCGCCGGTGCGGCGAGGGCCACCTCGGCACGGACGACGAGCCGTTCGAGCGCGCGCCGGGTACGGAACCCGGCGCCCGTGGACAGCAGCGACTGCCAGGCGGCCTGCACGGCGGCGTAGCCCGCAGCGCGGGCCCGGGCCCGGCCCTCGCCGGTGCCGCCGGTGCCGCTCATGTCGGCGTACGCGGCGGCGGCCTTCAGCGCGGCGGCGGTGGCGCGGCGCTCAGGGCCGTGCGGGCGGACCATCGCGGGCGCCATGCAGACCAGCCAGGCCCAGCCACCCGTCGCGGCGGCCAGTGCCAGATGACCGGGGACCTGGGCGAGGGTCTGCGGCGCGAAGAGCGAGGCGGAGCTGACGAACGTGAGGACGACATGGCCGGGCGGTCCGACCCGGGTCGCGTCGCACAGCGCCTTCTGCGCGGCGGCCAGCAGTGCGCCGACGGTGACCAGCACGACGGCGCTGCCGGTGAGCGAGGCCGCGACCAGGGCGACGGCGAGCCCGCCGAGCATGCCGAGCACCACCCACACCAGGGCCCCGGCCCGGGCGGCGTAGGGCCGGTTGTGGGCGTACAGCGCGCAGAGGGATCCGGCCATCGTGTACATCGCCAGGTCGAGCCGGCCGAGCGCCAGCAGGGTCAGGTTGGGCGGGGCGATCGCCGCGACCACGCTCAGCGCGGGCTTGAACCAGATGTCCGAGGGACGGCCGACGCGCAGCACGCCCGCCAGCGGGAGACGCCGGGCGGGCGGGGAAGCGGAGGTCGCACTGCGCAAGGGACTCATGAAGCACAAGATTAGCAGGTGTTTTACTTGTAAAGGATATCTCCTCACCTGCCGCGCACCGTCGAATGCTCCCCGTGTACATCCTTGCGCTCGCGTGCGCGCCGCACGGCCCGGGCATCGATGGACCGACTGCCGAGGTGACCGACCGTCGAGCGGGGAGGACGCGCGTGCACGGAACGGCTACGTCCGGCTGGCTGCTGGTGGCGCTCTGCGCGGTGACCGGCGCCTACTGCCTGGTGCGGATGCGCAGCGGCGCCGGGGAGGAGCGCGGCGCCGCGGGCGGTGAGGCGCTGATGGGTTTCGGGATGGCCGCGATGGCCGTGCCGGCGGCGGTGTTCACTCCGCCGCCGTGGGCCTGGCCCGCCTACGCGGTGCTGTTCGGGGCGGCCGCGGTCCCCGCGCTGCGGGCGGCGCGGACCGGTGCGCACCACCTCCACCACCTGGTGGCGGCCGGGGCCATGGTCTACATGTCCGTCGTCATGGCGGGCGCTCCCGCACACGCCCACGGACAGGGAGGATCGGGGGTTCCGCTCCTGACGGGTGCGCTGCTGCTCTACTTCGCCGGATACGTGCTGGTGACCGGCGTCCGGCTGGTGCCGGTGGCCGCCATGGCGGGCAGTGGGGCCGGGGGCGGCGGGTCCGCCGGGTGGGGCGACCGGCCGGAGCTGGCGCGGGCCTGCCGGCTGTCCATGGGGATCGCGATGGTGGCGATGCTGCTGACGCTGTGAGCAGGACCGTCCCGGCCCGCCGTACGGATCCGTTGCCTGCGTCACTTCGGCGCCACAAGTCGTATCCCTGGGCAGCGCATCGCTCATAGGCTGCGCCTCATGATGCTCCCCGCGGCACTGTTGCTGCTCGGCGCCCTGATCGCAGTGGTCGCCCCCCGGCTGCTCGCCCGGGCGGACTGGCCCGATCGTGAGCCGGTCGTGGCTCTGTGGGTGTGGCAGTGCGTGGTGGCGGCCGTGCTCGTGTGCTGTGCGCTGTCGATGACGCTCAGCGCGGCAGCCGCCTGGCACGCGGTCGGCGGGCACGTCTTCGCGACGGCGCCGGGCCCGGTCGTCGAGGCCTACGCCCTCGGTACGGCGGGCCCCTGGGCGGCGGCCACCGCGGTGGCGCTGGCCGGCGGCGGGCTGTGGAGCGCGGCGATGCTGGTCCGTGAGATCGGCGGGGCACGGGCCCGGGGCCGCCGCCGGCGGGCCGATCTGCTGGTCAGGGCGCCGCTGCTGCCGGGAGAGGTGGCCGTGTCGGGCCGGCTCGTCGTCCTGGAGAGCGAGCAGCCCGACGCCTGGTGGCAGCCCGGCGCTCCGCCGCAACTGGTCGTCACCACGGCCGCGTTGCGGCGGCTGAAGGGCCGGCAGCTGGACGCGGTGCTCGCCCATGAGCTGGGGCACGCGCGGGCCCGGCACGACTGGCTGCTGAACTGCTCCTCGGCACTGGCGGGCGGTTTTCCGCAGGTGCCGGTGTTCGCCGCGTTCCGCGACGAGATGCACCGCCTGGTGGAACTCGCCGCCGACGACACGGCGTCCCGCCGCTTCGGCCGTCTGACCACGGCCCTGGCCCTGGTCGAACTGAACGAGCACCGTGGCGTGTTCGGCCCCTGCCCGACGCCGCAGGCCCATGTCCCGGCGCGGGTGCACCGGTTGCTCACTCCCCCGGACCGGCTGCCCCCTGCACGTCGGCTGCGGCTGACGGCGGCGGCCGCCCTGGTGCCCGTGGTGCCGGTGCTGGTGGCGTTCGTACCGGGGTTGCGGGCGCTGGGATAGCCCGGCGCGTGCTTCCGGGGCCCTGTGGCCTCGTGCCCGTCTTCGGAGACGTGAGGCGTGCCCGTCTTCGGAGGCATGAGGGTGGCCTCCGGGTGGCCGAAGTGTGCGGTCCGCGTGTCGAAGATCGCCGCCGTACTGGATCCGGAGCCCCCGGTTCGGCGAGGATCGCATCATGCACACCCGGTCCGTCGACTCCCCGCCCCGCCCGCAGCACGGCACCGCCGCCCGGTCGGCCGGCGCCCTGGCCCTGTGCTCCGCTCTGCTGCTGACCCTCGTCGCGGCCAGATGGAGCCCGCTGATCAGCGCGGACGGAGACATCTCCGCCACCACCCACCGCTGGGCGGTCGAGGAATCCGGCATCACGCAGGCGTGCCGCATCCTCACGGACTGGGTGTGGGACCCGTGGACCATGCGGGTGCTGTGCGCGGTGGTGGTGGTGTGGCTGGTGGTGCGTCTCGCGGCCCGCTGGACGGCGGTGTGGCTGGCGCTGGCCGTCACGCTGGGCACGCTGTTCCAGCAGGCCCTCAAGGCCCTGGTGGACCGCCCCCGCCCGGTCTGGCCCGACCCCGTCGACTCGGCCCACTACTCGGCCTTCCCGTCGGGTCACGCCATGACCGCCACGGTGGTGTGCGGCCTCCTCCTGTGGCTCCTGCGCCGGCACGGTGTCGGCCGTGCCGTGTGGCGTACGGCCGTGACCGTGGCCGTCGTGTCCGTGGTCGGCGTGGGGCTGACCCGGGTCTGGCTGGGCGTCCACTGGCCGACGGACGTGGTGGGCGGCTGGCTGCTGGGCGCGCTGGTGGTGGCCCTCGCGGTGTGGACGCACGAGCACCGGCAGCCGCGCGACCGCCCGGACACCGCCGCCTCGTAGGATCGCCCCATGACGGCTGTGCTGTTCGACTTCTCCGGAACGCTGTTCCGTGTCGAGTCCACCGACTCCTGGCTGCGCGGCGTCGTGGCCGACGCCGGAGTCCCCTTCACCGAGCCGGAGTTGACCGCCGCCGCGCGTGCGCTGGAGGCGGTGGGGGCGCTGCCCGGCGGTGGTGATCCCGCACGCGTGCCGGCTGAACTCGCCGAGACCTGGCTGATCCGGGACCGCAGCGCCGCACTGCACCGGGCCGCCTACACCGGCCTCTCCCGCCAGGTCACGCTGCCCGACCCGGCATGGCACGACGCGCTGTACGACCGCCACATGTCTCCGGCGGCATGGACCCCGTACCCGGACGCCGTCGAGGTGCTGGGCACGCTGCGGGAGTGGGGCGTCCCCGTCGGGGTGGTCAGCAACATCGGCTGGGACCTGCGCCCGGTGTTCCGCGAGCACGGCCTGGACCGCTACGTCGACGCGTACGTCCTGTCGTACGAGCACGGCATACAGAAGCCCGACCCTCGGCTGTTCGCCACCGCCTGCGAGGCGCTCGGCGCCGATTCGCGCCGGACGCTCATGGTCGGCGACGACCGCAGGGCGGACGGCGGGGCCACGGCCCTGGGATGCGCGGTGCACTTCGTGGACCACCTGCCGGTGACCGACCGGCCGGACGGGCTGCGGCCGGTCCTGGACCTAGTGAGCTGAGGCCACCAACCAGGTCACCTGGCCGTCTGCTCGCCCGCCTCGGACGATCCCCCGTGTCGCCCGAGGCAGACGGCATCGCCGACCCGGACCGCTCGGGTCCTGGCCGGACGCCTCTGAGTATAGTTGGCTGGCAGCCAGTCAACGCAGGAGTTACAGCATGTCCCCGCGCAGCGCCTCGGTCAATGAAGAGTTGCGGAGGCGTTCGAAGGAGCGGCTTCTGCAGGCGGCGGTCGAGCTGGTCGGCGAGCGCGGCTTCGAGGCCACGACGCTCGGCGACATCGCCGACCGGGCGGGCTCGGCCCGTGGTCTGGTCTCGTACTACTTCCCGGGCAAGCGCCAGCTCGTGCAGTCCGCCGTGCACCGGCTGATGCACCGCACGCTGGAGGAGGCGCTGGAGCGCGAGCCGCGCACCGAGGACGGCCGGGAGCGGATGGCGAGGGCCATCGACGCGATCCTGGGGCTGGCCCGGGACCGGCCCGTGCTGATGCGCCAGCACATGGCCGGGCTGTTGCAGGCCGAGGGCTTCGTGCCCTGTCCGGAGCAGCGGCGCCTGGCCGAGCTGCTGCGGGACACCGTCGCCCGGCACGGGTCGCGGGACGTCGACAGCGACTACCCGATGCTGCGGGTCCTGCTGATGGGCGCCGTGTACGCCGCCCTGGTGCCGGGGGTGCCGATGCCGGTCCCCGTACTGCGGGCCGAGCTGTTCAAGCGCTACCGGCTCGACTGGGAGCTGGGTCTCCCGCCGGAGGCCGGAGCCTCCGGCGGGAGGAGCGACAGGGACCTGTCGCGGTTCTTCGCGACCGGGGACGCACCGGAGTGCGGCCCGCAGGGTCAGTCGAAGTAGTCCGGCTGCGTCTGCACGTTGAGCTCCCGCAGGTGGACCCACCGTGCCGGGTCCGTGCGCCGGTCCTTGATCTTCAGGACGTCGAAGCCCTTGGTGATCTCGTTCGAGTAGATGTAGCCGTTGTAGTAGTACGCCGACCACGAGCCGCCGAAGGCCAGCTGGTCGGTGCCCAGCGGACCGCGCTCGAAGTAGGCGATCTCCCTGGGCTTCGACGAGTCGGTGAACTCCCAGACGGAGACGCCGCCCTGGTACCAGGCCTGGACCATCAGGTCCTTGCCCTTCACCGGGATCAGCGAGCCGTTGTGGGCGACGCAGTTCTCGGTGTCCGCCTGGTGGCGGGGGATCTTGAAGTAGCTGCGGAAGACGAGCTTGCGCTGGTCGCCCTTGCCGGCGATGTCGTAGATGCCGTCGGCGCCGCGGTTCGGGCCGGTCGCCTCGTTGCAGGTGGCTCCGCTGCCGCCGCCGAGCTCGTCGGTGAACACGACCTTGTTCGCCTTCTGGTTGAAGGTCGCCGAGTGCCAGAACGCGAAGTTGACGTTGTCCTGCACCCGGTCGATGACCTTCGGGTGCTCCGGGTCCTTGACGGAGAACAGGATGCCGTCCCCCATGCAGGCGCCCGCGGCCAGGTCCTTCGACGGCAGCACCGTGATGTCGTGGCAGCCGGTGGTCTTGGACACGCCCGGGTTGGTCGGTCCGCCCGGGTTGCCGCCGCCGTCCGGCCCCTCACCGGGGAACAGCACGGGGAAGCCCACCACAGCCGCCTTCTCGGGGGCGTCGCGCGGCACCTTGATGACGGAGATGCCGTCGTGCGGCGGCTGGCAGTCCGGGTACGTGGCGTTCGGCGAGTACGAGGAGACGTACACGTAGACGTTCCGCCGCTCCGGCACCAGCGTGTGGGTGTGCGAGCCGCAGGCGGTCTCGACGGCGGCGACGTACCTCGGGTTCCGCTTGTCGCTGATGTCGAAGACCTTCATGCCCTCCCACGAGGACTTCTCGGTCGCCGGCTGCGTCGTGCTGTTGCAACTGCTGTCGCTGCGCGAGGAGTCGGTGGACAGGAACAGCAGGTTGCCGGAGACGGAGATGTCGTTCTGCGAGCCCGGGCACAGCACCTGGGCGACCGTCTTCGGTGACCTCGGGTCGCTGATGTCGAAGATGCGGAAGCCGTCGTAGTTGCCGGCGAAGGCGTACCTGCCCTGGAAGGCGAGGTCCGAGTTGGTGCCGGGCAGCACGTCCTTGGGGATGTTGGCGACGTGCTCGATGTTGGCGGAGTGGACGATCTCGTCCTGGCCGGGTATCTCGCCGCTCTCGATGGCCTCGCGCGCCTCTGCCTGCGCGCTCTTGGAGACCCCCTTCGGCGCGACCGGAGTGTCCCCGGGATCGGGGACCGCACCGGCCGGCGCGGCCGTGAGAAGCGCGGCCAGCAGTCCGCCGGCCGCTGCGGCAACTCCAACTCCCAGTCGTCTGCGCCGCGTTCTGCGGTAGTTCAACAGGATCACTGTTTTCCTCCCTGGTTCCGTTCACGCGGAACGGTTCACGCACCACGCAGTATCGTCTTCGCCATGCACATACCAACAGGGGGCAACAGAATCGCAATGAAGTTTCCCGATCAGTGAGCCGCGAAAGCGTGCTAGGACGGTCGTAACACTCACGAGGTGTCTTCCAACCCGCCTGCCACAGGAGGTCGTTGTGCTCTTCCGCCGTGCGTCGTCCCGCGCGTCCGTCGTCACGACGGGGCTGGTCGCCCTGGCCGTGCTGACGGCCGGCGGCTGCGACTCCGGTCCGGACCGGAAGCCTGCCGCGGCGGACGGGCCCGCCGTGATCGCGCCGGGTGAGCCCGGCGAGCCGAACCGCACCTTGTCCGCCGAGGAGGCGGCCGGCCGGCGCTCGGAGAACGACTCCCCCAACTCGGCGGACATCTCCTACGTCCGCATGATGATCGAACACCACGCCCAAGCCCTCGTGATGACCGAACTCGCCCCGCAACGCGCCGAGTCGGTGAAGGTGAAACGCATCGCCGCACGGATCGCCGCCGCCCAGAAGCCGGAGATCGAGGCCATGAAGGGCTGGCTGAAGTCGCACGGCAAGCCGCTGAAGGCGGAGCGGCACGAGCACGCCGTGATGCCCGGGATGGCGACCGAGGCCCAGCTGAAGAAGCTCCGCGCGGCCGACGGAAAGGCCTTCGACCAGCTCTTCCTGACGCTGATGACGACCCATCACCAGGGTGCGATCACGATGGCCACGGACGTGAAGGGGCAGGGCAACAACATCCGGATCGAGGAGATGGCCGACGAGGTGATCGCCCAGCAGACGAGCGAGATCACGCGGATGCGGGACATGCTCTAGCGGAATTCCGGTCCGGGTCGCCGCCCCGGCTCGGCCCCCGTTCGTTCCCGTTCGGCCCCGCTCAGTGCCGTTCAGCGTTTCGGGCACGGCGCGGTGTCAGGAGGCCGGCGTCCCGGGCCTGGCCGATCAGCTTGAGGGACGTGCGGCGGCTGTGCCCGGTCGCGCACATCACGGCGAGGACCGGATCGGCACCCTCCTGCTGGGCCGCGCGGTACTCCTGCGCCACCAGCCACCGCCCCTGTGCACCGGGCGGCCAGGCCGGCCGGGCCCGCCGCCCCTGCCCTCCGCCGCCTCCGGGAGCCGTCCCGGCACCGGCGCCGCACGCCTCGGTCAGCGAGTCCTCGATCCAGTCGGCGAGCACCGCCAGGTCGTCGAGGGACAGCGCGGGCTGCGCGCGTACGTCCTCCACGCCGACGCATCCCCCGGCCACGACCGCCAGCGCGTCGACGTGGGCGCCGTCCGTGAAGACCAGCCGGACGTCGAACCACCGCGTGGCGTCCTCGTTCTCCCGCACCTCCCACGCGGGCCGCACGGACACCGCGCCGTCCGCCGGAGACCGATCAGAAAGATTAAGAAAGGATGCTTCCAGCACACACTGAACGTAACCGAATGATCACATTCCCTATAGATCGGACACGCACCCCGAGTGGAGCACTGCACCCTGTCAGCGGAGCCCGGCCGGTGCGATGCTGGAGGCAACAGCGCTCTCGTGAGATCCCTCGGGATCCCGGGTAAGGAGTTCCGCCGTGCTGCGAGTCGCCGTCATTGGCTCCGGGCCGAGCGGGTGCTACACCGCCCAGAGCCTCGTCCAGCTGGACCCCGAGGTGCGCGTCGACGTCCTGGACCGGCTGCCGTGCCCGTACGGCCTGGTCCGCTACGGCGTGGCTCCGGACCACGAGAAGATCAAGTCGCTCCAGAGCAACCTGCGCACGATCCTGGAGCATGACCGGGTCCGGTTCCTCGGAGGCGTCCAGGCCGGTCCCGGCGGGGTGCCGGTCGCCGGGCTGCGGGAGCTCTACCACGCGGTGGTGTACTGCGTGGGCGCCGCCACCGACCGGCGTCTGGGCATCCCCGGGGAGGACCTGCCGGGCAGCTGGTCGGCGACGCAGTTCGTCGCCTGGTACAGCGCCCATCCGGACGCCGTGGACGCCGGGTTCCTGCGGGACGCCCGGTCGGCCGTGGTGATCGGCGTGGGGAACGTCGCCGTGGACGTCACCCGGATGCTGGCGCGCGGCCTGGCCGAGCTCAGCCCGACCGACATGCCGCAGGCGGCCCTGACGACACTGGCGGCGAGCCGGGTGACCGAGATCCACATGGTGGGCCGGCGGGGCCCGTCCCAGGCCCGCTTCACCACCAAGGAGCTGCGCGAGCTGGGCACCCTGCCGGAGACCGACGTCATCGTGGACCCGGCGGAACTGGCCCTGGATCCCGGATACGCCGACCCGTCCGCCCTGCCCGCCGCGCAGCGCCGCAACGTGGAGGTGCTGCGCGGCTGGTCCCAGACGCCGCCGAGCGGTGCCCCGCGCCGCATCCGGCCGCGCTTCTTCCTCCGCCCGGTCGAACTGCTCGCCGAGCGGGGCCACGTGGGCGCGGTGCGGTTCGAGCGGACCGTCCCGGACGGACACGGCGGCGTGACGGGCACGGGCCGGTTCGAGGACATCGAGGCCCAGCTGGTACTGCGCTCGGTGGGCTACCGGGGGGTGCCGCTGGAGGGGCTGCCGTTCGACGCGGACAGCGGCACGGTGCCGAACCTGGCCGGACGCGTCCTGCGCGAAGGCGTCGTCGCGCCGGGCGAGTACGTGGCCGGCTGGATCAAGCGGGGCCCGACAGGCGTCATCGGCACGAACCGCCCCTGCGCGAAGGAGACGGCGACGTCGCTCCTGGAAGACGCGTCCGTCCTCCGGACCAGGACCGTCCCCGACGACCCGCTCACGGCCCTGCGCGCGGAGGGCGCCGCCCCCGTCGAGTGGAGGGGCTGGCAGTCGATCGAGCGAGCGGAGGCGGAGCTGGGCGCATCGCTGGGCCGCGGGGTGGTCAAACTCCCTGACTGGCAGTCCCTGATGAACGCCGCGCAGAGCAACAGCCTTTAGGCGCGCGGGGCTGTATCGATTTGCGGCTCCGCCGCGGGGGCGCGACCAGCCACAGCGGACCCGCACCCATCACAAAGCCTCAGCCACCAGGGACAGCCTGCCGAGCCGCCGCATCGAGCACCGCATCCAACAACCCCGGAAACAGCTCATCCAGATCCCCCCGCCGCAGCCCGTTCATCTTGGCGGTCCCCCGATACACCTGCCGGATCACCCCACTCTCCCGCAACACCCGGAAGTGATGTGTGGTCGTGGACTTCGTGACCGGCAGGTCGAAGTGCGAACAGGACAACTCCCCGCTGGCCGCGGCAAGCTCCCGCACGATCCGCAACCGCATCGGGTCGGAGAGCGCATGCAGCACTCCCTCCAGCCGGATCTCGTCAGGCACGGGATGCGGCAGGTCGCGACTGCTGACGGCGGGAGAGGTCACGGCGGCTCCACTTTCCTTCGGGGATCCCATAGTACGAGAACCATCGTAGTTTGACATCCACCGTACTACGATGCCTATCGTACGAGCCGACATCGGCCCCGTGACGAATGGAGTCCGCCGTGACCTCGCTGTTCGAGCCCTACACCCTGCGCGATGTGACGATCCCGAACCGCGTGTGGATGCCCCCGATGTGCCAGTACTCGGCCGCACCGGCGGGCCCGGAGACCGGCGTCCCCCACGACTGGCACTTCGCGCACTACGCCGCCCGCGCCACCGGCGGCACGGGCCTGATCATCGTCGAGGCCACCGCGGTGTCCCCCGAGGGCCGCATCTCGCCGTACGACCTCGGCATCTGGAACGACACGCAGGTCGAGGCGTTCCGCCGCATTACCCGCTTCCTCACCGCGCAGGGCACGGTGCCGGCGATCCAACTGGCTCATGCCGGGCGCAAGGCTTCGACGGACCGCCCCTGGAAGGGCGGCGCCCCGGTCGGTCCGGACGCCCACGGCTGGGACTCCGTCGCGCCGAGCCCACTCGCCTTCGACGACCGGCACCCGGTTCCGGCCGAGCTGACGGTCGACCAGATCAAGGAGGTTGTCGGGCAGTTCGCGGACGCGGCCCGCCGCGCGCTCGCCGCCGGTTTCGAGATCGCCGAGGTCCATGGCGCCCACGGCTACCTGATCAACGAGTTCCTCTCCCCCCACTCCAACCGCCGCACCGACGCCTACGGCGGCTCGTACGAGAACCGCACCCGCTTCGCGCTCGAAGTCGTGGACGCCGTACGGGAGGTGTGGCCGCAGGACAAGCCGCTGTTCTTCCGGATCTCGGCGACCGAATGGCTCGACGAGGGCGGCTGGACCGCGGACGACACCGTCCGCTTCGCCGCCGACCTGCGCGCCCACGGCGTCGACCTGCTGGACGTCTCCTCCGGCGGCAACGCCTCCGGCGTGCGCATCCCCACCGGCCCCGGCTACCAGGTGCCGTTCGCCGCCCGGGTGAAGCAGGAGACGACGCTGCCGGTGGCCGCGGTGGGGCTGATCACCGAGGTCGAGCAGGCCGAGAAGATCCTCGCCAACGGCGAGGCCGACGCGGTGCTGCTCGGCCGTGAGCTGCTGCGCAACCCTTCGTGGGCGCGGCTCGCGGCACGGGAACTCGGCGCCGAGGTGCGGGTGCCGGACCAGTACCACCGGTCGGTCTGAGCCGGCACCCGAACCCCATGGCACACTGCCCGCGTCAACCGGTCGCGCACCCCGTCCCGTTGAGGGTGAACGCGGCCGGGGCGGCGCTGTTGCCGCTGTGACCGGCCTGGTAGCCGATGCTCACGCTCGCGCCCGGCGCGATCGTGCCGTTGTAGGACACGTTCGTCGCGGTCACCGACCCGGACGAGGGCGCGTAGGTGGCGCCCCAGCCACCCGTGACCGTCTGCCCGGCCGGGAGCGTGAAGCCGAGCTTCCAGCCGTTGACCGTCGTCGTACCGGTGTTGGTGATGGTCACGGAGGCGGTCAGGCCGGTGTTCCAGGCGTTCACCGCGGCCGTCACCTTGCAGGCGCCGGGCTGGGGCTGGGGAGCCGGGCCCGACTTGTCGAGGCCGAAGAAGGTGAGCACGCGGGAGGCCATGCCGTGGGCGTACAGGTTGTGGCCGACGCCCTGCAGGCTGATGGCCTCCACGGGCGCCCGGTCACCCGTGCCGCCGTAGCGCGTGCGGGTCCAGCCGGACTGGGGCGTGTCGGTGGCGGCCGGCGTCTGGCTCACGCCCTGGACGTTCGTCCACTGTTTGATCTGCTCCCCGAAGTTGGGGTAACGCAGGACGTCGTCCTCGGTGCCGTGCCAGATCTGCATGCGCGGACGGGGGCCGCTGTAGCCGGGGTACGCGTTCCGGACGAGGTCGCCCCACTCCTTGGGGGTGCGGGTGAGCGTGCCGCCCGAGCAGTTGCTGTTCCACTCGGAGCCGTCGGTGGTGGCGAAGCAGGCGAACGGCACGCCGGAGAAGGCGGCGCCCGCCGCGAACAGGTCGGGGTAGTCGCCGAGCAGGACGTTCGTCATCATCGCGCCGGAGGAGATGCCGGTGGCGAACACCCGGCCGCTGTCGGCGTCGTAGGCGCGGGTCACCCAGTCGATCATCGACTTGATGCCGACCGGGTCGCTGCCGCCGCCGCGGCGCAGCGCCTGAGGCGAGGAGACGTCGAAGCACTTGCTGCTGCGCGTGACGGACGGGTAGAGCACGATGAAGCCGTACTGGTCGGCCAGGGTGTCGTACTCGGTGCCGTTGTACATGTCCGGTCCCGAGCCGGTGCACCAGTGCACGGCGACCACGACCGCCGGGTTCGGCGTGACGCTCTCCGGCACGTAGAGGTACATCCGCAGGTTGCTCGGGTTCGTGCCGAAGTCCGTGACCTCGGTGAGGGTCGCGGCGGGTACGGCCTTCGCACCGGCGGGCTCGCGGGCGGCGGCCGCGGGTGCGGTGAGCGCGGTGGCCGCCAGCAACGGCAGCAGCGCGGCGAGGAACGCGAGGAGCGTCGACCGCAGCGGTCTCCTCGTCGCGGGGTGGGGGGTGGCAGGCACGTCCGGGTCCCTTCGGTTGTGAGGCGCGGCTCGCAGGACGTCGTGCGGTGGTTCAGCGGGTGGAGTTCACTGAAGCGGAAGTCCGATCGGCATGGTGGCATGGACATGGCTCCCATGGAAGCGCTCCCACACCGCTTGCCGCAGCACCGCCGCTCCGACCAGGTCCGGCCGAATGTGTTCTGCGCGAGGCGTTGACTAGAAAGCGCTTGCCCCCTACGTTCCGTTCAGCAGTGTGACCCGGAAGCGCCTCCGTCAGGGCGCCCGTCGGGGCCTGCCCGGCCCGGGGAAGTGCACCCCTGAGGCATGGCAGGACCAGCGGACCGGCCCCACACGGCCCGCACGGTGAACAACATGGCGAACGTCATTCATGCACATGACCGACCTGGCACCATGAAGGCACCACGAAGGGACGCACCCCACATGCGTACTCATCCCCCACGTCCACGTGTCCGCAGATCCACCCTGGCGCTCGCCGCCGCATCCGCACTGGCGACCGTGGCGGTCCTGGCCGTTCCCCAGCCGGCCGGGGCCGCCGAGAGCTCGCCCGTCGGGTTCGGCGCGGGGACGACCGGCGGGGGCAGCGCCTCGGCGGTCACCGTCTCCACGCTGAGCGCCTTCAAGTCGGCCGTGACCGGCAACTCGGCCAAGGTCGTCCGGGTCAACGGCCTGATCTCGCTCAGTGGTCAGGTCGACGTCGGGTCCAACACGACCGTCCTGGGCGTGGGTTCGGCCTCCGGGTTCACCGGCGGCGGGCTCCGGCTGAAGAAGGTCTCGAACGTCGTCATCCGCAACCTCGACATCAGCAAGCCGCTGGCGCCCGCCGACGGCATCACCGTCGAGGCGTCGAGCAAGGTCTGGATCGACCACAACTCCTTCTCGGCCGACCGCGATCACGACAAGGACCACTACGACGGCCTGCTGGACGTCAACCACGGCGCGGACAACGTCACGGTGTCCTGGAACACCTTCAAGAACCACTTCAAGGGCTCGCTCGTCGGCCACAGCGACAACAACGCGAGCGAGGACACCGGCCGGCTGAAGGTGACGTACCACCACAACCACTTCGCCAACGTGTACTCGCGCATCCCCAGCCTGCGGTTCGGCACCGGGCACTTCTACAACAACTACGTCGAGGGCGCCGACACCGCCTGCCACTCGCGCATGGGCGCCCAGATGCTGGTCGAGAACAACGTCTTCCGCTCGACGAAGGTCGCGGTCACCACGAACCGCAGCAGCGACGTCGACGGATACGCCAACCTGCGCGGCAACGACCTCGGTGGAGCCGCCACCGAGGTCTCGCGGGTCGGCACCTTCACCAGCCCGCCGTACGCCTACACGGCGGAGCCGGCCTCGTCCGTCGTCACCTCGGTGACGTCGGGTGCGGGCGCCGGAAAGCTGTGACACCCGTCCGCTCGGACACCCCCCGAACGCTCCAGACGACAGAAGGAATCGGGACATGACTTCTGCGACACGTCCGCGCGCCCGCAGGCGCGCGCTGACCGGCGCGCTGGCCGCCCTCGGCCTGTCGGTTGGCATGATCATGACCATCCAGGCGCCCACGGCGAGCGCCGCCACCTGGCCGACCCCCAACGGCAGCCAGGGGACCTCCTCCACCATCTCCGTTTCCGGCACCAAGGACTACGGGATGAAGCGGTTCTACGGCACCGGAAGCCTGGCCGGTGACGGCCAGGAGGAGGGCCAGGACCCGATCTTCAAGCTCACGGACGGCGCGGTGCTGAAGAACGTCATCCTCGGCGCCCCCGCGGCCGACGGCATCCACTGCGAGGGCAGCTGCACGCTCCAGAACGTCTGGTGGGAGGACGTCGGCGAGGACGCCGCCACCTTCCGCGGCGGCACCGGCGCCACGTACCACGTGATCGGCGGCGGCGCGAAGAAGGCGGCGGACAAGGTCTTCCAGCACAACGGCGGCGGCACCCTGAACATCTCCAACTTCGCGGTGCAAGAGTTCAAGACGCTCTACCGCTCCTGCGGCGACTGCTCCACGCAGTACACCCGCAAGGTCAACCTCAACACCATCGACGTGACCGGCACGGGCACCACCGCCCGGCTCGCCAGCATCAACGTCAACCGCAACGACGTGGCGACGCTGCGGAACATCACGATCCGCAACGACTCCGGACGCAAGGTCGTCCCCTGCCAGAAGTACAACAACAACACCGCTGTCGGGTCCGGACCCGACAGCAAGAACTGCCTCTACTCCACCTCGGACATCACCTACAAGTAGCCCCTCGGGCAATCGCAACCCCCCACGGTGAAGGCGGCCGTGCGCAGCGTCCCGGCGGACGCCGCGCACGGCCGCCCGCGTCATGCGCGGCGCACCCGCGCGCGTACCTCCCCGACCAGCTCCCGCTGGTAGTCGGTGTAGGCGGCGCGCAGCTCGGCTCCCGGCCAGTCGGCCGGCAGGAGTCCGGGCGGCAGGACGGGGTCGGCCAGCAGGTGGCGCACGACGGCGGCGAAGGCGGTCAGGCGGTCGGCCGGGCTAGGGGCCTCGGCGATGTGGGCGAGCAGCGCGCCGGCCGTGGCGGACCAGGCGTCCAGCGGCCACAGGCTCCCGGCCAGGTCGCGGGCCGGCCGGTCCGGGCGGGCCGTGTAGTGCTGGGCCACCCGGTCCAGGTCGCCGGGGAGGGAGCGGGCCAGGTTGGCGGGGCGGAGCCAGACGCCCTCGCGGAGTTCGGCGAGCCGGAGGGCGGTCAGCCGGGCGCGCAGGTCGGCGCGTTCGGCGGGGCCGCGTCCCGTCGCGGTGATCACGACCATCTCCCAGTCGCCGTCCCACGCGCGCGTGCGCGGGTGCAGGGCGTCGTCCTGGCGGCGCTGACGATCCAGCAGCCGGTCGCTGAGGCGGTAGCCGGTGTCGGTGCGCCGCAGATCGCCGGCGGCCACCATCCGGCTGAGCGCCGCGCGCAGGGTGGAGCCGCCGACGCCGAAGCCCTCCATGAGCCGCACGAGCTCCCGGACCGGCAGTTCGGGGGGATGCGCGCCGAGGAGCAGGCTCAGCACGACCGACCGCGCGGACAGCGGCCGCAGATCGAGCGCGCCGGGCCGCGCCGGGACGTTCATCGGCATGGTCACGTACTGTACGCGGCGGAATTCCGTGTTGCAGGATTGCTGCGGTCGTAGAACAAGTGCAACACTCGACGTATGGTCTCGACACTCGACGCACAGCAGGCACAGGGCGGATCCGCCACGCACGACGTCACCAACCAGGCCCCGCCGCTCGCCCCGTACAACGCCTCCGAGGACACGGCCCTGCTGGAGGGGCTGCGGCGGGAGGGCGCGGGGTGGGCCGAGGAGGACCTCCGGCGGCTCGGCAGGCAGGCCGGCAGTGTCCAGGCGCGGGAGTGGGCCGACCTGGCCAACCGCCACGAGCCGGAGCTGCGGACGCACGACCGGTACGGCAACCGCGTCGACGAGGTCGAGTTCCATCCGAGCTGGCACCACCTGATGGGCGCCGCGATCGCCGCGGGGCTGGCCGCGTCGCCCTGGGCGGACGACCGGCCCGGCGCCCATGTCGCCCGGACCGCCGGCGGACTGGTGTGGGGGCACACGGAGGCGGGGCACGGCTGTCCGACGTCGATGACCTACGCCGCCGTCCCCGCGCTGCGCAGGCAGCCCGAGCTGGCGAAGGTCTACGAACCGCTGCTGACGAGCCGGGAGTACGAGCCCGGGCTGCGGGTGCCGACGGAGAAGCGCGGGCTGCTGGCGGGCATGGGGATGACCGAGAAGCAGGGCGGCTCCGACGTCCGGACGAACACCACGACGGCCACGCCCACGTCCGAACCCGGGGTGTACACCCTGCGCGGGCACAAGTGGTTCACGTCGGCGCCGATGTGCGACCTGTTCCTGGTGCTGGCGCAGGCATCCCCCCTCAGGGAAAAAGGGAGCCTGTCCTGCTTCCTGGTGCCGCGCGTGCTGCCCGACGGCACCCGCAACACCTTCCGCATCCAGCGGCTGAAGGACAAGCTGGGCAACCGGTCCAACGCCTCCTCCGAGCCCGAGTTCGACGGGACCGTGGCCTGGCTGGTGGGGCCCGAGGGGCAGGGCGTCAAGACCATCATCGAGATGGTCAACTGCACACGGCTGGACTGCGTGATGATGTCGGCCGCGCTGATGCGCACCTCCCTCGTCGAGGCCGGACACCACGCGCGGCACCGCAGCGCGTTCGGCGCGCGGCTGGTGGACCAGCCGCTGATGCGCAACGTTCTGGCCGATCTCGCGCTGGAGTCCGAGGCCGCCACGACGCTCACCCTGCGGCTGGCCGGGGCGGCCGACCGGGCGATCCGCGGGGACGCCCAGGAGACCGCGTTCCGCCGGATCGCCACCGCCGTCGGCAAGTACTGGGTGACCAAGCGGGGTCCGGCCTTCACGGCGGAGGCCCTGGAGTGCCTCGGCGGCAACGGCTACGTCGAGGACTCGGGCATGCCCCGGCACTACCGCGAGGCTCCCCTGCTGTCGATCTGGGAGGGCTCGGGAAACGTCAACGCCCTCGACGTGCTGCGGGCGCTGAGCCGCGAACCGGGCACGGCCGAGGCCCTGTTCAGCGAGTTCGCGCTCGCCCGGGGGGCGGACGCCCGGCTGGACGCGGCCGTGAGGCGGCTGAAGAACCGGCTGCCCGGGGCGGCGCAGACGACGGCCCGCCGTCTCGTGGAGGACATGGCCCTAACGCTCCAGGCGTCCCTCCTCGTCCGGTACGCCCCGCCGGCGGTCGCCGACGCGTTCTGCGCGACCCGGCTCGGGGGCGACTGGGGGTACGCCTTCGGGACGCTGCCGGAGGGTGCGGACCTCGGCGCGATCGTGGAGCGAGCGCTGCCCGGCGGGAACTGAACCACAGGCGGCCAACCAGCACCCGGTTCGCGCACAGTCGTCGCCCGATTCCGCTTCGTTGTCAGTGCCGTGGTGCAGACTCCCCATCGGGTGGCACTTCGCCTGGGGAGGACACGTGTTCAGGGGGATCGACGAGGTCGACTGGGCCTCGCTGCGCCATGCCGACGGCAGCGTGGAGGACGTGCCCGGGCTGCTCCGGGGACTGGCCTCCGCCGACCCGGCCGAGCGGGAGACGACGCTCGACCGGATGTACGGCGCCGTTGCCCACCGGGGCAACTGACGCCGACCGGGTCCCGGCGGACCACCGGTGGGGGCGGCGGTCCGCGCGCTCGGGGCGTTCGGCGCCGCCGCGCGGGAGGCGATACCGGATCTGCGCGGGTAGGGCGGCGGGGCGGGGGCGTGCCTGGGCACCCCATCCCGCCCGAAGTGACCGGCCGCCCGGTCAGGAGGAACCGTCCCACGCGGGCCCGAACGCGCCCGGCCACCCGCCAAGCTGGTACCCGCCCCACCCGGTCACCCCGTCGTGCGCCCCCACAGCGGCCCGAAGCGGGACCACTCGGCGTCCCACTGGTCCATGCGGCGGCGCTCCAGGCGGCGGCGCACGACGCGGCCACCGGCGAGCGGCGCGGTCGCCGCGCAGAGGCCCGCGACGCCCCCGATCAGACAAGCGCGTATCCGGGCCTGGGACTCGGTGACGGGGCGGGTCACCTGGCGGCCCTCGCGGTCCGTCCAGACGGTGACAGGCGAACCGGCCCGGCTGCCCTCCAGGACCCGCACCTGGCCGGAGTGCGAGGAACCGTCCGCGGCGGTCCACCGTGCCTCCGCCCACACGTGCTCGACACGGGAGACGTCGCCGTTCTCGGAGGCCGTGCCGGGAGCCCGCTCGGCCAGCCGGGCCATGAGGGGGCGCCACTCGACGCGCTCGCGGGCCAGCCCGTCCTCGACGGACCGGCCCACCGTCAGGCCGGCGAGCACCGCCACGAACACGGTGAGCATCCACACGCCCAGCACGACCCAGGCCTCCACCCTGTCGGCGCGCCGCTTGAGCGGATTGCGCCGCCAGCGCCACAGCCACACCTTCGGACCACGTAACGCCATCGAAGGCTCCTCCTCACGAGCGCATGACCATCCCGCCGCCCTCCCCATACGGAAGAGGGCCGCTGGATGCTCACTGCACGTACTCCGGGAGAGCGTCGCGGTGGGATCGCGGCGCCTTCGGGGACGAGCCGGACGGACGCCCGCACGCGGCACCGACACGGCCCTGACCTGCGCCGGAGTCCGCTCCGGGGGTGACTGTCAGTGGTGGGGTGCAGACTGGCCCGTGTCTGAGACGAGGGCGTCGACGACGACGCCGCGGAGGTGATCGGCATGACCGAGGTACTGCTCGCCGTGGGCACGCGCAAGGGCCTGTTCATCGGGCGCCGACGAGGCGGTGGCGCCTGGCAGTTCGACGAGAGCCCCTACTTCAACGCGCAGGCCGTGTACTCGGTCGCCATCGACACCCGCACCGCCACGCCGCGGCTGCTGGCCGGCGGCGACAGCGCGCACTGGGGCCCGTCCGTGTTCCACTCCGACGACCTCGGCCGGAGCTGGACGGAACCGGCCCGGCCGGCCGTCAAGTTCCCCAAGGACACGGGGGCGTCCCTGGAGCGGGTGTGGCAGCTGCACCCGGCCGCGGCCGAGCCGGGCGTGGTGTACGCGGGCACGGAACCGGCCGCGCTGTACCGCTCGGAGGACCGCGGGGAGACCTTCGAGCTCGTCCGTCCCCTGTGGGAGCACCCCACGCGGTCGAAGTGGATGCCGGGCGGCGGCGGTGAGGGCCTGCACACCGTGCTCACCGACGCGCGCGATCCCCGGGCGGTGACGGTCGCCGTCTCGACCGCCGGTGTGTTCCGCACGCTGGACGGCGGTGCGAGCTGGGCGCCCTCCAACTCGGGCGTCTCCGCGGTGTTCCTGCCCGACCCGAACCCGGAGTTCGGCCAGTGCGTGCACAAGGTGACCCGGGACGCCGCGAACCCGGACCGGCTCTACCTCCAGAACCACTGGGGTGTCTACCGCAGCGACGACGCGGGCGCGAACTGGACGGACATCGGCGAGGGCCTGCCGTCCACGTTCGGCTTCGCGGCGGCCGCGCATCCGCACAGAGGCGACACCGCGTACGTGTTCCCGATCACCGCCGACGCCGACCGGGTCCCGGCGGATCACCGGTGCCGGGTCTACCGGACGGCGGACGCGGGCAAGACCTGGGAGCCGCTCTCGGCGGGGCTGCCCCAGGAGGACCACTACGGCACGGTGCTGCGCGACGCGATGTGCACGGACGACGCGGATCCGGCGGGCGTCTACTTCGGCAACCGCAACGGTGAGGTGTACGCCTCGGCGGACGACGGCGACAGCTGGCAGCAGCTCGCCTCGCATCTGCCGGACGTGCTGTGCGTGCGGGCCGCGGTCGTCGGCTGAGGTGAGGACGAGACCGGCGACCGGGCGGGGGACGAGGCGAGGGACGAGCTGAGGAGCGGGCCTTGGCCACTGGTTGATCCCGGCTGCCCGTACGGCAGTAGGGTGACGCCCGTGGCACCACGACCCTTGCATGAAATCGTCGAAGCGGGCTGGGCGAAGGCCCTGGAACCGGTGGCCGAACGCGTCGCCGCCATGGGGGACTTCCTCCGCGCGGAGATCGCCGCGGGACGCACCTACCTCCCGGCCGGACCGAACGTGTTGCGGGCCTTCCAGCAGCCCTTCGACGACGTACGGGTCCTGATCGTCGGTCAGGACCCGTATCCGACACCGGGGCACGCGGTGGGGCTGTCGTTCTCGGTCGCGCCCGAGGTGCGGCCGCTGCCCGGCAGCCTCATCAACATCTTCCGGGAGCTGAACGCCGATCTGGGCCTGCCCCAGCCGTCCAGCGGTGACCTCACGCCGTGGACGCGGCAGGGCGTGCTGCTGCTCAACAGGGCGCTCACCACCGCCCCGCGCAAGCCCGGTGCCCACCGGGGCAAGGGCTGGGAGGAGGTCACCGAGCAGGCGATCCGGGCCCTCGCGGCGCGCGGCAAGCCCCTGGTGTCCATCCTGTGGGGCCGTGACGCCCGCAATCTTCGCCCGCTGCTCGGCGACCTGCCCTCCGTCGAATCCGCCCACCCCTCCCCCATGTCGGCGGACCGGGGCTTCTTCGGCTCACGCCCGTTCAGCCGGGCCAACGACCTGCTGATCCGCCAGGGCGGCCAACCGGTGGACTGGCGCCTGCCGTGACCGGGGCGTCGGAAGGCTCGGCGGAAGACTGGAGGTCGCAAGGCTCCGGCTTTCTCGCCGTGGACTCCGGCGGGTCCGGGCTCCGGGTGGTCGTGGGAACCGCCGAGCGCGGACCGCTCGCCCGGCGGGCGTCCGACGAGCCGGTGCGCACGGGTGACCGGGGCATCGACCCCGGGGACTTCATGGCGCGGCTCGTGCCCCTGGTGCGTGCCCTGACCGCCGAGGCCGGTCCCGTGCGGCTGACCGCCGCCGTCGTCGGCGCGACCGGGCTCGCCTCGCTCGGTGCCGGGCTGCGCGCGGAACTGCCGGGTGCCCTGGCCCGGGAGTTCGGCGTACGCAGGGTCGCGCTGGCCGCCGACGCGGTGACCGCGTACGCGGGTGCCCTCGGGCCCCGGCCGGGTGCGGTGATCGCCGGCGGTACGGGACTGATCGCGATCGGCACCGACCTGGCGGGCTGGCGCCGGGCGGACGGCTGGGGTCATCTGCTCGGCGACTGCGGCGGCGGCGCCTGGATCGGGCGGGCCGGGCTGGAGGCGGCGCTGCGGGCCCATGACGGGCGCGAGGGCGGCTCGGCCCGGCTGCTGGCCTGCGCCGAAGAGGTTTTCGGGCCCGTGACGGGGCTGCCCGGCGCGCTGTATCCGCGTCCGGACCGGCCCGCCGTCCTCGCCTCGTTCGCGCCCCGGGTGGCCGCCTGCGCGGACGGGGACCCCGTGGCCGCGGGCATCCTGCGCGCGGCCGCCCGGCACATGGCCGACTCCGCGGCGGCCGTGTGCCCGGCCGGCGGCGAGCCGCGCGTCGCCGTCACCGGCGGCCTGTTCAAGATGGGCGACCCGCTCCTCGTACCCCTCGACGAGGAACTGGCGCAGCGGATCCCGCACGCGCGCCGGGTGCCGGCCGAGGGCGATCCGCTGCACGGCTCGGTGCGCCTGGCGACCGAGCTGAGCGCCGGTGCACTTGCTCTGCCGGGTGACGAGGCCATGCTGAGCGTGACAACCCCGTCGGGCGACTGATCCGGTCGCACACCATCCGCAGGTCATTCCATCTGTACGTAACTCATCAGACAAAAGCGGACGGATACCGCTCACCTGCCCCCTCCCCGAACAGAGGAGCCCAAGAAGCCAGTAACATGCGGCGCCATGAGTTCCCCCACTGGACCCGAGTCCGGCCTCCCAGTACGAATGCCGCGACCCCGCCAGCCCGGACGGCACCGCCGTCCGGAGCCGCTGGTGGCTCCCGAGGGCGCGCCCGCGCTCGTCCTCGCCGTGCCGGGCACGCCCAGTAGCGCCACCCGCAGCCTCGCCGAAGAGGTCGTCAGCATCGCCCGCTCCGAGCTGCCCGGCCTCGACGCCCGCATCGGGTACCTCGACGGGGACAACGCGGAGTTCCCCACGCTTCAGGCCGTGCTCACCTACACCGCCGAGGAGCGCACCGCCCGCTTCGAGCAGGCGCGTGCCGCCGGCATGGACGTCAGGGAGCCCGACGGCCCCGTCGCCGTCGTCGTGCCGCTGCTCGCCGGTCCGGACAGCGCGCTGCTGCGCCGGGTCCGCCAGGCCGTCATGGAGAGCCGGATCGCCGCCGAGCTGACCGATGTCCTCGGCCCGCACCCGCTGCTCGCCGAGGCGCTGCACGTGCGGCTCTCCGAGGCCGGTCTGGCCCGGGCGGACCGTGCCCGGCTGTTCACCGTGGCGACCGCCGCCGACGGCATCATCCTGGCGTCCGTGGGCGGTGACGAGGCCGTGCAGGCGGCCGGGATCACCGGCATGCTGCTCGCCGCGCGCCTCGCCGTGCCGGTGATGGCGGCGGCCCTGGACCAGGAGGGCTCGATCGCCTCCGTCGCCGAGCAGCTGCGCTCCTCGGGTTCGCAGCAGCTGGCCCTCGCGCCGTATCTGATCGGGCCGGAGATCGAGCCGGGGCTGGTCGAGGAGGCCGCTAAGGAGGCGGAGTGCTCCGCCGCCGAGTCGCTCGGGCCGTACCCTGCGATCGGGAAGCTGGCGCTGGCCAAGTACACGACGGCGCTGGGGATCACGCCGCAGCCGGCCCAGGGCACGCCGGTCCGCTGACGTCCCCCTGGTACGACTGAGAAGGCCCGCCCCGGTTCGGGGCGGGCCTTCGTCGTACGCGTGGGCCTTCGTCGTCAGCGAGAGACCCCCGGAACGCCTGCTCCCCTGTCAGCCGAGAATCACGCACGACGCCGCCGGCACCCTGATCGAGCCGGCTCGTCGCGGGATGCCCGTGCGCGGGTCGGTGGCGAACCAGGTCACGTCGCCGGAGCGTTCGTTGGCGACGTAGAGGAAGCCGTCGGAGGTAGTGAGGGCGCGTGGCCAGTGGCCGCCGCAGGGCACGGTGGCGATCAGCCGCAGTTCCTCGCCCTCGACGGCGAGCACGGACAGGACGTCCTCGCCTCGGATGGCGGTCCACACGAAGCGGCCGTCGGGTGAGGTGACGATGCCCGAGGGGTAGGCGTCGCGCGCCGGTGCGCCCGGCAGGACCGGGGTTTCGGTCAGCGGCGTCAGCTCGCCCTCGGCCGCGTCCCAGCGGCAGACGGTGACGGAGGGGGTGAGTTCGTTGACGACGTACGCGTACGACCCGTCCGGGTGGAAGGCGAGGTGCCGTGGGCCCGAGCCGGGCCGCAGGGCGGTCTCCCGGTGCAGGGCGAGGGTGCCGTCCGTCAGCGTGCAGACCCGCACGGAGTCGGTGCCGAGGTCGACGCTGACGACCCAGCGGCCGCTCGGGTCGGGCTGCACGTGGTGGGCGTGCGGCCCCTGCTGGCGTGGGGTGTGCGGGCCCGAGCCGGTGTGCTGGAGCACGTGGGCGGCGGACCGGGCGAGGGTGCCGTCGGGGCGGACGGGGAGCGCGGTGACGCTGCCGGAGCCGTAGTTGGCGGTCAGGAGGTGTCCGGCGAACAGACTGAGGTGGGTCGGCCCGCTCCCGTCGACCGGCACGGGCGGCCCGGCCGGCTCGGGCTGCTCCCCGTCCACGCGGTACGCGGCCACCGCGCCCTCGGCCGTCTCACTGACCGCGTACAGCAGGTCCGCGTCGGGGGACAGCGCCAGGTAGGCGGGGTCGGGGACGGCGTCGACGCTGCTCAGGGCGGTCAGCGCGCCGGTGTCGGCATCGACGGCCGCCGTCACGATCCCGGGACCGCCGGCCGCCGTGAACGACCCGATGTACGCCCGCCGCCCGCCGTCGTCAGCCACGGCTGTCCCCTCTCGTCGCGCATGCGTCCCTCAACCGTCCGGAATGACGGCGCTGCCGATCATGCGCGGTCTAGACCAAACGGTCAAGGACTGAGCCGGGCCCGCTCCCGCCCTGCCGAGCGGCGACCTCGACGGGATGGGAACCGCGACCTCGACGGGATACGCAGCGGCCGAGCGAGACCGGCCGGGGACCGTTCCGAGGATGCGCGGCGCTCACGCCCCGACCCACGGCGAACCCGACGGCGCGCGGAGCGGACGGGCGAGTTCCGCCAGGGCCCGTTCCAGGCCGTGGAGATGGGCCAGGGCGGGTTCCGCCGCCGCGGGGACGTCCGCCCGCACCGAGACGTCTCCGCCGTCGGTGAGCGCCTCCACCGCGGCCTGCACGCGCTGGCAGGCCGCGGCCAGACGGGCGTCGTGCGACGCGACAGGATCGGCGGCAACGGTCACCAGGCCCCGCACTTCGCGGGCGCAGTCGTCGAGCAGCTCGATCACCTGGCGGGCACGGGCTTTCCGGGCACGGAAGGGAGTCAGCGGGTGCATCAGCGGGGCGAGTGCCATCCGCACCCGGCCGAGCAGCAGCTCCAGTTCGGCGGCGTGCGGGGCGGGGTCGCCCTTCGGGTCTCCCGCGAGGCGAGCGGTCGCCTCGGCGGTGGCGGCGTGGACGCAGTGCAGTGCCCGCTGGATCCAGGCATCGTTCGTGGCGTGCGTGGTGACCGGCAGGACGAGGGTCACGGCCAGCGCGGCACACAGCGCGCCCACACCGGTCTCCGCCAGACGGAGCCCGAGCAGGCCGGGGTCCAGCACACCCAGGAGGCCGTACAGCAAGCTGACCATGACCGTCACTGCCAGCATCATCCAGGAATAGGAGACGGCGGCGGTATAGAAGATGCCGAAGACGCAGACGGCGACCAGGGCGGCCGTCGGCACGGGCGCGCCGTGCAGCGGGACGGCGACCAGCAGGCCGACGACGATACCGATCACAGTGCCGAAGACCCGGCGGAAACCGCGGACCAGGGTTTCGCCGCGAGAAGCCGTGTTGACGAAGATCCACCAGGCAGTACCGACGGCCCAGTACCAACGCTCTTCGGAGAGCAGCTGCCCGGCCAGGAGCGCGAGAGCCGAGGCGGCAGTGGCCTGGAAGGCCTGCCGGGTCGTGGGCCGCGCCAGTCCGGTGCCGGGCAGGGCCGGCGGGGCTGCCGCGGGTGGGGTGTGACGCTCGATAGGCCAGAGCACGAAGCGCGTCGCACCGGCCGTGAGAAGGGCGAGACCCACGGCGGTGTACAGCTCGGGCAGCTGAGCGGGGACCGCGTGCAGGAACTGCGTGATGAAGAAGCTCATGAACGCGAAGATCCCGAGCGCGTGCCCCCGCGGACCCCAGCGGCGGGCGTATACCCCGCAGAAGACGACGGCCAGGAACGCGGCGTCACGGGCCGGGGCGATGCCGTGCAGTGTGGTGGCGAGCGCCAGCACGGGGAATCCGGCGACGGGAAACAGCGCGGTGGTGATCCGCTGGTCACGGACGGTGGCGTCGGTGACCGTGAAGAGGGCGAGCAGTGCCGCGAGCCCTCCGGTGATCGATGCGGTGAGCGACAGCCCGCAGAGTTCGGAAAGGGCGACGGCGGCAGCGACACCGATGACAGCGCGGGTCGCGTTCCGCAGCCTCAGGCGCCCCGGGTCCGGAGCCACGAACATCCTCTTCACGGCGGTACGCCGCCCCCCTCGCAGTGGTACGCCGTCCTGCCCGCGGTTCGTCCCGGGTGGCGGACGACAAGCAGGCACGACGAAGGCACCGCGGTCCGGACCGGCCTCATCGCCGTCCGGCGCTACGCGGCGCCGCAAGTGCATGGATAGGAGCAGGTAACCACCTCGAGGCCCAATGGCTCAACTGTCACGCCATTGACTGTGCCAATGGCACAGCTGGTCAGCCTCGACGTCGACCGATGGGAGGCCAATGGAGCAGAGGACTACGGCCGGCTCAGAAGGCCGGTGGGGACTGATCGGCGGCCTGTCCCTGGCGGCGCGCCCCCAGCACCGCCTCGCGCAACCTTTCCTGAGCCATCGCCAGACACGCGTAGACCGCCCCTTGCGCGGGCGAGATGCCGATCAGATGCGGCCCGGTCCTGATCTCCGGGACCGTCGGAAGGCTCCGCTCGAGGCGTCCGCGCACCTCGGGAAGCACCTCGTCGACGAGCGGACGCAGACGGCCCACGAAGTAGACCGACTCCGGGTCCAGCGTCACGGCCACGACGCTGACGGCCGTCACGATCGCCGTGGTGAACGCCTCCAGCACCTCGGCACGCGCCGCCTCGCCGTGCGGCTCCTCCCAGAGGTTCTCCACGCGCTGCAGGTCGAGCCCCCGCTTGCGGGCGAACCGCAGGAGGCCACGTGTGCTCAGCAGCTCGTCGAGGCTCTCGTCACCGACCCCGGAGAAGAGCACACCGATGTCGCCGAAGGTGGGCGTCCTCCCGCGGGCGAGCTCGTGATCCGTGCAGCCGGCGAAGTTCAGTATGGTGCTGACGCTGAACAGCGCGGCGTTGGTGATGGTGGCGTCGTCGGTGAGGATCGCGAGCAGCGAGGCGTTGGCATCGCTGTCGAGGAGCACGGGCGCCTCGACCAGGTCCGCGATGGCCCGGTGGAGGCCGGAACCCGCGAAGATCTTCATCGACTCGGCCGGGCCGAAGATCTCCGTGCCGCCCCGGACCCGGCCGGCCACGGCGACGACGATCTGGCGCAGGGGGCCCCGCGCGGACTCGGCCGCCTGCGCGATCAGGTCGACCAGCCACCGCGCGGCGTCCGTGACCTCCTGGTGATCGGCGGTGGGCACCGTCATCTGCCGGATCTCGCGGCCCCGCAGGTCGGTCACCAGCACACCGGTGGTCTGCGCGCCGAAGCTGACCCCGACCACGTGCCCAGTCGTGCCGGGCAGGTCCAGATAGGTGGACCTGCGGCCGCGTCCGGTGACATCGTCGACCCCGCCGTCCACGACGAAGCCGTCGGCCCGGAGCTCCTCCACCGCTCTGGACACCGTGGCTTTGCTCAGGCCCGTCAGCTCGATGAGCCTGTTCCGTGTCAAGGGTGCGTGGGAGAGGACCACGTCGAGGACCGATGCCTTGTTGTAGTCGCGTGAGGTCGGGTTGGTCACGTGATGACCATAGCGAGCCCGGTACGCCGATCGGGCGGGGACCGGCTTGGGCGCGATGATCGCGGGCTGCGTGCCGGACGATTCTCGGCTCATCTGTCATGCACTCCGAAAAAGTCCCCGAAGCACTCCAAGGCAGCACACCGCGTTGCGGCGGACCAGGAGGCTGGGGGTCGATGACCAACTGACTGTCGGCAGCGAGCATCGATCAGACGGTGGACCCTGCGCGGTCAGCCAGGTGATAGGGCGAGTTGACCGCACGTCAGCGAGCGTACCACTTTCGTTTCAGGCTGAAACTGGAACTAGGAGTGGTAGGGTCTGAGCCCCGCAGCGAGCAGGAGAGAGAGCAGCGCTATGAAGTTCACCCCCTACTGGCTCGACACCGCTCCCCAGGGACCTGACCGGTCCCGGACCCAGATCGGCGGGCGCGTCGACGTGGCGATCATCGGGGCCGGCCTGACCGGCCTCTCGGCGGCGCTGCACCTGGCGCGCAAGGGTGCGAACGTACATGTCTTCGAGAAGGAGACGGTCGGATTCGGCGCGTCCGGGCGCAACGGCGGTATGGCCACCCTTGGCATGTCGATCGGATTCCGCTCCGCGGTCTCCCGGTACGGCTTCGACACCGCGAAGCGGTGTCTCCTGGCCTACCACGACGCGGTCGACACCATCGAGAACCTCGTCAAGGAAGAGAACATCGACTGCGACTTCGCTCGCACGGGCAAGCTGAACCTTGCGTCCAAGCCGGCCCACTTCGACGGTCTGCGCAAGACCCACGAGATCATGTCCGGCCGGCTCGGGATCGAGACCCGCCTGATCTCCAAGGGCGAGCTTCACACCGAGATCGGATCCGACCTCTACCACGGCGGGATGGTCGACGCGAGGAGCGCGGGACTGCACGTCGGCAAGTTCACCAGGGGACTCGCCGAGGCCGCTGCGCGGATCGGCGTCACCATCCACGAGAAGGCACCGGTCGAGAAGGTCGACAGGCTGGGTGGCGGCACGAAGCACGAACTGGTCACCCCGCGCGGCACCGTCCAGGCCGACCAGGTTCTCGTCGCGACCAGCGGCCACACCCGCCGGCCGTTCCGCTGGCATCAGGTCAGGATCGCGCCCGTCGGCAGCTTCATCATCGTGACCGAGCCGCTGGGCAAGGACGTCTGCGACATGCTGCTGCCGAACCGGCGGATGGCATCGAACTCCCTGAACCTGCTGAACTACTTCCGGATCACCCCGGACCACCGGTTGCTCTTCGGCGGCCGCGCCCGGTTCGCCATGTCCAGTCCGCAGTCGGACGCGAAGAGCGGGCGCATCCTGCACAAGGCGATGACCGAGGTCTTCCCGCAGCTCACGGACGCGCGCGTCGACTACTGCTGGGGCGGTCTGGTCGACATGAGCATGGACCGGATGGTGCACGCCGGCGAGCAGGACGGGCTCTTCTACTCGCTCGGCTACTCGGGACACGGTGTCCAGATGGCGACGCACATGGGCAAGCAGATGGCCGAGTACATGAACGGTGACTCCGGCGCCAACCCCTGGCGCGACCTGCCCTTCAAGCGGATCCCCGGCCACTTCGGCCCGCCTTGGTTCCTGCCTTTCGCGGGCGGCTTCTACAAGTTCCTCGACGTCATCAGGTAGACGGCTCGGCCGTGAAGGCGGCTTGCCCGGGGATGGGCGAGTTCCTGGCACGGCGCTGATCCAGTCAAGAAACTTTTTCGTTTCAGGTTGGAACTGGAACAAGTGGTGGTATGTTCTCAGCCACAGCAGCGAGCAACCTCGAATACCAAGACTTGAAGGTGTGCCTGCAGATGACTTCCACGCTTAGTCAGGCGATCGCCAACTACCCCAACCGGTTCGACCCGGCGGTGTTGAGCGAGCTTCCCGACCGCCTCCAGGAGACAATCCGGCGCCGCAACAAGGTGCTGGGTCCTGGTTACACACTCATCTACAAGGAGCCGGTCGAGTTCGTCTCCGGTCACGGGGCGCACCTGATCGACCGCGACGGCAACGACTACCTCGACGCCTACAACAACGTTCCGTGTGTGGGGCACGCCCACCCTCACGTGGCCGAAGCCGTTGCCCGCCAGGTGGCCACGGTCAACACGAACACGCGCTACGTCCAGGAAGCCCTGGTCGACTACGCGGAGCGGCTCCTCGCGACCTTCCCCGAGGAACTGTCGAGGCTGAGCATCGCGTGCAGCGGGTCGGAAGCGAACGACCTGGCGGTGCGCGTGGCGAGGTTCCACACGGGCGCCGAGGGCATCATCGTCACCCGCTGGGCCTACCACGGCATCACCCGGGAGGTGGCGAGCTTCTCGCCGACCCTGGGTGCGGGTTCGCCGCTGGGCCCGAACGTCCGGTTCATCGACGCTCCCGACCCGCGCCTCGTGGCGCCGGGATCCACGCTCGACGAGCACATGAGGCAGCAGGTGCGGGGCGCGATCGACGACCTCGAACGCCACGGCTACCGGCTGGCGGCGCTGATCACCGACTGCGCCCACAGCAGCGACGGCATCTTCACCGACCCCCCCGGATTCATGCAGGCCGTGGTGGAGGAGGTGCACGCGGCCGGCGGTGTCTACATCGCGGACGAGGTCCAGTCGGGATTCGCCCGGCTCGGGGAGTCGATGTGGGGCTTCAGCCGCCACGGCGTGCTGCCGGACATCGTCACCATGGGCAAGCCGATGGGCAACGGCCTGCCGATCTCGGGTGTGGTCTTCCGCCCCGAGGTCAGCGAGGAGTTCGGGCGCAGCGTCCGCTACTTCAACACCTTCGGCGGCAGCTCCATCCCCGTGGCCGCCGGCGCCGCGGTGCTTGACGTCTTCGAGAAGGAGAACGTGCAGCAGCGCGTCCTGGAGAACGGCAACGCTCTGCGCGCGGGCCTGCGGGAGATCACGAAGGATTCCCCCTACGTCGCCGAAGTCCGCGGCGCCGGTCTCTTCGTCGGCGTGGAGATCGTCAGGGACCGGGAAAGCCTCGAGCCCGACCGCGCACTTACCGAAGACGTCATCAACGACATGCGCGACCGCCGCATCCTGATCAGCGGCACGGGCAAGTCGGCGAGCACCCTGAAGATCCGTCCCCCGCTGGCCTTCGACTCCGCCGATGTGACCCGATTCCTCGAGACCTTCGCCGAGGTCGCGAAAAACCGTCTGTAGCAGGCTGCCGGCTCGAAGGGACTGACCGTGAACACCTCACCGGCCACCGACTTTGCCCAACGGCTCCTCGAAGAGAGCGGCCTGACATCGTCCCACGAGCCCATCGACGTGGTGCTGGTGAGCGTCCTCCTCGAGAAGCACTATCGCCTCAACGGACGCCTCGGGCGACTGGCGACCGAGAAGGACGACACCTTCAGGCTGCGGACCGAGACGAGCGACTACCTCGTCAAGGTCTCACCACCTGGCGAGCCTGAGGCGGTTGTCGCCCTGCAGACCGCCGCGATGCGCTTCCTCGAAAGCACTGCCCCGCAACTGCCGGTCCAGCGAGTGAAGCTGACCGCCGACGGGCACGACAGCGCGGCCATCCGATTGAGCGACGGCAGGACACGGATCCTGAGGGTGTTCGACTTCGTGGCGGGTCCGGTCCTGGCGCAGACCAGCCCGGACGCGGAGCAGCTCGCGAAGGCGGGCGCGATGCTGGGACGGGTCGACGTGGCGCTGAAGGAGTTCAGGCACCCCGCGGACGGACGCGGTCTGGTGTGGGACATCCGCCACTTCCATCAGCTGACCAGCCTGGTGCAGTACACACCGAACCCCGAGCACCGTCGATTGGCACAAGAGGTCTTCTCGAAGTTCGACGAAGCCGTCGTGCCGAGGGTGAGCGAGCTCGAGACACAGGTGATCCACGGCGATTTCAGCCCTTACAACGTCGTGGTGGATCCGAAGAGCGACGATCACTTCGTCACCGGTGTCATCGACTTCGGCGACACCGTGCGCAGCGCCGTGATCTTCGACCCCGCCGTGCCCATGGCGAATCTGCTCGGCCGGACGCCGGATCATCCCTGGCAGGAGGCCTGCGCCCTCGTCGCCGGATACCAGCGGGAGCGGCCGGTCAAGGACTCGGAACTCCCCCTGCTCCCGGTTGCCGCGCTGGCACGCCTCACCCTGCGCGCGCTTCTCGCGAACTGGCGAGCGGAGCGCGTACCCGAACGGCGTGAGTACCTCCTCGCTCACGCCAAAGACGACTGGACCAACGTCGAGCGCGCTCTGGCCGTAAGCCTGAGCGACGTCATCGCGCAACTCAGGAATTCCCTGCAGGGGCACGCCTGAAAAAACAACCGCTCCATCCCATTTCCGCAAGAGAAAGATCGGACCTTCGTCATGGGTAACAAAATCCCCTCTTTGCAGTTCCGGCCGAAGTACGTCTCGTTCGACTGTTACGGCACGTTGATCGAGTGGCCGATGACCCCCATCACGCGAGAGCTCGTCGGCGACCAGATCCCCGCCGAGCACTGGGACCAGTTCGTCCGGGAGTTCCGCGGCTACCGCTACGACCAGGTGCGCGGCGAGTACTACCCCTACGAGCAGGTGCTGCAGGACTCCTTCGAGCGGGTCTGCCGCAAGTGGGGTGTGAAGGCGGCCCCGGACGCGGGCAAGCGGTTCGCCGACGGCGTGCGCAGCTGGGGACCCCACCCTGACGTGGTGGAGCCGCTGAAGAAGATGGCCGAGCACTACAAGCTGGTGATTCTCTCCAACGCCGGCGACTCCTTCCTCGCGGAGAGCGTGCCCAAGCTCGGTGCGGAGTTCCACGCGGTCCTCACCGCTGAGCAGGCCGGCTACTACAAGCCCCGCTACGCCGCGTTCGAGTACATGCTCGAGAAGCTCGACGCGTCCCCCGAGGACTTCGTGCACGTCGCCTCGCACACCCGATACGACCACCAGTCGATGCACGACATGGGCTTCCGCAACCTGGTCCTGCTGGACCGCGGGTACGACCCCGTCACTCACGGCTACGACTACGTGACCGTGAAGTCCCTGGACGAGCTCAATACCATGCTCGGCATCTGACACGTAGTTCACGTCAGTCCCGCACGGCACCGCTGCGTTGACGTTCGCCTTGAACTCCGCGCTGCCGTGCGGGATGAGAGTCCACCATGCCCCGCACGTCGCCTCTGTAGCACTGCGTGCACGGCGGTAATCAAATCGATGGACGACCTCAGCCGCATGCTCGGTAGCTGACGCGCGACGCACATCGTCCCGCCCGGACAGCCCCGAAGAACCCCGACCGAGCTTGTCGGCGACGCCCGCGCAGAACTCGAAGTACCGGGCCGAGGGAGCGATGTCCGCCGCCGCATCATCGCCCCGCCCGGCGGGCGGATCTTTACGGCATGAACGGCCTCACCGTCGTCCCGGTGCGGAACCGGCCGCTCTGGCCGCCCCGTGGGACCCCGGCAGGTCACGCGAATCGACACCTTCCCACCCCCCGGCGCGGGCCTCGGATCCGACGAGGTCGCCCCCCACCCTTGGACCCCATCCCAGCCGTCCCTTTCTCCCCTTAGCACCCCAGGAGGCATTCCATGAGAGACGCCCGTATAGCTCGCAGGCTCTTCCTGCGCGGCGTTGGCGGAGCCACGGCGGGTCTCGCCGCCGCGACCGCCCTCAGCGCCTGCGGTACCGGCACCAGCCGCAGCGCTTCCACCGGCACCGGTGGGAAGGGCGGCAAGACGGTGATCGTCCGCGACAGCGGCGGTTCCTACGGCGCGGCGTTGCAGAAGGCGATCTACACGCCGTTCACCCAGGAGACCGGCATCAACGTCAAGGTGCTCAACCTGGACGATGC
>NZ_JBITII010000006.1:0-545033 GCF_044458845.1 Streptomyces sp. NPDC050416
TTGGCACGCTGTTGAGTTCTCAAGGAACGGTCGCTTCCTTTGTACTCACCCTCTCGGGCTTTCCTCCGGGCGCTTCCCTTCGGTCTTGCGTTTCCAACTCTACCAGCGTTTTTCCGGCCCTCTGACCACCGTCCTGCAGGCATGCAGAAGGCGACCCCGAGATAGGATCTGGCAAGTTGGGTGCTGCCGGACCGGCACGCGAGGTCGCGTCGCTCAGCCCCAAGCAGGAGTACGACTGTACACGCGGCCGCAGAGCGGGTGCAAATCGATATGCGGTATGGTCTAGACCACTCTGAAGCGCTCCTGCGGAACCGGCACTTCAGGTGACATACCCTGCTGAACAGTGTGCCGCCCGGTACCGACAGGGACGGCCCATATCGATCTCCACCCCTGGGAGGCTTCCCATGACCACCGTGACGTCCCCACTCGCAGGACGCGCCATCGGACTGGCAGCCGTGCCGGATCCGGTCTTCTCCGGGGCCATGGTCGGCCCGGGCACAGCGATCGACCCCGTACGTGAGCCTTCCGAGGCCGTCTCACCTGTGGACGGCGTCATCGTCTCCCTGCACCCGCACGCGTTCGTCGTCGTGGACGAGAACGGTCACGGTGTTCTCACCCACCTCGGTATCGACACGGTCCAGCTCAACGGCGAGGGTTTTGAGCTGCTCGTGAACAAGGGTGACACCGTCAGGCGCGGTCAGGGCATCGTGCGCTGGAACCCGGCTGCCGTCGAGGCCGCCGGCAAGTCCGCGATTTGCCCGATCGTGGCGCTGGAGGCCACGGCCGAAGCACTCTCCGATCTTCGTGACGACGGCGATGTGAAGGCCGGCGACAGTCTCTTCCTCTGGAAGTGACGTCAGTGCCGTCGTATGGCGGCTAGCAGGAGAACCAACGTGGCGGTCGGATCCGCCGCACTATCGGAGACGGGTGAGATGGACACAACGCTGCGAGGCGTCGGCGTGAGCCACGGTGTGGCTATCGGCGAGGTTCGGCACATGGGAACGGCGGTGCTGGAGCCGCCCGCGAAGCAGATCCCCGCGGAGGAGGCGGAGCGTGAACAGGGGCGCGCCCGCAAGGCCGTGGAGGCTGTGGCGGCCGACCTGATGGCACGGGGGAACCTGGCGGGGGGTGAAGCCCAGGCGGTGCTCGAGGCGCAGGCCATGATGGCCCAGGACCCCGAGCTGATGGCGGACGTGGAACGGCGGATCGCCGTCGGCAGCACGGCCGAGCGCGGGGTGTACGACGCGTTCGCCTCGTACCGGGAGCTGCTCGCGGGTGCCGGTGAGTACCTCGCCGGTCGCGTGGCCGATCTCGACGACGTGCGGAATCGTATCGTCGCCCGGCTGCTGGGGGTGCCGATGCCGGGTGTCCCCGACAGCGACGAGCCCTATGTCCTTGTCGCCCGTGACCTCGCGCCCGCCGACACCGCGCTGCTGGACCCGACTCTGGTGCTCGGCTTCGTCACGGAGGAGGGCGGTCCGACCAGCCACAGTGCGATTTTGGCGCGGGCGCTCGGGGTGCCGGCCGTGGTCGCGCTGCCGGGTGCGGGTGAGCTCGCCGAGGGCACGATGATCGCCGTCGACGGCAGCACCGGCGAGATCTTCGTGGACCCGAGCGATGAGAAGAAGGCTCAGCTCGAGGCCGCGGCCGCCGAGCGCAAGGCGGCGCTGGCGGCCTCGACCGGCCCCGGTGCCACCGCGGACGGTCACAAGGTGCCGCTGCTCGCGAACATCGGCGGCCCGGCGGATGTGGAGGCAGCGGTCGAGGCCGGGGCGGAGGGAGTCGGCCTCTTCCGGACCGAGTTCCTCTTCCTGGACGACAGCAAGCAGGCGCCGTCCGAAGAGAAGCAGGTCGCGGCGTACCGCCAGGTGCTGGAGGCGTTCCCCGAGGGACGCGTCGTGGTGCGGGTGCTGGACGCGGGCGCGGACAAGCCGCTCGACTTCCTGACGCCGGCTGACGAGCCGAACCCGGCGCTCGGCGTGCGGGGTCTGCGGACTCTGCTGGATCACCCGGAGATCCTGCGCACCCAGCTGACGGCGCTCGCGAAGGCCGCGGAGGGGCTGCCGGTCTACCTCGAGGTCATGGCCCCGATGGTCGCCGACCGCACCGATGCCCGGGCCTTCGCGGACGCGTCCCGAAAGGCCGGACTGCGGGCGAAGTTCGGCGCGATGGTCGAGATCCCGTCGGCCGCGCTGCGGGCGCGCTCGATCCTCCAGGAGGTCGAGTTCCTGTCGCTGGGGACGAACGACCTGGCGCAGTACACCTTCGCCGCCGACCGTCAGGTGGGTGCGGTCTCCCGTCTCCAGGATCCGTGGCAGCCGGCGCTGCTCGACCTGGTGGCGCTGTCCGCCGAGGCCGCGAAGGCCGAGGGCAAGAGCTGTGGCGTGTGTGGTGAGGCCGCGTCCGACCCGTTGCTCGCCTGTGTGCTGACTGGTCTGGGCGTCACCTCCCTTTCGATGGGCGCGGCGTCGATTCCCTATGTCCGGGCCACGCTGGCGAAGTACACGCTCGCGCAGTGCGAGCGCGCCGCGGCGGCGGCGCGGGCCACGGACAGTGCGGAGGACGCGCGCAGCGCGGCGCAGGCGGTGTTGTCGGGCGAGTGAGCCGGGCCATGGCCGGCCGAGGCTGCCCGGGCGGGGCGCTCCACTGCGGTGGGGCGCCCCGCCCGCTTTTCAGTGGTTGTGTCCCTGTTCGGGTTTCACCTCTCCCAGGTCCGGCGGCTCGCAGTAGTCGACGTTGGATTCGGGGGAGATCAGATCGCCGGATTCGACGTCGGTGCAGTAGGCGTCGAAGACCTCTCCCGCGGTGAGGGCCACGAGTCCGTATGCGCGCAGGCGCCAGCCGTAGACGCGGTCGGGGGCGCCTGGGGAGCTGGCGCGGATGACGAGGCCTCCTGGGCTTTCGGTGGCCAGGCCGAGGGCCAGGACCGTGGCGAACTCGAGGGCTTCGGCCTCGTCCAGTTTCACGGCCCCGTCGGTGTCGGCGACATGGAGGGCGGCGACGAGGGTTTCGGGCGGTCCGGTGACGCTGCATACGAGGTGCCGGCTGCCGGGTGGGGCCGTGTCGAGGATGCGGACGAGGAGGTCCGAGGCCCGGGTGAAGGCGGCGTGGCCGATGTCCTCGCCGCAGGTGGTGCAGGCGCCCAGGCGGGCGAGGAGTGTGGTCGCGTATTCCCAGGTGGCCTGTCGCACGGCCTCGTCGACGAGGGCCGGGAGGAGGTCCGCCAGCGGCTGGCCCTCGTAGGGAAGGGTCGGGCCTGTGACCGCGAGCCGTGCCGTGAAGCGTGTGCGGCTCGACGGGTTGTCGGGATCAAGTCCCTTTTGCGTGCAGAACTCGGCGTACTCCTCGGGGTCGAAGAGGGCCACCGTGGTGTGGCTGCCTTGCAGGGCTCGTGCCCTGAGGAGGCCTTCCACATGTTTGAGGTAGGCGGCGTGGTCGTGGAAGGTGAAGCTGCGGTAGCGCCGCATGGCCCGGAAGTCGTGCTCGTCGGTGATCAGGCCGATGGTGCCGGCGATTTCTCGGTGCAGGACACGTCGCATGGTCCGGTTGTCCGTCTGCGTCATTGTTCCCCCTGTGCACGGTCGATCAATGCTCACTCACAGTAATCGGCAGCACTGACAACGGGGGTGGGCATGGTGATCACCCGCCCGGGCAAGCAGGAACATCACAGGTCAGCGACTATGAAGCGGACATGATCACGTCGACAGCCATGGTTACGATGAGTGGTCTCAGGGGGCGGTCAGGCGCGTTTGCGGGCCAGGTCCTCGTAGAAGCCGAGCAGGTCGAGGTTGTCGATGGAGCCCGGGTTGACCGCCTTCTCCAGCGGGGTGCCCTGGAGGAGGCGTTTGACCGGGACCTCGATGCGCTTGCCGGTCAGGGTGTGCGGGACGCCGGGTACTTCGATGATCTCGTCGGGCACATGGCGCGGTGACAGTTGTTCGCGGATGGTCTGCTTGATGCGGTTCAGCAGGGCCTCGTCGAGGACGGCTCCGGGGGCCAGGTGCACGAAGAGGGGCATCCAGTAGCCGCCGTCAGGCTGTTCGATGCCGATGACGAGGGATTCCCTGATCTCGGGAAGGCGCTCCACGGCCTCGTAGATGTCGGCGGATCCCATGCGGACGCCCTGGCGGTTGAGCGTGGAGTCGGAGCGGCCGTGGATGACGACGGATCCGCGGGAGGTGACGGTGATCCAGTCACCGTGCCGCCATACGCCGGGGTAGGTGTCGAAGTAGCTGTCGTGGTAGCGGCTGCCGTCTGGGTCGTTCCAGAAGTGGATGGGCATCGACGGCATGGGGTTGGTGACAACGAGCTCGCCGACCTCGTCGACCAGGGGGTTGCCGCTCGGGTCCCAGGACTGGAGGTCGGTGCCGAGGCAGGGGGCCTGGAGCTCGCCGACGTGGACCGGGAGGGTCGGGACGGCTCCGGCGAAGCAGGAGCACACGTCCGTGCCGCCGCTGACGGAGGCGATCCACAGGTCGTCGCGGACCTCGTCGTGGAGCCAGCGGAAGCCGTCGGGTGGCAGGGGGGAGCCGGTGGTGGCGACACACTGGACGGAGGAGAGGTCGAAGTCGCGCGACGGGTGGACGCCCGCCTTGCGGCAGGCCATGACGTAGGCGGCCGAGGTGCCGTAGAGGGTGGCCTTGGTGCGTTCGGCGATCCGCCACTGGGCGCCGGTGTCCGGGTACCCGGGGCTGCCGTCGTAGAGGACGATCGTGGTACCGGTGAGCAGGCCGGAGACGAGGAAGTTCCACATCATCCAGCCGGTCGACGTGTACCAGAAGAAGCGGTCCTCGGGCCCCAGGTCGCAGTGCAGGCCGAGTTGCTTGAGGTGCTCGACCAGGATGCCGCCCTGGGACTGGACGATGGCCTTGGGCAGGCCGGTCGTCCCGGAGGAGTAGAGCACCCACAGGGGGTGGTCGAAGGGCACCTGCTCGAAGACGGGGTCGGTGTCGGCGGAGGTGAGGGCCGACCAGTCGAGGGCGCCCTCGGGTGCCTCGGTGCCGAGGAGGGGGATGTGGACGACGGCGCGCAGGGTGGGCAGTTCGCGGCGCAGTTCGGCGACGATCTCGCGGCGGTCGTGCTCCTTGCCGCCGTAGCGGTAGCCGTCAACCGTGAACAGCACGACGGGTTCGACCTGCTGGAAGCGGTCGAGGACACTGCGGGCGCCGAAGTCGGGCGCGCAGGACGTCCAGACGGCGCCCACGGCGGCTGTGGAGAGGAGGGCGACCACGGCCTGCGGGACGTTGGGGAGATAGCCGCTGACGCGGTCTCCGGGGCGTACGCCGAGGGTGCGCAGTTCGGCGGCCAGGGAGCCGACTTGGCGGCGCAGCTCGGCCCAGGTGACGGGGCTCGGTTCGTGCGTCTCGTCGACGTGCAGGAGGGCCGGTTCGTCAGCGCGGGTGCCGGCCGCGCGCAGCGCGTGTTCGGCGTAGTTGAGGGTCGCGCCGGGGAACCACTGCGCGCCGGGCATCGAACGATCGCCGAGCACGCGCGCGTAGGGCGTCGAGAAACGGACGTCGAACCACTCCGTGAGGGCTTTCCAGAAGGTGTCCAGCTCGTCGACGGACCAGCGCTGGAGGGCTGCGTAGCCGCCCTCGGCGGGGGCGCCGTGGTGCTCGGCTGCCCAGGCCTGGAACCTCGTGATCCGTGCCCGGGTGATGCGCTCGGGGTCTGGCTGCCACAGCGGCTGAGGACTATCGGTCGACATGGTCGGCTCCCGGACTGTGCGCGTCGTGTGCGTCCTCCGCGCACGGGCTGGGGTGTGCGCGTGACGCGGCTGGCACGGACAATGCCATGTGATCGACTTCGGCACCAGGGTGCGCCCCACATAGTCCATGTCGTGAAGATGTGGTCCCGGCACGGATGAACGGCAGTTGAACGACACGCTCGCGTGGGGCGGTCAGTGGCAGGGTGAGCAGCATGAACGGTCGTGACCTGGTGCGTTCGGTGAAAGCGGTAGGTTCGGTGGGCGCGGCACAGGGTGTGCGTACCGTACGAGCAGCGTGGCGCAGGCGGCGGGCCGACGCCACCGGGCTGCCGCCGCGCGGGGCGGAGCGTGCGCGGGTGCCCGGGGTCGTGCAGGAGGTGGAGCCGGGGCCGGGGGGCGGTGTCGTCCGTTTCAGCCGGTCGGAGCTGCGGATTCTCGTCGCCGTGAGCGGAGCCGTCTTCTGGGGCTGGGACGGGGCGGAGCCCGAGCCGTCGTACGCGCTGGCCGGCCGGTGTCCGGAGGCGGATCCCCGGGTGGTGCTGGAGCCGGACAAGGACGGCGGCTGGCGGGTGGTGGCCGAGCGGGTGACGGTCGTCGTGTCGCGGCATGGCGCGGTGGAGGTGCGCACCCCCGGTGGCGTGACGCTGCGCCGTGATCTGCCGCCGCGGTGGTGGGAGCCGGTCGGGGGCGGTCCGGCGCGGTGGATGCAGCGGTCGGAGGTGGCCGCCGACGCGCGGTTCTTCGGGCTCGGTGGTCGTGCTTCGGGTCCTCGGCTGCCGGACGGGACGTACCGGCTGTGGAACACCGACCCCGGTTTCGCCTTCGCGCCTGGTGACGACCCGCTGTACATCACGATGCCGGTGCAGATGGTGGTGGCCGACGGCGGTACGCATCTGGTGTTCCACGACAGTTCGTGGGACGGCACGGTGACGCTGCGGGCGGGCGAGGAGGGCGCGGGTTCCGGGCATGACCGGGTCGGGACGAGCGAGATGCGGATGGACGGCGGTCCTCTGCGCTGCTGGGTGATGGCGGGCGCCCCCGCGCGCGTGCTGTTCGCTTGGGCGTCGCTCACCGGCGCGCCCGCGCTGCCGCCCGCGTGGGCGCTCGGGCACCACCACGCGCGGTGGGGGTTCGGCAGCGAGCAGGAGGTGCGGCGGATCGTCGCGGGTTACCTGGAGCACGGTCTGCCGCTCGACGCCGTGCACCTGGACATCGACCATTTCGACGCGCATCAGGTGTTCACGGTCGACCAGGACCGCTTCCCGAAGCTGCCCGTTCTGGCCGAGGAACTCCGGCGGGAGGGCATCCGGCTGGTGTCGATCGTCGACCCGGCCGTGAAGGCCCTGCCCGGCAATGCCGTGTACGACTGTGGGACGGCCGAGGACGCGTTCGTGCGGGACGCCTCGGGGCAGGTCGTGCGGGGTGTGGTGTGGCCCGGGGAAGCGGTGTTTCCCGATTTCACGCACGCGCGCGTGCGTGAGTGGTGGGGCGGTCTCTACGAGGAGCGGCTCGCGCAGGGGTTCTCGGGGTTCTGGCACGACATGAACGAGCCCACGTCGTTCGCCGCCTTCGGGGAGTCGACGCTGCCGCGTTCGGCGCGGCACTCCTTGGAGGGACGGCTCGGTGACCACCGTGAGGCGCACAACGTGTACGCGCTGTGCATGGCCAGGGCGGGCTTCGAGGGGTTGCGGAAACTCGTGCCCGAGGAGCGGCCGTTCCTGTTCTCCCGCTCCGGGTGGGCCGGCATGCAGCGCTACGGCGGGACCTGGTCGGGGGACGTCGCCACCGGCTGGCCGGGGCTACGGGCTTCTTTGGCGCTGGTGATGGGCCTCGGTCTGTGCGGCGTGCCGTACTCGGGGCCGGACATCGGAGGCTTCGACGGGGATCCCTCCCCCGAGCTGTATCTGCGCTGGTTCCAGCTGGGCGCGTACCTGCCTCTCTTCCGCACGCACGCGAGTCTGCGGGCGGGTCGCAGGGAGCCGTGGGAGTTCGGTGCCGAGGTGCTGGAGCACGCGCGCGTGGCGCTCCTGGAGCGCCGGCGGCTGCTGCCGTACTTCGTGACGCTGGCGCATCTGGCGCGGCGTACCGGAGCACCCTATGTGCGGCCCCTGTGGTGGGTTGCGCCGGAGGAGCGGGCACTGCGTGACTGCGAGGACGCCTTCCTGCTGGGCGACAGCCTGCTGGTGGCGCCGGTGCTCGACCCGGGCGCGGACCGGCGTGCCGTGCAGCTGCCGCGAGGGCGCTGGTACGACACGGTGACGGAGCGGGCGTACGAGGGGCCGGCGCAGGTGCTCGTCGACGCACCTCTGTCGCGGATCCCGGTGTTCGCACGCGCGGGTGCGGTGCTCCCCGTACGCGGGGAGGACGGCAGGCTGGAGCTGGAGGTGTGGGCACCCGCCCGGGGACGCACCGGGAGCGGGCTGGTCGTGCCGGACGGGGGCGACGGGTGGGACGAGCCGGAGATCGAGCGCTACACCGCTCGGTGGATGGGCGCGCGGGTCGTCGTCGAGCGGGAGGGTGAGGACGGCGGGGGCGTGCCGTCCCACCCGGTGCGCGTTCGCGGTGCCGGGGAGCGCTGAGCTCAGATGTAGCGGCCCTCGAACCAGGCCCGTACGGCCACGGTGTGCAGGGGGAAGGCGAGTTCCTCCGCCCTGCGCAGGAGGTGCCAGCCCTCCGTCTCGTCCGTGGCGGCGGAGGGTGGCAGGCCCTCGACAGGGCGTTCCGGGAGGAGGCCGAACAGCAACAGGTGTCCGTCGGGCGAGCTCATCGCGTCGACGAGGCGTACGTCGCGGACGGCCGCGTCGATGCCGGTTTCCTCCTTGAGTTCGCGTACGACGGCGTGCCGCCAGTCCTCCCGGTCGTCGATGTAGCCACCGGGCAGGGCCGTGCCCCCGCGCGCGGGAGCGACGGTTCGGGTGATGACGACCAGGGCGGTGCCCTTGGTGTCGTACACGGGCTGAAGGGCCACCGCGACCGGGAGCGGATTGCGGTAGGCCACTTTGCCGCACGCCGGGCAGGTGCGGGGCCAGCCGGAGACGCCCTCTCCGTAGGGTGCGCCGCAGCTCGAACAGTGGCAGTCCGGCGCGGGGTTGGAACTGGAGTGCTGAGTTTCGGACACGCGGCGGACTGTAGCCGATCACGGAGAGGGCGTCTCGGGCGGGCGGCTCAGTGAGCGCTGGTGAGCGCCTTCCTGGACACGGGGAAGTCGAAGTAGGTGTCCGGGTAGGGCTCGGGCTTGTAGGTGTAGTGCCACCATTCCTCTGGCAGGTTCACGAAGCCGAGGCCCTCCAGGGTGTTCTTGAGCAGCAGCCGGTTGGCGCGCTGCTCGCCCTGGACACGGGGGTCGAGGGTGTGCGAGAGGGTGTCGAAGCAGTCGAAGCCGGTTCCCATGTCGACGGAGTTGTCGGGGAACCGCTCGTCCTTGGGGGCGAAGCAGGGCACGAGGGGCTCTCCGGGGTGGTACGACCGGATCGGTTTCGCCGGCAGTTTCACGAGGGTGACGTCAAGGGTCGAGCCACGGCTGTGTCCTGACTTCTCGGCGATGTAACCGTCGGTGAACAGCCGGGTCTTGTCGACGTTCGGGTAGAACTCGCCCTTCATGGCCTGGTCGTCGAGGTCTTCGGCCCAGCGGACGAAGTGGTCCACCGCACGCTGCGGCCGGTAGCAGTCGTACACCTTGAGTGTGTAGCCCTGGCGCAGCAGCTTCGTCTGGGCCCTGTGGAGGGCTTGGGCGGCGGGGCGGGTGAGGACGCAGATCGGCTGGGCGTAGCCGTCGATGCGCTCGCCGACGAAGTTGTGCGGGGTGACGTAGCGCATCTCCTGGATGATCGTCGGGTCCACGCTTCTCAGGGCCACGAAGTCCTTGGGCGCATGGGGCCCGGTCTTGGCCTGGGCGGTGGCGGTGGGGGCGGTCCCTGCCAGCACGGCGGCGAAGGCGGTAATCAGGCCGCGTGCCACGGTCGTGAGTCGTGTCATGGCTCTTGCGTCTACCAGGAGACGGTCCCGCCGGGGAAGGGATGCCGAAATCCGGAAGGCCGTGGCAGACTTCTGACGTTCCGTCAGATTCAGTCTGCGGGGAGGCACTGTGTCGCGTACACGAACGCCAGTGGTAGCGGGGTGGTTCGCCGGGGAGGGGGAGGATTTCCGGCTGCTCGGCACGCGTTGCGCGGCGTGCTCTTCGGTCTTCTTCCCCCGCGAGGACCACCACTGCCGCAACCCGGCTTGCGGGGGCGCAGACCTGACGGAGGTCCCGCTGTCGCGGCGCGGCCGCGTCTGGTCGTACACGGACAGCCGGTATCGGCCGCCGTCACCCTACGTGAGCGATCCGGAACTTTCGTGGGCGCCGTGCGCGTTGATCGCTGTGGAGCTGGAGGCCGAGCGGATCGTGGTGCTGGGTCAGGCGGCTCCCGGGGTCACCGTCGAGGACTTGACGGTGGGCATGGAGGTGGAGGTCGTGCCCGGCGTGCTCCACGAGGACGCGGATGCGACCTGGACGACCTGGCACTGGCGGCCGACGGGGGTGAAGGCGTGACAGGTGAGGTGGCGGTGCTGGGTGCGGGCATGCACCCGTGGGGCAAGTGGGGACGGAACTTCGTCGAGTACGGCGTAGCGGCGGCCCGCGCGGCGCTCGCCGACGCCGGGCTGGACTGGCGGAACATCGGCTCGATCATCGGCGCCGACACCGTCCGTGGCGGCTATCCCGGGTATGTCGCCGGGGCAACGTTCGCTAAAGCACTGGGCTGGCAAGGGGCCCGGGTCATGAGCGTGTACGCGGCGTGCGCGTCCGGAGCCCAGGCCCTGGACGCCGCGCGGGCTCAGATCCTCTCCGGGCTCTCCGAGGTGGTCCTCGTGGTGGGAGCGGATGCCGCTCCCAAGGGATTCTTCCGCCCTGCGGGCGGGGACCGGCCCGACGATCCCGACTGGCTGCGGTTCCGGATCCTCGGGGCGACCAACCCCGTGTACTTCGGGTTGTACGCCCGTAGGCGCATGGCCATGCACGGGGACACCCCGGGCGACTTCGCACAGGTGAAGGTGAAGAACGCGGCGATGGGCGCGCTGAACCCCCATGCGCGCTACCGCCGGCGAGTCACCGCGGAGGAGGTGGCCGCCTCCGCCGTCGTCGCCGACCCGCTGCGGCTGCTCGACATCTGCGCGACCTCCGACGGGGGCGCGGCGGTCGTGCTCTCGAGCATGGAGTTCGCACGTCGGCACGGCCATGCGGATCCGGTGCGGATCCGGGCCGTGGCCACGCTGACGCCGCGGTACCCGAACACGGTGCCGGACCTGCCGGACATCGCCACGGACTCCGCGGTGGCGGTCGACCCGCCTGCCGAGCCGTTCCGGGTGTCCATCGCCCGAGCGGCCTACGAGGAGGCGGGGGTGGGGCCGGAGGATCTGTCGCTGGCCGAGGTCTACGACCTGTCCACGGCGCTCGAGTTGCAGTGGTACGAAGACCTGGGGCTGTGCGGTGAGGGCGAGGGCGTGAAGCTGCTGCGCGACGGGGCGACCGCCCTGGGCGGACGAATACCGGTGAACGCCAGCGGCGGCCTGGCCTCCTTCGGAGAGGCGGTTCCGGCGCAGGCGATAGCCCAGGTGTGCGAGCTGACCTGGCAGTTGCGAGGCGAGGCAGGGGACCGGCAGGTCGCGGGAGCGCGCGTGGGCATCAGCGCGAACCAGGGATTGTTCGGGCACGGATCAGCGGTGATCGCGGTGCGGTGAGCGGTGGGTTGGACGCGGCTCGGGGCGGTGCCGGGCACGGCATGGGCGACGCGGGGACGCGGCGGGTGCGGTGCGAGGTCAGCGTGGGCTGAGGCGGTGCCGAGACGCGGCGCGGGTGGTGCTCGGACGTGGCGCGGGGTGCCGCCTGGACGCGGCCTGGGGTGGCGCCCGGCCGTGGCACGGAACAGGGCCCGGACATGCCCGGACGACGCCCCGGACATGCACAGGATCGTGCCTGGACGTGTGCGGGCCCGTGCCGCCGCGGACGCTGATGGTGCGATCGCGACCACGCCTTTGATCTACGCAGCGTGACCACTCCGGAATCCTGCGTGAACGTCTCATGAACTGGGCTTGGGCGTACGCCGGGCGATACATCATGCTGCCGTGCACTCCTGGACGGACACTCTCCGCTTCGCCTTCCAACCGGTGGTCAATCTGACGACCGGCGCGGTCACGGGACTGGAGATACTCGCCCGCCCGGAGACCGGCGACATCCTGGCCGAGGCCCGCCGGGACCCCGAGCTCGACAGTCGGCTGGCGGTGTCCGCGCTCCGCGCGGCGGTGCGCAAGGAGACCCTGCTGCCGCTCTTCGTCAACGCCTTCGCCGGCACCCTCGCCGACCTCGGCGGGCTCCCTTCGCTGCACGACGCCGTGCGAGAGGCGGGGCGGCTTCCCTGGGAGGTGACGATCGACATCTGTCCGCCGTACACGCACGTGCCGCAGCGGGCACTGCTGGAGGCGGTGTCCAGGCTGCGCGGTCAGGGCTTCCGGATCTGCGCGGACGGTGTCGGGGACGGGGACGCGCCCTTGCGGCTCCTCTCGGACATCACGCCCGAGCTCGTGAAGCTGGACGCGTCACTGCTGGCGCGGCCGGCGGTGGTGCGGTCGATGCGGACGCTGTGCGACGAACTGGGGGCTCTCCTGGCTGTCGAGGGCGTGGAGACCGAAGGGCAGTGCGCGGTGGCGCTTGCGGCCGGGGCGCAGCTGGCACAGGGCGAACTGTTCGCCCCGCCGGCCCGGCTGCCCGCCGCCGACGTCTACGTCCCGCCCCGCTCCCCCGCCGATGTGGCCGTGCCGCGGTCGGGACCGTCGGTGCGGGAATTCGTGCGGCCCGCCGCGCTGCTGCCCGCCACGGCGTCCGCGGCGCAGGTGCGGGCGCTGCTGACCGGGTCACCGGACGTGTCCGGGGTCCTGCTCGTGGACACCGCCGGAGTGCCGGTCCGGTCGGTGCACCGGTCCCGGTTCCTGTTGTCGATGTCGGGGCGCTATGGGCATGCCCTCTACGCCGACCGGCCGGCGGCCAAGCTCGGTGATTCCCCGCGGACGGTGGGCATCGACGCCACCGCCTGGGAGGTACTGGACGTCGTCGCGGTCGGCGGGCGGGACCGTACGTCGGACGATGTCGCCGTCGTGGACGAGTACGGGCGGTGTGTGGGCGTCGTCCGGCTCGCGGACCTCGTGCGCGCACTGGCCGAGACACGGGTGGAGGAGGCGGCGGGGCTGAATCCGCTGACGCGGCTGCCCGGCTCGGACGTGATCACCGGGGAGGTGAACCGGTGGATCGCGTCCGGGCGGGCGTTCGCGCTGAGCTGGCTGGACGTCGACCACTTCAAGCAGGTCAACGACGGGGCCGGGTTCGCGGCGGGTGACGAGCTGATCCGGGCGGTGGGGCGTGCGTTGCAGCAGACCGCGATGGACGGCACCCGTGTGGGACACATCGGCGGCGACGATTTCCTGGTGCTCGCCGAACCGGAGGGCCTCGATCCGCTGGCCGCGTCCCTGCTGGACGCCCCCTGGTCGGCGGGCGGTCGGCCGGTCACGCTGTCGCTCGCCACGGTGCTGTGCGCGCCGGGCAGTGTGACCGACCACCGGCAGGCGGCGGCGTGCCTGGCGCCCCTGAAGAAGGCGGCGAAGGCGTTGCACGGGGCGAGTTGGGTGCTGGGCCGCGCGGGTACGCCCGGGCATGAGACCCGCCGTGGCGGCGAGACGACGCCGGCAGCTGCGCGGTGTGGAGCCTCTTAGGGGGCGTCTGACAGGGACTCGGTCTCTGCAGGACTCAGTCAGGAGGCCAGGGGCCGGGCCGCCCGTCCGGTTGAGAGACCGCCTGGTCAGGTGGATGCTGGTGGCTAGAAGCGAAGAGTCGGATGCGGCTGGGCGATCGCCTACGGGCGGAGCCCAAGCGCAGGCCGGACGACACCACCAGCAAGGCCTCGCGCGGCTCGGCGAAGCCCGCGCCGGCCCCGACCACATCTGAACAACGACCCGACCGGGCGCCGCCAGGCCATGCAACCGGTCACCCGGCCCGGCAGGCCCGACCGCCGCCACAACGGCCGTCAACCGTTGCGGTCGGCGACCTTGACGCCCCCTGGGCGCCGGTGAACACTTCCGGTGTCAGTCGACATCGCCGTACATACTCGGCGTATCCGGCATGCGGCGCGCGGGCGCGCCGACGCCAAGGCTCTTTGCCCCACGGGCGATTCGGCTGCGATCGGCACGCTCGTCACGGACGCCGGGCGGGGCGCGGGTATCCCTGCCTTCATCTGAAGGGAGCCATGGGAAACGCACCCCGCACACGAGGATCGGGGCGGATCGTCCCCGGGCCTCGGCCTAGGAGCCGCCATGAGCAACGTGCACAACTTCGTCGGCGAGATCAGCGGCACGGCAGGCGCGTACACCGCCGCGCCGCTGCCGGGCGGCCACATCGATCCCGCCGTCACTCGATCTCGGGCCCACCGGCTCCGCGATCATCCCCGCACGTGTCCGGGGCCACGCATCGTGCACCAGTTCCTCCCGATCCCGGACAAGGGAATGCCCGACTGGGGGTACGCCTGGATCCCGTGACAGGGCCGCCTCCGTGGCAGGGCCCGCGGCCGTCGGAATTCTCGGGGCCCTCATCTGCAACGCAGCCTTCTGACCAAGCGATCAAGAGGTAGTAGCCATGACGGACAACTCCGAGAAGTACGTAGCAGCGATCGACCAGGGCACCACCTCCAGCCGCTGCATCGTCTTCAACGAAAACGGTGCCATCGTCGCCGTGGACCAGCGCGAGCACCGCCAGATCTTCCCCAAGCCCGGGTGGGTGGAGCACGACGCCACCGAGATCTGGTCCAAGGTGCAGGCGGTGGTCGCCGGGGCGCTCGCCAAGGCCGGGCTGCGCGCCGACCAGCTGAGCGCGATGGGGATCACCAACCAGCGCGAGACAACCCTGCTGTGGGACCGCTCGACGGGAAAGCCCGTGCACAACGCCATCGTGTGGCAGGACACGCGGACCGCGGCGCTGTGCAACCAGCTGGGCGGCTCGGAGGGGCAGGACCGTTTCCGCGAGCAGACGGGTCTGCCGCTGGCCACCTACTTCTCCGGGCCCAAGGCGGCCTGGCTGCTCGACAACGTGCCCGACCTCCGGGCCCGGGCCGAACGCGGTGAGATCGCCTTCGGAACGATCGACTCCTGGCTGATCTGGAACCTCACCGGCGGTACCGACGGCGGGCAGCACGTCACCGATGTGACCAACGCCGGGCGCACCATGCTGATGAACCTGGAGACCCTGCAGTGGGACTCCTCGATCTGCTCGGCGATGAACATCCCCGAGGCCATGCTGCCGGAGATCCGGTCCTCCGCCGAGGTGTACGGCACCGCCGTCGGCCAGCTCGCCGGCGTGCCCGTCGCCTCCGCGCTGGGCGACCAGCAGGCCGCCGTGTTCGGCCAGGCCTGCTACGACGTGGGGACCGCGAAGAACACGTACGGCACGGGCAGCTTCCTGCTGCTCAACACCGGCAACCGCCCGGTGTCGTCGAAGAGCGGTCTGCTGACGACGATGGGATACAAGATCGGCAGCGAGGCGCCGGTCTACTGTCTGGAGGGGTCGATAGCCATAACGGGCGCGCTGGTCCAGTGGTTCCGCGACCAGCTCGGCATCATCCGTACCGCCGACGAGATCGAGCCCCTGGCCGCGAGTGTGGAGGACAACGGCGGTGCGTACATCGTGCCGGCGTTCTCGGGCCTGTTCGCGCCGTACTGGCGCTCCGACGCGCGCGGCGTGATCACCGGACTGACCCGGTACGTCACGAAGGCGCACCTCGCGCGCGCGGTGCTGGAGGCGACGAGCTGGCAGACCCGCGAGGTCGTGGACGCCATGTACCAGGACTCCGGGGTGCACATCACCACCCTGAAGGTCGACGGCGGCATGACGAAGAACAACCTGCTCATGCAGCACCAGGCGGACGTGCTCGACGTGCCGGTGGTGCGGCCCAAGGTCTCCGAGACGACCTGTCTGGGCGCCGCGTACGCGGCCGGTCTGGCCACCGGTGTGTGGAACGACCTGGACGAGCTCAAGGCGCACTGGCAGAAGGACGTCGAGTGGACACCGTCCATGGACGCGTCCGTGCGGGACCGCGAGCACCGCAACTGGCGCAAGGCCGTGGAGAGGAGCTTCGGCTGGGAGGAGGACGCCGACAGCTAGCCACGCGCGCGTGCAGGGTCGTTTCCGGACAGTGGACCGTACCCCTGTCGGCGGGTGTACGGTCCGCGCCCGGCCGGCCGAGCGTCAGGTGGTCAGTGTCAGGTGGTCACCGTCTGGCGGCGGTCGGCCGCGTACGCCATGGCGTGCTGGACGACGCCGATGAGCGCTTCCTTGACCGACTCGCGGTCGCGGGCGTCGCACATCATGAGCGGCACGCCGTCGTCGAGGTCGAGGGCCTGGCGCACGTCCTCGACCGGGTAACGCGGTGCGCCCTCGAAGCAGTTGACGCCGACGAGGAACGGTATCGAGCGCCGTTCGAAGTAGTCGACGGCGGCGAAGGAGTCCTCCAGGCGGCGGGTGTCGGCGAGGACGACGGCCCCGAGCGCGCCCTCGGACAGCTCGTCCCACATGAACCAGAACCGTTCCTGGCCGGGCGTGCCGAAGAGGTACAGCACCAGGTCCTCGCGGAGCGTGATGCGGCCGAAGTCCATGGCAACGGTCGTGGTGTGCTTGCCTTCCACACCACTGGTGTCGTCGACCGGGCGTCCGGCCTCGGTGAGCAGCTCCTCGGTGCGCAGCGGCCGGATCTCGCTGACCGCGCCGACGAGCGTGGTCTTGCCCACGCCGAAACCGCCGGCCACCAGGATCTTGAGCGTGACGGGCTCGACCGGAGGCTTGCCGCGCTCAGAACGCCCGAAGATCATCGATCTCTTCTCCTGCTTGATGGGGGTCGGGCGACGGCGGGCCGTAGCCTGCGCCGCCTGGGGTTTCGATGACGAGTACGTCGCCGCTGACGACGTCCGCGGAGTCGCTGCCGCCGAGTTCGGTCACGGCGCCGTCGGCCTCGGGCAGTTCGATGCGGCGGGCGAAGCTGCTCGGGCGGTTCCGGTAGGCGATGCGCAGGGCGTCGCGGAAGCCTCGGGTGACGACCAGCAGGGTGCGTTCGCCGTTGCGCTCCAGGAGGGCGTTGGTGGCCACCGTCGTGCCCATGCGGACGGGGTCGTCGGAGCCGGCCAGCAGCGTGCGGACGCCCTCGACGGCCGCGGCGTAGCGGGCCGGGCTGTCCGACAGCAGCTCGTGGGTGAGCAGCCGGGCGTCCGGGCGACGCGCGACGGTGTCGGTGAAGGTGCCGCCTCGGTCGACCCGGAACTGCCGGCCTGTCACGTCAGTACCCCGCTTCCGCGCTGCTCACAGCGCCCGGAGGCCGTTGATCACGTCGCGCAGAATACTCTCGTCCGGCAGTTCGGCAGGGGGTACGGGCCGGTTCACATGGACGAATTCCACGTCCACGAGATCTCCGACAAGGACCCGTACCACCCCGATCGGCAGATCGAGTTCCGCTGCGAGCTCGGCGACCGACTGCGGGACGTCACGACACAGTTCGACGATGTCCACATGCTCCGGGGAGAGCATGTGGTCCGCTTCCGGGTCGTCCGCGTGCGGTTCCGTGACCACGACCGCGATCAGGTCCAGGCGGTGCTGGCCCTGGCTGCTGGTGCGGCCGCGGGTCATGGCGTACGGACGGACGACCGGTCCGGCCTCGTCGTCGAACCAGTGGCTTCTTCCCTGACCGTCAGCGCTCATGTCATCCCACTACCCGCCTGCGGGCAGATCGGTGCGCGGAGCGGCACCCAGATGCACACCCACCCGCTTCACCAGGAGCGTCATCTCGTAGGCGACCTGGCCGACGTCCGAGTCGGCGTCCGAGAGGACGGCGAGGCAGCTGCCGTCGCCGGCGGCCGTCACGAACAGGAAGGCGTCGTCGAGCTCGACGACCGTCTGTCGGACGTTGCCGGCCTCGAAGTGGCGTCCCACGCCCTTGGCGAGGCTGTGGAAACCGGAGGCGACGGCGGCCAGGTGCTCGCTGTCCTCCCTGGTGAGGTCCCTGGACACGCCTGTCGGCAAACCGTCGCTGGAGAGCACGAGGGCCTTGCGGATGCTCGCGACGCGGTCCACCAGGTCGTCGAGGAGCCAGTTCAGCTCCCCCTTGTCGGCTGCGGTGTGGCCGGTGGCCTTCGGTGCGGTCATCGACCGTCCCCCTCTGTCGTTCCTTGTCGTGCTGTGCCGCTGTGGGCGGCGTCGCCCGCTGCGTTCTCCTCGCGGCCGCGCTGCCAGCCGCGCTGGAGCGAGGCCATACGGCTGCGTACTTCGTCGGCGTCGCGTTCGACGGGCTCGGCTCTGTCCTCCGTACGCGGCTCGGACCCCCGCTTCAGCTGCGGTGCCAGGTTGGCCTGGCGGACGCGCCGGGGCAGCGGCGCGGTGCCGGAGCGAGGCTCGTTCGGTGCGGACCCGGGAGGCTGCCCCCGTCGTCCGGTGCCGGGAGTCGACCCGGTGTCCAGGGGCCCGGCACCGGAGCCGGTCACCTGGCGGGCGGGCCCGCCGGTGGAGTCCTGCCCGGGGTCCGGCCAGCGGTCGAAGCCGTCCGGGCCACTCGATGCGATCTCCGCGCGGCGTGTCCGCGTGGGGAGTGTGGGCGGCTCCGGCCCGGTCCCGGACGAGGCCGGTGAGGCGGTGCGGTCGTCGTTCCGGCCGGCCGCACCGATGCCGCGGCGGCCGGACTCCGCCCCCCGACGGCGGGCCGGCAGGGGCGGCGGTGCGTCCGGCTGGGATTCGCCTCGCCCGCTGCCGGTCGAGGAGCCTTCGGTGCGGCGGCGTACCGGAAGCGCGGACTCCGGCCCGGACCGGCCCGTGGCCGCGCCGCTCACCGAGTCGTCGTCCCGGCGACGCGAAGGGAGCGGGGAGGCATCGCCCGGCTCCGTTCGGCCGGTGCGCGTGGTGTCCTCGTCCGCCTTCCCCCGCCGGGGGCGCTGCTCGGTGACCGGGCGCCCGTGCGAGCTGACCAGCTTCGGGGTGTGGCGGCGCGGCAACTGGACGGGGGCGCCCGGGTCTTCGCCGGTGTGGGTCCGGTCGTGGGGGCTGCGGGGGTCGGCTGCCTGGTGCGGATCGGGGCGGCGGCCGGCGGCCTCGTCCTGGGCACGGGTGAGGGGCCGGGGGCGGAACAGGGCGCCGTGTTCGCTGTCCTCGTCGTCGAGCGCGCCGGGGAAGTCGCCGATGGCGTCCAGGTCGACGGGGGCCTCCAGCTCCACTGGTCCGTCCAGGAGGGAGGCCGGCAGGCCGGGCCGATGCGCGGGCCCCTGGGACAGCGCGGCGCGGCGGCTGTCCTGCGGCTCGCTCTCCTTGGCCAGCTGGGGCCGGTCGAGCCGGAACCCGATGCCGTTCGTGTCCGGGACGTCGTCCGTCAGCAGAGCGTCCGGGAGGAAGACGACGGCGGTCGTGCCGCCGTACGGGGAGGGCTGCAAGGAGACGCGGACGTTCTGCCGCTGGGCGAGACGGCTGACCACGAACAGGCCGAGCCGGTCGGTGTCGGACAGCTCGAACTCCGGGGTCTCGGCGAGCCGGAGGTTGGCGTCCAGGAGCGCTTCGGCGGCCATGCCGAGGCCGCGGTCGTGGATCTCCAGGGTGAAGCCGTTGGCGACCCGCTCGCCCAGGACCTGGACGGCGGTGTGCGGTGGCGAGAAGACCGTGGCGTTCTCCAGGAGTTCCGCCACGAGGTGAGTGATGTCGGCGACGGCCGGGCCGGTGACGGCGATACGCGGGAGGCGGCGGACCTCGATGCGCTCGTAGTCCTCGACCTCGGCGACGGCGGCGCGTACGACGTCCATGAGCTGGACGGGCTTGCGCCACTGCCGGGAGGGCGCGGCGCCGGAGAGGATCACGAGGCCCTCGGCGTGCCGGCGCATGCGGGTGGTCAGGTGGTCGAGTCGGAACAGGTCGGCGAGTTCCTCGGTGTCCTCGGTCCGGCGCTCCATGGCGTCGAGCAGGGTGAGCTGCTTGTGGAGCAGGACCTGGCTGCGGCGCGCGAGATTGACGAACACCTCGGAGACGCCGGCGCGCAGCTCGGCCTGCTTGACGGCGGCTTCGACGGCGGCGCGCTGCAGGGTGTTGAGGGCCTGGCCGACCTCGCCCATCTCGTTCTTGTCGTACTCCAGGCGCGGGACCTCGGTCTCGACGTCGACCTGCTCGCCCGCCGACAGCCGGCGCATCACGCTGGGCAGCCGCACTCCGGACGCCTCGTGGGCTTCCAGACGCAGCTGTCGCAGATCGCGGATGAGGGTGCGGCCGACGCGCACGGAGAGGAAGAGGGAGACCAGGAGAGCGAGCAGGCCGAGCACACCGGCGATGACCGCCTTGGCGATGACGCCCATGGCCACCGGTTCGACGCGGCTCTGATAGCGGTCGTTGGCCTGGTCGTTGAGCGTGCCGAGCTCGTCGAGCACGTTGCCGGCGGCGCTGTCCCAGCTCTTGGCGGTGACGCCGCGCGGTGTTCCGTCGGCGGAGGAGACGGCCGCTTCCTCGGCGACGCGCAGCGGAGCGGTGGAGGCGTTCTTCCAGAAGCTCTGGTAGCGGTCGCGTTCCGAGACGGGCAGCAGCGGGAGGCTGGTGTCGTACATCAGGGTGCGCTGGGCCACGAGGTCGGAGATGTCACGCTCTTCGGAGCGGGAGACCTCGCCGACGATCAGGGCGGAGCCGAGGAGGGCGTCCTCGCGGGAGAGCAGTTCGCGGGCGCGGGCGAGATTGACCAGCGCGCGGTACTGCTTGTCCAGTTCCACGTTGTCGACGACGTGGAGGTTGGCGAGCAGGACGTAACAGGGGTCGACCAGCCGGTTGTAGAGGTCGAGGGCTTGGGAGCGGTCGACGGTGCCGTCCTCGACACTGCGGCGCAGCGACTCGATGCCGTCGAAGGCGTCCAGGACCGCGGTCAGCCGCTCGTCGGTGTCCGCTCCCATCGCGTCGCGCACGTCCGGATTCCGGGCGTTCTCACGGATGCTGCCGACGGCCTCGTCGGTGGCGGTCCGGCTGCGCCGGAGCGCGGCGAGCCCGTCGGAGGCACGGGGGTCGGCGAGGTAGACCAGGGTCTGACGGCGTTCCTCCTGGACGACACGGACGGTGTCCTCGACGGGGTAGCCGATCTTCTCCACCACGGACGACACGTTGAACAGGTCGGCCGCCTCACGTCCGGTCAGCACCGTGGCGAAGGCCCAGATCGCGGTCAGGGACACCAGCGGCACGAGGAGCAGCGCCACGATCTTCCGGCGGATGGACTTCCCGCGAAAGCGCATGGCCTCCCCCAGCTCGGGCCCCCGGGCTACCGGGGGTACACATGTGCGTCAACAAACGGCGCGAGCCTACTACCGACGCCCAGGGAACTCGAAGGCCGGTCCGGAAGGTGAACTTCCGCGCCAGCCACACGGCATGCGGAGTTGTCAGGGCATTGCGGGAGTTGTCTCCCCGAAACCATGGCGGCCGTGCGGCCCAAGGACCGTGGAGAGCCTGAACGGTTGGCTGAAATTTTTCGGTTTCTGGGAATCTTCGTGGGGGGTGTTCGTCCTTCTCTACGGGAAATGGGGGCGGAATCGGCCACAGGAGCCGCATCCCGCATCCGGGCGGCGTAAAACAGCGCAAGCCGGGCAGCCACTGGGAAGCACGGGTCTTCGGATACGAGCGAGCAGTCTGCTGGCGGTGGGGAGTGACACGGTGACGGGCACGGCGGAGCGGAGCGGGGCCCCCAGGGCGGCCGAGGCGCAAATGACAGCGCATCAGGATGCCGGGGAGGCTGATCGCGACAACCCGGCTGACGAGGCGGAGAGCACGGCTCGAGATGCGGGGGTACCGGCTCAGCGGGGCCGTGACGTGCGCGAGCAGCAGTACTACCGGCCCCTGTGGGTCGAGGAGCCGGCGCGGCGGCGCCGGTTGCCGGATCCCGTACGGACGGCCGCCGTGCGCTCGGTACTCCTCATCGCTCTGACGCTGATTCAGGCCATGGTGGCCTTCCTGTGCACGATGGCCGGGTCCTGGCTGGCGTTCCCGATGGTGATCAGCAGCGTGGTCAGCACGATCGTGGCGACCTGGGGAGCCCTCGACGTGTGGGTGACGCGTCAGGTCTGGAACCAGCGCAACGGCGTGGTGTCCACACCGAGCAGCACGGCACGGGCCCTGCGACGCGAGCGCCGCCGGGCCCGGCGGCAGGCCCGTGCCCACGAGCGGGCGCAGGAGCGGATACGCCGACGGGGCGGGGCCGGGCAGTTGTCGCACTCGTGAGGAGCGGCTGCCGTTTCGTCCAGCGGCACCGGACCGGCGTGCTCGCCACGCACCGTTCGGACGCCAGGGGCACCGCTTCCGTCGGCGCCCCGGCGGTCGACAGCGCCTGACCGCGGGCGGCTGCGGGACGGTTGTGCGGCTGTGCGCGCAGTCCCGCGCGACCCTAAGGCGTCGTGGACGCGGGGCGTTTGTACATCCTGGTTGCCGTGATCTCGCTGTGTACCGCCTCCCCCGCCTGGGGCTGCTGCGGCAGGCCAGGGCGGAGGTGTTCCTCGACGCTGATGTACTTGAGGCCGGCCCTCAGGTCGGCGTCGTTGCGCATGCGGATGACCAGGGGAAACTCGGCGAGCGCCGTGGTGTCGAACAGGCCCGTGGTGTAGAGGAGCTGGACGCCCAGGGCGTCCGACACCGCCCGCTGGAGTTCCAGCAGGTATGTGGCGTTGGCGCGGCCGATGGGGTTGTCGAGGAACAGCGTGCCGGCGTGCCGGTGCTTGTCGCGGCCCCGGTCGTTCGAGCGCAGCGCGGCCATCGTGCAGTACAGGGCGATCGCGGCGGTGAGGAGCTGACCGCCGGAGAAGACGTCGCCCATCTGCCCGACGGGGACGCGCTCGGCGCGCAGCACCGCGTCGGGCTTGAGGATCTCCACGGCGACGCCCTTGGGCTGGAGGGCCGCGGCGACGCCCCGCAGCAGCAGGGACATGCCGTCACGCCGCAGGTCGGAGTTCTTCTTGACGGCCGCCCGGGTCGCCTCGTCGATGACCTCGCCCAGCCGCTCGGTGAGCGTGGCCTGGTCGGGCTCCTCGAAGCGGATGCGCAGAAACTCCTGTCCCGACCACTCGCCGAGACCCTCCGGAAGGCGGGAGAGCCGCTGGGCGGAGCGCAGGGTGGCCAGGGCCGACTCCACCAGGCCGCGCAGGCGGTCCACGATCGAGTCGCGGTTGCGCTCCAGTTGCTCCAGCTCGTCGGTCAGGACGCGGAGCCGGGGCGCGAAGGCGTCGGCCCACTGCTGGGCGTGTTCGGGCAGTGCGGAGGCGGGCAGTTCGCGGATCTGCTGCCGTGCCGGGGTACGGACCTGCTCGTAGCGCGTGGAGTTGGCGTGCCGGACGAGGATGTCGCTGGCCTCGCGGACGGCGGCCTCCGCGGCGGACAGGTCGGCGGCGCAGCCGCGCAGGGAGCGGCGGGCTTCGGCGGCCGACTGCCGGGCCTCCTCCGGGCTGCCGGGGTACGGCTCGGTCTCCTCCTGCTCCTCCTCCGTGGTGTGCTCGCGCAGCAGGTCGCGGAGCATGGCGGCGATCTCGTCGAAGCCGCTCGCCGCGTCCTCGGCGGCGCGGTGCGCGTCGAGGAGTTCGGCGTGCGCCTCGCGTGCCTGGTTCAGCGCCTCGGTGTGGGAGGCGAGTTCGGCCGTGGCGGTGCGCAGCAGAGCCTGCGCGTGCTCGGCGTCGCGCGGCCGGCGATCCTCGGGCAGGCCGGTGTGCGCCTCGCCGTCCTCGGGCGCGAGCCGTTCGGCCTCGCCGCGCAGCCGCCCGAGCTGCTCGCTCGCGCTCGACATGCGGGTCTCCAGGAGCTGTACCAGCTCCTCGGCGCGGGCGGCGGCGGCCTGACGGCTGGGCCCGTCGGAGCCGTCGGGTGATTCGAGGAGCTGCTCGGCGCGCGTACGGACCTTGTTGCTCAGCCGGTCAAGCTCCGCACGGGCCGCGCTCTCGTCGCTCTCCGCGCGGGCCTGCTCGGCCCGCAGGTCGGCGCCGACGCCGACCTTCTCGTACAGCTGCGACGCCGCCCGGTAGGCCTCGCGCAGGGCGGGCAGGGATGCCTTCGGGGTCTGGGCGTCGTCCTCGGGTACGTCGTCGGGGGCGCCGGCGATCTCGGAGCGCTCGGCGCGCAGGGCGCGGGCGGTGCGGCGGGCGTCGTCGGCGGCGCGCTGGGCGGCCCGCCGGTCCTCGTCGGCGGCCCGGGCCCGCTCCAGGCAGGCCTGGGCGCTCGCCTCGGACTCGGCGGCTTCGTCGGCCAGTTCGCGCAGCTTGACCTGCCAGCCGGCCCGCTCGCGCAGCCGGAAGGCGAGCCCGGCGAGGGCGTCGGCGGAGCGGCGGGCCTTCTGAGCGGCCTCCTGCCGCTCGTCCCGGACGCGCGCGGCCTCCGCGGCGGCCTCGTCGGCCTCGGCCCGCACCGTGCGCGCCTCGGCCAGCTCGGCTTCCGACTCCTCGGCGAACGCGCGGGTGTCGTGTGCGGCCTGGGCCAGTTCGGCGAGTCGGCCGGCCGGGCAGCCGGTGCGCCAGGAGGCGAGCCGGGCGGCCAGTTCCCGGTCCTTGCCGAGCCGGGCGGCGAGTGTGCGGATCTCCTCGTCCCGCTCGGCGGCCCGGGCGCGCAGCGCCTGCCGCTCCTCGTCGGCGGCGTGCTCGTCGTGCATGGCCGGGTTCGGCGGGACGAGGAACACGTCGCCGCTGTCGGTGTCCGGGGCGGGGGTCGGGGCGAGCAGGGCGGCGGCCGTGCCGACGGCCACGGCGGAACGAGGCAGCAGCGCCGCGTCGCCCAGCGCCTCCCGGGCGCGTGCGTGGGAGTCCGGGTCGGTGATGATCACGCCGTCGACCAGTTCGGGCCGGGCGGCCAGCACGCGTGCGTGGTCGGCCGGGTCGACGGCCTGGGCGAGGTAGCGCCAACCGGGCAGCGCGGGGATGCCGTGTTCGCCGAGGAACTCGACCGTGGCCAGCACGTCCGGGCCGGGCGGCAGCAGCCCGCCGTCACCGAGCGCGCCGAGGATCCGGGAGTCGTCGGCGGCGGCCGTACGCAGGTCGAACAGCTGCCGTTCGGCGGAGCTGACGGCGTCGTCGAGCAGGTCGCGCAGGTCGTCGGCGAAGCGGTCGAGTTCCTCGGGGCTGAGGCCGTGCCCGCCGGGGGCGGGCCGGGTGGCCGGCTCGCTGTCCGTGCCGTGGCGGGGCTGCGGGATGCCCGGGCGGGTCTCGGAGGTCAGGCTGAGCAGTTCCGCCAGCCGCTCCTCCCCCGCCAGTGCCTCGGCGGTGCGGCGCTCGGCCTCGTACGACCGCTCGGCGGCCGTCGCCGCGTCCGCCGCGCGGGCCGCGGTCAGTTCCGCGCGGGTCTCGGCAGCGGCGGCCTCGCGCGCGTGCTCGGTGGCCCGGTGGGACGCCTCGCGGGCCGAGTCCCAGGCCGCGACGGCGGTCTTCTCGGCGTCGCTGGCGGCCAGGGCCGCCCGGGCCGGGTCGGCGTCAGGCGCGCTGTCGTCGAGCCAGCCGGCCCGGACCGCCTCGGCGGTCTCCTGCTCGACCTCGGCGAGGCGCTGCTTGAGGTGCCCGATCTCGCTGCGGGCCCGCTGCGCCTGTGTGGCGGCGGCGGTGGAGTCCCGGTAGGCGGCGTCGCTGACCTCCTGGAGGGCGGCGGAGCGCTCCTCCTCCTCGTTGGCGTGGTTCTCGGCGTTCTCCGCGGCCGTGTGCAGGGCCCGTACGAGGTCGACGGCGGCCTTGGAGCGGGCGGCCAGGGCCGGGGCGGCGTCGCGCTCCGCCTCCTGGATCGCGGCGGACACGCGGGCGACGCGGTCGGCGGCGGCACGGTGGCGCAGTACGGCCTCGGCGGCCTGCCACGCGGAGTACAGCGTGCGGGCGTCGGCGAGCTCGCGCTTCTGGGCGGCGGCGGACTTCTCGGCGGCGGCGAGGGCCAGCGAGGCGTGCCGGTAGGCGAGTTCGGCGGAGATCAGCGCGCTGCGCTCGCGGGCCGCCTCGGCGTGGGTGACGGCGTACGCGGCGGCGGTGACCCGCTGCGCGAGGTCGGCGGCCCGGACCCGCTCCCGCACGCCGCGTGAGGACAGTCTGCGCGCCAGGGTCCGGGTGCGGCGCTCGGCCGCGGTGTGGATGTCCCGCGCGCGGGAGCGGGCCTCGGCGGCCTCGACGATCCGCCCGAGGAGGTCGACGGACCCGGCGGTGAAGTCGCGTTCGGCGATCAGCTCGGCACGCCGGCCCAGCTTGTTGCCGAAGCCGCTGACCAGGTCCGCGAGCCCGTCCGTGTCGCGGGTGTCGGTGACGGCGCGCAGCAGCAGGTCGGTGAAGTCGGCGTCCTTCTTGACGGCGAAGAGGCCGGCGGCCTCGCCTTCGTCGGCGTTCATCTCCCGCTGGTAGCGGAAGAGTTCGGGGTCGAGTCCGAGGTCGCCGAGGTGCTCGATCCAGCGGTCGTGGATCTCCTCCCAGTGCACCTCCAGGTGGGGGTACGTCTTGCCCGCCTCCATGAGGGCGTCGCGGAAGCCCTTCATGGTGCGACGCCGGCCGCGCGCGCCCGACTGGCCCTCGGCCGGGGCCCGTACGGCGGTGGACTCGGCCACGGGGAGGTTGTCGAGGCTCAGCCCGGGCCCGGGCCGGAAGGAGTACCACGCCTCGGCGAACTTGCGCGGGTCGTTGGAGACCTGCCGCCCGCGCCACTCGCTGACCTTGCCGACGACGACGCACTCGCCGGTCAGCACGTGCTGCCACTCCAGCGCGACATGGCCGCAGTCGTCGGCGAGCAGGAACTTGCGCAGCACACCGGAGCTGGCGCCGCCGAGTGTGTTGCGGTGCCCCGGCAGCATCACGGAGAAGATCAGCTTGAGCAGCACCGACTTGCCGCCGCCGTTCTCCAGGAAGAGCACGCCCGCGGGCGCGGGCCGGCGCGGCGGGCCGACGGGCTCCTCCTCGAAGAACTCCGCCTGGGTGGGCGCGGGATCGGGCACGGGCTCGCCCACGCCGCGCAGGTCAAGCACGGTGTCGGCGTAGCGCGCACCGGCGGGCCCGATGGAGTAGAGGCGGACCCGGGACAGCTCGTACATGGCGGACTCTCGTAAGGCTTCGTGAGGCGGGGGTTCAGCAGGAGTGGCGAGGCGGGGTGTCAGGAGGAGTGGAACGGCAGCCCGGCGTCGGCGACCAGCTCCAAGTCGTCGCTCTCCTCGGGGGGCAGCAGGGTCGGTGTGCCGTCGGTGACCGGGACGACACCCAGTTCCAGCAGCTCGGCCAAGGCGGCGCTGCCGGCCATGTCGCGGACCTGGAGCTGGTAGCGGGCGGTCGTGCGGTACGTGCCGCCGTTGTCGTCGCCGGTGCGCTGGAGGAAACCGGAGTCGGTGAGGAACGCCACGGCCTTGGCGACGATGCCGGTGGTCGAACCGGCGAGCCTGCGCGCGTCCTTGGTGGCCCCGGTCGAGCTGCGCCGCACCCAGATGCGCCAGGCGGCCTCCAGTCCGGGCGCGTCGGTGGCCGGGTCGGTGTTCTCGCCCTGTTCGGCGGCGCGTTCCTCCAGGCGGCGGCAGGCCTGGCGGACGAAGGCGTCGACGCCGTTGACCGTGACGCGGCCGATGTAGCCGTCGTCGGCGAGGTCCTCGGGGCGGGGGAACGCCATGGCGGCGACGGCGAGATGGGCGAGTCCGTGCAGGAACCGGTCGCCGCCGTCGGCGGACGTACGACGCGCGTAGTCGCCCATGCGGACGGCGAACACCGAGTCCTCGGCGGCGGTCACGGCCATGCCCGCGCGCGGGGACACCTCCAGCACGATCAGCCCCAGCCCGGTCGCCACGGCGTCGGCGAGCCGCGCGAACGGCGGATCCTCCCGGTAGCGCCGCAGCAGGTCCGCGTACTCCTGGTCGCGCGCGGGCTGGAGCTTGGGCTGCAGCCCGAAGGACACGAGCCGCGCTGCGTCGGCGGCGTCGGCGGGGGTGACGGCGGCCGTGGCCGTCGGGGCCGGGCCTTCCGGTTCACTCCACTCGACATGCTCGCTCACGGTCGGGACTCCTTGTGCCACTCGTACTGACTCATGCTGCTTCCGTCCGGTCCGCCGCCATCCCCGCCGCGTCCAGCAGCGCGGTACCGACGATCAGATCCGCCCCGCCGAACTCCGGATCATCGAGCTCGGTCCCGTCGTCCACGGCGAACAGCAGCTTCTGCTCGCCCTGGCGATAGGCGGTACCGACTGGCGGACTGGCCGCGTGCACCGCCAGCAGGGCCACCAGATACGGCAGCTCGGGGTCCTGCCGCCGGGCCTCGGCCAGCAGCCCGGACAACCGGCGGGGTGCGTCCGCCGGCAAGTCGAGCAGCTCCTGCGCCGCCGCCATCTGCTCCTCGCTGAACCGGCTGTCGTCGGGCGTGGCGATGAGGTCCGGCTCGGGCATCTCCGCACCCAGGTGCTCCCGCTCCACCGGCGGCGTCAGCAGTATGTCGACAAGGTCCCCGACCCGGACGGACACCGGCGTGCGCAGTCCCGTGCCACGCCCGAAGAAGGCGTCCGTGACCCGCACGGCCTGCTCCAGCGGCAGCGGCAGGACGGGCGAGACGAGGTGCCCGTAGAGGTCTATCCCCGAGGTGGCCGCCGGCGTGGCGAAGGCCTGCCGGTCCTGCTCGGCGCGGAACAGCGGTCCGGCCTCGAGCAGCCGGGACTGCAGCTGCGTGTGCCGCCGGATGCAGTCCTTGACGATGTCGACGAGCTCGGCGGCGCGGCGCTTGTGCTCCGGTTCCTCGGACTCGTCGCGGGCCTTGCGGATGTTGGTGAGGATGGCGTTCTCGTGGCGGTAGCGGTCGGCCACGTGCTCCAGGGCCTCGGCGATCATGTCGGGCACGGTGGTGAGCCAGTCCACGGCGCGCACGTTGCGCCGGGTCGCGTCCAGGGCGCGGCGCAGGGTCTCCGAGTACTGGACGGTGCGGTAGCGGGCCTGTTCGGCCGCGAGCTGGGCGTCGGCGAGCCGGCCGCGGCTGATCAGCACCTCCAGCTTGACCTCGGCGGCGATCTGCGCGCTGGTGACGTCCGTGTCGAGGGCGCCGACGAGGACGTTGACCGCCTCGTCCGTCGTGCGCAGGTAGACCGTGCCGCCCGGGCCCGGGACCTCCTCGATCAGCTTGAAGTCGTAGTCACGGCGCACGTACGTGCCGTCCGCCCCGAACGTGCCGTACACCGCGCGGAATCCGCGGTCGACGCTGCCGACGTTGATCAGGTTCTCCAGGACCCAGCGGGCCACCCGCTCATGCTCGGCGGCGGGCCGTTGCGGTGCCTGGGCGGCGATGCGCGGGATGAGGCGGGCGACGATCTGGTCGTGGTCCGCGCCCGTGTCGAAGTCCATGTTCAGGGTGACGAGGTCGATGGCCGCGAGGGCGACCTCCGCCATGCCGTACACCGAGTACTCGCCGGCGAGGTTGGCCTTGCGCGCGTCGAGGTCGTGCAGCGGCGCGGTGCAGGCGAGCGCGCGCAGGCGCCGCGCCAGGCCCTCGTCGGCGGCCGGCCCCGGTGCGGGGCGCGGCCCCGCGCTGAGCTGGGGCGGAACGCTGTCCGTCGATGCAGGCGAAGTCACGGTGCACAGACTAGGTCCTGGGTCTGACAACGACCCAAACGACGCGGATGGGCCTGGTCAGCCGTCCTCGCCGACCCGCCGCCTGTACACCTCGACGACCCGGTGCAGCGAATCGTCGAGGTAACCGGCGAGCAGACGCTCGGCCTTGTCCCGGTCCCCTGCCTGAAGAGCCTCCAGGATCATGACATTTCGTGCGATGTACGGCTCGTGCAGTCGCTGCGGTTCGTCCACCACGTGGAAGGCGAGGCGCAGTTCGGCGAACACACTCCGCATCAGCTCGGCGGTGCGCTCGCTCGCCGCGAGGGCGACCAGCTCCCTGTGGAAGTGGATGTTGGCCGTGCCCACGCCCTTCCAGTCGCCTTCCCGAGCTGCCCGCCGACCCTCCTCCACGGCGCCGGCCAGCCCGTCGAGGCCGTAGGGCGGCTCGCCGAGACCTCGCACGACCGCGCACTCGACGAGTCTGCGGGTGCGGTAGATGTCCTCGACGTCCTCGACGGTCAGGACCCGGACGAAGACGCCCCGGTTCAGCTCGTGGACGAGCAGACGTTCGTGTGTGAGCAGCCGGAACGCCTCGCGCAGGGTGTTGCGGGAGACGCCGAGCGCGCCACCGATGCTGTCCTCCGACAGCCGGGTGCCGGGCGGGAAGTAACCCTCGGCGATCCGGCTCCTGAGGATGTCCGAGACGCGTTCGGCGGTGCTGGTGCGCCCCAGGAGTGCCCGGTCGTCGGAGAGGTCCCTCAGCTGCTCTGCCATGCCGGAATTCAATCGCAGATTACAAGAACGAAACAACATGGGTATTGAGGGATCGTTGAACGATCCTCTACGGTGCTAGGCACGGCTCGCTCCCGAAGCGACCGAGCTCACTCCCACAGCACCCCCACTGCTCAGTCCGAAGCACCCTCCGTCCCCCTCTTCGAGGTGCCCATGAGCTCGACTCCTCCACCGCAGGCCCTGACCGACGACGCAGGCACCGTGGCGGCCGAACACCCCGCCGGCGACGGTGCGTTCGGCTGGCTGCGCGCCCTCGGCCCGCGCGGCCGGCGCGCGTTCGCCGGTGCCTTCGGCGGCTATGCCCTGGACTCGTACGACTACTTCACGCTGCCGCTGAGCATGGTCGCGCTCTCCGCCTACTTCGGGCTGAGCAGCGGCCAGACCGGCCTCTTCACGACGGTCACCCTGGTGGTCTCCGCGATCGGCGGCGCCCTCGCGGGCGTCCTCGCGGACCGCATCGGCCGGGTGAAGGCGCTGATGCTCACGGTGATCACCTACGCGGTCTTCACCGTCGCCTGCGGCTTCGCGCCCAACTACGAGACACTGCTGGTCTTCCGGGCCCTCCAGGGCCTCGGTTTCGGCGGCGAGTGGGCGGTCGGCGCGATCCTCGTCGCCGAGTACGCGAGCGCCAAGCACCGGGGGCGCACACTCGGCGCCATCCAGAGTTCCTGGGCCGTGGGCTGGGGCATGGCCGTGATCGCCTACACCGTCATCTTCTCGGTGGCCGGCGACGATCTGGCCTGGCGCATCATGTTCTGGACCGGGGCGCTGCCCGCGCTGCTCGTCATCTGGGTGCGGCGCAGTGTGCACGACGCGCCCGAGGCGGCCGCCGCTCGTGAACAGAGCGCGGAGAAGGGCTCGTTCACGGCGATCTTCAAGCCCGGCCTGCTGCGGACGACCATCTTCGCGGGGCTGCTCTCGACCGGCGTCCAGGGCGGCTACTACACGCTGGCCACCTGGGTACCCACCTACCTCAAGTCCGAGCGCGACCTGTCGGTCGTCGGCACCGGCGGCTATCTGACGTTCCTGATATCGGGCGCCTTCATCGGCTACCTGACGGGCGGTTACCTCACCGACAAGCTGGGCCGGCGGCGCAACATCTGGCTCTTCGCCCTGCTGTCGGCGATCTGCATCCTGGCGTACGCGAACATCCCGAGCGGCGCCAACTCCCTGATCTTGGTGCTCGGTTTCCCCCTCGGCTTCTGCATGTCGGCCATCTTCAGCGGCTTCGGCTCGTACCTGAGCGAGCTGTACCCGACGGCGGTGCGCGGCACGGGGCAGGGATTCACGTACAACACCGGGCGCGCGGTGGGTGCCGTCTTCCCGACGGCGGTCGGGTTCCTGGCCGACAGCTGGGGCGTGGGCGGCGCGCTGGTCTTCGGGGCGATCGGGTACGGCATCGCGGCCCTGGCGCTGCTCGGGCTGCCGGAGACGCGCGGGAAGGAGCTCACATGAACCGCACCAGCGCCGAGACCGGGGACCGTCCCGTCGTCCTCGTCGACGAGCACGCGCGCGCGTGGAGCCCGCGAACGGCCCGCGCCCGCTTCCGGGAGGGCCTCACGGGCCCCACCGCCGGGGTCGCGGCGGGCCACACCCAGGTCAACCTGATCTCGGTGCCCGCCGACTGGGCCTACGACATGCTGTTGTTCTGCCAGCGCAACCCCAAGCCGTGTCCCGTCCTCGACGTCACCGACGCCGGGTCCTGGACCACGGTGCTCGCGGAGGGCGCGGACCTGCGCACCGACCTGCCGCGCTACCGGGTGTGGCGGGACGGCGAGCTGGTCGACGAGCCGACGGATGTGCGCGCGTACTGGCGGGACGACCTGGTGTCGTTCCTGATCGGGTGCAGCTTCACGTTCGAGTGGGCGCTGAGCGAGGCGGGCGTGCCGATCCGCCACGTCGAGCAGGGCCGCAACGTCCCGATGTACGTCACCAGCCGGCAGTGCCGTCCGGCGGGGCGGCTGCACGGGCCGCTGGTGGTGTCCATGCGACCGGTGCCGCCCCCGCATCTGGCGGCGGCGATCCGGGAGAGCAGCCTGCTGCCGGCGGTGCACGGCAGCCCCGTGCACTGCGGCGCCCCCGCGGGGCTCGGCATCGACGACCTCGGTCGCCCCGACTTCGGCGACCCGGTGGCCCCCGAGCCGGACGACATCCCGGTGTTCTGGGCGTGCGGGGTGACCCCGCAGGCGGCCGTGATGGCCTCGCGCCCGCCGTTCGCCCTCACGCACGCCCCGGGGCAGATGTTCCTCACCGACGCCCGCGACGAGCAGTACCGCGTGGCCTGACAACCGCGTGGCCTGACAGGAGACACTGGATACATGGCCTGCATCGACCTGAACGCCGACCTCGGCGAGGGCTTCGGCCGCTGGCGGCTCACCGACGACGAACAGCTGCTGTCGGTCGTCACCAGCGCCAACGTGGCGTGCGGCTTCCACGCCGGGGACGCGCCCACCATGCGCCGGGTGTGCGAGCTGGCGGCCGAGCGCGGCGTCCGGATCGGCGCCCAGGTGTCCTACCGGGACCTGGCCGGGTTCGGGCGGCGCGCGATGGACGTGCCGCCCGCCGAACTGACGGCCGAGGTGGCCTACCAGATCGGAGCCCTGGAGGTCTTCGCCCGCGCGGCGGGCGCCCGCGTGGCCTACGTGAAGCCGCACGGCGCGCTCTACAACCGGGTCGTGCACGACGAGGAGCAGGCCGCCGCGGTCGTCGACGGCGTGCTCCTCGCGGACGCCTCCCTGCCGGTGCTGGGCCTGCCCGGCTCGCGCCTGCTGGTGCTCGCCGGGAAGGCCGGGCTGCCGGTCGTGACGGAGGCGTTCGCCGACCGCGCGTACACCGACGCGGGCATGCTCGTGCCGCGCTCCCGGGAGGGCGCCGTGATCACCGACCCCGACACCGTCGTGGAGCGGTCGCTGAGCCTGGCCCGCTCCGGCGAGGTCCTCTCCCACTCGGGGACCCGGATCGAGGTACGCGCGCGTTCCCTGTGCCTGCACGGCGACACACCCGGCGCGGTGGAGCTGGCACGCCGCGTGCGGGAGCGGCTGGAGGCGTCGGGCGTCCGGGTGGAGGCCTTCGCATGAAGGTCCTGCCGGTCGGCGAGGACGCCCTGCTCGTCGAGGTCTCCTCGGGCGACGAGGCCCAGGCCCTGCACGCCGAGCTGCTACGCCGCCGCGCGGAGGGCTCGCTGGTGGCCCGCGAGATCGTGCCCGCGGCTCGCACGGTCCTGCTCGACGGCCTCGACGCTCCCGCCCGGGTGGCCGCCGAGCTGACCGCCGCCGACCTGCCTCCCGCTCCCCCACGCGCGCGTGCCGTGGTCGAGATCCCGGTGCGCTACGACGGCCCGGACCTGGCCGACGTCGCCGCGCACTGGGGCGTGCCCGAGCCGGAGGTCGCCCGCATTCACGCGGGCACGGAGTTCCGGGTCGCCTTCTGCGGCTTCGCCCCGGGCTTCGCCTACCTCACCGGCCTGCCGCCGCGCTACGACGTCCCGCGCCGGGCCACCCCGCGCACGGCCGTCCCGGCGGGTTCCGTCGCGCTGGCGGGCCCGTACACGGGCGTGTACCCGCGCTCGTCGCCGGGCGGCTGGCAGCTGATCGGCACGACGGACGCCGTGCTGTGGGACCACACGCGCGTGCCGGCCGCGCTGCTGTCGCCGGGCACGTGTGTGCGGTTCGTCCCCGTCGGGCCGGTGGGGCACCCATGACCGACCGCGCGCTCGCCGTCGTCCGGGCCGGGGCCCTGACCACCGTGCAGGACCGGGGGCGCCCCGGGCACGCCCACCTCGGTGTGCCCCGCTCCGGGGCACTGGACCGGCCCGCGGCGGACCTCGTCAACCGGCTGACGGGCAACCCGCCCGAGGCGGCCGTGCTCGAGACGACCGTCAACGGCTGTGCCGTACGCCCCCGTTGCACCGTCACCGTGGCCGTGGCGGGCGCGCCCTGCCGGGTCACGGTGGACGGACGGCCCGTCGCCTGGGCCGCGCCGGTGTGCGTGCCCGCCGGGGCGCTGCTGGAGGTCGGGCCTGCCGTGTCGGGCCTGCGCAGCTACGTGGGCGTCTGCGGGGGCATCACCGTCGAGCCGGTGCTCGGCAGCCGCTCGACGGACCTGCTGTCGGGGCTCGGCCCGCCCCCGCTCACGGACGGTACGGTGCTGCCCCTGGGCCGGCCGACGGGCGCGCACGCGCGCGTGGACGTCGCCCCGCAGCCGGCGCCGCCGGCCGAGCTGATCCTGCGAGTGACACTCGGACCGCGCGACGGCTGGTTCACGCCGGAGGCCGTACGGACCTTCGTCTCCCGTCCCTACCGGGTGTCCCCCGCGAGCAACCGCATCGGGCTGCGCACCGAGGGGGCCGCCCTGGAGCGGGCCCTGGCCGGGGAACTCCCCAGCGAGGGCATGGTGCTCGGCGCCGTCCAGGTCCCGCCCGACGGCAGGCCGGTGGTGTTCCTCGCCGACCACCCGACCACCGGGGGTTACCCGGTGATCGCGGTGGTCCGCGCCGCCGATCTCCCCGCCGCCGCCCAGGCGGTCCCGGGCACGCCGGTCCGCTTCGTGGCGGTACGGCGCCGCTGAACCGCCGGGCCACGTCGGTCGCCGCCGCCCTGACGGTGCCGCGTCGGTCGCCGCCGCCCCGTCAGGCCGCGTCCGGCTGCTCCGCCACCGGCAGGGCGGCCAGCGCGGCGGACACGGCCGCGGAGGTCCGCAGATCGAGCCGGGCGCTCGTGCCGCGGGCCCGGTGCCGGAGCTCGTCGGCGGCGAGGGTCAGGAGCTGGGGCAGCACGTCGGTGCACCGGCGGGCCACCCAGCCGGTACCGGCCGTGGCCAGCCACCACAGGCTCGCCGACCTGGTCGGGACGGGGAACTCGGGCTCGGGCGAGGGCGCGGGCCCCGTCGCGAGGCCGTGTTCCGCGAGCAGCGCGTGGAAGCGCAGGGCCAGCTGCCGGTGCCCGCGCTCTCCGGGGTGCAGCCGGTCCGCGCTCCACAGGGCGCGGTCCGTGATCCAGTCGCCCTCGCAGGCGTGCAGGTGCACAGCCCCGTACCGGTCGGACAGGGCATGGACGACCGCGTTCACGGCCCGCTGCCGCCGCGCCAGGGGGTGGGCCAGTGGCCCCGGCAGCCCGAGCATCGCGCCCGGGTCGGGCAGACAAGCGGTGAGCAGGATCGCGCCCTGCTCGGTGAGGGCCGCGTACACCTGGTCGAGCCGGGCCGCCACGGCCTGGATGTCGAAGGTGCAGCGCAGGGTGTCGTTGACGCCGATGACGACGGACACGAGGTCGGGCCGCAGCTCCAGCGCGGCAGGCAACTGACGCTCCACCACATCCCGGGTCTGCGACCCGCTCACCGCGAGGTTGGTGAACCGGGCGGGTCCCTTTGGGAACCCCTCGGATCCCTCGGCGACCCCGGCGGGTCCCTCGACCAGCCCAGCGGGTCCCTCGCCCAGCCCGGCGGCCAGCAGCGCGGCCCAGCCGCGCCACGCCCCGTCGCCGACGGGATCACCCACGCCCTCGGTGAGCGAGTCACCGAGAGCCACGAACCTCGGGGCTCCCTCCCACCACGGGCGTCTCATGCCACGCCCCCGGGTACAAAGGGCGGAACCGGCCGCACGGGAACAGCCGCGTCATGCGCGGCGAGAAACGCGTCGACCGCCGCGTCCCACCCGAAACACTCCGCACGCGCGCGTGCCCCCTCGCGCCGGTCCGCCTCCAGGCGTTCCAGGAGGAGCTCCACGGCGTCCGCGAAGGCCTCCCCGTGGTCCCCCGCGACGGCCCCGGCGGAGCCGATCACCTCCGACAGAGCGGACGACGCGCTCGCCACCACGGGCGTGCCGCACGCCATGGCCTCCAGGGCGGCGAGCCCGAACGTCTCGGCGGGCCCCGGTGCCAGGGCCACGTCGGCGGACGCCTGGAGCGCGCCGAGCAGTCCGCGGTCGGAGACGTGCCCGAGGAAGGTGACCGGCAGACCGCTCTCCCGCGCCCGCTGTTCGAGCCGGGCGCGCAGCGGCCCGTCCCCGGCCACCACCAGCACCGCCCGGCGCCCTCGCCGCCGTAGCGCTTCCAGGGCGTCCAGCGCCGTGCCGGGCCGCTTCTCCACGGACAGCCGCGAGCACATCACCAGCAGCGTCTCGTCCACGCGCGCGTGCCGCGCCCGCAGCTGCGGGTCGCGCAGCGCGGGGTGGCGCTGCACCAGGTCGACGCCCAGTGGGGCGCGGACGACGTTGCGTGCCCCGATCCGCACGAATTCCCGCTCGGCGAACTCGGTGGTGCACACCACGCGCGCGTACGTGTGGGCCGTGCGGACGTTGAGGGCGTCGGCGGCGCGCCGGGCGGCCCCCTCGGGCAGGCCCCACGTGCGCAGCACACCGTCGGCGGTCTCGTGGGAGACCATCACGGCCGGGATCCGGGCGCGCCGCGCCCACTTGCCGGTCCACCTGAGGGTCGTACGGTCGGACACCTCCAGCCGGTCCGGCGCGAGCTCCTCCAGGAGCCGGGCCACCCGTCGCTTGTCGGCGAGCACGCGGTAGCCGCCGGTGCCGGGCAGCAGCGGCCCGGGGAGGGTGATCACCCTCCCCTGCTCGGTCTGCCGGTCACTCATGCGCTCGCCGGGGATCACGAGGACGGGTTCGTGCCCGGCCGCCTTGAAGCCCTTGCCGAGTTCGCGCAGCGCGGTGCGCAGACCGCCGGACGCGGGCGCGACGAAGTTGGCGAGCCGCACGATCCGAAGCGACTGGCCGCTGCTGTTGCCCGGACGCGAGTCGATCATGCCGCCACCACCGTCCTGCGCGCGGCGAGCACGCTCGCGTAGTGCCCGATCAGCTGGTCCCCGACGGCCGCCCAGGTGCGGCCCTCCACGGTGGCCCGCCCGGCGGCGCCGAAGGCGGTCCGCAGACCGGCGTCTGCGGCCAGGGCCCGCACCGCGTCCCGTACGGCACTCGCGTCGCGCGGCGGCACCAGCAGGCCGGTGCGCCCGTGGGCGACCAGGTCCAGCGGCCCGCCCGCGGCGGGCGCCACGACGGGCAGGCCGCTGGCCATGGCCTCCTGCACGGTCTGGCAGAAGGTCTCGAAGGGCCCCGTGTGCACGAAGGCGTCCAGCGAGGCGAAGATCCGGGCCAGATCGTCACCGGTGCGGCGGCCGAGGAAGACCGCGCCGGGCAGCGCCTGCTCCAGGCCGGGCCGGCTCGGGCCGTCGCCGACGACCACGACCCGGACACCCTCCAGGCCGCAGACCCCGGCGAGGAGTTCGACCTGCTTCTCGGGGGCGAGCCGGCCGACGTAGCCGACGATCAGCTCGCCGTTCGGGGCGAGTGCGCGACGCAGGGCCTCGTCGCGGCGGTCGGGCCGGAAACGTTCGGTGTCGACGCCGCGCGGCCACAGCTCGACACGGGGCACACCGTGGGTCTCCAGGTCACGCAGGGCCGCGCTGGACGGGGCGAGGGTGAGGTCGGCGGCGCCGTGCACGGAGCGGATCCGCCGCCAGGCGGCGGCCTCTCCAGCACCCATGTAGGTGCGGGCGTATCCGGCGAGATCGGTCTGGTAGACGGCGACGGACGGAATGCCGAGGCGGGCGGCGGCGGCCATGCCGCGCACGCCGAGGACGAAGGGGCTGGCGAGGTGGACGACATCGGCGCGGTGCTCGACGAGGGTGGCGGCCAGGCGGCGGCTGGGGAGGGCGACGCGGACCTGGGGATAGCCGGGGAGCGGGAGGGAGGGGACGTGGACGACGGGGCACGGCACGTCGGCGTCGGGCTTGTTCCCGGGCGCGGGGGCCGGGGCGACGACGACGGGAGTGTGACCACTGTCGACGAGGTGCCGGGCGGTCTGGAGCGCGCAGTGGGCCACGCCGTTCACATCGGGGGGAAAGGATTCGGTCACGATGACGACACGCATACCGGTGTTGTCGCCGTGCCGGACGTGGCCGCGTCAACGTGGATCTTTCGGGACGAGGAACGTCCCATGAGCGTTCCGAGCCGCACCCGCGCAGGTCAGGCCGCGTCCATGCGCTCCTGACCCGCGAGTCATCCCGTGTTCACCCGGGCGGCCTGATTCCGCCCTGGCGCCCTTGCACAAAGGGGGAGTCACACGCTCGCACAGTGGGGGTCACACAGCGGTCTCCTCGGGACCGATCCGGCTGCGGACGGCCGTCTGGACCTCGGCCTCCTCGGCCGGGTCGGCGGCGAGCCGGCGCAGTCGCTCGACGACACGGGTGTCTCCGGTCTCGGCGTGCCGGGCGGCGAGCTCCCGGGTGGTCTCCTCGCAGTCCCACAGGCACTCGACGGCGAAGCCGGTGGCGAAGGAGGGGTCGGTGGCGGCGAGGGCACGGGCGGCCCGGCCGCGCAGATGGGAGGAGGCGGTCTCGCGGTAGATGTGGCGGAGCACGGGTGCGGCGCAGGCGATGCCGAGCCGTCCGGTGCCGTCGACCAGGGTCCACAGGGTCGGTGCGTCGGGGCCGTCGCCCCGTACGGCTTCGCGGAGTGCCGCGAGGACCAGGTCGCGGTCCTGCGCCCCGCCCCGGCAGGCGAGGACGCGGCCGGCGGCGGCGCCCAGCGCGTCCGGCCGCCGCGCCCAGCCACGCGCCTGGTCCACGGCGGCGAGCGAGCGCATGCGTTCGAAGGCCTCGACGGCGGCGTCCACGACGACCGTCGAGCCGGTGGCCACGGCGCCCTCGATCAGGCCCAGGGCGTCGGGATCGTTGCCGTCGGCGAGGTAGCGCAAGGCCGTGCACCGGGCTCCGTCGCCGCCCTCCTTCGCGGCCTGGATGATCTCGGCCCGGTCCTCGGGCCCCGCCACAGCGGTGAGACAGCGGGCGGCCGGGACATGGAGTGCCGCACCCCGTTCGAGGCCTTGCTGGGCCCACTCGAAGACGGCCTGCACACTCCACCCGGGGCGGGGGCCGGCCGGCCGCATCTGCCGCTGCCAGCGGTCGAAACAGCCCGTCTCGTGGGCGGCACGCACGCGTGTGGCGATGGATTCGCGCGGATCCTCGGCCCACAGCCGCCACGGCCGCGGTTCGAAGGCGTCCCGGACGGTGGCGGCCAGCTCGGCGTCGCCCTCCGGATCGGCCGGGAACCGCGCGAGGACGGGTGCTGCGAGGGCGCGCAGGCCCGCGTCGTCGTCCCTGAGGGCCAGTTCGTCGAGGGCCCAGGCCCAGTTGGAGCCGTGGGCGGCGTACCTGCGCAGTAGTTCGAGCGCGTCCCGCCTGCCGTAGGAGGCGAGGTGCCCGAGGACGGCGAGGGCGAGCCCGGTGCGTGACTCCTCGGTGTCGAGGACGTCCTCGGCACCGAAGAGGTGGGCCTCGATCTCGTCCAGCTCGCCGTTCAGATCGAGGAAGAGCCGGGCGTAGTAGAGGGAGCGGTTCTCCACCTGCCAGTCGTGGCGGGGATCGCGCAGCACGCAGTGGTTCAGCGCCGCGAGCGCCTCGGGGCGCGGGGCGGTGAGCGCGTGCAGTGTGCCGTCACCGCGGCCCCGCTGGAGCAGGCCGAGCAGCGTACCGCTGGGCGCTATGACCGGATCGAACATGGGAAACAGCCTCACATCAAGCGTCGACGCAACCGGGGACGTGTACTACCTGGCCGCGCGACAACACGTCGGAGTGCCCGCCGTTTCCTGCTTGCTGTAGACCATCTTCCTCTGCCTCTCGTCGGTGGCCCTTGCGAACCGGGTCACGGTCCGCGCGGTGCGGCAACATCTGCCCAGTCATCACGTCCGTGAACCACGTCGTCATGATGACTCGGCAGTTCCATCTGCCGCGACCGAAATTTCGGCGGCCCTGTACCGCCTCCCCCGTTTTCGTTGTCGTTCCAGGTCAGACTGGTCGGCTCAGTGCTCGCCGAACAGTTCGAGCAATTCCGTCCGGCCGAACATCCGGGCGGTGTCGACCGCCGAGGGAGTGCCGGCGGACGGGTCGGCGCCGCCCTCCAGGAGGGCCTTGACGACGTCCGTCTCGCCCTTGAAGGCCGCCCCCGCGAGCGGGGTCTGGCCCCGGTCGTTCACCCGGTCGGCCTCGGCACCGCGGGCGAGCAGGGCGCGCACCGCCTCGGAATGGCCGTGGTAGGCGGCGAGCATCACGAGCGAGTCGCCGCGGTCGTTGGTGAGGTTGGCCGGTACCCCGGCGTCGACATACGCCACGAGCGCCTCCGTCTGTCCCCGCCGGGCCAGATCGAAGATCTTGGTCGCCAGCTCCACGACCTCGGGGTCGGGGACTTCGGTCATCGGCCGGACCGCCTCTCACTTCACATGTCTCGTCGGGTGCGTACGTCTGCGAGCGGTGCAGCCGTACGAGTGAATCGCCAGGGTACTGGCTGGCGCGGCACATGACCCGATGTGCCCGAGGTAAAGATCACCACAGACCTCGCCGAGCGCAACAGTCCAGCGCGACCGGGCCGGGGACCGCTCCGCCAACCAGGGGAAATAGTCCGAATTTCACCCAGTTGCACCTTTCATCGTATGGATACATCCTGTGAGCCTGGAAGTACTCATGGTGACTGTCCCCGCGAACCAGGAGAACTCAAATGATCCTCTCCATCTCAGGCGTGGTCCTGCTCGGCATCGTCGTGTTCATCTTCTTCCGCAAGGACGGGCTGAAGGCATCGCACGCGGTGGTCGCGATGCTGTTCGGCTTCTACCTGGCGAGCACGGCCATCGCCCCGAGCATCAAGGCGGGCGGCGAGAGCCTGGCGAGCCTCCTCGGCGGAATCAGGTTCTGACCCCTCTCCCCGTACGCATCCCGCCCGTACGCACTCTCTGGAGGCAGCAGTGGCCCGGCGCCCCCTCCCCCGCATTCTGAGCAACGGCAGCGCACAGCTCGCCCGGAGCCGGGAGCTGGCCCGGACGGCCGCCGACAGCGCCACCGACGTCCTCCATCCGCTGATCACGATCACGCGCGGTCTGCGCCGGCTGGCAGCGGCCGGACGGCGCAGATGGACCGAGACCCCCAAGGAGAGACGGGGGGCGCTGCTGTTCCTCGTCGCCTCCGTGCTCCTGGTCGTGGCACTGCTGCCGTACGGACCGCTGTGCGCCGCCGTCACCCTGATGGCAGCCGCGGCCTGGAAGGGCCGGGACCGCGCCCCGGCGGCGTCCGACGGGCCCGACGAGTCGCAGACAGAACGCCTCAAGGCGCTCTACGAGGCCCTCGTGCCGTACTTCTCCGCCGCCGAGGACCCCGAGCCGCTGTACGCCCACGGCGGTGCGTGGGACAAGGCCTTCCCCACCTACGCGTTCGACGGCGCCGGCCGGATCTCGCATCTGGTGGTCCGCTACCCGGCGTACTTCACGGACGGCGAGGCCGAGGCCCGCGCGCGGATTGAGCACCTGCTCGCGGCCAAGTCGGGCCGGGGCCGCGAATACCACTTCACGTGGGACGAGGAGGGCAACCAGTTGACGGTCAGCGTGCTCCTGCCGCTGCCCGTCGACATCGCGGCCCAGCGTTTCGTCACCACCCCCGGCGAGACGGTCCTCGGCTTCACCGACCCCACCGAGGTCCGGCGCACGCTCCCCCTCACCTACGGCGAACAGCAGCGGGACGTGCCCCCGGTCGTCTGGCGCACGGGCCTGCGCTCGACCGAGCCCCATCTGCTCGCCCTCGGTCAGCCCGGCAGCGGCACCTCGACCCTGCTGCGGTCCATCGCTCTCCAGGCCCTCCAGCACGGCGACGTGGTGATCGTCGACGGCGGCGGCACCGGCGAGTACGCCTGCCTGACCGGCCGGGACGGCGTCCTGGCCGTCGAGTGCGGGCTCACCGGGGCGCTGGCCAGCCTGGAGTGGGCCGCGACCGAGACCGAGCGCCGCCTCATCGCCGCCAACCGCGCCCACCAGGCGGGCCACCCGCCGCCCGACGACACCAAGCGTCCCCTGTGGATCCTCCTGGACCGCCCGACGGCGTTCACCCACCTGGCCGCCGCCGACGACCGCAAGGATCCCCAGTCCCTCCTCCAGGTCCCCCTGCGGCACGGCCGCCCGGCGAATGTGACGGTGGTGGTGGCCGACCAGCTCGACAGCCTCGACACCCTCACCGACGCCGTACGGCAGCACACCCGTGCGCGCGTGGTCCTCGGCCCGGCGACGGCCGACCAGATCGAGTCCGTCCTGGGCGCGCCCCCGCACACCACCCCCGTCGACCAGGTCCCGCCCGGCCGCGGCTACGCCCGCCTGGGCATGGGCCCGGTCCACCGCCTCCAGGTCCCGGCCACGCCCAACCCCTACGACGACGCAACGTCCGACGCCCTCCGCCAGGCGGTGCTGGACCTCCTGCCGCCCCGCACAACGCCGGCGGACGGGGAGGCGGTGCCCGACCCGGATCCCTCGCAGGGGGAACCGGAATTGGTCGCACCGGAGCTGGTCGAACCGGGTCAGGCCAAACCGGAGCCGCAGTCGGTACCGGAGCCGGAGACGGTGCCGGAGCCGGAGCCGGTGGTGTCCGAGCCAGTCCCCGTACTGACGGAACCGGCAGAACGAAAGCCGGTCCCCGTCCTGACAAAACCCACGAAGTCGTCCTAGCGCGGCCGGTCAGGCCGATCTCCGCAGCTGCGGGGATCGGCCCTACGCCACGAACGTCCGCGGCGACTCGCCTGCCCCCGCACCCCCGTCCTCCACGATCCGCGCCGCGGCGGCCAACCGCGCGGCCGCCTCCTCGGCCACCGCACCCCCCACGGTGAACGGCAACCGCACATACCCCTCGAACGCCCCGTCCACCCCGAATCGCGGTCCGGACGGCACCCGCAGGCCCACCCGCTCCCCCGCCTCCGCGAGCCGCGAGCCGGACAGGCCGCCCGTCCGCACCCACAGCGTCAGCCCGCCCCGGGGCACCTCGAACTCCCACGTGGGCAGCTCCCGCCGCACCGCGGCCACGATCTCGTCCCGGTTCTGCCGCGCCTGCTCCCGCCGCATCTCCACGGCCTGCTCCCAACCGCCGGTGCCGAAGAGCCAGTTCACGGCCAGCTGTTCCAGGACCGGCGTGCCGAGATCCGCGTATGCCCGCGCCGCGACCAGGCTGCGGATCACGTCTGGAGCGGCCCGCACCCACCCGATGCGCATCCCGGCCCAGAAGGCCTTGCTCGCCGATCCCACGGTGATCACCGTCGACCCGGCCGGATCGAAGGCACACACCGCCCGCGGCATCCGAACATCCGGGTCGAGCCACAGCTCGCTCATGGTCTCGTCGGCAATCAGCACGGTCCCCGCGGACCTGGCCGCGTCGACCAGCTGCCGCCGCTGGTCCTCGTCGGCGAGTGCGCCGGTGGGGTTGTGGAAGTCGGCGACGACGTACGCGATCCGGGGCGCGGCGTCCCGCAGGACCTGCCGCCAGCGGTCCATGTCCCAGCCCGCGAGTCCCTCGGCCATCGCGACGGGCACGAGCCGGGCCCCGGCCTCCCGCATCAGCTGAAGGATGTTGGCGTACGAGGGCGACTCCACGGCGATGCGCTCGCCCCGCCCGGCGAACAGGTGGCAGATCGCGTCGATCGCGCCCATCGCCCCGGTCGTCACCATGATCTGCTCGGGCATGGTCGGGATCCCGCGCGCGGTGTAGCGCTCGGCGATCATCGACCGCAGCGCGGGCAGCCCGGCGGGATAGTCGCCGTGCGTGTGCGCGTAGGGCGGCAGTTCCTCCAGCGCGCCCTGCACGCCCCGGGTGAGCCACGGCTCGGGGGCCGGAAGCGCCGCACAGCCCAGGTCGATCATCGAGCCGAGCGCCTCCGGAGGCAGGGGTTCCAGCCCGCGCGCGGGCAGCGGGTTCCCGGCGGGTACGGCGGTCCAGCTGCCCGCCCCGCGCCGGGACTCCAGGAACCCCTCGCTGCGCAGCGCCTCGTAGGCGGCGGCGACCGTCGTACGGCTGACGGACAGGGAGAGGGCGAGTTCCCGCTCGGCGGGCAGCCGGGCGGCCACCGGGACCCGTCCTTCGAGCACCAGCAGCCGGATGCCGTCGGCGAGCGCGCGATAGGCGGGCGGCCGGCGCGTGCCGGGCCCCGCCGGGCGGTCCTGCTGGGAGTTGAGCAGCCGCGCGAGCTGCGCCGCACCCACGGCCGAGGTCCACTGCGCCATGAGAATCAGTCCACCTTCCCCGGATTGGCCATGGATGACCTCTCCATCCAAGCCACAGGGTGTCATGCATCAGTCCACTACCACCAGGGGGGCACATCATGTCCACGCAGCGGCGGCTCGCCCGGCGACTGACGCAGCTCTACGTCGGTCTCGCTCTGTACGGCGCGAGTTCGGCGCTGCTCGTCAGGTCGGGCCTCGGACTGGAGCCGTGGAACGTACTGCACCAGGGCCTCGCCGAGCGGACCGGTCTGTCCATCGGTGTCGTGCTGACCATCGTGGGAGCCGCTGTGCTGCTCGCGTGGATCCCACTGCGCCAGCGGCCGGGCCTGGGCACGATCTCCAACGTGCTGGTCATCGGCATGGCGATGGACGCGACGCTGGCCCTGCTGCCCGACGCGCACGGCTGGGTGCTCCGCGTCGGCCTGCTGGCGGCGGGGATCGTCCTGAACGGCGCGGCGACCGGCCTGTACATCGCGGCACGCTTCGGCCCGGGCCCGCGCGACGGCCTGATGACGGGGCTGCACCAGCTCACGGGTGTCTCGATCCGCCTGGTGCGCACGGGTATCGAGCTCACGGTCGTGGCGACCGGCTTCGCGCTGGGCGGCACCGTCGGGGTCGGCACCCTCCTGTACGCGGTGGCGATCGGCCCGCTCGCCCAGCTGTTCCTGCGCGTGTTCGCCGTCCCCGCGGCATCCGGCGGCAGCACGGTCGTTGCCACCGGTCAACCCCGAGGAGCGATACTGCGTCCGTGACCCCGCGGATACGCCATCCCTACCTCGACCACCCCGGCCCGATCGCCTTCGCCCACCGGGGCGGGGCCGCGGACGGCCTGGAGAACACCGTGCGGCAGTTCCGGTGCGCCGTCGAGGCGGGCTACCGCTACATCGAGACCGACGTCCACGCCACCCGGGACGGCGAACTCGTCGCCTTCCACGACGCGACCCTGGACCGGGTGACGGACGGCGCGGGCCGGATCGCCGACCTGCCCTGGCAGGAGGTGCGCCACGCGCGCGTGGCGGGCGAGGAACCGGTGCCGCTCTTCGAGGACCTCCTGGAGACCTTCCCGGACGTCCGCTGGAACGTCGACGTCAAGGCGGAGGCCGCCCTGGTGCCCTTCCTGGACCTGGTCGGCCGGACGAACGCCTGGGACCGGATCTGCCTCGGCTCGTTCTCCGAGGCCCGTGTGGTGCGCGCCCAGCGGCTGGCCGGCCCGCGCCTGGCCACCTCGTACGGCACCCGGGGGGTGCTCAATCTGCGGCTGCGCTCCTGGGGGCTGCCGGCGGCGGTGCGCCGCTCGGCGGTCGCCGCGCAGGTGCCCGAGATCCAGTCCGGCATCCAGGTCGTGGACCACCGTTTCCTGCGCGCCGCCCACGCGCGCGGGCTCCAGGTGCACGTGTGGACCGTCAACGACCCGGAGAGCATGCACCGGCTTCTGGATCTCGGCGTGGATGGCATCATGACCGATCACATCGACACGTTGCGCAAGGTCATGGAGGACCGCGGCGTCTGGGTCTGAGACCCCCGGCCGGTCGCCCCTGCGCGTTCACGGGGAGGCGAGGGCACGGGTGGGCACCGACACCGCGCGTCCGGAGGCGGCCGACGGGGCCGCGGGACTCAGGCGCGAGCAGCGCGGCTGGTACTTCTACGACTGGGCCTGCTCCGTCTACTCGACGAGCGTGCTCACCGTGTTCCTGGGCCCCTATCTGACGTCGGTCGCCGAGTCGGCGGCCGATGCCGGCGGGTACGTCCACCCTCTCGGGATCCCGGTGCGCGCCGGGTCCTTCTTCGCGTACTCGGTGTCCCTGTCGGTGATCGTGGCCGTGCTGGTGATGCCCCTGGTGGGGGCCGCCGCCGACCGCACCGGCCGCAAGAAGCCCCTGCTCGCCACCGCCGCCTACCTGGGGGCCACGGCCACGACGGCGATGTTCTTCCTGGACGGCGACCGCTACCTGCTCGGCGGGGCGCTGCTGATCGTCGCCAACGCCGCGCAGTCCGTGGCGATGATGCTCTACAACTCCTACTTGCCGCAGATCGCTCCGCCCGAGCAGCGGGACGCGGTCTCCTCCCGCGGCTGGGCCTTCGGCTACGCGGCGGGCTCGCTGGTCCTCGTCGTCAACCTGGTCCTGTACACCGGGCACGACGGCTTCGGCGTCTCCGAGAGCACGGCGGTGCGCATCTGCCTGGCGTCGGCCGGTCTGTGGTGGGGCGCGTTCTCCCTCATCCCGCTGACCCGGCTGCGCGACCGCAGGTCCGCCGCGCGGGAGGCGGCCCTCCCCAGGTTCCGGCAGCTCGCGGCGACCGTCCGCGACATGCGCCGGTACCCGCTGACCCTCGCCTTCCTGCTCGCGTACCTCGTCTACAACGACGGCATCCAGACGGTGATCTCCCAGGCCTCGGTCTACGGCTCCGGGGAACTCGGCCTCGGGCAGTCCACCCTGATCGGGGCCGTCCTGCTGGTGCAGGTGCTGGCGGTGGTGGGAGCGCTGACGATGGGCCGACTGGCCCGGACCTACGGGGCCAAGCGAACGATCCTCGGCTCGCTGGTGGCGTGGACGGTGACGCTGGCGGCCGCGTTCTTCCTGCCGGCCGGGGCACCGGCGTGGTTCTTCGTCCTGGCCGCCGGCATCGGCCTCGTCCTCGGCGGCAGTCAGGCACTGTCCCGGTCCCTGTTCTCCCATCTCGTCCCGCCCGGCAAGGAGGCCGAATACTTCTCCGCGTACGAGATGAGCGACCGCGGAATGAGCTGGCTCGGGCCGCTGCTGTTCGGGCTCACTTATCAGCTGACCGGGAGTTACCGGGCCGCGATCATCTCGCTGGTGGGCTTCTTCGTCATCGGGTTCGCCCTGCTCGCGCGGGTTCCGGTGCGGCGTGCGATCGAAGAAGCGGGGAATCCGGTTCCTGACAGGATTTAGCACTCAGCGCGAAAGGGCTGTAGTGTACGCGTTTGGCCTGCCAGGCGTACCGTTACTGCGCGTCAAAGATGCCGAAACGCTGGGTCACATCTGCTAGCAGATGTGACAAACCGGGCGCTGGTGGGTACAACAAGGGCGGCTACGACGGCGACGCATGACCCGGAACGCGACTCGGAACGGGAATCTTTACCGCCGACCGGACGTTGACCGGATGACGACGACAGCGACACCTGTCCTGTGGGCGACAAGCCCGGGAGGCACGATTCATGAGTGAGCGAGCTCTTCGCGGCACGCGCCTCGTGGTGACCAGCTACGAGACGGACCGCGGCATCGACCTGGCCCCGCGCCAGGCCGTGGAGTACGCATGCGAGAAGGGGCACCGGTTTGAGATGCCCTTCTCGGTCGAGGCGGAGATCCCGCCGGAGTGGGAGTGCAAGGTCTGCGGGGCCCAGGCACTCCTCGTGGACGGCGATGGCCCTGAAGAGAAGAAGGCCAAGCCCGCGCGTACGCATTGGGACATGCTGATGGAGCGGCGCACCCGTGAGGAACTCGAAGAGGTCCTCGAGGAGCGCCTGGCGGTTCTGCGCTCCGGGGCGATGAACATCGCGGTTCATCCCCGAGACAGCCGCAAGTCGGCGTAAGTCCCTCCGGGGCCTGGCCGAAAATTACAGCGCGTCAAGGACCGCGGGCGCCGTACGTGAAGTACGGCGCCCGCGGTTTTTGTCATGCCGTCCTGCGGATCAGTGGGTCACCCGGTCCAGCGGGGCACGCGGTCCAGCGGGTCAGTGCGTGGTGCGTCCTCGCTGACCAACGCGCCCGCGTTCTCGCGGGTCAGTGCGTCAGCGGCGGGCGTGGTTCCCGCGGTGCGTCGCCCCGCTCGTCCCTGATGACCTCGCCCTGGACGACCTTGCCGTCGGGGCGGTGCATACGGGCCTGCTGGAAGGCGCCGCCCAGGCTGCCTGGGTCGGCCTCGCGGAGCTTGCGCTCGAAGGTGCGCTCCGCGGTGCGGCTCACGGCCTTCTGGACCGGAGGCAGCAGCAGGAGCAGGCCCACCGCGTCCGACACCAGGCCGGGGATCATCAGCAGCAGTCCGCCCAGCATCATCAGGCCGTTGCCCTCGCTGTTCGGCCGGGCCGCCGCGGGCATCACGCCGCTCTGCTGCTGTTGCAGCGTCTCCGAGAGTTTACGGAAGGCCCGCCGGCCGGCCCGCTTGATGACGACCGAGCCGAGGACGAACCCCGCCACCAGGACGAGGAACACCACCAGCCCGCTCGACGCCCCCGCGACCACCATGAGCAGCCAGATCTCCAGGACGAGCCACGCGGCGAGCCCCAACGGCAGGAACGTACGCAGCCGGGAGCGCCGGGGCCAGGCGGGAGTAGCGGGGGTCTGAGCGCCAGTCGTCATGTCTCCAGTGTGCCTGGGCCCGGCTCAGCGCGGGATAAGGCCCCGATCAGGTGTTTCTGTGAGCGGCGGACGAGGAGAGGGCGCGGAGTGTCCGCTACGGCTTCGACGGCCTGCCGCCGCGGCCGGTGACCTTGCCAACCCGCTCCCCCACGCCCCACGCCGTGACCCGCCACAGCGCCTCGACGAGGATGTCGCGGCTCATCTTGGAGTCGCCGTGTTCACGCTCGACGAAGGTGATGGGCACCTCCACGACGTGATAGCCGGCCCTGACCGCGCGGCGGGCGAGGTCGACCTGGAAGCAGTAGCCCTGGGAGGCGACCTGGTCGAGCCCGAGGCCCTCCAGGGTCGCCCGGCGGAAGGCGCGGTAGCCGCCGGTGATGTCGCGCAGCGGCAGGTCGAGCGCGAGCCGGGAGTAGAGGCTGCCGCCCCGGGAGATCACCTCCCGGGACTTCGGCCAGTTCACCACCCGGCCGCCGGGCACCCAGCGCGAGCCGAGCACCAGGTCGGCGCTCTTCAGGGCGGTGAGCAGACGGGGCAGTTCCTCGGGCTGGTGGGAGCCGTCGGCGTCCATCTCGACCAGCACGCCGTAGCCGCGCTCCAGGCCCCAGCGGAAGCCCGCGAGGTAGGCGGCACCAAGGCCCTCCTTGCCCTTGCGGTGCAGCACGTGGACGTGGTCGTCGTCGACGGTCAGCTCGTCGGCCAGCTTGCCCGTGCCGTCCGGGCTGTTGTCGTCGGCCACGAGGACGTGCGCCTCGGGGACGGCCTCGCGCACCCGGCCGACGATGCTCTTGATGTTCTCCGCCTCGTTGTAGGTCGGGATGATCACCAAGGCCGTGCCGAGCGGGCCGAACTTCCTCCCCTGGGCTCCTGCCGCGAGGGTTCCGTCGCCGTCGTTCACTGATGCCCCTTCATGTCCGTACGCAGGGGTCCACCATAGTGGGCCCGGCCTGCGATGACGTGACAGGACGTTCGAATCGTGGTGTCGAATCCGCAAGACGCGGGTAAGAGTGCGCCTCCGGGCGCGAGCGTACGGCGGATGGGGGCCCGGCGCCCTTCGGGCCGACCTGGGATCCGCCGGCTGCGGATCGACCGAAAGCCGTTGTCTACTGAGCGCCCGGGCCCCACCCGGGGTCACACCTCCCCGACCGGCCGGAACGTTCCCTCGGCGCTGCGCCGGCCTGAGCCTGGCTCCCAGTGGCGGTGCCCCGGTGCGGCACACCGTCCCTGACCCGGCGGCGCTGCGGCGAGTGGGCGGACGTTCCCCGGTCGGGCGTCCGGTGGTGGACCCGGCCGAACCTACCGGGCCCCTGCGGCCGCCTGTCAACAGCCGTTTGACCTGCGCATCGTCCGGTAAAGCCCTGGTCAGCGCGGAGGATGCGCAGGTCGCACCAGGGGGGCGCGGCGCACGATCGCATGCGCGCCACCCCCGTAGATCACTCGCCCGGCCGTACGAACACCGTGCGTCCGCCCACTACGGTCCGCAGGCAGACGGGCAGGTCGCGGCCCGGGGTCAGGTCGGGCAGTCCCGGGGTGCCGGAGCGGGGATCGGTCGACCAGCGCGCGACCCGGTCGTCCGGGGCCTGGACCACGAGTTCGCCGGTGCGCCACACCGCGTAGTCGGCGGGCGCGCCCGGCACCAGGACTCCCGCGTCGTCCCGTCCGACGGCCCGCCAGCCGCCGCGCGTGTGCGCCGTGAACGCGGCGCGCACGGAGATGCGGTGCTCCGGCGTGCGGTGGAAGGCGGCGGCGCGCACCGTGCCCCACGGGTCGAGGGGCGTGACCGGGCTGTCTGAGCCGAAGGCGAGCGGCACACCGGCGCGCAGCAGCGCCGCGTAGGGGTTCAGCGTGCGGGCCCGCTCCACCCCCAGCCGCTGCGCGTACATGCCGTCCTCGCCACCCCACAGGGCGTCGAAGGCGGGCTGGACGGAGGCGGTGAGACCGAGCTCGGCGAAGGCCGCCACGGTCTCGGGCGTGAGCATCTCGGCGTGCTCGATCCGGTGGCGGGCGGCCCGGACGCGGGCCAGACCGAGCTTCTCGGCGGCAGCCCGCACGCCCTCGGCCACGGAGTCCACCGCGGCGTCGCCGATGGCGTGGAAGCCGGCCTGGAGGCCCGCCTGGGTACAGGCCACGACGTGGGCGGCGACGGCGGCGGTGTCCAGATAGGCCCGGCCGGTGTGGCCGGCGTCGGCGTACGGCTGGTGCAGGCAGGCCGTGTGCGAGCCGATGGAGCCGTCGGCGAACAGGTCGCCCGCGGCGCCGGCCGCTCCCAGTTCCCGGGCCTTGGCGACGTCCTCCTCGGCCCAGTAGCCCACGACGCGCGGACCGGGCTCCTCGGCGGCGAGGCGCAGCAGGCCGGTGAAGTCGTCCTCGGAGGAGATCTCCGGGCCGCCGCACTCGTGGATCGTGCCGATGCCGAGCGAGGCGGCGTGCGCGAGGGCGGCGCGCTGGGCGTCGGTGCGCTGGCGAGGCGTCACGGCCGCGAACGCGGCGGCGCGGACGGCGTGGTGGGCATCGGCGGTGAGGGGCCCGTCCGCGCGGGACACGCCCGGGACCATGTCGAGCAGGGTCGTGGTGACGACCGCCGAGTGGACATCGATCCGGCTGAGGTAGAGGGGCCGGTGTCCGGCGGCCTCGTCGAGTTCGGCACGCGTCGGGGGACGGCCTCCGGGCCAGCGGGCGGTGTCCCAGCCGTGCCCGAGCAGCACACGGTCGTGCGGCCGGGCGGCGGCGAAGTCCCGTACGAGAGCCAGGGCGGCCTCGAGGGAGGGGGCGGCGGACAGGTCGAGGCCGGTGAGCGCGAGGCCGGTGGCGGTGGTGTGCACATGGGCGTCCGTGAACGCCGGGGTGACCAGCGCCCCGTCCAGGTCGATCACCTCGTCGACCCCGTCGGCGAAGGCGTCGGCGGCTCCCTCCGAACCGACCCAGGCGACCTGTCCCCGCTCCACGACCATCGCGGTCGCGAACGGATCGGCGGGGCTGTGAACCTCTCCGCGACGGAGCAGGACGGTCTTCGGCGGGGCACTGGACTCACTCATGGAGCACAGTCTCGCGCCCCGCCCGGCCGCTGGTGGACAGGGGGCACCTCAACGCGCCCCGAAGGGGCGCCGGGAACTGCGCGACCAGCCACAAACGCGCCGCAGCCGGCAGGCTACCGACACCGCAGCGGCGATGGGCTCCCTGTCGATCAGATCCGCGGCGGCCGCGCCTCGTACGGCGTGGACAGCACCACCGTCGTCCGTGTGGACACGCCCGCCAACGACCGCACCCGCGCGAGCAGTTCCTCCAGTTCGTGCGGCGTGGCGACCCGCACCTTGAGGATGTAGTTCTCGTCGCCCGCGACGCTGTGGCACGCCTCGATCTCGGGCACGTCCGCGAGGCGGTCCGCGATGTCGTCGGGTGCGCTGGGGTCGAAGGGCTTGACCGAGATGAACGCGGTCATGGGCAGACCGACGGCCTCCGGGTCGACGACCGCGGCATAGCCGCGGATGACGCCACGCTGTTCCAGCCGGCGCACCCGCTGGTGCACGGCCGACGTGGACAGGCCCGTGGCCTTGCCCAGGTCGGTGTAGCTCATCCGCCCGTCCTTGACGAGCAGCTGCACGATCTGTCGGTCCAGCTCCTCCATGGCGCAGAACCTACAGTGCGGTTGATCTCCTCCGATACCTGAGCGGCCCGGGCCATGCCCGGTTCCTGGCCCGGCCGACGGCGGCTGTCAGCCGACCGGGGGGACAAACCGGCCGCAGTGGGCACCTGCGTGCGGCATGTGACGAACGCCACAGGGCTCGAACAGTCTCCGTAATGGTCTCGTGATTACCGCCCAGGGGGGACGGGAAGTGCTTGCTGTGGTCGAGGCCGCAGTGCCTGATACGGCCCAGCCCGAGGGGGAGAACCCAATGCAGAGTCTTAAGCGCCCAGGTCGCACCGCACCCAAGCGGCAGCAGCTCGTTGTCGAGCCCGAGCCGGAGGGCGTCGAATCCGACACCTTCGACGACGAACTCGACGCCTACGACACGTTCGAGATGTACCGGGTCATCTGCCCGGACTGCGCTCAGCCCATCGCGCTCCTGGCGGACGAGGAGGTCCTGCCGGAGCACGCGCTGTGCGCCTCGCCATGGAACCCGTTCGGACTCACGGTCTGCGCCGGAACCGGCCGCGCGGCCACGGACGCCCGCCCCGCTGACGAGTCCGTCGAACCTCAGGAGCAGGACACCGCCCTGCTGTTGACCCTCCCTCAGGGCCTCGACTGGCGGACCCAGCCCTTCTCTCACGTCGGCGGCCCGGGCTCACGCCCCATCAGGGTCCCCGTCATGCGCCGCCAAGCGGCCTGAGCGCGGGCCCTCTTCGCCCGCTCGCCCCGTCCCAGTGACTGCCCCGCACCACGGCTCGCAGTCCGCCGTGGTGCGGGATCAGTGCGTCCGGATCCAGGTCCGGGGTCAGGTTCCAGGTCGCAGGCACGGTCCCAAGCCCGATTCCAGGTCCCAGGCCCGGTTCCGGAAAAGGGCACTCCTGAGCCTCTGAACGCACGCTCGATTCCGCCCCGGGGTGACCTGTCCGGCCTCTTCCGCGTTGCCCGGGTATGACCCCCATCTCCTCAGCGACCGGGCGTCAACGCCTCCTGTTCGTGCCACCGCCCGCGGAATCGGTTCGGCCTGCCGCGCCGCGCTATCAGGACCCGCCGATCTACCGTGACCTGATGCGGGCCTGGGCCGAGCGCGGCCGCACGCTTCCGGGCCGGCACGACCCGGAGTGGATGCGGCTCGCGGCGCCCTGGCGGGGCCTCGACCAGTTCAGCGTCCCCCTGGACCCACGAGATGGCGGGCGATGACCATCCGCTGGATCTGGTTGGTTCCCTCGACGATCTGCAGCACCTTCGCCTCGCGCATGTAGCGCTCCGCCGGGAAGTCCGCGGTGTAGCCGTAGCCGCCGAGGATCTGCACGGCGTCGGTGGTGACCCGCATCGCCGTGTCGGTGCAGTGCAGCTTGGCCATGGCCGCCTGCATGGCGAACGGCCGGCCTGCGTCCCGCAGGCGCGCCGCTGCCAGGTAGAGCGCCCGGCCCGCCTCGATCTGCGTCGCCATGTCGGCGAGCATGAAGCGCAGCCCCTGGAAGTCGGCGATCGGCTTGCCGAACTGGCGCCTCTCGGTCGCGTACGCCAGCGCCTCGTCGAGCGCCGCCTGCGCCACGCCGATCGCGCACGCCGCGATGCCGAGCCGCCCGGAGTCGAGCGCGGACAGGGCGATCGCAAGTCCCTGCCCCTCCTCGCCGATGCGCCGGTCGTCACCGACGCGTACCCCGTCGAAGTGGACCTGGGCGGTGGGTGAGCCCTTCATGCCCATCTTCTTCTCGGGCGGCGCGGCGCTCAGCCCCGGCGCGTCGCCGGGCACCAGGAACGCGGTGATCCCGCGCGGGCCCTCCTCGCCGGTGCGCGCCATGACCGTGTAGAAGTCGGCGATGCCGCCGTGCGTGATCCAGGCCTTGGTGCCGGTGATCACCCAGGCGTCGCCGTCGCGCACCGCCCTGGTGCGCAGGGCGGCCGCGTCCGAGCCGGAGTGCGGCTCGGAGAGGCAGTAGGCGCCGAGCATGCCGCCGCCGAGCATCGCGGGCAGGTGCTCGACCTGCTGCTCCTTCGTGCCGTAGGCGGCGAGCGCGTAGGAGGCGAGGGAGTGCACGCTGACACCGAGGCCGACCGTGAGGCGGGCCGCGGCGAGTTCTTCCAGGACCTGGAGGTAGACCTCGTAGGGCTGGTCGCCGCCGCCGTACTCGGAGTCGTACGGCAGGCCGAGCAGGCCGGAGCGCGAGAGCAGGGTGAACAGCTCGCGCGGGAAGCGGCCGGCATCCTCGTCCTCGGCCGCCTTCGGGACGATCTCCTGCTGCGCGATGTCGCGGACGAGCGAGATCAGGTCCCGGGCCTCCTCCGTGGGCAGTTGCCGGTCCACCGGCTGCGGGGCGCGGTCGGGCATGGCGACGCTCTCCTCCCTGTCGGGCACTGGCGGACGGGCCCGTGGGTGGGGGCGGCGCCGCCGGGTCGTTCTGGTGCCTGGCCGATGCTTGCACTCCCGGGTCTCGGAAGCTGCTGACCAGCGGCTCTGCGCTGTGAGTATGCCCGATCGGAGGCATCCCGTCACCAGTTAACGACCGCTTACTTCAAGAAATACCCGAGCGCGCCACGACAAGCGAAATTGGTCCGAACCATTGACCGGACTGGTCTAGTCCTCCTACTGTTTCGCACCATCGATTCACCGCGTTCATGCCAATAGGCGCGCGCTCCCCTCTCCTCCGAGGAGACACCGGATGCACACCCCCCAACGCTCCCGATTCCGGGCCGTCGTGTCGGCGGCCTGTTCTGCCGCTCTCGGCGCCGGCCTGCTCGCCGGCGCGGGTACCTCGACGGCGACGGCGGCGGCCTCGGCTCAGGAGGCCGCCGCCACGAAGGCCGCTCCCCAGGCCAGGGCCGCCGGCTCCAAGGTCATCGGGTACTTCACCGAATGGGGCACCTACGACCGCAAGTACTACGTCAAGAACATCGAGACGTCCGGCTCGGCGGCCAGGCTCACGCACATCAACTACGCCTTCGGCAATGTCACCGGCGGCAAGTGCGCGATGGGCGACGCTTATGCCGCCACCGACCGGACCTATACCGCCGCCGAGTCCGTCGACGGCAAGGCCGACACCTGGGACCAGCCGCTGCGCGGCAATTTCAACCAGCTGCGCGAGCTGAAGCGGAAGCACCCGAACCTCAAGGTGCTGTGGTCCTTCGGCGGCTGGACCTGGTCGGCCGGCTTCGGCGAGGCCGCCAAGAACCCGGCCGCCTTCGCGCAGTCCTGCTACGACCTGGTCGAGAACTCCAAGTGGGCCGACGTCTTCGACGGCATCGACATCGACTGGGAGTACCCCAACGCCTGCGGCGCCACCTGCGACACCAGCGGCAAGGCGGCGTTCAAGAACCTGATGCAGGCGCTGCGCGCCAAGTTCGGCCCGAAGAACCTGGTCACCGCGGCCATCACCGCCGACGCCACCCCGGGCGGCAAGATCGACGCGGCGGACTACGCGGGCGCCGCCCCGTACGTCGACTGGTACAACCCGATGACGTACGACTTCTTCGGCGCCTGGGACGCGACCGGCCCGACGGCCCCGCACTCCCCACTGACCTCGTACTCCGGCATACCGAAGGCGTACAACCACAGCTCTGCGACCATCGCGAAGCTCAAGGGCCTCGGCATCCCCGCCTCCAAGCTGCTGCTCGGGATCGGCTTCTACGGCCGCGGCTGGACCGGCGTCACCCAGTCGGCGCCCGGCGGCACCGCTACCGGCCCGGCGGCGGGCACGTACGAGCAGGGCATCGAGGACTACAAGGTCCTCAGGACCAAGTGCCCGGCGACGGGGACGGTGGCCGGCACGGCGTACGCCAAGTGCGGCAGCGACTGGTGGAGTTACGACACGCCGGCGACCATCGCGACCAAGATGAACTACAAGAACCAGCAGGGGCTGGGCGGCACGTTCTTCTGGGAGCTGAGCGGCGACACGGCGAACGGTGAGCTGATCAAGGCCATCAAGTAGGCCTGGTCGACCGGGGGCGGAGGGACCGTGACGGATTCCCTCCGCCCCTCGCTCATGCGCCCTGGCGGGCGGCCCCCGGAGCCGGGTAGGCGGGGTCGAGCTCCTCGATCGCGCGCAGGGCGCCGCCGAGCCCCTTCACCAGCAGGTCGCACATGGTCGCGCGAGGCAGTTCGGGGCGGTCGATCCATTCGAGGGTGGTGCCCTCGACGCCGCACACCCAGGCGAGCAGGCCCATGCGCGCCAGCGGGGTGATGTCGGCGCGGCCGTACGCCCCCTCGGCGATGGTGGCGACGATGGCCTCGCGGACGCCGTCACGGATGGCGTGCACCTCGGTGTCGAAGCCGACGCCGCCGCTGACGATGGTGCGGTACGCGGCCTGGTTGTGCTCGGCGTAGCGCAGATAGCGGTCGATGGTGCGCTGGACGCGGTCGACCGGGGGCAGTTCGTGTCCGCTCGCCGCCAGGGTGACCAGGTCGGCGACCGAGTCCTGGATGATGGCCAGGTAGTAGCCGCGCTTGGACTGGAAGTAGTAGTAGATCAGCCCCTTGGCGACGTGCGCCTGCCGGGCGATGTCGTCCATCGACAGGGCGTCGTAGGACGTGTCGGCGAACAACCTCCGCCCGATCGCGATGAGTTCGGCACGGCGCGCCAGCGAGCGCTCGGTGCCGCGGGCTCTGGGACGCGCGGCAGGCTGTTGACTGATATTCAATTTCGACTCTGGTTCCAACGGGCGGCGGCGGGACATCCGCAGTATGGCAGGCCGGAGAGCAGAGTCGTGGGTCCGGTCACAGCACCACGCGCCGGGTTACAGCAGCCCGCCGTGGGTCACAGCAGCCCGAGCTGAGTCACGAGCATCGCGACGACCACGACGAGGGTCCAGCCCATGACATGCTCGACGATCTTGGGTCCGTCGTCCTGGGGCCCGCCGGTGCGGAGGCGGGCTGCGGTGACTGAGTGCGCGGTCATAATTCTCGCTGATTCGTGATACGGACGGACTTCCCCCGAGGGGCAGTCCACTGTGAAAGTCAGTCCACTTTGCCATCGGGAGCGGCCTTCGTGGCCGAGAGGTTGGTCACACGCGCACGCCCACGGCGGTCAGCGCCTTGCGCTGGGCCGCGGTCGGCCGGGCCGGGAAGTATAGGTAGCAGACGCCACCGGTGCCGGAGACGACCTTCCCGGAGGCGTTGTACCGCTTGGTCCGCAGCCAGATGTTCTCCGTATGGCTGCGCTGCAGGCAGTCTCCTGCATCGTTGCCCCGGCTGGGTGGCTTGCGGCTCACGACCTGCTGCGATGAATGGCGACGAGTTGAGACGAGTGGCGACGAGATGGTGATGGATGGATCTCCCCTGCCACTCCCCGCCTAGCCTCACTCCCCAGATTCTCCCCGGAAAATCGCTCCAGGAAGGCGCCCGGAGCTGGGGGAACGCCCTACTCCAGGCACTCGCCGATGTGCCCCGGCTCGTACTCGCTCCCCGCCCGGGCGGCGGCCTCGCGCCTTATGTCTTCCATGGCAATGACGCAGTCCTGGCAGGCGCGTACCTCGTGCTGGCCGGCGCCGCGTGGGTGGAGGAGCTTGACGCAGGCGGTGGGGATCGGGCCCCGTTCGGGGTGGCGGAAGCAGACGCCGTCGTCCCACTCGTACAGGTCGAGGATCTGCTGGCGCTCCATCGCGTCTCCTAAGGGGGTGGTGCGGGTTGCGTGGGGGGCGCATAGCGCAGGTGCCCGCTGCGCCCGCGCGAACACCCAGGTCACGCACCGTTCACTCAATCAGGTGAACATGTGTTCGGTTTCTGCACACTACAGCGAGCCCTGCGGCATATGCCAGATCGCCGCAGGGCTGGAGTGGAGGAGAGGGCCTAGAGCGACAGTTTAGGTACTGACACATGATCGACTTCCCTCAACGGTTTGTCGAGTGCCAGCCCGCCGCAACCCCCGCCCCGACTGGGTCCGTCAAGAACAGCTCGCTCTCGGCATCCGCATCGCCGCTCGCCGCCGCGCCCTCGGCCTCTCGCAGGACCAGTTAGCCGACCGGATGGGAGTCGAGCGGCGCACCATCCAGCGGTACGAGCGTGCCGTCAGCGACCCGCGCTATGCGGACCTGCTGCTCCTCGCCCGGGCGCTGGAGGTGCCGCCGGCCGAGCTTCTCCCGCCGTCCGGTTGACCCCCGAGTCGCTGCCTCGGCTGGCGGTCATCTGCCGCCCGGTGGCCTCACCGATCGCCTCGTAGGCCCGCCACAACTGCTCGCCTTCGCCGCAGCGGCGGTCGAGGTCACGGCAGCCCCAGCACTTGAGGAAGTGGGTGACGTACCTGCGGTAGGCCCGCTGGATGGGCGGAAGGTCGCCGGCTATGGGCGGCCCGCTTCCCGCGGTGGCTGGGTGGTCTCTACCCTCGTCCATGCCTGCGCTCCTGTCAGCGTGGGCCATGCCCCCGGGCCGTGTCCGCGGTCGCGGGGGTCCTGCGTGCAATTGCAGGCTAGCCCGACTTGTATCGGCCTGTCTCGCGACGTATCGATACGTAGCCGGAGATGCTGACATGTAGGGCGCTGCCTAGCTTCGGATCATGGCCACAGATCCGGATGCAGAGATCGACCACGAGGGTCCTGTCACGCCGTACCGGCAGCTCGCCGAGATCCTGAAGGCGCGGATCGCGCGCGGCGACTGGGCGGAAGGTCGGCCGATCGCGTCCGAGACGCGGCTCGTGCAGGAGTACGGGATCGCGCGGACGACGGTGCGGCGCGCGCTTGACGTGCTCGTCGAGGAGCAGGTCGTGTGGAAGGTGCAGGGGCGCGGCACCTACGTCGGCCAGCCGCCGAAGTCCGCCCCGTAGCGCGCCCTGCTCGGGCAGACTGACCCCATGTCTGACGCCATCAACGAAGAGGACTACCGTCACCTCATCGCCGACGAGTCGATCCCGCTCCTCCATCGCGCCCTGTGGGCACTGCTGCGAGAGGGCGAACTGCGGCTGGGGGATCTGCTGTCTCTGGACGTCCGAGACGTTGACCTGGCAGCGCGTACAGCACCGGTGGACTTCCCGAAGCGCGAGCGCGAGCCCCGCACCGTGCCTTTCAGTGAGCAGGCAGCTGGGATGCTGCGGGAGCTGATCGGAGACCGCGACGCGGGCCCGCTGTTCGTTTCGCCGGCGGGCAGTCCTCTGTCGAAGGATGACGCCGTCTCGGTTGCCCAGCGGGCCGGTGTGAGCATTCACGGGTTCCGGCTGGGCGGCCAGCAGCAGCGGCTGGGTGGCGCCGTTTCATAGCCCGCTGTCAGACCCGGCGGCTACGATCTCGCCATGCCCACCACTCCCCCGCCGTCGCGGTCTGCGGCCGAGCTGAACGAGCTCATTCGCGCGCTGTGGTCGCACCCGGCGGTGCCGTTGACGGCGGAGCAGCGGGAGGAGTACGGGCGGCTGTGTGCGGAGCTGCGGCGGGTGGAGCGCGGGGACGTCGTCGAGGCCGCGTGACGAAGCCCCGCACGATGGCGGGGCTTCGGGCGGCGCCTCCCGAGTGTCTACACAGTGGGCTCTTGGTGCCCCACGAGAGCTCCGTACTGAGTCAGCTGTTGAATGGTCAGCCACCCCCTGGACTCTCCCGGAACGGGATGCCACTGCCCTGACGTCGGATACTCTTCCACCTCGATGGCGTAGGCCCCCAGTTGCCCGTCCTTGAGAACGAGGTAGTTGGCGTCTCCCATCATCGAATACCAGATCTCGCCCGCCTGGACGGCGGGTTCGGCACGCTGGCTGTCCGCTCCCTGCTGCGGGTCACAGACCGTTCCGCCCGGCACGTGCATCCAGAGGATCTCGTGGTTGCCGCCCATGGATGGCTGGCCCTTGTTCGCGATCTCCTTGCCGCAGTTCCTGCATACCGGGGGCTTCGCGTGCCAGCTCGTCACAGTTCGCCCCTCTCCCCGAGTTCCTCCAGGTACTCATCGGCCAGCAGGTGGCAGACATCCTCGTGCGCCTTCGGCCCGGTCTGGGCGTAACGCTGCGCGTCCTGGCTTGCGCGAGCGAGGGCGCCCTTGAGGATGGGCGTGGGTGTTGTCTCGTGCGGGCGCTCCGGGCGGCTGATGTTGCCGACGTTCATGTGTCTCTCCTGTCGGTGCGGGCTCCTTGTCCGGGCCTTTCGGCGTTCGCGGCCCGGATCTGCTCGGGGTCGTACAGAGCTTGTGCCCGGTGGCTCTGGGGGTGGGGGCGGAAGCTGTGGGCTCGCACCCCCATGCGTGAGAGGGCGCCGCGCGCGCTGCTCGGCAGGATGCCGAGATAGGCGGCGACGTCGTCGATGGTCCAAAGGTCGGGCGGTCTTTCGTCTGTCACACCACAACTATGCAGCACGTGATGCAAGGTTGGAAGGCGGGATCTGGCCACGTAGGATCCGCTCGTGAGCGACATCGAGTTCCCCGACGCCCTGATAGCCCTGGAGCGCGCCGCCTGGGAGGAGCATCAGGCCGGGCGGCTCACCGTCGCCACCGCCAACGCCGTGCAGGACGCCATCACCGCGCACGCCGAAGCGGCCGGGCTGTCGCGGTACACCGTGGAGATGGCGCTCAAGAAGGCCGTGCGGCACGCGGAGGGCTAGGACAGGTCGCGCCAGTCCGCGGGGTAATGCGGGCGCTCTTCGCGGATCCGCCGCCACGCCTCGTCCAACTCGGCGTCCCGCTGCTGCCGCGCAGCCCCCGCCTCCTCACGGGCGCGTTCCACCGAACGCCGCTGTTCCAGGTTCAGCGGAGCGGCCCGATGCTCGTACAGGTAGGCGCCGTCGTCTGCACGGCGCAACTGGCCGCCGTCTCGAAGCGGCTCGTATTCGGCCGCCCGCGACGGCTCGGGACTGAGCAGGCTGGCCATGGACGACTCGGCGATCGACGGGGTAATGGGGATCCGGTACAGCGGAGGCGGTTCGCTGCCGGGGATTGCGAGAGTGCGGCCGTCAGCCGGGCCGCCCACGAAGCGAATCGCGACCGACGCAGGTTCCGGGATGGCCCAGCGCGGACCCTGGGGCCGCGGGTGCAGCTGCCCCTGTCCGCCCAGCTCGATGATGCCCCGGCGGGCGGCGTCCCGAATGGCCTCGTCTGCAGTGCCGGCGCCCAGGAGGAGGCGTGCATGGCGGAGGTACGCGCGCACCGTGGTCCCTTGCAGGCCGTACTCGGCGCCGATCTCGTCGTAGCTCCAGCCGTGGCCTCGTAGCTCCAGCAGTTCGGCCAGTCGGCGCGTGAGCGGGGCGCATTCATCGTCGCCGGGCTGTCTCGTCATGCGGTCCCTCCCCAGAGTGGTCGGCGACCAGCATGGCGGCCCTCGGCCAGGGCGGTCCAGGGACCCGCATTTCTGCGGTTCGGGCACCCGCCGAGGGCTGACAGCAGCAAGCCCCGCCTCGGTGCATCACGCCGCGGCGGGGCCAGAGCAAACCCGACTTGCTCGTCGGGATGATGCGGCCACTCTACGAGGGGCCACTGACAGCGCCGGGGCGCCGCGTCGACAGGACGTAGGTGCCGGCGGTCGCTTCGCCGCCGACCCTGGGATCCCAGGCGCCGTCCATCGTGTCAATGTCGGCGATCGCGTCCCGGATCTCCTGCGTCTCCGGGCGCCGCGCCCACTCGGTGTCGGCGTGAACGTCGAGCACTTCCTCGACGCGCTGAATGGCGGACAGTGCCGCAGAGAGGCGTTCATCCATGCCGCCAGAATGACAGACGGTCACGCCTCGTCCGGCCAGGTCGTCAACGTCGCGCCGGTGCCCTCATCGACGAGGGTGATGCGGGCGCCGGGCCCGCCCCAGTCGCCGATCCAGCCGCGCAGTCGGCCGCGGGCCACCGTCTCGCTCCCCCACCAGCCGTGCATGGCGGGGCGGCCGTCGCGGGTCAGGGTGAGGTGGTAACGGCCGGGAGCGTCAGCCACGCAGGAGCTCGGACGCTGGGACCTCGAAGCGGTGGCCGCACGGGGCGAAGTCGACGAGCAGCCCATCGTGGGGAAGATCGGCTGCACGCCTGGTGATCTTTTCGGGCTCGATTTCGCAGGTCGGGCACTCAGGCAGCGGCGGATAGTCCGGCACCTGCAACATGTTGTGCACGATCTCGTTGTCTCGCTCCGCCGTCCGCTTCCTCAGATGGTGCAGCCAGTCAATGGGCATCAGTTCGCGGTCCGCCATGACCCAAGGATGGCAGACGCCACCGACAGCCATAGAATCGAACACATGCCCGACCTGCCGCCCGACCTGCCCCGCCTCCGCACCCTGGAGACGTTCCTCGCACTCCTCCTCGACGAGGTACGGCGGGCCATCGCGGCGGCCGAGACCCGGGAGGCGGAGCGGCAGACCGGCATCGAGCGGCGGCCGGCGCCTCCCGACTGGCTGATCGAGCTCGGCCTCAACCGGGACAGCCCGGCGGTGCAGGTGCACGTCGGTGACTGCTGGAACGCGGGGAAGCGCACCCGGGGCATACGGCGGGACGAGGCGCTGCGGGCGCTCGCCGACGGGGTCAAAGCCTGCGGGGCGTGCCGGCCCGACTCGGAGCTCGGGTTCCTCGAGGGGTAGGGCCGCCGTGATTCCTCTCGCTGCAGAGCGTTGCCCTGATCGTGAAGAGATTCGAGGATGCCTTCGTTGAGCTCGCCGACGGCGAAGCTGTCTACACCCTGCTCCTCAACGGCGGCCAGGCCCGCGCCACGCTGCGGGCACTGGAGAAGGCGCCGGATGAAGACGGTGACGCCGCTGCCGCACGAGACCGGCTGGCCCGGCTGCTCGAAACGTGACAGGCCCCGCCGAGACGGGGGAGCCCGGCGGGGCCTGCGGCCAGTGTGGCACGACCTCCTGACAGGACGGTGGTGTTCCGCGTACCGTGGCCGCACCGATGGGGAGGCATCATGAGCGACGACACCGCCTGGGGCTAAGCCCCGGACAGCAGGACGCCCCCGCAGCTGGATCGCTGCGGGGGCGTTGTCGTGCTCAGAGGCCGATGTCCTCGCTCGCGGCGTCTGTCCACTTGTCGGCCTCCCGAATGTAGCCCCAGAAGGCTGGGCTGTTCTCGGCGTGCCCGGACTGCTCGCGGATCTTCTCTTCACGCTTCCCGGCTCGGCGGCTGGTGGTGATGAATCCGGCCCGCATCGAGTGGCCGGTGAGTCGGACGGACAGTCCGGCGCGTTCGGCGTTGCGGGCGATGATTTCGCGGACGGCTTCGGGTGAGAGGGCGCGGTTGCCGAGGCGGCCGTGGACGGTGATGGGCAGGAAGGCGGGCCCCGACGTGATGCCTGCGGCGGCGCGCCAGGTGAGCCAGGCGCGGACGGGGCAGGTGTCCACGTTCTTGCCTTCGTGGACAACGACGTCCCGGGGTGGGCGGCCCTTTACGGCCGGGACGTGAACCTCCAGGCCCTGACTGACGTGGACGATCGCCTCGGCACGGAGGGCGGCGACTTCGGCGGAGCGTCCGGCGATGGAGAAGGCGGTGAGCCAGAGGGCGCGGTCGCGGAGTCCGGTGAGTCCGTCGGCGACGGCGGCGTTCATCTGCCGGAGTTGTTCGGGGGTGGCGGCGGCAGCCTTGCCTCGGCCGCGCGCCATGCGTTCGGGGTCGTTCTTCAGCGGCTTGAGGGCCTGCCGGGCAGCGACTGTGGCGGCCTTGGGGACTTCGATGCCGTGCTCGTTCCGCGCGGTGACGGTGACGCCGGTGATGCGGCGGTCGATGCTGTTGGGTGCGGCGAGTTTGATGGTATCGAGCCAGACGACGAACCCGACGAGCGTGCCCTTGGTGACCGCGGTCAACGGCAGCGGCTGCCCAGTGCGTTCGGCGAGCCACCCGTGGAACTCCTCCCAGAGTGCCCAGTCGTTGGCGTAGCTGCGTTTGGTGTTGTGGGGGCGGATGGCGTCGAGGTGCTTCTCGGCTGCCTCTTCCATGGCGTGCAGGACGGCGAGTGTCGCGGCGTCGTGGACGGCAGGGGTGGCGTCCGGCTGGAGCGGCGCGAGGTCGGTCATTCGGTGACCTCCAACTGCTTCCACGCCCATGGGGTGTGCGTCGTGTGACGGTGATGCCTGCCGCAGGTCCGGCAGTGCGACGGCCGCAAGTTCGCCTGAGGGACGAACGCATGCAGCGGCTTCAGCCAGTGCCCTTCGACTTGCAGGTGGTCGCCTCGGTGTTGGCCGCAGCGATCGCAGATCCAGTAGCCGTCTGTGCCATCGGGGTTCACGGGTCCAGGCCGGAACCAGTGATCAGTTATCAGCGGTGGGCGGGTGCTCATCCGTTGACCCCCTCGTCGGCGAAGATGATCCGGGTATGGCCGCCGTGCCCGTGAACGGCTTCCGCGTCGTCCATGGAATCCCAGAAGACGGTTGAGCGCCGTTCGCCTGTCCAGCGGACAGAGGCGGTGCCATCGGGCCAGAGCGTGCCGTGTGCGACGACGCCGGTTCCTGATGCTCCCGTGACGTCACGGTCACGCTGGAGCCAGAACGGCCTGGCGATTGAGGCAGGCCGAGGAGACGGCCGGGTCATATCCGGCAGCGGGCCCGTCAGCAGATCGCCCGGATCAACGCCGAGAGCCTGCGCAGCTGCGACGAGTTGATGGACGGCGAGGTGCTGCCGTCCAGCTTCGACGTTGGACACGGAGGATCGTCCGATGCCGATCGCAGCCCCAAGAGTGGACTGGTTCAGGCCGCGCGCTTCGCGGGCCGCTCGGATGCGTTGCCCGAGTGCGGTGTAGAGCGCGTCAGCGGACTGAGTGGGTTGTTCGAGAGGGCTTTCTGGCATGTCTAATTGTACCGTTTTTTCGCCCGCGATATGGCATGTTATCGAGGGCCGTCGCCCTCAATGGCCAGCGCTTCAGGGAACGTTATGCGCTACCTTCCACTCCAGTCTTGTCGCACACTCTTGACTTCAAGTCTTGACTTGCTATCTTGAGTTCATGCCTACCTACCGCATGACCCTTACCGTCTACAGCGAGGCCGACACCGCAAGCGAGGCCGCAGGGGCGTTCCTGGCAGCGACCGAGGATGCCGATGTCTCGTTCGACATCGTCGAGACCGTGGAAGCCGAGGGCCAGCAGTGAGCAAGCCCCGCCTCCTGCCCACCGGCAACTGCTGGTGCGGCTGCGGAAAGGAAGTCGGCCTCGGGAAGTTCTTCGCCCAAGGCCACGACAAGACCGCAGAGTCCGCGCTCATCGCCCTCAAGTACGAGGGCAGCGTGCCCCACTTCCTTCACGCCCACGGCTACGGCCCCCAGCACTCCGTCACCGGGGCGGCTGTGGAGCAGGCAGGCTGGCAGGAGTGTGTCTGCGGATACCGGGGCGCGCCCGCCAGCGTCCGTCGCCACCAAGCCAAGGACGGCCACAGCGGCCTGAAGGAGTAGCCGTGGACAGCTCGGCCCGCACGAACGTCAGCTTCTTCGTCCCGGTCGTCGTCGCCCTCGGCGTGTTCGCGGCCATCGTCCTCCCTGGCGAACTCGGCTGGGCCCGCTTCGCCGCCGCATCCGTCGCCTTCCTCGTCATCGCACCGGGCGGTGCCTGGATGCTTGGCCGTCTCCTGAAGAAGTGACGACACAACGAAGCGCCCCGCTCCCATGCCGAAGAAGGAGGGCGGGGCGCGGTCGTGTCACGACTCGGTGACTCCTGCACACATCTCCCCCACACCTGCTTTACCGTGTTCCGACGTTCAACCTTGGGGGAACTCATGCGCGTTCGCGCTACCGCAGCGACGGCTGCCCTGCTCCTGGCGACACTCACCGCATGCGGTGGCGGCAGCAGCGAGAAGGCCGCGGCGAGTACGCCGCCAGCCACGGCCACGCCTAGCGAGAAGGTCGACTGCACGGACCAGACTCTCGACCAGGCCGAATGGATGAAGCACTGCTCTGGTGAGGCCGGCACCGGTGGGGACGGCACAGAGGGCAAGCTGACGGGTCTGAAGTTCGGCGAGTCGTACACATGGCCGGACGGGCTTAAGGTATCCGTTCTGGAGGCCAAGGAGTGGACGCAGTTCACTGACGAGGACTACGCCACCGACGATCCGGCGCAGACGGAGTTCCGGGTCAAGGTGAAGGTTACGAACGGCGGCGAGGCGCCCGTGAAGCTGGATGACCTGTCGGTGTTCATCGAGGGAGCGACGAATGGCGGCGAGGCGGCCACGACCGGGTTCGCCACGGATTCCCAGCCGCTCGAGGGTCGGCTTGCTCCCGGCGTGAGCGCGACGAAGACCGACGACAACGCCCTCGAGACGAAGTACGGCAAGAAGATCGTGGTGACTGTGCAGCGAAACAGCGACGACTTCAGCCTCGACTTCCCCGAGTTCGAAGGTGAGATCACCGGCTGACGTCCGCACAGCGAGCGCCCCCACCGCAAGAGCGGTGGGGGCGTTGTCACGCGGGTTCGTCGTCGGCCGGCCAGTCGGGTTCGAGGAACGGGTTGATGGCCGGCGCGGGGATGGGCTGGGGTTCGGCCTCCCCCATTTGCACGAGGCTCCGCATGTCCGCCGCCGTGTCGTCCCGGCGCGGGGCGAGGGGAATCGGGTCGGGCATGGACTGCTCCTATAGGTAGCGGACGGCGGCGACGTTGATGATGAGGTGGATCGTGTTGTCCGCGATGATCATCAGCCAGACAGCCATCCACGGCGGCCGATCCTTGTGGTAGCCGGTCCCGGAGCACTCCGACCACGGATGCCAGTAGGAGCGCGGTGCCATGAAGTTCTTCACCCACACCACGTGCCTTGCAAGCCGGTAGTGGTCGATCACGGCGTGGGTGATGACGATGACTGCGAGCGCGACGGGCGACTGGGTGACGAGCAGGAACGGCAGGCCATAGGTCACCGCATGCGCCCAGGCGGGGAACCAGCGCTTCGTCTTCTCGTTCGCCATCCAGTCGGATTGCAGGATGTAGTCGCCGACGAGATGTGCCAGCAGGACACCAACCATAGGGTTTCCTTACGGGTATTGGCGGCGCGTCGGGTCGAGGCCGGCGGCGAGCGGGCCGGGTAGGTCGGGGTCCTGGTCTCCGCCGGTCTGGCGGCAGGTGTAGTGGGTGGAGCCGTCGCCGTCCGGGGTGCAGGTGTAGGTGGCGCCCCGGTAGGTGAACGTCCAGCTCGCCGGTGCTGGGCCTGGCGGTCCTTGCCCGCCCGGCTCTCCTTTCTCGCCGCGCTCGCCTTGCGGTCCGGCAGGTCCGGCTGGTCCGGCTTCTCCCTGCGGTCCGGGAGGTCCGGCCTCGCCGTCGGCACCATCTGCGCCCGCCGCTCCGTCAGCTCCGGGCTTCCCCGACGGGCCGGGCTCTCCCGGCTGGCCGTCTTCGCCGGCTGCCCCTGGCTGGCCTGGGGAGCCGGACGGGCCTGGCCGCCCTGGTTCGCCGGAGGCTCCCGCGTCACCCGGCATACCTGGCTCTCCCGGGTCGCCTTGTGGTCCGCGCACGGACTCGCCGGGCTCGCCACGGGACCCTGGCGGCCCGGCCACGGGGCTCTCTCCGAGTCGTTCCACCTGGTTGGCCAGGGCGTCCCGGGCTTCGTTGGCGGTGCGCAGGTCGTGCGCCAGTTGCTGCATGGTGATGACAACCCAAGCCAGCACGGCGAGCGCAAACATCGATGCGAGCACAAATCTGACGTCGGCGCGTCGGCGGGCCTTCGCCGGTGAGCTGTGAGCACTCACGCGCCCGCCCCCCTCGCCGAGAGGTACACCTGCAGCAGGACGAGCAGCACCGGCACGATCAGCCCGGTCAGGATGAGCCGCTTGTCGGCGCGCCGCTGATCCTCGGCTTTCCGCCGCTCCTGCTCGGCATCCTTCTTCTCCTGTGCGCGCTCCACCTCGATTGCCGCCACCCGCTCTATGACCTGCCGGTGAACATCATCGGCGGTGCGGCGTTCCAACTCGTACCGTTCGACGCTGACCTTCTTCTCGAGCCGAGCGCCGTACTCGCGGAGGTCTTCCTTGAGGTCGGCGTGGATGGCCTCAAGGCGTCTGGCGACCTCGCCGAGGGTCGGCTCGTCGGCCACGTGCGGCTCCTACGTTCAGACGCCCATCGGGCCGGTGGGTGCGGACGGGCTGGACGGTGTGACTTGCACGCGGGTCGCCAGCGTCAGCAGGGCCAGGACCACGGTGTTGATGGCGCCGACAGTCTCCTGGCTGACCTCGTAGCCGAATGCGGCCACGGCGGTCGCGCCGGCCGCGACGATCGCGGTGAACGCCTGGGGGGCGACGGGCCGGGTCATGGCGGCGGCGATTCCGCCCAGGACCGCCGAGACGACGGCGACAGTGGCGCCGGCCTGCTCGGCGGTCAGGCCAGTAACGCCGAGGCTCACGATGAGGCCGAGTACCGCGGACAGGGTGTTGAGGACGACGACCGGCTCTCTGCCGAAGATCTTCATTGCTTCTCTGCTTCCTGTTCGGCGCGGCTCGCCTTGGCCGCGGAGAGGTGTCCGACGAAGTTGGCGTACAAGCTCATCGCGGCGACCCAGAGGACGCTGTTCGTCCACAGCAGCAGGGTGGGGATCAGGAGGAGTGCCCACGCTCCGGCGAGGATGTAGTGGATCCAGGCCACGCGCTGCGGGGTGAGCTTCATGCGACGACCTTGAAGCCGTAGCGGTCGCCGAGGCGCTCGAGGCTGGTCTTGCCGGGGATGCCGTCGGCGGCCTTGCCGCGGTAACCAAGCTTCTGCTGCCACTTGGCGTAGGCGGCGATGGTGGTGGTGCCGTAGTGGCCGTCGCTGTACCGCTTGGCCAGCAGCCCGGCGTCGACGAGGGCGGCCTCGACAGTGCGCACGCCGCTGTAGGTGACAGGCATCCCACGCTGCGCCGGGTTGGACTTGGCGGCGGCGACCAGCTTCGACAGGTCGACGACCGGCCGGGACGGCTTCGGCAGCGGCTTGGGCGCCGGCGGCTTCGGCGTGGAGGGCGTCGTACCGGCGAGCCGCCGGGCGACACGGTCGAGGATGTCTTCCCAGTCCATGCCGGGTCCGCGGGGGTCCACTTTGCCGGGCTGCCAGTCGAGGTGCCGTATCGCCGAGCGGGCGGACCATTCGTGGTGGCGGCAGAGGGCGGTGATGACGCGGACGATCGCCTCGATCTGCGCGTCGGGCCACGAGTCCTTGCCGTCGCCCATATTCTCGCACTCCCAGCCGTAGAAGTGCCTGTTGCCGTCGACGGTGGCTTCATTGTCGGCGGGCGGGGTGCGTTCGGCGATGACGGCGGCGAGGACGTCGGGGTCGCCGAGGCCGGCGTGGTTGGCTCTGCCGTAGCCGACGAGGTGCACCTTGCCGTCCTTGGTGATGACGCCGTGGCACAGCGGCCCGGGCAGGGTGCTGTGGCCGTTGCGGCAGATGTCGACGGTGGCCGCTGCGCCGCGGGTGACGGTGTGGTGGATCATCACGCCGTTGACGGGTCCCCACGGGCCTTTGCTGTTGCGGTTGTGGGTTTCCCAGTTGCCGACTTGGACGACGTCGAGGCCTTCGTCTCGGAGGCAGTTCAGGAAGTCGGCGGGTGTCATCGGTGCGGCCATGTGGTCTCCTCAGTGCGGCCGATACCTTTGAATCGTAGCTTGAACCCCGCCAGTAACCTACGAATCACAGGTATCGTGGGGTGAGGTTCTGGCTCAGGAACCAGTGGCAGGGGTGTGGCCGTGCGGGTCTGCTCCCCTGCCACACCAAAACCCGCACCCCACCCGCACACGAACCCGCACCCAGGAGCAACCCATGGCTGAGGCCACGCCGACCCACTCCCCGCTGCGCGATCACGTCGTCGCCGTCATCCGCGAGTTCCCCTACGACGACTTCGGGATGGACGAGGTCTCCTATGCGCTCGAAGCCGATCCCGACTCGCAGGAGTGGGTGCCCGCTCTGGCCGACAAGATCCTGACCGCTGTCCGCCAGCGCTCCGAAACCGAGGCGGACGGAGGCGAGTCGTGACCGTCATCTGCGCCGCGCTCTCCTTCCTGTTCGCGTTCGTCGTCCTGTCGTCGCTGCAGCCCGTCGAGGTGCGTATCGACTACATGCCCGCCGCCAGGAGCGTGCGGTGAGCGGCCCGTGCACGCGGCGGGAGTGCGGCGGCGAGGTGCACACCGACGGCTGGGGTACGCCGATCCAGTGCCCGGCCGCCCGCCGCTGCCCACGCTGCGACTGCCCTGATGGCGCCGAGCAGTGCGACCACTGCAAGGTCTGCCCCCACGCTCCGCGTACAGACGAGGCCGACGACGCCATCCGCGAGCAATGCCCGCACTGTGTTGAAGCGCCGCCCCGCAACCGGGTTGACGCGCACATTAGTAGCGCACACGCCGATCTGCCGGACTGCACAGCGCGCATCGACAACGAAGACGGCCTCTACACGTGCGCGTTCCGCGCCGGGCACAAGGGCGGCGAGTACGGCGACTGGCATGCCAGTGCACGCAGCGGCCCATCTGGCCGCACCGTGTGGAACGACAGCGCACGAGGCGCGGTGCCACACCAGCCCGCCTCTGCCGCCGAGGCTGAACCCGAGTTCGCGCTGTCCCTACGGGAGGACGACGGCACGCTCATCGTCGGCATCCACCCCGACGGCCACATCACCATCGGGCCGAACTACCAGCCTGATGCGGCTGCCCGCGAGTTCTGGGACGCCGTCACCCGCGCCGCAGCAGCCGCCACCCCATGGCCTCAGACCACCACCAGCAAGGAGCAGGCATGAAGACCCTCGTCACCGGCGGCGCCGGATTCATCGGCGGCTGGATCAGGAAGGAACTCAACGCGCGCGGCCACCAGGTGCTCGTCTTCGACCACCAGGACCGCCGCCAGCAGCTGGCCGCCGGCGAGGAGTTCTTCCTCGGCGACGTCCGCGACGCCACCGCCGTCACCGAAGCCGCCGCCCACGTCGACGGCATCATCCACCTCGCCGCCGTCCTCGGCACGCAGGAGACCATCAGCAACCCGCGGCCGTCCGCCGAGACGAACATCCTCGGCTCCCTGAACGTCTTCGAAGCCGCCACCCAGTACCGGCTCCCCACCGTCTACGCCGGGGTCGGCAACCACGCCATGAGGCTCCAGGGAACAGGCTGCTACACGATCACCAAGTCGGCCGCCGAAGACCTCGCCCGCATGTACAACCTGTACCGCGATGGCGGGCGCATCACGATCGTCCGGCCCGTCAACGCCTACGGGCCCGGACAGTCCATTGCGACGCCGTATGGCTGCGTCGATCCGCGCACACCCGTACTGTGCAGCGACCTCGCCTGGAGGCCGATCTCCAGCCTGCGGGAAGGTGACGAGATCATCGGCATCGACGAGTACGCGCCTGCGAGGAAGCAGCGAAAGCTGCGTCGGGCCACCGTGACGGGTTCATGGGCGACGCGAAAGCACGCGGTCCGCCTCCACTTCGACGATGGCCGGTCCGTCACCTGCTCGCTCGATCACCCCTGGCTCGCTTCCTCACCGTCGGGGCAGATCCGCCAATGGATGGAGGCGCGAAAGCTCCGCACAGGGGACCGCGTTGTGTGGGTTACGGACCAGACCTGGGGCACCGGGGACAGCCGTTCCCACGGCTACATCGCTGGCCTTCTGGATGGCGAGGGGCACGTAGGCGGTCACGGGCCGGTATTCACACAGAACCCTGGGCCTGTGCTCGACGAGTACCTCCACCTCCTCAAAGAGTTCGAGTTCGCCCCCCAGACCCGGACCAAGGAGAACGGCCGGATCGTCGTGGACGCGTGGGTCTCGGGATTGTCCTCACGACTCCGGCTGCTGGGTGAGTTCCGCCCCGTCCGACTCCTCGCCAAGGCTTCACAGCTCTGGGAAGACAGGGCCCCGAACGGTGGGCGGGCAACCATCGTGGCCATCGAGGAGCTGGGCGAGACAGACTTGTGGGACATCGAGACTACGTCGCACACCTACATCGCCAACGGGTTTGCGTCGCACAACTCCAGCAAGGTCCGCAAAATCGCGCCCTCGTTCGTGTGCCGAGCCCTCACCGGCACCGACATCGAGGTGTACGGAGACGGCACTCAGATCAGCGACTGCGTGTACGTTGCCGACGTCGCCCGCGCTTTCGTCGCTGCGCTCGAGCACACCGCCGAACACGGGCCCACCGAGCGCCCGGTTGAGGTCGGCCCGCTCGAGTCGTGCACGGTCAACGACATCGCCCGCCTCGTCGCCGAGGAGGCCACCGGCTACACCGGGCTCCAGCCGGTCGGTATCAAGCATCTGCCCATGCGGCCCGGTGAGGTCCCCAACGCGGTCGTCACGTCCGACACCAGCACGCTCCAGCAGATCGGTATGACCGCCGACGACTTCGTGCCCCTCGACGAGGGCATCCACCACACCGTCCGCTACTACGCCGAGCACTGGCTGCCTGGGTATCTGGCAGCCTGACGGGACGGAGAGACACAGTGCCGCACCGAGTCACCGCTCTGCTCATCCCGTGCCCGTGGTCAGGTGACGACAACGACGCCGTACCGCGCAGCTACCAGGCATGGATCTGGCTGTACGCGAGCACCAGGCGCCTACGTCACCGCATCGGCCTGCACGACTACAGGTACATCGCCGCACTTCGCGGGCGCCGGTGCAGCTGGTGCGGAAAGCACACGGGGGCCTGACGTGCGGATCCACTTTTGGACGGCCGACGAGGCGGGCTCCGGCCTGTACCGGGGGGTGCTGCCCGCGATGGCCCTCAACTGGCTCGGCCACAACACGAGCGCCAGCCCGTACCTGCCCGGCAGTTGGCGGGAGCAGGGCCTGAACGTGGTCGTCGGCTGCCGTGTCGCCAAGTCTCAGCCGTCCAAGACGTGGCGGGAGATGCGCGACCACGGTATCCGGCTCGTGCTCGACTTGGACGACGACTACTTCCACCTCGACCCGTCCAACACAGCCGCCTACCAACTGTGGACCGACCCCGCCCTGCGGCAGGGTTTGATCGACAACATGCAGGTGGCGCACACCGTCACCTGCTGCTCCGAGCCGCTAGCTGCCGTGCTGCGCGAGCACCACGACGACGTGCGGGTCGTCGGCAACGGGCTGCCCGCCCAGTACCTGGGCGAGGTCCGCGACTACGACCCTGAGGTGCTGTCGGTCGGCTGGGCCGGCACGTCGTCCACGGTGCACGAACTGCAGGTGCCGGGGGTGGTGCGGGCGCTGAACCGGATCTCCGGCTACCGTCGGCCCGGCGAGACCTTCGTGCGGCTGGTCGGAATCGATGCGCGCACGGCGATGGCGAGCGGCCTGCGCGGGGACCGTCTGGGCGCGCTGGGCTGGGTGGAGAACTTCGGGCACTACCTGGCGGCGGTGAAGGAGTTCGACGTGTGGGTGGCCCCGTACCGGGACATCCCGTTCAACCGGGCGAAGTTCCCGACGAAGTGGTTGGAGTCGTCGATGCTCGGGATCCCGCTGATCGCTTCCGACATTGAGCCGTACCGGCGGGTGATCCGGCATGGGGAGAACGGGTTCCTCGTCCGGCGGGAGCACGAGTGGGGGCGCATCCTCAAGCAGCTCGCCGATGATCCCGACCTGCGGCAGCGGGTCGGCATGGCGGCTCGGGCCGAAGCCTCGGGGTCGATCCTGCAAGCGGTCAACCGGCAGTGGGAATCTGCCCTCACCGCAACGGCGAGCGAGAGGGCAGCGGCATGAGTGACGATCTGGTGCAGTTCCTGCGCGACCGGCTGAGTGAGGACTTCGAGGCGGTTCGACGGGTGATTGGAGTCAACGTCATGGCCGCCGTCCAGGACGGGAAGCCCGTACCGCGCTGGGTTCCCAGCCCCAAAGAAGACGCTGGGGTCTGGGATACGGACCTCCAGCCTCGGGTGAAGTTCGCGTGGCCGCGAGAGCGGGACCACATCATTCGCTACGACCCGGCCCGCGCCCTCGCCGAGGTCGAAGCCAAGCGGCGAATGCTGGAGAAGCTCCTCGGCGAGGGGCATGCGGTGCTGCGGCCGGGCGGTTCGACCGAGGTCTACTGCGGCGCCGACTACGGGGACGGCAGCCCTTGCGACTGCGGGCGGGATGAACGTGTCAGCCACTCCCTTCGCGTCCTCGCCTCCGTGTACGCCAGCCATCCCGACTACCGCGCGGAATGGCGCGCAGGAGAGGACACCACATGATCGACGGCCGCCGCGTGATCGCCTGGACACCCTACGGCAGGCGCCGGACGTACAGCATCCTCGCCAAGTACCTGCAGCGGGACGTCGAGCGCGGGCTCATCGACGAAGCCTGGGCCTACATGAACACAGACCCGCAGGGTCAGGAAGACGACATCGCCTACGCCCACGAGCTCGACGAGCAGCACGACTGGTTCAAGCTCGTCCACCGGCCCGACGGCATCAACCTCGGGCGGCTCCCCAAGCAGCGCTACACGGGACTGGCGTACCGGTACATGACCGACCCGGACACCGTGTACCTGCGCCTCGACGACGACGTCGTCTACCTGCACGACGACGCCATTGAGAACCTCGTCCGGGCCCGCATCGAGATGCCCTCCCCGATCGCCGTGTTCCCCGTCATCATCAACAACGCGATCTGCAGCCACTTCCTCCAAGCCTGCGGGAAGATCCCCATGGAGTGGGGGCAGGTGGCCGCCTACTGCATGGACCCCACCGGATGGGCCAACGGGCCGTTCGCCGTGAAGCTGCACGAGATGCTGCTCGACCACGTCGAGGCCGGCACGGTCGAAGACCTGTACCTCTACCAGGACTTCCCCCTCCAGCCCGGCACCCAGTTCTCCGTGAGCTGTTTCGCCAGCCGCGGCGAGGACTACGCGGCACTCCCCAAGCCCGGCGTCCTCGTCCCCGACGAGGAAGAGAGCTGGCATACCGTGCACCAGCCGCTCGCCACCGGCCGGCCGAACATCCTCCGCGGCGACGCCATTGTGTCGCACTGGAGCTTCTTCCCGCAGCATCCGTTCCTCAACAACACCAATCTCCTGGACCGGTACCGGGAGCTCGCAGACAAGGCGGTGGCGTGATGGGCCAGCAGATCAGTATCGAAGACGCGCTGGAAGCGTTCCGGAAGCGGCACGGTGAGGTCGCCGACGAGAACGTCCTTCTCCGGGCCCAGGTCGCCGTGCTGGAGCGGCGGGTAGAGGAACTGGAGCAGCAGAACAGCCTTCTCCAGGGCGCCTCACAGCGGCCGTCGCCCGGTGAGTCTGAGTCTCCAGGGGCCGGCCCGTACTCGGGCGACGAGCGCCCCTAGGGTCGCCGCCAGCCGAGCAGGCTGCCGATGGCGATGATGCCGACCTCAATGAGCAGGATGACCTGGAACGTGGACATTGCGGGTCCCTTCTAGGCGGGCGTGGACGCAACCGAGTAGGTGGTGGCCGCCACCGACGTGGCGCCCGCTTCCGTGAGTGCCTGCTTGACTGCGTCGACGACGGCCTGGTCCTCGACGGGGTCGCTGCTGTGGATGACCGCGAGGCGGACCTCGACGCCGCTCTCGGAGGGGAAGGCGCCGACGACCTTGGTCCACGGGTAGGGCAGTTCCATGATGTCTCCTTCGGGGTCAGGCCACTCGGGTGAGCTGCATCCACGAGTCGGTGCGGAGGATGGTGGCGGTCGCATCGAGTGCGGCCTGCGACCACTGGACGGTGAAGGCGCCGGCCGACGAGGTGCGGACGATGCCCATGACCTGTACGGCCTGGTTGGTGGTGTCACCGCCGTAAGAACGCAGCTGGGTCGTGCCGACGTCGTTGGCGTTCATGCGGACGGTCCAGCCGCCGGTGCCGATAGAGGCGGTAACGTCGCGTCCCATGCCCGTGCCTTGCCAGGACCCGGCGGCTCCGGTCGGCTGGCTGAAGCCGATGTTGATGTCGCCCGTGGTGCCCGCCTGGTAGACGAGGTAGGCGAAGAGCAGGTAGTGGGCGCTGGCGGCGAGTGAGACCGTGAGATGCGGGTCGTCGGCCATGGTGGTGCTGCTGGCCCGGGACGTGTCTGCAGTCTTGCGGGCGTACAGCATCTGCCCGATCCCCGAAACGGTGAGGTTGCCACCGACAATGAAGTTGTCGTCGGTGCGGAGGGTGTCGGTGGCGCTGCGGTACAGGTTGGTGTCGGCGGCTGCTGCGCCGCCTGGCCCCCAGTTCATGCTGCCGTCGGCGTTGATGAAGAGGCGGCTTGAAGTGTCGCCATTGACGCGTAGGGAGATGGCGTTGGTCCCGGCGCTGCTGCGGTAGGCGCGGAAGAGGCCGTCGGTGGTGAGGGCGCCTGCTCCGTCGCGGCGCAGGTTGGTGTCGCCGCCGAGGGTGATGCTGGACGCGCTGGATAGGGCCAGGTTGCCGCCGTAGGTGCCGCTGCTGTTGGGGATCTCCACCCACGAGGCGCTGGCTGGGCTGGTGCCGTTGGAGAAGTAGGTGCGGTAGCTCGTGTTGGTCTCGAAGATGGGCTTGCCGCTGTACGGGGACGATGGGCGTGTGGTCGAGGTGACCGGCTGGAAGCCGACTGCGGCGTCGAGCTTGTCGAGGTTCTGGCCGATGTCCTGGGTGTAGGACACGTCTTCGGATCCGTCGGAGGCGGATTTGTACATGCCCAGCCGTGTGGTGGGGGTGTCAGGCACGGCTCGTCTCCTTTACGGTGCGCGTGTGCGCCTCGGGGTCTATGACGATGTCGGCGTTCCTGGGCGCCGGCTCGCCGCGCATGGCGCGCCGGACCGAGTCGACGAGCGCCGCCTTCTGGCGCAGGCCCTCCCCGGTGACGCCGTGCTGCTGCCGGATGATGTCGAGTGGATCCTGCTTGCCCTTTGGCGGTGTGATGCGGATGCGGGTTTTGGCGTCGGCGATCCGCAGCCGGTGTGCCTCGCGGGCGTCGGCGATCGTCGGCGCGTTGTGCAATCGGATGGGCTCTGCTGTCGCAGCCCCGGCCTGGAGGACGGTCATCCCGGCTCGCACTGCGGGGTCTTCGCGGCCCGCGATGGGGTCGGTGGGATCGGTGGCCCACGGCTCGTGGAGGATGATGTCCAGCGCTTCATCGACGCTGTCCAGCCCGTACTCGGCCATGCGCCATTCGATGGTCGACGGGGGGAAGGTGTGGGCGTGGATGCTGCCGTCGGGCTTGCGCATGGACACCATCCAGATGGGTGTGCCCTGCGCTGTGGTGGTGGCTTCGACCGTTTCCACCTGATAGATGTCCATGAGGTTCCTTAGATTCGGAAGGCCCAGAAATAGACGCTCCAGGCGCCGTTGGCGGCGGGGCTGATGGTCACGGTGAACCCGGTCGTTGTGGAGTCGGTGATGGCGTTCGAGTGGACGACGTCGTCGCGGATCGACACGATCGGCAGCAGCTGGGTGAGCATGGTCGGGCCGAACGTGGCGGCCCAGCTGGAGGCGCCGCTCGGCGGCGAGACGGAGCCGGTGAACAGGCCTTCGTTGGAGTCGACGGCGACGAAGTCCCGGTAGCGGCCGATGTGGCGGGTCAGGCCGCTTTCGAAGGTGAAGTAGTTCGCGGTGGAGGCGGTGCCGCTGTCCCACCCGATCTTCGCTTGGGTGGCCGTTGCTGAATACACACCTCCATCGAGGCCGCCGCTGTTGTACCCGGCGAAGAAGTTGCTGGTGGTGTAGCGGCTGTAGCCGCCGCGGCGGGCCTGGGTGTCCTCCCGGATGATGGCGATCTCGCTGGTGCCGCTGGTGAGGTAGGCGCGGGCGTACACGGTGACGCCGCTGTCGTCGAAGGTGCCGCTGTTGACGCCGACGTTGGAGTCGGTGCCGGTGGAAGAGGTGTTGATGTAGGCGTAGTTGCTGCCGCTGTTGGCGTAGAAGCGCAGCTCTGGCAGCAGTGTCGAGGTGGGCATGATCTCCAGGCGGCGGCCGGAGGTGCCCGAGATGAGCTGGCCGAGGATGGAGACCGACCCGTCTGCCGCGGCGATAGCGACAGTTTGCTGACCGGCCGCGTTCCAGCATCCGATGCCGCCCGAGTTGAGTTCGACGCGGGCTCCGGTGTCGGCGGTCTTGATGCGGGCGCCGACAACCCAGTCAGCAGAGATGGTGCCAGCGGTGACCTTACTGACGGTCAGGTCGGAGATGTGTGCGTCGTCGATGAGCAGCGCGGTCGCCGAGGCCGCGTCGGACGGTCCGGACTTGTTGCCGGTCTTGTCGACCGCCACGACCCGCACGTAGCGGGTCGAGACTTCCTCCACCTGCACCGTGGTGACGGCCGGGATCTGCGCCTGAATCATCCCCGCGGTGGCACTGACCTTGCCCTTCAGGGTGGCCTCGGTCGGAGTGAAGCCGGGCTCGTAGGAGACGTGGATCTCCAGATGCTGCAGGTCCGACTCGAGGTTGTAGGTGCCGCCTGAGCTCTTGCCGAGGCTGTGTGTGATCTGCAGGGCGATCCGTGATCCGGCTACCGTCGGGGCGGCCGGCGTGGACGGGGGGATGTTGTCCTCGCTGGCGACGAACGTGGCCGTGTTGGACCAGGCGCCGCGGTTGCCGGCCTTGTCTACGGCCCTGATCTGCACGTCGTAGCCGACGCCGGGGCTGAGGTCGTTGAGCTGCGCCGTGGACTCGCCCCACGCGACGAACATCGTCTGCCACTGGCCGGTGGGGGCCACGAAGGGCTGCCCCCAGGTCTCCATGTCGGCCCAGGTGATTTGGGAGACCTGGGTCCAGGTGGCGGGGTAGATGAGGTCGGCGTCGACGGCGTAGCGGATCTCGTAGTGGTCGCCGTCCAACACGGTGCTGCCGTCGACGTTGTTCGGGGCGTTCCAGGCGATGATGGTGCGCGCGCGGGTGTAGCCGCGCGAGTCGAGGTAGGCGCTGCCGGTGAACGGGGTGACGAACGTGGGCACGCCAGGCAGGGACGTGTCTTGGCTGGGGCGGGTGCCGATGGGTTGGGCGCCGGATCCTTCGAGGGCGCGGGCGAAGCCGCCGACGGTGACGTAGACGGTGTGGGAGCCGTCCCATTCGACGTGGTCGGTGAGGTCGTACCAGACGCCGTTGGCGTCCCGGTAGGCGACGGTGTACCCGTCGGTGATCGGCCATTTGGCTTCGGTGACCTGGAGCTTGATGGGGTTGAGGCGCTCGCCGCGGAAGGTGATCTCGTTGTCTGGGTCGACGAGTCCGGCGTTGGGGTCCCACACCCACACGTAGTCGCCGACGGTGAAGCTGCCCTCGATGTAGTAGTTGTCGGTCTCGACGACGAGTTCGTCCTGAGACGCCGTGTACTGGGACAGCAGCAGTTCGGCCCGGGTGTCGGCGAGGGTGACGCCGGTATCCGACTCGCTGGCCAGCCGCGTGAGCTTCAGGGACCCGCCGTGGATGTTCTTGTACGGGTTCAGGCCGGGTGAGATGTCCGCGGTGCCTGTGGCGATCGATTCGCCCTCCCCCTCGGCGAGCAGGACGACGCGGGTGGTGTAGTCCTCCATGTCGCGGGTGACTCCGAAGGCGCCGGGCACGGACTCGATCCCGGACGTGTCCTTGCCTGCTGTCTTGCGGGAGATCACGCACCGCGGGTCGGTGACGTACAGGGCCGTCTCAGGGCCGGCATCCAGGGTGGCGTTGCCGTTGACACGCCAGCTGACCTTCTGTCCCGAGGAGGCGGTGAATGTGTCAGCAACATAGGCAATGGCTTTGCGGGGTGTCTCGTACTGGTGGCGGCCGGAGTAGGTGCCTGCGACGCTGTGCAGCGTGCCTTCGGTGACTGCGCCGGATGCGGGCAGTAGGGCTCGGATGGCGTTGGCGAAGGTGGCGCTGTTGATCGTGACAGGGGTTTCGTAGACGTCGCCCTTATCCTCGTCGTCGCCCAGCCAGAAGTTCATGCCGACGCCGCCGAGCTCGTAGCCCTGCTCGATCTGCTTGGTGCGCCGGTCGTCGCCAGAGTTGTCGCGCTTGCGGACGACGCCGACGTAACGGGCCACTCCGGGGGCAAGAAGGTTGTCGCCGTACTGGGCGGGGTCTAGGCGGCCAGGAATGAAGGCGACATGGCCGAAGAAGTCGACCTGGTCCCACAGGTCCGGTGGGGTGGTCGACTTGAGGGTGATGTCCCACGAGCCGAGGGCACCGAGGACTTGGTTGACGGTCACAGGGTCACCGCCTCACCGCGTAGATGATCTCTGGGAGGGCGCCGATGTACTGATTGCGCAGGTCGGTTGCCGCATCCCCGGAGACAGCGCTGCCCCCGCCGGCGGCGACTCCGATCCAGAAGTCGAGTGTGGTCGTGGCTGCCTTCTGCACGCCTCCGTTGGTGTGGGCGGTGAAGGTGCGGGCGGATCCGGCGGCGAATCGGTTGCCGTCGGCGTCGTTGCTGGTGGCCGTGACGTAGCCGGATGCGGCGAAGCTGGTGTTCGCCTCGAGGCTTGAGCGGTAGGCGGCGAGGGTGTTGGAGCTGGTGGTCTGCAGGTAGCCCTCGACGGTGCGGCTGCCGCGGCGCAGCGTGAGATCGAGTGTGGCGCGCCCTGGGTTGAGGCCTTTGCTGAGCCTGAGGATGACGTGCTCGCAGTCGTTGCGGAGCAGGGTCGCCCCGTCCCACGAGGTGATCGAAGCACCGGAGCCTGCCGCGCTGACGTTCCACAGCTTGGAGCGCCAAGCGCCGCCGGTGTAGGCCTGCACGTCGAACGTTGCCGATGCGCCCGGGGTGACGTTGACGAGGCCGTTGGTGAGGGCCCAGCCGGTCGGTGACACGGATTGGTCGACCCCGCACAGCTCGGTGCCGCTCGAGGTGAGCCGTACCCGCCCATTGAGGTAGGCGGTGGTGGCGCAGCCCCAGCGCGGGGATACCCCGGCGGGGATGCTGCGGTAGACGGTCATAGCGCCGTCAGCTCCGGTGCGGGTCATCGTCGTAGGGTTCGAGGTGCCCGTCTGGTAGCCGTAGTGGCCGATCGGCGGGGCATGCCACCGCTCCCCCGTCAGGGCGAAGTCGTTCACCCTCGAGACGCCGGTCAGGCGGGACTGGAGGTCGACTTCGCTATCGGAGCCGAGCCTCGTCAGGCCGAGCTTCCAATCCGAGGTGACGACATCGGTGCGCCACTCGGTGTAGTCCGCGGACACCGAATCGACGTTGACGTAGGCGTTGCGCTCCGGCTTGTCGGTGAACGTCAGCGGCATCACCGTGCCGGACTCCAGGGCGGTGATGTTGTCGTGCCGCCACACCAGCTCACTGCGCGTCAGCGGAGGTGAGGACTCCTGCCCCTCCAGATCGAGCGTGCGCTGCGTACCGACCGACTCGGCCTCCTTGAATGTTTCCCTCAACAACAGGCGGCCGATCTTCAGATCTCCCCAGTCACCCTGCGGCATCAGCGCCTCCGGCCCTTCTGGTAGTCGAGGAGCGCGTCATTGATGTCCTTGACCATCGCCGTGGCGAAGGCCTTCCGCTCGGCCGCTGACGGAAGGGTCATCGTGTTGAACGTCGCCGTCAGGTTCACAGAGGGCGCTGCACCGGCCCCCGTAGCGGCAGGCACCGCGGCTCGGAGCATGGCCGGCTTGGTGCGCAGCCCGGCGGTGCTGCCGGTGAGGAGCGTGTTGCCCTGGGCCATGCGCTTGACCCAGCCAGCCTCGACGCCCTGGAAGGCGAAGTTTCCAATCGGCTCCATCACCCGGCTGGGGCTCTTGATGCCGAGGGCCTTCTTGATGGACTTCTCCATCGCCTTGGCGATGGACATCATCGCCGCCTCAATGGCGGACTGCTGCGCCGTCAGCCCCTTCACCAGGCCCTCGGCCGCCCTGAGGCCGGCCCCGTACATGGCGTCCGCGGTGACCGTGCCGGCCTTGGTAGCCGACGCTTCGAGCTGCTTCTGCAGGGCGTTGATCTCGGCGATCTGCTCAGGGGTGGCGTTCAACAGCGACTGGGCGGTGGCCATACCGCCGCCGGTAACGCCCGCCTGAGCGATGTTGCTGATCGCGGTCGCGTTCAGGCCCCTCGCCTTGAGCTGATCAAGCTGCGCGGCAAACTCGGTGGTGCGCCCGGTGTCGGACCGCAGCTGGTTGATGAGGGTGTCGGCCGACGTACCGTACTTGCCGAGCTTTGTGATGTTGCCGAAGCCGACCAGCGACGAGGCCACGCTGGTCTTGAGGTTGTCGAACTTGCCCTTCAGGTCTTCAAGGCTGCCCTTCGCCTTCTCCAGCGACGCGGTGACCTTGTCGTACTGATCGTTCAGCGCGAACAGCTTCTTCGCCGACGACGTGATCTGCTTCTGCAGTGCGGCGTTGGTCCCCTTGGAGAACCCCGCCTTGGACACCTGCGTCTGCAACTGGTTGAGGAAGTCGACCAGGGCAGACTCTGAGCGCTCTTTGCCGAGCTTGCTGCTGATCTCGGCGTTCTGCACACCGGCAATGTGCGACATGTCGGTGAGAGTGGTGTTCGCGGTCAGGTAGCCGCGGGCTTCCTTCTTCCGCTGGAGTTCAGCCTTCTGCTTCTCGGTGAGCTTGCCGCCCTTCGCGAACCCGGGCACGCTCAGGCGTCCGGCGTTGAGGGCGTCGAAGAATGGCACACCGTACTTGTCGACCGCTGCCGCACGGATCACGTACTCGGTGTCGGAGACGCGAGCCGCAGCACCGGAGCCCATGAGGGCGAGGATGCTGTCTGACATGCTGCTGCCGGGCCCGTCGACGTAGCCGCCGAAGGGGAAGTACTGGACGTCACCGCCTCCGGCGTAGCCTGGCACTCGGCCGCCCCGGGCCAGACCTGCGTTGGGTCCGCGACCACCCTTGCCTGTGTTGATGACCCGGTTCTCGGTGATGTTGATGTAGTGCTTGGTCGTGGTGACGTAGGTCTTGGCGGTCTTCCCGTCCAGGGCGGCCAAGGCCCTGCGGACTGCGTCGATGGGGCCGATGGCTTTCCCGTTGGCCGTGAACACCTCGGTGCGCCCGTCGGGGAGCTGTCGGGTCTTCAGGCCCACCGCTTCCAGGGCTTTGATCGCGGCGGCGTTGAGTGTGGAGACCGTCACCGTCTTCGCGCCAGGCGTCTTGCGGATCTCGGCCTGCACCGCCTGAAGCCCGGTGATCGCCTCTTGGCGTTCCAGCTTGACCACGGTCTTGATCTCGCCTGGTGCGCCCAGCAGGGTGTTGACGTAGTCGCGTGCCTTCTCTTTGCTGCCGAGCGTGGCCGTCGCCAACTGCATCATTTTCGCGCGGAGCTGGTCCGACTTGCTGGTCATCGACCCCAGCGACTCACCCGCCGCCAAACCGGCGGCCAGCATTTCGTCGTGGGCTTTCGCAGCCGCCGACATAGCTTGGCCGTTCTTCCGGCCCGCCTCGCTGTTCAGGTTGAGGGTGTTGCCGTTCTCCCGGAAGGAGGCGGTCAGGTCGTCGATGGCCTGCTCGAACGCGATCTGGGAGTCGTAGGCGGATCGGTTGACGTCGTTCAACGCCATGATCGACTGCCTCAAGCCGTCCGCGCTGGCCTTCTGCGCGTCCAGCTTGCTCTTCGTCTCCATGGCCTGCTGCCCGAACAGCCCCATGCCCTGGGCGGCCAGCTGTTGCTCCGCTTTGAGGGAGGCGACCGATGCCCGGTACTCGGGGAACAGGGCGTTGATCTCCTTGGTGGAGAAGCCCGCTTCCCGCAGAGAGTCCCGCATGACGTTGAAGTCCTGCGCGGCCTGCGTGGCGTAGCCGGACGACACCATCCCGGCCATGGCCTGGTCAAGGCTGTTGAAGTCGTCCTTCAGGGCGCCGAGGGACTCGGACCCCTTCGCCATGTCGTTGATCTTGCCGGAGATCCAGTCGGCGACATCGTCCAGCACCGGAATGCGGAACCCGAACGCCGTGTTGCTCGCCTTCTCCGCCTCCGTGTGAAGCTTCTTGACCTTCTCCACCAGGCCGTCGAGGTCACCGAATGTCTTCTGCAACTCGCCGCTGAACCGGCCCGTCGTGGCGAGGTTCTTCAAGCTGGTCGCCAGCCGGTCGACATCCGGCGGCGCGCCGCGCGCCCTGTCCGCCAACTTGTCGATCGCGATCGCCCCGATCGCCAGCACGCCCAAGCCGATGCCCGCCTTCTGCACCGCGGTCATGCTCGCGGCCGTCGCGCGCAGCGTCGTGCCCACGCCAGCGGCGCGCATCACCGCAAAGTAGGCGGCGAGCCGGGCCACGGCCCCCGAGGCGGCGACCGTGTTGACCGCGGCCACGCCGACAGCGACCAGCTTCAGTGCCGCATACATCTGCAGCATGGTCGACAAGGCGCTGGGTGGGATTGCGTTGGCCATCTCAGCCAGGGCGTTGGCCACCGTGAGCATGGTGATGCCGAGATCACCGCCTGCCGCAGTCAGGTTCAGCGCAAGCTCGGCGAGGTTGGCGAGCAGGTCTCCGAGGATTGGGCCCGCCTCCTTCGCCGTATCGGCGAAGTCGTCGAAGCCGCCGCCGACAGCGAAGCTTGCTACGGCCCTAGACAGGTCGAGGACGCCGTCGAGGACGAAGCGGAGCGATCCCCTGGAGAACTCGGTGAAGTCGGCCATCATGCGGTCGAAGCCCGGCGACGCCACCTCGCCAGCGACGAGCGTGAGGAAGCGGTCCAGCTCGGCCGACGTGCCCTTCACCAGGCCGGTTGTCTTCGGCAGCATCGCCTGGAACAGCTGGAATGAGTGCGTGAACACCGGCATCGTGTCGGCGGCCAGGGAATCCGACCACTCCTTGTACTCATCCGTCAGCGCGGACCAGGCCGCCGCAGCCTCGCGCGTGGCCTTCGGCATGCCGGCGATTGCCCGCTGATACTCCAGCTGGGCTTTGGCCGCCTCCTTCGAACCCCGGCCGCTCTGTGCGACAGCTTCCTGATACTTGCCCTGGGCTTCGGACGCTTTCTTGATGTCCGCGACTTGCTTGCCCGCCGCGAGCCCGAATGCCGCCACGCCCGCGCCGGCTGAGGCGAGTCCGGCTGCGGCCACGCCAGCCACGGGGCCGACAGCGCCGAGTGCACCGACGAGGCCGGTGATTGCGGATAGGGCCTTGTCGGTTTTGGCTTCGACCTCGACGTGCCCGGAGGCGATCAGGAAGGACACTGCTGGTCACACCTCCACGCGTTCGATGAGGCCGGGGACGATGAGGTTGAGGGCGTCGGGTGACACCTCGTCCGGCTGATCGGGTGCGGCAGGTGCGGCTGCCTGTGCGGGTTGGTCGAGGCTGGCTACGACGGCGGCCATGGCGCCGTCGTAGGCGGGCAGGCGGGCGGCGAGGGACAGGAACCGTTTCGCGTCGAGCCTTGGGGCGTTTTCCAGATCGATGCCGTAGATGGCGAGGAAGTCCGCGTCAACATCGCCGCGGTACTCACCGATCCAGGCAACATCGACTAGCTGGCCGGTGAAGCGTCCGAGGCTTTTCCCGCCTCGTCCTCGCCGCGGCTGGCCCGCTTGTCCTGGTCAAAGAACAGGTTGCTGATCAGCTTGATGGCTTGGTCGAACTGGTCCTGGGTGATGTCCTCGGCCTCGTAGTGGGTGAGGAGTCGCTGGTACTGGTCGGTGCCCAGCACCAGCTCCGCCACGTACATGGAGCCGAACAGAGGGCCGTCGCGGCGCATCTTGTCGATGCCGAGATACACGATCCGCGGCGAGATCAGCTTGGGGACTGTGAAGGGCTCGTCGTCGATGTAGAACAGCGGCTCGCGGGCCTCGTCGACGGCCGGAGTCGAGGCGGTCGACAGGCGCAGCACGCTGTCGTCTTCGGCGGGCACCGGAGCGGTGCGGGTCTTGGGCGCTCGGGCGGTCACGGTGGCTCCTAGCTGGTGGCGTCGACGAGCTTGAACGGGGCGATCGAGGCAGAGACGTAGAAGCCCTGCCACTTCACGGTGAAGAGGGTCTGTCCGTCCTTCTTGTAGGTCGACTCGACCTTGTCGTTGGACAGGCACTTACGGACGATGAACCGTCGCCGGAACTGCTGGGGGGCATAGCCGTCGAGGATGATCGCCCGGTAGGTGGGCTGCGTCGCCGAGGAGGCGTAGATCGGCTCGAAGGACTTGTAGCCCGCCCCCGACGCGGCGGTGCCGTCGTTGAGGAGGTACTTCAGGTTCTCGAGGGTGGCCTCGGCGAGGTTCGTCTCGACCGTGAACAGGCGCTTGGTGAGGCGGGCGCCGGGTTCGTCGACGATCTGGTCGACCTCGAGCGCGGTGTACGTCTGGTCGATGGACAGCTTGACGCCGTCCTGCGTGCCGCCGAGATCGGTCCAGGAGGACGCGGCGGGCGTGGTGTTGACGGCTGTGTCGAGGGGCTCGACTGCGCCGAAGGATCCGATGTACAGGTCCGCCGGCCCCATGATCAGGTTTGTTGCGGTGACCGCCATGGCCTAGTTCTCCTTGCTGCTTTTCGCGGCGGGGGTCTTGGCCGGTGCGGCGGCAGGAGCGGGGGCACGCTCGGTCTCGGCGGCGGGCTCGTCCTTCTGGACGAGGAGGCCCTGCCGCGTGAGGTCGACGTACTCGGTGTCGGAGACGTCGAGGTCGACGTCGGGCTGCATGGTGGTTCGGACGGTCGGCACGGGCGCTCCTAGAGGGTGATCCAGTGCAGGGCGAGATCTGCCTGATAGCGGGCGTAGGAGGAGTCGTCGCCCGGCATTCGCCGCGGCTCGGACGTGAAGTGGGCTGTGAGGACACGGGCCTGCGGATAGCCCGGGCGCAGCGTGAGAGCCCGCTGAAGCCCTGCCTCGTCGTAGGTGGCGGCTACGACGAGCTCCATGAGGGAGGCGGCTTTGCCCCATGGAGGTTTGCCAGTGTTGAGATTGACGGCGTAGCAGTCGACCTGAACGACCGGCTCGCGCAGCGCGTAGTACAACTGCGGTGTCCCGCCCACGGCCCCCACGACGTGCACGAAGCCGTTCGTTTCCCACGCTGAGGCGTCGGACGGCAGAGTGGTGGCGACCTGTCCCGGCTCGATGCCTTCCGCAGAGGCCAGCCAGGCGACTGCGACGAGCTCCGTGTTCGCCTTGGGGGTGACCGCCATCAGAGACTCCCCCGCCGCTTGTACAACGCGGGCCGGATGAACGGCTGCGCTGGGGTGCCGGGATGCCAGACGCGGTTGACGGGGTGCCGGGCGCCGGGCCAGTACAGCGCCGCGGCGTTCACGGGCCTGATCTCGTGCGGTCCGGAGCCGAACTCGACCGTCGACCAGTACGGCACATTGCGGACCCCGACACGGAGCTGGCCGCGGTTCACCTCGTGGTAGAGGGATCCGCGCAGTCGGCCGGTTCGTACCGGGGCCATGCGTTCCATGTCGTTTTGGATCTCGCGGCCGAGCTTTCGGAGGTAGCGGGTGATGGCGTTGCGGACCCAGCCCTGCCAACCATGGTTGACCTTGACTTCGAAGTTCGCGCTGAGCATCGCCCTCACCTCCTCTACGGCTGGCGGGTCTCGGTGCCCTGCTGGCTGGCCGTTTACGGGCCGTGGATGCCTGCTGGGCGGTCGCTATGTCGGAGCCTTCAGGCGGCTCGTCCTGTGCGTTTCAGGTCCGCGCGCAGCGGCTGCGTGAGGACTGGGTTGGCGTTGCGGGTGACGGCGACGACGATGTAGATCTCGCTTGTCTGTTCGTCCTTGATCCGCTTGGTTTCGTCGACGGTCGTGCCGGGGGGCAGGCGGCAGATGTGGGTGCGGATGATGCGGGGCGTGCCGGTGACGGGTTCGTTGACCGTGCGCGTCGACTCGATCAGCGACGCTGGGACGTCCGATGTGAGGACGGTGGTGCCGTCGGTTTCGTCGCCGAACTCGTCCTCGCTGGTGCCGCCGAGGATGCTGACGGTGGTGGTGGCGACGTACATCAGCCGCCCCCCGTCGGCGTCCACGGGAGCTGCTCGTCGCTGGCGTCGGAGAGCGGGTCGGCGTAGCCGCGCTGCCCGTCGACGAACGGGGACCGCACGTGGATGGTGCGGGACCGCATCCAGGAGCAACGCTGCAGCGCCCACTTCGCCTCCGGGCCCAGCGTCATGGCCTTGTCGGTGAGGTTGGCGACGACGCCGTCCTGCTGTACCTGGTTGGCGTCCAGGCGGGTGTGCAGGTCGTACTGCCCTTTCAGCCACGCCGCCTGGTAGGCGACGGCCTTGCGCAGCCAGTACAGGTCACGGGTACGGATCCGCGAGGTGTCGTCGAAGATCCTGTTGGACAGCATCTCGATCGACGACTGGGCCTGCAGCAGCTGGCCATCGGTCACCGTGGTGCCGGTGATGTCGATGACCTGCTGTGGGGTGGCCCAAGCGTCGACCATGTCAGCCCTCGGCCTTGCTGCTGCTGGTGTCCTTGCCGTCGGCCTCGATGACGTCGCGCGGCGTGGTGGTGTCCTCGGGCTCGTGGTCCACCGAGGACGGCACCGTCTCTACCGAGTAGGTGAGGACGAGTGAGACGCCGTCGGGGTGCTCTTCCTGGCCGTCGAAGGAGACTTCACCGCGCGGGTGCAGGCCGCGCTGGATCGCCTCGTTCACCACACCGGCACGGTTCGCCTCGTGCTGGTAGTCCTCGCCCGTCCACCGCGCGGCCGGGACGACGAACTCCTTGACGTGGCGTGTTCCCTCGGCGCCGTCGGCGGAGCGTTCGTCGACCTCAACCTCGGGTGCTCCGGCCTTCGCGGGGAACTGCCGCTGCCGAAGCTGCTCGCGGTCCTCGCCCTTCGGGGCCTGCGCCGCGGTGGCTCCGGTCTTGCTGCTGGTCTTCCTGGTTGCCACGGCTCACCTCCCTTCTGTGGGCCGTACCGCCCGGAGCCGGCGGGCGGTACGGCGTTTGAGGGTGATCAGCCGACGAGGATGCTGGCGCCGTTGGGGTGGCCGTAGGCCCAGCCGCGGCGGGCGCGCATCTTGAGGATCGACTCGTCGGTGAGGGCGGACAGACCGTCGCGGCCGTCGATGAACACCGATTCGGGGCCGGAGCGGACGCCGAGGAGCATGAGCTCGGGGTTGACGAACGCCATGATCGGCCGTCCGGTCGGGGTGGGCGTGGCGGTGGCGGAGATCTTCGCGCCGAGGCTCCAGCGGACCGGTACACCGAAGATCGTGTCGGGGGTTCCGGCGCCGTTCTCGTTGAAGATCGGGCGGCTCTGGCCGTCGACGACGCCGCGCAGGCTCTTGCGGAACGCGGGATGGGCGATGGCCATCATGCTGCCCGGGTCGAAGTAGTCGCCGGACTCGACGTTGCCGATCGCGGTAGAGAACTCCGTGTACGTGGGGGCGCCAGCCGCGGCGGCGGTGGTGACGTTCGTGCCGCCGGTGTAGCTGAGGGTGGCGTCGGTGGTGTTCAGCAGCTGGTACAGCGACGTGAACGGCACGGTGGTGCCGTTGGCCGCAGCCGACACCGCGAGCGACGCGTTGTCGATCATCTTGGCGTAGGACTTGCCCCAACCGACCATCTTCGCCTCGATGACGTTCGCCACCGAGTCGTTGATGTCCTCCTCGGCGATGCGCGCGGCCTTACCGAACTTGACCGCGGTCAGGAGGACTTCGTCGTTGAGGGAGGTGTCCTCACCGTAGGCGCCACCCTTGGCGACCACATCCACACCCATACCGGCGGTGCGCGGCACATGCTTGGTGTCGGATCCCATGGGGATGCGGGCGGCGAGCGCCTCAACGGCGGAGATCTGCTGGATGGACTGGATGACCCGGGAAGTCTCGTACTCTTCCGGGATCCATGCCTCAAGGGTGTTGCGCGCCATGCTGGCCCTCCTGCGGGCGGCGTGATGGGGGTAAGCGGTTGAGGCTCGGGCCCCATCACGGGCGCCTTCGCAAGCAAGGGCGGCGGCAAGCTCCGATCACCGGAGCAATTCACCTGGTGCTGAATATACCTCTTGTGGTCAAGCCCTGCCCAGCAGTCGCGCGGCATGCAGCTCCGCCGTCGACTTGGGCTTCTCCGGCGCCGGCTGCCGCGGCGCGCCCGTCGGTCGCGGCTTAACCTTCCGGGCCTGCGCGGCGAACAGCTCCGGGTAGTCGCGGCGCAGCTCGTCGATGGCGGCATCCAGGCCGGACACGGAGCCGTCGTCGTCGACGTCGAGCGAGTCGGTATCCACCAGCTTCAGGAGTCGCTTGATGCGGGACTCCCCCTTCTCCCGGGCGCCCGCCGACTCGGGGTCCTTCTCGTCCTGCAGGAACGCCAGTGCTCCGGCCTCTATCAGCGCGGAGCGGGCCGCGGTGCGGACCAGCGGTGCCCGGAAGCGGCGCTCGCCCTCCTCGCGGGCCTCCCGGAGCGCCTTCTCGTGCTCGGTCTCGTCTCCGCGGGCTTTCTCTTCCAGCTCCTTGTTGCGGAGCCGGTGCCTCTTCGCGTCGTCGTTGGCCTTCTTCAACGCGGCCTGCGTGCGCGCCCACTCATCCTTCGACGGCGGCTTGTAGTCGTCGTCGCCCGGCTTCGGCTCGGCCTTCTTCGCGGGAGGCTTCGGCTTCGGTTCTTCGTCCGGCTCTCCCTCGGGCCTGTCGTCAGTCCCGGGCTCCGCCTCCGGTTCCTCGTCGGGCACCTCGGTGTCCGGCTCGTCGTCGGTCTCGGCGGCGCCGGCTATGACGCGGATGGGTCGGCCGTCGGCGCGGTAGCCGAGGATCGTGCCGGGCGGCAGGCTGATTGCCGCAGCCTCGGCTGTGTCGAGCTCAAGGTCTTTCATGTGGTGCTCCCATCTCGGGGGTTGCGGGTTACCCATCACGGGCCGGTCGGTACGGTGCGGTCTTGGAAGCGGCCAGCGGCCACGGCGAGCCGCGCGACTTCTTCCACGCTCTTCGGCAGGCCAGCGCCGACGCGCAGGAGTTCGCGGGCGGCGCGGATGCGGGCCGCGCCGGATTCGGTGGGCAGGGACCAGCCGCGGGCGATCGAGCGGCGCGCCTCACGGCGCAGCGCCTCCGGCATTGAGATGACGCCCTGCTGCGCCCACGACTCGTCCCACGCCGTCACACGGCACCGGCAGTTCGGATGCAGCGGCGGCGCATCGGGGGCCTTGCCGCGGCCACGCTGGCTGGGATCCCACGACAAGCCGGCCGGGAACTTGGCGTCGGCTGCCACGACGAGCCCGGCGTAGGCGGCGCAGTTGACGCAGGCGTCCCGCTCGGCGATCCACACCTTCTTGGCGCCGGTGTAGTCGATGGCTGCCTGGGTGGCTTCGTTGACGGCCTCGCCGACGACGGTGGTGATGTGGGTGCGGACAGCGGTGGTGGCGCTGCGTGCGACGCCGATGCCGGCCTGGGCGTCGCTCCAGCGGCGGACGAGGTTCGGCCGGAGCATGGCTAGGGCTCGGTCGCGGCGGTCGGCCACCGCGTCGCTGATGGCGGATACGCGTTCACGCAGACGCTGAGATGGGCGTGTCGAGACGGGGCGCCGGCTCCGTCCCGTGGCTTCGTCGAGGAACGCGGCATGCTGGCGGGCGCCGAGCCGCACCGCTTCGAGGAGCGCGTCACTGAGGGCCTGTTCGGTCCGGGGTGCGAGCGGGCCGAGGAGGCGGCGGATCGCCGCCCGGATCACGGCGAGGATGCGGCGGAGCGCGCCGGGATTAGAGGCCTCTGCTTGCGGGCTGCCGAATGCGACGGTCCACGCGGTGATGGACCGGCGAGTTAGGACGCCGAAGCGCGCCTCAAGGTCGCTCAGCGCGCGTGCGGCGATGCGGTCCTCGAAGGCGCGGACTTCGTCGGTCTGTTCGCCCTGCACCAGGTGGGCGAGTTCCTCGTTGCGGTCGGGGCGGCGGGCCATCATGCCTGGGCCTGCGCTTCGGCGAGGAGCTCAACGTCGGACAGGGCGCCGTTTAGGAGCTGCTGGGCCTGCTCGCTGGTGACCACGCCGAGAGCCGTGGCGGCGCCCAGCTTCTGCGCGGAGTCGGCGAGGCTGGCGAGGATGGTGACACGGCGCTGCAGCTCCGCGTCGTCCACACCGGCCAGCCAGGCGTCGACCTGCTCGGCCCGGTATCCGGCCTCCATGAGAGCCTGCCTGCGCGGCACCCCGGCGTCGATCTTCGCCTTGACGGTCTGCCAGCCCTGCGCGTCGGTAACGGACTTGGCCGGCACCCAGTCGACGTTGACGACCGGGTCGACCACGCCGAAGCGGCGCAGCGCGAACACGAACGCCTCGTGCAGGGTCGCTCCGTAGGACGTCTGCCGGTTCTCGACCTTGCTGATGAACGGTCCGTCCTCCTCGCGGTACGACTCGCCTGAGCGCTGGTTGGACTGCGGGTCGAACATGCGCAGCGGCGTGTCCGTGATCTGCGCCATCGCCCGCACGTTGAACTGGATCGGGTCGAGGAACACGTCGGGCTTCGCGGCATCGAACTGGCCGACGCCCTTGAAGCCCCGGAGCAGCCACAGTTCCCCGGGCCCGGCCTTGAGGCTGCTGTCGTCGCCAGAGTCGGTGGGGCCAGCACCAGCGTCGTCGGGCGGGAAGTCGTCGAAATCCCCGGGCTCCAGGTCGCTGGTGTCGGTGGTGGCGTTCTCGGTGAGCGCGTACCGCTGGGGTGCTCCCTGGTAGTCGACGGTGCCCATATGGGTGGCCTGGAGTTTGGTGATGGCGTTCTGCGGGCCATAGGCGCCGAAGTGCTCGGGCACGCCGTAGGGGCGGTCGGTGCGGAAGTGGAACACGGGCTGCTCGCCCCAGTCGTGTTCGAGGAGCCACGAGTCGGCATCGTCGGGGTCGGCGGGCCAGTGCATCCAGTCGCCCGGCTTGTCGCCGTCAGAGTTCTGGCCGGTGGTCCAGCGTTCGATGCGGTCGTCGTACAGCAGCTCGGCGCGGTGGTACTTACCCTCACACCACTTCTTGATCGTGTACGCCTTGCGCCGCGGGTTGTCCTCGCTGTAGATCACCCGCACGGTCTTGGGCGAGTTGTAGAACATCTCGACCCTGACGACCTGGCCCTTTTCGTCCTCCACGGGGAGGACGAACAGGTAGGCGTCACCGAACTCTCCGCCGCGGCGGAACAGGTCGGGCATCTCCAGGTTGAGCTGGTTGTCCTGCCAGATCTTCGAGATGAGCGTGTTGACGTCGTCGTCGGGGCTGGTGACCGATGCGATCTTGAGCCGGTTGGTGACGGCATTGACGGGGGTCTTGGCGAAGTTGAGGTCGAAGTCGATGTCGTTCGCGGCGAGGGCGCGCCGGATGCGGGTCGAGCTGAAGACCTCGGGGACCTTGCCGTCGTAGTAGGCCTCGGCCTGGTCGTAGCGGGGGCGGGCGTCCTTCAGCTCTTCGATGCCGTACATGAGGTCGTCGAGCGACTCGTCATCCAATGCGGCCCTCCCTCGTCAAGGCAAGCATACGCAGTCACCTTGGAATCAAAGGTAACTTGCCTTTGTGGCCTTTGATGCTTCCCTCGGCTTGTTGGGGATGAAGCGTCGTATCGCCGACCCCACCGCATCCACCAGGTCGTCGTGCGGCGCCTTCGGGAACGCGCACATCTGCTGCTCCAACTCGACCAGCCGCCGCGCATGGATCACCCGGCCACGCTGGTAGTGATGCAGGACCCCCTCGGCGCGGACGAACTTGTTCTCCGTCTGCGACACCGGCTTCACCTTCACCGGCATGTCGTGCAGGATCGCCTGCCACGTGTCCTGCCCCTGATTCACCTCGATCAGGATCAGCCCGATCTCCGGGAACTCATCGAGCAGCGCCAGCACCCGCTCCCGCAGTAGCGGGCCCGGCTGGATCTTCATGGCCGTGGCCGCGTGCACGGTGCACCGGCGACGTTGCGCCGACCACGACACCACCGCCATCGCCGTAAAGTCGCTGCCCTTCTTCGCCGTTACCGCGGGGTCGATCGACAGCATCATGTGCGTGATCGGGTCCACGCCCTCGTCGCCCGGGTAGCGGAAGTCGTCCGGCGTCCACAGATCGCCGTTTGCGCCCATCGGATCGTTGGCCATGTTTTTTGCATAGCTGCGGGTGTGGGCTATGGACGTCAGGTACGGGTAAGGCCACTTCGCTGGCCATACGCTGCGCTCGGTGCCGTCGTCCCGTTTGATGATCGGCGGGGTGTAGTGGGCTCGGAAGCCTTCCTCTTGGATCCAGTCTGCCGTCTCCACGCCGCGGGCATGCTTGACGAGCTGATGCACGATGCTGCCGGGCATTGTCACGGTGCCGGATATGACGACACGCGCGTAAACATTGAGGGGCAGAATCGAGTCGATCAGAGTGGTGCGCCGCTTCCGCGCCAAATCCAGGCTGTAACTGCTCTCATCAGGCTCGATGTCGTCACACAGGATGAGGTCGGGCCTGCGCTCGCCGACCTTCATGCCGAGGTTCGACGAGTCGATGCCGCGGGCGGCGAACACGAACCCGGACTCGGCGATGTACATCGACTGGGTGTCCGCCACGTTGGCGCCGGATGGGCGCTTGGCCGGTGTGCACAGGGTGCGGAAATCGCGGCGCAGCAGCTCGTTGCGGTCGATCTCCGCCTTGAACGTGGACAGGTGGGTCTCCGCCTGGGTGGCGGACGACGCGAACGCCGCAGCGAACTTGACGTGCCCGTGGGCGGCGGCCCACATCGGCAGGATCAAAAACCACCAGGTGCTTTTCCCCATGTTGCGGGGGGCGATGTAGGCGTCGCGGTCCACGGCCGGCCGGGTGGGCGGGCGTACCCATTTGCGTGCGGCGCGGCACCAGTCGAGGTGCGCGTCCCCGAAGGTGATGCGACCCTCACTGTCGCGGAGGTGGTGGCGCAGATAGACGAGGCCGAACAGCAGCGGGTTGAGGCGGGTGAGGGTTCGGCGGCCTTCCGGGTCGTCGAGGATCTCGGCGTCGAACTGGGCGAGGTAGGCCGTCAGGTCGAAGGTTTCGGCGTCCAGGCCGTCGAGGTAACTGGGCGCGCGGACCGCGGTCGCCATCAGCTCTCGTTCGGTTCGCGCCCGTCAAGGCTGTGATGCACAGCTACCCAGCCGATGGACCCGTCGTCTCGCTTGACCGGCCTATCAGTTGGACCGCATGCACAGCTGCCGCCGACGCTCGTGTCGTGTTCGACCAGGTCGTTCAGCGGGATGACGTGGAGGTCAGTCATCGGCGCCGCCGTCGATGATCTGCTGCTCTTCCATCTGCACCTTGGCTTTGGCGTCGCGGATCATCTCTTGCAGCTCGATGTCCTGCTGCGTGGTCTCCGTGATGGTGGCGTCGACCTTGACGGGCATGTCGAGGCCGAGGAGGCGGCGGATGGATTCGCTGGTTCTGCGGCGGGATTCTTCGATGCGGTTGAGCCGGTCGACGGCTTGGAGGATGAAGGTGTCGTCTTCGACGGGTTCCTCTTCGCCGCTGTCGGGGTTGAGGATTCGGATGACGCGCCCGTTGTTGACGGTGATGTGCTTGCGTGCCATGACTCGCTGTACGGATTCCTCCATGTTGTGGAGGCGTTCGAGGGTGGCTTCGAGGCGGGCGAGTTCGAGGGTGCGGTATTCGTCGACTTTGGGGTCGACGCGGCGGCTGGTCTCTTCACGGATGAGGTCGCGGACGGTGGATGCGGGGACGCGCACGCCGCCGGTGGGGCCGTCGGGGTGCTGGGTCATCGAGTCGATGGTGTAGTTGGAGAGGCCCTGCGCCTTGAGGTCGAAGATGATCTCGGCCAGTTGGGCGCGTTCGGCGGGGTTGCGCCGGTTGTACGGGACGGGTCCGCCAGCCATACCTCACCCTCCCCGATCGCCATCAGATCCTTACCGTCACACCAGTTTTACCTTCGAATCGTAGGACATTGAGGTCCAATAGTCGCCCACTCCGCTACCGAACCCCCTGTCGCAGGCGCACCATGGGAGGACGGAAGGGAGCGGACCCGTGGCCAAGTCGTCCAAGATGACCACCAGGAAGCGCAAGAGCCTCCCCAAGTCGGCATTCGGCGTGCCCTCCAAGCGGAAGTACCCCCTCGACACGAAGGGGCGAGCCCGCAACGCCCTCGCGCGCGTAGCCCAGCACGGCACCAGCAGCGAGAAGGCTCAGGTCCGGAAGGCCGTGAAACGCAAGTACCCGTCGATCACCAACAGGAAGAAGGGCCGCTGATGGTTTCCGACCGTGGAGGACGTTGGGGGTTCGTCTACCGTTCACGCCACGCCGTTTACCGCGCGCTCCGCCGGAAGGGCGCCTCGAAGACCAAGGCCGCCCGCATCTCCAACGCCGGCCGTACCTTCCCGGAGCGCTCCGGCATGGCCCGCAAAGGCTGGCGCACACGGCGATCGCGCGGCAGGTGAGATGCTGAACGGCATGAATAGCCCGGCGCCCGGAACGACCCGCTACCTGTGCCCGCTCGAATGCGGCTGGCGCCACGAGGTCCCGCCGCCCAGCGTCGACCGGATCGCCGAGCTCGGCGTCACAGCCGACCCGGCTGCCCGGGATTTCAGCGAAGCTGTCACCTCGATCGCGCATCGAGCCTGTCTCACGGAGGCCCAGCAGACGGAGGCAGCGCTGCGCGAGCACTTGGCCACGCACACAACGGAGCAGTTCGTGCGCGTGATCCATGATCTGCGGGTCGAGGTGGCCACGCTCCAGGAGCACCCGGTGAGCAGCGAGGAGAAGACCGGATGAGCAACGCAGACGAGGCGTTCTGGGCGCAGATCGAGGGCGACGCGAACCGCACTGTTCTTTGCGAGCCCGGCCGCTTCGACGAGATCCAGGCCGTCATCGACGAACGCGGCTACGACCACATCACCCTGCGAGCCAGCCCGTGCTGCCCACCCGGCCAACTGCTCATCATCGACGACGGCGCGGTCGAGGCAGGGTTTCGGCAGGCAGTGCAGCGTGCCGGGCGGTCGCTGTACGACTAATGCACCGCACGACGACGGCCCCGCCCGGAGGACGATTCGGTGCGGGGCCTCGCCACGACCACAGCAAGGCTAGTCGCCGAGGCTTTCCACCATCTTGAGCTTGTCGAACTGGCCGTCGTTGTCCGTCCAACCGAGACCATCGATCGCCTTGGCCGTCAGCAGCGCGGTGTAGTCGTCCTTCGAGAGCGGCTCGCACGCCTCCGGCCGGTCCTTCCCGCCCTCCTTGGTCTTCTTCTCCACCGTGTCGAGCGCGTCCCTGGCCACGCCCTCGTACCCGGACCGGACCATGCCCGCGAGCGTCTTGTCGAGTGCATCGACCCTCTCCTCCGCTTCCCTGACGGTCGGCGTGTCCGCAGGATCGCCTCCGGTCTGCTCAGCGAGCGCGGCGGTGCAGCCCTTGACGTTCTCGTCGTGGGACTTTGAGCAGCCGACTGCGCCTACGGCGAGCAGGCAGGCGGCAACGGCAGTGACGGTACGGCGCATGGTCCCCCCATGGATCAGTGTGCGTGGGGTGCATCATGCGCGCGACTGGGGTGAGCGTGAAGGTGAAGTGTTCATTCCGTGACCCGGATTCGCCCGATACGGTCACGGCAAAGCCCCCGACGCTGGGTTCGTCGGGGGCTCTGTGTTGCGGTCAGGCCTCTGTCACCTCGATCGGCATGGCCCACCCGTAGTGGGCGAGCGCGCCTTCCAGTGCTGCTTCGGCCCGGCTGTCCCGCCAGGCCGTGACGAGGCCGGTCCGGGGGAACTCCAGCCGCAGCGTGCCGCGCACGACGCTAGGGGTGGCTTGGGCGAGGAGCATGCCCGCCGCCTGACGACGCAGGGACGTAGCGGACAGGATCTGCGGCCACCATGCGGGTTCGGTCATCGGTCCTACCTCCCGGCGTTGTCGATGAGCCACTGCCCGTACTCGCGGTCGGCGGCGGCGTGGATGTCGTCACGGTCCCAGCCGACCTTGACGGCGTGGTCGATGGCAGGGTGGACGTGGAGGAGCAGGTGCATGCGGCTGGCGCAGCCGGCGCGCTGGAGGCGCTGGCTGTCGACGAGTAGGTGCACGGCGAGGTCGCGGAGCTCCCTCCGGTCGTTCTCGGCGTAGGTGCCGGGGGTGATGGTCCCGGTCAGGAAGTCGGGGGCTTCAATGGTGTCGCACATGGGGGTTCTCCTCAGAGGTTGCGGGCGTGGGCGAGGTCGGCGGCGCGGCCGAGGTAGATGAGGGGCAGTCGCGGGTTGCGCTGTGCGTCGTTCCAGCTGGGGATGGTTTCGGCGTCGGTGAAGTCGCGGCGGATGGTTTCCAGTAGGAGGGCGCAGGCGTCGTCGGCCTGGTCGCGGCTTGCGGCTTCGGCACGGGTGTGGCCGATGAGGCAGGCGGCGCCCTGCTCGTCGCGCAGCGCACCGGTACACCAGCCGGCGGCCTCCAGTCGGAGGCTCGCCCGGTGGAGCAGAGCGGCGAGGGGGGTGCTGTAGGGGCTGGGCGCCGGCGCGAGGGGGACAGTGAGCGGCGCGGTGATCTCGGGCAGCGGCTCAACGACGGGCAGGTGGGCGGTGTTCACTTCGACGGCGAGGACGGCGAGGGTGCAGCGTTCGTCCATGACCGCGAGGGTGAGGGCGAGCCGCGCGTCGAGGTCGAGGCTCGTGTCGACGGCCGGGGCGGCGACGGCCATGGTCACCTCTGGGCCTTGCCAGTGCCGCCGCATTCGTGGCAGTCGACCTTGCGCTGCACGCCGCCGAACGCGGTGTAGAGAACGCGGTTGCCGGCGCAACACCAGCACAGGCCGCGCGCGTGGGCTTCGTCCGGGGAGAGGCTGCTGTTCTGGGCCTCCCACTGCTCGTCGGTCATGATGGTGATCTCCTCGTCTGGTCTTGATCGGGTGGGGTAGAACGGGGCGCCCCTGCTTTGCTGGCAGGCGGGAGGGGCGCCCCGGCTCAGCTAGATGCGGCGGGTGCGGGGGTCGCTGGTGTCGCGGAGCCTCTTGTCGAGGCCGCGGAGTTCGGCTTCGTCGAGGTAGGCGGTGTAGTCGCGGCCGAGGGGGGCGCCGACCTGCGGGCCGGGCTCACCGCTGCGCCGCATGTTGCGCGGCGGCGTGTCGTAGACCGGGCCCCAGTTCCTGCAGAGTTGGGTGGCGGTCATGCCGCCGTCGGTACGCGGGGTTCCGGTGAGGCGGGACCGCTCGGTGAACACGTGCTCCTCGTACCGCTGGGCGTCCTCGAACGGGGCGCCGCGGGTTTCGAGGTCGCGGATCACGTAGTAGGGCTGTCCGAGCTTGAGTTCGCGGACGAACTTCTTCTCCTGGTGGGGCTGCCACGTCTTGGGCATGAGTCGGGCTCCGTTTCTAGTTTGTGGTGGTTTGTTCTGCCTGCTCAGCACTGCTCAGCGGGAGAAGCCGCAGGTCAGGGCTGCTCAGGCGCCTGCTCAGGTGCTGCTCAGAGCAGAGGTTGAGCAGGCGGTGAGCAGCAGGCTGAGCAGCTGTGACCTGCGGGTTTGTGGCGTGAGCAGGGCTGAGCAGGCCCTGATCAGGGGTGCATACTTCGCGTAACGGTCACAGCAGGTGGCGGAGTCGATCCCGCTTGAAGCCGCGCGGGTTCTTCTCCTCGCCGATCTGGCCCAGCGTGATCGGGCCTCCAGCGCCCGCCTTACTCATCAGGGCCTTGAACGCCTCGACTTCCATCTCGCCGTAGGCATCGGGGTCGTAGTCGCGGAGTGCCAGGAGCAGCGTTTCGGTCTTCATCCGATCGACGCCCGACTTCTCCATGACCGCGACCGCGTCCTCGATCACAGCCCGTTCGGGGCCATCCGCCAGCTCCGCGCCGGCAGGCGGCTCGGCACCGCACAGCTTCAACAGCTGCTCCCACGACAGCAGGTCGACGGGCGCCGGCTTCTTGAGGTTGCCCTCGTTGTCCCAGACCGGCTCGACGTACTCGGGCAGGTCGACACCCTTCATCGCGTCGAGGCTGTCCTGGTCCGGTTCGAGCAGCCCGGCCTCCAGGCGCTCCTGGGCGAGCTGACGCAGCACCGCGGACGGCGTCTCGTGAACGGCGTACTCGATCGGCTCGTCGGCCATGCCGGGCACGCCCTGAATGAAGATGTGACCGGCGTCCTTGGGGTCGGTGTCGGTGGCCGGGGAGAGCTTGTGCGGCAGGTAGCCCTCCTTGACGGCCCCGTCACCGAACACGGCGCGGGTGTCCCCGACCTTGCACGGGCCGACGGCCTTGAGGGCGACCATCTGTGCAAAGTTCTCGCCGAGGTAGCCCTTCTGCCCGCCCTGGGAGGCGATCTCGACTTCGATGAGCTCCTTGCGGCCGACGAGAAGCAGGTCGAACGCCAGCTTCTTGGCCAGCTCCGTGGCCTTCGGGAACTCGTCGAAGAAGATCGTGACAGCGGGGTGTTCGGGGCTGGCCTTCCACTTCTTACCCATGCCGAGCTTCGCCCTCAGCCGGGCGCGCGCCTTGGCCATGACCAGGAAGAACAACAGGACGGCTTCGATCTGCTCGTTCGTGCGGGCGGTGATCCGCACGGCGTCCCCGAGGTCTTCGAGGCCGTCACCGAACGGGTCGAGGTCGATGGTGATGTTGTCCCGGCACGCTGTGGTGCCCTCGGCGAGGGCCTGCAGGATGCCGGTCTTGCCGCCGCCGGACGCCGCGACCCACAGGCCCATCACGCCGGCGAGGGATACCTCCAGGGGGTCGCCGCCGACGCTGGTGCCGATCCGGAACCGGTCGGTGATCGACAGGGACTTGGGGGCTCGGTACGGCATGCCGGGGGCGGTAGCGAAGGGGTCGCCATCGACAAGGCGGAGGATGGCGCAGGCGCGGCGGGCCCTGATCGGCTGCGGCCGGACACCGTTGGTGGGCAGGTCGAACTTCGTCTCGAGGTCGCCGCTCTTCTCGATGATCGCCTCGGGTGTGCCTTCGCTGACGCGGACCGTGCACTGCCAGCCCCACGGCTGCCGCGTCACGTCCGACACCTCGACGATCGGCACGTTCTCGGCGCGGGCGGCCAGCAGGACGCACTGGGCGAGCTGGTCAGGCGTGTGCGCGTTCCGCAGCGGGTGCGGCTTGGCGCCTTCGGGCAGCTGCTCGACGGACATGACGACGTTCCCACCGACGATCGGCGCTGCTCCCCCGGCCGGCTCCGCCTGGAACGTGGCGGGCAGGCTGGCCGGGGTCATCCCGAAAGGGACCTCACCGGCCTGGCTTCGGACGAAGGGACGGGAGATCAGATACCAACCGAGGCTCGCCCCGGTGGTGACGACGGCAAGCAGCATGGGCTGCCCGGTGGCGGCCTGCTCGACGGCGGTGCCCAAGGCGGACAGTCCGCCCAGAGTCCCGCCGGCGAGGATCGCCGCCCGTCCGGCCCTCTTGCCGTTGCGGGCCGCGTTGATCTCCCGGTCGGTGGGCGGCAGCACGGGGGTGGCGCGGAGGGCTTCGAGCCTGGCCTCTTCCTGGGCGGCTCGTCCGGCCAGAGCGGCGACGTTGCCGTGCCCCCTGTTGGTCTCGCTGTCTTCGGCCTGCGCCTTGGCCACGTGGAAACGCCCGCGGGCCTCGGCAGCGCGCCGCTCCTGCTGGGCAACCTGCTCGGCGTGCTTGCGCTGCTTCGTCTCGGTGGCCAGATGGATGACGTCGGCCTCGTCCAGGTCGCCGCCTGCCAGCCAGTCGCGGGTGCGGGCACCGGCGTTGCTGCGCTGCTCGGCGAACGCGGCCTTGATGCGCTCGCCGCGAGTCGGCTCGGCCGTCTCCTCCTGCGGCTGCTGCTCGGCGTACTGGGGCTCGATCTCGGTGGCCACTGGCCTGCTTCCTTCCTGAGTGAGGGGCGGGGCCCGGTGCGGGCCCCGCGGGTGGGTGGCTCAGAGGCCGCCGAGCATGCTGCCGAGAGAGGCGACGGCGGAGTCGGTGAGCTGGTCACCCAGGGCTCCGATGACCGTGCCGGAGACGGCGATGCCGAACAGAGTGACGACGACCGCGTCGCCGACCTTGATGTCCTTGCCGCGGACCCGGACAAACACGATGATCCCGAGGACGAGGATCGCGACGACCCCGGCGCCGATCGCGCCGCCCGAGGCCTGCGTCTGGATCTGCTGCGGGTAGCCGGCCGGTACCTGCCCGTTGACGGGGTTCTGCAGCTGCGAGCCCATGCCGCCGTGGTCGGGGGTGAGGCCGTTGGTGATGCCGTCCGTTCCGCCCGGCGGGGTCTCGGCCTTGGCGATGGCGACGACGGTCGCCTCGTGCTCCGGGGACGCGGCGGACGCGGTGGCGGTGGCGCCTCCGAGGAGGGCGACGGTCGCGGTGGTGGAGACGGCGATACGGCGAAGGGTGACGTTCATGTTCAGACTCCTGACAGGTGGGTTCAGTTGGCGGATGCGGCTTCGTTCTTCACGTGGTTGCGGAGGCGGACGGCGTACTCGTTGCTGCCGCCGCCGATCACTTCGCGGACCTTGCGGGCGGAGAGCCGGTCAACGTCTCCGAGGGCTTCGACGAGCTTGCGGACCTTCTCGATGTGAGCCGGATCGAGCGGCTTCTCGGGGGTCTTCGCGGCGGTACGGCCAGAGCCCTGCTTCCCTTTACGCCCAAGGGCTGTAGGCCCTTCGGAGGGCTCCGCACGACGGGCCCGTGACCCTCCCCCCGTAGGCCCACTGGATCCGCCTCCTGGGGTAGCTCCTGCGGGTCCGTCGTCGCCGCCGTTCGGGTCGAATGCCTTCGCGAGGAACAGGTCCACGGCGATGCTTTCGGGGCTGCGGTCGGCATCCCGCAGGAGCTCCTCGACGGCTTCCCGGGCTACCTCGCGGGCGGCCATGCTGCCGGCCGTTACGGCGAGGGGAAGGGCGTGCATCGTGTCCCACGCCTGCTCCCATGCCGCAGCCCGGGTGATGCCGCCGGTGGGGTAGGCGGCCATGATCCGCTCGTACTCTTCGAACTCGCTCGGGAACAGCTTCTTGCGACGCTCGTCCTCGGCCCGCTCGACCTGCTCCCGTTCACGGTCGGCCTTCGCCTTCTCCCGGGCCGCGCGCCGGTCCTTGGCGCGCTGCTTCAGATCGCGCCCGTCCTCGGCGGCCTTCGACTCCAGGAACTGGCGGACCTCCGCCAGCAGCGGGCCAATCATGGACGTCGCAGCGAGGGCGTAGCCGGCGACCGGGCCGTACTCGGTGACGCCGTGCGCGTAGTTGATCCAGCCGGCGAGGGAAGCGAGCGTCGCGGTCAGGATCCAGAACGGCCACCGTGGCAGGCCCTTGCGGTGCGCCCATCGGGTACCCATGACGCCCACCCAGGCGAGGAGTTCCAGGAAGAACGGGATCGGCGTGAGTGTCCACGCCGGGCCGGGATCCTTGTCGTCCTTGCGGTGCAGGCCGAGGAAGTAGGAGATCTGGGCGGGGAGGGCGGCGAGCAGGCCGAGCGCCATGACCACGTTGACGAGAACCTTGAAGGTGGCGCCGTCCTCGTCGCGCTGCTCGCGCCGCTTCGCCTTCCGGGCAACCTTGTCGTCCTTGGCGGTCTCCTTGACGTCGCCGAGCTGCTTCTGCAGCCGCGCCTGCTTAACCTTCTCGGCAAGCTTCGCGGTCTCGGTCGCAGCCGCGGCAGACTCGGCTGCCTGCGCCGCCGCGTCGGCCTCCGCCTTGATGCGGGCGGTCTCGGCCTTCGTCTTCGCTACGTCGGCGTCACGCTCCTCCCAGGAACGGTATCCGCTGCTCATGGCTGTCCTTCCAGGACTCGTGGGGGTGTGCAATGGGGTGGTGCTGCGCCAGTTCTTCTTGGCCCGCGTGCGCGACGCGGGCCGCGGACAGCCGGTCAGCGGCGGCGGTGGCTGGCCTTGTGCTGGCGCAGCAGGCTCCTGCAGGGCCGACACTTCCGCTCCGGGCCGGTGCCGACGACGACAGGCGGGATGATCTCGCCGCAGATCGCCGGGGTCACACCGCGCTGCAGCTGCGGGTGGCAGTCGGGGCAGTGGAAGTGCGTGTTCGGGGCAGGGGCGCTCACGAGCCGTCCCCGTCCTCGATGCAGTGGCCGAGGATCCGCATCGCCGTGTCCTGCTGGTAGTCGCCGGAGTGGGCGGCCAGGTCGTAGGCGGCGTGATGGCTACCCGCGTTCAACTGGGCGGCAGCGTCCTTCACCTCGGCCTCGGTGGGGCGGTAGCCCTTCGGCTCGGGAGTGCGGCGGAACAGGGCCACGATGGGCTCCTCTCGGGTTGATTGATCGGCGGGCTGGATGCCGGACGCGGCAGGGGGTGACCGCGCCCGGCGGTTCAGGGGGTGGGCAGTCCGGCCGCCCGGCAGATGTCGGCGGGGGACGCACCCGCCTGCTGCGCCTCGACGGCGAGCTTCAGCGCTCGCCCGGCCGCGAGGTGCGTCACCTCGTGCGTCTCGCCGAAGGCAGCCGCTGCCGTGTACGTGTCGACCGTGGCCTCACCGGCAGCCCGGGCCAGCTCCTCGCGGGCCATCAGGCCACGTCTCCGAGGGCGGCGCCGAGCAGCTCGTCGACGAGGGACTCGCCCGGGTTGGCCTTGTCGTAGCGGGCCGCCTCAGCCAGCAGCGCCATCTCGGCGAAGGAGTCGGAGGCAGCCAGGTAGCGGCGGATCAGATCGGTGCGGTACTCGGCGTCCGACGACGGAGCAGACGTGATCAAGGTGAGCGTGGGCATGGCGGTGGATCCTCACTGGTCAGGTGGGGCGGGAAAGGGAAGGTCAGGCGGTGGGGCGGGGCAGGGCGCGGCAGGTCTCCGCGTGGGACTGGGCGTCACGCTTGGCCTGCGGCAGCCACTGCTCGACGCGGGCCTGCTCCGCTTCCGGGGAGTCGGCGAAGGATCCGTCGGTGTTGGTGTGCTCGGTGCTGCCGCAACCCGCGCAGGTGTTCGTGATCAGTCCGCTCTTGGTGGAGTACGTAATGTCGACGGCCAGGTCCTCGCGTGCCAGGGAAGCCCCGGCGACGGTGAGGTAGCGGGCGATGACGCCCTCCGGCCACGGCTCAGCGAAGGCGCTGGACTGGGTGGTCTGGGTGGAAGAAGGCATGGCTGATCTCCTCGGTTGGTCATGCCGGGATGGAGTGGGTGGAGCGAGATGGGAAGCCGCGGTGGCGGGACGGGGGCGGACACCGCCACCGCGGCGGTACGGGGGTGGGCGGTCAGCCCTGGGGGTGCGGGCGCGGAGGACGCACGGGGAGCGGCGGCTTCGTGCGCTCGTGCTCGGCGCTCACCACTTGCGGACCTTCATCGCCCGGCGGCGGGCCGCAGTGTCCTGCGGCAGCGGCGGCAGATCCGGCGTCGGCTCCGGCTGCGGGGCTTCGTCAGCGGCGGTCATCACGCGGCACCGCCGATCAGGTCGAGGCGGCCGGCGGCCTCCAGCTGGCAGCGGCACATCCGCATCTCGTCCTGGAGGCACAGCAGCCGATCGAACTCTCCGGGCGCGATGCGCGACGTCTGTGCCGACATCAGCCGGTACGTCGACTCCGCCTCCTGGAAGCGGATCGCCACCTCCAAGGCCGCCTTCGCCTCGCGCAGCTGGCGGCGCAGATCCACGATCTCCCAGGCCGTGCTGCGGAAGGAGCCCTCGGCCTCGGCGCGCTCCAGCTCGGACAGTGCGGGGTTCCGCATCTGCACGAGGTCGAAGTCCCGGCCCTGCCGCTGAATCCACAGCGACTCCTCCAGGCGACCGACCCGCATACGCAGCACGTCGACCGGAGACCGGAGCTCCAGCTCAAGGCGGCGAGCCACATCGATGGCGGCCGGCGGAAGCGGGGCGGTGTCGCCCGCGTTGTCGGCGCGCCCAAGCGCACCGATAAGATCGGTGGTAGCCAACGTGGTCTCCTAGTCAGAACCTGTTGGTCAGGGCCGGCACGCGAGGTGAGAGTCGCGTTGTCCGGCCCGTCTTCATTTGTGCGCCGTCCGCGGACTGGGTCCGGTGAGAGTGGACGACGTTCGCCGCTCTCAAGCTGTTGCCTTGAGAGCGACTGATACGACCGTAAGGGCGACGCGGCGGGGAGTCAAGCGCCCAACTGAACTTCTCCAATCGCGTCTTGAGTGCCCGCCGGATCGCCCGTACCCTCACGTCATGGCCGACTCTCCCGACGCCCCCTACGCCCGATACGAGGACCAACTGCGAGCCATCACAGACCTCCCCGAACGCTGGGCCGCATACCTCGAACTCGCCAAGCACCTCGAAGACGAGCTCGAGATGTTCCGGCGACGACAGCGGCAGGAGATCGCGCTGGGCTTCAAGGGTCAGGGCAAGACCTGGAAGGAGATCGGACAAATCATGGGGGGCGTCACATACCAACGCGCCCACCAGTTCGGCAGGGGTGAGTGACCAGTGCTGCATGGGATCGAGTCTTCGCGCGTGGGCGCAGCCAGACCATGAAGACCCCGTGCAGCACCATGCAGTGATCTGCAGCGGGCGATGCAGGCTGATGCAGACCCGCCGCAAGAGGGCCCACAAAGGCGGCCGAGGAGCCGATAGTGGACGACGTTCAGCGGTGGACCGGGGAGAAAGCGGCCCGGCTCCAGGACGCATTCGAAATGACCCAGGAAGCATTCGCAGGAAAGCTGGGGGTGTCTGTTCGCAGTGTCGCGTCGTGGCGCGCGAACCCGAGCATGGTGCCCCAGCCAGAGACGCAGCGCATTCTGGACACGACCTACGGAATGGCAGGTGATGCGGTGCGCCGGCGGTTCATCCATTTGTCGCGGATAGCGACTCCCCAGCCGGAGGCGCAGGCCTTGCGGGTGGCCATCGCAGTGGTCCGCCGAGACGGTGACGTGCTGCTCGTATGCAGGCAGGACGGCGACGACATCTCGTGGCAGTTCCCGGCTGGCATCGTGAAGCCGGGCGGCTCGGCGTCGAAGGTCGCCGTGCGGGAAACCCTGGACGAAACCGGGGTGCACTGCATGGTCCGCGAACACCTGGGTGAACGACTCCACCCTTATACGCGCGCAATGTGCGACTACTTCATCTGCGATTACGTGTACGGCGAGGCGGTCAACGGGGATTCCTCCGAGAACGTCGCCGTGGCATGGGCTCCGATAAGGGAGCTCAGCCGCTTCATCCCCACCGACCGCATCTACCCGCCCATCCTGAGCGCCCTGGAGGCGATTGCATGACCGAGACGACCACCGAGAAGCCCGGCATCTCCGCCGCCATCATCACCGACGGAGGGCGTGTCCTGATGGTGCGCCGCCGCGTCAAGGAGGGCGAGCTGTCATGGCAGTTCCCGGCCGGCGGCGTCGAGGACGGTGAGACCGCGGAAGAGGCGGCGGTTCGGGAGACGCTCGAGGAGACCGGCCTGACGGTGAAACCGGTGAAGTACATCGGCGACCGCGTTCACCCGAAGACGGGCAAGTTCATGGCGTACACGGCATGCGAGGTCGTCTCGGGGACGGCGACGGTGGCCGATGAGGAGGAGCTCGACACGGTCGCCTGGGTGCGGCATGAGGAGATCCCGGGCCTGGTGCCCTACGGCCTGTACGGGCCTGTTCAGGCGTGGCTCGACGAGGTGCTGCCGCACTGACCTGTGAAGGTCTTGTGTGGTGCCCTCCCAATCCGGCCGCCTCATCCATGAGGCTCCTAGAAACGCGAACGGCCGGGCGGTGGCGACCGCCCGGCCAGTTCGACCCGCGAGTGGCGACTCGCGAATCCAGCAACCCAACCCCTGTGAAGGATGGAGCTACGCATGAAGAGTAGCGAAGCACTGGCTTTAGCGCGCCCCGCTTTGTCGACAGATCACCTGTTGGATGCGCCACTCGACGAGCTCCTCGCCGAGCTGGACGTGGAACTCGTCGACTCGTCGATCACGGATGCGACGTTCTTCGGGGCGTTCGTCGAGGCCCCTGACGGCTCCCGCGTCCTGTCGATGCCGCCCGGCCGCAGCGCCTTCGAGCGCGACACCGCGGCCCGGATGCTCCTCGCGGAGAGGTTCGGTCTGGATGCCCCGCCGGTGCCGGCGCCGCTTGCGGTGTCCCGCGCCTGACCGCCCCACCAGCAACGCCCCCGCCTCCTCGGTGGGGGCGTTCTGTGTGTGCGCCCGCTTCGCGCCCTTGTGCCGCTTTCGCGCGCCGTCGACCGTGGTGTGGGTTGGTTGTCGGTGCACTGACAGGGGGCTTGTGTGCAGCGAAAGTGGAGCAACATGGCGGGCCGGTTGCTGCTTACTGCGGCGGTGTTCCTGCACCGCACGGTGGCGGGCCGGGTGGCGCGGGAGCGGTGGCAGTTGCGGCGGAATGCGGCGTTGCGGGCGGCGTGGCGGCACGGTGTGCCGGTGGCGGAGTTGGCGGCGCGGCTGGGGCTGTCGGAGGGTTGGGTGCGTCAGGTGTTGAACGGGCGGAAGCCGGCCGAGCCGCCGGTGATCGGAGAGGCGGCGTAGGCGGACATGCGAATGGGCCCCGACCCATCCGGGTCGGGGCCCTTCTCCTCCATGCGTCCTACGCTTGCAGACACTTCTCGGCAGCTTGGCGCAGCCATGCCGCGCGGGAAATCTTGGCTTCCTTGGCTGCCGCGTCGATCCTGTCCAGGAGTTCCTTGGGGTAGGCAACGTTGATGGTGGGGCCGATTGCGGGCCGGCCGCCCTGCGGGGCGGGACCTTCCTCCTCCGGAGTGTCTGGAAACCACTTGGCCAGGTTGTCCTCAGCATTGTCGGCACCCGAGGCGATGATCCAACTGCGGGCCTCGTCGTCGGTCAGGAACCGCCAGGTCTCGGTACCGCCCTCGCGGCGGGCGTCGATGTTCTCGACCCACCGGCCGCCCTTGGTCCGATAGAGGGCGGCCGTCTCGGTTTGGAGGCCGGAGATGACGCCACGCATGTTGTGCCCGTCCCACCGGGTGTCCTCGATCTGGACGACTTCGGCGGCGTCAAGGTCGAACCAGCCGAGGCGGGTGTCGCCGTCGTTGTTGTAGACGGTGATTCGCGTCATCGGGTGAGCCCCTTCTGGGTCTCCTGAAGGCGGGCGATCTGCTCCTTGAGGGCCTGGATTTCGTCGGCCTGTTCCGCGATCACCCGGTCCTGTGTGGCGATCGTGCGGTTCCGTTCGGCGGCGCGCTCGCTCAGTGCGGCGATCTGGGCGCGCTGCCTGTCGATCTTGGCTTCCTGCTTGGCGATCTGGCGCTTCTGGCCGTCGATCTTGGTGAGTAGGTCTTCCTTGGTGGAGTCCTGGGAGACGCGGAAGGAGGCGGTCATGGCGGGTACCTCTCGGATCGGCCGTGCCTGGTTTCCAATACTGAAAACTTAAGGGGCGCGGCAGCGGTTGTCAATACTGACAACCGCTCGGCGGTGGGAAGCTCTCCGTCACGCAGCCCGCCTCTCCGCGACGGTGAGCTTGAGCGCCTCGCTGTGCCCGTACTCCGCCCCGCAGCCGCGGCATTCGAACCCGTCAGTATCGAGGGTGACCGACCGGACGGTGCCGCAGGGGCAGGTGACGGGGATGCGCCGGGGCGCCCGTTCGCCGCTGATGATGGCCTCGATCTGCCGCGCGGCCTGCTGGACCTCCCGGGCAAATTCATCCAGCGCCGGGTGACGGGACGCGGCCCGGGTGAGGTTGAGCCGCAGCGTCTCGACGGCAACGTCGACGCGATGCTGGAGCCGGCCGCCGGTGCTGCGGCGGGCGAGCCCGTAGGTGGCCCAGTCTTCGACCCACGTCTCCAGCGTGGACACCAGGCCCCCGTTGGCGGTCATCGTGAGCACGGCTTCGTTGCAGGGCATGGCGCGGCCGGGGGTTCCCGAGACGGCGGGTCCGTCGCCGCCGCGGCCGGGCTGGATGCGCAGGCAGAGCCGGGCGTAGAGGCCTGCGGGCCCGGCCAGCTTCCGCAGGTCCTGGTCGATGCGGTGCTCACACGGCAGGCAGATGAACCTCCCGGTCTCGTGGTCGAGCAGTTGGCGCGGGCAGATCACGCAACGGGGTGCGGGTGCGTCGTCGATCATCGCGGTGCCTTTCGTGCGGGCGGTGCGGGTCAGGCGGGGAGGTGGTCGGCGAGGTGTTGGCTGTAGGCGGCGAGGGCGCGGGCGATGATCACGCCCCAGTGGTCGGGGTCGGCGGGCCGTCCGGCGGCGTCCCATTCCTCGCCGAGGTCTTGGAGGACGTTCCAGTAGGCGCGGCAGGAGTCGCAGGTGGTGGCGATCTCCTGCCGCTGCCAGGTCACGCCGTCCACCTCCGGACGGGGATCCCGGCCTGTTCGGCGAGGGCAGCGGTGTGGCTGGCGCCGCGGCTGCCGTTGCGGATGAAGGCGAGGCACAGGTCGGCGCCGAGGTTGACCATGTGGGCGTTGCGGATGAACCCGGCCCGCTTGCCGTTGATCTGCCAGTCGGCGGGATGGCGTTCCTCGGTGACGCCGTTGACGAACTGGACGGCGGTCGTGCACCACTTGGCGGCGTGGTCGTCGGCGCCGCGCGGGCAGGCTCCGTGGACGACGACAAGGTGCCGGTCGGCGGTGAGGGCTTCGTCGCGGACGTCGTTGAGCGCGCCCCACACCACGGCGGGCGTGGGCCAGTCGCGGCTGCCGGTGACGAGGACGCGGTAGGGCTTCACTGGCCCTCCCCGGCGTACTTGCGTTCCCAGTGGGCGCGGTCGTCGGCAGCGGCCTCGGCGACGCTGCGGCCGTCGTTGTGGGCGGGCGGCTGGAGTGCGGCGCGGAACGCGTCGTGCTCGTGCTCGTCCAGACCGAGTTGGTCGGGGCGGGCCTCACCTGCGAGGGCGGCGCGGATGCAGGCGATGGCGTGGGCCATGGGGATGTCGTCGCGGTCGAGGGCGGCTTGGTGCCAGTGGGCGGCGGTGAACTTGGCGGCCCGGATGATGGCGTCCGGGTCGAGCCGCTGCTGGCGTTCGGCGGCTTGCCGGCGGGCCCAGTCGACGGGGCCGCGGGGCTGGGGTTCGGGGGTCATTCGGGGCTCCGTGGGGTCGACGGTTCGGATTGGCGGCTCTGAGCGCCCGTCTGCGGCTCGGAGCGGGAACGGGGTCCACTGCGGGGTGTTCGGCCGGGAGACGGGCGTCTGGGGGCCTTCTCGGGCCTCTTCCGCCTTACGCGGTCGCTGCCGCTTCGCTGCGCGCCGTGTGGCCCGGTTCGGCCGGGGTGGCTCCGCGTCGTCGTCGACGACCTCCTCGCCGGACCACACCAGCCGCGTCTCCCAACGGGCACCCGGCGTACCGGCCCGCTCGCCGCGGGGGGCAGACGACGGGCCGGTCACCGGGACTCCCCCGGCTGCTGCGCCCCGGTGGGTGCATCGCGGTGCACCGGGAGGCCCGACCACCAGCTGAGGTCCTTCCCCAGCTCGTCCAGGTCCTCGCCGGGGTGGTCGTTGACGAACCAGCCCCAGCAGGATCGGCACTTGCACCATGCGCCCGCCCCGTCGGCCATGCGACGCAGCTCGGCGGCGTCGGCGTACATCACCGTGTGCGCCCTGCTGCCGGACGCCCACAGCTGGTCGGCCTGGCGTTCGAGGTGAGCGGCGGCTTCCCGCAGCACGGCGGCCCGGTCGGTGGTCAGCCGCTGCACCTCCGCCTCGATGCGCTCGGCACGGTCCCGCATCTCGCCCCAGGCCTTCCGGAGCCGGTCGGTGTCACTGGCCAGGGCGTCCCACTCGGCCCGGTCGGTGGGCGCGGGCTCGGGCCAGACGATGCGACCCTGCTTGCCGTGCGCGGCTTGGCAGGCGGCTTCAGCGCTGTGGTGCGTGGTGGTGATCCCGAAGTGGCGGTGGTGGATGGTCACGATGCCGTCAGGCCACTGGACTCCATCGTGCGTGGGAACCGAGCCGTCCGAGGCGTCGAGCCACAGCACGAACCCTGCGGTCGCGGCGTCCCGGTCGGCGGCGGGCGCCTGAACGGCGGGAGCGGCGGGCATCTGGCCCGTGACGGTCAGCCGGGCGGCCAGCCAGCTGGCGGCCTTGCGGTAGTCGTCCCGGATACGGCCACCGGGCTCGCCGACCAGCTGCTGCCAGGTGGGGTGGTCGTCACCGTGGACATGAACATCAGCGGCACAGAGCAGGCGGGCGAGCACTTCGGTGTAGGCGGTCTGGTCGGTCATTGGTCCTCCAGGGGTGGGGCCGGCCGCGCGAGACGGCCGGCGGGGCGGGTGGTCAGGCGACGAGGTACTGGCCCCAGCGGCAGCCGGTGCACAGCCAGGCCGGGCCTTCGCGGTAGTCGCTGCTGTGGTTCGCCGCGTACTCGACGGGGCTGCCGCACTCGGGGCACTGGTCGGGCTTGCCGTCGGGCTCGGCGTCTGGCGCCTCGTCGTGGTGCGTCTCCGGGTCGTTGACGGGGTAGTCGCGCACCAGCCGGTAGCCGGCCGCGGTGTACTTCGCCAGCAGATGGTCGACCGCCGTCTGGCCGCGGTCGTCGTCGTGGCCGTCGTCGGGTCCGCCGTCTACGCGCACGTTCTCGCCGTCGGTCCACAGGTCGATGGTGATCTCGTCGCCGTTGGGGTGGGCGAGGTGCCAGGTGTGCTGCACGTGGTCGTCGGTCATCGGGTTCCTTCCGGGGCTGGGTACGGTGGGTGCCAGGCCCGGCGGTGCTAGCTCCACCGCCGGGCCGTCTGCGGTCACGGGGCAGAGGTGGCGGCGGGGCGGGAGTCGATGTCGGCGATCCACGCCTGGATGACGGCCGCGCACTGCACCAGCTCGGTCCGCAGGGCCTTGGGGTCGGACTCGGCGAGAGCCTCGAACACCTCCTCGCGGAGAATCCCCTGCCAGGTCGTGCGCCCCAGGCGGGCGTCGTCGTCCACCTCGCCGCGCACGTGGTTCGCGGCGTCCCGCCAGCGACGGGCACCCGTCCCGTCGGGGTGGTGCTGGTCGCCCCACTTCGCGAGCTGCCGCTGGCGTTCGGCGTCGACCTCGACCATGTGCGCGGCGAGGCCCGGGGTGTCGGGGAGCTCACGGCCCATGTAGGCGGCGACCTTCACGGTCAGCTGGGCGACGAGGTCTGCGGCGCCTTCCGGGGTGCCGACGCGGACCGGGGTGTCGCGGACGGTTTCGGCGATGGTGCGGGCGAGCGGGGCGAGAGGCTTCAGGTCGGTGCTCACGGTGTCTCCTCTGGGTGGTCAGGCGGGCGTCAACGCGCGGCGGGCATCAGGCGGCGGGGTGGTGGGTCGTGGTCACGGGGTCTCCTTGTTGAGGTGCTTGCGGGCTCGGGCGATGGCGGCTTGCTCGTGGATGCGCGCGGTGACGTGTTCGTTGAAGAGCGGCGAGTCGACGGCGGGCTCGGGCGGTATGGCCCGGCCGGGGACGATCTGCCAGCCGCAGGTCCAGATGTGGCCGCAGTTGGGGCAGTGGTAGCCGGCGATGAGTCCCTCGGCGCCGTCGCGGAGCGCGGACTCGGGGAACACGTCGTAGGTCGGGCAGGCCTCGCAGGCGTCGCCGTAGAGGGGGTTGGGGTCAGTCACCAGATCGCTCCCGTTTCGCTGTAGCCGGTGAGGGGGTCGGCGTCGATGGGCTTGTAGGAGATCCAGGGCCACTTGTCGCCCTGCTTGATGAAGGCGGGGAAGTCGCGTTCGTCGCGCATGCCGCGCCACGGGATGACCCGCCGGCCGCGGGCGCCGTCGCCGGGCGCTGCGGACTTCTCGTCCTCGACGGGGCGCAGGCCGAAGCCGAACTCGGGCCAGCGCATCCACAGCGACGAGCCGACGGGCCGCAGGGTGCGGTGCTGTCCGAAGCCGTTGTGGTGCGGGCTGTGGGCTTCCATGAGGACGGCGCATCCGGCGGTGGCGCGGGCCTCGTCGATGACGACGCTGACCTTGCGGGCGAGTTCCTCCGAGTTGGGGTCGCCCGCGTGGAGGCGGTAGATCGGACCGATGATCAGCAGGTCGGGCTTGGCCTTCTCGACGCGGCGCATCATCCAGGCGCGGTCCTGGGCGCGGGTGAGGTCGAGGCCTTCGGGGCGGCACTCGATGTGGAACTGGCCGCGCTGCACGGGCTGCTCGAGGTCGTTCGCCGCAGCGAGCAGGGGGCGGTACTTGCGGCGGCTGGAGCTGGCGCTGTTCTCGCAGTCGAGGGTGAGAACCCGGATGGGGTCGATGGTCTTCCACGTGTCGAACGGGTGGATGCCGGCGGCGAGGGTGACGGCCATCTGCCGCAGCAGCACGGACTTGCCGCCGCCTTCGGAGGCGGTGAGGATCAGCCGGTCCATGCGCTCGAGCAGGCCGGGCACGATCCAGTCGTAGGTGTCCTCGTGCTGGACGAAGTCGAGGATGTCCTCCAGCGGCAGGTCTTCCGCTTCGCGGCCCTGGTCGCGCAGTTCGCGGGTCAGGGTCACGGCCCGCTCGATGATCTCGGTGGTTTCGCCGTCCGGGCTGTAGCCCATCTGCGCCAGGCGGTTGCCGAGTTCGATCAGCGACCGGCGCAGGCCGCGGTCCTGCACGACCTCGGCGTAGTACGGGCCGTTCTCCGGTGTGGGTACGGCCCGGACGAGCTCCCACAGGTAGACCTGGCCGCCGATCCTGGCGAGGTCCCCGCGGTCGCCCAGGTACTTGGCGACGGTGATCTGGTCGATGGGCTCGCCGGCCATGAACAGGTCGGCGATGGCGCAGTGGATCGTGGCGTGCTGCGGCTTGTAGTAGGCCTCGGGGGTGACGGTGGCGAGGACTTCGGCGCAGGCGCTGCGCGACATGAGGCAGGCACCGAGGGCTGACTGTTCGGCGGCGATGTCGCGGGGCGGTGTCCGCTCGAGCAGCTCGGGCTCGAGGTCGGTCGTCACTAGAAGATCCCCTTCTCGGCGTAGGACTCGTAGGTGTTGGTGGGCTTGGCGCGGCGGACGATGTCGGCGGGCATGGCGGGCTTGGTCGTCTCGCGGTAGTGCTCGCGCAGCGCGATGCGGGCGGCTTCGAAGGGGATGTCGTCGAGGACCATCTGCCAGGCCCGGACGTCGGATTCGCCGAGGGTGCGTTTGTCGATGGCGGCGGCGATGGACAGCAGGTCTGCGGTTTCGGCGAGGGTCATGCGGGCTCCTGGTTGGTGTGGCCGGCCTCGAGGGCGCGCTGCTCCTGCTCGCGGAACATGGCGGCGAGGGCCTGGCCCTGGGCGACGCGCTGGTCGGCGGTGGAGCGGGTGGCGGGCACGGCGTGGAGTGCGGGCCGGGGGGTGTCGGCGGGCGGGATGGGTGCGAGTTCGCTCCAGCCCGGCATGAAGTAGCGGGCGGAGTCGACCGGGGTGCGGGCGGCGACCTTGAGGGCGTGGTCGACCATGGCGGGCACGCCGGACTTCTTGATGAGCGCGAGGAGGGGGAACCAGTCGTTGCCGCGGAAGGGCCAGCGGACGTTGACGCCTGCTGCCGCGAGGCTGTTGATGAGCGGGCGGGCGTCGGCGGGGATCCCGTAGTCAAGATCGGCGGCGGGCTGCCGGCTAGCTAGCTTCTTTGAGTCTGAGGAGTATGAGGAGAAGGGGGGAGCCACGGCACCTTCAGAAGGAGCCACGGCACCTTCTGAAGGTGCCGTGGCTCCCCCTTGTGGGGGTGAAGGGGTAGCGGTGGCTCCCCCTAGAGGTAGCCCGGGCTCTCCCTTGCCACTGGAAGGGGTAGCCGTGGCTCCCCCTTCGAAGTGGGGTACGAGGAACGTCATTCGAGTGCCGGGCACCGCGTACAGGGCGCGCCCGTCCTTGCCCTTGCCGATCGGAACCCGGAACTCCCAGCCGGCCGCGGCAAGCCGCTTCAGCGCGTTCCGGACGACGCTCCCATCCTTGGCGCCGGTCCAGCGCGCCAGGTCCTCGAGCGCGGCCCAGCTTCGCCGCGTGCGCTCGTTGGCGTCGTCGGCGATCTCCAGCGCGACGGCGCGCTGGAGGCCGGTGATGTCCGGCCCAAGCGCCTCGCGCAGTTGGCGGCGGAGCTCGTAGCCCATGGGGTTCTCTCTTCTTGGTCAGAGCGGGCGGCGGATGGCTTGTCGGTGCTGGCGGGTCAGGGTCCGGCGCGCGGCCGGCGGACCGCGGTCACGCGGCGGTCTCGTACTGCGGCTCGGTGTGTCGGTCGAGGTCTTCGCCGGTGATCGCTTCGACGAGGGCGGCGACGATGACCTCGGCGCAGTTGGGGGTGACGGCGTTGCCGTACTGGCGGACGCGCTCCCGCTTGTTGCCGAGCACGATGTACTGGTCGGCGAAGCTCATGGCCCGGCCGATCTCGTGAGGCTCCAACATCCTGAACAGCACGTCGTTGATGTCGACGTCGCCTCGGACGAGGGCGTACCGGTCGCGGGTGGACAGCGTGCCGACGGGCTCGCGGACGGTGCGCGCCTGGCCGTTGCCGTAGTACGGCACCAGGAGCGACTGCCAGTCGACGTTCTCCGGGGTCACGAGGCCGTGGTGGTTGCCGTTGGCGGACACGGTCCCGACCGGCTCGCCGATGGAGCGTCCGCGCAGCTGGTCGCCGCCGCCGCGCATGGTGACCATGAACGGGAGCCAGGCGAGGCCGGTCTCGTTGCGGGCGGTCTGGGTGCGCAGCGGGTCGTTGGCTGAGCGCGGCTCCTTACCGTCCCGCCCCTCGACCGGGATCAGCAGCGGAGGGACAGCTAGGCCGTGGTGACCGCCCGAGGTCGCCACCGTCGCGAGCGGGTCGCCGACCGACCGGACACTGCTGCCGCCTCGGAGTTCGGTGATGAAGGGCGGGATGGCCAGCCCGTCGTTCTCGCGGGTGGTGCGGGTCGGCATCGGCTCGTCTGCGGGGGTGGCCTCGTTACGCCAGGTGCCGCCCGCGGGGACGACCATGGGCCGGGCGAACTTGTCGAGGCCGGCCTGGATCCGGGCGAGGGTCTTGTCGGCGAGCGGCTTGGCCCGGTCCCCGATCCGCTGGCCCGGGATCGTCCAGTCGATCGCAACCGCGGCCGGGAGCGTCTCGGGTTCGACGACCTGGTTGCGGCAGGTGGTGTTCGGGCAGCGGTAGACGTACTGCTGGCGGTAGCGGCCCATGTCGCGCCCGGGCTGCTTGAACCGCTGCAAGGCCTGCACCCAGGTGTCGCAGCCGGTGCACCAGGCGCGCGGCCTCAGCCACTTGTCCCAGTCGGGCGTGCGGGCCAGGGTCTCGTGCCAGTAGGCGACGTACAGGCGGTCGCGGGACTGGGGCGCCTTGTGCACGGTGCGCGGGTCGGCGTGCATGCTGTTGAGGGCGATGACGCGGGTCTTGTAGCCGAGCTTGCGGATCTCGCCGAGCCACCGGTCCCACTGATCCCACGCCCGGACGTCGACGACGTTCTCGACCACGCCGGCCTTGACCAGGCCGCCGCGCTCCTGCACGCCGCGCAGGTACATGGGGACTTCCTCCATCAGCGCCCGGCTGCGCTCGACTTCCTCCGACGGGCCGAAGCCGTCGAAGAGGTCGCCCTGGAGGGAGGCGTCGAAGTCGCGCTTCTTGCCGCGGGCGTTGGACCACTGCGGGCACTCGGGCGACGCCCAGAAGATGTCCGTGACGGGCCACTTGTCGACCGGGGCTTCGCGGATGTCGCCGCGGTAGTGATCGACGGTCGGGAAGTTCGCGGCGTGCGACTCGATCGCGCGCTCCCAATGGTTCGCCGCCCGTTCCATGCGGACGCCAGGGATGGAGTGCATGCCCTGGCTGGAGCCTCCAGCGCCACAGAACCAGTCCATGACCGTCAAGGCGTCGTTGTCGTGGCGGTACATCATGCGGCGAGCTCCGTCTCGGTGTCGGGGTGGCGGGTGAGTTCCTGGTAGAGGTGCTGGCGGGTGATGCCGAGGCGTTCGGCTACCTGGTCGTAGGTGAGGCCGGAGATCCGCATGAGTTCGCGGGCGTCGTGGGCGAGGTTGGCGCCGCGGTTGGAGGCGGCGCCCTTGGCGAGGGCGAGTTGGCGCCAGCGCTCTTTGGCGGGAAGGTCCCGGCGTTCGGCGAGCCAGTCGGCGTGGGCGGTCTCGCAGCGCGGGCAGGCGGGGATGTCGTTGATGCTGTGCATCCACCAGCCGCGGTCGGTGCCGCAACAACCGGTCCAGTCGGGCTGGGCCTCGGGGTCGTCGATGGTGTCGGGGTCCCACGCCTCCGGCCCGGCCCACTGGGCCTTGGCCGCGTAGGTGCGGGTCCGACCGGCCACCCACGCTTCGACGCCGTAGTCCTCCGCGGTCTTCGCGGAGACCTCGTCGTAGAAGTCGCGGATCACGCGGGCGAGCCGGGCAGTGACCTTTGTGCGGGCTCGGAGCTTCTCGATGGTCTGGAAGTTGCCGACCTGGACGCGCTGGTGGATGGCCTTGGAGGGCCAGCCGGCCACGGCGAGGGCCTGCATGCGGCGACGGGTGCCGGTGGCGTCGATGATGGCTCGGTCTTCGTAGTCGTCGAGGCTGGGCCAGTAGGCGAGGAGGGCCTGCGCGTTTTCGGTGCGGATCTGTGCGGCGGGCGGGATGGGAGGGCTGCCGTAGAGCAGGTGGTCGAGGGAGCCGCGGTTGACGCCGGTGTGCTTGGCGATCCCGGCAAGGCCCATGCCGGTCGCCTGGATGGCGAGGACGTGGCGGCGGGCGGGTTCGGCGTCAGTGAAGGGCTGCCACTGGCCGTAGCCGATGAGGCGGCGGCGTCGCCGTGCCCAGCGGTTCTTCGCTTCACGGATGGCCTGGTCGGTGGTCACGGCTTCTCCTCTCGGCGTGCGGTGGGCAGTGCGCTGATGCGGCGGCAGGTGATGAGGGCGTCGATGTCGCGGGGCGGCTGGTTGTCGGCCGCGGCGGGGAGGTAGCGGCGTTCGCGCCACCAGGAGCGGGCGGCGAAGAAAGCGCCCGGGGCGAGGACGGCGGGCACCAGCCAGACGAGGCTCATGCGGCCGTCCTCCGCTGCTGGCCGCGCTCGGCCTGCCGCTGCTTGATGTAATCGCGGCCGGGCGCGGTGAGCGCGTACACGTTGACGGGCTTGCCGTGGGCCTTCGGGTTGATCGACGGCTCGTAGCCGATGCGGATCAGCACCTGCGGGCTGCGGAGGTGGGTGAGCCGCGCGAAGTACAGGCCGCAGGCGGCCCGTCCGCTCTCGGGCAGGACTTGCCACAGGTCGTTGGCGGAGAACGGCCGGCCGGTGCCTGCTATGGCGAGGAGGGCCTGGTCGAACAGTGCCTCGGTCCAGTCGGTGACGTTGGCGTAGAGGGCGGCGAGGAGCTTGTTGGCGTCGGCGCGGGCCTGCTCGGGTGTTGTCGTCACGGTGTGCTCTCCTTGAGGTGGGGCCGCCCCGATACCCGCGGGGCGGCCTCAGGTGTGCGGGCTACTGCTCGTTCTCGGGCTGCCAGTCGACGGAGTCGTCGGCGGCGTCGGTGTCCCAGTCGCCGTTGCCGATCTGCACGCTGTAGGCGCTGTCGGCGGCCGGTGCAGGCTCGGGCTGCGGGGCGGGGGCCGTGAGGGCGGCGACGGACAGCGGCGCCTTCTGCGGCAGCACCTCGGCGTGGACGGTGCCCTCCAGCTCCTCGGAGACGTAGGGCATGCCGTGCAGGGCGTCGGAGGCGATCAGCCGGCACAGTTCGCCGGTGGCGCGGGCGACGAGCATGTTCTGCGGCTGCTTCTTCCACTCGCCCTTGTCGGTGAGCTTCATCTGCGCGGCGCGCTGGATGGTCCACTCGACGGTCTGCCAGTTCTCGGAGCCCTTGCGCCGGCCGCGCATCACGCAGTGCGTGGCGTCGGAGGCGACGAGCTCGATCTCGTGGCCCTGCTTCTGCACGACGGCCCGCATGGCGTGCGCCCGCAGCGCCGGGGTGCCCTGGATGACGTCGATGCTCTTGAGCGTCGCCATCGGCTTCAGCCCGAGCTCGGCGCCGGCGAGGATCGCGGCGGTGATGTCGCCGGGCTTGCCGCGCAGGGACTGCGGGACGAAGGAGGTGGCGGCGAGCTTCTGCGCCATCTGGTAGGCGAGGTCGGCTTCCTGCGCCCACTGCATGAGCGCGGTGGTGGCGGCGCTCGGTGCCGGGGCGGGCAGGGTGTTGGTCTGCTGGTCGGTGGTGGCGACGGCCTGCTGCTCGTCGCGCTGGGCGATCTCGTTGGAGGTCATGCGGCGGTCTTCTTTCGTGCTCGGTATCGGCGGTTGGCGGCGTTCATGCACTTCCGGCAGGCGCGTCCTCGCGGTCCGTTCGGGAGGGTGTTCTCGGGGGTGAAGGCGTGGCCGTTCTTGCAGTGCGTCTTGCGCGGGGCTCCGGCTCGGCGAGAGCCGCGGGCGACGTTGACGGTGCGGGTCACGGGTTCGAGGTGGTCGGGGTTGCAGCAGGCGCGGATCCGGCAGACGTGGTCAAGCTCGGTTCCGTCCGGTATCGGGCCGACAAGGAGCTCCCAGACCACGCGGTGGACGACGGACACTCCGTCTGCTCGGCGACCCTTGTTGATCACGCCGTATCCGTTACGAGCCTTCGCGCCGGTCCACAGCCAGCAGATGCCGGTGGCGTCAACCTTCGGGAAGAGCCGATCCTCGATCGGCTTCACGGCCCTCATCCGAGGTACTCCTCGGCCTGTCGGAGGGTGTCCCAGGTCGGCATTCCGATCTGGGGGATTTCGGTGACGGGGCCGGTCCAGTCGGGCCAGTGGTCGTTGGCGACGCAGTCGGCGTAGAGGCGGAGGGCGCGCTCGTTGCGGGCGCGGCCGATGTCGCGGTCCTGGTCGGTGAGTTCGCGGACCGTGATCAGGTAGGGCGCGATCTTCGACTGGAAGACGAAGACGAACCTGGCGCCGTCGGGGGCGAGGCCTGCGGCTTCGACTCCGTCGATGTAGAAGGCGTCCTGCTGGTGGTACGCCCGGTCTTTGATGGCGCGGCTGATGGTGTCCGGCGCCGCATCCTTGATCGTCTTGTAGTCGACGATGATCGGCCCGCGGAGCCAGTCCGGTCGGACCCGGCAGCGCACACCGGTCGCCGGATCGGTCCAGTAGATCGACCGCTCTGCGACACCGGTGCCGGGGGTGAACAGCGGCCCGGCGATCGGATGCCGGCGGATCTGCTCCGCCATCTCCACGACCATGTCGTGGTCCTTCGTCAGCAGCGGCACCTTGCCTGCCGCGTAGGCATCGTCGCGCTGGATCTGGGCGTCCTTCTTGCGCCAGTCCGGGAAGTCGATGACCTCCAGTTCCGGGCCCTCTCCCAGCACGTACAGGTGGGCGGCGTGTCCGAGGTCGAACTCTTTCTTCGGCGGCTGGGGGTGGTCGCGGTCGTATTTGAACTGGGCGGGGCAGCCGGGGTTCAACAGAGCGCGCAGCCCGGACGAGGAAATCGACGTCTTGTCGGCGTGGTACGCCTCGGCGGACAGGCCGTCGACGACCTTCGGCGCCTCGATCTCGACGGCGGCGGTCATGCGATGCCGTCCGCGCAGGTCTCGCAGCGGCCGTCGAAGGTGAAGGGTCCGGTGGTGCTTCCGCACAGGATGCAGGCGAGCAGTGCGACGGCGATTTGCCAGTGGCGGATGGGGTTTGTGGTGCTCATGTGGTCTCCAAAAGGGTGTGCGAGGTGGGGCCGCCAGCCCCGACCGGGGGGTGGGTCCGGGGCTGGCGGCCCTGGGTGGCGGCGCGGAGTGGGGGGCTCGACGCGCCGCCGGCTATGTGGCTGTGGGTCAGGCGGCGCCGGACAGCTCGACGATCCGGTTGTGGGCTTCGTTGAAGTCCTCGGTGTCGAGGCCCATCCACGGCACGCGGTGCGTCATCGCGACCATGACGTCGAGCGCTTTGTAGCCGTCCGCCTTGAACTCGGCGGCTGTGGCCTCGATGTCGGCGTCCGTGTAGATGCCGTTGCCGGACACGTCGCCGGGCATGTACGAGGTGCCGGGCTGCTCGCACCAGGCCCAGGAGAGCTTGGCGGTCAGGTCGCTGACTGCGTCGCCCTTGATGGCGGCCTGAATGGCCTCGGTGTCCTGCGTCCAGTCGATGCCGGACTGGACGAGGATCTCGACGCCCTTGAAGGCGTCCTCGCGGCGCATCGCTTCGGCGATGGCGAGCCCGCCGTGGTGGCCGATGCGCCAGCGGGCCGCGCAGTTGAGGGACTGGTCGGCGGGCATGCGGAACACGAACAGTCCGGGGGCCGCCTGGATGGCGTCGGGGACGGTGTACCGCTGCTCGCCGTGGACAACCATCCGGTACTCGGTGGTCTCACCGATCATGAGTCTTCTCCCTGTGGGATGCTGGTGTGGGATCCCCGGGCGGTTGCGTCGTCCGGGGCTTCTTCTTGTGGCGCCGCTCCGCCGGCCCGTGGTCATCCGGCGGGCGGCGGGTCAGATGCGGCCCGGGTCGGTGACGGGTCGAATGCCGCGCGCGTCCCAGAGGGGCCGGACGTCGATGGGCCCGGTCGCCTGGTCCTCGATCGCTGTGGTGTCGCGCACCATGGGCGGCACGTCGATCCGGTGGGTGTTCGCTTCGGCGGCGAGCTGCGCGGCGAACCTCGCCTTCAGCGCCAGCGTCTCGGCCATCCACTGGTCGCGCTCGGCCGCGAGGTCGTCGATCTCGGCCTGCTGCTGGACGACGATCTCTTCGGCCTCGGCCTGCATCCCGCGGGCCACGGCAAGGTCCTGCTGCAGGAGCGCGATCTCGTCTCCAGCGGCGTGCATCTGGCTGAGCGCGAGGCTCAGGTCGCGGCGCAGTTCGGCGACCTTGTCGATGGCGCGGCGCCGGCCGGTGCCCTTGGGAAGCAGGTTGAGGGCCATTACGCCTCCAGTCCGGTGCGGTCGATGCAGCCGGCGGCGACTCGCTGTTCGAGTTCGGCGACGCGGGCTTGCTGGCAGACGAGGTAGAAGCAGGCGGCCGCGGCAATGCGCTTCTCGATCTGCCGCAGGGTGGGCTGGTCGACGGCCGTGAACTCGTCTTCGATGTCGATGAGTCCGGCCTCGATGGAGGCGATGAGGTCGGGGTGGGTGATCCAGGCGGGTGCGGTGCGCGGGGTGATGCCGAGGCCGGACAGGAGACCGGGCACGATGACCGGCTCGGCGTCGGTGGGCATGGGCGGCAGGTCGAGGATGCTCACGCTGCGGCCTCCTGCTCGTGCAGCCGCAGCCATTGGCGGCGGTGGTTGTAGCGGACGTGGACCTGCTCGATGCGGTCGACGTACTCCGACGGCGTCCACGGCCGGGCGCCTCGGGCGCGGCGGGCCATCTCCTCCTCGACCTGCGCGAGGGCGTCCTGTTCCAGGTCGGCCAGCGGGCGGGGCCCGACGGCGGAGGTCATCACGCCACCTGCCGCAGGGTGCGGGCCCGCTGGTCGGCGGCGGCCTCGGCGGTGACGGTGGCGAGCTTGTCGAGGGCGGCCTGGCTGGTCAGGCCGACGGCGATCTGGATGCCGCCGAGGACGATGAAGGCGTGCCCGTCCTGCTGGTCGTAGTGGATGTCGTCGGGGTCGGCGCCGAGGGCGATCGTTTGGTTGAGCACGCGGGTCTGGTCGGTCACGACGCTGCCTCCTCGGCACGGTCGGTGGTGATGGCGGCGTCTTCGCGCTTCCACTGCTCCTCGCGGTCGCGGAGCTGGCATTCGAGGTTGAAGGCGCCCTCGAAGTCGCGGTCCTCGCGGGCCATGGCGATGGTCTCGGCGTAGCTGCTGCGGATCTCGTTGCGCTTCGCCTGGACGGCAGGGCGCTCCAGCTCGGCGATGCGGTCGCGGTTCGCGCGCAGCGCTTCGGCCGCGTCGGACAGGGCCTCGTTCGTGGTGTGTCGCTCCGCCTTGAGGCGCTCGACCTCAGCCAGCAGGGCGTCGATGTCGCAGTCGGCGGCAGCGAGGGACCGCAGCGTGTAGCGGGCCGCTCGAATCTCCGCGAGCCGCGTGTCGTCGAGCGGCTGGGGCTGGTCGCCGACCGGCAGCGCAGACGAGGCGGGGGCGGCACCTTCGGAGCGGACCTCAGCGGCAAAGGCGTCGAGCAGCTCGCCCGCGCGGGTCTTGGCCTCCTCGTCAGTCGAGCCGGGCACGCTCCACCACAGCAGGGCGGCGATCCTCTCGCGGGCGTTCACGCGGCACCTCCTTGGCGGCGGGCATGCTTCCTGCGGCTGCGGGCCGACGACCGGCGCGGGCGGCCCGTCGGGTTCAGGCCCACACGCGGATCCGTCGGGGCCGGCTTCTTCTTCTGCTGCTCGCTCATGCCGTCGCCTGCTCTCGCTGCTCGCCGGGGTGGGTCAGATTGCGGACGGGCTTCCACGGCGGCTTGCCGGTGCCGGGGCAGGGCTTGGACCAGCGGAAGGTGCGGGACCCCAGGTAGTCGCGGCCACTCCAGTGGTGGCGGCCCATCAGGCCCTCGGTGGTCGTGGCCCTGTCCTGGCCGCAGTGCTTGCACCAGCCGCGAGGGCGGGCAGGCTCGGGGACGGCCGGGTAGACGATGCGGTAGCACGGGTGGCTGATGGTGATGCGCTTCTCGCCGTCTACACGGAAGGCGAGGTGCGGGCCGCGAGTGCCGACGATCGTGGCGGGCTTGCCGTCGTACTCGATGCGCATGCCGTGACGGGCGGGTAGGTCGTAAGTGCGGCGAATCCACTCCATCGTGCTGGTCACGCCGCCACCCCCGCCCCGGGGTGCGCCCGGTGCTCGCGGCTCCACCGGTAGCGCGGGTTCGGCGCCCCGTTCTCGCGCCACACGATGGGGCCGTGGCACTTCCGGTACGGGTTGTGGAACCACTCGCGGCGGAAGGACTGCTCGCCACAGTCGGGGCACTGGATCCGCGGTCCGTACTCGTAGCCGATCTCGGAGCGCCAGGCCTCGGTGCGCTCGAACTCATCGAGGCGCCGGACGTGGTCGGAGCCGTCGATCGGCATCTCCTTGCTGGTGTCGAACTCCCACGGCTCGTAGGCCGCGTCCTTCAGCGCGTTGTCCTCGCAGTCGGCGTCGACGAAGACCACGTACACCTGGGTCCGCTCGATGACCACCGGGTAGCGGCGCTCGTTCTCGCCCCACGTGCGGGTCTCACGGATCGCGCGGTCGAGGATGGCCTTGACGGCCGGGTTCGGCTCGGCGGGCTCCAGCCGCGGCCACTTCGTGCCGAAGTACTCGTGGTCACCTTCGTGACCCAGGTCCAGTCGGCACTCCTCGTAGGAGCCCTGCGGGTACGGCTCGTCGCACTTCACGAGAGGACCTCCGTGGCCTGCTCGGGCCGCAGCGGGGTCGCGGCGAGGGTCTTGTCGGCGCGGTGCCACTGCGCGAGCACCCGTTCGCGGGTCGCCAACTGCGCCGGCCGGGAGAGCGAGCACGGGATCTGCAGCCACTCCTCCGCACGGTCCGCATCCGCAGCCGCCTTCACCACATGCTCGGGGGCGTTGCGGGCGGAGAACAGGCGGACGGCGTCGGGGGTGGGGATACGGACGCTCATCGGGCACCGCCCGTCTGGGGGGCGTCGATCAAGACGTCCCGGCCGCACACGTCGCTGGGGTCGGCCGGGTCGCCGTGGGTGCAGGTGCCGCCGTCGGGCAGGTCGTCGGAGGTGAGCGGCTCCATGCCTGCCCAGCCCTCGCCGTGTTCCCGGCACAACAGCACGCCCGGCCGCCACGGGTTCCGGTAGGCGACGACGCGGTCCGCATGCGACGGGGTCGACGCGACCTCGCGAGGCTGGATGACCATGTCGTTGCTGTCCGCCCAGGCGCGGGCCTGCTTCTCTTCGCCCTTCTTGCGATGCTCGGCGAAGTCCACGTAGCCGTAGACGTGATACGTGATGCAGCCGAAGCGGAGATCAACGGCCATGTTGCCGTCGGAGTCTGTCTCGATGGTCAGTCCGTGGGTGGCAGCAAACTCCTCCACGGCGGTGTTCGTGAGCAGCGGCAGCAGCATGCGTTCGTCGCTCGGGACGGCGACGTCCGGGTGCTGCTCCAGCCAGTCGGCCAGCTCGCGCAGACCAGTGATGTACTCGGACCGGCGGTCCTGGGATGATGGCTTCACGTGAAGCCCCTTTCGTTTCGTGAGGTTCGTCAGGGGTGGATCACTGAGGTCGCCTCGTGGCTGCGGGGCGGCCTCTTTGCCGCTCAGGCAGCGGCGCGGGCCGGCTTGCGCGACATGCGCGGCTCCGGCGGGCGGGACTCGTGGACGCGGGCCTGGTTGGGCTCGGTGGCCGCGCGGTACTGACCGTCGAGATAGGCGTCCAGATCGGCGACCTTGTAGGCGACGTATCGGCCAACCTTGAAGCCGACCGGGCCCTTGCCGAGGAGGCGCCACTTGCGGAGCGTGGTGAGCTCCAGTCCGAGGTGGGCTGCGGCGTCCTCGATCCAGAGACAGCCCTTCGGGGGGCTGGGGCGGGGACCCTTCCTGTTGTGCACGGTTACTCCTTCTTGGTGGGGGGTTCTTCTGGAGACGCGTCGTCCAGTTCTGGAGACGCGCTGGGCGCGAAGAGGACCAGGAGGGCGACACCGAGGGCCTCCACGAGGGAGTGAGCGTCTTCCATGTCGGCGGTCTTCTGTCGCCCGGTGGCGAGCTTTTCGATGAGGCCGGACCCGCAGCCGCTGGCCTCGGCCAGGCTGTCGTATCCGTAGGGGGCGCCCCGACCTGGGTTTTTCATGACCCACTTGAATATCTGGGCGCTCTTCAGTGTGTATCTACGGCTCAACGATTCCCCCGTGGTGCGGAGCGACCTTGATGAGACGAGTTAAGCACAGCAGAGACGAATCGTCTACGAGACTGGACAAGGTGACCGACCGGTATTGGCAAACCTTGTGGCTGGATAGCATGCTTCTGTAGACGCTCCGTCTCCGAGACGGGAAGGTTGTACAGGGTGACCTGCTATTTTTCCGGCGCCCTTCAACCTCCACAGAGACAGTCGGTGTGAATGTGACGCGAGAGGACGACGACATGACGGTCCCGGCCACGGACCCGGAATCCGGCGCGGCCGAGCAGCCGTCGCAGATCGGCGCGCTCTCCCAGCTCATCCAAGAAGCACTCGACAAGGGAGAGTCCTACGGCCGGCTCGCCGCGAAGGCCGTCGACTCGGAGACCGGAGAGACCGTCTCCAAGCCCTACCTGCAGCGCGTCGTGAAGAACCCACCCACGAACCCGCCCACCGTCCCGATGATGAAGGCCATCGCCGCCGCCCTCGGCAAGCCCTTTGAACGCATCCAGGAAGCCACGGCAAAGCAGTGGCTCCAGTACGAGGCCACCGAGTTGGCCAGCTACGACGCCGAGGTGCGGATTATCGTGACGCACCTCAAGGGGAAGTCGCCGGAGGAGTTGCGTCGTTGGCGCTACATGATCGAGGCCGAAGAGCGCGCGCGGCGCGAGGCGGGCGAGTAGCGGCAGTCGAGTCGCTTTCGTCAAGCGACCGGGTTTGTCCCTAAGTAGATATTTCTACAACGGCTTGTTGACCACTCCCCGTGGACGTACCCTTCACCAACCGTGCACTTTTGGCCGTTGTGGCTCAACGTGCACCGTTGGCACTGCGGGGAGGTTTCATGCTGGACGTCGCTTACGAAGCCGTGGATGACCTGCCGCCGGGAAGGCTGGCGGACATCGACGAAGACAAAGGCCGGATACGAGTCCGCCTCGACAAGGATCAACCCCTCATCGACGTAGTGCGGCAACTCAACATAGAGATCGACCAGCTCATGGCGAGCAGTCACTGGTTCCAGTTGCACGGCGATGAGATCGTCTCCCGCGCCACGCCTGGCTGCCCGCTCCGGATCCAGTACATCCTGAAGGACTGGCCCCTCGACGAGCCCGCCGTGACAGAGAGCAGGGGCGTCGTCAGGGTCTATATCAACTCCGCCCTGACCACCGCGCAGTTCGCCGCCGCCATGAACCCCGCCACCAAGAAGCAACTCGCCGGCGGGCGCTGGTTCCAGCTGTACGCCGGTGAGATCATTGACAACTCTCCGGAGCCCATGAGCCAGGTGTAAGCGAACGGGGGCCACGTTGCCCGGATACATCGAAGACCGCTGGATGACGAAGAAGCCGGACCCGGCGACCGGCAAGAAACGCAGGACCGAGCGGTGGGGCAAGGGGAAGCGCTACCGGGTCGCCGGAATCCCGGGCGTTAAGGACCGGTCATTCGAGAAGCTCGAAGGGCCCGAGGGGGCCAAGGCCTGGCTGGCGAAGGCGCAGCACGAATCGACGGCTGGCGAGTTCGTCGATCCACGCCGCGGCCAGATGCTGTTGCGGGACTACATCGAGCAGGAGTGGTGGCCCCGCCGGGACTACGACAACCCCTCCACGGAGGCCACCGTGCGGGGCCGTGTGTGGACCCACATCGTTCCGCATCTGGGGCACCACCAGCTGAACGGCATCAAGACGAAGCAGCTGGGTGAGTGGCTGAAGGCCCTCAAGGCGACTGCCGGAGCCGGGACGGGGAATGAGGCCTGGCGTTACCTGTCGGCCATCTTCCAGGCCGCCATCGACGACGAGCGACTCACCCGTAATCCCTGCCGGAAGCAGACGACGCTGAGGGTGCCGACCCGGCCGCCGGCCAAGGCCCGTGCCTGGCCCAAGGAGCAAGTGCTCGCCGTGCAGGCCGCGATGGACGAGCGGTTCCAGCTCTGCGTCGATCTGGGCGTGGGTGCTGGACTGAGGTCGGGCGAGGTGTTCGGGCTTTCGGTTGACGACATCGACTTCACGGGGCAGCGAATTCTGGTGCGCCGTCAGGTGAAGAAGGTAGGCGCCAGGCTGGCGTTCGCCCTCCCGAAGGGCGAGAAAACCCGGGTGGTGCCCGTCCCCGAGTACCTACTGAAGCGGATCCAGGAGTCGCTGAATCAGCGGCCGGCTCGGGCTGTGACACTGCCATGGAAGGATCCCCGCCCGCCGACGACGGACCGGGACGCGGAAGAGCGGGCGCCACAGACGCATGCGCTGATCCTGACCGCTGCCCGCGGTGGGGCGATCCGGCGCGACGGGTTCGACACCCGAGTGTGGAAGCCGGCCCTGGCCGCAGCAGGCGTGATCCCGCCGCCGGTGGAGACGAAGCAGCCCATCCGGCACCGTCCGGGTGTGACCCGGACGGTGCTGACGTATCAGGAGAGCCGGGAGAACGGCTTCCACGCGCTGCGGCACACGTTCGCCAGCGTGCAGCTGGACGCGCGGGAGCCGATCGTGGCAGTCTCGAAGTGGCTGGGCCACGCGGATCCGTCGATCACACTCCGGATCTACGCGCACATGATGCCCGAGGCGGACGGCCGGGGTCGCTCAGCGATGCAGAACTGGTTCGAGAGCTCCCAGTAGTGGATCTCCCCAGATTCTCCCCAGGCGAAGAGGATCATGATCTGAGTGAAGCCCTCCCCAACGCCAGGAGGGCTCCCTCGCCCCCCGTCAGCGCACCCCCACAAAGGCCAGTGCACGCCTCTGAGCTGGGCTAAGCCGGGCCGGGAAGTACAGGTAGCAGACGCCACCGGTGCCGGAGACGACCTTCCCGGAGGCGTTGTACCGCTTGGTCCGCAGCCAGATGTTCTCCCACTCCCGCCGCCGGTAGACGCGCCGCACGGCCTCGTTGCTCTCCGAGAAGGGATCGTTGGCGATCACGTCGCCCTCGGCGGTGAAGCCGATGACCGTCATGAGGTGCCCGGCGGTGCCGTACCCGGCGCCGGTCAGCTCCTCCTTCAGGAACGACTGGGACGTGATGGCCGGGATGCCGGCCGCGATCAGCGTCTCCAGGTCGGTGAGCGAGCCGAGCCGGGTGACCACGGCCTGGAGGTCCCTGAACGTGGCCGCGTAGGCGGCGTTGAAGGGCCAGTTGCCGCAACCGGCGTACTGGTAGTCGTAGGTGAAGCGGGCCGCGTGGCACACCTGGGGATCGGCGTACGACGGATCCACCCAGGCCAGTTGCTCCGGGGTGAGCCGGCCGCCCCAGTACTCGATAACCATCTGGGAGGACGTCGGGCTGCACCAGGCCTCGCCGCCGTTGTCGTACTCGGGGTACTGGCCTTTGTGGATCTCCTGTGAGTACCGCGGGACGGCCAGCTCCCCGGCGAGGCCGGGCACGGACGCCGGGACGGTGAACCGGTCGGGAACGTCGGAGCCCATCGCGCCGAGCCGCCACACCGTGGGCGTGGTCTTGGTGCCGGGCTTGCGGTAGAGGGTGAGGCGCAGCCGGTACGAGGTGAGGCGCAGGCCCGTCGACGGGTCGTCGATGGCCAGGGTGTCGGTCCAGACGGTGCTCTTGCCGTCGCTCTGGTTGTCGACCGAGGTGCGCCGGATGTCCTGGTCGCCGGCCGCCCAGCGGCCCATCACGTACCAGGGAGTGCTGGTGCCGTCGGTGTAGGTGGCCTTGATCTCCGCCTGGAGCCAGGTACCGGACGGGGTGTGCGCGTTCCAGGAGACGATCGCCTCCGTCGCGGGGACGGCGAGCCGGTGGGCCGGGGACGTCCAGGTGCCGTACTCCCAGCGGGCGGTGGTGCCGGTGTGCGGGTCCGTGTAGCCGGTGGTTCCGGCGGGCTTCGCGATCACCACGCCCGGGCGGGCGCCGACGACGGCGCGTGTGCCCCGGGCGGAGCCGCCGTACCAGTCGTCGTACGAGGTCCAGGCCCGGTTGTCCACGGTCCGGGCCTGGACCACGCGGGCGGGCTCTGCGGTGTCGGTCGTCATGAGCTCCTCGGTGTCGGCGGCCGCCGGGCCCGCGCCTGCCGTGACGGCGGCGGCGACCGCGGCGGCCAGGACGGTTCTGCGGGACGGCTGTTCGGCTCTGCGCATGGCGAGACCCCCGGAAGTCGGAGTCGGGCAGGGGCGGGGCAGGTCCAGTGCACGGTCGGTCGCACACGTGTAGGCACCACAGAGGGGCAGCAGCGCACATGTATGCGCCACATAGGAGCACAGCCCGCCGGGTCTCGCCAGCACTTCGGCCCGCGCCACGCCCACCAATATTGGCGTCGACCACTGGCGGGCGCCGTGGACACCGTCGTTAGAGTGCTGAGCGAGATGAATCCGCCCTTCCGCCCCGTACCGGGCCCCGCCGTCCGCGACCTGGCCTCCCGGATCCGCCGCCTTCCGCCCTCCTGCGGCCCGGTACGTCTCGTCGGCGTCGACGGGCACGCCGGCTCCGGAAAGACCACGTTCGCCGGGCAGTTGGCCGTGGCGCTGGGCGGCGCGCCGGTGCTGCGCCTGGACGACATCGCCACCCACGACGAACTGTTCGACTGGACCGGACGCCTGCTGGACCAGGTGATCGAGCCCCTGGCCCAGGGCCGGACCGCGCGCTACGCCGCCTACGACTGGCGAGCCCGTCGCTTCGGTACGCCGCGCTCCCTGCCGCCAGCCCCGGTGGTTCTCGTGGAGGGCGTCGGCGCGGGGCGCCGGGCGCTGCGGCCTCACCTGGCCCTGCTGCTGTGGATGGAGCTGCCGCGCGAGGAGGCCTGGGCGCGGGGACGGTCGCGGGACGGGGAGGAACAGAGGGAGTTCTGGGACCGGTGGGTACCGGAGGAACGCCGGCATTTCGCCGACGATCCCTCGCGGCCGTTCGCCGACCTCCTGGTACGTCAGCGAGAGAAGGGGTTTGAGGTGGCTCCGGGACCTGCTGGGACTGTTGGACCGGACCAGCCCCTCACGCACGGTGACGAGCCGCCCGCAGTGTGCTGAACTTGTGAAGGGCCTTGCGGGACAAGTTGCCGGAGCCCTTCAACTCGGCTTGACCGGGGGCCCGTACAGGACTTACGTTCTCAATGTGCGGCCATTCGGAGCCGCCCACAGACGCGAAGCCCCCGGTTGTTCCCCCGTGATCGGGGGCTTCGTTCTGTCTTCTTCCGGTTTTCCGGGCGCCGCGCGGCGCCACGCGCTCACCCTCGGTCACCGTGCGGGAGTGTGCCGCATCCGCTCCCACCTCGCCGAACGCCCTGTGCGGCACCCTACGGGGGCGCCGCCCGCACAGGTACGATGCCCTCGTTGCGACCTACGGACGGTTGCTTCGCACACCTTGCAACTCCGGTCCGTGGCACAGCGGTTCGAGCAGGGCAGCCGGCCGGGGGACGGCTCGTTGGCATACCGACGGGGGCACGGTTCGTGGGGGACGTGATGGACTTCGGCACGCAGGGCCCACAGGCCCCGGCCGACCTCGCCTGGCTGCGAGGCGTGGACGCCTACACCATGGGCGCCTATCCGCAGGCGGAGGAGGAGTTCCGCGCCGCCGTGCGCATGGACTCCGGGATGGCCGACGCCTGGCTCGGGCTGCACGCGCTGCGCGTCGACACGACGACCGCACTGCTCAGGATGTTCCGCCACCGGGACCGCTTCGGCGAGCAGCGCACCCGCTACCACCGCGCCCTCAACTCCTGGTACTGGCTGGGCTGGTGGGTACAGCCCGTGCTGGAGAGCCCCCGCGATCTGCTGCTCGCGCACGCCTCCCACTGGCTGGACGGCCGCCACGTCCCCGAGCTGGACCGCGCCCTCGCCGGGCTGCCGCCGGTGGACACCGACGCCCAGGTCCGTTTCCTGCACGCCTGCCGCGCCTATCTGGTCAAGGACTGGGAGCAGCTGGTCCGCCACACCGACCCGCTCCTCGACGACCCGATGCTCGGCATCGAGGCGGGCCTGTTCGGCGGCATGGCCAGGGTCCGCCTGGAGATGTACGGGCAGGCCGAACCACTGCTGTCCGCCGCGCTGATGCGCTGCCGCAGCGAGCAGCCCCAGCGCAAGGAACTGCGTTACTGGCTGGCCCGGGCGCACGAGGGGACCGGCCGCAGCGCCGCCGCGCTCCCCCTGTACCGGGCGGTGCACCGTGTCGACCCGGCCTTCATGGACACCGCGGCCCGGCTCGCCGCGATCGCCGAGGGCGACGGCTACGACGAGGCCACGGACTTCGCGGCGATCACCCTCACCGGCGCCGGCCAGGACGCCGTGGACGGACCGGACGGATTCGACCCGCTCTTCGGCACCGAGGGCCGTGACCTGAGACTGCCCGATCCGGAACCGCCCGCCTCCGCTCCCCTGCCGCCGGTGACCGACCCCTCGGTGCGCTCGCGGACCGGCCCGGCGCCGTCGCTGCCCGCGGGGCCCACCGACCCGGTGTTACTCGAGGAGGCGCTCGCCGAACTTGAGCGCATGGTGGGTCTGGAGCCGGTGAAACGCCAGGTCAAGGCCCTGTCGGCGCAGCTGAACATGGCCCGGCTGCGGGCCGGGCAGGGCCTGCCGGTCCAGCCGCCGAAACGCCACTTCGTCTTCTCCGGCCCCTCCGGCACCGGCAAGACCACCGTCGCCCGCATCCTCGGCCGCGTCTTCTACGCGCTCGGCCTGCTCGGCGGGGACCATCTCGTGGAGGCCCAGCGGGCCGACCTGGTCGGCGAGTACCTCGGGCAGACCGCCGTGAAGGCGAACGAACTGATCGACTCGGCGCTCGGGGGCGTGCTCTTCGTCGACGAGGCGTACGCGCTGTCCAACTCGGGCTACGGCAAGGGCGACGCGTACGGCGACGAGGCGCTCCAGGTGCTGCTGAAGCGGGCGGAGGACAACCGCGACCACCTCGTGGTGATCCTGGCCGGCTACCCCGAGGGCATGGACCGCCTCCTCGCCGCCAACCCCGGGCTGTCCTCCCGCTTCACCACCCGCGTCGACTTCCCCTCTTACCGACCCCTCGAACTCACCGAGATCGGCAAGGTGCTCGCGGCGGAGAACGGCGACCTGTGGGACGAGGAGGCCCTCGACGAGCTGCGGTCGATCGCCGGGCATGTGGTGGACCAGGGGTGGATCGACGAGTTGGGCAACGGGCGGTTCCTGCGGACGCTGTACGAGAAGAGCTGCGCGTACCGGGATCTTCGGCTGTCCGTCTGTCCCGGGGTGCTGGGCAGGGAGGACCTGGCGACGTTGCGGTTGCCGGATCTGATGCAGGCGTATGGAGAGGTGCTGTCCGGGCGGGGGCCTCAGGATCCGTCGGCCTAGCTGCGGGCGATCGTGCCTCCCCCAGTGCCTCAAGGGCCTGGGAGGTGCCCCCAGGGCGGCACGGGTGGGCGCAGCGGGACCCCGCGGCGCCGGGCTGCGCCCCCATCCCGGCCTTGGCTACGTCGCCAGTACCTCCTCGCCCGACCTGGGCTCGGTCAGCCGTACCTCCCGCACCTCCCGGTGCGCAGGATCCCGCACCTCCCCCACCAGCAGCTCCAGCACATCCTCCAGCGCGACCAGCCCGAGCACCTTCCCGGACGCGTCGGCCACCTGGGCCAGATGCGTCGCCGCCCGCCGCATCACCGTCAGGGCGTCGTCCAACGGCAGCTCGGACCGCAGCGTCGTCATGGAGCGCCACACATGCTGCGGCACGGCACGGTCCGAGTGCTCCACGTCGAGGACGTCCTTGACGTGCAGGTAGCCCATGAACGCACCGTTGTCCGCGACGACCGGGAACCGGGAGTACCCGGTGCGGGCGGTGAGCTCGACGATGCGGCCGGGGGTGACCGACGGGCTGACCGTCACCAGTGACTCGCGCTTCAGCAGGACGTCCGTGACCGGGCGGGAGCCCAGCTCCAGCGCGTCCTCCAGGCTCTCGGCCTCTTCGGGGTCGAGCAGGCCCGCCTGGCCGGCGTCCTCCACGAGCCGGTTGAGCTGCTCACTGGTGAAGACGGCCTCGACCTCGTCCCTGGGCTCGACGTGGAAGAGCCGCAGGATGCCCTGGGAGACGGCGCCGAGCGCGGCGGTGATCGGCTTGCAGAAGCGGGCGAACCAGACCAGGCCCGGGCTGAGCCACAGCGCGGCCTTCTCGGGGGCCGCCATCGCCAGGTTCTTCGGGACCATCTCGCCGATGACGAGGTGGAAGAAGACCACGGCGGCGAGGGCGATGACGTAGGTGAGCGGGTGGATCATGCCCTGCGGCAGGTGGACCCACTCGAAGACCGGCTCCAGCAGATGCGCGACGGTCGGTTCGGCGACCGCCCCGAGGGTGAGGGAGCAGATCGTGATGCCGAACTGGGCCGCCGCCATCATCTGCGGCAGCCGCTCCAGGCCGTAGAGGACCTGCCGGGAACGGGCGGTGCCGAGGGGTTCGATCTGGCTGCGGCGTACGGAGACGAGCGCGAACTCGGCGCCGACGAAAAAGCCGTTGAGCAGCACCAGGAGTGCTGCGAAGGTCAGTTGGAGCACGCTCATCGGGCGGCCTCCATCACGACGACCGGGGCCGTTTTGACCAGGCGGACCCGCTCGGCGCGGTAGTGGCCCACCTGGCGTACCGACAGCCGCCAGCCGGGCAGCTCCGCCTTGTCGCCGACGGCCGGGATACGGCCCAGCAGGTCGGCGATCAGGCCCGCGACGGTCTCGTACGGGCCTTCGGGTACGTCGAGGCCTATGCGCTGGAGGACGTCGACCCGGCAGCTGCCGTCGACGTCCCAGGCGGGCCTGCCGTCCTCCGGCGGCGCGGAGGCCAGCTCGGGCAGGTCGTGTCCGTCGTGCTCGTCGCGCACCTCGCCGACGATCTCCTCGACGATGTCCTCCAGCGTGACGACACCGGCCGTGCCGCCGTACTCGTCGACGACGACCGCGATGGGCTGCTCGCTGCGCAGGCGGGCGAGCAGCGGCCGCACCGGCAGGGTCTCGGGGACGAGCAGCGCCGGGCGGCAGATGCGGCCGACGGGGGTGCGCAGCCGGTCCTGTACGGGCACCGCCAGGGCGTCCTTGAGATGGACCATGCCGACGACCTCGTCGATCCTCTCCCGGTAGACGGGGAAGCGGGACAGGCCGGTGGCGCGGGTCAGGTTGACCACGTCCTCGGCGGTGGCCGAGGACTGCAGCGCGCTGACCTTCACGCGCGGCGTCATCACGTGCTGCGCGGTCAGCTCGCCCAGCGACAGGGTCCTCACGAAGAGGTCCGCCGTGTCCTGTTCCAGGGCGCCGGCCCGGGCCGAGTGGCGGGCGAGGGAGACGAGCTCACCGGGGGTGCGGGCGGAGGCCAGCTCCTCGGTGGGCTCGATGCCGAGGGCGCGCACGAGCCGGTTCGCTACGGCGTTGAGGCCGGCGATGACCGGCCGGAACAGCCGTGCGAAGGCGTGCTGGGGGCCCGCGACGAAGCGCGCGACCTGGAGCGGCCTGGAGACCGCCCAGTTCTTGGGCAGCAGCTCGCCGATCACCATCTGCACGGCGGAGGCCAGCAGCATGCCGACGACGACCGTGACACCGGAGACGGCGCCCTCGGGGACGCCGATCGAGGTGAACGGGCCGTGCAGCAGCTCGGCGAGCGCCGGTTCGGCGAGCATGCCGACGACGAGAGAGGTGATGGTGATGCCCAGCTGGGTGCCGGAGAGCTGGAAGGACAGCTCCTTGAGCGACTCGACGACGCGGTGGGCGCGCCGGTCGCCCTCGGCGGCGGCCTTCTCGGCCTCCGGCCGCTCGACCGTCACGAGTCCGAACTCGGCCGCCACGAAGAATCCGTTGGCCAGAATCAGCAGGAACGCGGCTGCCAGAAGCAGCAGGGGGATGGTCATGATGCCGCCGCCTCCGCACGGTCACGGACACGGTCCGCGCTATGTCGGCAGGGGGCGGCGCAGGTACTGCAGGACGATCCGTCCATCGCCGGAGGGGGTCACTCCTCGGTTAGCAGGAGCCCCTGGCGCACCGGGCGGGGCAACAGGGGCGGAGGCGCATCCGTTCGCGCCTCCGCCAACAGATTAATCAAGACACGGCCCGGTGCGGCAGTGGTGGCCGCCCGGAGGATCCCCCGAGTCAGCCCTGAGGCCGCTCGGGGTCCGCGACGGAACGCGCCTCGGCGAGCGCCCGCAGGGCACGGGCGTCGGCGATCGCGCGCTGCCGGGCGATGCCCGGCTGGATGCCCAGCGCGGGCAGGCTGGTGCCGTCGCTGAGGTTGAGGAACACCCAGGGGTCGCCCGGCCGGAGGGTCACCTGAAGGATCTCGGCCCATTCCAGCCGGCGCTTGTTCGTGAGGTTGACCACAGTGACGCCGGACTCGTCGGCGACGACCTTGGGCCGCGCCAGCAGAAGCAGCACCGCGTCCAGCAGCAGCGCCGTCACGATGAAGCTGAGGCGCTCGGCGGGACTGAGCTGCTTCAGCAGCATGGCGACGGCCGTGATCACCACGAGGATCGCGACGGCGGCGCTGAGCAGCACCGCGCGGGTGCTGCCCGGCCGGAAGGTGACGGGCAGGGTGGGCAGATCGGACATCAGTGCGCGCCCCTCACAGACGGCAGGCGTGGATGGCCGTGGTCAGGATGGCCCGGGCGCCGATGTCGTACAGGTCGTCCATGATCCGCTGCGCTTCCTTGGCCGGGACCATCGCGCGGACGGCGACCCAGCCCTCGTTGTGCAGCGGGGACACGGTCGGCGACTCCAGGCCGGGGGTGAGGGCGACGGCCTTCTCCAGCTGCTCGACGCGGCAGTCGTAGTCCATCATCACGTACGTCCGGGCTACCAGGACGCCCTGGAGGCGGCGCAGGAACTGCTGCACCTTGGGGTCGTCGCCGTCCGCGCCGGTGCGGCGGATCACGACGGCCTCGGACTGCATGATCGGCTCGCCGACGACCTCCAGGCCCGCGTTGCGCAGCGAGGTGCCGGTCTCGACGACGTCCGCGATGACCTGGGCGACGCCGAGCTGGATGGCGGTCTCGACGGCGCCGTCGAGGTGGACGACGGAGGCGTCGATGCCGTGCTCGGCGAGGTGGGCCGCGACGATGCCCTCGTAGGAGGTGGCGACGGTCTTGCCGGCGAGGTCCGCCAGGCCGCTGATGGTGCCGGGCTTGGAGGCGTAGTGGAAGGTGGAGCGGGCGAAGCCGAGGGCGAGGATCTCCTCCGCGTCGGCGCCGGAGTCGATCAGCAGGTCCCGGCCGGTGAGGCCGATGTCCAGCTGGCCGGAGGCGACGTAGATGGCGATGTCGCGGGGGCGGAGGTAGAAGAACTCGACCTCGTTCGTCGGGTCGACGATCCGCAGTTCCTTGGACTCCCGGCGCTGCTGGTAGCCGGCCTCATGCAGCATCTCCGCCGCAGGGCCTGACAGGGAACCCTTGTTGGGGACGGCGATGCGCAGCATGAGGTCGGCTTCCTTCGCGTGGGTGTCTTACGGGAACGGTGCGGCTTACAGGTGGGCGTAGACGTCGTCGAGGGAGATGCCGCGGGCGACCATCATCACCTGGACGTGGTACAGCAGCTGCGAGATCTCCTCGGCGGCCGCTTCCTTGCCCTCGTACTCGGCGGCCATCCAGACCTCGGCGGCCTCTTCGACGACCTTCTTGCCGATGGCGTGGACGCCCTTCTCGACCAGTTCTGCGGTGCGGGAAGTGGCGGGGTCGCCCTGGGCGGCCTTGTGCTGGAGCTCGGTGAAGAGCTCCTCGAACGTCTTCTTGGACATGGTGACGCTCAGCCTATGCCACAGGTGCCCTTCGTCAGCGCCAGGGTTCGGATACTGAGCGGAGGGTGGCCGCGGTCGCCACCGCCGCAGTCACCGCCTCGTGTCCCTTGTCCTCGTGGGAGCCCTCCAGGCCCGCGCGGTCCAGGGCCTGCTCCTCCGTGTCGCAGGTCAGCACGCCGAAGCCGACGGGGACGCCGGTGTCGACGGAGACCTGGGAGAGGCCCTGGGTCACGCCCTGGCACACGTACTCGAAGTGGGGCGTGCCGCCGCGGATGACGACGCCGAGGGCGACGATCGCGTCGTAGCCGCGGCCCGCGAGGACCTTGGCGACGACGGGGAGCTCCCAGCTGCCGGGGACCCTGAGGAGGGTCGGCTCGTCGATGCCCAGGTCGTGCAGGGCACGCAGGGCACCGTCGACCAGACCGTCCATCACCTTCTCGTGCCACTGTGCCGCGATGACGGCGACCCTGAGGTCACCCACATTTCGTACGGACAGCTCCGGTGCACCCTTGCCGCTCACGTCTCTCCCTCTGTGCTCTCTTACTGGTTGCCGCAGGCCGGCACGGTGGTCGTGTCCAGCCAGGGCAGGTCGTGGCCCATCCGGTCCCGCTTGGTGCGCAGGTAGCGGAGGTTGTGCTCGCCGGCGCTCACGGGCATCGGCACGCGCGCCTTCACCACGATGCCGTGGCGGGTGAGCGCGTCGGTCTTGTCGGGGTTGTTGGTCAGCAGGCGGACGCCGCGCACGCCGAGGTCGGCGAGGATCTGGGCTCCGGCGGCGTAGTCGCGGGCGTCGGCGGGCAGGCCGAGTTCGAGGTTGGCGTCGAGGGTGTCGCGGCCGCGCTCCTGGAGTTCGTAGGCGCGCAGCTTGGACATCAGGCCGATGCCGCGGCCCTCGTGTCCGCGCAGGTAGACCACGACTCCGCGGCCCTCGGCCTGGATGCGGGCCAGCGAGGCGTCCAGCTGGGGGCCGCAGTCGCAGCGGGCGGAGCCGAAGACGTCGCCGGTGAGGCATTCGGAGTGGACGCGGACGAGGACGTCCTGGCCGTCGCCGATCTCGCCGTGCACCAGGGCGACGTGCTCGACGCCGTCGACCGTGGAGCGGTAGCCGTAGGCCGTGAACGTGCCGTGCGCGGTGGGCAGTTGGGTCCTGGCCTCGCGGCGGACGGTGGGTTCGCTGCCGCGGCGGTAGGCGATCAGGTCCTCGATGGAGATGATCGTCAGGCCGTGCTTGCGGGCGAAGGGGATCAGCTCGGGCAGGCGCAGCATCGTGCCGTCCTCGCCGGCGATCTCGACGATCGCGCCGGCCGGTCGCAGGCCCGCGAGGCGGGCGAGGTCGACGGCGGCCTCGGTGTGGCCGTTGCGCGTGAGGACCCCGCCGGGCCGGGCGCGCAGCGGGAAGATGTGGCCCGGGCGGACGAAGTCGTCGGGTCCGGAGACGCCGTCGGCGAGCAGCTGGAGCGTGGTGGCGCGGTCGGAGGCCGAGATGCCGGTGCTGACGCCGTGCGCGGCGGAGGCGTCGACGGAGACCGTGAACGCGGTCTTCATCGACTCGGTGTTGTCCTCGACCATCTGCGGCAGGCGCAGCCGGTCGAGTTCGTCGCCCTCCAGGGGCGCGCAGATCAGGCCGCGGCACTCGCTCATCATGAAGGCGACGATCTCGGGGGTCGCCTTCTCGGCGGCGATGACGAGGTCGCCCTCGTTCTCCCGGTCCTCGTCGTCGACGACCACGACCGGGCGGCCGGCCGCGATGTCGGCGATGGCCTGCTCGACCGGGTCGAGCGTGAGGTCCTCGAAGCCGTCGGTGCCGTACAGGATCGGTGCCGTGCTCATGCCGGCGCTCCTTCCAGGGCGGGCTGCGCTGCCGCGCGGGAGCGCAGCCACCAGTCGCGCAGGCCCCACAGGACGAGCGCGCCGTAGATGACGTAGACGAAGCCGGAGAAGGCGAAGCCATTGGCGAAGTTCAGCGGGACGCCGACCAGGTCGACCAGCAGCCAGGCGAACCAGAACTCGACCATGCCGCGGGCCTGGGCGTACATCGCGACGATCGTGCCGACGAAGATGTACGCGTCCGGCCAGGGGTCCCAGGACAGGGTCGGGAAGGCCGTGAACAGGCCGCCGACCGCGAGGGTGCCGAGGGCGGCGGCGCCGGCCAGCACCCCGCGCTCGCGCCAAGTCGCGAACCGTACGGCGATGGAGCCGTCCTGGGCCTGCCGCCGGCCGCGGTTCCACTGCCGGAAGCCGTACGTGGCGACGAGCATCACGACGATCTGCTTGCCGGCGCTGCCGGAGAGGTGGGCGGTGGCGAAGGCCGTGAAGAGGATCAGGCCGGAGACGAACTGGGCGGGCCAGGTCCATATGGAGCGGCGCCAGCCGAGGGCGAGGGCGATCAGACCGATCACGTTGCCGATCATGTCCGACCACTTGATGTGCTGGCCGAAGAGCGTGAACGCCTCGGAGTTGAGCCAGTTCACTGGGCCGCCCCCTGCGCACGGTCGCCCAGCATCCGCTCGACGTACTTGGCGATGACGTCCACCTCGAGGTTGACCGGGTCGCCGGGCTGCTTGTGGCCGAGCGTGGTCAGGTCGAGGGTGGTGGGGATGAGGCTGACCGTGAAGTAGTCGGGGCCGGCGTCGACGACGGTGAGGCTGATGCCGTCGACGGTGATGGAGCCCTTCTCGACGACGTACCGGGTGAGGTCCGCGGGGAGGGAAATCTTCACGATCTCCCAGTTGTCGGACGGCTTGCGTTCCAGGATCTCGCCGGTGCCGTCCACATGGCCCTGCACGATGTGCCCGCCGAGGCGTTCGCCGACGGCCATGGGGCGTTCGAGGTTGACGCGGGAGCCTGCCTTGAGCGCGCCGAGGCTGGAGCGGTTGAGGGTCTCGGCCATCACGTCGGCGGTGAACTCGTCGCCCTCGTGGTCGACGACCGTGAGGCAGACGCCGTTGACGGCGATGGAGTCGCCGTGTTTCGCGCCCTGGGTGACGACGGGGCCTCGCAGGCGGAAGCGACAGGCGTCGTCGAGGGTCTCGACGGCGGTGACCTCGCCCAGCTCTTCGACGATTCCGGTGAACACTTCCCGGGTCCTCCTGCCTCTTCGGGCACGGACTCCGGGGCTGCCGATGACGACAGATCTACGAGCGAGGACACCGGGAACGACGCCGGACGGAGTCCGCCCGGAGGGCGGACTTCTTGGGCGGCGCGCACGTATGCCCGCTCGCCGCGCACTGCCTCCCATCCGGACTTTAACCGTCGGTCCAGGAATTTCACCTGGTCAACCGGCCGCTGGAGGCGACCGGGTCGCGGACTGTAACCGCCGGTTCGGACTTTCACCGACCCCGGAGTGCGCTGCTACTGATACAAGGCCAGTGTGCCACGCCTGATCGATGTCCAGACGGGCGAGCGGTGTGGGGTGCCTCACAGAACGTGTCGCCGCCCTTCCCGAGCGCGACTGGACGAGGCAACTCCCGTGCGCGCCCGCCCTTGTTGGGCGGCCCCGGGTTGGTCCACACCTATTGACGATGTGGTCTAGTCCTTTCTAGGGTCGAGCGCATCTCGCCCGGACCGGCCCGGCGGTGGTGACGACGGCCCTTGCCCGCCGTCGGGCCTTCCCACGCCGCACGGACGGTGTTCTGACAGGGTGAGGCGTATGACCACCACGCTCGCCGGGAGTTCGAGACCCACCGGCCCCGGCTGTTCTCGCTCGCCTACGGCTGCTGGGCTCCGCGCAGGAGGCGGAGGACGCGGTCCAGGACGCGTACCTGCGCTTCAGCGGCGTGGACCGCGCGGAGATCGAGCATCCGGCGGCCTGGCTCGCCAAGGTCGTCACCAACCTCTGTCTGAACCGGCTGACCTCCGCCCGGGCCCGGCGCGAGCGGTACGTCGGCACCTGGCTGCCCGAGCCGGTGGTGACCCGGACGGCGCGCTCGGGCCGCTGGAGTCGGCCGAGCAGCGGGACGCCGTGTCGATGGCGATGCTGGTGCTCCCGGAGCGGCTCACGCCGGCCGAGCGGGCGGTGTACGTGCTGCGGGAGGCGTTCGGCTACGGGCACCGGGAGATCGCCGGCGTGCTGGATCTGAGTGAGGCCAGCTGCCGCCAGCTGTACCGGCGGGCCGTACGGCGGGTGGGCGAGCCGCAGGCCCGGTTCGAGGCCGCGGCCGAGCGTCAGGAGGAGTTGGTCACGTCGTTCATCACGGCGGCCCGCCAGGGCGACCTGGCCGGGCTGGAGAAGCTGCTCGCGGCCGACGCGACCTGGTGGAGCGACGGGGGCGGCAAGGTCACCGCTGCCCGGTGGCCGATCGAGGGCGGGCCGAGGATCGCCCAGTTCCTGGCGGGCGGGGGCCCGAAGTTCTCGGTGGGCCTGGAGTTCACCGTCACCGAGGTCAACGGCGCGAGGGGGCTTGCCAGCTGGGCGGGCGACACCCTCGTCGGCCTGGCGGCGCTCGAGGTGCGCGACGGGCTGATCGCGGGCGTGCGGGGCGTGGTCAACCCGGAGAAACTGGCGTTCGCGCGGCGCCAGCTCAGCCGGCCGTAGGCCGCCGGGGCGGGGGTGGATCGCCGGCGGTAGCGGGTCGCGGGTCGTGGGGTCGTGGGGCGGCACGGGACGCCGGTCATGCCGGGCACCGGGCGCGGATCGAAGGGCGCGGTTGCGGATCACCGGGCGGTCGCGGGGCGTCACGCGGGTCGCGGATCGTCGGCGCGGAACACCAGTCGCACCGGCCACGAAGCGCAAACGCCAGACGCGGTCTCGGAACACCACGCAGGTCGCAGACCGCCACCCAGGTCACCAAACGCCGGGCCGGTCGCGGATCACCGACACGGAACGCGGAACGCCGGCGCGGAACACCAGTCGCACCGGCCACGAAGCGCAAACCCCAGGCGCGGTCTCGGAACACCACGCAGGTCGCAGACCGCCACCCAGGTCACCAAACGCCGGGCCAGTCACGGATCACCGACGCGGAACGCGGAACGCCGGCGCGGAACACCAGTCGCACCGGCCACGAAGCGCAAACGCCAGACGCGGTCGCGGAACACCACGCAGGTCGCAGACCGCCACCCAGGTCACCAAACGCCGGGCCAGTCACGGATCACCGACGCGGGACGCGGATCGCCGACACGGGAGGCCAGTCGCGCCGGGCACACAGCGCTCGGCGTCGGACGCGGTCGCGGATCGCCGTACGGGGATGTCACATCCGGCAGGGCTGTCCGGTCTCAGTCGCAGAGGGCGCTCCGCCTGGGAGCGCCGGTGTTGCGAAGGGACTGAACAGCATGACCACGATCCTGGTGACCGGCGGCACCGGAACGCTCGGCCGGCTCGTCGTCGATCGGCTGCGCGCGGCCGGGCACGACGTGCGGGTGCTCAGCCGGCACACCCAACCGTACGCGGTCGACCTGCGGGAGGGCGGTGCCGTGCTGGACGCGGCTGTCGCCGGTGTGGAGACGATCGTGCACTGCGCCTCATCGCCGAAGGGGGACGAGCAGGCGGCGGCGAACCTGGTCCGCGCGGCGCGCGGGGCCGGTGTGCGGCACCTCGTCTACATCTCCATCGTGGGCGTCGACAGGGTGCCGTTCCGCTACTACAAGAGCAAGCTCGCGGTGGAGAAGCTGATCGAGCAGTCGGGGCTCGACTGGACCGTGCTGCGGGCGACGCAGTTCCACGACCTGCTCGTCATGCTGTTCCAGGGGCTGGCGAAGCTGCCGCTCCTTTTCCTGCCGGCGGGTGTCCGGGACCAGCCGGTCGAGGTGGCCGAGGTCGCCGACCGGCTGGCCGGACTCGCGGCGGGGGCGCCGGCGGGGCGGGTCGAGGACATGGGCGGCCCGCAGGTGCGGACGATCGAGTCCCTGGCCCGCGCGTATCTGAAGGCGACCGGGCGGCGCCGGGCGGTGGTGAACGTGCCGCCGTGGGGCGCGGCGTTCCGGGGCTTCCGCAGCGGTGGTCACCTGACGCCGCAGCGGGCGACCGGCACGGGCACGTTCGAGGAGTACCTGGCGCGGCGGTACGGGGGCGAGCCGGCACGGGCGGGCAGCGGGCGGTCCCGGGCGTGACATACGGGGCCGGACTACGACCGCCGCGCGGGCCGCGCCCCCGGAGCGAAGAGTTCTTCCTGGGCGCGGTCGCGGGCTGTGAGGAGGGCGCCGCGCAGGACCGCGCTGCCGCCGAGCGCGGTTGTCCGTACCTCCGTGGGCAGCGGGGTCATCCGGGCGATGCGCTCCTGCACGCGGGCGGCGAGTTCGTCGCCGCCCGCTCGGCCGACCTCGCCGCCGAGCACCACGCAACCAGGGTCCAGGATCGCGACGACCGCGGCGACACCGACGGCGAGACGATCGGCGAGGGCGTCGAGGAAACGGGCAGCGGGGACGGCCGAGGGGGACTCGGACTCCCCGGCCTCCGTCTCCGCCGCCCGTACGTCGCGCACCGCCGACCGCACCACACCGATCGCCGCCCGCACCACCCCCACCACCGACGGCTCCTGCCCCGGCTCCGGTGAAACCCCGCACCGCGCCGCGAGGTCCACGACCGCGGCCGACGCCGCCAGGGAGTGGAACCCGCCCTCGCAGTCCGTCGAGGACGGCAGCGCGGCCGCGCCCGGGACCGGGAGGAAGCCGATCTCGCCGGTGCCGCCGGAGGCACCGCGCCGTAGGGCGCCGTCGAGAACCACCGCCGCGCCCGTTCCGTGGCCGAGCCACAGCAGGACGAAGGTGTCCCGGTCCCGGGCCGCCCCGTCGCGCTGCTCCGCCAGCGCCGCGAGGTTGGTCTCGTTCTCCACGCTCACCCGGGCCTCGGGCAGCCGCTCCTGGAGGGCGGTGACGAGCCGGCGGTGCCACTCCGGCAGCCCGGAGGAGTCACGGAGTTCGCCGCTGGCCGGGTCGATCAAGCCGGGCGCCCCGATCCCGACGGTGTGCAGACGGTCCGCGCCGGCCTCCTTCACCACCCGCTCGACCAGCGCCACCGCCTGCTCCACGGCGGGGCCCGTCCCCATGTCGCCGCCGATGGGCACCGACTCCTCGGCCAGCACCCGTCCCACCAGGTCCGCGACGGCCACGGCGACACCCTCCGTGCGTACGTCCAGCGCGGCGAGGTGCGCCCGGTCGGCGACGATGCCGTACACCTTGGCGTTGGGCCCGCGGCGCTGCTCCCCCGCCTCGCCCACCACCTCGATCAGCCCTGCGGCGGTGAGGCGTTCGACGAGGTCGGCGACGGTCGGCCGGGACAGACCGGTCAGGTGCTTCAACTGCCCTGCCGTCAGCGGGCCCTCCTGCTGGAGCAGACGCAGGGCGAGCCGGTCGTTGATGGCCCGGGCGGTGCTCGGGGATGCGGGCATGCCGGGATCCTTCCAGATCTGAGGGGGCCCACGGCCGGGTGCTCCGGTCGGCCGGTCATCCCCTTATCTATCAGGCAGGGTTCCTGATAGTTTACGGCCGCCACCACGCGCCAACGGGCGTACACGCGGGGAGACCAGGAGAGGACGGGGGCCGGAGAATGAGCAACGTGGTCCATGACGAGGGCGAGGTGAAGCGGTCGCGGTACGCCGTGGCCGCCGTCTTCGCCGTGCACGGCGCCGTGACCGGCTCGTTCGCCACCCGCGTGCCGTGGATCCAGGACCACGCGGGCGTCAGCGCCGGCCAGTTGGGGATCGCGCTCGCCTTCCCCGCGCTCGGCGCGTCCGTCGCCATGCCGCTCGCCGGCAGCGTCAGCCACCGCTTCGGTGCCCGCAACGCGCTGCGCGGACTGATCGCCCTGTGGACGCTGTCGCTGGTCCTGCCGTCCCTCGCCCCGAACCTGCTCACGCTCTGCCTGGCCCTGTTCACCTACGGCGCCACGGCGGGCATGGCGGACGTGGCGATGAACGCGCTGGGCGTCGAGGTCGAGAACCGCCTCGGCCGCTCGATCATGTCCGGACTGCACGGCATGTGGAGCGCGGGCGCCCTGGTCGGCTCGGCGGCCGGCACGCTCGCCGCGCACCTCGGTTCGGACGCCCGGCTGCACCACGTCCTGGCCGCCGCGGTCCTCACCGTCGTCGGCGTGCTGTCCTGCCAGTGGGTGCTCGACCTCCAGCCCGCAGAGGACGAGGAGCCGCCGCCGCGCTTCGCGCTGCCGCCCCGTTCGGCGCTGCTCATCGGCGCGATCGGGTTCTGCGCGGTGTTCGCCGAGGGCGCGAGCCTGGACTGGTCGGCGGTCTATCTGCGCGAGCAGTTGGAGACCTCGGCCGGTCTCGCCGCGGCGTGCACGACGGGCTTCACGCTCACCATGGCCATCGCCCGGATCGCCGGTGACAAGGTCGTGGACCGCTTCGGTGCCGTGCGGACCGTGCGGGCGAGCGGCGTGTTCGCCGTCCTCGGCGGGCTGCTGATCGTGATCGCCGAGCACCCGGCGGTGGCGATGACCGGGTTCGCGCTGATGGGGCTGGGCATCGCCGTCGTCGTACCGCTGTGCTTCGCCGCGGCGGGCCGCAGCGGGTCCAACCCGAGCCTGGCGATCGCGGGCGTCGCGACCATCACATACACCTCGGGCCTGGTCGCGCCGAGCGCGATCGGCATGCTGGCGCAGGCGACCAGCCTGATGGTGTCGTTCGCCCTGGTGACGCTGCTGTCCTGCGGACTGGTGGCGTTCGCGCGTGTACTGCGCCCCGGCGACCGGGCGGCGATCAGCCGGCCGGACGCGGCGGTCCCCGACCCGCGCCCCTGAAGGGGCACCCGACCGCCCTGGGTCATCACCACCGCTGACGCACCCCGACAATGGTCCGGACACTCGCACGCACGACGAAAGCGAAACCGCACCATGGATCTCGGCGTCCGCTGGAAACTGCACGGCGGCGACGGACGCACCCCGGCGCCCGGCGCAGTGGTCCGCCCCGACGAGCGGCTCTCCTGGCCCCGCACGGCCGGGCTCGGTGCCCAGCACGTGGTGGCCATGTTCGGCGCGTCCTTCGTGGCGCCGGTGCTGATGGGCCTGGACCCCAACCTCGCGATCATGATGTCGGGCGTCGCGACCGTCGTGTTCCTGCTCGCCACCCGCGGTCGCGTGCCCAGCTATCTGGGCTGCTCGCTGTCCTTCGTCGGCGTGGCGGCGGTCATCCGGGCGCAGGGCGGCAGCAGCGCCACCGTGACCGGCGCGGTGTTCGTCGTCGGTGTCGCGCTGTTCCTCGTGGGGCTCGCCGTGCGGCGGTTCGGGGCGCGGATCATCCACGCCGCGATGCCCCCGGTCGTGACCGGTGCGGTGGTGATGCTGATCGGTTTCAACCTGGCGCCGGTGACGGCCTCGACGTACTGGCCGCAGGACCAGTGGACGGCGCTGCTCGTGATGCTGTTCACCGGGCTGGCGGTCGTCTGTCTGCGCGGTTTCTGGTCCCGGATCGCGATCTTCCTCGGGCTGGTCTTCGGGTACGGCATCTCCTGGGTCTTCGACCTGGTCTTCGGCAGGATCCACTCGGTGGACGCGAGCGGCAAGCTCACCGACCACTGGCGGCTCGACCTCTCCGGCGTGGCCAAGGCCGACTGGGTCGGGCTGCCGACCCTGCACGCCCCGTCGTTCGAGTGGTCGGCGATCCTGGTCGCCCTGCCGGTCGTCATCGCGCTGGTCGCGGAGAACGCCGGGCACGTCAAGGCGGTCGGCGAGATGACCGGCGACCCGCTGGACGACAAGCTCGGCACGGCGATCGCGGCCGACGGCGTCGGCTCGGTGCTGTCCACCGCGGTCGGCGGCCCGCCCAACACCACGTACTCCGAGAACATCGGCGTGATGGCCGCGACCCGCGTCTACTCCACGGCCGCCTACTGGGCCGCCGCCGGCTTCGCCCTGCTCTTCGGCATCTGCCCGAAGTTCGGCGCGGTCGTCGCCGCGATCCCGGGCGGTGTGCTCGGCGGCATCACCGTCATCCTGTACGGCATGATCGGCCTGCTCGGTGCCCAGATCTGGCTCAACGCCGGGGTGGACCTGCGCAATCCGCTGAACCTGGTCCCGGCGGCGGCCGGCATCATCATCGGCGTCGGCAACGTCTCCATGAAGATCACGGACACCTTCTCGCTGAGCGGCATCGCGCTCGGCACGCTGGTCGTCATCACCGGCTACCACGCGCTGCGGGCCTTCGCCCCGCCGCACCTGAAGACGCAAGCGCCGCTGCTGGACGAGGGCACCAGCTCCTACGACGAGGCCAAGTCGTAGGCGTACGACGCCGTGAACGTCCCCGGCTTGCCCTTGCAGCCGTCCGACTCCCCCGGCAGCTTGACCCAGAGATAGGCGTCGATCCGGTCCTCGCCGGTGCTGAGGGTCGGTGTCCGGCCGAGCTTGCGGCCCGCCGGGTCGCACCAGATGCCGTCGGGCGGGGCGCCGTTGCCGTTGCGGCTGGTGTCGATGACGGCGCCCAGGCCCGCCGGGCCGCCGAGCGCGTCCAGGACCCGCCGGTCGTAGGCGACCTCGTCGGCCGTGGTGTGGAAGTTGGAGACGTTGCTGAAGATCCCGTCGGAGGAGGCGGGCGAGGCGGCACCGGCCTGCCGCAGCCACGCCGCCTGCTTGCCGGGCGCGTTCCAGCCCGAGTGCCCCGCGTCGAAGTACACGCGGGCCCGTGGATTGGCGGCCTTCAGGACGCGTCCGGCCCGGGCCAGCGAGGCGAAGCGGTCCGCGCGCTCACCGGCGGACAGGCACTCGGCCTGGGCGACCGAGTCCGGCTCCAGGACGACGATGACCTCTCCGGAGCCCAGCCCGTCGGCGAACCGGTCGATCCACGCGTCGTAGGCGCCCAGGTCGGGCGCGCCGCCCTGGGAGTACCCGCCGCAGTCCCGGCCGGGGATCGCGTACGGCACGAGAACGGGCACCCGGCCCAGCGCGGCACCGCCCGACGTCACCGCGGCGACCCGCGCGGTGAGCGTGTCCGGGGAGTAGTCGGCGAACCAGACGGCGGCCGGCTGGTCGGCGATGCGGGAGGCGATGACCGCGTGGCGGGGGTCACCGGCGTTGGCCCGGACCCAGTCGAGCACCTGGGAGTCGGGGTGGCGGTAGAGCCGGGCGCTCACGGGGCTGGTCCGCTCCTGCTTCGTGCGGGTTCGCGACGGCGACGGCGTGGGGCTCGGCGTCACGGGCGCGGAGGTGGCGGGCGTGGGGGAAGCCGACCCGGTGGCCGACGGGGACGCCGACGGCGCCGCGGGCAAGGGCGCCAGACGGGGCGACGCGGACACCACGGGGCGCTGGGCCCGGTCCGGGCCGCGCCGGTCGCCGAACGCGGACAGCACCCCGGCGACCGAGCCGGCCGCGACCACGACGGAGGCCACCACGACCATCGCGCCACGCCGTACGGCACGCCTGCGCTCGGCCCTGCGGGCGGCCAGGCGCTGGGCACGCGAGCCTGACACGGTGCCGGTCCCCCTCCCCCTGCGGCGGGCGGCGTTCCCCCGTTCCGGGGAAGCGCCGGGCCTGCCGGTACTACCGCCAGCCTAGAGCTGGGACTCTGCCCGCATGCCGCGATGCGAACAAGTCCCCCCAGCCCTGGACACTCCGGTCGACGGAGTCATCTCCCGTATGCGCGCCCTCGACGCGACCCTGCACCCCCGGGACGGGGTGGCCGTCTTCAACCGCGTCTACCTCGCCGTGACGGAAGCGGTGGACCGGTACGTCGACACCGGGCGGTTCGCGGACCCGCACGCCGCGATCACGCTGGACGTACGGTTCGCGCAGCGGTACTTGGAGGCCGTCGAGGCGGTGGCCGGCGAGCGGCGCCCGCCGGCCTGCTGGCGGCCTCTGTTCCAGTTCCGGCGCCATCCCGGGGTACGTCCGCTGCAGTTCGCGCTCGCGGGTATCAACGCGCACATCGGGCACGATCTCGCGCTGGCCGTCGTGGACACCTGCCGTACGCTCGGCTGCGCACCCGTCGAGCTGGAGGACGAGTTCGACGCGGTGGGCGATCTCCTCGTCGCGCTGGAGGAGCGCATCCGCGAAGAGCTGATGCCGGGCCCCGACCTCCTCCAGATCGCGGACCCGCTGACCCATCTGCTCGGCTCATGGAGCCTGGAGCGCGCCCGTGACGCCACCTGGACGGCGGCCCGGGCGCTGTGGGCGCTGCGCGGACTCCCCGACGTCGCCGAGGAGTTCACCGAGCGCCTGGACACGGCGGTGGGCTTCGCGGGGCGCATGCTGCTCACGCCCCTGCCGCAGTCCTCCTGCCTGCCTCAGTCCTCGGGCAGTTCGACGGGCGCGATCTCGTCGTAGAGGTCGCCGGGCCCCGGGTTGGCCGGGTCGGTCGTGCCGCCGAAGTGGTGCATGACGCCCCAGACCGCGTTGAGGGCGGTCTGGACCGCACCCTCGGCCCAGCCGGCCGTCCAGGAGATGTCGTCGCCGGCGAGGAAGATGCCGCGCTTGTCCGCGGGCAGCCGGTCCTGCATGAAGTGCGTGAACAGGCGCCGCTGGTAGCGGTAGTGGCCGGGCAGGTTGGCCTTGAACGCGCCCATGAAGTACGGCTCGTTCTCCCAGGAGACGGTCACCGGGTTGCCGATGATGTGCTTGCGGATGTCGACCTTGGGATAGATCTCGCCGAGCGACTTCAGCATGACCTCCATCCGCTCGTTCGCGGACAGCGGCAGCCACTTGAGGCTGTCGTCGCACCAGGTGTAGGAGAGGCAGATGACGGCGGGCTGGTCAGGGCCGTTGTCGAGGAGGTAGGTCCCGCGCGTCATCCGGTCGGTGAGCGTCATCGACATGACGTCCCGCCCGGTCTCCTCGTCCTTGTCGAGCCAGAACGGCCGGTCGACCGGGACGAACAGCTTGGAGGACTCCATGTAGTGCGTGCGCTCGATGGCCGTCCAGTGGTCGATCGGGAAGAGCGAGTCGTCGCAGTCGATCTTCGACAGCAGCATCCAGGACTGGGCGGTGAAGATCGCCGCCGGGTAGGTGCGGATGTCGCCGTGCGCGTCGGTCACTGTGATGCGGTTGCCGGCGGTGCGGTGCAGGCGGGTGACGGCCGGGCGGGGCGCACGGTTGTCGTGGAGGCTCGCGAGGGAGGTCCCGTAGGGCCAGTGGACGATCTTCTCCGGCTCGCGCTCCCACAGGCGCAGCGGCAGTTGCTGGGAGCCGCCGACGATGCCGCGGTGGTGGTCGTCGGCCTCGGTGTAGACGACGCGCAGGATCTCCAGGATGGAGTTCGGGAAGTCCGTGTCCCAGCCGCCCGTGCCGAAGCCGACCTGGCCGAAGATCTCGCGGTGCCGGAAGGACTTGAACGCCTCGGAGTCGCAGAGGAAGCCGTAGAAGGTCTGGTTGTCGAGCTTCTCGACGAGCCGGGACCAGATCTCGCGGATGCGCGGGACGTCCCGCTCGCGCAGGGCCCGGTTCATGTCGGAGAAGTCGGCGCCCTCCTCCAGGCACCGGTTCCAGGCCTCGGCGACGTCCCGGTACACCTGGGGCAGGTCGGCGATCGTCTCGGCGTAGTGCGACTCGCCCTTGAGGTCGACGACGGTCGACGGGGTCGTCTCCGCCAGGGGGTTGGGGAAGGGCCGCGTCTGCAGGCCGACCAGGTCGATGTAGTGCTGGAGGGCGGTGGAGGACGGCGGGAAGCGCATCGCGCCCATCTCGGCGGTGAGGGAGTCGTCGCAGCCGTCGAAGCCCACCGTCCGCAGCCGCCCGCCGATCTGATCGGCCTCGTACACGACCGGCTTCAGGCCCATCTTCATCAGCTCGTACGCGGCGACGATGCCGGACAGGCCGCCGCCGATGACCGCGACCTCCGTGCCGTGCTCGGTCGCGGGTATCTGCCCGAGACCCGCCGGGTGGGCGAGGAAGTCGTCGTAGGCGTACGGGAAGTCCGGGCCGAACATGGTGATCGGCGGCTGCTGCGCGTCTGCGTGCTCGACGGCGTTGGGCACGGTGGACGTCATGGGGTACGGACTCCTTGCAGAAGAAACAGGCAGGTGCGGGGGGTGTCAGACGAGCGGCCCGTACAGGCCGGGGCGCCGGTCCCGCAGATACGGGTTGGCCTCGCGCGACGCGGCGAGGAAGACGGGGTCGACGTCGGCGAGGACGAGCTCCTCGGCGCGCCCGGCCCGGGTCCGGGCGACCCCGTCGGGCCCGGCGAGCGTGGACAGCCCGACGAACTCGAACTCGCCCTCTTGTCCGGCCCGGTTGACGTACGCGACGTACATCTGGTTCTCGAAGGCGCGCACCGGGATCATCGACTCGGCGACGAACTGGAACGGGTGCATCTGCGCCGTCGGGACGATCAGCAGGTCGGTGCCGGCGAGGGCGTGGGCGCGGACGTTCTCCGGGAACTCGACGTCGTAGCAGATCAGGATCCCGACGCGCAGACCGCCGAGTTCCGCCTGGACGACCGGCTGGTTCCCGGGCGTGAAGTGGTCGCGCTCGAAGCAGCCGAAGAGGTGGGTCTTGCGGTAGTTGGCGAGACGGGTGCCGTCGGCGGAGATCAGCTGGGCGGAGTTGAACACCGTCTCGCCGGCCCGCTCGGGGTAGCCGTAGGCGATCGCCAGTCCGTGCCTGGTCGCGGTCTCGGCGATGGCGTCGGCGCAGTCGCCGTCGGCGGGCTCGGCGAGCCGGGCGATGTCGTCGCCGATCGCGTACCCGGTCAGGAACATCTCCGGCGCGACCAGCAGCCCGGCGCCCGCGGCGGCGGCCCGGCCCGCGGCCTCGTCGAGGACCTTGAGGTTCTCGACGGTGGAGCCGGGTCGGCCGGAGCTCTGGAGCAGGGCGGTGCGCATGCGTGTTCCTCACCGGTACGCGGGGGTTTCGGGGGGCCTGATAGACGGTACGGTCGGCGGCTCCGGCCGGACAAGGAGCAGCCGTTGCGCGTCCGTGAGCGGATCATTGCGTTCGCCGGCGGGTCGGCGGCGATTCGTTGCGGGCCCTGACCGTCCTTCCCCGGGCGCATGCCCGAACGGCCTTTCTCCGCCGGGCGGCGGAGGCCGGGTCCCGTCCCGGGTGCGATGTGGCGAGGGCGCCGCGCCGGGACAGTGGTGAGCGTCCAGTCGACGTGCGTCACCTGCGGAAAGGACCGCCATGAACCGCCGTACGAGGACCGCCTTACTCGGCTCCGCGCTGCTGCTCACCGTCGCCGCCGCGGCCGGCTCGGCCGGGGCAGCCGCCCCCGACGCGAAGCACGGGAGCACTACAGCCTCCGCCCCCGACGAGAGCAGGCGTGAGGCCGCCGCGCTCACCGGCAAGGCCAAGCTTTACCGGTCGGCCGGGGACGACATCACCTTCTCCTTCGACGCGCACCTGGCCGCGAAGGACACGGCCGACCCGATGAAGGCCACCGGCACGTTCGAGTGGAGCCACTACCTGAACGGCGAGGGGGCCTGGGCGAAGGCGAAGGTCGACTGCCTGGTGACCGGCGGGAAGGTGGCCGTCGTCTCCGGTGTGATCACCGACTCCGACCTGCCGGGGGCCGAGGGCAAGCGGGTCGGCATCACCGTCCACGATGCCGGCCGGTACGACCGCCTCGGCTACAGCTGGGCGTCGACGGGCAGCCCCGTCGAGACGAAGGAGCTGCCCAAGTGCGTGGGCTCCGCCCCCTTCGAGAAGGTCAGGAAGGGCACGGGCGACTTCACGGTCGTGCCGTGGCGGCCCGCGCTCTAGCCAGCGCCAGCGCCGTCACCGCGTAAGGGATCGCCAGCACCGCGAAGACACTGCTGTGCGCCATGTCCGTGCCGAGCAGCGCGTACACCCCGAACGTGGCGACCGTCGCCAGCTCGGTGCCCAGGCTCGCGACGGAGGTGAGCGTGGCCCGGCGTGACTCGTCGATACGGTGCTGGAGGCGGACGTCGGCCAGCACCTCCGCCAGCTGGAATCCGGCGAAGGCGAGGCTCACGAGGGCGATACCGGCCAGTGAGCGGGACGCGGCGCCCACGGCCAGGGCGAGTGCGGCGCCCGCGAGCAGCATGGCGAGACCGGCCGGGCCGAGGCGCTCGGCCGGTCCCGTCAGGAGGCTGCCGACGGTGACCCCCGCCCAGATCAGCATGATCAGGTAGGGCACCGTCGCCTCCGCGACGCCGATGTCCCGGACCAGCAGCGGGGTGTACTCGTCGAGCGCGCCCCACACCGCTGCCACGGCCGGGACCAGCAGCAGGGCGCCGCGCACGGAACGGTCCCCGCGGACCTCGGCGAGCCCGGTCCGCAGGGTCGTCGCCCAGCTGTCGCCCGCGTGGTCCGGCCGCACCCGGTGCTCGGGGAACCGGGTCGCCGTGAGGGCGGTCAGCACACAGGCCAGGAAGCTGGCGGCACCGACCGCCGCGTAGCCGCCCTGGGCGAAGACCGGCCCCGCGAGGCCGAGCGAGGCCACGGTGCCCACCAGCCGCGCGGCCCGGGCCCGGCCCATGACCCGTGCGTACCGGTCGGCGGCGCCGAGGTGGTCCAGCTCGTCGTAGACGAGGGCCTCCAGCGCACCGGAGCCGAGCGCCCCGCCCGCGCCCCACAGGACGAAGCCGACCGCGAAGGCCCAGTACGACGGCACGATCACCCACAGCGCGAAGCCTGCGGCTGTGAGCAGCGGGCCGATCCACAGCAGCCTCCGGCGTGACACGGCGTCGGCCCAGGCGCCGGAGGGCACTTCCAGCACCACCGAGGTGATCGACCACAGGGCGAACAGGGAGGAGATCTGCCAGAGCGACATGCCGGTGTCGGCGAACAGCAGCGCGTACACCGGGTAGAGCAGGACGAAGTCGTCGAGGAACGCGTAGCCGTACAGCGTGGTCGTCAGCCGCCGGACGCCGGTGGCGGGCACGCGTGCGGGTGAGAGTGTCATGAGGCCTTCCCGTAAGAACCGATCGGACGCCGGGGATACGGCGGCCGAGGCGGTCCTCGGGAGGCGCGGCTGGTGGATCAATGTCGCCAGGTCATGACACCGATGGTAGGCGGGCCGGGGCCCGGAGCACAGCGAGAATTTCTCCAGGGACGTCCTCCGCCCGGAAGCAGGGACGTCCTCCGCCGGGAGGAGGGCGGGCACCGCCCGTCTCCGCCGCACGGCGACGGATGTCCGCCCGCCGGAGGAGGCCCCCGCACGGAGGGCCGCGCGAGACTGGCCGGGCAAGCCCAACCCGACCGGCCGGCGAAGGGGGTCTCCATGAACGCCGCCGCACTGCTCTCCCTGCCGTACGTCGACGAGCACACGACGGTCGTCGCGGCGGACGCCGAGGTCGTGTGGGGCGCGCTCGGTGAGGTTCTGGACCGCTCCTTCGGGGGTGGCCGAGCGGTCGCGTACGCACGCCTGGTCGGCTGCGCCGACCGCACGGCCTCCGGGCCCCGTCCCCTGGGCGAGGGCTCGACGATTCCCGGTTTCCGGGTGGCATCCGCGGTTCCGGGGGCGGAACTGGTCCTGATCGGGCGTCATCGCTTCTCGACGTACGCCCTGCTCTTCCACCTGGACGAGGCGGGCCCGGGACGCACCCGGCTGCGTGCCGAGACCCGGGCGAGGTTCCCCGGCCCGGCCGGCGCCCTCTACGGCCGTCTCCTCATGACCACGGGCGGCCACGCACTCGGCGTTCGGCGCCTGCTGACGGCGGTGCGCAGGGCCGACGCCACCGCCGGCACCTGCTAGGTCGGCGACCCCGACGAGAAGCGCCGCAGCAGCGGCGACAGCACGAGCACGGACTTGGTGCGCTCGACGAACGGCTCCCCGGCGATCCGCTCCAGGACCCGTTCGAAGTGCCGCATGTCGGAGGCGAAGACCTGGGCGATCGCGTCCGCGTCCCCGGTGACGGTGGACGCGGCCACGACCTCCTGGTAGCGCTCCAGGCCCCGCTGGATGGTCTCCGGGGACGTGTTGCCCCGGCAGTAGATCTCGACGAACCCCTCGGTCTGCCAGCCGAGGGCGCCCGGGTCCACCCGTACGGTGAAGCCGGTGATGGCACCGGTGGCCCGCAGCCGGTCCACGCGCCGTTTCACGGCGGGCGCGGACAGGCCGACGATCTGGCCGATGTCGGCGTAGGAGCGGCGGGCGTCCTCGGCGAGGGCGTGCACGATGCGTTCGTCGAGATCGTTCAGCACAGTGGGTCGGTCACTTTTCGGATGGTGCGAGTCGGGAACGGCGATAGCCGTACAGGAAGTAGAACACGAGCCCGGCGGCCATCCAGACACCGAAGACGACCCAGGTCACGGTCGGCAGACTGCCCATCATCCAGACGCAGAAGGCCAAGCCCAGCGCGGGCAGGACCGGGGAGAGCGGCACCCGGAAGGTGCGGGGCATGTCCGGCCGGGTCCGGCGCAGCACCACGACGGCCACGTTGACCAGCGCGAAGGCGAACAGGGTGCCGATGCTGGTGGCGTCGGCGAGCTGCCCGAGCGGGATCGCGGCGGCCAGGACGCCGCAGAACAGGGAGACGATCAGGGTGTTGGCGCGAGGCGTGCCGGTCTTCGGGTGGACCTTGGCGAACACCTTCGGCACGAGGCCGTCGCGGGACATGGCGAACAGGATGCGGGTCTGGCCGTAGAGGACGGTCAGCACCACGCTCGCGATGGCGACGACGGCGCAGAACGCCAGCAGCGTGCCCCAGAACGTCTGCCCGGTGACCTCGCGCATGATCTGGGCGAGGGCGGCCTCGGAGTCGGTGAAGTTCTTCCAGGGCTTGGCGCCGACCGCGACGGCGGCGACGAGGACGTACAGCGCCGTGACGATGACGAGCGACAGCATGATCGCGCGCGGCAGGTCGCGCTGGGCGTTCTTCGCCTCCTCGCCGGCGGTGGAGGCGGCGTCGAAACCGATGTAGGAGAAGAACAGCGTGGCCCCGGCGGCGCTGACGCCCGCCATGCCCAGCGGCATGAAGTTCTCGTAGTTGCCGGAGCGCAAGCCCTGGACGCCGATGGCGCAGAACATCACCAGCGCGGCGATCTTCACGATGACCATGACGGTGTTGGCGCGGGCGGACTCGCGGGCGCCGCCCAGCAGGAACGCCATCGCGAGCAGGACGACGATCAGCGCGGGCAGGTTGAACACGCCGCCGTCGCCGGGCGGGGCGGACAGGGCGGCCGGGAGGGTGACGCCGATGGTCCCGTCGAGCAGTTCGTTGAGGTACTCGCCCCAGCCGACGGCGACGGCGGCGACGGACACGCCGTACTCCAGGACCAGGCACCAGCCGCATATCCAGGCGATCAGTTCGCCCATCGTTGCGTACGCATACGAGTACGAGGAGCCGGAGACCGGGATGGTGCCCGCCAGCTCGGCGTAGGACAGGGCCGAGAACAGGGCGGTCAGGCCGGCGATGACGAAGGAGAGCGTGACGGCGGGGCCCGCCTTGGGGACGGCCTCGCCGAGCACGACGAAGATGCCGGTGCCGAGGGTGGCACCGATGCTGATCATGGTGAGCTGCCACAGGCCGAGAGAGCGCCGCAGCGAGCCTCCCTCGCCCTGGCCACCCTCCCCGACCAGGTTCTCCACCGGCTTGCGACGCATGAGGCGCGCGCCGACGCCCGGGGACGGCGGGGCGGTCTGACTACTGCTGTGCGGGGGTGCGCCTTGGTCGAGCACGCGCTGACTCCTTCGTCACTGCCGGTCTTGGGCGGCGGGGACCGGCAGAGCCCCGCCCGACAGCCGGGACCCACCGAGCGGGGTCCCCGCCACGCCACGTACGAGGCGACAGCCTACGAGCAGGGACGTTGCCCGTGTAATGCAGCAACCTTGCGCATGGCCGCAAGATCATTGCGTTCCTCGTGACTGGCCGGAGGTTCGTTGCACGTCGGCGTTCGTCCATTGCACGGGACTTGCTCGGACCAGCTCTTTCACCAAGAACGTGAGCTCCTCGACACACTCGTGCGTGACACCGTCGTGGTCCTCGTAGGACCAGCGGCCGACGTAGGGGGCGAGTGGCCGGTAGCCGAGCCGGGCGTAGAGAGCTGCGGCCCGCGGGTTGTCGTCGGCGACGCCGAGGCCGACGGCCGTGCGGCCCCGCTCCCCCGCGCGTTCCTCGGCGGCGCGGACCAGGGCGCTGCCGATGCCGCGCGAGCGCAGCGTCTCGGGCCACACGGAAAGCGCGTTGATCTCCGGGCAGCCGGGCCGTGCCGCTCGTACGGAAGCGTCGTCGCAGCCGCCCCAGCGCAGCTCCGTGTGCCCCACGGGCCGTCCGTCGAGCCAGGCGACGAGATAGGTGCTCAGGCCCCGCTCCTGGCGCTCGAAGCGGCGTGCGTGGAACGAGGTGGCGCCCGGGGAGCCGAGGTGCTGATCGAGCAGCGCCACGTCGGCGGCCCGGCAGACTGTGATCTCCATGGCGTACGACGGTAGGGCGCCCGCATGCGCGAGGCCCCCGATTTTTCATCGGGGGCCTGGGACGAGGCGGGGGGCTGTCAGTTCCAGCTGGCGTGCAGGGGCTTGCCCTCGGCGTAGCCGGCGGCGCTCTGGATGCCGACGATGGCCTTCTCGGCAAACTCCTCCAGGGAGCCGGCACCGGCGTAGGTGCAGGAGGAGCGGACGCCCGCGATGATCGAGTCGATCAGGTCCTCGACGCCGGGGCGGGCCGGGTCGAGGAACATCCGGGAGGTGGAGATGCCCTCCTCGAACAGCGCCTTGCGGGCCCGGTCGTACGCCGACTCCTCGGAGGTGCGGTTGCGCACGGCCCGGGCGGAGGCCATGCCGAACGACTCCTTGTAAGCACGCCCCTGGGCGTCGTGCTGGAGGTCGCCCGGGGACTCGTAGGTGCCCGCGAACCAGGAGCCGACCATCACGTTGGACGCGCCGGCGGCGAGCGCCATGGCCACGTCGCGCGGGTGGCGGATGCCGCCGTCGGCCCACACGTGCTTGCCGTGCTTCTTCGCCTCGGCGGCGCACTCCAGGACGGCGGAGAACTGCGGCCGGCCGACGCCGGTCATCATGCGCGTGGTGCACATGGCGCCGGGTCCGACACCGACCTTGACGATGTCCGCGCCCGCCTCGATCAGATCGCGCACGCCCGCCGCGGCCACCACGTTGCCCGCGACGATCGGCACCTGCGGGTCGAGGTCGCGCACCAGCTTCAGGGCGCTGATCATCGACTCCTGGTGGCCGTGCGCGGTGTCGATGACGAGCGTGTCGACGCCCGCGTCCAGCAGCTGCTTGGCCTTGCCCGCGACATCGCCGTTGATGCCGACGGCGGCGGCGATGCGCAGCCGCCCCCGCGCGTCCGTGGCCGGCGTGTAGAGCGTGGCGCGCAGGGCGCCCTTGCGGGTGAGGATGCCGGCGAGCGTGCCGTCCTTGTTGACCGCGGGGGCGTAGCGGCGGTTGGCGTGGTCGAGGGTGTCGAAGGCCTCGCCCGGGTCCATGTCCGCGTCGATGAGCAGCAGGTCCCGGGACATGACCTCGGACAGCTGCGTGAAGCGGTCCACGCCGGACAGGTCGGATTCGGTGACCACGCCGACCGGCCGGTGGTTCTCGTCGACGACGACCCCGGCGTTGTGCGCGCGCTTGGGCAGCAGGGACAGCGCGTCCGCGACGGTCTGGTGGGGCACCAGCATGATCGGGGTGTCCAGGACCAGATGGCGGCTCTTGACCCAGGAGACGACGTCGGTGACCACGTCGATCGGAATGTCCTGCGGTATGACGACGAGGCCGCCGCGGCGGGCCACGGTCTCGGCCATGCGCCGCCCGGCGATGGCGGTCATGTTGGCGACGACGAGCGGGATGGTGGTGCCCGTGCCGTCCGGGGAGCTGAGGTCGACGGCCTGCCGCGAGCCCACCGAGGAGCGGCTCGGCACCATGAAGACGTCGTCGTACGTCAGGTCGTACCCGGGCTGGATGTCATTGAGGAAACGCACGTGCTGCACATCCCAGTCGATCAGAGGTGACCCCCCGACCGGCCGGCCAGGGGGAAAGAGCACGTACTTCATTGTCCCATGCCGGATGTGCGCACGTCCCCCAGCGGATCGTCCAGGCTGGTCAGGGGCGCCTTAGGAGGATGCTCCAAGCGCGAGGGTCACGACCCGAGGGTCACGAAGAGACCCGGCCCCCGGTCCGTCGCCTCCGCGAAGATCTCCTCCGCGACCTGCCACTCCTCGGGCCGCTTCTCGGCGTACTCCCGCCAGCCCCGGACGACGACCAGCAGCCCCTGCTCCACGGCTCCCTCGGGCCAGAGGCCGGGGTCGGCCAGGCAGTCGGCGAGGGCGTCCCAGTTGCGGCCGAACCACTCGGGCAGACAGAGGTCACGGGCGCAGCGGTCCATGAGGCCCGCCTTGTCCGTGACCCCCTCCAGGTCCAGCACGAGCACGATCCGGCCGGCCGGATCGTCCGGTACCTCACGCGCCTCCCTGGCCATACGTCAGACTCCGTCCGGATCGGTCCTGTTGAGCGCGGGCTTCGGTGCCGGGCCCGCTGTCATCAGATAGTCCGCCGCCGACGTGTCCGTCACCAGGCTGGTGACTAGCCCGGACCGCAGCACCGCGTCGATCGCGGGTCCCTTGCGCTGCCCGCCGGCGATCGCGACGACCTCGGGGATACGGCGGAGCTGGTCGGCCTTGACGGTGATGCACCGTTCGCCCAGGTCCCGGCCGACCCTGCGGCCCTCGGCGTCGAAGAGGTGCGCGGACATCTCGGCGGCGACACCGAGGGAGGCGTAGTGCGCGCGCTCCTCGTCGCTGAGCATGTCGTGCACCGTGGAGATGCCCGGCTCCCAGGAGCCGATGGAGACGCAGGCGACGGTGACCTTGTCGAAGTGCTCGAAGGCCCGGGCGATGCCCGTCTGGTTGCGCAGCGCCGTGGCCGTGGCCGCGTCGGGCAGGAGCATCGGCGCGTAGATGGGGTGCGCGTCACCGCCGGACACCTGGGCGGCACGGCGTACCGCCTCCACCGAGCCGCGCTCGGCGGTCCCGGCGTCGTACACGCCCGTCAGCTGCACCACCGTGCACGGCGGCAGCCGGTCGAGCGCCGCCGCCATGTGGATCGTGGAGCGGCCCCAGGCCAGGCCCAGCACATCACCTTCGTTGACCAGCTCGCCGAGCAGGTCGGCGGCCACCTCTCCCAGGTTCTCGGGGTCGGGCGACTCCTCGGCATCGGCCGGGGACTCGACCACGACGGCGTGCCTGAGGCCGTAGCGGGCGCGGAGCGCGTCCGAGCGCTCGGCGTCCAGCTCCGCAGGCACACGGATCTCGATACGTACGAGATCCCGTTCGAGGGCGGTCTCCAGGACCCGGGCCACCTTGAAGCGGCTGACGCCGAACTCCTCCGCGATCTGGATCTTGGACTTCCCCTCGAGGTAGAAGCGGCGGGCCATGGCCGCCGCCTGCACCAGCTCAGCGGGTCCCATCCGCATGGCTGACCGGCCCGCCGACATACCCGACACGGCGATCTCCTCACTGCTGTTCACACTCTGGATTCGCCGTTCATCCTTGCAGATCCGGCGCGGTTGATCAGCCCTGATGAGAGCCGTTCACTTTGCTGTGGCTCAGTGGTCGCAGGCCCAGGAGGCCTTGGCGGTCGCCGCCTCCGCCTGCGTGCGTAGTGCACGTACCGCCGCTGCCGGGTCGTTTGCCCCGTAGACCGCCGATCCGGCCACGAAGACGTCGGCTCCAGCGTCGGCACACCGCTCGATGGTGGAAGTGGAAACTCCGCCGTCGACCTGGAGCCAGAGCTCCAGACCGTGCTTGCTGATCAACTCGCGGGTGCGGCGAATCTTGGGAAGCATGATGTCGAGGAAGGCCTGTCCCCCGAAGCCTGGTTCGACCGTCATGATCAGCAGCATGTCGAGCTCGGGGAGCAGGTCCTCGTACGGCTCGATGGGGGTCGCGGGCTTCAGCGCCATGGAGGCGCGGGCGCCCTTGGCGCGGATCTCCCGGGCGAGCCGGACCGGGGCGGCGGCCGCCTCGACGTGGAAGGTGACGGAACCGGCCCCCGCCTCGACGTACTGGGGCGCCCACCGATCGGGGGCCTCGATCATCAGATGGCAGTCCAGCGGGGTGTCCGTCGCACGGGCGAGCGACTCTACGACCGGCACGCCGAGCGTGAGGTTCGGGACGAAATGGTTGTCCATGACGTCGACGTGGAGCCAGTCGGCTCCTTCCACGGCCTTCGCCTCGTCCGCGAGGCGGGCGAAATCGGCGGACAGGATGCTGGGGTTGATCTGCGCGGCCATGACCTAAGACTGCCATGCCCTCCGGGGGTTGTGGCCATCGGTCCCCGGTGGGAACGGTGGTACGTCGGCCGCGGGCCGTTGTGGGTTGCTCGCGCAGTTCCCCGCGCCCCTGACGGGGCGCTTCTGCGGAGGGGGTCGCCATGAAGAGCGGCGTTGCTCATCTCGTCTGCGGGCGGCGGGCCAAGTGGCTGGTGCTGGTGCTGTGGGTGGTGGTGCTGTTCGTCGCCGCGCCGTTCGCCATGAGGCTCACCGACGCGCAGGACAACGACGCGTCGTCCTGGCTGCCGGGGTCCGCGGAGTCGACGCAGGTGCTGGAGATCTCCGAGGACTTCCGGCCGGAGCAGATCCCGGCGGTGGTGATCTACGCCCGGGACAGTGGGCTGACGGCCCGGGACCGGGCGGAGATCGCCGAGGACGTGCGGCAGCTCAAGGAGCTGCGGGACCATGGCATCCGCGGCGCGGAGACCCGGGGACCGGTGTTCGACCGGCAGACCGATCCGCGGGCGGCGCAGGTCTTCGTGCCGATCACGATGGACGAGAAGGGCTGGGAGCGGATCGCGCCCGCCGTCGACTCGATCCGGGATGACGTCGGCGAGGGCGGCGGCGGCCTGGCCGTGCACATCACGGGCCCGGGCGGCACGTCGGCGGACTTCGCGGAGGCCTTCGAGGGCATCGACTCGACGCTGCTGTTCGCGGCGATGACCGTCGTCATCGTCATGCTGCTCATCACCTACCGCAGCCTGACGCTGCTGCTGGTCCCCCTGATCTCGGTGGTCTGCGCGCTGTTCACCTCCCAGGCGCTGATCTACCTGCTGGCCGAGCACGCGGGGCTGACGGTCAACGGCCAGAGCGCCGGCATCCTCACGGTGCTGGTCTTCGGGGCCGGGACGGACTACGCCCTGTTGCTGGTCGCCCGTTACCGGGAGGAGCTGCGCCGGCACGAGGACCGGCACGAGGCGATGGCCCTGGCGCTGCACCGCGCGGGACCCGCCGTGCTGGCCTCCGGCGCGACGGTCGTGCTGAGCATGCTGGTGCTGCTGGCCGCCGAGATGAATTCGACCAGCGGCCTGGGCCCGGTCGCCGCGATCGGCGTCGCCGTCGCCCTGCTGGCGATGATGAGCCTCTTCCCCGCCCTGCTGGTGATCTTCGGCCGGTGGATCTTCTGGCCGGCGATCCCGCACTACGGCACGCCCGACCCGACCGAGCGCGGCATCTGGGCGCGCACGGGCCGCCGTATCGCCCGCCGCCCGCGCACGACGTGGGCCGTGACGGCACTGGTCCTGGCGGTCTGTTCGCTGGGCCTGATCCAGCTGCGCGCGGAGGGGATCGGCAACGCGGACGCGTTCACCGGGAAACCGGACTCGGTCACCGGCCAGGAGGTGTCGGCGCGCTACTTCCCGGCCGGCAGCGGCGATCCGCTGGTGATCGTGAGCAACCAGGCGCAGGCCGTGCAGGTGGGCCGCGCGGTCGCCGGGACGCAGGGCGTCGTGCCGCAGTCCCTCGGTCTGCCGCCCGGCACGAAACCGGCCTTCGAGGGCAAGGTCCTGTTCGAGGCCACCATGACGGCCCCGTCGGACAGCGAGGCCGCCAAGCAGACGGTGGAGCGGGTCCGGGACGCCGTGCACGCGGTGCCGGACGCCGACGCCCAGGTGGGCGGCGGTACGGCGGCCCTGCTGGACATGGACGAGGCCACCACGCACGACAACGTGCTGATCATCCCGCTGGTGCTGGTGGTCGTCCTGCTGATCCTGTGCGTCCTGCTGCGCGCCCTGATCGCCCCGCTGCTGCTGATCGGGACGGTGATCCTTTCGTTCGCGGCGGCGCTCGGCATCAGCGCGCTCGCGTTCCGGTACGTCTTCGACTACGCGGGCGAGGCGACCGACTTCCCGCTGTTCGTCTTCGTGTTCCTGGTCGCCCTGGGCATCGACTACAACATCTTCCTGACCACCCGCATCCGCGAGGAGGCGGCCCGCCAGGGCACCAGAGCGGGCGTGGTCACGGGTCTCGCCGCCACCGGCGCGGTCATCACCTCCGCCGGGCTGGTCCTGGCCGGCACCTTCGCCGCCCTCGGCACTCTCCCGATGGTCGCCTTCGCCGAGATCGGCTTCGCGGTCGCCCTGGGCGTCCTCATCGACACGTTCGTCGTGCGCTCGGTCCTGGTGACGTCGCTGTTCCTGGACGTCGGTCCGAAGGTGTGGTGGCCGCACCGGCTGGCCAGGGAGGACGGCGGTGCGGCGGCCCGGGAGAGCGTCGGGGCGGGGGTCAGCCGGTCCGGCGGATGAGCGCCAGGTACATCGCGTCGGTCCCGTGCAGATGCGGCCACAGCTGCACGTCGGGCCCTTCGCCGAGGTCCGGTACGCCGGGCAGCAGCGGCCGGGCGTCGAGGAGCTCGGTGTCCGGGTGCTGCTTGAGCACGTCGGCGACCACGGCCCTGGTCTCGGCGAGGTGCGGCGAGCAGGTCGCGTAACCGACGACACCGCCGGCCCGCACCGACTCCAGGGCGGTGCGCAGCAGTCCGCGCTGCAACGGCGCGAACCCCTCCAGGTCCTCCGGCCGGCGCCGCCAGCGCGCCTCGGGGCGGCGCCGCAGGGCACCGAGCCCGGTGCACGGCACGTCGACCAGCACACGGTCGAAGCTGCCGGGCCGCCACGCCGGACGCGTCCCGTCCGCGGCGATCACCTGGTACGGCCCTGGGTTCCCCTCCAGCGCCCTGGCCACGAGCCCGGCGCGGTGGGTCTGCTTCTCGGAGGCGACGAGCAGCGCGCCCCGCTGGGCCGCGAGAGCGCCGAGCAGCGCGGCCTTGCCGCCGGGCCCCGCGCACCCGTCCAGCCACCGCCGGTCGGACCCCTCCAGCGGCGCGTTGGCAAGGGCGAGCGCCACGAGCTGGCTGCCCTCGTCCTGCACGCCCGCGCGTCCGTCCCGTACGGCCGCGACGGCGCCCGGCTCACCGCCCTCGGTCAGCCGCACGGCGTACGGCGACCAGTGCCCCGGCAGGGCGGCGTCCTCTTCGAGCAGTTCCTCGGCGGTGGCCCGCCCGGGCCGCGCCACCAGGGTCACCTCGGGCCGCTCGTTGTCGGCGCGCAGCAGGTCCTCGATGCCGGCGCGACCGCCGCCGAGGGAGTCCCACAGCGCCGACACGACCCACCGCGGATGCGAGTGGACGACGGCGAGATGGTCCTCGGGGTCCTCGTCATAGGGCGGCGCGACCTGCTCCAGCCAGCCGTCCAGATCGTGCTGGGCGACCTTGCGCAGCACGGCGTTGACGAACTTGGCACGCCCGTCGCCGAGCACGACCCGCGCGAGCTCGACGGTGGCGGACACGGCCGCGTGCGTCGGGATCCGCGTCCCGAGCAGCTGGTGCGCGCCGAGGCTCAGCACGTCCAGCACCGGCGGGTCGACCTCCCGCAGCGGCCGGTCCACGCAGGCCGAGATGACCGCGTCGTACGTCCCCTGCCGCCGCAGCGTGCCGTACACCAGCTCGGTCGCGAGCGCCGCGTCACGGGCGTCGAAGTTCTCGGGTCCCTCCTTCTCCCGCGCCTTGCGCAACAGGGGCGGCAGAACGAGGTTGGCGTAGGCGTCCCGCTCGTCCACGGCCCTCAGCGCCTCGAAGGCGAGGATGCGGACGGGGTCCTTCTTGGGCCGACGGTAGGGCTTGCCGGACGTACGGGGCCGACGGGGCTGGTCGCTCACGAAAAAGGTGCTCCGGGTGTGAGAAGAAGTGCGCCGTCCAGCCTACGCCGCCCAGCACGTGGCGCCGTGTCAGCCCCCGAGCCGCTCGCCCTCGGCGATCCGCACCCCGCGCGCCCAGTCCGCCGCCCGCATCGGCTTCTTGCCCTGGGCCTGCACCCAGACCAGCTCGACGGCGTGCGAGCCGGTGCCGACGTACACGTTGTTCTTCCGGGCGGAGATCTGCCCCGGGGCGAGATCCGTCCGGTCCGGCACGGGGGTGACCTGGATGAGCTTGAGCCGCTCACCGCGGAACGTGGTCCAGGCGCCGGGAGCCGGAGTGCAGCCCCGCACCATCCGGTCGACGCGCAGCGCGGGCGCGGACCAGTCGATGCGGGCGTCCTCGACATTGACCTTCGGGGCCAGGCTGATCCCCTCGGCCGGCTGCGGTACGGCCTTCAGCGTGCCGTCCTCGATCCCGTCCATGGTCGCCGCGAGCAGCCCGGCACCGGCGAAGGCCAGCCGCGTGAGCAGATCACCGCTGGTGTCGGTGGGCCGGATCTCCTCGGTGACCGTCCCGTACACCGGGCCGGAGTCGAGCCCCTCCTCGATCAGGAAGGTGGAAGCCCCGGTGATCTCGTCCCCGGCCATGATGGCGTGCTGCACGGGCGCGGCACCGCGCCAGGCCGGCAGCAGGGAGAAGTGCAGATTGACCCAGCCGTGCGCGGGGACGTCGAGGGCGACCCGGGGCAGCAGGGCGCCGTAGGCGACGACGGGACAGCAGTCCGGCCCGATCTCCCGCAGCCGCTCCAGGAACTCGGGGTCCTTCGGCTTCGCGGGCTTCAGCACCTCGATCCCGGCCTCCTCCGCCCGCTCGGCGACGGGCGACGCGACGAGCCTGCGCCCCCGCCCGGCCGGCGCGTCGGGCCGCGTGACGACGGCGGCCACCTCGTGCCGCTCGGAGGCGAGAAGAGCGTCCAGAGCGGGAACGGCGACCTCGGGTGTACCGGCGAAGACGAGCTTCATGGGGTGGTGGGGGCCTCTCGGACGGGGTTGATGACGGGCAACGCCCAAGTCTATGAGCCGCAAACGGAAAGCCGCCGACGGCGCCCGGCCCCCACGGGAGACCTCAGTCTCTTGGCCAACTGTTACGGGCGGTGCGCGGCTGGGAGACCAAAGCCGAAGGCCGCAGGCCGAGGCGCGCGCCCGGCGCAAACGGGCGCACACATATACCCCCACGCCCCCACACCGTGACCCGCGGAGCGAATCCGCGTTGGTCAAGACAGAGTTGACCACTTCGGGCCGCGATCGCGGCCCAATTCCTTTCAACGCCGGTTCGAGAGGCTTGTTCATGGCCGACCACGCAACCCACGACGCCCAGGCTCGGGCCAGCCTGCACTTGCTGGTGCGGGACATCGAGCGGGTCCGCCGGCAGGTGGACGCACTGCGCACACTCACCGCCCAGTTGGGCAACGTCTACCGCCCGCGCCGCTCCGGCCCCTCCACGGGCTTCGTCGTCTACGGACGCGCCCCCGCCCCGACGGTACGTCTCGCCCAGGAGCTGCGGGACAGTGTCGAGACCCTGGTCACGGCGGCCGTGGACTTCGACCGCTCACTCGGCTTCTCGTGGGACGCGGTGGGCTCCGCGCTCGGAGTAACCAAACAGGCGGTGCACCGCCGGTACGGCGCACGCCGGGCCACGGCCCAGCCGGCCGCGGTCGAGGCGGAGCGCACACCGGAGCCGTCGGGCTCCCGCACGGTCAGTGTGAACACCGGCCTCCCCACGGTCCCGACGGTCCCGGCGGCCCGCTCCATGCCCACTCAGCCGACGGCGGGCAGCCCGGCCCTCCGCGACGAGGCGAGGCCGACGGCCTTCCCCGGCCCGCGCAACGGCTGAACCGCACTCCGCCCGGACAGACCGCTGCCCTCCCGATGCGTCCGGGAGGGCAGCGGCGTGTACGCGGGAGAACAGCGGCGGGCAGCGGCGTGTACGCGGAAGAACAGCGGCGCGCACCGGGCGACGACCACAGCCACCGCGCCACCGCGCCACCCCACCGCTTCACCCGATGTCAGCCGGATCGATCCGCACCCACACAGGCTCCGCACTCCCCCGGGCCATCCGCGCGGCCTGCGCGGCCTTCAGCGCACCGGCCAGCGCCGCGCCCTTCCCCGGCGGCACCCTGACCAACGCCCGCTCCCACTGTTCCCCGGCCGGCGGCGCCCCCGCCCGCCGCGGTCGCCCCGCCGCGGGCACGGGCAACGGCACCGGCCCCAGTACCTCGGCCTCCGGCGGCAGTTCGGCCGCACGGAGAAACTCGGTCACCGCCTCCGCCGGCCCCGACACGGCCGCCATCCGCGACACCGGCGGAAACCCCAGCTCGGCCCGCTCGGCGAGTTCCCGCACCGCGTGACCGACGGGGTCCCACCGTACGAGCGCCTGGACGGGCCGCAGCGTCGGCTCGGCCACGACCACCACCGTGCCGCCGGCCGGCTGCGGCCGGACGAGCGCCCCGGCCGCGATCCACCGCCGCAACGCGTCTTCCCCGGCCCGCAGATCGGGCCGCCCGAGCATGGCCCACCCGTCCAGCAGCAGCGCCGCCGCGTACCCGCCCTCGGCGACGGGCTCGGCCCCCGGCGTGCTCACCACCAGTGCGGGCGCCCCCGGCACCGTGTCGAGCACGTGTTCACGGCCCGAGGTCCGCACCGGGACGGCGGGGAAGGCCCGTCCGAGTTCCTCGGCGGTCCGCCGGGCACCCACCACCGAGGCACGCAGCCGGAAGGCGCCGCACTCCGGGCAGTGCCAGCCGCCCTCCTCACGGCCGCACCACCCGCAGCACAACGCGCCGCCGTCCCTGGTCTCCAGCGGTCCGGAGCAGTGCCGGCAGCGCGCGGGTGCCCGGCAGTTGGCGCACGCCATGCGCGGCACGTATCCCCGCCGGGGCACCTGCACGAGCACCGGGCCGTGCCGCAGGCCTTCCCTGACGACCTGCCAGGCGAGGGTCGGCAGCCGGGCGGCCCGGGCGGCCTCGTCCCGTGCGAGGTCCCCGTCCCCGACGGTGCGGACGAGCGGGGCGGTGGCGCGCACCTGCTCACGCCCGGCGACCAGCGGGCGCGCCCACCCGGTTTCGACAAGCTGCGCGGCCTCCACCGTGCAGCCCCAGCTGCCCAGCAGGAAGCCGCACCTGTCCTGGGCGGCCCGCAGCAGCAGCACCTCGCGCGCGTGGGGCTGCGGGGCGTGCTGCTCGCTGTGGCTGTCGTCCCCGTCGTCCCAGATGGCCACGAGCCCGAGGTCCTGGACCGGTGCGAACATCGCGGCCCGGGTCCCGATCACGGCTCGTACGGAGCCCCGCCGGACCGCGAGCCACTGCGCGTACCGCTTCTCGGGACCCGCGTCGGCGGTGAGCACCGCGTGCCGCCCCTCCCCCAGCAGGGCGGTCAGGGCGGCGTCGGCCCGCGCGACCGCCCGCCCGTCGGGCAGGACCACGAGCGCCCCGCGACCGGAGGCCAGCGCCGCCCCGACCGCCCGGGCCAGCTCCTCGCTCCACTCCGGGCCGGGCAGCGCGTTCCACACGGCCCGTGGCGCACCGCCCGAGGCCAGCGACTCCAGGAAGGCCGCCCCCTGCTCGTACCGCTGCCAGGTGCCCGCCTCGGGCGCCGGGGGCGGCGGCAGCGGTGCGGGCGAGGGGCGCTGCTCGGCCCGCGCGTTGCGCGGGGGCACCGCGAGTTGCAGGACGTCGGCGAGGCTGCCCGCGTACCGGTCGGCGACCGCCCGGGCCAGCCCCAGCAGCTCTTCGCTGAGCACCCGCTCGGGCGACACGACCTGGGCGAGGGCGGCCAGCGGCCCGGAGTAGTCGGACTCGGCCAGCCGCTCGACGAGGAACCCGTCGATCAGCCCGCCGCCCTCGCGCCGGCCGTCCCGCACCCGGTGCCGCCCGGCCCCGAACCGGACCCGCACCCGCACGCCCGGCTGGGCCTGCTCGTCCAGTTCCTCGGGCACGGCGTAGTCGAAGTACCGGTCGAGGTGGAGCACGCCCTTGTCGACGAGCACCCGCGCGACGGGCAAGTTCCTGGCGAGCGCGGCCCCGCGCCAGGTCCGCGGCTTGGCCCGGGGTGTCTTGGCCTTCCGGACACTCTCCCGGATGAGCGCGAGCTGCTCGGGCGGCGCACCTTCCGCGCCGCCGCCCGCCTGTTCGTTCCCGCTGCTCACGCTTGCATTCTTACCAAACACCACTGACATCCGGCGGGTCCCGAGTACCCGCCGCCTGCGCACCGGACGCACGACGAGGCCCGGCGCCCCGAAGGGTGCCGGGCCTCGCGAGGTACCGCGGCGGCGTCGGGCGCGCGGCCCCGCCGTCTTGCCGGGACTTACAGCCCCGCGGCCTTGCGCAGCGCGTCCACGCGGTCCGTCCGCTCCCAGGTGAACTCGGGAAGCTCGCGACCGAAGTGGCCGTAGGCCGCCGTCTGGGAGTAGATCGGGCGGAGCAGGTCGAGGTCGCGGATGATCGCGGCCGGACGGAGGTCGAAGACCTCGTCGATCGCCTTCTCGATCTTCTCCGTGTCGACCTTGGCGGTGCCGAAGGTCTCGACGAACAGACCGACCGGCTCGGCCTTGCCGATGGCGTACGCCACCTGGACCTCGCAGCGGGTGGCGAGACCCGCGGCGACGACGTTCTTGGCGACCCAGCGCATCGCGTACGCGGCGGAGCGGTCGACCTTGGACGGGTCCTTGCCGGAGAAGGCGCCGCCGCCGTGGCGGGCCATGCCGCCGTAGGTGTCGATGATGATCTTGCGGCCGGTCAGGCCGGCGTCACCCATCGGGCCGCCGATCTCGAAGCGGCCGGTGGGGTTGACCAGGAGGCGGTAGTTCTCCGTGTCGATCTTGATGCCCTCGTCGAGCAGCGCCTTGAGCTCCGGGTCGACGACGAACTCCTTGATGTCCGGAGCCAGGAGCGAGTCCAGGTCGATGTCGGAGGCGTGCTGCGAGGAGACCACGACGGTGTCCAGGCGGACCGCCTTGTCGCCGTCGTACTCGATGGTGACCTGCGTCTTGCCGTCCGGGCGCAGGTAGGGGATGGTGCCGTTCTTGCGCACGTCGGACAGGCGCTTCGACAGGCGGTGCGCCAGGAAGACCGGCAGCGGCATCAGCGTGGGCGTCTCGTCCGTCGCGTAACCGAACATCAGGCCCTGGTCGCCCGCGCCCTGCTTGTCGAGCTCGTCCTCGTCACCCTCGACACGGGACTCGTATGCCGTGTCCACGCCCTGGGCGATGTCCGGGGACTGCGCGCCGATGGACACCGAGACACCGCAGGAGGCGCCGTCGAAGCCCTTCTTGGAGGAGTCGTAGCCGATTTCGAGGATCTTGCTCCGGACCAGCGTCGCGATGTCCGCGTACGCCTTGGTCGTGACCTCGCCGGCCACATGCACGAGGCCGGTCGTGATCAGGGTTTCGACGGCGACCCGGGAGGTCGGGTCCTCGCGGAGCAGCGCGTCGAGAATGGTGTCGCTGATCTGGTCAGCGATCTTGTCGGGGTGACCCTCGGTCACGGACTCCGAGGTGAACAGGCGACGGGACACAACGCTCCCTGGGGTTGCAGCGGCTGCTGGCTGATCATTTGGCGGACGGCGGGGGCTGCACCCGGCGCCGTCCGTGGAACAGCTTATCGGTCACGCTTAGGCCACGGTCTCCCTGTCTCGACACTCGGAAGCCCTGTGACCTGCGGCACGGGCATTCTGCCCAATGCCGTGCTGCGTTGGCCAGAGGCGCCACGCCGCGATCGGCCGGGTTTCACGGGGTCGCAGGGCGACTGAAACATCAGCGGAGACGCTCGACCACCAGGTCCCATACGGTTTCGGCCAGGGCTTCCTTGGGTCCGTGCGGCACCGCGGTCTCACTGCCGTCGGCGCCCAGGACGACGGCCTCGTTCTCCTCGGAACCGAAGGTCCGGCTCTCCCCGACCTCGTTCACCACCAGCAGATCGCAGCCCTTGCGCTTCAGTTTCGCGCGGCCGTTGGCGAGCACGTCGTCGGTCTCCGCGGCGAAGCCGACGATGACCTGTCCGGGGCGGGCGCGCTCGGTGGAGATCTCCGCGAGGATGTCCGGATTCCGCACCAGGGTGATCGGCTCCGGCTCCTGGTCGTCCTTCTTCTTGATCTTCCCCGCCGCGTACACCGCCGGGCGGAAGTCCGCCACCGCCGCCGCCATGACCACCGCGTCGGCGTCGGCGGAGGCCTGCAGCACGGCCTCGCGCAGCTGCACGGCGGTGCCCACGGGGACGACGTCCACGCCGGCCGGGTCGGGCAGGGCGCTGTTGGCCGCGATCAGCGTGACGCGGGCGCCGCGGGCGGCCGCGGTGCGGGCGAGGGCGTAGCCCTGCTTGCCGGAGGAGCGGTTGCCGAGGAACCGGACGGGGTCCAGGGGCTCGCGGGTGCCTCCGGCGCTGATCACGACATGCCGGCCCTTCAGGTCGGGCTCGGTCAGGCCCCGGGCCAGCACCCGGCGGCAGACCTCGAAGATCTCGCCGGGGTCGGGCAGCCGGCCCTTGCCGGTGTCGACGCCGGTGAGGCGGCCCACTGCCGGTTCGATGACGAGGGCGCCGCGGCGGCGCAGCGTCGCCACGTTCTCCCGGGTGGCCGGGTGCTCCCACATCTCCGTGTGCATGGCGGGGGCGAAGACGACCGGGCAGCGGGCGGTGAGGAGCGTGTTGGTGAGGAGGTCGTCGGCGAGGCCGTGGGCCGCCCTGGCGAGCAGGTCGGCGGTGGCGGGGGCGACGACGACCAGGTCGGCGTGCTGTCCGATACGGACGTGCGGGACCTCGTGCACCTCGTCCCACACCTCGGTGGAGACCGGGTTTCCGGAGAGCGCGGACCAGGTGGCGGCGCCGACGAAGTGCAGCGCGGAGGCGGTGGGCACCACGCGCACGTCATGGCCCGACTCCGTCAGCCGCCGCAGCAGCTCACAGGCCTTGTACGCGGCGATGCCGCCACTGACCCCCAGAACGACCTTCGGCTTGTCCACGTCTCTCCCCGGACCTCGGCAACCGGCACACCGTACGACTCCATGACACACCACAGGCCCGGCAGTCGGCCTGCCGGGCCTGTGGAAAAGTCAGCGTCAAGCTGCAAATAGTACTTACTGCGCCGGGCCCTCGACGGCCTCGGACGTCAGCAGCCCCGCGTTGATCTCGCGAAGGGCGATCGAGAGCGGCTTCTCGTGGACGTGGGTGTCGACGAGAGGACCGACGTACTCGAGGAGACCCTCGCCGAGCTGCGAGTAGTACGCGTTGATCTGGCGGGCCCGCTTGGCCGCGTAGATCACGAGGCTGTACTTCGAGTCGGTGGCCTCGAGGAGCTCGTCGATCGGCGGGTTGATGATGCCCTCGGGCGCGGAGATGGAAGAGGACACGCTCTACCTTCCGATGGATGGGAAAGATTCTGTCGGGGTGATCAGCGAGACCCGGAATCGATCAGCGATGGTCACACGACGTCCACCAAGGCTAGCAGCTCGCGAGCCACGTCCTCGACGGAGGTGTTCACCAGGGTGGTGTCGAACTCGGGCTCGGCGGCCAGTTCGGTCTTCGCCGCCTCGAGTCGGCGCTCGATGACCTCGGGCGGTTCGGTGCCCCGCCCGGTGAGTCTGCGCACCAGCTCTTCCCAGGAGGGCGGAGCCAGGAACACCAGCTGGGCCTCGGGCATCGACTCCCGGACCAGACGGGCACCCTGGAGATCGATCTCGAGCAGCACGGGCTCGCCCTTCTCCAGGCGCTCCTGTACGGCCGCACGCGGAGTGCCGTAGCGGTTGCCCGCGAACTCGGCCCACTCCAGCAGTTCGCCGTTGGCGATCAGCTTGTCCATCTCGTCGTCGCTGACGAAGAAGTAGTGGACTCCGTGCTTCTCGCCGGGGCGGGGCTTGCGGGTCGTCGCCGACACCGAGAGCCAGACCTCGGGATGTTCCTTGCGCATATGGGCGACGACCGTGCTCTTGCCGACCCCGGAGGGGCCGGAGAGCACGGTCAGCCGCGGACGTACGTCCGGGGGCACGGGGGTGGTCCCCCGGGGTGTTGCAGCCATGCAGCGATTATCCAGCAATCCCGGAGTGCCCGGGACTCGCTCCCCCGGAATGCCCGGTTCAGGAACCGGTGCTGCCGAATTCACGCTCAAGGGAGGCGATCTGGTTGGAACCGAGACCACGCACGCGGCGGCTCTCGGAGATACCGAGTCGCTCCATGATCTGCTTGGCGCGGACCTTGCCCACGCCCGGCAGGGACTCGAGGAGGGCGGAGACCTTCATCTTGCCGATGACGTCGTTCTCCTGGCCCTGCTTGATGACCTCGTGAAGAGAGGCGCCGGAGTGCTTGAGTCGATTCTTGACCTCGGCCCGCTCCCGGCGAGCCGCGGCGGCCTTTTCGAGCGCGGCTGCGCGCTGTTCAGGGGTAAGGGGCGGAAGAGCCACGCCTACGTCACCTCGGATGTCGAACTGTCGGATACGGACCGGTGAGGAACCTAGTCGCCCCACACCTGGGGAGCTACGAGCAACACGCTTGCCCGTTCACTCTCGTCGGAGACTAGCGGGCAAGTCCGCCAGAGTCAGCGAGAACAGCGGAAAAGTCCTGGTCAGCCTTCATCTGAACGGACATTTAGGACATACTGCCCCGGATTTGAGGATGTATTCAGACTCAAGCGCGCTCCGGACCACTCATCGGAGGACTCCGGAGAAGAGCGGGAAGAGGTCAGGAGGAGGTCACGGCGTGCCGGATCTCCTCCGCGAAGCGTTCCGCGGCGTCACGCAGCGCGACCGCGTCGGGACCGTGGCGTAGCACTCCCCGGCTGACGTTCGGCACGACATTGCGCACCGCCGTCCCGAAGACCTGGGGAAGATCGGCCGGCGTCGCCCCCTGGGCACCGATGCCGGGCGCGAGGAGCGGGCCGTTGATGTCCAGGTCGTACGAGGACAGATCGCCGAGGGTCGCGCCGACGACCGCGCCGAAGGACCCGAGGGGCTCCTCCCCCGCGTTCTCCGCGGACAGGTGCGCGAGCATGGTCGCTCCGACGTTCCGCCCGTCGGACCGTACGGCGTGCTGGACCTCGCCGCCCTCCGGGTTGGAGGTCAGCGCAAGCACGAACAGGCCGGCGCCGTTCTCCCGCGCCAGCGCGACGGCCGGGCTCAGCGAGCCGTAGCCGAGGTACGGCGAGACGGTCAGCGCGTCGGAGAACAGCGGGGCGTCCTTGTGCAGGAAGGACTCGGCGTACGCGGCCATGGTCGAGCCGATGTCTCCGCGCTTGGCGTCCATCACGACCAGCGCGCCGGCCGCCCGCGCCTCGGCCACCGACTTCTCCAGGACGGCGACGCCGCGCGAGCCGAACCGCTCGAAGAACGCGCTCTGCGGCTTGAGCACGGCGACCCGGTCGGCCACCGCCTCGACGACCGTGCGGCTGAACCGCTCCAGGCCCGCCACGTCGTCGCCCAGGCCCCACTCGGCGAGCAGGGAGGCGTGCGGGTCGATGCCGACGCAGAGCGGGCCGCGCTCGTCCATGGCGCGGCGCAGGCGGGCGCCGAAGGGTTCGAGACCACTCATGCCGTCTTCCTCACGTCGGCGCCCACCGCGTCGGCGAGCGTGGCGTACGGGCTGGTGCGCAGGCGCGCGGCGAGCCCCTTGTGGATGGCTCGGCCCCAGAAGGGGCCCTCGTAGATGAAGGCGCTGTAGCCCTGGACCAGCGTGGCACCGGCCAGGATGCGCTGCCAGGCGTCCTCGGCGTTCTCGACGCCCCCGACGCCCACCAGGGTGATCCGGTCGCCCACGCGCGCGTAGAGGCGGCGCAGGACCTCCAGGGAGCGTTCCTTCAGGGGCGCGCCGGACAGGCCGCCGCTCTCCTTGACCAGCGCGGGGTCGGACCTCAGGCCGAGTCCCTCGCGCGCGATGGTGGTGTTCGTCGCGATGATCCCGTCCAGGCCGAGTTCCACGGCGAGGTCGGCGACGGCGTCGATGTCCTCGTCGGCGAGATCCGGCGCGATCTTGACCAGCAGCGGGACGCGCCGCGCGGACACCGCGCGGTCGGCGGCCTCGCGGACCGCGCTCAGCAGGGGGCGCAGCGCTTCCGTGGCCTGGAGGTTGCGCAGGCCCGGCGTGTTCGGGGAGGAGACGTTGACCACGAGGTAGTCGGCGTAGGGCGCGAGCCGCTCGGCGGACTTCACGTAGTCCGCGACGGCCTCCTCCTCGGGTACGACCTTGGTCTTGCCGATGTTGACGCCGACGACGGTCTTGAAGACGGGCGTCCGGGAGGCCAGACGGGCGGCGACGCGGAGCGAGCCCTCGTTGTTGAAGCCCATGCGGTTGATCAGCGCCCGGTCCTTGACCAAGCGGAACAGCCGCTGCTTGGGGTTGCCGGGCTGCGGCTCGCCGGTGACCGTGCCGATCTCGACGTGGTCGAAGCCGAGCATCGCCATGCCGTCGATGCCGACGGCGTTCTTGTCGAAGCCCGCGGCGAGCCCGAAGGGGCCGTGCATGCGCAGCCCGAAGGCCTCCGTGCGCAGTTCCTTGTGGCGGGGCGCGAGGGCGGCCGCGAGGAAGGTGCGCAGCACGGGCACGCGGGCGGCCAGGCGGATCCAGCGGAAGGCCAGGTGGTGCGCCTGCTCCGGGTCCAGCCGCTTGAAGAACAGACTGAAGAAGATCTTGTACATGGTGTCCTCACGAAGACATGACGTCCTCACGAAGAGGGGGACACCGTTTCCGGTGTCCCCCTCTTCGGCTGCTAGTCGCGGGCCGCGGTCAGGTGTTCCGCGTGTTCCTGGAGCGATCGCACGCCCACGTCGCCGCGGTTGAGGGCGTCGATGCCCTGGACCGCCGCCGCGAGCGCCTGGACCGTCGTCAGGCAGGGCACGGAGCGTGCCACGGCCGCCGTACGGATGTCGTAGCCGTCGAGGCGGCCACCGGTGCCGTACGGGGTGTTGACGATGAGGTCGACCTCGCCGTCGTGGATGAGCTGGACGATGGTCTTCTCGCCGTTCGGGCCGGTGCCCTCGGACTGCTTGCGCACGATCGTGGCGTTGATGCCGTTGCGCTTGAGCACCTCGGCCGTGCCGGAGGTGGCGAGCAGCTCGAAGCCGTGCGCGACCAGCTCGCGGGCGGGAAAGATCATCGAGCGCTTGTCGCGGTTGGCGACCGAGATGAACGCCCGTCCCTTGGTGGGCAGCGGGCCGTAGGCGCCCGCCTGCGACTTGGCGTACGCCGTGCCGAAGACGGAGTCGATGCCCATGACCTCGCCGGTGGAGCGCATCTCCGGGCCGAGGACCGTGTCGACGCCGCGGCCGTGGATGTCACGGAAGCGCGACCACGGCATGACGGCCTCCTTCACGGAGATCGGCGCGTCGAACGGCAGCTCGCCGCCGTCACCGCTCGCCGGCAGCAGGCCCTCGGCGCGCAGTTCGGCGATGGTCGCGCCCAGGGAGATCCGGGCGGCGGCCTTCGCCAGCGGCACCGCGGTCGCCTTCGAGGTGAAGGGGACGGTCCGGGAGGCGCGCGGGTTGGCCTCCAGGACGTAGAGGATGTCGCCCGCCAGTGCGAACTGGATGTTGATCAGGCCGCGCACGCCGACACCCTTGGCGATGCCCTCCGTGGAGGCGCGCAGGCGCTTGATGTCGAAGCCGCCGAGCGTGATCGGGGGCAGGGCGCACGCCGAGTCGCCGGAGTGGATGCCGGCCTCCTCGATGTGCTCCATGACGCCGCCGAGGTAGAGCTCCTCACCGTCGTAGAGCGCGTCGACGTCGATCTCGATCGCGTCGTCCAGGAACCGGTCGACCAGGACCGGACGGGACGGGCTGATCTCCGTCGACTCGGCGATGTACGCCTCCAGGCGCGTCTCGTCGTAGACGATCTCCATGCCGCGCCCGCCGAGGACGTAGGAGGGGCGCACGAGGACCGGGTAGCCGATCTCGTCGGCGATGGCCTTGGCCTCGGCGAAGGTGGTGGCGGTGCCGTGCTTGGGGGCCGGGAGGCCGGCCTCCTTGAGGACCCGGCCGAAGGCGCCCCGGTCCTCGGCGGCGTGGATGGCCTCCGGGGAGGTGCCGACGATCGGCACGCCGTTGTCCTTCAGTGCCTGCGACAGGCCCAGCGGGGTCTGACCGCCGAGCTGGACGATGACGCCCGCGACCGGGCCGGCCTGCTGCTCGGCGTGCACGATCTCCAGCACGTCTTCCAGCGTCAGCGGCTCGAAGTACAGGCGGTCGGAGGTGTCGTAGTCCGTGGAGACGGTCTCCGGGTTGCAGTTGACCATGACGGTCTCGTAGCCCGCGTCGCTGAGCGCGAAGGAGGCGTGGACGCAGGAGTAGTCGAACTCGATGCCCTGGCCGATGCGGTTCGGGCCTGAGCCCAGGATGATGACGGCCGGCTTCTCGCGCGGCGCGACCTCGCTCTCCTCGTCGTAGGAGGAGTAGAAGTAGGGCGTCTTCGCGGCGAACTCGGCGGCGCAGGTGTCGACCGTCTTGTAGACCGGTCGGATGCCGAGGGCGTGCCGGACCTCGCGGACGACGTCCTCGCGCAGGCCGCGGATCTCGCCGATCTGCGAGTCGGAGAAGCCGTGCCGCTTGGCCTCGGCGAGCAGGGCGGGCGTCAACTCGGGGGCCTCGGCCAGCTCGTCCGCGATCTCCTTGATGAGGAAGAGCTGGTCGACGAACCAGGGGTCGATCTTCGTGTACTCGAAGACCTCCTCGGGCGTGGCACCGGCGCGGATGGCCTGCATGACGGTGTTGATACGGCCGTCGGTCGGGCGGACGGACGCCTCCAGCAGTTCCTGCTTGCCGCCGGGCTCGCCGACGAAGGTGAACTGGCTGCCCTTCTTCTCCAGCGAGCGCAGGGCCTTCTGGAAGGCCTCGGTGAAGTTGCGGCCGATGGCCATGGCCTCGCCGACCGACTTCATGGTGGTGGTGAGGGTGGAGTCGGCGCTCGGGAACTTCTCGAAGGCGAAGCGCGGCGCCTTCACGACCACGTAGTCGAGCGTCGGCTCGAAGGAGGCCGGGGTCTCCTGCGTGATGTCGTTCGGGATCTCGTCCAGCGTGTAGCCGACGGCCAGCTTGGCGGCGATCTTGGCGATCGGGAAGCCGGTGGCCTTGGAGGCGAGCGCCGACGAGCGCGACACGCGCGGGTTCATCTCGATGACGATCACGCGACCGTCCTCGGGGTTCACCGCGAACTGGATGTTGCAGCCGCCGGTGTCGACGCCGACCTCGCGGATGACGGCGATTCCGATGTCGCGCAGGGTCTGGTACTCGCGGTCGGTGAGGGTCATCGCCGGGGCGACGGTGATCGAGTCACCGGTGTGCACGCCCATGGGGTCGAAGTTCTCGATGGAGCAGACGACCACGACGTTGTCGTGCTTGTCGCGCATCAGCTCCAGCTCGTACTCCTTCCAGCCGAGGATGGACTCCTCCAGGAGCACCTCGGTGGTCGGCGAGAGCGTGAGGCCCTGACCGGCGATGCGGCGCAGCTCCTCCTCGTCGTGGGCGAAGCCGGAGCCGGCGCCGCCCATGGTGAAGGACGGGCGGACGACGACCGGGTAGCCGCCGAGCTCCTCGACACCCCTGAGGACGTCGTCCATGGAGTGGCAGATGTAGGACCGGGCGGACTCGCCGTGGCCGATCTTCTTGCGGACCTCTTCCACGACCTCCTTGAACTGGTCGCGGTCCTCGCCCTTGTGGATCGCCTCGACGTTGGCGCCGATCAGCTCGACGCCGTACTTGTCGAGCGTCCCCGACTCGTGCAGTGAGATCGCGGTGTTGAGGGCCGTCTGGCCGCCCAGGGTGGGCAGCAGCGCGTCCGGGCGCTCCTTGGCGATGATCTTCTCGACGAACTCGGGGGTGATGGGCTCGACGTAGGTGGCGTCGGCGATCTCCGGGTCGGTCATGATCGTCGCCGGGTTGGAGTTCACCAGGATGACCCTGAGGCCCTCGGCCTTCAGGACGCGGCACGCCTGGGTGCCGGAGTAGTCGAACTCGGCGGCCTGGCCGATGACGATCGGGCCGGAGCCGATGACCAGGACGGACTGGATATCGGTGCGCTTAGGCACGCTGGCCCTCCATCAGGGATACGAAGCGGTCGAACAGGTAGGCGGCGTCGTGCGGGCCGGCTGCCGCTTCGGGGTGGTACTGGACGCTGAAGGCGGGGCGGTCGAGGAGCTGGAGCCCCTCCACCACGTTGTCGTTCAGGCAGACGTGGGACACCTCGGCCCGGCCGAACGGGGTCTCGGAGACCTTCTCGAGCGGGGCGTCGACGGCGAAGCCGTGGTTGTGCGCGGTGACCTCGACCTTGCCGGTCGTACGGTCCTGCACCGGCTGGTTGATGCCGCGGTGGCCGTACTTCAGCTTGTACGTGCCGAAGCCGAGGGCGCGGCCCAGGATCTGGTTGCCGAAGCAGATGCCGAACAGCGGGGTGCCGCGCTCCAGGACGCCCCGCATCACGGAGACGGGGTGGTCGGCGGTGGCCGGGTCGCCCGGGCCGTTGGAGAAGAACACGCCGTCCGGGTTGACCGCGTAGACGTCCTCGACGGTCGCGGTGGCCGGGAGCACGTGCACCTCGATGCCGCGCTCGGCCATGCGGTGCGGGGTCATGCCCTTGATGCCGAGGTCGACGGCGGCGACGGTGAACTTCTTCTCGCCGATCGCGGGGACGACGTACGGCTCGGTGGTGGCGACCTCGGCGGAGAGGTTCGCGCCCTTCATCTGCGGGGCTTCCTGCACGCGCGCGAGGAGTGCGCTGTCGTCCCTGACCGCGTCGCCGCTGAAGATGCCGACGCGCATCGCGCCGCGCTCGCGCAGGTGGCGGGTGAGGGCGCGGGTGTCGATGCCGGAGATGCCGACGACGCCCTGGGCGGCCAGCTCCTCGTCCAGCGTGCGCCGGGAGCGCCAGCTGGACGGCACGCGCGCGGGGTCGCGCACGACGTACCCGGAGACCCAGATGCGCTTGGACTCCATGTCCTCGTCGTTGACGCCGGTGTTGCCGACGTGCGGGGCGGTCATCACCACGACCTGGCGGTGGTAGGAGGGGTCGGTGAGGGTCTCCTGGTAGCCGGTCATGCCGGTGGAGAACACCGCTTCGCCGAAGGTCTCCCCCACGGCCCCGTAGGCACGGCCGCGGAAGACCCGGCCGTCCTCCAGGACGAGTACGGCGGGAGTTTTGGCGGCTCCCCTGGTGGAGGTGGTCATCGTTCGGCGCCTTCCCTGCTGTTCGTTTCGATCATGGAGTTGATGGTCTCGACCCACTCGTTGTGCTCGGCCGCGTGGTCGGCGCGGAAGCCGGAGTCGATCAGCCGGTCGCCGTGCTCCCAGGTGACGACCAGCAGGCCGCCCTCGGTGAGCACCTTGCCGGCGATGCCTTTGTCGAGCCGGGCCTCGCGCAGCTGTGCGGCCGGGACGAAGAAGTCGCTCGCCCCGGGGCGTACGACGTCCAGTCCGGCGTCCGTGAGGGTCAGCTCGGCGCGGCTGCGGGTGCCCAGGCCGTGCGCGACGATGCGGTCGAGCCACTGTCCGGCGGTGGTGGAGCCGTGGTAGCGGCCGCTCATGGTCAGGCGCTCCGGACCCGTCTCGTCCGGGGTGACGGGCAGTTCGGGCAGGTCGCCCTGGAGCGTGCCGCGCCACTTCCAGCCTTCGCGCATCAGCCAGTAGACGAGCGCGACGAACAGGGCGAGGCCGACGACCCAGCCGATGCGGGCGGCCCAGTCGGTCACTTGCGCCGATTCCTTCTCGGCGGCCAGTAGAAGTACAGGTGTCACGTGAGCTTCCCGTCGACGAGCGTGGCCTTGCCCCGCAGCCACGTGTGCGTCACACGGCCCGGCAGCTCACGACCCTCGTAGGGGGTGTTGCGGCTGCGCGAGGCGAAGCCCGCGGGGTCCACGGGGCCACGGTATGCCGTGTCGACGAGGGTGAGGTTGGCGGGCTCACCTGCCGAGACGGGACGGCCGTGCCCCGTGGCCTGTCCGATCTGCGCGGGCTTGAAGGACATCCGGTCGGCGACGCCGGCCCAGTCCAGCAGGCCCGTGTCGACCATGGTCTCCTGAACCACTGACAGAGCGGTCTCCAGGCCGACCATGCCCATGGCGGCCGCGGCCCACTCGCAGTCCTTGTCCTCGTGCGGGTGCGGGGCGTGGTCGGTGGCGACGATGTCGATCGTGCCGTCGGCGAGCGCCTCGCGCAGGGCCATCACGTCGCGCTCGGTGCGCAGCGGCGGGTTGACCTTGTAGACGGGGTTGTACGTGCGGACCAGCTCGTCGGTGAGGAGCAGGTGGTGCGGGGTGACCTCGGCGGTGACGTCGATGCCGCGGGACTTGGCCCAGCGGACGATCTCGACGGACCCGGCGGTCGACAGGTGACAGATGTGGACGCGGGAGCCGACGTGCTCGGCGAGCAGGACATCCCGGGCGATGATCGATTCTTCGGCCACCGCGGGCCAGCCCCCGAGGCCCAGCTCGGCGGAGACGACGCCCTCGTTCATCTCGGCGCCCTCGGTCAGCCGCGGCTCCTGCGCGTGCTGCGCGACGACACCGCCGAAGGCCTTCACGTACTCCAGGGCCCGGCGCATGATCACCGCGTCGTGGACGCACTTGCCGTCGTCGGAGAAGACGGTGACCCCGGCGGCCGACTCGTGCATGGCGCCCAGCTCGGCGAGCTTGCGGCCCTCCAGGCCGACGGTTACGGCACCGATCGGCTGGACGTCGCAGTAGCCGTGCTCCTTGCCGAGCCGCCAGACCTGCTCGACGACACCGGCGGTGTCGGCGACCGGGAAGGTGTTGGCCATGGCGAACACGGTGGTGAAGCCGCCCGAGGCCGCGGCCCGGGTGCCGGTGAGGACGGTCTCGGAGTCCTCGCGGCCCGGCTCGCGCAGATGGGTGTGCAGGTCGACCAGGCCCGGCAGCAGCACCTTGCCCTCGGCCTCGACGACTTCGGCGCCCTCGGCGGACAGCCCGCTGCCCACCTCCGCGATCGTCCCGCCGTCGATCAGGACGTCCTGCGGCTCGCCGCCCAGCACCTTCGCACCACGGATCAGGATCTTGCTCATCTGTCTTACTTCTCCTCGGTACGGGTCTGAGTGACGGCGGGTTCGTTCCCGCCCAGCAGCAGGTACAGGACGGCCATCCGGATGGAGACTCCGTTCGCCACCTGCTCCACGACGGTGCAGCGGTCGGAGTCGGCGACCTCGGCGGTGATCTCCATGCCGCGGACCATCGGGCCGGGGTGCATCACGACGGCGTGCTCGGGCATCCGCGCCATGCGGTCGCCGTCGAGGCCATAGCGCCGGGAGTACTCGCGCTCGGTCGGGAAGAACGCGGCGTTCATGCGCTCGCGCTGCACCCGCAGCATCATCACCGCGTCGGACTTGGGCAGCGTGCTGTCGAGGTCGTACGACACCTCGCAGGGCCAGCTCTCGATGCCGACCGGCACCAGGGTCGGCGGGGCGACGAGGGTGACCTCGGCGCCGAGGGTGTGCAGCAGGTCGACGTTGGAGCGGGCGACCCGGCTGTGCAGGACGTCGCCGACGATCGTGATCCGCTTGCCTTCCAGGTCCTGGCCGATCCCGGCGTCCGGGCCGATCAGGCGGCGGCGCATGGTGAAGGCGTCCAGCAGGGCCTGGGTGGGGTGCTGGTGGGTGCCGTCGCCGGCGTTGACGACGACCGCGTCGATCCAGCCGGAGTTCGCCAGCCGGTACGGGGCTCCCGACGAACCGTGCCGGATGACCACGGCGTCGACGCCCATGGCCTCCAGCGTCTGGGCGGTGTCCTTCAGGGACTCGCCCTTGGAGACGCTCGAACCCTTGGCGGAGAAGTTGATGACGTCCGCGGAGAGCCGCTTCTCGGCGGCCTCGAAGGAGATCCGGGTCCGGGTGGAGTCCTCGAAGAAGAGGTTGACGATCGCGCGGCCGCGCAGGGTCGGCAGCTTCTTGATCGGCCGGTCGGCGACCCGGGCCATCTCCTCGGCGGTGTCGAGGATCAGGACGGCGTCGTCGCGGGTGAGGTCGGCGGCCGAGATGAGATGACGCTGCATCTGTCAGGCTCCGTAAGGCAGTTCAAACGGGAGATTCGGGGCAGACGGGCGCGCGCGTGCGCGCACTGAGCCGGCGTACGACAGCGGCGTACGCCTGGAGCGCTACTGGGCGGCCGGCTTGGCACCGAGCAGCACGGTGTCGCGACCGTCCTCCTCGGCGAGCTGGACCTTGACCGTCTCCCGCAACGACGTGGGGAGGTTCTTGCCGACGTAGTCGGCGCGGATGGGCAGTTCGCGGTGACCGCGGTCGACGAGGACCGCGAGCTGCACCGCGCGGGGGCGCCCGATGTCGTTCAGGGCGTCGAGGGCGGCGCGGATCGTGCGGCCGGAGAAGAGGACGTCGTCGACGAGAACGACCAGCTTGCCGTCGATGCCGTCACCGGGGATCTCCGTGCGGGCCAGCGCACGCGGCGGGTGCATGCGCAGGTCGTCGCGGTACATGGTGATGTCGAGCGAGCCGCAGGGAACCTTGCGCTCGGTGATCTGCTCGAGCTTGTCGGCGATCCGCCGGGCGAGGAAGACGCCCCGGGTGGGAATTCCGAGGAGCACCACGTCGTCGGCGCCTTTCGCGCGTTCGACGATCTCGTGGGCGATGCGGGTCAGTACCCGCGCGATGTCGGGGCCTTCGAGAACGGGCCGGGCATCGGATGGTGTGCCGTGCGAGTCCATACGAAACGGACCTCCTTCTCCGCCTCACGGGACGGACCTTAAAGGACGTCGGGATTGCGCCATCCACGGTAGCAGACCCTCGCCGTCACCCGTATGGCCCCCTCGGATCACCCACTCGGCCTAACAGAGTGCCGATACCACGGAAGAGTCGGTGCGGACCATTCGGCTTGACGCGGCAGAGTAACGCTGCGTAACCTCACAGTGAGTTACCAGCCGCGCGGCCTGGCACCTACGCCAGACGCGTCGACACAGTGCCGGGGAGCTATATGTCCAGCGAATACGCCAAACAGCTCGGGGCCAAGCTCCGGGCGATCCGCACCCAGCAGGGCCTTTCCCTCCACGGTGTCGAGGAGAAGTCCCAGGGACGCTGGAAGGCGGTCGTGGTCGGTTCGTACGAGCGCGGCGACCGTGCCGTGACCGTGCAGCGCCTTGCCGAGCTGGCGGATTTCTACGGCGTTCCGGTGCAGGAGCTGCTCCCGGGCACCACCCCGGGCGGCGCCGCCGAGCCGCCGCCGAAGCTGGTCCTGGACCTGGAGCGGCTGGCCACGGTGCCGGCCGAGAAGGCGGGCCCCCTTCAGCGCTACGCGGCCACGATCCAGTCGCAGCGCGGTGACTACAACGGCAAGGTGCTCTCGATCCGCCAGGACGACCTGCGCACACTCGCCGTCATCTACGACCAGTCGCCCTCGGTCCTCACCGAGCAGCTGATCAGCTGGGGTGTCCTGGACGCGGACGCGCGCCGCGCGGTGGCGACCCACGACGAGGGCTGACCGCTTTTCGGGGCTGGCCGAGGGGTCAGCAGAAACGTGCCGCCGGGGTGGCCGAAACCGTATGGGTCTCGGCCACCCCGGCGCCGTTGTGAGGGCCTGGCAGCCCTCGACGGCAGGGGAACGCCGAAGGGCCCGCGGCAGTCACGCTGCTGCGGGCCCTTCGGCGTTCTGTCTGGCTTTCAGACCTCGTCGCGACGGAGCGAGGGCTTGAGCTCCTTCAGCCGTCCGAGCAGGCCGTTGACGAACGAGGGCGACTCGTCCGTGGAGAACTCCTTCGCCAGCTGCACCATCTCGTCGAGGACGACGGCGTCCGGGGTCGCGTCGACCCAGATCAGCTCATAGGCGCCGAGCCGCAGGATGTTGCGGTCGACGACCGGCATCCGGTCGAGCGTCCAGCCGACCGAGTACTGGGCGAGCAGCTCGTCGATGCGCTTCGCGTGCTGCGCGTAGCCCTCGACCAGCTCCATCGTGTACTCGCTCACCGGCGGCTGCCGGGTGTCGGCCCGGGAGTGCCGGACCCAGTCGGCGAGGACCGTGAGGACCTCGGCGCCGCGCTGGTCGCCCTCGAAGAGGATCTGGAAGGCGCGCTTGCGGGCCGTGTTGCGGGCAGCCACGGTTAGCTGTTCACCCGGCCGAGGTAGTCGCTGGTGCGGGTGTCGACCTTGATCTTCTCACCGGTGGTGATGAAGAGCGGGACCTGGATCTGGTGGCCGGTCTCCAGCGTGGCGGGCTTGGTGCCGCCGGTGGAGCGGTCGCCCTGGACGCCCGGCTCGGTCTCCTGCACGGTCAGCTCGACGGCGGCCGGCAGCTCGACGAAGAGCACCTCGCCCTCGTGCTGGGCGACCGTGGCCGTGAAGCCCTCGACGAGGAAGTTGGCGGCGTCGCCGACGGCCTTGCGGTCGACCATGAGCTGGTCGTAGGTCTCCATGTCCATGAAGACGAAGTAGTCGCCGTCCATGTAGGAGAACTGCATGTCGCGCTTGTCGACGGTGGCCGTTTCGACCTTGACGCCGGCGTTGAAGGTCTTGTCGACGACCTTGCCGGAGAGCACGTTCTTGAGCTTGGTGCGCACGAAGGCCGGGCCCTTGCCGGGCTTGACGTGCTGGAACTCGACGACGGACCAGAGCTGGCCGCCTTCGAGCTTGAGCACCATGCCGTTCTTGAGGTCGTTCGTGGAAGCCACGGTTGCGGAATCTCCTGGACTGACGTACGACCCCGGGGCACGCACCTGCCTACAGGGCGAGCAGCTCCTTGGTCGTGATGGTGAGTAGCTCGGGTCCGCCATCCGCCTCTGGGCGGACGACGAGCGTGTCATCGATCCGGACGCCGCCCCGGCCCGGGAGGTGGACCCCGGGTTCGACGGTGACCGGCACGCAAGCGTCCAGTTTACCCATGGCCGCGGGACTCAATTGAGGGTCCTCGTCGATTTCGAGCCCGACCCCGTGTCCGGTGAGCGCCGTGAGGCCCTCCGTGTACCCCGCGGAGTCCAGGACCTGGCGGGCGGCACGGTCGACGTCCCGGCAGGCGGCGCCGGGTACCAGCCTCTCACGTCCGGCGCGCTGCGCTGCGAAGACCAGGTCGTACAGCTCGATCTGCCAGTCCGCGGGAGCGGTACCGATGACGAAGGTACGGCCGATCTCGCAGCGGTAGCCCCGGTACGTCGCCCCCAGGCAGACGGAGAGGAAGTCGCCCTCCTCCACGCGGCGGTCGGTGGGCCGGTGCCCGGGCCGTCCGGCGTTCGGCCCCGTGCCGACGGACGTGGGGAAGGCCGGGCCGTCGGCCCCGTGATCCACGAGGCGTCGTTCGAGCTCCAGGGCGAGATGGCGCTCGGTCCGCCCGACGAGGATGGACTCCAGGAGTTCGCCGAGGGCCTGGTCGGCGATCTCGGCGCCGATGCGGAGGCAGGAGATCTCCTCCTCGTCCTTGACGACCCTGAGCTGCTCGACGGCACCGCCGAGGTTGGCCAGGCGCAGCCGGGGGGCGACCGAGCCGAGGGCGCGGTGCCGGGCCACGGTGAGGTGGTGCTCCTCCACGGCGAGGGAGTCGGCGCCCTGGCGCGCGGCGAGGCCGGCGGCCGCGACGGCCGGGTCGCCTCCGCCGGCACCGGGCAGGTTCTGTACGCGCAGGGCCTCGTCCGGGCGCTCCTGCGTGGGGCGGTCGGCCGTCGGGCCGGCACACACCAGGAGGTCCTCGGTCTTGCCCAGCAGGAGAACGGCGCCGTGCGGGGCGGCGCCCGCGAGATAGCGCACATTGGCGGGGCGGGAGACCAGCGCCGCCGCGCTGCCGCCCGCGTTGCAGTATTCCCTCAGACGCGTCCGGCGGGCCGCGTACACCTCTGACATGACCCGAGCCTACGAGCGCCGGGGGGATGACGCCGGTCGGGACGGCCGAGTGGGGGTTGTCCGCGGGCCCTGCGCCTTCGCGGTGGCTGCGGGTCGGGGCCGCGCCGGGGGGTGTCCGTCCTCGGAACGGCGCGATGGGTTGGCCTGGCTGCGGGCAGTCGTGCCTCCCCCAGCGCCTTAAGGGCCTGGGAGGTGCCCCCAGGCGGCACGGGTGGGCGCAGCGGCACCCCGCTCCGCCGGGCTGCGGACCCACCCGGCCCCAGCAGCGACGCCCCAGGGCACCGGAAACGCCGGGTTACCGCACCGACCCCACGCCGACTACCACTGCGGCGGACTCGCGATGGACCTGGCCAGTACATCGTCCAGCACCCGCGCCGTCTCCGGCACATCCAGCTGCGAGTTGTCGATGATCGGCAGACCGGACCCGTACCACCCGGCCATCCGCCCATGGATACGGGCGACCTCCTCGTCCGACAGCCGCCGATTCCCCGTGCGCTCCGCGTTGCGTTCCAGGACGATGTCCAGCCCGGGCAGCAGGACGACCGGCAGCAGGCCCGGCCCGACGTGCCGCTTCCAGCCGCCTAGGCCGACGACGGGCCGGTCGGGGAAGACCGCGTCGTCGAGGATGCAGGAGATGCCGTTGGCCAGGAAGTTCCGCGCGGCGAAACCGCACGTGCGGCGGGCGAGGCGGTACTGCGCCTCGGAGTTGTCGTTCCACCCGGACTGCGGGTCGGCGAAGCCCGAGCGGACCCACTCGCGTACGTCGTCGAGGCTGATGTGCGCCGTGGGGACCCGGCGATGGTCCGCCCAGTACTTGGCGACGCTGGTCTTCCCGGCACCGGCGGGCCCGATGAGCAGCACGGCGAGCGTCGTACCGGCCGGATCGGGGACCGCCGTGGCGGGCGGCGCGCTGGGCATGGCGACCGGGCCGCCGGGCGGCAGCGGCACATGGCCGGTGGTGTCCGGCGCCGGAGGAACGGAGGCCTGCGGCGGGGGCGCGCCCGGCCCGGGCGGGGGCACGGGATAGCCGGGCGCCGGGGGCGGCGGGGGCACGGGCGCGGGGCCCTGGTGCGCGCCCGGGTGCTGCGGGCCCGGGTGGTGTGCGGCCGGCGACCAGCCGACGGTCGGTCCGTGCCCCGGCTGGTGGGGCGGCGGCAGCGGAGAACCCACTGCGTGCTGCATCCGGTGCCACTCCGTCTCGTACAGGCGATGGGCGCTGACCAGCGGGGGCGGAACCCGCTGCTACCGAACGGTACCGCCCCCGGCCGGTGTTGTGTGAACGGCCGGGGGCGGTCCGAAGTGCCCGGCCGCGTAAGGCGATTTCGGGCGGACGGCGCGCCTGGGTACTTACTGTCCGACTTCGCCGTACGCGGCAAGCAGCACGGCCGGGTCGGGTCCTTCCAGAACGGTGGGCTTGGCCAGACCGTCGAGGACGATGAAGCGCAGCAGGTCGCCGCGGGACTTCTTGTCGACCTTCATGTTCTCCAGCAGCTTGGGCCACTGGTCGTGCCGGTAGTGCAGCGGCAGCCCGACGGCTTCGAGGACGGTGCGGTGGCGGTCGGCCGTGGCGTCGTCCAACCGGCCTGCAAGGCGGCCGAGTTCGGCGGCGAAGTGCATGCCCACCGAGACCGCGGCGCCGTGCCGCCACTTGTAGCGCTCGTTCTTCTCGATGGCGTGGCCGAGCGTGTGGCCGTAGTTGAGGATCTCGCGCAGGCCCGACTCCTTCAGGTCGGACGACACCACGTCGGCCTTGACCCGGATGGAGCGCTCGATGAGCTCGGCGGTGTGCGGGCCGGCCGGGGTACGGGCCGCCTCGGGATCGGACTCGATCAGGTCGAGGATCACCGGGTCGGCGATGAAGCCGGCCTTGATGACCTCCGCGAGTCCGGAGACGTAGTCGTTGACCGGGAGGGAGTCCAGCGCGGCCAGGTCGCAGAGCACACCGGCGGGCGGATGGAAGGCACCGACCAGGTTCTTGCCCTCGGCGGTGTTGATGCCGGTCTTGCCGCCGACGGCCGCGTCGACCATGGCGAGCACGGTGGTCGGGATCGCGATCCAGCGCACGCCGCGCAGCCAGGTGGCGGCCACGAACCCGGCGAGGTCCGTGGTCGCGCCGCCGCCGACACCGACGATGACGTCCGTGCGGGTGAACCCGGACTGGCCCAGCGCCTTCCAGCAGTAGGCGGCGACCTCGGCGGTCTTCGCCTCCTCGGCGTTGGGCACCTGGATGGCGACCGCCTCGTAGCCCTGCCCGGCCAGGTCGGCGCGCAGACCGTCACCGGTCTCGGCCAGTGCCTCGGGGTGGACGATCGCGACCCGCTTGGCCCTGCCCCCGATCAACCCGGGCAGCTCGCCGAGGAGTTGCCGGCCCACGAGGACCTCGTAGGGCTCGGTGCCCGCCGTGCCGCCGACATGGATCCGCGTCACTGCCTCAGTCATGCTTCCTTCAACTCCAGTGCGTCCAGGGCGGCTCGGGTGACCTCTTCGGGGGTGCGGCCGTCGGTGGCGACCACGGCGGTGGCGACCTCCTCGTAGAGGTGCCGGCGGGCCTCCATCAGCTCGCGCCACTGCTTGCGCGGGTTGACGGCGAGCAGCGGCCGGGCCGCGTTGAGACCGGTGCGCTTGACCGCCTCGTCGACGTCCATCGACAGGTACACCACGCGCTGCCCGGCGAGCAGCGCGCGCGTGTCCGGGTCGAGGACGGCGCCGCCGCCCAAGGCCAGCACACCGTCGTGCCCGGCCAGTGCCTCGCGCACGGCCTGCTTCTCGATCGCGCGGAAGGCGGACTCGCCCTCCTCGACGAAGATCTCGGCGATGGTCCGGCCCTGAGCGGCGACGATGTCGTCGTCGGTGTCCCGGTAGCCGGTCCCGAGCCGCTCGGCCAGCAGCTGCCCGACGGTGGACTTGCCCACGCCCATCGGGCCGACCAGCACGATCAGCGGGCTCATCGGATGGCCAGGTTGTCGAGGTAGGACCGCACGTTGCGGCGGGTCTCGGCCACGTTGTCGCCGCCGAACTTCTCCGCGACCGCGTCCGCGAGGACGAGGGCGACCATGGCCTCGGCGACGATGCCGGCGGCGGGCACCGCGCACACGTCGGAACGCTGGTGGTGGGCGGCGGTGGCCTCGCCGGTGACGACGTCCACCGTCTTCAGCGCCCGCGGCACGGTCGCGATCGGCTTCATCGCCGCCCGGACGCGCAGCAGCTCACCGGTGGACAGCCCGCCCTCGGTGCCGCCGGAGCGGCCGGTGGTCCGCTTGATGCCCTCGTCGGTCGCGACGATCTCGTCGTGCGCCTTGGAGCCGGGGACGCGGGCCAGGTCGAAGCCGTCGCCGACCTCGACTCCCTTGATCGCCTGGATGCCCATCAGGGCGGCGGCCAGGCGGGCGTCCAGGCGGCGGTCCCAGTGCACGTGCGAACCGAGGCCGACCGGCACCTCGTACGCCAGCACCTCGACCACGCCGCCGAGGGTGTCGCCGTCCTTGTGGGCCTGGTCGATCTCGGCGACCATCGCCTTCGACGCGTCGGCGTCCAGGCAGCGCACCGGGTCCGCGTCCAGCTTCTCCACGTCCGCGGGCGTCGGGTACACGCCGTACGGCGCCTTAGCGGCCGCGAGTTCCACCACGTGGGAGACGATCTCGATGCCGGTCGTCTCCTTCAGGTACGACCGGGCCACCGCGCCGAGGGCGACCCGGGCCGCGGTCTCGCGCGCGGAGGCGCGCTCCAGGATCGGACGGGCCTCGTCGAAGCCGTACTTCTGCATCCCCGCGAGGTCGGCGTGGCCGGGGCGGGGACGGGTCAGCGGGGCGTTGCGGGCGAGGCCGTCGAGGATCTCCGGGTCGACCGGGTCGGCCGCCATGACCTGTTCCCACTTGGGCCACTCGGTGTTGCCCACCATGATCGCGACCGGGGAGCCGAGGCTGAGGCCGTGCCGGACGCCACCGAGGAAGGTGATCTCGTCACGCTCGAACTTCATCCGAGCACCGCGCCCATAGCCCAGGCGCCGCCTCGCGAGATGGTCCGCCACCATGTCCGTGGTGATCGGCACGCCGGCGGGAAGGCCCTCCAGCGTCGCGACGAGTGCGGGACCGTGGGATTCCCCCGCGGTCAGCCAGCGCAACCTGCTCAACGGTGCTCCTCAGTGTTCGCGGCGTGCTTACTGCCCAGCGTACGCACCTCATCGCGTACGGCGACGGCCCGACCGGGTGCGCGGCCCCGGTCCGCCACCCACGATCCTGCCACGTCCGGAGCGTGGACCCGGCCGCCGGTCCATCAGGCGGACGAGGCCGGACCGCCGGTCTGCCGCTGCGGCGCGTACGCGCCCAGGAAGTCCGCGCCACTCGGCTGCTGCGCGGTCTGCGTCTGCTGCGGCGCGTAAGTGCCGAGATGGTCGGCTCCGCTGCCCTGCTGCTGCGGTGCGTACTCCCCCAGGTAGTCCGCTCCGCGTCCCTGCCCGTACTGCGCCGCCGCGTGGACGGGCCGGCCGCTCCGTACGGCCCGCCTGTAGGCGATCTTGCGCTTGATCTTGACCGCCCAGGACGCGAGGACCGCGAGCACGATCAGGGCGAGCACCGTGATCTGCACCCAGTCGGGCAGGAATCCCAGCAGGGACTCGAATATCTGCGACTTGACGGACGCCTGAGGCATGCCGGTGGACATGACTGGTTCTCCCCTCCCCTGTTCCGCCCCCTGCGGAACCGAGAGCGGATCCTATCGGGCCGCCAGTGCCCGCTCGCCCGCTTTTCGCATGGCGTCCAGCGGGGCCGGGGCCCGCCCCGTCATCTGCTCGACCTGCAGCACGGCTTGGTGCACCAGCAGATCGAGGCCGCTGACGACCGCGCCGCCGTACGCCGACCAGCGGGCGGCGAGGGCGGTCGGCCAGGGCTCGTAGAGCACGTCGAACAGGGCCGTCGGGCGCTCCGGGACGGATCGGGCGAGGGCGTCGGTGGTACCCGCCGGCGTGGTGCTGATCACCAGCGGGGCGTGCAGGGCCTGCTCGGCGTCCGCCCAGTCGGCGATGCGCACCGAGACCTCCAGCCGCTCGGCCCACTGCCGCATCTCGGCGGCCCGGGTCTCGCTGCGCACGTACACGGTGATCTCGCCCGGGCAGACCCGGGCCAGCGCGGCCAGTGCGGACGAGGCGGTGGCGCCGGCGCCCAGGATCGCGGCGGCCTCGACCTTGTCGATGCCGTGCTCGCGCAAGGCCGCGACGATGCCGGGGACGTCGGTGTTGTCGCCGGTCCGGCGGCCGTCCTGGGTGAGGACGACCGTGTTGACCGCGTCGACGGAGGCCGCGGTCTCGCTGATCCCGTCGAGCAGCGGGATCACGGCCCGCTTCAGCGGCATGGTCAGCGACAGCCCCGCCCATTCGGGACCGAGCGTCTCGAAGAACCCGGGCAGTGCGGCCTCGTCGACTTCGAATCGGTCGTACGTCCAGCCGGCCAGCCCCAACTCTTCGTAGGCCGCGCGGTGCAGGACCGGGGAGAGCGAGTGAGCGATCGGGGAGCCGAGTACGGCGGCTCGGCGATGTGCGGCCATCAGGTCTTCCTCAGTTGTTCCGCGATCAGTTGTTCCGCGAGGCGTTGAACTTGTCGACCAGCTTCTGGTGCTCCGCGTTGGTCTTGGTGAACTCGCTGGTCTTGCCGTCCAGCGAGATGAAGTAGTACCAGCCGTCCTTGGTCGGGTTGAGGGCTCCCTTGAGCGCCGCCTCGCCCGGGTTGTCGATCGGTCCGGGCGGCAGGCCCTTGTGGAAGTACGTGTTGTACGGGTTGTCGTAGTTCCGCAGCTCGCTCAGACTCAGATCGATCTTGCTCTGGTTCTTGATGTAGTTGTAGGTGGAGTCGAACTCCAGCATGCCGTTGGTCTGCGGGTTCCCCGGCTTCATGCGGTTGTAGACGACCTCGGCCATCTTGCGGAAGTCGTCGTGGCTCGTGCCCTCGGCCTGGGCCAGGCTCGCGACGGTGATCAGCTGCCAGGGGTCTTCGAGTCCGAGGCTCCGGGCCTTCTTCTCCACGCCGAGCTTCTCGTACGTCCGGGTGGCCCGGGTCACCATCTGTTTCAGCACGTCCTCGGGCTTCTGCCCCTTGGCGATGCCGTAGCTGGAGGGGTAGAGGAACCCTTCCAGCGGGTCCTTGACGTTCTCGTGGTTCAGCGCCCAGTCGGGCAGGCCGAGCTTCTTCCAGTCCTTCTTGGCGACCGCGGCGGTGGTGCCGTCCTTGACCTCCAGCCGCTTGTCGATGAGCCGGTAGATGTCGGCGTTGCGCTTGCCCTCGGCGATGATCAGGTTGTCGCGGCTCTCCGGGCTGAGCATCAGTTCGACCGCACTGTCGGCCGACATTTGCTTTTGCAGCGTGTACACGCCGTCCTGGATGGTCCTGCCGTCGGGGTTGCCGGCCTGCGCCGAGACGAACGCGTCGACGCTCTTGACGACGCCCGCGGACTTCAGCACGCGGCCGATCGTGTAACCGTCCGCGCCCTGCGGGATCTCGACGGTCACCTGCTGCCCGTTGCCGTCCCCCGCGTAGTCCGGGGCGTCGCCGAAACGATCCTTGACGAACTGGTAGCCGAAGTAGCTGACACCTGCCAGTCCGCCGCCGAGGACCAGGACGACCACCAGGCAGGCCATTCCGCTGCGGCGCTTCTTGGGCTTGCCGCCGCGTCCCCGCTGGTCGTCGCGCCGACGGCGGTCGCCCGGCTCGTCGGCGTCGTCATCGTCGTCACCGCCCGCGAAGAAGGCGTGCTCACCCTGGTCGGGGCCGGGGTCCCAGTCGGTCTCCTGCTCCGGCTCGGCCCGCCGCCGGCCGGGCGGCTCCGGTGGCGGATACGCGTCGGGGGTGCCGTAGTAGTCGGACTGGCCCTGGCCGTACGCATCGGTTTGCTGACCGTACGGGTCGGCGGGATCGCCGGGATAGGAGACCTGCTGGTGCGGGCCGTTGGCCCAGCCGCCGTTGTCGTACTGCTGCTGGTGGTATCCCGGGTCCTGCGGGTATCCCTGGTCCTGCTGGTGCCCCTGCCCTTGGTTCCCCTGCCCCGGGTACTGCCCCTGCCCCTGGTTCCCCTGCCCCGGGTACTGCTGATGCCCGTGGGCCTGTGCCGCGTACTGCTGCTGGCCGTACTGGTACTGCTGTTGCTGCTGCGCCTGACCGTATCCGGCCTGCTCACCGGTGCCCCAGTCGCCGTACTGCGGCTGCTCTGGATAGCGCTGTGGCTGGCCGCCGTAGGGAGACTGCTGACCCTGGTGGGCCTGCTCTCCTCCCCATCCGCCGTCCCCGTACAACGGGTCCTCCGGATGCCACGGTTCGGAGCCTTGGCCCCGGCCATACTCAGTCATCGATCCCCTAGAGCCGCGAGGCGGCGGTCACGCGGCTTCCGGCTCGGCTCCCGTCCCGCCTCTTGCTGTGCGGTGGCTGTTCGAATGCCGCCGCATCGCGCGGAACGTTACCGTATCGCGATCAGATGACCACTTCGACGCCTTCCCCGGGTGCTTTACCTGACACCCGTTCGGATTCCAGCGCCTGTTGGAGGATGATCACCGCCGCCGCCTGGTCGATGACGGACCGCCCCTTCTTGGTCTTCACGCCCGAGGCGCGCAGTCCCTGACTGGCCGTCACCGTCGTCATGCGTTCGTCCACGAGTCTCACCGGAACCGGGGAGATCATGCGCGCCAGTTCCTGGGCGAAGCCCCGGACCTTGACCGCGGCCGGGCCCTCGCCGCCCTTGAGGGAGCGCGGGAGACCGACCACGACCTCGATGGGCTCGTACTCCTCGACGAGTTGCTTCAACCGCCGGTGAGCTGCGGGGATGTCACGACCCGGGACCGTCTCCACCGGGGTGGCGAGGATCCCGTCGGGGTCGCACGAGGCGACCCCGATACGGGCGTCCCCGACGTCGATCGCGAGTCGACGTCCTCTGCGCATCTTCCAGACCCGTTTCTTACTTGGCCGTCTCGGCGACCAGGCGCTCCACGGCGTCCACGGCGTCACCGATCGCGGCCGGGTTCTGGCCGCCGCCCTGGGCGACGTCAGGCTTGCCGCCACCGCCGCCACCGAGGGTCTTGGCGGCCGTACGGACCAGGTCGCCGGCCTTCAGGCCGCGCTCGCGGGCGGCCTCATTGGTGGCGATGACCGTCAGCGGCTTGCCGTTCGCCACCGTGAACAGGGCGACCACGGCGGCCCGTCCGCCCTGGATGCGTCCGCGCACGTCGAGCACGAGCTTGCGCAGGTCGTCGGCCGTCGTGCCGTCCGGGACCCGGCCGGTCACGACAGCAACGCCACGGACGTCCTTGGCGGACTCGGCGAGGCCGGCGGCGGCCTGGAGGACCTTCTCGGCGCGGAACTTCTCGATCTCCTTCTCGGCGTCCTTCAGCTTGCCGAGCATGGCGGAAACCTTCTCCGGGAGCTCCTCCGGACGGCCCTTGATCAGCTCCTGGAGCTGGGCGACGACCGTGTGCTCCCGGGCGAGGAAGTTGTAGGCGTCCACGCCGACCAGGGCCTCGATGCGGCGGACACCGGAGCCGATGGACGACTCGCCGAGCAGTTTCACCAGGCCCAGCTGGGCGGTGTTGTGCACGTGCGTGCCGCCGCACAGCTCCTTGGAGAAGTCGCCGATGGTCACGACACGCACGCGCTCGCCGTACTTCTCGCCGAACTCGGCGATGGCGCCCTGCTTCTTGGCCTCGTCGATGCCCATGACATCGGCGCGGACGTCCAGGTCGCGGGCGAGCACCTCGTTGATCTTCTGCTCGACGTCGGTCATCACGGCCGTCGGAACGGCGGACGGGGAACCGAAGTCGAAGCGGAAGCGGCCGGGCTGGTTCTCGGAACCGGCCTGGGCGGCCGTCGGGCCGAGGGCGTCACGCAGGGCCTGGTGGGTCAGGTGCGTGGCCGAGTGAGCACGGGCGATGGCCTTGCGGCGGCGGTCGTCGATGGCGGCGTGGGCCTTGGCACCGACGGTGACCTCGCCGACCTGGACGACACCCTTGTGCACATAGACACCCGGGACCGGCTTCTGGCAGTCGCGGACCTCGACGACGGCACCGGAGTCGGTCCTGATCTTGCCGGTGTCACCGATCTGGCCGCCACCCTCGGCGTAGAACGGCGTGCGGTCGAGGACGATCTCGACCTCGTCGCCCTCGGTGGCGGCCGGGGAGGAGACGCCGTCGACGAGGATGCCGACAACCGTGGACTCGCCCTCGGTGTCGGTGTAGCCGATGAAGTCGGTGGCTCCGGCCCGGTCGGCGATCTCGCGGTAGGCGCCGAGGTCGGCGTGGCCGGTCTTCTTGGACTGGGCGTCGGCCTTGGCGCGCTCCCGCTGCTCCTTCATCAGGCGGCGGAAGCCCTCCTCGTCCACGGAGAGGCCCTGCTCGGCGGCCATCTCCAGGGTGAGGTCGATCGGGAAGCCCCAGGTGTCGTGGAGCAGGAAGGCCTTGTCGCCGGGCAGCACCGTGGAGCCGGCGGCCTTGGTGTCGCTGACGGCCGTGTCGAGGATGTTGGTGCCGGCCTTCAGCGTCTTGAGGAAGGCGTTCTCCTCGGCGAGGGCGACCTTCTCGATGCGCTCGCGGTCGGTGATGAGCTCGGGGTACTGCTGGCCCATCATGCCGATGACGACGTCGATCAGGTCCTTGACGACCGGGCCGGTGGCGCCGAGCAGGCGCATGTTGCGGATGGCGCGGCGCATGATGCGGCGCAGCACGTAACCGCGGCCCTCGTTACCCGGGGTGACGCCGTCGCCGATGAGCATGGTGGCGGTGCGCATGTGGTCGGTGACCACGCGCAGGGACACGTCCGAGGAGTGGGCGTCGCCGTAGCGGACGCCGGTCAGCTCGGTGGCCTTCTCGATGACGGCCATGGAGGTGTCGATCTCGTACATGTTCTGCACGCCCTGCAGGATCATGGCGAGACGTTCGAGGCCGAGGCCGGTATCGATGTTCTTGCTGGGCAGGTCGCCGAGGATCTCGAAGTTGTCCTTGCCGGTGCCCTCGCCCCGCTCGTACTGCATGAAGACGAGGTTCCAGATCTCCACGTACCGCTCGTCGTTGACGGCGGGGCCGCCCTCGGCGCCGAACTCGGGGCCGCGGTCGTAGTTGATCTCGGAGCAGGGGCCGCACGGGCCGGGGACGCCCATGGACCAGTAGTTGTCCTTCATGCCGAGGCGCTGGATGCGCTCCTTCGGCACGCCGACGACCTCGTGCCAGATGCGCTCGGCCTCGTCGTCGTCCTTGTAGACGGTGATCCACAGGCGCTCGGGGTCGAGGCCGTAACCGCCCTTGTCCTGGGGGCTGGTGAGCAGCTCCCAGGCGAGCTGGATGGCGCCTTCCTTGAAGTAGTCGCCGAAGGAGAAGTTGCCGCACATCTGGAAGAACGTGCCGTGGCGCGTGGTCTTGCCGACCTCTTCGATGTCGGGCGTACGGACGCACTTCTGCACGCTCGTGGCGCGGCTGAAGGGCGGCTTGACCTCACCCAGGAAGTAGGGCTTGAAGGGCACCATGCCGGCCGGGACGAGGAGCAGAGTCGGGTCGTCCGCGATGAGCGACGCCGAAGGGACGACGGTGTGACCGCGCTCCTCGAAGAAGCTCAACCAGCGGCGGCGAATCTCAGCCGACTCCATCAGTGGTCCTCATTCCGGTTGTACGAATTCTTCTTGTACGTGGACGACGTGCTGTCGATGACGTACGTCTTCGGCTCTGTGCGGTTCTCGATGGCGGCGTGCCGCCGGGGCGCGGGGAGTTCGGGGTCGACGGAGGCGTTGAGCCCAAGCGCGTCGCCCAGTTCGGCCTCCCGCTGGGCCATGTTGTCGCGGACGTCGAGCGCGAAGTCGACCGCTCGGTCCTTGAGCCGGTGGCCGGCCTCGAGCGCCTTGTTGCCCGCGGCTTTGGCGAGGCTCTCGGGCGTCAGCTGCTTCAGCTTCCGGTTGACCTTGGTGGTGGCCCACACTCCGGCGGCGACGCCGGTGGTGAACCAGAACGTACGGCGGAACATCGCTGGCTCTCAGTCCCTCTTCCCTCGGGCGCTGCGCCGAGAGACCGTGCGGCCCACGATCACGGTACGCCTCGACGCCTTGCCGGGCACGTCCTCCTTGCGGCCGCCGAGGGCTCGGCGCACGCCGTAGCCGAAGGCGGCGACCTTGACCAGGGGGCCGCCGAAGGTGGAGGCGACGGTGGTCGACAGCGCGGAGGCGTTCGACGTGACCTCCTGGACGTCGGAGGCGATCGAGTCGACGCGATCGATCTGGGTCTGCGCGGAGCGCACCGCCGCGGAGGCGTCGGCCAGCAGCGGGACGGCCTGATCGGTCACATCCGCCACGAGCTTGGTGGTCGCCCTGAGCGTCTGGGCCAGCCTCGCCAGCGCGACGGCGAGGAAGGAGACCAGGATCGCCCAGAAGACCGCCACCAGGATTCCGGCCACCTCTCCACCGGACACTGTGTGCACCCGCTCCCTGAAAAACGTGCCTGAACATCGAAAAAGTCGTGCGACGAGCCTATCGCGCCGGGGATGCGGCTCCGTACCGGATTACCGCCCGGGGACGGCGGATTCACGAAAGCCCGCCGCCTCGCCCGCCCGAAAGGGGCGGGGAGACGGCGGGCTGAGGTACCGCGCGCCTGCCGTGGATCAGCGGGCGTAGTACTCGACGACGAGCTGCTCGTCGCAGATCACCGGGATCTCCTTGCGGTTCGGCTCGCGGTCCAGGCGGAACGCCAGGGCCTTGAGGTTCACCTGGAGGTAGCGCGGGGTCTCACCGTCGGGGGCGAAGCCACCCTCACGAGCGATCGTGAAGAGGGTCTTCTCCTTGGAGCGCTCGCGGACCTGCACCACGTCGTCCGGACGGACACGGAAGGAGGGCTTGTCGACCTTCTTGCCGTTGACCGCGATGTGGCCGTGGACGACCATCTGGCGGGCCTGGTAGATCGTGCGGGCGATGCCCGAACGCAGGACCAGGGCGTCGAGACGGCGCTCCAGCTCGATGATCAGGGCCTCACCGGTCTTGCCCTGGACCTTGGAGGCACGCTCGTAGGCGCGGACGAGCTGGCGCTCGGACACGTCGTACTGCGCGCGCAGGCGCTGCTTCTCGAGCAGACGGACCTTGTAGTCCGAGTTCTGCTTGCGGCCACGGCCGTGCTCACCGGGCGGGTACGGGCGGGCCTCGAAGTACTTGACGGCCTTCGGGGTGAGCGCGATGCCGAGGGCACGCGACTTCTTGACCTTGGGGCGGGACTGGTTCGCCACTGTTTCTCGTTTCCTAGTGTCGGCTTGTCAGGGTTGTGGGAGGTCGCATCCGCAGCCGGGGAAACCCGCCTCGGTCCTGGTGGACCTCGGTGGGCAGCCGCTCCCCTGGTCTGGGCACATACGTGCAGCACGCGAGTGGCCCACCGACCGGTCCCGTCCTGCGACGGATGGTGGTGGGCTGCCCGCGACACCGTTCGACGGTGCGCGACGCTCCTGGAGCCGATCCCGGGGGACCGGGCTCCGGCCGACTGTCCCGTTCTGACTGCACGGGACGCGGCACTCCGAATGAGTTTACAGGGTGCTCAGGTCCGCTTTCGACCGAGGTTCTTCCGGGTCCACTCGACCGCGTCCGCGTAGCGGGCCTCCGCGCCGTGCCGGGTCGGCTCGTAGTATTCGCGGTCCTTCAGGGCGTCCGGAGCGTACTGCTGGGCGGCGATGCCCTCGGGCAGGTCGTGCGGGTAGACGTAGCCCTGGCCGTGGCCGAGCTTGGTGGCGCCCTTGTAGTGGCTGTCGCGCAGATGCGCGGGGACGGGGCCGGCCAGTCCCTTGCGTACGTCCTCCAGGGCGGCGCCGATCGCGGTGGTCGCGGCGTTGGACTTGGGCGCCAGGGCGAGGGCGATGGTGGCGTGGCTGAGGGTGAGGGCGGCCTCCGGGAAGCCGATCATGGCGACGGCCTGGGCGGCGGCGACCGCCGTCTGCAGAGCGGTCGGGTCCGCCAGGCCGATGTCCTCGCTGGCGGAGATCATCAGGCGCCGGGCGATGAAGCGGGGGTCCTCGCCGGCCTCGATCATCCGGGCCAGGTAGTGCAGGGCGGCGTCGACGTCGGAGCCGCGGATGGACTTGATCAGGGCGCTGGCCACGTCGTAGTGCTGGTCGCCGTCGCGGTCGTACTTCACGGCGGCCCGGTCGACCGTCTCCTCCAGCGTCGTCAGGCCGATCTCCGTCTCGCCCTTGTCGAGGGCGGCTCCTGCGGCGGCCTCCAGGGCTGTCAGGGCGCGGCGGGCGTCGCCGCCGGCGATGCGCAGGAGGTGGCTCTCGGTCTCCTCGGGCAGGGTGACGGCGCCCTTGAGGCCGCGCTCGTCGGTCAGGGCCCGCTGGACGAGGCCCTTGATGTCGTCGTCCGTGAGCGGTTCCAGGGTGAGCAGCAGGGAGCGGGACAGCAGGGGCGAGATCACCGAGAAGTACGGGTTCTCCGTCGTCGCCGCGATCAGTGTCACCCAGCGGTTCTCGACGGCCGGGAGGAGGGAGTCCTGCTGGGCCTTGCTGAATCGATGGATCTCGTCGAGGAAGAGGACGGTCTCCTTGCCGTATCCGCCGGAGGCGCGGCGGGCGCCGTCGATGACCGAGCGGACCTCCTTGACGCCCGCGGTGATCGCCGACAGTTCGACGAAGCGGGCGTCGGTGGCCTTGGAGACGACGTACGCCAGGGTGGTCTTGCCGGTGCCGGGCGGGCCCCAGAGGATCACCGAGGAGGGACCGGCCGGGCCGGAGGCCTCGCCGACCAGTCTGCGCAGGGGCGAGCCCGGCTTCAGCAGATGCCGCTGGCCCACGACCTCGTCGAGGGTGCGCGGGCGCATCCGCACCGCCAGGGGGCTGCTGGACGGCTCCTTCTCCTGGCGTTCTTCTGCTGCGGCGGTGAACAGGTCGGGCTCCACGTCAGAAACCCTAAATCACGGCACTGACAATCCCTCCGGGCCCTGGTGCTCCCGGCTCAGCTCATCCAGAAGTCCCACCAGCGGGTCAGGATCAGCATGCCGATGATGCCGATGTGCAGCACGGGCATGACCCAGGTGAACTCGCCGAAGAAGCTCTTGAGCCAGGCCGGGGCGGGCAGAAAGCCCTTGCGGATGTTGAACGACGTCACGTACCAGAACATCAGGATCGTGGCGACCCAGGCCAGGGAGCACCACAGGCACAGCGCGTTGATGCGGTACAGGGACTGGAACATCAGCCAGGCGCAGAAGACGACGCCGAACAGGCAGCCGGCGTTGAAGGTGAGCCAGTACCAGCGCGGGAAGCGGGCGCGGGCGAGCAGGCTCACGCCGACGCCGATGACGACGGCGTAGCAGACGAGGCCGAGCATCGGGTTCGGGAAACCGAAGACGGCGGCCTGCTTGCTCTCCATGACGCTGCCGCAGGAGACGACGGGGTTGAGGCTGCAGCCGGGCGTGAACGTCGTGCCCGCGACCTTGGCTTCGAGGATCTTGAACTTGTCGATCGTGATGACCCACGAGGCGAGCAGTCCGGCCGCGCCGGTGATCACCAGCAGCAGGGCGAGGGCCCGGCTGCCGCCCTCGGTGCGGGGCGTGATCTCGGCGCGCTCCGACTCGGGCTCCATGGAGACGTCCTTGACTGTCGTCTTGCTCATCACGCCGATTCCGTCGCTTGAGGTCTGACCAACTTCGGGCAGTGCCATTCTGCCGCACGCGAGCGCCTGTCCACCGTTCAGTGGACATAAGCATGTCCGCACGGTCGTCCCTGAGGGTTGCGTTCCGGCCGACGCTCGTCACATGACAGCACACGGGTACGACCTCGCCGTCCAGGTGCGGGGGCTGCGCAAGCGGTACGGGGACGTGACGGCCGTCGACGGCATCGATCTGGGCATCCGTCGGGGCGAGGTGTTCGGCCTGCTCGGGCCCAACGGCGCGGGCAAGAGCACCACGGTGGAGATCCTCCAGGGCAACCGGGACCGGGACGCGGGCGAGGTGTCCGTGCTCGGGTCGGACCCGGCGACCGGCACGCGCGCGTGGCGTTCACGTGTCGGAATCGTCTGGCAGGACGAATCGGCGCCCGCGGAGTTGACGGTCCGGGAGACGGTGCGGCACTTCGCCGGCTACTACCCCCGGCCGCGCGACCCGGAGGAGATCATCGGCCTGGTCGGTCTGGAGGCGAAGGCGGACAGCCGGATCAAGGCCCTGTCGGGCGGCCAGCGCCGGCGTCTGGACGTGGCGCTCGGCGTGATCGGCGGCCCGGACCTGCTGCTTCTGGACGAGCCGACCACCGGGTTCGATCCGGCGGCCCGGCGGCAGTTCTGGTCGCTGATCCGCACCCTGGCCGACGAGGGCACGACCATCCTGCTGACCACGCACTACCTGGAGGAGGCGGAGGCCCTCGCGCACCGGCTGGCCGTCGTCGCGCAGGGCCGGATCGTCGCCGAGGGCGAGCCCGGGGCGTTGCGGGAACGGTACGGCACGGAGGTCCTCGTCGAGTGGACCGAGCCGGACGGCACCCCGCGCAGGGTGCGCACGGGCACGCCGACCAAAACAATCGCCGGGCTCATGCACCGCTTCGACGGTGAGATCCCGGGGCTGGCGGTGAGCCGGCCCACGCTGGAGGACGTCTACCTCCGGCTGACCGGACAGCGGCAGAAGGACGCGCGATGACCACGACCGCAGTACGGGAACGCTATGCGGTCGGCGCTGGGGGGCTGCCCGGCGCCTGGGGGCTGGGGCTGCGGCGGGGCGCCCTGGAGATCAGGCAGTTCTTCCGGCAGCGGGACCAGGTGGTGTTCACGTTCGCCTTCCCGGTCGTCTTCCTGTTCCTGTTCGCGTCGATCTTCCGGGACGACGTGGCGGGCGCGGGCATCACCGCCTCGCAGCTCTACGTCCCGGCGATGATGGCCGCCGGCATCATGTCGACGAGTTTCCAGGCGCTCGGCATCTCGATCGCCGTGGAGCGGGAGGAGAAGGTGCTGCGCCGGCTGCGGGGCACGCCGATGCCGCCGACGGCGTACTTCCTCGGCAAGATCTGGCTTGTTCTGTTCACCGGTCTGCTGGAGACGGTGATCCTGCTCGTCGTCGGCACGACCGTGTACGACGTGGACCTGCCGTCCGACGCGGGCCGTTGGTTCGACCTGGCGTGGATCTTCGTGCTCGGGATCACGGCCTGCGCCCTGCTCGGCATCGCGATCAGCTCGGTGCCGAAGTCCGCGAACAGCGCGAGTTCCGTGGTCGTACTGCCCTTCCTGGTGCTCCAGTTCATCTCCGGGGTGTACATCGCCATCGGCACCATCCCGGACTGGATGCTGACCATCGGTGCGCTGTTCCCGCTGAAGTGGATGTGCCAGGGGCTGCGCGGGGTGTTCCTGCCGGAGTCGGCGCAGGTGCTGGAGCAGGCGGGGAGCTGGGAGATGGGACGCGTGGCCCTGGTGCTCGCGGCGTGGTGCGCCGGAGGATTGGCGCTGTGCCTGCTGACGTTCCGCTGGAAGGACCGGCGCGAGGGATGAGCGATGCCGCGAGCGCCTATCACTGGGAGCGCTCGTTCCGGCTCTGGGACACGTACTTCGCGCTGATCTGGGTCGCCACGGTGGCCTACGTGCTCGCCGCGGAGCAGCCCGGCTGGCCGCTCCGCGCGCTCGCGGCGGCGCTGCTCGTGCCACTCGTCCCGCTGCACGTCGTGGCCGGGCGGCGTCTGATCCGGGGCGATCCGCCCGACCAGCGGCAGGCGATCGGTTATCTGACGGTGGCGCTGGCGCTGTTCCTTCCGTCGGCGGTGCTCGCCGGTGAGACGCGGGTGCTGACCTTCGCGCTGATCCCGCAGTGCTTCATGACCCTGCGGCTGCGGTCGGCGCTGGTGGCGGTGGCCGTGATGAACGTCGTGCCCGTGGGCGGCTGGGCGTTGCTGTGGTGGCCCGGTGCCCGGGAGGTGGCGTTCGGCGTGCTGTTCTCCGTGGTCACCCTGGTGTTCTCGGTGGCCATCGGCGTCTGGATCATCCGGATCATCGAGCAGAGCCAGGAGCGGGCCGAGCTGATCGCGGAGCTGGACGCCAGCCGCCACGAGGTCGCGCGGCTGTCGACGGCCCACGGTGCGCTGGCCGAGCGGGAGCGGCTGGCCCGGGAGATCCACGACACGCTCGCGCAGGGGTTCACCAGCCTGGTGATGCTGATCCAGGCGGTCGAGGCGGAGCTGGACCACGACCTGCCCGAGGCGCGGCGTCATCTGCGGCTGATGGACGAGACGGCCCGGCAGAATCTCGCCGAGGCCCGGGCGTTGGTCGCCGGGGGTGCGCCCGCCGACCTGGACGGCGCCTCACTGCCGGACGCGTTGGGCCGGCTCGCCGCGCGCCATGACGCGGCGCTGGAGGTGACGGGCCCGGTCCGTATGCTGCCCGCCGGTCCTGAGGTGGTCGCCCTGCGCGCCTGCCAGGAGGCGCTGGCCAACGCCCGTAAGCACGCGGGGAGTTCGGTGGCGGTCGGGGTGTCGCTGGCATACGCCGACGACATGCTGACCGTGTCCGTGCGGGACGGCGGGCCCGGCTTTGACCCGGGTGCCGTCCGGGGCGGGTACGGTCTGGCGGGGCTGCGGGCCCGGGCCGTGGAAGTGGGCGGAACCGCGGAGGTGCGCAGCGCCCCGGGCGACGGCACGGTGGTGACCGTCCGCCTTCCGGTCGTGAGGAGGGAGACGCCGTGATCCGGATCGTCCTGGCAGACGACCATCCCGTCGTACGGGAGGGGCTGCGGGCGATGCTCAGTGCGGAGTCCGATCTGGAGGTCGTCGCCGACGCGTCCAGCGGGCCGCAGGCGGAGGCGCTGGCGGAGCAGTTGCGGCCCGACATCGTGCTGATGGATCTGCGGATGCCAGGTGGCGGGGGCGTGGACTCCATCGTGCGGATGACGCGGGCCGGGCTGCCGTGCCGGGTGGTCGTGCTGACGACGTACGAGACGGACCGCGACATTCTGCGGGCGGTGGAGGCCGGGGCGGCGGGTTATCTGCTGAAGGACCTGCCGCGTGCGGAACTCGCGGAGGCCGTGCGGGCGGCGGCGCGCGGCGAGACGGTCCTGGCCCCGTCCGTCGCGGCGCGGCTGGTGGACCAGCTGCGCACGAAGCCGGAGCGGCCGCGGCTGTCGGAACGCGAGACGGCCGTGCTGCGGCTGGTCGCCGAGGGGTGCACGAACGCGGAGATCGGGCGCCGGTTGTTCATCGGCGAGTCGACGGTGAAGACGTATCTGCTGCGTGTCTTCGGCAAGTTGGGCGTGGACGACCGGACGGCGGCGGTGACGAGCGCACTGCGGTACGGCCTGCTGGACTGAGGGTTCTCGCCCCCGCCGCCCCTACCCGTCCCCTCCTCCAGGGGGCTCCGCCCCTTCGGCCCCGCCAGGGGGCTCCGCCCCCTGGACCCCCGATCGGTCTGAACGGCCTCGTCCTCAAACGCCGGACGGGCTGGGAGGGCGAGGCCGCCCGGGCAGGAGTGCCGGCGCAGCCCGGCCGGAGGGGCGGCTCAGGCCAGTCGCGTTCGTCCTCCAATGCCGCACGGGCTGAGAGCGCGACACCGCCCAGGCAGGCGCGGTGGCTGAGCCCGGTCATGCGTCCTCAAACGCCGGACGGCTGTGAGGGAGAGATCGCCCAGGCAGGAGCGGCGGCACCGCCCCGTCGTGCCCCTCCTCCAACGCCGGACCGGCTCAGAGGGCGACGCCGCCCAGGCATGAGCCGTGGCTCAGCCGAGTCGTGCTTCCAGTTCCGCCACGATCTCGTTCACGCCGATCGGCGTCTGCTCGCCCGACTCCATGTCCTTGAGCTGGACCACGCCCTCGGCGAGGTCGCGTTCGCCGGCGACGATCGTGTAGCGGGCGCCGCTGCGGTTGGCGTTCTTCATCGCGCCCTTGAGGCCCTTGCCGCCGTAGGAGAAGTCGGCCGCGATGCCGTTCTTGCGCAACTCCGTGACCTTGGCGAACAGGACCCGGCGGGCCTCCTCGCCGAGCGGGACGGCGAACACACTGGTGGTGGCGGGGAGTTCTAGCTCGACTCCCTCCGCCTCCAGGGCGAGGACCGTGCGGTCGACGCCGAGGGCCCAGCCGACGGACGGCAGGGCGGGGCCGCCGATCATCTCGGACAGGCCGTCGTAGCGCCCGCCGCCGCCGACAGCGGACTGGGAGCCGAGGCCGTCGTGGACGAACTCGAACGTCGTGCGGGTGTAGTAGTCCAGGCCGCGGACCAGCTTCGGGTCGTCCTCGAAGGCGACGCCGGCCGCCGTGATCAGCTCGCGGACCTCCTCGTGGTACGCCTTGCAGGCGTCGCAGAGGTAGTCACGCAGGAGCGGGGCGTCCCCCAGCTGCTTCTGGACCGACTCGCGCTTGTCGTCCAGGACGCGCAGCGGGTTGATCTCCGCCCGCCGCAGGGTGTCCTCGTCCAGGTCCAGGCCGCGCAGGAAGTCCTGGAGCGCCGTCCGGTACACGGGGCGGCACTCCTTGTCGCCCAGGCTGTTGAGCAGGATCCGGAAGTTGCTCAGGCCCAGCGAGCGGTACGCCTGGTCGGCCAGGATGATCAGCTCGGCGTCCAGCGCCGGGTCCTCGGCACCGATCGCCTCGGCGCCGACCTGGGAGAAGTGGCGGTAGCGGCCCTTCTGGGGGCGCTCGTAGCGGTAGTACGAGCCGGAGTACCAGAGCTTGACCGGGAGGTTGCCCGCCTTGTGCAGGTTGGCCTCCAGGGCGGCACGGAGGACGGAGGCCGTGCCTTCGGGACGCAGGGCCAGCCTGTCACCGCCCTTCGTCTCGAAGGCGTACATCTCCTTCGTCACGATGTCCGTCGATTCGCCGACGCCGCGCGCGAAGAGTTCGACGTTCTCGAAGCCCGGTGTCTCGATGTAGCCGTAGCCGGAGTTGCGCAGCGGTGCGGCGATCGCCTCGCGGACCGCCAGGAACGTCGCGGAGTCCGGCGGGATCAGGTCGTACGTGCCCTTGGGGGCCTTGAAGGTGCTCACGGAAGGTCTCGTCACATTCCTCGTCGGGGAGCCGGAGATGCTCCCTGGCCGCCCGCCACCTGCCGCAGATACGGGTTGGTGGCGCGCTCCTGGCCGATGGTGGTCTGGGGGCCGTGGCCGGACAGCACCACGGTCGAGTCGTCGAGCGGCAGGCACACGCGGGCCAGCGAGTCGAGCATCTCGGCCATGTCACCGCCGGGCAGGTCGGTGCGTCCGATGGAGCCGGCGAACAGCAGGTCGCCCGAGAACAGGATCGGCGGGATGTCCGCCGCCTCGGGCATGCCGAAGGTCACCGACCCCTTGGTATGGCCGGGCGCGTGCGCGACGGACAGCTCCAGGCCCGCCAGCTCCAGCTTCGCCCCGTCGGCCAGTTCCTTGACGTCGTCGGGCTCTCCCACGGTCAGCTCGCCCAGGAGCGGCATCCCGATGGAACGGCCGATTCCCTTCGCCGGGTCGCTCATCATGTACCGGTCGTCGGGGTGGATCCAGGCCGGCACGTCGTGCGCGCCGCACACGGGGACGACCGATGCCACGTGGTCGATGTGGCCGTGCGTGAGGACGACGGCGACGGGCTTGAGCCGATGCTTTCTGAGCGTTTCCGCGACGCCGTCGGCGGCCTGATGGCCGGGGTCGATGATCACGCACTCCTCACCGGCGGCGGGGGCGACGAGGTAGCAGTTCGTCCCCCAGGCCCCGGCGGGGAACCCGGCAATGAGCACGATCGTCCTTCGTTGTGTCGATACGGGCGGCTGCGGCTGCTGTCAGAGCCTACCGGCGCTGCCGATTCCTCAGCGAACCCATATACGGTACGGGGCACACGCAGGCGGTCGGCGCACAGGCCCCACGCGTACCGGTCGACGTATCAGACGCATGAGGAGAGAACCCGGTGGTCAGCCAGGAACAGCGGCGGCGTCAGCTCGCCCGTGAGAAGTACTTGCGGCAGCAGCAGCGACGCACTGACGCACGGCGCAAGGCCCGTATCCGCAACTCCGTGATCGCCTCGGTCCTCGGCGTGGTCGTGGTGCTCTCCGTTTCGGTCTACCTGACCAAGCCGTTCGAGGACGACGGCAAGAAGGAGAACGCGGGCGCGGACGTCACCCCGAGCGCCTCGCCCAGCAAGGCCCCGGACCCGTGCGAGAAGCCCGCCCCGGGCAAGGTCAAGTCGGAGACCTGGAAGAAGGAACCGGCGATGACCATCGACAAGTCCGCGACGTACACGATGAAGCTGGACACGACCTGCGGCGAGATAGACATCGCGCTGAAGGCGTCGGCGGCGCCGCACACCGTCAACTCGTTCAACTTCCTTCTCGGCAAGGGCTACCTGGACCACAGCAAGTGTCACCGGCTCACGAACCAGGGCATCTACGTCCTGCAGTGCGGTGACCCGCAGGGCACCGGCATGGGCGGCCCCGGCTACACGATCCCGGACGAGAACCTGAAGGACAAGAGCCTCAGGGGCGGGGTGTACCCGGCGGGCACGGTAGCGATGGCGAACCAGTACAACGCCCAGACGAAGCAGGGCCGCGACAGCGGCGGCAGCCAGTTCTTCCTCGTCTACAAGGACAGTCAGCTGCCGCCCGACTACACACCGTTCGGCACGGTGTCCGAAGCGGGCATGAAGGTCCTGAAGAAAATCGCCGCCGCCGGAGCCCAGGCGCCCGACCAGACGGGCAATACGGCGCCCAACGCGACGGTCGTGATCAACAAGGCCACGGTCGCGAAATCCTGACCCTCAACTGCGTAATTTCGGTCGCGCGGGATGCGGACAGGCCCCCCGCCGGTCGCCTATGTTGGCCGTGACGAAACTGTGGACGATGCCCGGGGGTGCTGAGGCCCCTCGCAGGCATCATGTGGAGGAGGCGCTGTGAGCAGCGACCCGTGGGGCCGCGTCGACGAGACGGGGACCGTGTACGTGCGTACGGCCGACGGCGAGCAGGTCGTCGGTTCCTGGCAGGCGGGCTCCCCTGAGGAGGCGCTGGCCTATTTCGAGCGCAAGTACGAGGGCCTGGTTGTCGAGATCGGCCTCCTCGAGAAGCGAGTGAAGACCACCGACCTGTCGGCGAAGGACGCCCAGGCGGCCATCGACCACATCAGGGAGCAGGTCGACGCGCACCACGCGGTGGGCGACCTGGACGCCCTGCGGGTCCGGCTGGACAAGCTCACCGAGTTGGTGGAGGCGCGCCGCGAGGAGCGCAAGGCGCAGCGGGCGAAGCAGTCCGACGAGGCGCGCAAGGCCAAGGAGGCGCTGGTCGTCGAGGCGGAGGAGCTGTCGCAGTCGGACCAGTGGCGGGCGGCCGGTGAGCGGCTGCGGGCCCTGGTGGACACCTGGAAGGGTCTGCCGCGGCTGGACCGCAAGTCCGACGACGAGCTGTGGCACCGGTTCTCGCACGCGCGGTCGGCGTTCTCCAAGCGGCGCAAGCAGCACTTCGCGCAGCTGGACGCCCAGCGCGAGGAGGCGCGGCGGACCAAGGAGCGGCTGGTCGCCGAGGCCGAGGCACTGTCGAACTCGACGGACTGGGGTGCGACGGCCGCGCGCTACCGCGAGCTGATGGCCGAGTGGAAGGCCGCCGGCCGGGCCCAGCGCGAGCACGAGGACGATCTGTGGAACCGCTTCCGCGGCGCCCAGGACGTCTTCTTCGCCGCGCGCAGCTCGGTGTTCGCCGAGCGGGACGCCGAGCAGGCGGAGAACCTGAAGCTCAAGGAGGAGCTGGCCGAGGAGGCCGAGAAGCTCCTGCCGATCACGGACCTGAAGGCGTCCCGGGCCGTGTTCCGTGCGATCAACGAGCGGTGGGAGGCCATCGGTCATGTGCCGCGCGATGCCCGGCCCAAGGTCGAGGGCCGGATGCACGCCGTCGAGCGGGCCCTTCAGGAGGCCGAGGAGGCCGAGTGGCGCCGGACGAACCCGGAGGCACGCGCGCGTGCCGAGGGTCTGACCGGTCAGCTCCAGGCGGCCGTGGACAAGCTGCGGGGCCAGATCGACCAGGCCCGGGCGCAGGGCAACAACGCCAAGGCGGACAAGCTCGAGCGTGAGCTCGAGGGCCGCCAGGCGCTGCTGGACCAGGCGCTGAAGGGTCTGCAGGAGTTCGGCGGCTGATCCAGCCGGCAGCGAAGGGGCCCCGTACACGCCGTACGGGGCCCCCTTTCGTGTGGCTGTTACGCCCTGCTGCGCGCCGACGTCACCCGGTACACGTCGTAGACGCCCTCCACGCCCCGGACCGCCTTCAGTACATGGCCGAGATGCTTCGGGTCGCCCATCTCGAAGGTGAAGCGGGAGGTGGCGACGCGGTCGCGGGAGGTCTGCACGGCCGCGGAGAGGATGTTGACGTGCTGGTCGGACAGGACGCGGGTGACGTCCGAGAGGAGCCGGGAGCGGTCCAGGGCCTCGACCTGGATGGCGACCAGGAAGACCGAGGACTGGGTGGGCGCCCACTCGACCTCGAGGATCCGCTCGGGCTCACGGGACAGCGAGTCGACGTTGACGCAGTCGGTGCGGTGAACCGATACGCCGCTGCCGCGCGTGACGAAGCCCATGATGGGGTCGCCGGGGACGGGCGTACAGCAGCGGGCCAGCTTGACCCACACGTCCTCGACGCCCTTGACGACGACGCCCGGATCCGCGCTGGAGCGGCGCTTGCGGCTGCGGCCGCGGGCCGGCGGGATCGACTCGTCGATCTCCTCGGTGGCGGCCTCCTCGCCGCCGAGTGCCTGGACGAGTTTCTGCACGATGTTCTGCGCGGAGACATGGCCCTCGCCGATCGCCGCGTACAGCGCGGAGATGTCGGCGTAGCGCATCTCGTGCGCGAGGGTCACCAGGGAGTCGCCGGTCAGGATGCGCTGGATCGGCAGGTTCTGCTTGCGCATGGCGCGGACGATGGCGTCCTTGCCCTGCTCGATCGCCTCGTCGCGGCGCTCCTTGGAGAACCAGGCGCGGATCTTGTTGCGGGCGCGCGGTGACTTGACGAAGCCGAGCCAGTCACGGGAGGGCCCGGCGCCGGCCGCCTTGGAGGTGAAGACCTCCACCAGGTCGCCGTTGTCGAGGGTGGACTCCAGCGGGACCAGCCGGCCGTTGACGCGGGCGCCTATGGTGCGGTGGCCGACCTCGGTGTGCACCGCGTAGGCGAAGTCGACCGGGGTGGCACCGGCGGGGAGCGCTATGACGTCGCCCTTGGGGGTGAAGACGAAGACCTCGTTGCGGGAGAGGTCGAAGCGCAGGGACTCCAGGAACTCCCCCGGGTCCTCGGTCTCCTTCTGCCAGTCCAGGAGCTGGCGCAGCCACGCCATGTCGTTGAGGTGGTCGTCCTTGCCCTTGCCGGACGACTTGGGGGCGTCGCTGCGCACCTTGGAGGCGCCGGCGACGGCCTCCTGCTTGTACTTCCAGTGCGCGGCGATGCCGTACTCGGCGCGGCGGTGCATGTCGAACGTGCGGATCTGCAGCTCGACCGGCTTGCCGCCGGGGCCGATGACCGTCGTGTGCAGCGACTGGTACATGTTGAACTTGGGCATCGCGATGTAGTCCTTGAACCGGCCGGGGACCGGGTTCCATCGCGCGTGCACCGTGCCGAGGGCCGCGTAGCAGTCGCGGACGGTGTCCACGAGGACGCGGATGCCCACCAGGTCGTAGATCTCCGCGAAGTCCCGGCCGCGGACGATCATCTTCTGGTAGACGCTGTAGTAGTGCTTCGGGCGGCCGGTGACGGTCGCCTTGATGCGGGCCGCCCGCAGGTCCTGCTGGACCTCGTCGGTGACGATGGCGAGGTACTCGTCGCGCTTCGGGGCGCGCTCGGCGACCAGGCGGACGATCTCGTCGTACATCTTGGGGTAGAGGATCGCGAAGGCGAGGTCCTCCAGCTCCCACTTGATGGTGTTCATGCCCAGGCGGTGGGCGAGCGGCGCGTAGATCTCGAGGGTCTCGCGCGCCTTCTTCTCCTGCTTCTCGCGCTTGAGGTAGCGCATGGTGCGCATGTTGTGCAGGCGGTCGGCGAGCTTGATGACGAGGACGCGGGGGTCCTTGGCCATGGCGACGACCATCTTGCGCACGGTCTCCGCCTGCGCGGCCTCGCCGAACTTGACCTTGTCCAGCTTGGTGACGCCGTCGACGAGCAGGGTGACGACGTCGCCGAAGTCGCGGCGCAGGTCCTCCAGGCCGTACTCGGTGTCCTCGACCGTGTCGTGCAGCAGGCCCGCCATCAGCGTGGCCGGATCCATGCCCAGCTCGGCGAGGATGGTCGTCACCGCGAGGGGGTGCGTGATGTACGGGTCGCCGCTCTTGCGCTTCTGGCCGCGGTGCCAGCGCTCGGCGACCTGGTAGGCGCGCTCGATCTGGCGGAGCGTCGACGTCTCGATCTTCGGGTCGTTGCTGCGCACTATCCGCAGCAACGGCTCCAGGACCGGGTTGTACGGGTTCGCGCGCTGTACGCCGAGGCGGGCCAGGCGGGCGCGGACGCGGTTGGAGGAGCCGGTACGGGCGGGCTGGCCGCCGGCCTGGCGCACGGGCGGGGCGGGCTTGGGACGCGCCTGCTCGGCGGGCTTGTCGACCGGCGCCGACTGGGCGTGCTCGACCGGCCCGCGGGTGTCGTTCTTCGCGTGGGGCGCGTTCGGCGCGGGCTTGGCCGCGGCTGCCGAGGCGGACTCGGGCTTGGCGGCGGTCAGGTGCTGGGCCTCGTCTGGCAAGAGGGCTCCTCGTGCGCGATCCGGGTCCCCCGGTCAGGCTCCGGAAACCCCATGGTAGCCATCCTGGGCCCCGGGATCGCCTTCAGGCCGATGTGAGGACCGTCTACCCGAGAAACGCGAGAGGCGGGCGCCGGATTCCTCCGGGCCCGCCTCCGCGGTGTCGAGCCGGCGGCACGGCGGTGTCCACCGGGCTGCCGGGGCCTTCTAGACCGTGAGCAGCGCCTCCAGCGGTGCGCCGTTCAGAGCCGGTTCCAGGCGGCCGCGGCCGCTGAGGAAGCCGAGCTCCATGAGGACGGCGAGGCCCGCGACCTCGGCGCCGGCCCGGCGGATGAGCTGGACCGAGGCCTCGGCGGTGCCGCCGGTGGCGAGGACGTCGTCGACGATCAGGACGCGGTCGTCGGCGGTCAGGTCCTCGGCGTGCACCTCGATCTCCGCCGAGCCGTACTCCAGGTCGTAGGCCTGGCCGAGGGTGGCTCCGGGGAGCTTGCCCGCCTTGCGTACGGGGATGAAGCCGAGGCCGGCGCGGACTGCGACGGGGGCGCCGAGGATGAAGCCCCGGGCCTCCAGGCCGACGACCTTGGTGGCACCGGTGCGCTCGGCGATCTCGGCGAGGGCGTCGGTGAGCGCTGTGAACGCCGCCGGGTCCGCCAGGAGCGGGGTGATGTCCTTGAACATCACGCCCGGCTCCGGGTAGTCCGCCACGTCCCTGATGCGGCTGAGCAGCAGCTCCCTGATGTCGGTCATCGGCGCTTCCCCGACGGACGGCCACGGCCGCGGGTGCGGGACGCGGGCTGGTTGCGGGGGCCGACGACCGCGGGTGCGGCGTCCTCGGGCTCGCCGTCGTACGACTCGTCGGCGTCGTGGGTCTCGGTCTCGCCCTGGGCGCCGGACTGGGCCCGCTTGGCGAGGACGCGCTTCCTGAGAGCCTTCAGCTGCGGCTCGCGCTCCTTGAGGTCGGCGACGAGCGGCGTGGCGATGAAGATCGAGGAGTACGCACCTGCGGCGAGGCCGACGAACAGCGACAGCGAGATGTCGTTCAGCATGCCGGCGCCGAGGACACCGCCACCGATGAACAGCAGGCCCGCGACCGGCAGGAGCGCGACCACCGTGGTGTTGATGGAGCGGACCAGGGTGCTGTTGATCGAGCGGTTGGCGACGTCGCTGTAGGTCCAGCGGGTCTGCTTGGTGATGTCCCTGGTCTGTTCCTTGAGGCTGTCGAAGACCACGACCGTGTCGTACAGCGAGTAGCCGAGGATGGTCAGCAGACCGATCACCGTGCCCGGTGTGACCTCGAAGCCGACGAGGGCGTAGATGCCGACCGTGATGGTGATGTCGTGGATCAGGGCGACGAACGCGGCCAGCGCCATGCGCCACTCGAAGGCGATCGCCAGGTAGATCACCACGAGGACAAGGAAGATCCAGAGGCCCTGCCATGCCTTGTTGGCGATCTGGTCACCCCAGCTGGGGCCGACCAGTTCGGCGTTGATCTGCTCCTTGTCGACCTTGAGGTCGTCGGAGAGCTTGTCCTTGATCTTGTCGGCCGCGCCGGTGTCGATGCCGGCCACCTGGATGCGCAGGCTGCCGTCGCCGAGCTTCTGGACGATCGCGTCGTGGCCGGAGGCCTCTTCCGCGTACCTCTCCGCCTGGGACACCGAGGCGCTGGTGTTCTTCGGCGTGTTGAAGACGGCGCCGCCCTGGAACTCGATGCCCATGTTCAGGCCGCGGACCGCCAGGCCGACGATGGCCGTGATGGTGATCAGGATGGAGAGGCCGTACCAGATCTTGCGGTTCTTGACGAAGTCGTAGCCGACCTCGCCACGGTGCAGTCGGGCGCCGAGGGTGCCGAGTTTCGACATCTCAGGCCTCCTTGGTGTCGACGGGGGCGGCGGGGCGGCGGGTGCGGCGCAGCGGGGGCTTCGCTCCCAGACCCTTCGGGTCGAGGCCGGACCACTTGTGGCCGTTCGCGAAGAACGGGCGGCGGGCCATCAGCGTCAGCAGCGGCTTGGTGAAGAGGAACACCACGACCACGTCGAGCAGGGTGGTCAGGCCGAGCGTGAACGCGAAGCCCTGGACCTTGCCGACGGTGACGATGAAGAGCACCGCGGCGGCGAGGAACGACACGAAGTCGGAGACCAGGATGGTGCGCCGGGCGCGCGGCCAGGCCCGCTCGACGGCGGGGCGCAGCGAGCGGCCCTCCCGGATCTCGTCGCGGACGCGTTCGAAGTACACGATGAACGAGTCCGCCGTGATGCCGATCGCGACGATGGCACCGCACACGGCGGGCAGGTTCAGCGCGAAATTGATGGTCGGGCCGAGCAGCGCCATGATCGTGTAGGTCAGGGCGGCGGAGACCAGCAGCGAGAGGATCGCGATGAACGCCAGGCCGCGGTAGTAGAGCAGCAGGTAGATGACGACCAGCGCGAGACCGATCGCGCCGGCGATCAGACCGGCCTTCAGCTGGTCACCACCGAGCGCGGCCGTGACGGTCGAAACGCTGTCCTCCCGGAAGGTCAGCGGCAGCGCGCCGTAGCTGAGCATGTTGGCCAGGTCCTGGGCGGACTGCTGGTTGAAGTTGCCGGAGATCTCCGCGTTGCCGCCGGTGAGCGCCTGCCGCACGTACGGGTCGGAGACCACGTCGCCGTCGAGGACGATCGCGAACTGGTTCTGCGGCGACTGGTTCTGCGCCAGCTTGCCGGTGATGTCCGCGAACTTCTTGCCGCCCCGGTCGGTGAAGTCCATCGTGACCGTCCAGCCCGCACCGGTCTGGGTGTTCAGGACGGCCTGGGCCTTGTCGACGTCGGTGCCGTCGACCTCGGCCGGGCCGAGGATGTACTTCTGCCACTGGCCCTGCGAGTTCTTGCCGCAGGCCAGGGTGGGCTGGGAGGCCTTGACGCCGTCGCCCACGGAGGAGCGGGTCTTCGGGTTGGTGCAGTCGAGCTTGGCGTACTGCTCCTGGAGCTTGCTCGCGTCGGCGGCGGCGCCGTCGGACGCGGACGGGGAGGGGCTGGCCTTCGCCTTGTCCGAGGCGCTCGCCGACGGCGTCGCGTCGGCCTTCAGCGCGTCCGTGACCGCGCGGCCCTGCGTGGTGGGCGAGGCGGACGGGGAGGCGGAGCCCTTGTCGGTGGCCTCGGGCTTGTCGGTGGCCTTGCCGGACGGCTTGTCCGACGGGCTTCCCGTGGGGCTCGGCGAGGGACTGGCCGCGCCGGCGCCGCCGGAGACCTCCGTGGCGATGACCGGGCGGAAGTACAGCTTGGCGGTGGTGCCGACCTGCTTGCGGGCCTGCTCGGAGTTCGTGCCCTTGGGGATGTTGACGATGATGTTGTCCCGGCCCTGAGTCTGGACCTCGGCCTCGGAGACGCCCAGACCATTGACACGGCGCTCCATGATGGAGACGGCGGTGTCCATGTTGGTCTTGTTGATCGCCGCCTCGTTGCCGGCCTCGGGGACCGCCTCGAGCGTGATGCTCGTACCGCCGGCAAGGTCGATGCCGAGACGCGGTGTCGTGTGTCCCGAGGCGAACATCCCACCGGTGAGCGCCGCGATGGCGATCAGGATCAGGGCCAGCGAGCGCCCCGGCTTGCTCTGGGCGCTCGCGCTCCGGCCCTTTTTAGGTGTGGCCACCTTCTCGTACTCCCTCTCGGGCCGCCGCGCTCCGGATCGGCGGACGGGCGGCCATGACATGGTGTCGGGATTCCGTGCGAGCCGGTCGCGGGGGGGGGGGGGGGGGCGGGGGGGGGGGGGGGGGGGGGGGGGCCCCCCCCCCCCCCCCCCCCCGGCCCCGCGACTACTTCGCCTCGGAGTCGCCGTCGGTCTTCTTCGGCTCTTCGTCCGTCTTCGCCTCGCCGGCCGGGGCGTCGTCGGCCGGCTCGTCGGCCGCGTCCTTCTTGCCGAGGTCGACGGCCTTGTCGTCAGCGGTGGCGTCGGCGGCGGAGTCGCCGGTCTCGGTGAGGGAGGAGGCGTCGTCCGGGACGAGGTCGGCGTCGGACTTCAGGTCGTGCTCGACGCCGTGGACGATGCGGTTGTACTCGTCGTCGGTGAGGACTGCGCCGATGGAGTTCTTGGCGAAGAGGAGCTCGACGCCCGGACCGGCGTCGACGAGGACGGTGTCCTCGTTCACCTCCTTGACGGTGGCGTACATGCCCCCGATGGTGCGGATACCGCTGCCGGGCTGCATTTGGTTCCGCATCTCCACGGCCTGCTGCTGCTTCTTCTTGGCCGACCGGGTCATCAGGAACATGGCCCCGATGAGCACGATGAACGGGAGGAGGGTCAGGAGACTCACGGGTCGGTACTTCCTTCACACGACCGCGCTGTGAGCGGCCAGATGGTTGGGGGTGTGTACGCCGCCGACAAAGGCGGCATCGGCGGAGTCTAAGCGAGTCCGCGCGCATGGAACAACGCTCAGCATGGCACCGGGGTTCCTGCTCCGGCCACTGGCCTCGCCGTCCCGGAGCGGTGACGGAGCCGTCACGCCCCGAACAGATCCTGTTGTCCGTTTCCGGCGGTCTGGGAGCGGGGCGGTGTGAGGCCGAGATGCGCCCATGCGGCGGGGGTGGCGACCCTGCCGCGCGGGGTGCGGGCCAGCAGGCCCTCCCGTACCAGGAAGGGTTCGGCGACCTCCTCCACGGTCTCGCGCTCCTCCCCCACCGCGACCGCGAGCGTGGACAGGCCGACGGGGCCGCCGCCGAACAGCTTGAGCAGGGCTTCCAGCACGCCGCGGTCGAGGCGGTCGAGGCCGCGGGCATCCACCTCGTAGACGGCGAGGGCCGCTGCCGCGATGTCCCTGGTGATCAGGCCGTCGGCCTTGACCTGCGCGTAGTCCCGGACGCGGCGCAGCAGGCGGTTGGCGATGCGGGGCGTGCCCCGGGAGCGGCCGGCGATCTCGGCGGCGCCGTCCGGCTCGATCTCGACTTCGAGGAGGTCCGCGGAGCGGTGGATGACCCGCTCCAGTTCGGCCGGTTCGTAGAACTCCATGTGGGCGGTGAAGCCGAAGCGGTCGCGCAGCGGGGGCGGCAGCAGGCCCGCGCGGGTGGTGGCGCCGACCAGGGTGAAGGGGGGCAGCTCCAGCGGGATGGCGGTGGCGCCCGGGCCCTTGCCGACGATGACGTCGACGCGGAAGTCCTCCATCGCCATGTACAGCATCTCCTCGGCGGGCCGGGACATGCGGTGGATCTCGTCGAGGAAGAGGACCTCGCCCTCTTGGAGGGAGGACAGGATCGCGGCGAGGTCTCCGGCGTGCTGGATGGCGGGGCCCGACGTGATGCGGATGGGGGCGCCCATCTCGGCCGCGATGATCATGGACAGGGTGGTCTTGCCGAGGCCGGGGGCGCCGGAGAGCAGCACGTGGTCGGCGGTGGCGCCCCGCGCGCGTGCGGCGCGCAGGACGAGGTCGAGCTGTTCGCGGACCTTCTCCTGGCCGATGAACTCGCCCAGGTCCTTGGGGCGCAGGGCGGCCTCGACGGCCTGGTCCTCACGGTCGGCGACGGAGTCCACCAGCCGCTCGGCGGCATCGGCGTCGGTCGTGTCGTCCCAGTTCATGGGGTGTGCCTCGGAATCTCGGTGCGGATCATCGGGCGCGGTTCAGGGTCTGCAGGGCCGCCTTCAGCAGCTGTCCCACCTGGGGGGTGCCCTCGGCGGCCTCGGCCTGCGGAGCGACGGCGGTCACGGCCTCGTCCGCCTCCCGGGTCGCGTAGCCGAGGCCGATCAGGGCGGCGTGCAACTGGTCGCGCCAGCCCGCGCTGACGGCCGTACCGACGGCGGGGACGCCGACCGGCTCGCCGAGGCGGTCCTTCAGCTCCAGCAGCAGCTTCTGGGCGCCCTTCTTGCCGATGCCGGGGACGGCCGTGAGCGCCTTCTCGTCGCCGGTGGCGACGGCCCGGCGCAGGGCGTCCGGGCTGTGCACGGCGAGCATGGCCTGGGCGAGCCGGGGGCCGACACCGCTGGCCGTCTGGAGCAGCTCGAAGGTCTGCCGCTCGTCGTCGTCCGCGAAGCCGTACAGGGTGAGCGAGTCCTCCCGTACGACGAGGGACGTGTGCAGCTTGGCGGGCTGGCCCATGCGCAGTGTGGACAGCGTGTTCGGCGTGCACTGGACGGCCATGCCGACGCCGCCGACCTCGACGACCGCTGCGTCGGGGGCGAGCGCGGCGACCGTGCCGCTGACGAAGGCGATCATGCCGTACGGCCTTTCGATGTGTGCAGGGCGACGGCCTGCTGGAGTCGGTTCTGCGCGGGGGCGCGCCAGATGTGGCAGATGGCGAGGGCGAGGGCGTCGGCCGCGTCGGCGGGCTTGGGCGGTGCGCTCAGCCGGAGCAGACGGGTCACCATGGCGCCCACCTGGGCCTTGTCGGCCCGACCGCTGCCGGTGACGGCGGCCTTGACCTCGCTCGGCGTGTGCAGCGCCACGGGGATGCCGCGGCGGGAGGCGCACAGCAGGGCGACAGCGCTGGCCTGGGCCGTGCCCATCACCGTACGGACGTTGTGCTGGCTGAAGACGCGCTCGACGGCGACGAACTCCGGCCGGTGCTCGTCCAGCCACTGTTCGATGCCCTGCTCGATGGCGACGAGGCGGTGGCCGAGGTCCGCGTCCGCGGGCGTGCGGACGACGCCGACGCCGATCATGGTGAGCGGCCGTCCGGCGACGCCCTCGACCACGCCGACACCGCACCGGGTCAGGCCCGGGTCCACCCCCAGAACGCGCACGCGCCCTCCCTCTCGATCGCCTGTTCCTGCAGGCTATCGGGTGCCACCGACAACGCGACGGGCCGACGGGGTGTGTCCCGTCGGCCCGTTGGGTCCCGCGGAGTCCGCGACGGCGTTACGCGCCGACCTTCTCCATGACTTCGTCGCTGACGTCGAAGTTGGCGAAGACGTTCTGCACGTCGTCGCTGTCCTCCAGCGCGTCGATCAGCTTGAAGATCTTCTTGGCGCCCTCCTCGTCCAGCTCGACCTGCATGGTCGGGACGAAGTTGGCGTCGGCGGAGTCGTAGTCGATGCCGGCGTCCTGGAGGGCGGTGCGGACCGCGACCAGGTCGGTGGCCTCGCTGATGACCTCAAAGGTCTCGCCGAGGTCGTTGACCTCCTCGGCGCCCGCGTCCAGCACGGCGCCCAGCACGTCGTCCTCGGTCAGCTCGCCCTTGGGGACGATCACGACGCCCTTGCGGTTGAACAGGTACGACACCGAGCCCGGGTCGGCCATGGAGCCGCCGTTGCGGGTCATGGCGACGCGGACCTCGGAGGCGGCGCGGTTGCGGTTGTCGGTGAGGCACTCGATGAGCACGGCGACACCGTTCGGGCCGTAGCCCTCGTACATGATCGTCTCGTAGTCGGCGCCGCCGGCCTCCAGGCCCGCGCCGCGCTTGACCGCGGAGTCGATGTTCTTGTTGGGGACCGACGACTTCTTCGCCTTCTGGATGGCGTCGTAGAGCGTCGGGTTGCCTTCGGGGTCGGCGCCGCCCATCCGGGCCGCCACCTCGATGTTCTTGATCAGCTTCGCGAAGAGCTTGCCGCGCTTGGCATCGATGACGGCCTTCTTGTGCTTCGTCGTGGCCCATTTAGAGTGGCCGGACATCTGCCTGTCTCCTTCGCGTAACCCATCTCAGCAACGAACGCAGGAATCCTACAAGGACTCGGCCGTCCGCTTCGCGCGCACCATGTCGACGAACAGGGCGTGCACACGGTGGTCGCCGGTCAGTTCCGGGTGGAACGACGTGGCCAGAGCGTTGCCCTGACGGACCGCGACGATGTGGCCGTCGTGCTCGGCGAGCACCTCGGCCCGGGCCCCGACGGACTCGACCCAGGGGGCGCGGATGAAGACGCCCTCCACCGGGTCGCCCTCGACGCCCTTGACGTCGACGGCCGCCTCGAAGGACTCGTTCTGCCGGCCGAAGGCGTTGCGGCGCACGATCATGTCGATGCCGCCGACGGTCTCCTGGCCCGAGCGCGGGTCGAGGATCTTGTCGGCGAGCATGATCATGCCGGCGCAGGTGCCGTAGACGGGCATGCCGTCCCGCACGCGCGCGCGGAGCGGGTCCATCAGGCCGAACAGCACCGCCAGCTTGGAGATGGTGGTGGACTCGCCGCCGGGGATGACGAGGCCGTCCGCCTCGGCGAGTTCTTCGGGGCGCCGCACCGGCCTGGCCACGGCATCGGCCGCGGCCAGGGCGACGAGGTGCTCCCGTACGTCGCCCTGGAGGGCCAGGACGCCTATGACAGGAGTGCTCATGGGGGTTACCAGCCGCGGTTGGCGTAGCGCTCGGTCTCGGGGAGGGTGTCGCAGTTGATGCCGACCATGGCCTCGCCGAGGTTGCGGGACGCGTCGGCGATGATCTTCGGGTCGTCGTAGAAGGTGGTGGCCTTCACGATGGCGGCGGCGCGCTTGGCCGGGTCGCCGGACTTGAAGATGCCGGAGCCGACGAAGACGCCCTCGGCGCCGAGCTGGCGCATCAGGGCGGCGTCGGCCGGGGTGGCGACACCGCCGGCGGAGAACAGCACGACCGGGAGCTTGCCGAGTTCGGCGACCTCGCGCACGAGCTCGTACGGGGCGCGCAGCTCCTTGGCGGCGGCGTACAGCTCGTTGTTGTCGAAGCCGCGCAGCCGGGCGATCTCGTTCTTGATCTGGCGCAGGTGGCGGACGGCCTCGACGACGTTGCCGGTGCCGGCCTCGCCCTTGGAGCGGATCATCGCGGCGCCCTCGGCGATGCGGCGCAGGGCCTCGCCCAGGTTGGTGGCGCCGCAGACGAACGGCGTGGTGAAGGCCCACTTGTCGGAGTGGTTGACCTCGTCGGCCGGGGTGAGGACCTCGGACTCGTCGATGTAGTCGACGCCGAGGGACTGCAGCACCTGGGCCTCGACGAAGTGGCCGATGCGCGACTTGGCCATCACCGGGATCGAGACGGCCTCGATGATGCCCTCGATCATGTCCGGGTCGGACATGCGGGCCACGCCGCCGTCCTTGCGGATGTCGGCCGGGACCCGCTCCAGGGCCATGACGGCGACGGCGCCCGCGTCCTCGGCGATCTTCGCCTGCTCCGGCGTGACGACGTCCATGATGACGCCGCCCTTGAGCTGCTCGGCCATACCGCGCTTCACACGGGCGGTGCCGGTCTCGGGGGCCTGGGAGTTGGGGGACGTGGTGGACACGGATGACCTCGCTACGGAAGGGGAATTCTGCAGCACCGAGGAAACGCGAGGGGACCAGGCCACAGCAAGGGCCAATGGGAACGCTGTGGATCCTTTTCCGGCGGACGGCCGGGGAACGGGCGGGGACGGGGGCTCAGGCGGCCCGGTCCGCCAGGGCCGCCGGAGGCTCGTCGTCCATTTCGAAGGCCAGAGGGAACGGGGCGTGGCCCGCCAGCCGGAACCAGCGGACCTTGCGGTGCCGGCGCAGGGCGCGGGCGGCCCGTACGGCGTCGTTGTGGAAGCGGCGGGCCATCGGGACGCGCCGCACCGCCTGCGCGAGTTCCTCGGCGGCCTCCTCGCCGCCGGGCGCCTCCCGCACCGCCTCCACCTGCTGGACCTCCCCGAACACGGCTCGCAACGCCTGGCTCAGCTCGCTCTCGGCGACCTCGCGCTGCTCCTCCTCCGCCTGACGGGCGGCGTGCGCGGCCTCGTAGAGGACGATCGAGGCGGCCGGGTCGAGCACCCCGGAGGTGGCCAGTTCCTGGGCGACGGAGGCGCGGCGCAGCAGCTGTGCGTCGAGTGCGGCGCGGGCCGCGTCGATGCGCGCGTGCAGCCGGTCCAGCCGCCCGGCCGTCCAGCTCAGGTACAGGCCGATCACCACGAGGGCGACGAGGATCCAGATGAGGGTTGCGGTCACGGCCCTGAGGCTACCGGTGCCTGCTCACACGGTTGGGTGCCCGGTCAGTCCCGGGCCAGGCCGAGCCGCCCCCACAGCCCGCTGGTCCGCTCGTCCTCGGCCACCGCCGCCGCGCCCGCCGTCACCGTCTCGTAGACGGACAGGATGTCCGCGCCGACGGTGGACCAGTCGAAGCGGCGCACGTGGGCGCTGCCCCGCTCGCGCAGTTCCGCGCGCCGGGCCGGGTCGTCCAGCAGGCGTACGGCCGCGTCGGCCAAGGCGTCGGCGTCCTCGTTGGGGAACAGCTCACCGGCCTCTCCCCGGTCCAGGACCTGGGCGAAGGCGTCCAGGTCGGAGGCGAGGACGGGGGCTCCGGCGGACATGGCCTCGACCAGGATGATCCCGAAGCTCTCGCCGCCGGTGTTGGGCGCGACGTACAGATCGACGCTGCGCAGGAAGCGGGCCTTGTCCTCGTCGCTGACCATGCCGAGGAACTCGACGCGAGAGCGCAGCTCGGCGGGGAGCGATTCCACCGCCTCCTCCTCGTCACCGCGCCCGGCGACCAGCAGCCGGGTCTGCGGACGGGCGGCGAGGATCTTCGGCAGGGCCCTCATCAGCACCGGCAGGCCCTTGCGGGGCTCGTCGATGCGCCCTATGAAGCCGATCGTGTCCCCCTGCCACTCGGCCTTGGGCTCGGCCGTGGCGAAGAAGTCGACGTCGACGCCGTTCGGGATCACCACCGCGTCTCCGCCGAGGTGCTCGACGAGGGTGCGCCGGGCGTACTCGCTCACCGCGATCCGCGCGCTGATCTTCTCCAGGGCGGCCTGGAGGATGGAGTACGCGGCGATCATCGCGCGGGAGCGCGGGTTGGACGTGTGGAACGTGGCGACGATCGGCCCTTGGGCGGCCCAGCACGTCAGCAGGCCCAGCGACGGCGAGGTCGGCTCGTGGATGTGGATGACGTCGAACGCGCCCTCGCGCAGCCAGCGGCGCACCCGGGCGGCGCTCAGGAAGCCGAAGTTCAGCCGGGCCACCGAGCCGTTGTACGGCACCGGCACCGCACGGCCGGCCGAGACGACGTACGGCGGCAGGGGGGTGTCGTCGTCGGCCGGGGCGAGGACGGACACCTCGTGCCCGAGACGGATGAAGTACTCGGCCAGGTCCCGGATGTGGAACTGGACGCCGCCCGGTACGTCCCAGGAGTACGGGCAGACGATGCCGATCCTCACGATGGCCCCTTCGAAGGGTCGAGGTCCGCGAGCCACAGGCGCTGCAGCATGTGCCAGTCCTCCGGGTGGTCGGCGATCCCGGAGGCGAAGGCGTCGGCCAGCGCCTGTGTCATGACGGACGTCTTCTCGGCGCGCGTGCCCGACTCGGGCACCTCGACGGGCGGGTGGACACGGCCGCGCATCAGGGGCGAGTCGTCGTACCAGAGGGTGACGGGGAGCAGCAGGGCGCCCGTCTGCTGGGCGAGCAGGGCCGGTCCGGCCGGCATCCGGGCGGTGTCGCCGAAGAAGCCGACCTCGACGCCGGAGGCGGACAGGTCGCGGTCGGCGACAAGGCAGACCAGGCCGCCGTCGCGCAGCCGCCGGGCCAGGGTGCCGAAGGCGGTGCCGCCGCTGTGCGGCAGGACCTCCATGCCGAGGCCCTCGCGGTAGGCGACGAACCGGTCGTACAGCGTCTCCGGCTTCAGGCGCTCGGCGACCGTCGTGAACGGGATGCCGAGCTTCGTGGTGACCCAGGCGCCGGCGAGGTCCCAGTTGGCCAGGTGCGGCAGGGCGAGTATGACGCCCTTCCCGGCGGCCAGGCCCTCGGTCAGGTAGTGCAGGTCCTTGGCGACGAAGCCGCCCTCGATGCGCTCCTTGCTCCAGGCGGGGAGGCGGAAGGACTCCATCCAGTAGCGCAGGTACGACCGCATGCCCGCGCGCGAGAGCTCGGCGAGGCGCTCGGTGCTCGCGCCCGGCACCACGCGCGCGTAGTTGCTCTCCAGCCGCTGCACGCCCTTGCCGCGCTGTTTCCAGGCGAGGTCGGCGATGGTGTTCCCGAGGCGTACGGCGACCGGCTCGGGGAGCTTCTTGACGGTGCTCCAGCCCAGTCCGTACAGCGCGTCCGTCAACCGGTCCTGTGCGCTCACGTGGATGCCTCGCTCCCGTGGGAGGCGTTCTCCTGCTCGCCCCCATTGTCGTCCTGCGCGGCAGCCGCACTCGCGGCCTCGGCCTCCGCGGACTCGCGGCGGACCGTGACGACCCGCTGGATCAGCGTGACGAGGCTGCCCACGGCGACGATCCACAGGGCGACCGGCAGCAGGTACTGGATGCCGGGCACACCGAACGCGTGCAGGCCCGCGAGCCCGGCCGCGACCAGGGAGATCACCAGTCGCTCGGCCCGCTCGACCAGCCCGTTGACGGCGACCGGCAGGCCGATCGACTCGCCACGGGCCTTGGTGTACGACACCACCTGGCCGCTGGCCAGGCAGAAGATCGAGACGGCGCACAGGACGAGGTCGTCGCCCCCGCCGGCGTACCAGAGGATGAAGCCGCCGAAGATCGCGCCGTCGGCGACCCGGTCGAGCGTGGAGTCCAGGAAGGCGCCCCAGCGGCTGGAGCGGCCGAGCTGGCGGGCCATGTTGCCGTCGACCAGGTCGGAGAAGACGAACAGCGTGATCACGACCGTGCCCCAGAAGAACTCGCCCATGGGGTAGAAGACCAGCGCGCCCGCGACCACACCGGCGGTGCCGATGAGCGTGACGGTGTCGGGGCTGACGCCCCTCCGGATCAGAAACGCGGCGAACGGTGTGAGAACACGCGTGAAGAATGCACGCGCGTACTTGTTCAGCATGGCCTTCCCGAGGGTCGGTGTCGCCGTCTGGCCCCTGCTGGCCACCGGCTGGCCCATCGTAGCCACGCGCGCGTGCGGGCGACGGGCGGGACCCGAGGCCCGTGTCACGGCGCACCGGTGCGCGGAGCGGGGCGCGATCACGTCCTTCGTATGGACGCACCGTGACGGGAGTGGGAAGGTCGAATAACCGCGGGCGTCGCCGGAGCCGCACCGCACGCGGATCCCGCGTGTCCGCGCCCACAGTGACCTCACCGTGCACGGGAGGCAGGATCATGGGCGACAAGGCACAGACACACCCCGGGGCCGCCGGCAGGGCACAGGCGGCCGACCACCCCCAGTCCGTACGGAATGTGGTGCTGGTCGGCCACTCCGGATCGGGCAAGACCACGTTGGTGGAGGCCCTCGCGCTCACGGCGGGGGCAGTGAACCGGGCGGGCCGCGTGGAGGACGGCGGCACCGTCTCCGACTACGACGAGATCGAGCACCGGCAGCAGCGCTCGGTGCAGCTCTCCCTGGTACCCGTCGAGTGGGACGGCATCAAGGTCAATCTCCTCGACACCCCCGGATACGCCGACTTCGTCGGTGAGCTCAGGGCCGGTCTGCGCGCGGCGGACGCGGCCCTCTTCGTCGTCTCGGCCTCGGACGGCGTGGACGGCTCGACCCGCATGGTGTGGGAGGAGTGCGCGGCCGTGGGCATGCCCCGGGCCATCGTCGTCACGCACCTGGAGGCGGCGCGCGCCGACTTCGAGGAGATGACCCGGATCTGCGCGGAGGCCTTCGGCGCGGACGACCCCGACGCGGTCCTGCCGCTCTACCTGCCGCTGCGCGGCCCCGAGGCGCCGGACGGGCACGCGCCCGTGACCGGCCTGATCGGGCTGCTGTCGCAGAAGCTGTTCGACTACTCGACCGGCGAGCGCAAGGAGTCCGAGCCGGGCGAGGACCAGCTGCCGCTGATCGAGGAGGCCCGCAACCGGCTGATCGAGGGGATCATCTCGGAGAGCGAGGACGAGACCCTCATGGACCGCTACCTCGGCGGGGAACCGGTCGACGTCAAGACCCTGATCGAGGACCTGGAGCGGGCCGTCGCACGCGGGGTCTTCTTCCCCGTCCTGGCCGCCGCCCCCGCGACCGAGGGCTCCCGGCAGGGGCTGGGCACGGTGGAGCTGCTGGAGCTGATCACCCGGGGTTTCCCCACGCCGCTGGAGCACGAGACGCTGCGGGTGACGACGGTCGACGGCAAGCCGCGCGAGCTCAAGCCGTGCGACCCGGACGCGCCGCTGGTCGCGGAGGTCGTGAAGACCTCCTCGGACCCGTACGTCGGCCGGCTGTCGCTGATCCGGGTCTTCTCCGGCACCCTGCGGGCCGACCAGACGGTCCACGTCTCCGGGCACGGCCTGGCCGACCGCGGGCACGAGGACCACGACGTCGACGAGCGGATCGGCGCCCTGTCCACGCCCTTCGGCAAGCAGCAGCGCCCGGTGTCGCACGTGATCGCCGGTGACCTGGCGTGCGTGGCCAAGCTCAGCCGTGCCGAGACCGGCGACACCCTGTCCGCCAAGGACGACCCGCTGCTCATGGAGCCGTGGCAGATGCCCGACCCGCTGCTGCCGCTGGCCATCCAGGCGCACAGCAAACCGGACGAGGACAAGCTCTCGCAGGGCCTGGCCCGGCTGGTGGCCGAGGACCCGACGATGCGGCTCGAACAGAATCAGGACACCCACCAGGTGGTCCTGTGGTGCCTGGGCGAGGCGCACGCGGACGTCGCCCTGGAGCGGCTGCGCAGCCGCTACGGCGTCCAGGTCGACGTCGTACCGCACAAGGTGTCGTTGCGCGAGACGTTCGCGACCAAGGCGGCCGGGCGTGGCCGGCACGTCAAACAGTCCGGCGGGCACGGGCAGTTCGCCATCTGCGAGATCGAGGTGGAGCCGCTGCCGGGCGGCTCTGGCATCGAGTTCGTGGACAAGGTCGTCGGCGGCGCGGTGCCCCGGCAGTTCATCCCGTCGGTGGAGAAGGGCGTACGCGCCCAGGCCGCCAAGGGGGTCGCCGCCGGATATCCGCTCATCGACGTACGCGTGACGCTCCTGGACGGCAAGGCGCACTCGGTGGACTCGTCCGACGCCGCGTTCCAGACGGCCGGGGCGCTCGCGCTGCGGGAGGCCGCGGCCGACGCGAAGATCCATCTGCTGGAGCCGGTGGCCGAGGTGTCGGTGCTGGTCGGCGACGACTTCGTGGGCGCCGTGATGAGCGACCTGTCGGGGCGGCGCGGCCGGGTGCTCGGCACCGAGCAGACGCCCGGCGGGCGCACTCTGGTCCGGGCCGAGGTGCCCGAGATCGAGATCGGCCGGTACGCGATCGACCTGCGGTCGATGACGCACGGCACGGCCCGCTTCAGCCGCCGGTACGCACGGCACGAGCCGATGCCGCAGCAGGTGGCGGACCGGATCCGTGAAGAGGAGCGCAAGGCCTCCTAGTTGGGGCCCGAGAGGGCCAAGTGGCCCCGGTGGGGGCTCCCTCCGCACAGGCGGGCGGTTCCGGGGACCGCCCGCCGACGGATGTCGGTGCCTGCGGATACGCTGATGACCTGATCAACAGGTGTGCGGAGCGCGGAACTCGGGAAGGCCGCTTGATGCGGAAGCGGCAGCGATGGGGGCGGCAGTGACGGACGGATTCGACTTCAGCCCAGGGGCCCAGGTGCCTCTGGCGGGTGCGAGCGGCCAGACAGCGGCGACCTACGCGCTGGCCGCGGCGGCGTACCGGGACGACGAGGTCACCAAGATCCTGAACGCCGACAACGAGTGGCACCAGTCGAAGGTGACCCCACCGCGCTCCTGGGCGAAGATCTTCCGCCCCAACTTCGGCGAGGCCTTCTCCCGCGCCGTCATCGACCGCATGCTGGGCGCCGGGCGCAACCCGGTCATCCAGTCCTTCGGCATCGAGCCCCAGGTCGTCGTGGAGCACTGTCTGGCGGCCCACCGCATCCGCCGCGACCGCGACAACTGGCTGTCGGCGGTCACGGTGATCTGCGGGCTGCTCTTCCTGCCCGGCTTCCTCGTCTGGTTGCTGGTGTTCACGCTGCGCACCACCATGGCCAAGCGCGAGGACAAGCGGGCCGGCGCCCTCGCCACGACCCTGCTGGTCGCCGTGGGCGCGCTCGCCGTGCTGTTCCTGATCCGCATGCCGTTCGAGGGATTCTGGGCCCTGTACGGGCGCGCGGCCGTCGTCATGCCGGTCGTCGGCTGGTTCTGGGCCAAGCAGATCTGCGAGCGCACGGCCCGCGATCTGCGGGAGCGCTGGTCGAGCCTGCTGTCGGGCGGCGGTGTGGGCGCCAAGATCCCCGAGGCGGTGCCGGGCAACCCCGGTGACGCGGCCGAGCAGGTCCGCAAGGAGCTGGCCCGTCTGGCCGCCGAGCAGCGGTCCAACTCGGTCTTCTACGCCGGGCCCAAGGGCATACTCGGCATGGGCACGCGGTGGGGCAGCTGGCAGCTGGCCGAGGAGCTGGTGTCCGCCGAGCCGGGCAAGGACTTCCACCCCTTCCGCAGTTGGGACGTCATCGTGGCGATCCAGGGCGGCCTGGGCATGCTGGAGCGCACGTCCATCAACACCGGCGGCTTCACCAAGCCGTCCATCACGCACTGGATCGTCACGCCGATCGGCGAGAAGGCGACGGAGGTGTCCCGCCCGAGCGGCGCGGACGTCGACGCGTACACGGTCCGGACGCACGCCATACAGGACATCTGCAACAAGCAGCAGTTCGGCAGCGGCGACCGGCACTACCTGGGTGTGCAGTGGACCCTGTGGGACGGCCACCTGGTCATCACGATGCTGATCACGGTGACGGTGCTGCACGAAACGCTGCGCATCGAGGTCACCGGGCATGCGCTGGGGCCGGTCAACTCCCTGTTCAACGAGAAGCCGGCGGCCAAGGAGAAGACGGTCCAGAAGGCTCTCCGGTTCTGGGAGACCCGCACCGTGAAGATGCCCCTGATCGACGCCGACGAGGTGGTGCGGCTGGCCGCGCGCGCCCCGCTGACCTGGTATCCGCCGCTGCTGAACTGGCTGGGCGGCAGCCTGACGCTTCCGGAGCCGTTCGGCCTGCGGCACGCGTGGGCGGACCAGCCGTGGCGGCACCGGTTCATGGCGGACGATGCGCTGCGGGCTGCGACGCCTGTGCTGCGGGTGGTGCATACCGCGGCGCTGAAGGTGCTGCGGGAGAACGGGGTGGACGTGGAGAAGTTCGGGTCCAGGTCGGCGGCGCTCAGTGGGGCGGTGCAGGAGGCTTCGCCGAAGAAGGCGGATGTGTACGACGCCTAGTTGTTGAGGTGCCCGGCGTTGCGGCTGGGGCGGGGGTGGGAGCGCAACTCGGCGCTGCGAGGTGCCGCCGCGCCCACCCGTGCCGCCTGGGGGCACCTCCCAGGCCCTTAAGGCACTGGGGGAGGCACGATGGCCCGCGGTTACGCGGGCCAGGCCTCCGCCAGCATCTTCCGGGTGTCCGCCAGCAGCTGCGGCAGCACCCGCGTATGTCCCACCACCGGCATGAAGTTCGTGTCGCCGCCCCACCTCGGCACGATGTGCTGGTGCAGGTGTGCCGCGATGCCCGCGCCGGCGACCGAGCCCTGGTTCATGCCGATGTTGAAGCCGTGGGCGCCGGAGGCCGTGCGCAGGGCCGTCATCGCCTGCTTGGTGAGTTCGCCGAGCTCGGCGGTCTCCCCCGCCGTCAGGTCGGTGTAGTCGGCGACGTGCCGGTAGGGCACGGTCATCAGGTGCCCGCCGTTGTACGGGTACAGATTGAGCACCGCGTAGACCTGCTCGCCGCGCTTGACGACGAGCCCGTCCTCGTCGGACTTGGCCGGGATCGAGCAGAAGGGGCAGCCGTCGCCGGCGCCCGGGCCGCTCGGCTTGTTCTCACCCTGGATGTAGGCCATCCGATGGGGCGTCCACAGACGCTGGAACGCGTCCTGCGTCCCCACTCCCAGCTGCTGCTCCGGCTCACTCGTCATGCAGTGCAGCATATGGCGTCGAGCTGGGGGTACGGCAAAGGCCCCCGGGATCTCCCGGGGGCCCGTACGCGGTCCGGCCAGGGCGTCGTCGCGCCCTGCGGTCAGACCTGGGCGCGCTCCTCGACGACCTTCATGATCTTCGCGATGGCCTCGTCGAACGGGATGCCGTTCTCCTGGGAGCCGTCGCGGTAGCGGAAGGACACGGACCCGTGGGACATGTCCTCGTCGCCCGCGATGACCATGAAGGGCACCTTCTGCTTCTGGGCGTTGCGGATCTTCTTCTGCATGCGGTCCGAGGAGGAGTCCACCTCGACGCGCAGGCCCTTCGTCCTGGCCGCCGCCGCGAACTTCTCCAGGTACTCGACGTGCGCGTCCCCGATCGGGATGCCGACCGCCTGGACCGGGGCCAGCCACGCCGGGAAGGCGCCCGCGTAGTGCTCCAGGAGCACGGCGAAGAAGCGCTCGATCGAGCCGAACAGGGCGCGGTGGATCATGACCGGGCGGGTCTTGGAGCCGTCCGCGGCCGTGTACTCCAGGTCGAAGCGCTCCGGCAGGTTGAAGTCGAGCTGGATGGTCGACATCTGCCAAGTGCGGCCGATGGCGTCCTTGGCCTGGACGGAGATCTTCGGGCCGTAGAAGGCGGCGCCGCCCGGGTCCGGGACCAGCGGCAGGCCCTGCTTCTCGGCGACCTGGCGGAGGGTCTCCGTCGCCTCCTCCCAGGCCTCGTCCGAGCCGACGAACTTCTCCGGGTCCTTGGTGGACAGCTCCAGGTAGAAGTCGGTGAGGCCGTAGTCGCGCAGCAGGTTCAGGACGAAGGTGAGCGTCTTGTCGAGCTCCTCCGACATCTGCTCGCGGGTGCAGTAGATGTGCGCGTCGTCCTGCGTGAAGCCACGGGCGCGGGTCAGGCCGTGCACGACGCCCGACTTCTCGTACCGGTACACCGTCCCGAACTCGAACAGGCGCAGCGGCAGCTCACGGTAGGAGCGCCCGCGCGCGTCGAAGATCAGGTTGTGCATCGGGCAGTTCATGGGCTTGAGGTAGTAGTCCACGCCCTCGTCGAGCTGCATGGGCGGGTACATGCCGTCGGCGTACCAGTCCAGGTGGCCCGAGGTCTCGAAGAGCTTCCCCTTCGTCGCGTGCGGGGTGTAGACGAACTCGTAGCCCTCCTCCTCGTGGCGGCGGCGCGAGTAGTCCTCCATGACCCGGCGGATGATGCCGCCCTTGGGGTGGAAGACGGCGAGGCCGGAGCCGATCTGCTCCGGGATGGAGAACAGGTCCAGCTCGTTGCCCAGCTTGCGGTGGTCGCGCTTCTCGGCCTCGGCGAGGAACTCCAGGTGCGCCTTGAGCTCGTCCTTGGTGGGCCAGGCGGTGCCGTAGATGCGCTGGAGCATGGGGTTCTTCTCGCTGCCGCGCCAGTAGGCGGCCGCGTTGCGCATCAGCTTGAACGCCGGGATCGCGCGGGTCGACGGCAGGTGGGGACCGCGGCAGAGGTCCTTCCAGCACAGCTCGCCGGTCTTGGCGTCCAGGTTGTCGTAGATCGTCAGCTCGCCGGCGCCGACCTCGACGTCCGCACCGTCGTCGCTGGAGGCGGCGCCCTTGAGGCCGATCAGCTCCAGCTTGTACGGCTCACCGGCCAGCTCCTCGCGGGCGGCCTCGTCGGTGACCACGCGGCGGGCGAACTTCTGCCCCCGCTTCTGGATCTCCTGCATCTTCTTCTCGATGGCCTTGAGATCCTCGGGCGTGAACGGCTTCTCGACGTCGAAGTCGTAGTAGAAGCCGTCCTTGACGGGCGGGCCGATGCCGAGCTTGGCGTCGGGGAAGAGCTCCTGCACGGCCTGCGCCATGACGTGCGCGGTGGAGTGGCGCAAGATGTTCAGGCCGTCCTCGGAGGAGATCTCGACGCCCTCGACCTCGTCGCCCTCGGTCAGGGTGTACGACAGGTCCTTGAGCTCGCCGCCCACGCGCGCGGCGATGATCGAGCGCTCGCCGGCGAAGAGCTCGGCGGCCGTAGTGCCCGTCGTCACCACGCGTTCTTCCCGCTCGGAATCGCGCTGGATGATCACACGGACGTCTGACACCGGTCTCTCCTGACTGAAGGTGGGGTCGCGGCGCCATACCGGAGCGCGCGCACGAGTATGGATCGTACCGACCCCGGACCGCCGACCGCGAAATCAGTCCCCGCAGTCCCCTCCGCAGGCCTCCTCGAAGAAGGCCGCCATTCCGGCGTTCTCCTGCAGCGCCTTCATCAGGCGGTCGCGCTCGGCGTCGTCGACCTGCACCGGTACGACCCCGTGGGCGCCGGTCAGGCGCCGGAAGCCGCCCCGGCTCTCCAGCCGGCCCTGGACCCGCACCGGCAGCCCGACCAGGTGGGCGTGCCCGGCGATGCGGTACCCCTCCTCGTCGAGAATGACGCGGACGTTCGGCACGTCGGCCCCGGCCAGCACCCGCAGCCGTACGGTGCCCTCGCCGCGCGGCCCCGACCTGCGCATCCGTGTCACGGCTCCCGTGATCCGCACCGGTACGGCGGGTTCCTCGCGCAGGTAGCGGGCGCCCGCCTCGCGCAGCACGGGCAGGTCGCCGGGTGAGAACTCGACGGGCTCGGCGGAGGGCGCGCAGCCCTCGGGCACCCCGGCGGCGGGGGCCCACTCGACGGCGATCCGGGCGCCCTCCGTGCCCCGGACCAGGGCGATGAGGGCCTCGGTGAGCTCGTGGCTCACCCCCGCCTCGACCGCGGCGTCGAAGGCGTCCATGCCACCGGTGGCGCGCTGGTAGTCGATGGCCTCACGGGCGGCGTACAGGGCCTGGTGGAGGCGGACTGCGAGGGGGCGGCCGCCCGCGACGGGCACGAAGGCGGTGAGCCGGCCGTGCGTCGCGGAGCCGACGAGGACGTGGTCCAGCATGGCCGCGGCGGAGCGCCGGTGCCGGGCGCCGTGGTAGCCGGCCCGTGCGCGGGTGGCGAGCGCCGCCGCGAGCAGCATCCGGCGGGCGGCGGTGCGTAGCCGGTCCTCGACGGTCCAGGGCGCCGCGCCGGCGGGCCCGGCGGGGACGTCGTGCCACCAGCGGATCTCGTCGCTGGGGACGGCGAGGGAGACGAGGACCTCGCGGGCGGAGGGCGAGCCGCTGCGGGACAGGGCGAGCAGGGCCTCGCCGAGCAGGTCGTCGCTGTCGGGGAAGGCGCGGCTCTCGGGCACGAGGAGGCTGGTGCCGTTGCCGCCGGGGTCGGGCGGGGTCCAGCGCCCGTAGCGGCCCGGGGCGCCGCCGCGCCGCCGCCAGCCGTGCCGGCGGAGCAGGGCGCCGAGCACGGCCGGGTCGACGTCCGCGGGCTCGGGCGGTGCGCCGCCGAAGGCGCTGTCGACGGGGTGGGGCCGCACGGGCCTCAGTGGCTCCTCGGTCGGGCGGTGCGTCACGGTTTCCCTCCCGTCCCGACCCGCGTCATGATCTCGCACAGCGCCCGGTCGTCGAAGATGCGTGAAGTCGGTATCCGCACGGTGGTGCGGCGGCGGCCGGTGATCGGCTGGCCGGCGAGGTTGGTCCAGTAGCAGCAGTGCCTGAGGTCGAGCCGGTCGTGGCCGGCGCGCAGCCAGTCGTCCTGGGAGCGCGGCACCAGCATCACCACCAGGATCTTGTGCACCGACACGGGGGTGCGGGCGAGCTTCGCCAGGTGGTCGTTGTCGAGCGTGAAGGCGAAGGTGCGGCCCGGCGGGTCGGGCGGCACCTGGTACGTGGCCTTGAGCTGCACCTTGATGGTCACCTCGTCGTCGACGGTGTGCCCGGGGGCGCTGTGGCTGACGTGCCAGTCGATGCCGTTGTCGGGGAACGGCTGGGAGAGCGAGCAGCCGGCGGCCGCCGCGACGGCGTGCAGATAGCCGACCTGGAGTGTCTCCATGCAGGCGGTGGTGGCGAGAGTGCCGCGAGAGGGGGCCGTGCGCTCCGGCAGCAGCCCGCCCCGTTCGGGCTGCGCTATGGCCATGGCCAACAGCCTTCCAGAACAAGTGAGTCCCCGCTGCGGGCCGCTGAACTGCGCGGACCCTTACTCCTGTTGTCTCCTTCCGGCGTACGGCGCAAACAGGGCGGGTATCACCGGATCGGGCAGCGGACGGTGCGTCAACTGCCGAGGGTGAACGAGGGGTTGTGTGGCTATGACGACGTGCTGGTATGAAGGGCCGCTGGCCGCCTTCGACACGGAGACGACGGGCGTGGACGTCGAGACCGACCGCATCGTGTCGGCCGCCGTCGTCGTCCAGGACGCCCCGGGCATCCGCCCGCGGGTCAGCCGCTGGCTGGTGAACCCGGGCGTGCCGGTGCCCGCCGAGGCGACGGCGGTGCACGGGCTGACGGAGGAACACCTGCAGCGCAACGGCCGGTGGCCGGCGCCGGTGATGTTCGAGATAGCGGAGGCGCTCGCCGAGCAGGCGCAGGTCGGCCGCCCGGTCGTGGTGATGAACGCGCCGTTCGATCTGACCCTGTTCGACCGGGAGTTGCGCCGTCATCGCGCCTCGGCCCTGAGCCGCTGGTTCGAGTCGGCGCCGCTGTGCGTGCTCGACCCGAGGGTCCTGGACAAGCACCTGGACCGCTACCGCAAGGGCCGCCGCACCCTGACCGATCTGTGCGCGCACTACGGCGTCGCCCTGGAGGGCGCGCACGACGCGGCGGCCGACGCCGTGGCGGCGCTGGAGGTCACCCGGGCGGTGGGCCGGCGTTTCGCGTCGCGGCTGGAGCGCCTGGCCCCCGGTGAGCTGCACACGCTGCAGGCGGTGTGGCACGCGGCGCAGGCCCGGGGCCTCCAGGCCTGGTTCGCGCGCAGCGGCGTGGAGGAATCGGTCGACCCGGCCTGGCCGCTGCGTCCGGATCTGCCGGCGGCGGCCTGAGCGCCTGGGCAGCACACCTGCGCGGGGCATGAAAAAACCGGTCCGTCTGCGACGGACCGGCTGTTTCCGGTGGGCGATACTGGGTTCGAACCAGTGACCTCTTCGGTGTGAACGAAGCGCTCTCCCACTGAGCTAATCGCCCGGGAACGCAGTGAACAATACAGGTCCCGGCACGCTTCCTTCAAACCGCTTGGAGGTGCCTGGCCAGTCCGCGCGCTCCCGTGCGCATCATCAGGCGGTGATTGGCGCGGAAGGCGGGCCGGCAGGGCACGGCGAGGCGCCGCAGCAGCGGCTTGCGGACGTCGACGACCTGGTCGTACCGCACGCGAGTCCCCGCCCCGTCCGGGGTGAGCGTCCAGCGCGCCCAGCCCTCCATGTCACCGGACAGGGCGATCTCCAGCACGCCGGCCGCGGGGTCGCGTCGCACCTCCCGCGCCGTGAAAGTCATGTCGTACGGCAGGACGGAGCGGATCCGGACCACCCCCGAGGTGTCGTCGAGCCGGGTCACCTCCCGGACCTGGCGCCACCACCGGGGGTAGTCCTCGGCGCGCTCCAGCGCCTCGTACACGGGGGCGGGCGGCGCGGGCAGGGTCCACAGCGTGCGGAAACGGTAGTGGTTCCAGTCCATGACCGCAGTCTGCCCAGATGCGGTGCGGACTGTCTGAGTACGCGCCTGAGTACCCGCACTCATGCCGGTACGAGGTGACGCCGACCACACTGCCGGTCATGACGCACCTTCCACCCCCGGCTGAGGAGTTGCGGCTCCTCGATGCCGAACTCCGGCAACTGGACTCGCGCCGCAGCCAGTTGCTGGCCCGTCGCGCATGGCTGGTCGCGACCCTGCAACAGGCACGGCAACAACCGCAGCAGGCCTGGGCTCAGGCGCGGACGCAGCCGCCACCCGTCGCATGGTCCCGCCCGGACACCACCGCGCCCAGCGTGCAGAACGTGCTGCTGGTGCTCGGCGGTGTGCTGCTCACGCTCGCAGCGGCGGTGTTCGCGCTGGTCAGCTGGGGTCAGATGGGAATCACCGGGCGGGTGCTGGTGCTCGGCGCGGTCACGCTGGCCGCGCTCGCCGGGCCGGCGCTCCTGCTGAAGCGGGGGCTGCGGTCGACGGCCGAGTCCGTGGCGGGTCTCGGCCTGGCGCTGACCGTTCTGGACGCCTACGCCCTGCACGAGGCTGCTCTCGCCGGGACCGACGGGACGGGATACGCGGCCGCCGCGACGGCGGTGCTGGCGGGGGTCTGGTCGGCGTACGGTCTGCTGCCGGCCACGGCCGCGCTGCGGCTGCCCCGGCCCTGCGCCCTGGCGGCGGCCCAGTTCCCGCTGCTGCTGTGGGCCCTGTCCGCAGGCGCCGACCCGTACGCGATCAGCGCCGCGCTGCTGGTGACGGCCGGGCTCGACACGGTGGCGGCGCTGCGGGTGCCGGCCGTTTCCGTACGGATCTGCGCGGTCGTCGGTGCGTACGGCACGGGCGGCTGGGGCGTTCTGGCGGCCGGCTGGCTTTCCGTGACGGCCGGCGGCCCGGGCGCTGCCGCCCGGGCCGGGGGGCTGCTCCTGCTCGCGGCGGCGATCGCGCTGGGTGCGGCCTGGCGGGTCTCGGGTTCGGGGGTACGGCACGCCCTCGGTCTCGCGGCGGCCTCGGGACTGCTCACCGTGGGTGCGCTCGGCGGAGTGGTTCGCTTCGCGGTGCCGGCGCAGTGGGTCGTGCCGGCTCATCTGGCCTTGGGCGTCGCCGTGTTGGCGGGGATGCGGGCCGGGCGGCTGCTTCCGGACGCGGTGCGGCACGGTGTCGCCTGGGCGTCCGCCGTCGTACAGGCGCTGGCTCTGCTGTGGGCGCTGCCCGTCGTCGCGCTGGTGGTGATGGGGCCGGCCGGCTGGCTGGTCCGGGTGTGGAGCGGTGCGCCGTCGGACGCCCGTGCGGCGGTCGCCGTCGAGGCGCCCTGGGCGTCGGACGCGGTGGCGGCTCCCGTCGTCCTGCTGGCGGTCGCGGCCGTACTCGCCTCGGTGGTCCGCGCGGAGCCGTGGCGCCCGCGCGCCCGGCTCGGTGCGCTGGGTCTGCTGTGGACCGCGGCGCTGCTGCTTCCGGCGATCCTCGCGGTTCCCTACCTCGCGGGGATGGTGGTCCTGGGAGTCATGACGGCGGCCGCGCTGTACCTGGGCCGGACCACGGCGTCCGGCGCGCGGATCACCGCCCTCGTCCTGGCCCTGGTCACGGCCGTCGACCTCACCCTGGTGTCCCTCGCCTCCCAGTCCGCGACACTCGTGGTGCTGTCCCTGCTGACGGCGCTGCTCGCCGCGGCTTCGTGGCGGTCGGACATCGCCCCCTTCACGGCTCCCGCCGCCCTGGTGTACGCCGCCGCCCTCGCCTCGGCGACGGGTGCCGCCCTGGACTGGCCGCCGGCCCGGACCGCCCTGCTGGTCCTGGCCGTTCCCGTGGCCGCCGCCCTGCTCGCGCCGCGTCTGACCGCGTGGCGGGCGACGGTGCCGGTCGAGGCGGTGGGAGCCGCCGCCGGGCTGCTGGCCGTGGGCCTCGCGGTCACCGATCCGCCGCTGCTCGCCCTGGCGCTGGCGTTGTGCGGCGTCATCACCGCGGGCACGGCGCTGCGTCCGGACCGCCGTCCCGCCGGCTACGCGGCCACGGCCCTGTTCGTGATGGCCGCCTGGGTGCGCCTGGCCGCGTGGGAGGTCGGCACACCCGAGGCGTACACGCTCCCGGTGACCGTTCCGGCACTGCTCGTCGGCGCGTTGCGCAGGCGCCGCGACCCGCAGGTCTCCTCCTGGACGGCCTACGGCCCCGGACTCGCCGCCACGCTCCTGCCGAGCCTCGTCACGGCCTGGGGCGACCAGCAGTGGACGCGGCCGTTGCTGCTGGGCACGGCGGCCCTGCTGGTCACCCTGCTGGGTGCCCGGCACCAGCTCCAGGCTCCGCTGGTGCTGGGCGGCTCGGTGCTCGCTCTGGTCACGCTGCACGAACTCGCCCCGTACGTCGTGCAGGTGACCGGCGCACTCCCCCGCTGGGCGCCTCCCGCCCTCGCCGGACTCCTGCTGCTCGCACTCGGGGCGACGTACGAGCAGCGGATCCGGGACGTCCGGCGGGTGCGGGACGTGCTGGGGAGGATGAACTAGCCCTGGTGCTCGCGCCGTTGGTACCTCCGGGTGCCGTACGGGCGTCTCGACTGCGGACAAGGCCCGTGATGTCATACGTTTTCCGATCGGCCGCTGACGGCAGGCGACACGGTCGGGCGGGACGGGGGAGGCGTCATGACGGACCTGGAGGAATCGGCGGGGTGGGGCACGGGCCCCGAGGACCGGGGAACACTGGAGCGCCTGCTCTCGGTCGTGGGGGCGGGAGCCGTGGAGTTGCACACGGCCCCGGAGGGACTGCGGACGAGCGTCACCGGCGTCCATGTGCTGGACGCCCTGGAACCCGTCATCAGGCCGCGGGAGTTACTGCTCGCGGTCGGCGTCGACCCGCGGTCGGCCCATGCGGTCGACGTGGTGCGCCGGGCCGGGGAGGCCGGTGCGGCCGGTGTGGTGTTCGGCCCGGGGCGCCCGGAGCCCACCGCGCGGGCGTTGCAGGCGGCCGCCGAGGAGGGCGGCACGGCGGTGCTCTTCCGCACCGCCTGGTGCACCTGGGCACAGCTCGTGGGGGTGCTCAGGGCGGGTCTGGCCGCGGCGGGCGTACCCCCGATGCCCGCGACCAGCGGCGTGCGCCTGGGCGATCTCGAGTCGCTGGCCGATGCGGTGGCGACCCTGGTGGGAGGCTCGGTGACCATCGAGGACACGGACTCCCGGGTGCTGGCGTACTCCTCCACCGAGGAGAACGTGGACGAGATGCGCAGACTGACCATCCTCGGTCGTCGCGTGCCGCCCTGGCGGGTGGCGGCCATGCGGGAGGCGGGGTTCTTCCAGGCGCTGTGGGGTGCGGGCGACGTGCTGCACCGGCCGGCCCACGGCCAGGACCCGGAGCGTCTGGTCGGCGCCGTACGGGCGGGCGGAGAGGCGCTGGGGTCCATCTGGGTGGCGGCGGTCGCCGGCCGCCCGCTGTCCCCGAACGCCGCTGAGACGCTGCGCGCGGCGGCCCGGACCGCCGCCGCCCACCTGCTGCATCACCGTACCCACAGCTCGGACGGCCGCTTGCTGGAGGACGCGGCTCGGGCGCTGCTGGAGGACCGCGGATCCGTCGAGGTGCTCGCGGAGCGGGCCTCACTGCCGCCCCGGGAGCCCTGTGCCGTCCTGGCGGTGGGAACCGGGTCCGGCCGCCACGGGGACGACGACCCGTCCGGGCTGTACGGGCTGCTGACCCTGCACTGCGCGGCCCTGGGCCACCGCGTCGTGGTGGTCCCGGCGGGGGGCAGGATCCTGGTGCTGATGAGCGGGCTGGAGCGCGACCCGCGGCGGGCCGACGGCCAGGTGACGCGTCTCGGCGAATCGCTGGCCGCACAACTGTCGGCGACGATCGGCTCGTCGGTGAAGGTGGGGCTCGGGGACGTGGTCCCCGGGCTGGCACGGACGCCCGCGTCCCGCCGGTCGGCCGAGCGGGCGCTCGCGGCACTCATGGCGGCCGCCGGGCCACGCACCGTCGCGCGGAGCGAGGACGTCGCGGACACGGTGGGCATCCTTCAGGTCGTCGACGCCCTGCGTGAGGTGGCGCTGCCGCCGCGGACCTCGGTGGCCCGGCTGAGGGAGTTCGACGCCGCTCACAGCGGCAGTTGCCTGGTGGAGACCCTGCGCGCCTACCTCGACCATTTCGGTGACGTGTCCGCCGCTTCGCGGGCGCTGGGTGTGCATTCCAACAGCCTGCGCTACCGGTTGCGCCGGATCACGCAGGTGTCGGGGCTGGACTTGGAGAGCCCCGACGCCCGTCTGCTCGCCCAGTTGCAGTTGCGCCTGGGCGAAGACGCCGACAGCGCACGCCCCTGAGCGACCGGCACCGAGGCGCGGCCGCATGCCGTCCACCGCTTGGCCGCTGCCACCATCGAAGGGCCTCTCCTTCGTCGTACCGCACAAGCCCCCGGCGTGGCCGAGGAGTTGTTGCGTTCCGCCGCCGTGGGCGAGGCCCTCGTCTTTGCCGACTCGACGAAGACGCCGTCCCGGCGCGGACAACAGTCTGGTACTCCACCCCGGGGCGGTCCCGGGCGCTGCGCACACGACACCGGAAGGCTCACCATGACCGGACTGACCCCCGCCGCGGAGCGGCGCGAACGGATCCTCCAGGAAGCGGTGCTGCAGGGACTGCTGGACGCGGAGCGGTCCCAGCTGGCCGCCTTCGTCGACCTCGACGGCGTCGCCGCGACGGTCGACTCCCTGCACCGCGCCTTCCCCGCGTCGCCCCGTGTGCTGCACGCGTTCGCCGCCAAGGCGAACTGCCTGGTGCCGGTGCTGGCGGAGCTGCGGCGGCTCGGCATGGGCTGCGAGGTGGCCACCGCGGGGGAACTGGCCCGCTCGCTGGCCGCCGGATTCGCGCCGGACCGGATCGTCTTCGACTCTCCGGCCAAGACGGAGGCCGAGCTGCGGCGTGCCCTGGACCTGGGTGTGGCCGTCAACGCGGACAACCACCAGGAACTGGCCAGGATCGACCGGGCCCTGGGCGACCGCGTCCCGGTGTCGAGGATCGGCGTGCGCGTCAATTCACAGCTCGGCGGCGGCAGCATCGCCGCGATGAGCACGGCGACCAGCACCTCGAAGTTCGGCATCCCCCTGGTGGACCCCGGAAGCCGGCGGCGGTTGCTGCGCGCCTACCACGACCACCCGTGGCTGACCTGGGTGCACACGCATGCCGGCTCGCAGGGCTGCCCGCTCGACCTCATGGCCGGCGGGGTCGCGCAGGCCGTGGAGTTCGCCGAGGAGGTCAACGCCTCGCTCGGACGGCGCCAGGTCGTCGGCATCGACATCGGCGGCGGACTGCCCGTCAACTTCGCCGACGACGAGACCACGCCGACCTTCGGCACGTACGTCCGGCAGCTGCGCGCCCAGGCGCCCGCGCTGTTCTCCGGCGGCTACGAGATCGTCACCGAGTTCGGGCGTTCGGTCCTCGCCAAGAACGGGTTCACCGCCGCGTACGTCGAGTACACGAAGAGCATGGGTGGGCGGCCGATCGCGGTCACCCACGCCGGTGTGCAGGTGGCCACCCGGACCGTGTTCCATCCCGACGCCTGGCCCCTGCGGATCGAGGCGTACGACCGGAGCGGGACGGTCAAGCGGGGCGGCCCGGTCCGCCAGGACATCGCGGGCCCCGCCTGCTTCGCCGGGGACCTGCTGGCGCGCGACCGCGCGTTGCCCCTCCTGGAGCCCGGCGACCTCATCGCCGTCCCGGACACCGGCGCCTACTACTTCTCGACGCCGTTCCACTACAACAGCCTGCCCGAACCCGCCGTGCACGGGGTCCGGACTGGCGGTGACGGCCATCTCCGCTTCGAACTCCTGCGTCCCGCGCAGGACCCGTGGGACGTGCCGGGCCCGGGTGGCCGCGGCGCGCCCCTGCGGCAATGGGCGCACGAGCCCGTGCACGGTGCCGTCGGCCGCAGCGTCGGGTAAGGAGCACCGAGGTGGCACAGGCCGGCCGTAGAGGGCCCGGCCGGGACGGACCGCTCCTCAGTCAGCGCGCCGCGATCGTCTTCCTGCTGGCAGCCCTGGCCGGCATCGGTGCCACTGTTCTGGCGGCGCTGGCCGGCAACGTGTGGCCGGTCGCGGTGAGCGTCGGAGGCGGGGTCGTGGCCCCGGCCGTCCTGTTCTTCAACCAGATCATCGACTAGACGAGCGGATCCCGATGGCTCGCCACGGGATCCGCCGGTCCAGCCCTCCCCCCGCTACGGCATCTTGTCCCCCAGCAGCGCCAGGTTCTCGATCGCGGCGAGTCCGTACAGGGAGGTGTCGTTCGTGGACACCCAGGGCGCCTCGCTGCCCGGCACCAGCGTGAGCGGGCCGCTGAGCTTCTCGGTCTTCCAGGGGGCCGACTCCTTGTAGCCGTCGGAGTTGTAGAACTTGTCCCACGCGCGCTTGGCGAGCTTCTCGTCGCCGGACTGGACGGCGGCGTAGGCGTCGAGGCGCGAGTGGCCCTGGAAGAGGATCAGGGAGCCGAAGTTGCTGCCGTAGCGGGCCGCCTGCTCGGCCTTGGTGGCGTTGAAGTAGCGGCAGTAGTCGAGGTACGCCTCCTTGAACTTCGGCACGTCGACGAGGTCGATGAGCTCGGCGCACAGTTCGTTGAGGCCGAAGACGGCCGACAGGTGCGAGACCTCCACCTTGGGCTGGGCGGCGACGGCGAACTTGCCGGTGTCCAGGTCGTACAGGCCGCTGCCCTGCACGAAACCGTTGGGCTGGGCGGCGATCGTCTCCATCGTGGACAGCACGCGCGCCTTGGCCTTCTCCCACTTGGGGCCCTTGCGCTCCCACTCGGTCAGCCACGCCGAGACCAGGCCGCTCCAGTCGGTGCCGAAGCCGATCGACAGGGCGTGCCGGTCGGGCGTGTACGGCTCGGTGCGGATCTTGCGGAGCGGGTCCAGGGCGAGGAACGTCTCGTCGGAGTCGACGTTGGCGTGCATGAGGTCGCCGACGCGTTCGTCCGCCGTGAGGAAGTAGTAGTAGCGCCGGTACGTGGTGTTGGCGATGCGCTGCTGCTTGGCGCTGTCGGCGAAGTGCTGCACGCCGTGCCGGGTGCCGAGGCCGGCCCACTTGCCCAGGTGATAGACGTCGACCTCACCGGTGTGCCGGGTCATGGCCTCGGCGAAGCGGAAGATGTCGGAGCGGCCGCTTCTCAGGTACGCGTACCAGAGCCACAGGTCCGGCGACAGCTCGGAGTTGTCCCAGGCGTAGCCGCCGACGTCGTACCGCCACTGGTGCCGGACGGTGTCGTAGGTGTGCATGATGTCGCCGTAGTCCCAGAAGCCGTACCACCGGCGCATCTCCACCTGGTCCTTGTAGTAGGTGAAGAGGAAGTCGAGGTGGTCCTCGATCTTGGCCTTGGCGGGGGTGGAGCGGTCGGGTTCGGCGTACAGGCCCTTGCCGAAGACGCCCGCCTTGATCAGCTGCCTGGGCGGGGCGGCGAGTTGCGGGAGCACGCGGACGGCCTCGACCTGCTCGGCGAGCCGCTCGGCGCTCGGGGTGGAGTCGTTGGCCCAGAAGAGCAGTTCGGAGGTGCGGGCGATGCCGTAGGGGGTGCCGAACTCGGGCTCGTAGTCCTCGTAGGTGATGTTGAGGCCTTCGAGCTGCTCGGGGAAGGTGTCCTGGCCCATGCCGTCGTGGTAGAAGCGCATGTCCATGGGCTGGGCCTCGGGGGACCACAGCCACAGAGTGACCTCGGCCTCGTCGGTGTGGGCGTCCCGGATGTCGAGCTGGGCGGGGAACTTCTCCCAGAAGTCCCGCAGGCCGAAGGAGAATCCGCCGCTCACCCCGCCGACGTACCCGAAGCCGGAGGCGCGCCGGCCGCCGCCCGCCGCGATCCAGCCGTGGCCCTTCTTGGTGCGCTTGCGCACGGTGAAGCCGTCGGCGGACAGCTGGGAGAGGGTGTAGTCGCCCCACTCGGGGATGTACTGCAGCCGGGTGGTGACCCGCTGGTCCCAGGTGGCCGGGTCGGGCAGCTTCCTGCCCTCGTACTGCGCCGCCTGCACGGCCGCGCCGGGGTCGCGGCGCAGGCCGGTGATGCCCTTGACGGCCTCGCGCAGCAGGCCGGTGCCCTCGCCGCCGATGCGGATGTGCCGGTCGTAGGACTCGTCGCGCATCGGCACGCTGAAGCGGACGCCGAGGCCGCGGATGAAGTCTCCGCTCGCCTTGCCGGGCTCCTGCTTCCCGTCGTACGTGATGGTGTGCACCATGCGGAAGGAGTCGGCGCCCGCGTAGAAGTAGAGCCTGATGGAGAAGGGCAGCCAGCCGCGGCTGCCCTTGCGGTGCTTGCCGTCGACGCGGACGACCGCGCGGACCGGGCCCTCCTGCTCGACGGTGACCTTGTCGACGGCGCCGTCGAAGCGCTCGGTCCTCACCGCGCCCTGGTCCTCGTCCTCGATCTCGGGCTGGCGGATCAGCACGAGCCTGCCGTTCCTCGCGATCTCCGTCGAGCCCCGCCTGACCGACTTGACGATCGTGGAGCCGGACTTGCCGATCCTGGCGGTGATGACGCCGGTGGAGACGTCGATGGCGCCGCCGCTCTTGTCGACGGTGACCTTCTTCTCCGGCGCGGCGGGCGTCCCGGCCGTGAGAGTGAGTTTGCCGTCGCCCGAACCGACCGCGTGGGCGGTCCACTTGAGGGAGCCGTCGGGCCAGTAGGCGATCGGCCACGACTGCACGGGTACGGCCTTGCCGCCCGCGTCCGTCAGCGCGAACGTCTGGTCCTTCTGGTAGGCGCCCTTCGGCCAGGGGACGCCGACGGTGGAGCCGGGGGCCGCGCCGAGGCCGCCGTCCTCCAGCCAGTCGAGGGTCACCGGGTCGGCGTCGGCGGCCTCCGCTCCGGGGGCGGCCTGGGCGTCCCGGGCTCCCAGTGCCCAGCTGAACTGGGCGGCGGCTCCGGCGACGGCGGCCGCCTTCAGAAGGGACCTGCGGGGGATGGGAGACATGGCGTTGCTGCCTTTCCTCGTCCGTGCGGGAAGCGAATCCGTGCGCTGGTCAGGGGCATGACAGAGAGAGGCGCGGCGCGCTGGGCGCCGGCCCGGCAAGGGAGGAACAGCCGCTCAGCGGCGCCGGTACCGCTCCTCCACGGCCACGGCCGCCGCCGCGACGGCCCCGAGGACGGGGACCGCCAGCGGCGCGGCGAACCAGGCGGACACGACCACCACGGCCAGTCCGCCGATGATCAGGAAGGACCCGGCCGGGTCGAGCACCGTCCGGCGCCAGGCCGCCGCCAGCAGCGTCCGCCAGCGGGCCCCAGGCTCCCAGACCGCCGCCGCCCGCAGCCCGGCCACGACCAGGCCGATCAGCGCGCACACGCCGACGGCCCCGACCAGCGGCCCGCCGGGGATCCCCGCACGGACCGCCTGGACGTCCACCCAGACCGCGGCCAGGGCCGCCCACCCGGCGAGCCCCGCGAGCCACCCGCCGCGCACGGCCGCGCGGAAGTCCGCGACGAACTCCCGCCTGCCACCGCCCTCGTGGGCGGTACGGCGCCGCAGGTGCCGCGCACCCGCGGCGAAGGCGGCGGGATACGTGACGACCCCGAGCGAGGCCACCGCGATCCACACACCGGTCAGCAGGCACTCGGCGAACACCGCGAACCGCTCGGCGAGCAGCGACTCGCCCCGTGCTTTCACCCGGGTCCCGGCCATGCTCACCTCAGCCCTTCAGACCCGACGTGGCCATGCCGTCGATCAGATAGCGCTGGAAGGCCAGGAAGAAGGCGAGCACCGGCAGCAGCGCGACCAGCGACATGGCGATCATGCCGCCGTAGTTGGCCACGGCGTCCTGGTCCACGAACATCTTCAGGCCGAGCGAGACCGTGTACTTGTCGGGCTCGTTGAGGTAGATCAGCGGGCCCATGAAGTCGTTCCAGGAGTTGATGAACGTGAAGATCGCGCTGGTGATCAGGGCCGGGCGGCACAGCGGCAGCATGATCGACCAGTAGATGCGGAAGTGCCCGCAGCCGTCCAGCCGGGCCGCCTCGTCGAGTTCCTTGGGCATGTTGCGCATGAACTGCACCATCAGGAAGACGAAGAACGCCTCGGTGGCCAGGTACTTGCCGAGCAGCAGCGGCGTGTAGGTGTTGATCATCTCCATGTTGCGGAACAGCACGTACTGCGGGATCAGCAGCACGTGGTACGGCAACAGGAGGGTGCCGATCATCAGCGTGAACAGCAGATTGCGGCCCGCGAACCTGATCCTCGCGAAGGCGTACGCCGTCAGCGAGCAGGACGCCAAGATCCCGATCACCGAACCGACGCCCAGGAAGAGCGAGTTGTAGAAGAAGGTGGAGATCGAGATGTCGGCGATGCCGTCGGCGAGGCTGGTGTAGTTGGAGATGATCGGGTCGCCCGGGAAGAGGTCCAGGCTGCCGACGATGTCCTCGCTCTTCTTGAAGGAGCCGCCGACGACCCAGATGACCGGGTAGAGGATCACCGCCAGGACCAGCAGGGAGCCGAGGTGCCAGGCGAGGGATCCGGGCAGTTTGTGCCGCAGTCCGCCCGCTCGCGTCGAGGGGGCCGGAGTGATGTCGGTGGCCTGCGCGCTCATCGGGCGCCCTCCTCGTAGTGCACCCAGCGCTTCTGGGACCAGAACAGCACCGCCGTCACCAGGGCGACCGCGACCAGCAGCATCCAGGCCATGGCGGAGGCCAGGCCCATCCGGCTGTTCTCGAAGCCCTGGACGTAGAGGTAGCAGGTGTAGACCATGGAGCCGTCCGCGGGACCGCAGGCGTTGCCTCCGGCGCCGCCGCCGACGATGTACGCCGAGCTGAAGATCTGGAAGGAGTGGATCGTCTCCAGCAGGACGTTGAAGAAGAGCACCGGGGAGATCATGGGCAGGGTGATGTTCCAGAACCGCCGCAGCTTGCCGGCCCCGTCGACCTCGGCCGCCTCGTACAGCTCGCGCGGGACCTGCTTGAGGCCGGCCAGGAAGATGACCATGGGGGCGCCGAACTGCCAGACGGTGAGCGCCACCAGGCTGTAGATGATCATGTCCGGGTCGCCGGTCCAGCCGCCGACGTCGATCCCGAACATCTTCTGCGTACGGTCCACGATCGCGTCGTCCGAGAAGATCGCCTTCCAGACGATCGCTACGGAGACGCTCGCGCCGATCAGCGACGGCGCGTAGAAGGCGGCCCGGTAGAAGGCCTGTCCGCGCCGCTTCTGCGCGAGGAGCAGGGCCACACCGAGGGCCGCGAGCAGCTTGAGCGGCGTTCCGACGACGACGTACCAGAGCGTCACCTGCACCGAGTGGCGCCAGCGGGGGTCGCCGAACATCTCGGAGAAGTTGTCGAGGCCGATCCACTGGGGGGCGTCGAACAGGTTGTAGTCGGTGAACGCGAAGTAGAGCGAGGCGACCATCGGGCCCGCGGTGAGCAGCAGGAACCCGGCGATCCAGGGAGACATGAAGAGATAGCCGGCCAGGTTCTCCCGGCGCCGCCGCCGCTTGAGGGCGGCGGGGCGCACGGGCTTCACCGGACCGTGCCGCGGCTCGGAGTCCTGGGACAGGCCCTCCATCGCAGGGGCGTGTGTCACGGTGGTTCCCATCAGCTGCCGAGAGCCGTCTTCGACTCGGTGAAGAACTGCTTGACGGCGTCGTCCACCGACCGCTTGCCCAGAGCCATCTCCTCGGAGATGCGCAGGAACGCGGCCTCGCAGATGTCGGCGCCCTCGGGGTGCGGGGTGATGGGCTCCAGGACGTCCGCCTCGACGAGGGACTGCTCGTACTCGGCGATGGCCTTGTTGACCGGATCGGTCGGCTTGTACGCGTCGAACTGGGCCTGCGTCGCGGGCACGCCGCGGTCGTAGCCCATGATCTTGGCGACCTCGGGGTCGTGCACCATGAAGTCGATGAACTGGGCGACCTCCTTGGGGTGCTGGGTGCGCTTGGAGGCGCTCAGCATGAGGGAGCCGAGGTACTGGCCGGTCTTCTTGCCGTCCGTCGTCGGGATGGGCGCCAGGCCGTACTCGCTCTTGCCCTCGGAGGTGTAGCGGACGGTGAAGTTGTCCCAGGTGAACTCGCCGCCGGCGAGCTCCGCGGCGACCGCCGACTTGGGCTTGATCTGCGCGACCTTCTTGGGGTCGGCGTAGAGGCCCTCCTCTACGCCCTTCTTGGCCTTCGTCCACCACTCCGTCAGATCGGCCTCGGTGAAGCCGAGTCCGTCCTCGGTGAAGAACGCCTTGCCCTGCTGGCGCAGGTAGGGGTCGTAGAGGTACATGACGCCGTACATGCCGCTGTCGCCGGCGCGGCCCGTCTTGTCGCGGATCTTCTTCATCGCCGCGTCGAAGTCGTCCCAGGTCCAGCCCTGCTCCGGCTTCACACCGGCCCGGGTGAAGACGGGCTTGTCGATGACCAGGGCCATCGAGTTGGAACCGACCGGAACTCCGAGGAGCTTGCCGTCGATCTCGCCGAACTTCTCCAGTCCGGCGCGGAATCCCTCCATCCGGAGGTTGCCGGCCTTGACCTGCTCGCCGAGATCGAGCAGCACGTTCTTCGCGTCGTATTTGCGCAGGAACCCGATGGCATTCTGGAAGACGTCCGGCGGATTTCCGCCGGAGGCCTGGGTGTTGAACTTCTTCCAGAAGTCGAGATAAGGCTGGAAGTCCGTTTTCACCTTGATCTTCGGGTACTTCTTCTCGAAGAGCGCGATGGTCTTGTTGATGCGCTCGGCGCGGTCCTCCGCACCCCACCACGCGTAACGGATCGTCACCGTCCCGTCCGCGGAGGTCCCTCCGTCGCCACCGCAGCCGGTGGTCGCGGCCAGCCCCAGCGTGGCCGCCGTGGCCCCGGCCGCCTTCAGAATCGTACGTCTCTCAACATTCCTGCCGTTCACCACGGTTGGCCCTCCCCGCACATCGTCCCGCTCGCATGAATCGTTTCAAGTAAGCGCTTGCTGGCACAAGTTACGGAGGGGCTGAGGGTGCGTCAATGATTCGGACAAGAATTTCTTACCGACCGGGCCGGCGGCGAGGCCGGGCGAGGCGGTGGTGCGCCCGGTCCGCCGGAGTGATGTCACTGGTGGGACCGGTGCGGTCGGCGGGCCGAACGGGGCGGGGGCGCCCGCACGGCTTCCAGGAGCGACCGAAAGGCGACGCCGGGGCGGGCGGTGCAGGACCGGACGGAAGGTGACCGGTTTCCGTCCTTGAGGAGGACGCCGACCGGTTGCCCAAGGGGCGCCGGCCGGGCGCCCGAGGAGGCCTGCCGGACGCCCGACGGCCCGGGCCGGGCGGCACCCGCGCGAGGCGGCCCGGACGACGAACGACGGCGGCCCACCTGCGCACTCGCAGGTGGGCCGCCGATCCGGGTGGGCGATACTGGGTTCGAACCAGTGACCTCTTCGGTGTGAACGAAGCGCTCTCCCACTGAGCTAATCGCCCGGACGCAGGAAGAACATTACCCCATGTCAGCAGGTGCCTGTGACCAGCGCCGGGCCGGCCTCGGCACCCCCGCCGCAGCTCACTGGTTCTTGATCTTCCACGGCATGACGATGCCGAACTTCCACAGGTAGATACCGACCAGTACGGCCACGATGACCAGCCCGATGCTCGTCAGGATGATGTTCCGGCGCCGCACCTTGGGATCGAGGGCGCGCTGCGCGGCCTCCGTGACCTTCCGCTTGGTCCAGCGCAGCACCAGCTGGGCCCACACGAATTCGGTCGCCCAGATCGCCATGCCGCCGAAGATCACGACCCAGCCCGGTCCGGGCAGGGGCAGCATGATGATGCCCGCCACGACGACCGCGAGCCCGATGACGAAGATGCCGACCTGCCAGCTCACATGCAGCAGCCGGCGCGCTTTGATGAATTCCGGTGCCCGTGAGCCGAGCGCCCGCTCCTGCTCGCTGCGCGCCTCGTCCGTCCCCGTCTCGTCCGCCGCCACGGCCACCTCGCCCGGCTCGTCACTCCCCGTATTCATACGGCCAAACACTACCCGAGCGAAACCAGTCACCGGAATGGACGCACGGCGCGAACGATCTCTCGGCCGGAAGAGTTACGTAAAGGCACGCAAAACACTCAGAGGGGTTTACAACGGCACCGTAGGTGGCATGTCGATTTCGCCGACGTGCGAATCCCCGAGCGCACACTGAGCGAAAGGCCCTGGCGCTTATGAACACCACGGTCAGCTGCGAGCTGCACCTGCGCCTCGTTGTGTCGAGCGAGTCCTCCCTGCCTGTCCCCGCAGGCCTGCGGTACGACACGGCCGACCCCTACGCCGTGCACGCCACCTTCCACACCGGAGCCGAGGAGACCGTCGAGTGGGTGTTCGCCCGCGACCTCCTCGCCGAGGGACTTCACCGCCCTACGGGCACCGGCGACGTCCGCGTCTGGCCGTCGCGCAGTCACGGTCAGGGCGTCGTGTGCATCGCCCTGAGCTCACCGGAGGGCGAGGCCCTGCTCGAGGCCCCGGCACGGGCTCTGGAGTCCTTCCTGAAGCGGACCGACGCCGCCGTGCCGCCCGGCACGGAACACCGGCACTTCGACCTCGACCAGGAGCTCTCGCACATCCTGGCGGAAAGCTAGGGCGAGGCGCTCACCGAGCAGCCCGGCGCCGTCGACTCGGGGAGACGGCTCGGGCCACAACAACCGCATACGGGATATACCGGCGCCGGCACCGCGGATCACGCGGTGCGGCGCCGGCTCGCGTGCGCCGCCTGATGGAGGCCCGCAGGGGCCCTCCGCTGCCCGGAGGCCGGGCGGGAACCATGGCCTGCGCGGCGTCGTTGTATTCGAAGCCATGTACGGGCATGCGGGCGGTCCGGCGGGGGTGGAGCCGTTACCATCGGCCAGCATCGGCGGGCGCCCGCCCGACCCTCAGGCCAGGGAGCGAATCGTGCTGATCACCCACGACACCCGGTGCGCCCTCGACACCGTGGTCGATCTGGTGAACACCGCACCGGACGACGACACGGCGCCGGACGGGCTGCCGGACGTGGCGACACTCGCGGATTTCGTACGAAACCACGAGATCAGCGATGTGGGAGTGCTCTCGGAGTTCGACCTCTCGGCGGTACGGAAGATCCGCGGGCGGTTCGCCGCCGTCTTCGCCGCCCCCGACGCCCGGGCCGCCGCCGGGCAGATCAACGAACTGGTCGCCGCCGCGGGCACCACACCCCGGCTCACGGACCACGACGGCTACGACTGGCATGTGCACTACTTCGCACCCGGCGCCTCCATCGCCGACCACCTGGCCGCCGACTGCGGGATGGCCCTGGCCTTCTTCGTGGTCGCCGGGGAGCAGGAGCGGCTGCGGCGGTGCGAGGCGCCCGACTGCCGGCGGGCCTTCGTCGACCTGTCCCGCAACCGCTCGCGGCGCTACTGCGACAGCCGGACCTGCGGGAACCGCCTGCATGTGGCCGCGTACCGGGCGCGGCGCAAGGAAGCGGCGGGCTGACCGACACCGCAGGGCGAGTGGCGGGCGGATCATCGATGCCGACGCGGTCCCGGCGGGTGGCGCCGGGTACCGCGGGTACGGCTCACAGCAACAGCAGATCGTGCAACGAGGCCATGAGCAGCAGAGTCCCGATCACCGCGAGGAAGATCATGAGCGGTGGCTGGGACAGGGCGAAGAGGCAACCACGTGGCTCGTCCGGCCGGGGGCGTGGCTCGTCCTGCGGCGACGCGGGGTCGCTCTGTTCCGTCGTGTCCAGCATCTCGCGGCGATGATGACGCAGTCGCCCGGCCGGACGCGATCAGCGGCCTCGTTCCGTGCGGGTGTGCGCCGATTCCGCGAGGTCCGGGTCAGGTTGTGATCACTTCCGCGCGCCCTCGGACGCACTGTGACGATTCGGCCGACACGCGGTCGTCATATGCCGTGCTTCCTGAGGATGGCCTCGATGTCGCTGAAGTCGTCATCACCCCGGGACGACGCGGCGGGCCGGGCGGCCGGGCCGGTCCCCTGCCCCAGGGAAGGCGCCGAGGCCGCCGGAGCCACCGCCTCCGGCCGGGCCGCCGCGCGGGCCCCCCTGCGCTCCTTTCGGGTGCCGCCGCGGCGGCGCTCCACGACACGCGTGGTCATGAACAGCACCCACGCCACACCGAGCACCCCGAAGCCCGCCCAGGCGGTCAGGCTCAGCGCCGTGTCGGCCAGCCACTCGACGACGCCCGTCATCACCAGGCCGATCGGCACGAGCGAGTACGCCGCGATCCGGGTCGCCGCGAGGAAACGCTTGCGGTACGCCGTCACGGCCGCGATCCCCAGGCCTGCCGCGGACACGGCGGAGCAGACGGTCTCGGCAATCATCCGGTCCTCCAGGCGTGGCGCGGTCGGGAAGGGGCACTTCGTCCCTTCCATCCTGCACCCACCGCACCCCGGGCGGCCATGCCCCGGCCCGACATCAGGGAGATCTCCGGGTCGCCTCCTCCGCAGGTGCCGGTGCGGGTGTACGGCCTGGGAGAATGTCGGTATGAGCGACTCCTCCCCTGCCCCTGCCGCCGCCCCCGTTCTCGAGGTCTGGTGCGACCTCCAGTGCCCGGACTGCCGCACCGCGCTGGACGACCTCCGTGCCCTGCGCGCCCGCTACGGCAACCGTCTGGAGCTGCGGCTGCGGCACTTCCCCCTGGAGAAGAACAAGCACGCCTTCGCCGCCGCCCAGGCCGCGGAGGAGGCCTGGGAGCAGGGCCGGGGATGGGAGTACGCCGAGGCGCTCCTCGGGCGGGTCGAGGAACTGGGCCGTAAGGGAGAACACTTCCTGGTCGAGCTGGCCCGCGAACTGGACCTGGACGCCGAGGAGTTCGACACCGCCCTGATCGACGGCCGGCACACCCTGATCGTGGACGCCGACCAGGCCGAGGGCAAGGCGATCGGCGTGACCGGCACTCCGACGTACGTCATCGGCGGTGAACGGCTCGACGGAGGCAAGAGCCAGGAGGGTCTGCGCGAGCGGATCGAGCAGATCGCGGACCGGCTGCTGGGCGGGCCGGAGCGGGACCAGGAGGGCTGACCCGACGCCCCGCGGCCCACCGGCCCCGTCGCGGCCGGTTCGGGGCCGGCCGGAGCCGCAGGGCGGGACCGACCGAGTTCCGCGGCCCGGCAGGTCCAGAATCAGGGCCGGGCGGGTGACGGCGGGGAGCGCCCCGGCCGGCCGAGTGCGTCCGACGGGTCCGCGAGCCCGGCTCCGGCCCTGAAGCCGCCGACGGGGTCCGGCAGGCCCCGTCCCTGTCCGGCCGCCGGGCCGTTACAACAGTGGCTTGTACATGGCGTACAGCTTCGTCTCGTAGCCGAGCGACGCGTAGAGACGTTCCGCCGGGGTGTTGCCGGCGAAGACGTTGAGGCCGATCGTGCGCCTGCCCTCGACGATCGTCTGGGCCTCGGCCAGCAGCATGAGGGTGCGGCCGTGTCCCTTGCCGCGGTGGGCGGCATGGGTCTCGACATCGAAGACGAAGGCGCTGTCCTCGCGCATGGCGAGCCACAGCGTGCCCACCGCCGTCCCCCCGTGTTCCACGACACTGACGAGCATGCCGGGGGTGGCGAGGCCGTCGGGCAGCAAAGTGGCGTGGTCGCGCTCCGACTTGGCGCGGGCCTCGGCCTCCGGGACGCCCCGCTCGATCCAGCTCTGCGCGTAGTCCTCCTTGCCTTTCTCCAGCCAGGGTCCGAACTCCGCCTCGGTCATGGGCCGGGCGCGGCTGCCCTCCGGCAGCTGTGGCGGGGTGTCGCCGAGGCGTTTCTCCATGCCGCGGTTGCGGACGACGTAGCCGAGGGCGGTGGCGAGCCGGAACGCCGCCTCGGAGTCGGCGGGCACGGTCGCCTCGATGCGGCGGCACCCCCAGCCGCGCGCCACCTCCTCGGCGGCCAGGGCGGCCACCGTGCCCCGGCCGCGCCTGCGGTCCGGTTCCTCAATGCGCAGCTTCATGATCCGGGCCACGGCGTCGCCGAACACGGGATGCGTGCCGAGGTGTATCGCCCCTACGGGACGGCTGTTCACGCACACCTGGTAGCGGCGTGAGCGTGTCCCGTCGGCGTTCTGCTGAAGCGGCTCGGTCGGCCGCAGGGTCGTGGTCATCAGGGGTGTTCTACCCGCAACCACGGCCCTGGTCAGCCGAATAAGCGGGAGCCGTCAGGGGTCGAGGCCGTCCCCGGACCGCTCCTCGAAGATCCGCATGGCCTTGGCGGTCACCGGGCCGGGCGCGCCGGGCAGCTCCCGGTCGTCGACCCGGTGCACGGCCTGCACGTCCCGCAGGGTGGACGTCAGGAAGACCTCGTCGGCCCGCTCCAGGACGTCCAGCGGCAGGTCGGTCTCCTCGGCGCCGGTCCATTCGATCGCGAGCGCGCGCGTGATGCCCGCGAGGCAGCCCGAGGCGAGCGGCGGGGTGTGGATCTCGCCGTCGAGGACGACGAAGACGTTGGATCCGGTGCCCTCGCAGAGCTGTCCCACGGTGTTGCCGAACAGGGCCTCCGAGGCGCCCTGTTCGCGGGCGCGGGCGAGTGCGACGACGTTCTCGGCGTACGAGGTGGTCTTCAGGCCGGTGAGCGCGCCGCGCTCGTTGCGGGTCCAGGGGACCGTGATCACGGCGGTGGAGTCGGGGCGGCGGGTCGTCTCGCCGAGGGCGACGACGAGGGTCGGGCCGTGCTCGCCGCGGTCGGAGCCGAGCGGGCCATGGCCGCCGGTGTAGGTGATGCGCAGGCGGCCGAGCGGCATGGGGTTGGCCTCCAGGACGACGGCACAGGCGCGGCGCACCTCGTCGTGGTCCGGGTCGGGCAGTCCGAGGCCGCGCGCCGACCGGGTCAGCCGGTCGAGGTGCCGCGTGAGGGCGAACGGCCGGCCGTCCACGGCCTTCACCGTCTCGAAGATGCCGTCGCCCACGGTCAGCCCGTGGTCGAAGACGGAGACGCGGGCGGACTCGATGTCCTGCAGCCCGCCGTCGAGCCAGATCTTCACGTCAGGTCCTCTCCACTCACCTCATACGCTCCCGACGCTATCGCGAGCAGCCGGGCCGCCTTCAGCTCGGTCTCCCGCCACTCCCCCTCGGGATCCGAGCCCCATGTGATGCCGGCGCCGGTGCCGAAGCGCAGCATGCCGTCGGCCCGGTCGATCCAGAAGGTACGGATGCCGACGGCCAGCTCACCGGTCCGCCGGTCGGCGTCGACCCACCCGATCCCTCCGCAGTACGGTCCTCTGGGCGCGGTCTCCAGCGCGTCGATGATCCGCAGCGCGCTCGACTTGGGCGCGCCGGTGACCGAGCCGGGCGGGAAGGCGGCGGCGAGCAGCTCGGCCCAGCCGGCCGTCTCGTCCAGCTCACCCCGGACCGTCGACACGAGGTGGACCAGTCCGGGGTGTTTCTCGACGGCACACAGGTCGGGCACGGTCACCGTACCCGTGGCGCACACCCGTCCGATGTCGTTGCGGACGAGGTCCACGATCATGATGTTCTCGGCGTAGTCCTTCTCCAGCAGGTCCGTCTCGGTGCGGCCGGTGCCTTTGATCGGACCGGACTCGACGACGCGTCCCTCGCGCCGCAGGAACAGTTCGGGGGACGCGGTGGCGATCTCCACACCGTGACCGGGCAGGCGGATCGTTCCTGCATACGGTGCCGGGTTGCCAAGGGCCAGCAGCGACGTCAGGGCGTCCACGTCGGCGCCGGGCGTGACGGGCGCGGACAGCACCCGGCACAGGTTCGCCTGGTAGACCTCGCCGGCCGCGATGTGCTCGCGGATCCGCCGCACCGCCGCCGTGTACGCGGTGCGGTCGAGCGACGACGTCCAGTCATCCGCCGCCGGTCCCCGCCACGCGCCGGGCACGGGGGCGGGGACGGCCGCATGCCGCACGTCCTGGAAGCGTGCGCAGGTCAGACGGCCCTCGAAGTCGGCGCAGACCGCCCAGAAACCGCTGGACTCCAGGGCTGCGGGATCGTCGGTGACATCGAGGAGCCCGGTGGCGACACGGTCGCCGAAGCGGGCGAGAGCAGGGAGGTCGAGCACGCAGTCGAGTCTATGGCGGTGTCCCGCGGGTGACCGGCGGACGTCCCTTCGTGAGGCCCTGCTACCGCCCTGAGCAGGGGAAGCGCAGCACGCTGCACAAACGCGTTTTTGTGCTGGCCCCGGAATCCGCTAGAGTTCAACTCGTCGCCGGGCCGCGAGAGCGGACCGAAACGACAAGCGGACGTAGCTCAGTTGGTAGAGCGCAACCTTGCCAAGGTTGAGGTCGCGAGTTCGAGCCTCGTCGTCCGCTCGAAGGAACAGGGGGCTTCCCGGCCCCTTGCACTCCTGGTGGAGTGGCCGAGAGGCGAGGCAACGGCCTGCAAAGCCGTCTACACGGGTTCAAATCCCGTCTCCACCTCCAAGGACGATTAGCTCAGCGGGAGAGCGCTTCCCTGACACGGAAGAGGTCACTGGTTCAATCCCAGTATCGTCCACTGGATCTGCTCCAAGATCCGACCCGCGCGATTAGCTCAGCGGGAGAGCGCTTCCCTGACACGGAAGAGGTCACTGGTTCAATCCCAGTATCGCGCACGCAATGCCCATGATCCGCTGCAGTCAGTGGTCATGGCCCCTGAGGACGATTAGCTCAGCGGGAGAGCGCTTCCCTGACACGGAAGAGGTCACTGGTTCAATCCCAGTATCGTCCACATCACACCGGAGCCCCCGGCCGTACGTATCGGCCGGGGGCTTCGTCGTGTGGTGATCGCCGCGTCAGGACGAGAACAGCATGCGGCCGAAGCTCTTCTGCCGGTGGTGACCGTGCTGGCCATGGTGTCCGTGGCCAGCGTGCGGTGCGCCCCAGGCGGGGGCCGGTGGGGCGGGGTAGGCCTGCGGAGCAGGCGGGGGCGGCGGGGCCGACTGGGACCATTGGGCCTCCAGACGCGTCAGCGACTCCAGCTCGCCGTAGTCGAGAAAGATGCCGCGGCAGCCGCTGCACTGCTCGATCTGGACACCGTTGCGGTTGTAGGTGTGCATGGGGGCATGGCACTTCGGACAGTGCATGGTGGTTCAACTCCTCGCCGGTCGGTCCTGCTTCGGGTGTCGCCAGGACAGACTCTGTCCGGCTGTGGTCGGTTGCACCCTACTTCGCGTGCTCCTGCGCCAACTGCGGCGGAACGGTAGCCATTCGGTCACAGGCGTCCACGACCGACTGCTCCACCTCGTCCAGGGCGCGACCTGCCACGGCCGCCTTGGTGACGGCCCGGGCCGCGGTCTGCACGGTGAGGGCGCGGGCGGGGACGTCCAGGGCGGGCCAGGGGTCGCCGTCGGCCGGGACGGCGGGGCCGCCCTCGGCGCGGTAGGAGGCGAGGAACCGGGCCCATTCGCCGGGCGGGAGCAGTCCGCAGGCGTACCAGGCTGCGGGGCGGGCGAGATCCCAGGCCGGGACGCCGACACCGAGATCGTCCACGTCGATCAGCAGCCAGGGGCCTTCGGGGGCGGGGTGGCGTACGAGCTGGCCGAGGTGGAGGTCGCCGTGGCACAGGGTGCCGTGCTGCGGCATCGGGGCCTCGGCCCGGGCCCAGGCTGGGAGGGTCTCCCAGGCGCGCAGGACGGGGGGCGCGGCGGGGTGCGGGCCGGCGTCCCGGAGCCGGGCGATGGCCAGGGCCGCCTTGGCGGGGCCCCGCATGGTGGGCGTCCCCGGCGGGGCCGGGGTGCGGTGCAGTCGGGCGAGGAGGGTGGCGGCGGCTTCCCAGGGGGCGGCGTCGGGGGTGTCCGGGTCGACCGGGGTGCCGTACGGCCAGAACGTCACGAGGCGGTCGTGCAGGTCGGCCGGGGCCGGGGTGAGTGGGGGCAGGAGGATGCCGGGGTGGTGGGCGGCGAGGGTGAGGCGGGTGGTCAGCTCGGCCGGGTCGGTGTCCTCGGGGTGGGCCTTCGCGACGGTGTCCGCGTGTCGTACGACGATGCCGTCGGGGCGGTCCGCGAGGGTGGCTGCGGCGCAGGGGCAGGGGCAGGCCGAGGAGCGTGCGTGAGCTGTGGCTCGGGCCTTGGCGGTGAGCTGTTGTATGAGCAGGGCGGGGGCGGGGTTCACTGAGCTCCCGGGGGTGTGTGTCGGGGGCGAGAGTACGCGTAGGTGGGGCTGGGCTGTAAGGCGCTGTTGGCTGCAGGTACTCGGCGTCGGTGCCAGCGCCGGGTGGGTGCGCAGCCCGGCGCGGCGAGGTGCCGCTGCGCCCACCCGTGACGCCTGGGGGTACCTCCCAGGCCCTTAAGGCACTGGGGGAGGCACGACTGCCCGCAGCGGCGGCCGGCGGCAAGGGTAATGCCGGCGCAGCTCCCCAGCTGCGCCGGCACTTGTGCCGTCCGCCGCACCCCCGTCCCCACGGGGTTTCATGGGTGGGATGTCCCCGCCCGGACCGCTCTTCCGGGCCTGGGGTCGCCGCTCAGCGCCCCAGCATCTCTCCCACGGACGACGCCTGTGTGGCCACTGTCTCCCACCCGTCGAAGACGAGGAGGAGCAGGACCGCCAAGGGAAGGGCCATCAGCGTCGCCACCAAGGGGTGGCGACGGCCCTGACGGCGGGAACGGAACGCTGCGGCGTACACCTTGCGTCCCTCCTCGCGGATCAGTGCCCGCGGTGCCGTTTGGGCCATGGTCCCTCTCCTGACCGTTCTCAGTTGTCGTTGGCAGCGGCGGGTGTCTGACCTCGGGGGACGAGTGCTGCACCCGCCGCTTGACCTCAAATCTAGGTGTCCGGCCCGTCCCGGGCGTCATGCCCTCGTACCGATTGCCGGGCCTCCCGGAGGATGAGCCGTCACCTGCGATGTACTCCCCTGGGTGGAGACGGGGACCGGGGTCTCAGGGTCTTCCCCGAAAGGACGCCCGGCTCACCCCGCTTTGTCCGAGCTTTCCTCCCTCGGAATCGGCTGTTCGACCAGGGCCAGCACCCGGTTCGCCATGAAACGGGCCGTACGCACGACGGTGCCGCTCCTGGTGACTTCGCTCACTTCCACGACACCTCGGCGTACCGCCGTCTCCACCCTGCGGCCCGCCCTGCTCGCCACCACCTCGTACGTGCGCGTCGTGTCGCCGGCGTCCACGACTATCTCCACACGGTCACCCTTCACGGGCCCAATCCCCCTTCCGGGCCAGGCGGTTGGGGTCGTCCCCCGCGCGAACACGGCCTGTCCGCGCGCCCCCTGACCACCCTTCAAGTCTCCCACCCACCACTGACAATCCATCGCCGCGAGAGGGCGCGGCCTCTGCGCGCGGGCGGCCGTGGAAACGTAAGCTGTGGCTCGTCACAGGACCGGGCAGCGGGGATGAACATGGCGATGATGCGCCTGAGGCGCGAGGACCCGCGCGTCGTCGGCTCGTTCAGGCTTCACAGACGGCTCGGCGCGGGCGGGATGGGCGTGGTCTACCTGGGCTCCGACAAAAAGGGGCAGCGGGTCGCGCTCAAGGTCATCCGGCCTGATCTGGCGGAGGACCAGGAGTTCCGCTCGCGGTTCGCCCGTGAGGTCTCGGCGGCCAGACGAATCCGCGGCGGGTGCACGGCACGGCTCGTGGCCGCCGACCTCGACGCGGACCGGCCGTGGTTCGCCACGCAGTACGTACCCGGCCCCTCCCTGCACGACAAAGTCGCCGCCGAGGGACCGCTCGGCGCTGCCGACGTCGCCGCCGTCGGTGCCGCCCTCTCGGAGGGCCTGGTCGCCGTGCACGAGGCCGGGGTCGTACACCGGGATCTGAAGCCGTCCAACATCCTGCTGTCCCCGAAGGGGCCGCGGATCATCGACTTCGGCATCGCCTGGGCCACCGGCGCCTCGACGCTCACCCACGTGGGGACGGCGGTCGGCTCGCCGGGCTTCCTCGCACCGGAGCAGGTGCGCGGGGCCGCCGTCACACCGGCCACGGACGTGTTCTCCCTCGGTGCCACGCTCGCGTACGCCTCGATGGGCGACTCGCCCTTCGGGCACGGCAGTTCCGAGGTGATGCTGTACCGCGTCGTGCACGAGGAACCGCAGCTGCACGGCGTACCCGACGCCTTGGCTCCGCTCGTCCGGGCGTGCCTGGCGAAGGACCCCGAGGAGCGGCCCAGCACGCTCCAACTGTCCATGCGGCTCAAGGAGATCGCGGCCCGGGAGTCTCAGGACCTGGCCGGCGTACGGCCGCCCGCGCCGCGCGGTGCCGAGACGGACCGCCCCACCGACACCTACCCCGAGCGCGGCCGTCGTCCGCAGGGACAGCAGGGCGCGGGGACTGCCGGGGCGCAGCGGGGCCGGGGTACTCCCCCGCCGCGGCGCTCCCCTGGGCCCGGGGACGGCGTTCCGTCGCCGGACGGCCCGGCTTCACAGAGCGGAGCCGGCGCGCGGGGCGGAGCCCGGGCGGCGGGCGGCGGGAACCGGTCGACGGGTGGCGGGAGCCGCGGCAGGACTCCGGTGCGCGGCTCCGGCGCCTCGCGCGGCAGCACTCCGTCGCGGTCGGGGGCACGGCCGACGCCCACCGGGCGCAACGGGACCCCGTCGGGCAGCGGCAGCCGCCCCACGCCCCACAGCGGTACCGGACGTCCGGCGTCCAGGAACACGGGGACCGGTCTGCGGCCCGCCAATCCCCGGCTGCTGCGGCAGCGGCTGTTCGTGTTCGTCGTGGTCACGCTGCTGGTGGCGGTCGGCATCGCCCTGGTGCAGGGCTGCCAGGGCTCGGCGCGGGGACTCGGCGACGACGGGGGCGGGGCCCGGCAGGAGCATGTCCAGCGGGGCTATGAACCGCAGGGGTTCGAGCCGTAGGGGTTCGAGCCGTAGGGCTTGTTCACTTGAGGTCCGCCGTCACAGTTCCGGCAGGATCCGTTCGAAGAACTCGCGGTCGCCGTCGAAGACCGGGTCCAGGGTCAGGAACTCCTGCGGTGTGACCCAGCGGGTCTCGGCGACCTCGCCGGGGTCGGGGACGACCTCCCCCGTGTCCGCGCGGGCGGTCCACCAGTGGAGGCGGAAGAGGCGGTCGTCGGTCTCCGACTCCCACACCTTCGCCAGCGGCACGACGGTGAGGCCGACCTCCTCGCGGACCTCCCGCACGACCGCCTGCTCCTGGGTCTCGCCCGGTTCGAGCTTGCCGCTCAGCGGCTGCCAGTAGCCGGGACGGGCGACCCGCGGGCCGCGCCGGATCGCGAGGACGCGGTCCCCGCGCCGCAGTACGGCGACGATCGCCTGGCGCTGTTCCACGTACGGCCCCCTAGGACTGCGGGCGGCCGGTGGCCACGGCGTAGAAGGCGACGGCCGCCGCCGCGCCCACGTTGAGGGAGTCGACGCCGTGGGACATGGGGATGCGCACCCACTCGTCGGCGGCGACCAGGGCCTGGGTGGAGAGGCCGTCGCCCTCGGCGCCGAGCATGAGGGCGACGCGGTCCATGGTGTGCGGGGCGGCCTCGTCGAGGGGCCGGGCCTTCTCGTCGGGGGTGAGGGCGAGCAACGTGAAGCCGGCCTCACGGACCGATTCCAGGCCCTTGGGCCAGGTCTCCAGACGGGCGTACGGCACGGAGAAGACCGCGCCCATGGAGACCTTCACGCTGCGGCGGTACAGGGGGTCGGCGCAGTCCGGGGAGAGCAGGACCGCGTCCATGCCGAGGGCCGCGGCGGAGCGGAAGATCGCGCCGATGTTTGTGTGGTCGTTGACCGACTCCATGATCACCACGCGGCGGGCGGTCTGGAGGAGGTCGGCGGCCGTGGGCAGGGGCTTGCGCTGCATGGAGGCGAGCGCGCCGCGGTGCACGTGGTAGCCGGTGACCTGCTCGGCGAGCTCCGGGCTGACCGCGTAGACCGGGGCGGGGAGTTCGTCGATGACGTCGCGCATGACGTCGACCCACTTGGCCGAGAGCAGCATGGACCGCATCTCGTAGCCCGCTTCCTTGGCCCTGCGGATGACCTTCTCGCCCTCCGCGATGAACAGGCCCTCGGCGGGTTCGCGCTTGCGGCGCAGCTCCACGTCGGTCAGGCCGGTGTAGTCGCGCAGGCGCGGGTCGTCGGGATCCTCGACGGTGATGAGATCGGCCACAGGGTGATACTGCCTTGTCCTGGGTGCGGTGCCAACGGCTTGGGAACGGTTGTGTTACCCCGGGTTACTCGTGGGGCGCGGCGGCCGTGGGGCCGACCTTCACGACCTCGCCGATGACGATGACCGCCGGGGGCTTCACGTCCTCGGCGCGGACCGTCTCCGCGACGGTCGCGAGGGTCGCGTCGACTCGGCGCTGAGCCGCCGTCGTGCCCTCCTGGACGAGGGCGACGGGGGTGTCGGCGGGCTTTCCGTGCGCGACGAGCGTCTCCGCGATCTTTCCGATCTTGTCGACTCCCATGAGGATCACCAGCGTGCCGGTCAGCCGGGCCAGGGACGGCCAGTCGACCAGGGAGCGCTCGTCGTCCGGCGCGACATGGCCGCTGACCACGGTGAACTCGTGGGCAACGCCGCGGTGGGTGACCGGGATACCGGCCGCGCTCGGGACCGAGATCGAGCTGGAGATCCCGGGGACGACCGTGCAGGTGATGCCGGCCTCGGCGAGCGCCTGGAGTTCCTCCATGCCGCGGCCGAAGACGTACGGGTCGCCGCCCTTCAGGCGGACCACCGACTTGCCCTGCTTCGCGTGCTCGATCAGCGCGTTGTTGATGGCCTCCTGGGCCATGAAGCGACCGTAAGGGATCTTCGCCGCGTCGATCACCTCGACGTGGGGCGGGAGTTCGGCGAGGAGGTCGCGCGGGCCGAGGCGATCCGCGATGACGACGTCCGCCTCGGCAAGGAGGCGGCGGCCGCGCACGGTGATCAGGTCCGGGTCGCCGGGGCCGCCGCCGACCAGGGCGACTCCGGGTGTGCGGGTGCGGTGGTGGGGGGCGACGAGCGTGCCGTCGCGCAGGCCCTCGACGACCGCGTCGCGGATGGCGGCGGTGTGGCGGGGATCGCGGCCGCGGGCGTCCGTGGTCAGCACGGCGATCGTGACGCCCTCGCTGTGGCCGGTGGCCGGGGTCCAGGCCGTCGCCTCGTCGGCGTCGTCGGAGCGGACGCACCAGACGCGGCGGCGTTCCGCCTCCTCGGAGGCCCTCGCGTTCGCTTCCGTGTCGCCGGTGGCGATCAGGGCGTACCAGGCGTCCGCGAGGTCGCCCTCCTCGTAGGGGCGCCGGTGCCAGGTGATTTCGCCGGCGTCCGCCATGGCTTCGACGGAGGGGGTGACCTCGGGGGACACCAGGAGGATGTCCGCGCCCGCGGCGATGAGCGCCGGGAGGCGGCGCTGGGCGACCTGGCCGCCGCCGAGGACGACCACGCGGCGGCCGGTGAGGCGGAGGCCTACGGGGTAGGCGGGGTGTTCGGCCATGGGGTGCGGCTCCTGTTGCGGCGGGTTCAATGCCCTGACGTGCGGATTTTAAGGTGCGAGTCGCTGTGGGGGCACACGTGTCCGGTGGCTGGGCGTCCTTGCCGGACACGGACCACCGGAGCCACAGGTGCCTTACTTCTCGGTCACTCCAGCCGAATCGAACGTCGCCACCTCGTGCATCGCCCTGGCCGTGCTCTGGACCAGGGGGAGGGCCAGGAGGGCGCCCGTGCCCTCGCCGAGGCGGAGGTCGAGGTCGACCAGGGGGCGCAGGCCGAGCTTGTTCAGGGCGGCCACATGGCCGGGCTCGGCACTGCGGTGGCCTGCGATGCAGGCCGCCAGGACCTCCGGGGCGATGGCGCGCGCCACCAGGGCGGCGGCGCCCGCGCTGACGCCGTCCAGGATCACCGGCGTGCGCAGCGACGCGCCGCCGAGGAGGAGGCCGACGATGGCGGCGTGTTCGAAGCCGCCGATCGCGGCGAGCACGCCGATCGGGTCGGCCGGGTCCGGCTGGTGGAGTTCGAGGGCACGGCGGACGACCTCGGTCTTGCGGGCGAGGGTCTCGTCGTTGATACCGGTGCCCCGGCCCGTCACCTCGGCCGGGTCCACCCCCGTGAAGACGGAGATCAGGGCGGCGGACGCGGTCGTGTTCGCGATGCCCATCTCGCCGGTGAGGAGTGCCTTGTTGCCGGCGGCGACCAGGTCGCGGGCGGTGTCGATGCCCACCTCGATGGCCTGCTTGGCCTCCTCGCGGGTCATCGCGGGGCCGGTGGTCATGTCGGACGTGCCGGCCCGGACCTTGCGGGGCAGCAGGCCCGGCGTGGCCGGGAGGTCGGCGGCGACGCCCACGTCGATGATGCAGACCTCGGCGCCCACCTGGGTGGCGAAGGCGTTGCAGACGGCTCCGCCGCCGAGGAAGTTGGCCACCATCTGGGCCGTGACCTCCTGCGGCCAGGGGGTGACCCCCTGCGCGTGCACGCCGTGGTCACCGGCGAAGATCGCGACCGCGGCGGGCTCCGGGATGGGCGGCGGGCACTGGCGGGACAGGCCGGACAGCTGCGCGGAGATGATCTCCAGCATGCCCAGCGCACCGGCCGGCTTGGTCATACGCTTCTGGCGCTCCCACGCCTCGCCGAGCGCCTTGGCGTCGAGCGGGCGGATCTGCGCGACGGTCTCGGCGAGCAGGTCGTGCGGTTCCTCTCCGGGCAGTGCGCGCCGGCCGTACGTCTCCTCGTGCACGACCCACGACAGCGGGCGGCGCTTGGACCAGCCCGCCTGCAGCAGCTCGGGCTCGTCCGGGAACTCGTCGACGTAACCGACGCACAGGTAGGCGATGATCTCGAGGTGCTCGGGCAGGCCGAGGGCGCGGACCATCTCGCGCTCGTCGAAGAAGCTGACCCAGCCGACGCCGAGGCCTTCGGCGCGGGCGGCGAGCCAGAGGTTCTCCACGGCCAGGGCGGCCGAGTACGGGGCCATCTGGGGTTGGGTGTGGCGGCCGAGGGTGTGGCGGCCGCCGCGGGTCGGGTCGGCGGTGACGACGATGTTCACCGGCGTGTCGAGGATGGCCTCGATCTTCAGTTCCTTGAACTGCTTGGCCCGGCCCTTGGGGAGGGACTTCGCGTAGGCGTCGCGCTGGCGCATGGCCAGTTCGTGCATCGCGCGCCGGGTGTCGGCGGAGCGGATGACGACGAAGTCCCAGGGCTGCGAGTGGCCGACGGAGGGCGCGTGGTGGGCGGCCTCCAGGACTCGGAGCAGCACCTCGTGCGGGATGGGATCGCCGCGGAAGCCGTTGCGGATGTCGCGGCGTTCGCGCATGACCTTCAGCACGGCCTCGCGCTCGGCGGGGTCGTAGCCGGGGGCGGCGGGACCGGTGGACTGCCGTGCTTCTCCCACTGCGGCCGCACTCTCTGCTTCGTGGCGTTCCTGGTCCGCCAGGTCTTCTTGTTCGGCGCCCCGGGTGTCCAGGTCGTCGGCGTTCTGGGCGAGTTCGGCGTCGCCTTCGCGGGGTGTGGGGACGATGACCACGGGTTCCGCCTCGGGCTGGGCCGGCTGGGGGACGGCGGCCTGGGACTGCTGCGGGCCCTGGACATACTGTCCGGCCTGCTCGTCCGGGGCCGGGCCGGGGAGTACGACGGTGACGTCCTCGGCGGATGCCGGGGGGGTTTGCGGGGGCTCAGGTGGGTTTTGGGGGGTTTGGGGGGGCTGCAAGGGCTGGGGGGCTTCGGAGGCTCCCGGTGCTGTGGGGGCCGGGGTGGCTTCGGCGGGCTCGGGCTCGGGCTCGGGCGCGGCGACTGCCGGCTCGGGCGCGGCGGGCGTTGGCTCGGACCCGGCGGGCGTCGGCTCGGGTGTGGTGACCATCGGCTCGGGTGTGGGGGCTACCGGCTCGGGTGCCGGCACCTCCGCCTCGGCTGTGGGGTCGGGCGCGATCGCTTCGGGGGCCTGAGCCGGTAGCGCTGCCGCTGCCTCGGCGGTCGCGGCGGCCTCTGCTCCGGAGTCCGGGGTGGCCGTCTCGGTGGGCTGAGGAGGCGCCGTTGCGGCAGCGGGCTGGGTCGGTTCGGTGGTCTCCGGTGCGGCGGCGGGTGCGTCCGCGGTGGGTACGTCGGCGGGCGCGGGGGCCTCGGCAGCCGGAGATCCGGCTTCCGAGGCAGGCGCTTCAGTCGCCGGGGCAGGCGCTTCCGGGGCAGGGGCTTCCGGGGCGGCAGCTGCGGTCTGCGGTGCCGTCATCTCGGGTTCCTGCGCGGCTGCCTCGGCGTCAGTTGCCTGGGGGGCCTGGGGGGCAGCTTGCGGTGCGATCGGCTCAGTAGCTTGCGCGGCGGCCTCGTCATCCCTGGCCTCCGGCTCCTGCGCGGCGGCCTCGGGGGCTACCCCAGCGTCCGGCGCCTGCGCAGCGGCGGTCTCCGCCGCATCCGCCTCGGGCGGAGCTACGACAGCAGGCTCGGGCGCGGCAGCGGCCTCCGGGGCCGGGACGGCCTCGGGCACCGGTGCAGCCTCCGGAGCAGGGGCAGGGGCGGACGCCGAGGCCTGCTCAACACCGTCGGCGGGTACGCCGGGAGCACCCTCGGCGAGCGCCGGTTCGCCGTCCTGGCCGGAACCGTCCACGACCGGCGCCGGCGCATCCTCCGCAACCGGCTGCGATGCGGCCACGGCCACGGCGGCCTCCTGGCCGACATCCGGTGCGACGCCCGCGTCGGTGGGATCACCCGCCACGCCCGCGCCCTGCTCGGGTTCGCCCTGCTCCGACTCCGCCGCGACCACCGGCTCACCCATCGGACCGTCGCCCGCACCAGCCGGCTCGGCCTCAACCACCGCTCCCTGCGCGGTCACGGCCACCGGCTCACCATCCGGGCCACCGCTCACACCAGCGGGCTCACCAGCACCCCCGGGCTCAGCGGCGACCATCTGTTCCCCGGAGGCACCGGTGCCGGCCTGCTCAGGCTCGCCCGCATCCACCGGCGCACCGGCTGCCTCACCCTGCGCCGTCGCACCCTGCGCGGGCTGCTCGGCGTAGGCACCCTGCACAGGCTGCTCCGCGTAAGCGGCCGGGGCCGTCGCTGCCGCAGGCGCCGGCTCCGGGGCGACGTGGGTGGCGACGGCCTGGGCCGTGCCCGCCTGCTCCGCTGCCGGAACAACCGTTTCCGCAGGCGCCGCCCCGGCACTCACCGGGGCCTGGGCCGGAACCTGCGCGCCCCAGGGCGCGGCAGCCGGCGCGGGCGCCTCAGGGGCGCGCGGGACGTCGAGGTACTCGGGTCCGGGCGCCGCGCCCGCGGGCTGTCGTGCCGGCGCTTCCGCCGGGCCGCGGTCGGCGAGCGAGCGGACCGGACTGGCGGAGCTGTCGGGCAGCGGCGGGCCGAGGTGCAGCGGCCGGCGCGGGGTGATGGGCGGGATCGGCGGCGGGTCGGGCAGGCGGACCCCGCCGAGGTCGACCGAGCCGCTGTCGCGGCCGGAGATCTCGTGCGGGCCCGGCTGATGCACGGCCTCGACGACCGGTTCCGGCGCGGGCGGGGCGACCTCGTTGCCCCAGGCGCCATGGGAGCCCGGCAGCAGCAGGTCTTCGTCCTCGGCGGTGTCTTCGGAGAGGTAGGCGTACGCACCGTGCGCGGAGGCGCCCGGCTGTTCCACCATGCCTGCGTTCTCCGGCAGTCCCTCGCCCGGGACCTGGCCGGTGTCGGTCATGCGTACCCCTCGCCCATCGGTTAGTGCTCCTACGACCAGCTCACCCGGAACGGCGCACCGACCGCCCCACAGTGAAGAACGAGCGTGCGTCCACAGCGGCACGAACGGCCCGCCGGAAAAGGCGACAAAGCCACTCACTGGCATTGTTGCGGCCGAAGCACCGTCACGGCACCTCGATCCGCGACGGTTCCGCTGTGGACTGCGCCACGTTGCGCGTCCTCCGGTTCTGCCGTACCACACTCCCCCCAAAACGGGCGGGTTTTCCGGACATTGGCCGACGAACTGCCGGACGTCCGCGTGCGGTGCAGCGATCGGCCAGCCTACCGCGCGCAGTACGACAACCCGATCACGGGGACGGCGGCGGAGTCAGCCGCTGCGGCGGGGCAGCACCCCGCTGAGCAGGAACGCGACGCTCCGTTCCTTCTCCGTCCAGGCCCGGGTGTCGAGTTCGACGGACTGGAGCAGGGCGCACTCGACGCCGTAGCCGTGCTCCGTCAGGTCCCGGCCGATGAGTTCGGCGGCGTCCCGGGTGGCGGCGTGCGTGACGATACGCTGCGGGCGGCGGTCGGCGACGGCCGAGACGACGGCCGCCCCCCCGCCGCCGACGCGGACGACGTCGGGTTCGGGGAGGTTCTCCAGGACGTGCGGGGCGGTGCCGTGCACGATCTGGAGCTGGACGCCGAGGCGGCGGGCGGCCGCGTCGGTGCGGGCGCAGGCCGCCCGGTCGCTGTCGACGGCGAGGACGGCGGCGCCGGCGCGCGCGGCCTCGACCGCGAAGGCGCCGCTGCCGCAGCCGATGTCCCACACGAGGTCGCCGACACGCGGTCCGAGACGGGCGAGTTGGGAGGCGCGCAGCAGCTGGGTCTCGCCCTCGCCGAGGTCACCGCCGTACGCCTCGGCGGGCAGGGACCAGCCGCGCGGTCCGGCGGACGGGTCGCGGCCGGCGATCCAGCCGCCGCTCTCCCCCGTGGTGCCGGGTCCGACCGGGCCGCCGAGGACGATGACGACATTGGGGTCGCGCCAGGTGAAGTCGGCGGCTTTTTCGGAGGTGACGACGCTGACCCGCTCGTGGGCGGTGCCGAGTTCCTCGCAGATGACGAAGGAGCGGTGGACTCCTTCGAGGAGCAGGCCGAGTTCGGCGGGTCCGGCGCCGGGTGAGGTGAGAACCGCCACCTTGGTGTGGGCGCGGCACACGTTCACCGCACGGCGCAGGGTGCGTCGGTGGGCGACGACCACCTGTGCGTCGTCCCAGGGCATGCCGGCGCGGGCGAAGGCGGCGGCGACCGAGGAGACGGCGGGGACGACCTCCACTTCGAGGCCGAACTCGGGGGCGCGCAGGGTGCGGACGACGCCGAAGAAGCCGGGGTCGCCGTCGGCGAGCACGACGGCCGTGCCGCGGTGGGCGGCGATGCGGCGGGCGGCGAGTGCGACGCTGCCGAGGCGGATGCGCTCGGCGCGGGCGGGTACCTCGGGGAGCGCCAGGTGGTGGGCGGCGCCCGCAACGAGCGTGGCGGCACCGAGGGCGGCGCGTGCCGCGGCGGTCAGCGGCGAACCGTCCCAGCCGATCACCGTGACCCGGTCGGCCATCGTCGTCAGTCTCCAGAGGTTTGCGCAGGTCGTAAGTGTCAGGTCGGCTGTGCCGTGTGATGAGCTGCCCGCGGGCGGGCTCCGTGAGAGTACCCGGTGAAGCCGGTGGAGGGGGCGGCGGTGCCGTCGCGCGCGGTGTCCGTCCCGGTCGGTTCCGGTCGGTTTCCGGTCGCCGGCGTCAGTTCCAGTCGCCGAAGGACGTGAAACCGCCGGGCAGCTGATCTCCCACGCCGTCGAGGTCCTCGGGGAGCAGGCTCCAGACGATCAGGTCGGTGCGTACCTCGGTCCACGCGCCGTCGTCCCTCCGTGCCCGGGCTATCCAGGCGCCGCGCAGCACTCCCTCGCTGATGCAGCCGATCTTCTGGGCCACCTGCTGGGAGGCGGTGTTGTCGGCCGGGGTGCGCAGTTCCAGGCGCTCGAACTTCTGGTCGTTGAAGAGCCACTGCGCGGTGATGAGCGCCGCCTCGGAGGCGTAGCCCTCGCCGCGGGCCCAGGGGGCGATGACGTAGGAGATCTCGCTGGAGCGGATCCGCCAGTCGGTGTTCCTCAGGTGGACGATGCCGACGAGGCGCTGTGTGAGGAACTCGGTGACGGCGAAGACGATGCCGCGGCCCTCGGCCCGTTCGGCGGGGGCCTGTTCGGTGATCCAGGAGCGCGCGTGGGCCTCGGTGTAGGGGTGCGGGACGGTGGTCCAGGCGGTGACGAGCTCGTCGTTCATCATGTCGGCGAACGACTGGATGTCCGGCTCCTCGAAGGGGCGCAGGACCAACCGCTCCGTGCTGATGGAGACGTTGGGAAAGGTGCTCGTCATGCGCCGCTCCGTAACCTTCGGTGAACCTTCAGGGCCTGCTGAACTGCCCAGCATGCAGCATGAAAGCACTGATCCGCACCACGGGGTCCTCCCCCACCGGATGAGGGAGGACCCCGTGCGGGGCGGGTGCCGGGCGTGGGCTCAGAAGGAGGCGAGCACGGAGCCGTCGGCGTACTTGTCCTCGATGAACTTCTTCACCTCGGGCGAGGTGAGGAGCTTCGCGAGCTTCTTCACCCGCGGGTCGTCCTCCTGGCCCTTTTTGACGGCGAGGAAGTTGCCGTACGGGTTGTTCTTGGGGGACTCCAGGACGAGGGCGTCCTTCGACGGCTTGAGGTCGGACTCGATGGCGTAGTTGCCGTTGACGACGGCGGCGTCCACGTCGTCGAGGGAGCGCGGCGTCTGGGCCGCCTCCAGCTCCTTGAACTTGAGGTTCTTGGGGTTCTTGGTGATGTCGGACGGGGTCGCCTCGTTGCCGACGCCGTCCTTGAGGGTGATGAGCCCGTGGGCGGCGAGGAGCTTGAGCGCGCGGGCCTCGTTGACCGTGTCGTTGGGGACGGCGACGGTCGCACCGCTCTTCAGGTCGCCGGCCTTCTCGGCCTTGTGGGAGTAGAGGCCGAGGGGCTCCAGGTGGACCGTGACGACGGGCACGATGTCGGTGCCGTTCTTCTTGTTGTAGTCGTCGAGGTACGGCTTGTTCTGGAAGTAGTTGGCGTCGACGGAGCCGTCCTGCGTCGCGGGGTTCTGCGACGTGTAGTCCGTGAACTCCTTGACCTCCAGGTCGAGGCCCTCCTTCTTCGCCAGGTTGTCCTTGACGAAGTTGAGGATCTCGCCGTGCGGGACAGGGCTCGCGGCGACGACCAGCGGGCCGGAGGTGTCGGAGGCGTCCTTGCCCGCGCCGCAGGCGCTGAGCCCGAGGGTGAGGGCTCCGGCGGCGAGGACGGCGGTGGTGATCTTGGCGGTGTTACGCACGAAAAGTGCCTTTCCTTATGACCTTGCGGGTGGTGCGACCCCGTTGTGGGTGTACGGGGGGTCAGGAGGCGGCTTTGAGCAGCCGCAGTTTGGGGGCGGGGCCCGAGTGGGCGCCGCGGCGGTGCAGGGAGCGGGCCGCGTAGTCGCCGGCGAACTGGATGACCGAGATGACGACGGCGAGGATCGCGACGGTGATCCACATCAGCTGGGTCTCGAAGCGCTGGTAGCCGTAGCGGATGGCGATGTCGCCGAGGCCGCCTGCGCCGACGGTGCCCGCCATCGCCGAGTAGCCGATGAGGGCGACGATCGTGGTGGTGGTGCTGGAGATCAGTGACGGCAGGGACTCGGGGACGAGGACCTTGCGGACGACGGTCCAGGTGTTGCCGCCCATGGCCTGCACGGCCTCGACGAGCCCGTGGTCCACTTCGCGGACGGCCGTCTCGACCAGGCGCGCGAAGAACGGGATGGCACCGACCGCGAGCGGCACGATCGCGGCCTCGCGGCCGATGGTCGTGCCGGTGATCCAGCGGGTGAAGGTCATCAGCGCGACCATCAGGATGATGAACGGCAGCGAGCGAGCGATGTTCACGATCTGCCCGATGACCTTGTTGGCGACGACGTTCTGGAGCAGGCCGCCGCGGTCGGTCAGAACCAGCAGGATCCCGAGCGGCAGTCCGCCGACGACGGCGATGAGCGTGGACCAGCCGACCATGTAGAGCGTGTCCCAACACGCCTGCTCCAGCAGGGGCTGCATCTCGGACCAGGTCACTTGGCACCCTCCTTCACCAGTACGGACTCGCGGCCCGGGACGTCGATCTGGAGGCCCTTTTCGCGCAGGAAGCCGATCGGTACGACGTTGTCCTCGTAGCGGCCGGGCAGTTCGATGCGCATCCGGCCGACCTGGAGGCCGCCGACGGTGTCGATGGCGGCGCCGAGAATCGATATGTCGATGTTGTAGGTGCGGGCGAGCTGCGAGATGACGGGCTGGGTCGCACTCTCGCCCTGGAAGGTGACGTCGAGGACGGTGCGGTCCTCGCCGGAGGCCTCGCCGTCGAGCGGGAACAGCGCGGCGGCCAGTTCGGAGCCGGGGGTGGCCAGGAGCTCGCTGACCGTGCCGGACTCGACGATGCGGCCGTTCTCCATGAGCGCGGCGGAGTCGCAGACCGACTTCACGACGTCCATCTCGTGCGTGATGAGCAGGACGGTCAGGCCGAGCTGCCGGTTCAGGTCGCGCAGCAGCGCCAGGATCGAGCGTGTGGTCTCCGGGTCGAGGGCGCTGGTGGCCTCGTCGGACAGCAGCACCTTCGGGTCGCCGGCCAGGGCGCGGGCGATGCCGACGCGCTGCTTCTGGCCGCCGGAGAGCTGCGCCGGGTAGGCCTTCGCCTTGTCGGCGAGGCCGACCAGGTCGAGCAGTTCCAGCGCCTTGCGGGAGCGTTCCTGCCCGGACTTCCCGAGGATCTCCAGCGGCAGTTCGACGTTGTCCTGGACGGTCCGGGAGGACAGCAGGTTGAAATGCTGGAAGACCATGCCGATCCGGCTGCGCGCCTGCCGCAGTTCCCTTCCGGCGCGCGGGCCGCGGCCGGCCAGGGCGGTGAGGTCCTGCCCGGCGACCGTCACGGTGCCGGAGGTGGGCCGCTCCAGGAGGTTGACGCAGCGGATGAGCGAGGACTTGCCGGCGCCGGACTGGCCGATGACGCCGTACACCTCGCCTTCGCGGACGTGCAGGTCGACGCCGTCCAGGGCGGTGACCTCGCGGCCGCGCGAACGGTAGACCTTGGTCAGGTCCGTTGTGGTGATCACGTGGGTTTCCGTCACTGTCGAGTGCGCGGGCGTGGGTGTGCCCGGGCACAGAGGCATTCGTTCAGGGACGCGACACGGTTCTCGCTGGGGCGGGGAACCGGGGAGAACATGTGCGCGGGCGGCTTGGTGTCACGCACTGCTCAGGGCGTGCGGACATGCCGCGGTCTCGCTTCGGGGCGCGAGCTCGGGGGGTGGTGCGGGGGCCCTCTAGAAGGCGCACATTCGACACATACAACGAGCACCGGGCGTCATGGTCGCCTCGGTCGCGGGGATGCGGTCGCTCGTCGTGGTCATGCCGTCAGTAAAACATGCGTACGGTCCTGACCGGCCGCCTCTGTCCGGATGCTGGACAGCGGTGGACAGGGGCCGGGATCCGCCGTCTTCCGTCAGCCGCGCAGGGAGATCTCGACACCCTGCTCGGTGACCAGTGCGGACAGGGCGGAGAGGTTCTCGATCACCAGATCGGCCTGGAGCTCGTGGGCCTGGTGGGTTGTGGTCAACGCCACGGTGGTCATGCCGGCGGCGCGGCCCGCCGTCAGGCCCGCGGGGGCGTCCTCGAAGACGACACACCGGGCGGGGTCGACGCCGAGGGTGCGGGCGGCGAGCAGATAGGGCTCGGGGTCGGGCTTGCCGTGGGTGACGTCGTCGGCGGCGACGAGCGTCTTGGGCAGGATGCCGACGGCGTCGAGCCGGGCCTCGGCCAGCCGCCGGGTGGCGGAGGTGACGACGGCCCAGCGCTCGGCGGGCAGGGCGTCGAGGAAGGCGCGGGTCCCCGGCAGCAGATGCACACCGCCGCCTGGCACGTCCTCCACCTCCAGGTCCTCGATCCGCGCGACGGCCTGCGGCACCACGTCGGCGGGCAGCAAGTCGGTGGCTATCTCGGCGGCCGGCCGGCCGTGCAGCTCGACCCGGGCGAACTCCTCGGCCGTGATCCCGTACTCCGTGGCCCACCGCGTCCAGCAGCGGTCCACCGAGGCGAGGGAGGAGACCAGGGTTCCGTCGTTGTCGAACAGCAGGGCGTGCGCGTGGATCTTCATGCCCTCGACCCTACGGTGCGGGCCAGGGCCGCAGGCACCGGGCCTTTTCGGCCGTAATAGGGTCGCAGCATGCTTGATGCCCTGACGCTGGTGACCGGCGTCGCCGCGCTGCTGCTCGCCGCCTGGTGCGGCTGGGCCGCCTACCGTGACCAGCCGACGAAGGACTGGCACTTCATCGGGATGGCCGTGGTCACCCTGCTGACGCTGGTCCAGCTGGTGGTGGGGATCGTGCTGCTGGCGCAGGGCGAGAAGCCGGAGCAGGGCACGACGATCTTCGTGGCCTATCTGCTCGGGGCGTTCGCGTGTGTCCCGGCGGCGGGGTTCATGTCGCTGGCCGAGCGCACCCGGTGGGGTTCGGTGACGGTCGCCGCCGGCGGTGTGGTGCTGGCTGTGCTGGAGGTGCGGCTCTATGACATCTGGGGAGGCTGAGGTGAACCGGCGGCGGCTGACCAGTGGGCCCGGCACGCTGCTGGTGTGGCTGTACGGCGTGATGGTCGTGGGCGCGGTGTCGCGGTCCGCGTATCAGATCGCGACGGAGTTCGACCGGGCGCCGCTCGCGTACTCGCTGTCGGCGGTGGCCGGTGTGGTGTACGGGTTCATCACGTACTCGCTGGTGCGGGGTGGGGAGACGGCCCGGCGGGTTGCGCTTGTGTGTTGTGTCGCGGAGTTGGTGGGTGTGCTGACGGTGGGGACGTGGACGCTGGTCGAGCCGTCGGCGTTTCCCGACGCGACCGTGTGGTCGGACTTCGGGATGGGGTATGTGTTCATCCCGGTTCTGTTGCCGGTATCGGCGATCTACTGGCTGCGGAAGTCGCGTGCGCGGCAGGAGGATGCCGGCTGAGGGGCGTCGGCGAGTGCGGGTGGTGTGGGGTTGTTCGCGCAGTTCCCCGCGCCCCTGAGAATCAAGCCGTCGCTGCGTAGGTACTGGCCGGCTTCTCCAGGACGATCATCGGTACGCCGTCCGCGCCCTGGGACGTGCCCACCGTTTCGTAGCCCACCTTGCGGTAGAGGCGGAGGTTGCCCTCGCTGCGGTGGCCGGTGTGGAGGCGGAAGCGGGTGGCGCCGTGCTGGTCGGCGAGGGCCGCCTCGGCCGCTCGGAGCAGGCGGGCGCCGATGCCGTGCCCCTGGAGGCGGGGGTGGACGCAGAGCTTGCCGATCGCGGCGGCGCCGTCCTCGGTGACCGAGCCGCGCACCGAGCCGACGACCTCGTCGCCGAGCCGGGCCACGAAGACGCAGTCGCGGGCGACCTCCTCGCGGACCGAGTCGAGGGTTTGGACGAGCGGGTCGATGCGGTAGTTCCCGTACAGCGCCGCCTCCGACTGGAAACACAGGTACTGCAGCCTGAAGATCTGCTCCGCGTCCTGCTCGGTCGCCGCAGAGATGGTCACGCTCATGCCCATGTGCGCACGCCTCCCGCTCATTTGATCACCGGTCGTTCCTCACTCCTATCCCCGTCCTCAGCGGGCCGCAACCTCCGGTGTGAGTAATCTCCGCAGACATCCCAGACATCTGGAACGTTCCGGGCCAAGACTCCCCTGTGAGATACCCAACTCCCCTGCGATTTCCCGGTATGTCAGGTCTTCGGGAGAGAGCAGGGCCTCCATCAAGCGGGGGCAGCGGCCCGGGAGGCGGCGTACGGCCGCGCGCAGGGCACGGCCGCGGGCGGCGGCGAGGGCGAGCTGTTCGGGTCCGTCGTCGCCGTCGTCGACCGGTTCGACGGCGTACGGCCGTTCGAGGCCGCTCGTACGGCGGGTGCGGCGCGCTTCCGAGCGGACGGCTCGGCGGAGCCAGTCCTGCGGGTCGAGCGGCGGACCCTCGGCGTCGAGGCGCTCCAGCAGACGGAGCCAGACCGCCTGCTCCAGGTCGCCCGCGTCGACTCCGGCGGCATATGCCTCCGCGGAGGCCTCGGCGGTGAGCAGCGGGCGCAGGGCGGTGACCAGGTCGGGCGTCATATGCGGAGCGACGCGGCCGCCCGGGCCATGGGTTGCCCCGGCGGCCGAAGCTCACCCGACCGAGGGGTGTGAAATCGGAGGTTGACGCTCAGTCGCCGACGAAGTCCTCGCGGGCCAGCACGCCCGTGTCGGGCTGGTCGGTGAAGACGCCGTCGATACCGGTCGCGAAGTACGCCTTGTACGCACCGAAGACGTCACCGTAGGCGTCCGCGTCCGTGCCCTTGCGGAAGTTCGCGGGCAGGAAGGGGTTCTCGTTGCGCATGGTCCAGGGGTGCAGGATCAGACCCACCTTGTGGGCGTCCCGGACGAGTGTCGTCGGCTGGGTGAGGTTGCCCTTGGCGTCGCGCGGGATGACCAGGTCCAGGGTCGGGCCGATGCCCTGCGCGTAGGAGGCGATCTCCCGCAGGCCGGCCGGCTTGACCAGGTCGGCGACGGTGCGCGGGTCGCCCGTCTCGACGAAGTCCCAGGGGCGGCCGTCCGCCGAGGACAGCAGGACGACCAGGGGGTTGTCGACGAGCTTGTTGAGGCGCTCGATGCTCGTCGGCTCGAAGGACTGGATGATGACCGGGGAGGTGCGCCGGTCCTTGCGGTGCTTGCGCAGCAGCTTGGCGACCCGCTCCTCCAGGGGCAGGCCCTGCTTGCGGAAGTAGGTGGGGTGCTTGAGCTCGGGGTAGATCCACACCTGCTTGCCGCGTGCGCGGGTCTGCTCGTCCTGCCACTTCAGGACCTCTTCGAAGGTGGGGATCTCCCAGCGGCCGTTGTAGAGGGTGTTGTGCGGGCGGTTGGCCGGGATGCGCTCGATCGCCCGCAGGGTCTTCAGCTCGGCGAGCGTGAAGTCCTCGGTGAACCAGCCGGTGGTGGACACGCCGTCGAGGACCTTGGTCTTCTTGCGGTCGGCGAACTCCGGGTGGTCGGCGACGTCCGTGGTGCCACCGATCTCCGGCTCGTGACGGCAGACGAGGTGACCGTCCTTCGTCGGCACCAGGTCGCCCGCCTCGACGATGTCGGCGCCCAGGTCGAGGGCGAGCTGGTACGAGCCGAAGGTGTGCTCCGGGCGGTAGCCGCTGGCCCCGCGGTGGCCGACGATCGTCGGCTTGGGCAGGCTCTTCAGCCCGCCGTTCCCGCCCTGTCCGCCGCCGGCCCGGATGCTGTCGGCTCTCGCCGTGCCGGTCATGCCGAGGACCGCTCCCCCGGCGCCGAGGACCGCCGCGCCGAGCAAGGCCCGCCGTCCGGTCCCGCTCGCTTCCTCGTTCGGCCTCTGCGTTCCCATGAGCGCCCTCCCTGCCGTGAGCTCGTCCGTGCGGGCCGATCGTACGGGCGCGTACATGACGAGTGGGAGACGCCGGGCGGAACACGCGGGTGACGACGGATGTCGTAGTGGCTGGTGGGGGCGGGGAACTGACGGCTCGTCGGCGGCATGCGGGCGGCACGTCGGGTTCGTCGCGTCCCGGCGATTCGGTGCGGCGGTTCTGGGAACGCGTCCGATACGCCCGCGGAGCGATGTCCGTCACACGGGACGGCCGGGTCACGCACCGTCCCCAGCGCGTCACCGCAGGTAAACACGCGTCAACAGGACGTAAGGCCTCGGTTAAGTCGCCGTGCCCGATGTGCGCGATGCCCCGCGCCGCGAGTATCGTCCTCACCTGCACAGACTCATACAGAATCCTTGACACCGGAGGGTCCGTTGTCCCGCTTCGCGCTCATCAAGGCAGTGCTCGGTCCGATCATGCGCCTGATGTTCCGCCCTCAGGTGGAAGGTGCGGAGCACATTCCCGGCGACGGTCCGGTCATCCTGGCCGGCAACCACCTGACGTTCATCGACTCGATGATCCTGCCGCTGGTCTGCGACCGTCAGGTCTTCTTCATCGGCAAGGACGAGTACGTGACCGGGAAGGGCTTCAAGGGCCGGCTGATGGCCTGGTTCTTCACCGGCGTCGGCATGATCCCCGTGGACCGTGACGGTGGCCGGGGCGGGGTCGCCGCGCTGATGACCGGGCGCCGGGTGCTGGAGGATGGCAAGGTCTTCGGCATCTACCCGGAGGGCACGCGCTCGCCCGACGGCCGGCTGTACCGGGGGCGTACCGGGATCGCCCGGCTCACGCTGATGACCGGGGCGCCGGTGGTGCCCTTCGCGATGATCGGTACGGACAGGCTCCAGCCGGGCGGGGCGGGGCTGCCGCGGCCGGGGAAGGTCACGGTCCGGTTCGGTGAGGCGATGGAGTTCTCCCGCTACGAGGGGATGGACCGGGACCGGTACGTGCTGCGGGCTGTGACCGACTCGGTGATGAGCGAGGTCATGCGGTTGTCCGGGCAGGAGTACGTGGACATGTACGCGAGCAAGGCCAAAGAGGCCGCGTAGGGCCGTTCGGCTTCTCAGGTGCAGCGCCGCGCCCCTCAAGGCCGGCTGTCGAGCCGTTGGCCGCGCAGCATGAACCATGCCGCCACGGCCGCGGCGAGCAGCACCGCCGCGCCCACCCCCGCCGCCAGCGCCAAGCCGTCCACGAAGGACGTGCGGGCCGCGTCCAGCATCACGGCGGAGGTGTGGGCGGGCATGCTCCCGGCCGCCTCGACGGCGCCCCCCAGTGACTCGTGGGCCGCGGCCGGTGTACCCGCCGGGCCGGTGAACTCGCTGTAGACGCCGGTCACGATCGAGCCGAGCACGGCGATGCCGAGGGCCGCGCCGAGTTCGTACGCCGTCTCGGACACGGCTGAGGCCGAACCGGCCTGCTCCTTGGGCACGCTGGAGAGGATCACGTCGGCGGTCACGGTGAACGAGAAGCCGGCTCCGACACCGACCACCAGCAGCGCGGCCCCGAGCAGCGGGTAGCCGGTGGACCGGTCGATCACCGTGAGAGCGGCCAGGGCGAGGCCGATCGCGGCGAGCCCTCCGGAGACGACGGCCCGCACCGACAAGCGCCGGGCCGCTCGTCCCGCGAGCAGACCGGCGACCACCGCGCCGATCGCGGCGGGCAGCTCCGCCAGGCCCGCCTCGAACGGGCGCCTGCCCTGGACGAGTTGCAGGTACTGGGAGAGGAAGAACACCAGCCCGGACAGGCCCAGGATGGTCAGCAGGTCGGCCAGCACCGCACCGCTGAAGCCGCGGTGACGGAACAGCCGCATGTCCAGCAGCGGGGCCGGAAGCGTGAGCTGGCGGCGTACGAAGCCGTAGAGGGCGGCGGCGCCCAGCAGGCCCGCGGCCAGGGTGCCCCACGCGAAGCCGTGCGTGGCGGCCTCCTTGACCGCGTACACCACACCGACCATGCCGACCAGCGACAGCACGACACTGACCAGGTCCCAGGGACCGGGGTTCGCCGTGCGCGACTCGGGCAGCAGCTTGATGCCGACGAGGACCAGGACGACCATCACGGGCAGGTTGATCAGGAAGACCGAGCCCCACCAGAAGTGCTCCAGCAGGAACCCGCCGACGATCGGCCCGACGGCCGTACCGGCGGAGGCGGTGGCGCCCCAGATGCCGACGGCGAGACTGCGTTCGCGCGGGTCGTGGAAGAGGTTGCGGATCAGGGCGAGCGTGGCCGGCATCAGGGTCGCGCCGGCGACGCCGAGCAGCGCCCGCGCCGCGATCAGCGTCTCCGGTGTCGTCGCGTAGGCGTTGAACACGGATATCGCGCCGAACGCCGTCGCACCGACCAGCAGGATCCGCTTGCGGCCGATGCGGTCGCCGAGGCTGCCCATGGAGACGAGCAGACCGGCGATGACGAACGAGTACACGTCGCCGATCCACAGCAGCTGCGTGCCGGAGGGCTTCAGGTCCTCGCTGATGTAGGGGGTCGCGAGACCGAGGACGGTCGCGTCGACGGCCACCAGCAGCACGGCGAGGACGAGTACGCCGAGCGCGAGCCAGCGGCCCGGGCGCTTCACCGCCTCGGGCGTCCCGGCCGGCTGCAGGGTGCTGGTCATGATTCCTCTCTCCGGAGTGCGCCGCCGAGCAACAGCTCGACGATCATGTGCTGGAAGTCCTTGGGGGCGCCCTTGCCGCTCTGCACCATCCAGGCGCCGGAGGCCAGCAGGCCGTAGAGCGCCTCGGTGAGCCAGGCCGGCGTGAGGTCGATGCGGAACTCGCCGCTGAGCTGGCCGCGACGGAACAAGGCGGAGATCCGGTCGTCGATCAGGGTCCAGCCGGCGTTCTGCTCCTCGCCCTCGAAGAGCTGGTTCTCGGTGTAGAGGAACCCGAGCAGTCCGGCGGCGGGCTCGATGGCCCCGACCAGCCGGCGCACGGCTTCGCCCGCCGTGCCCTCGTCGAGCCGGGCGGCGTCCAGCGCGGCCTCGCATTCGGCGATGCCCAGCGACTCCAGCGCGCGGACGAGGGCGTCCCGCCCGGCGAAGTGGCGGTGCAGCGTGGCGCGGCTGATCCCGGCGGCCTTGGCGACCTCGTCCATGGTCGCGGTGGATTTGCGGGTCAGCAGGGCCGCGGCGGTGCGCAGCACGTGATCAGGATCGACAGCCATGAGACAACCATACTCCATATGAGACATTGATGTCTCACGCTGGGCATGTGTGACTCACGACTGTCGGTCACGGAGAGGTGGTGATCAGTGCCAGGGCAGCTGCCCGCGTCGCTCCCAGTACGCCTGCGGCGTCTCGGCCAGCGTGGTCAGGCGGGTCAGCTGGTCGTCGTCGAGGTCGACGACCGCCGCGTGCAGGTTGGAGGCGAGCTGGTTGGTGGTGGCCGCGCCGGAGAGGACCACTCCGGCCCAGGGCTGCCGCAGGACCACCGCCAGGGCGACGGCGTCGCAGCCCAGCCCGGTCTCCTCGGCGATCTGCTTGAGCACGTCCGGCGCGTGCGGCCCGGCGAGCCGTCCGTTGGCCATGCCCTCCTTGACGATCACGGTGAGCCCGGCGTCGTGGGCTTCGGCGAGGGCGGGCGCGGCGGAGGTCTCCAGCACGTTGTATGTCGACTGGACGGTACGGAAGAGGGGTGCGCCGTCGACCGTCACGGCGAGGGCGGCACGGATCGCCTCCGCCTGGGCGGGGCCGCTGGTGGAGAAGCCGATGGTGAGTCCCTGGGCGGCGGCTTCCGCGAGCTTCGCGTGCAGTTCCTTGTCGGTGAGGGCCGGGCTGTCCGGGGTCACCGAGTGGATCTGGTAGAGGTCGAGCCGGTCGCCGAGCAGGGCGTCGGTCTCGGCGCGCTGCCGTTCGTAGGTGGCGAGGGTGTGGTCCTTGACCTCGTGCGTTTCTGCGTCGGTGGACCAGTCGGCGGTGTAGGTGTAGCCCCACTTGCTGCCGACGACGATGTCGTCGAGGCCGGGCCTTGTGTTCAGCCAGTCGGCGAGGAACTCTTCCGAGCGGCCGTAGGAGCGGGCGGCGTCGAAGTAGCGGACGCCCTGGGCGTAGGCGGCGTCCAGGAGTTCGTGTGTGCGGGTGCGCAGCGTCTCGACGCTGCGGTCGTCTCCGAGGTCTTCGTCTCGGCCGAGGTTGATGTAGCCGGGGCGTCCGACGGCGGCGAGGCCGAGGCCGATGTGGCAGGTGGGGGTTGTCGCATGGGCCAGGCGGGCGAAGGGCATCCGGGGGCTCCGTTCGGTCGGCTGTGGCTTTCGACCAACGTAACCCTCGGGATGACCTTCGCCTCTGAGCTCGGGGCTTGCTGTTTTCCGGCGGGTGCGGGGAGTCTGTGGCTTGTCGCGCCCACGCGGCGGAGCCGCAAATCGATACAGCCCCGCGCCCCTTGGGCCCGTTCCTCTCAGCCCTTCTTCTTGGCCAGGGCCCACTCGTGCTGGGCGGCCACGTCCGCCTTCACCTCTGCCAGCTGGATCGCGACCGCGCTCGGAGCCGTGCCGCCCCTGCCGTTGCGGGAGGCCAGGGCGCCCGGGACGTTGAGGACCGAGCGGACCTCGGGGGTGAGGTGGGAGGAGATCTTGGCGAACTGCTCGTCCGTCAGGTCGTTCAGTTCCTTGCCCTCCGCCTCGGCGACCTTCACGCACTCGCCCGCCACCTCGTGGGCGACGCGGAAGGGGACGCCCTGCTTGACCAGCCACTCGGCGATGTCCGTGGCGAGGGAGAAGCCGGCCGGGGCCAGTTCCTCCATGCGCTCGCGGTGGACCGTGAGCGTGGCCATCATGCCGGTGAAGGCCGGGAGCAGGATCTCCAGCTGGTCGATGGAGTCAAATACCGGCTCCTTGTCCTCCTGGAGGTCGCGGTTGTACGCGAGCGGGAGGGCCTTGAGCGTGGCCAGCAGGCCCGTCAGGTTGCCGATCAGGCGGCCGGACTTGCCGCGGGCCAGCTCGGCGATGTCCGGGTTCTTCTTCTGCGGCATGATCGACGAGCCCGTCGAGAACGCGTCGTGCAGGGTCACGAAGGAGAACTCCTTCGTGTTCCAGAGGATGACCTCCTCGGCGATCCGGGAGAGGTTGACGCCGATCATCGCCGTGATGAACGCGAACTCGGCGACGAAGTCCCGCGACGCCGTGCCGTCGATGGAGTTGCCGGAGCTGCCGTGCTCGAAGCCGAGGTCCTTCGCGACCGCCTCCGGGTCCAGGCCCAGGGAGGAGCCCGCCAGCGCGCCCGAGCCGTAGGGCGACACGGCCGTGCGCGCGTCCCATTGGCGCAGCCGTTCCGCGTCCCGGGACAGCGACTGGACGTGGGCGAGGACGTGGTGCGCGAAGAGCACCGGCTGGGCGTGCTGGAGGTGCGTGCGGCCGGGCATCGCCACGTCCGGGTGGGCCTCGGCCAGGCCGATCAGCGCGTCCTGGAGCTCGGCGATCAGGCCGCCGACGACCCGGGCGTGGTCGCGCAGGTACATCCGGAAGAGGGTCGCGACCTGGTCGTTGCGGGAGCGGCCCGCGCGCAGCTTGCCGCCGAGGTCTGGGCCGAGCCGCTCCAGCAGGCCGCGCTCCAGGGCGGTGTGCACGTCCTCGTCGGCGATGGTGCCCACGAAGGAGCCGTCGGCGACGTCCGCCTCCAGCTGGTCCAGCCCGGCGATCATCCGGGTCAGCTCGTCCTCGGTGAGCAGCCCCGCCTTGTGGAGCACGCGCGCGTGCGCACGCGAACCGGCGATGTCGTACGGCGCGAGCCGCCAGTCGAAGTGGACGGACGCGGACAGCTTGGCCAGGGCCTCGGCGGGACCGTCGGCGAAACGGCCGCCCCAGAGCCGTACGTCACCGCTGTTGCTGCTCACTTGCGTTGCTCCTAGAGAGGTGTGGATGTGACGCAGACCTTTATATGCCCGCGCCGGGTGCCCGTCGGGCTACGCCCGCAGCTGACGCTGCGCCGCGATCTTCGACGACAGGCTGTAGATGTCGATGAAGCCCTTGGCGGCGGACTGGTCGAAGGTGTCGCCCGTGTCGTAGGTGGCGAGGTCGAAGTCGTACAGCGACTGCTCGGAGCGCCGGCCGGTGACGACCGCGCGGCCGCCGTGGAGGGTCATCCGGATGTCGCCGGTGACGTACTGGTTCGCCTCGTTGACGAAGCCGTCGAGAGCCCGCTTGAGCGGGGAGAACCACAGGCCGTCGTAGACCAGCTCGCTCCAGCGCTGCTCGACGCCCCGCTTGTAGCGGGCGAGTTCGCGCTCGACGGTGACGTTCTCCAGCTCCTGGTGGGCGGTGATCAGGGTGATCGCGCCCGGAGCCTCGTACACCTCGCGCGACTTGATGCCGACGAGGCGGTCCTCGACCATGTCGATCCGGCCGATGCCCTGGGCTCCGGCGCGCTCGTTGAGCTGCTGGACGGCCTGGAGCACGGTGACGGGCCTGCCGTCGACGGCGACGGGGGCGCCCTCCTCGAAGGAGATGATCACCTCGTCGGGCTCACGGGCGACGGCCGGGTTCTGCGTGTACTCGTAGATGTCCTCGATCGGCGCGTTCCAGATGTCCTCGAGGAAGCCGGTTTCGATGGCGCGGCCGAAAACGTTCTGGTCGATGGAGTACGGCGACTTCTTGGTGGTCGCGATCGGCAGGCCCTTGGCCTCGCAGAAGGCGATGGCCTTGTCGCGGGTCATGGCGTAGTCGCGGACCGGGGCGACGCACTTCAGGTCGGGGGCGAGGGCGGCGATGCCCGCCTCGAAGCGGACCTGGTCGTTGCCCTTGCCGGTGCAGCCGTGGGCGACGGCGGTGGCGCCGTGCTTGCGGGCGGCGGCGACGAGGTGCTGGACGATCACCGGCCGGGACAAGGCGGAGACCAGCGGGTAGCGGTCCATGTAGAGGGCGTTGGCCTTGATCGCCGGGAGGCAGTACTGCTCGGCGAACTCGTCCCGGGCGTCGGCCACTTCGGCCTCCACCGCGCCGCACGCGAGGGCGCGCTTGCGGATGACGTCGAGGTCCTCGCCGCCCTGGCCGACGTCCACCGCGACCGCGATGACCTCGGCGCCCGTCTCCTCGGCGATCCAGCCGATGGCGACGGAGGTGTCCAGACCACCGGAGTAGGCGAGTACGACGCGCTCGGTCACGGGTTCTTCCCCTCATACTGCGATCACTCATACTGCGATCATCGACCTGCATGATTATGCAGAGCTCCGCATGATTCGTCAATGCGTCTGGGCTCGAGGGCCTGATTCCGGCCATGCCGAGATGAGTTTGAAGATCCTTTGAACGCGCGAAACCGCTTACCCGTACCTCTCGCCGAACGCAGGCGCCGCGTTTGACACCGACGACACCCCCGACCCCTAGTGAGGCATCCGCATGTCCAGGGCTCTTCCGAAGTACAACAAGCGTCGCGTCGGCTTCATCGGCGGCGCCGCCGCGGTGGCACTGTCCGGCACGGTGATCGCCGGCTTCGCCCTCGCCGGGGAGACGCCGGACAGCGGCGCGACGAACGCCCGGACGCTGGCGGGTCCCGGCACCATCACGTGCCCGGACGTCACCGGCCAGCTGCCAGCCGTCCCCGCCTCGGCGAAGGCGGAGGTCGACCGCAACCTCGCCCAGCTGAACACCCAGATCGAGGAGGCCAACAAGCGTCTCGTCGACACCGTCGGCCAGGGCGGGCCCAACTTCGTCCAGAACGCCATCCTCGGTCCGCTGGAGGACAAGCGCGTCGCCGCCCTGAACCGTATCGAGACCGCGATCGGGCGTGCCGCCGAGAAGCCGGAGGGGCTGGAGGCCTTCGCAGCCTGCCAGCTCAACGCCGACGGCGGCGCCGGGGCGGGCGAGGCGGCGGGCGGCGAGGAGGCAGGCGCCGGTGCTGAGGCCGGTGCGGGTGCCGAGGCAGGAGCCGGTGCCGAGGCGGGCGCGGGCGAGGAGGCCGGTGCGGGCGCCGGTGCCGAGGCGGGCGCGGGCGAGGACGCGGGTGCCGGCGACGACGCGGGTGCGGGCGAGGCGGGCAACGCCGGTGCCGGCACGATCAGCTGCCCGGACGTCGCCTCCCAGCTGCCGGCGGTCCCGGCCTCCGCGAAGGCCGAGGTCGACCGCAACCTGGCGCTGCTGGACACGCAGATCGCGGAGGCCAACAAGCGCCTCGTCGACACCGTCGGCCAGGGCGGACCGAACTTCGTCCAGAACGCCATCCTCGGCCCGCTGGAGGACAAGCGGATCTCCACCGTCAACCGCATCGCCACGGCCATCGGCCGCACGGCCGAGAAGCCGGCCGGTCTGGACTCCCTGGCCGCCTGCACACTCAACAAGTGAGGTGACAGGCGCTGTGGCCGCCCCGCGCGAGCGCCGGCCGGGGCGGCCACGGGTCCCGCGATTCCTTGGGCACGCCACCCTTTAGGCAGTCGAAAGACCTGCGCCATAATCGGCGGCATGGGAAAAACACATGAGCGCATAGAAGGCCGGCTCCGCTCGTTCATCGAGGCGCAGCCGGTCTTCTTCACCGCCACCGCTCCCCTGTCCGCCGACGGCACGGTCAATCTCTCCCCCAAGGGCCTCAAGGGCTCCTTCGTGGTGCTCGACGACCACACCGTCGCCTACCTCGACTTCGCCGGCTCCAACGCCGAGACCATCGCCCATCTGCGGGAGAACGGGCGGATCACCCTGATGTGGTGCGCCTTCCAGGGTCCGCCGAACATCGTCCGGGTGCACGGCCGCGGGGAGCCGGTCTTCCGGGACGACCCGCGTTTCGGGGAGCTCCTCGGCCACTTCCCCGACATCGACCCGGCCCAGCACGGGCTGCGCGCGATCATCGTCGTCACGGCCGAACTCGTCCGCGACACCTGCGGCTACGCCGTGCCCTTCATGGCGTACGAGGCGGAGCGCGACCTGCACGGCAAGCGTTTCGCCCGTGAGGACGACGCCTCGCTCAGCGCCTACTTCACCAAGAAGGAGCACATCGCGACCAGCCTGGACGGACTGCCCGGGCTGCCGTTGCCGCTGCCGCCCTCTACCGTCTGAGGCATGCGCCCCGGTGCCGTCGCCCTCTCCGTCTCCTGTCTCGTCGCGCTCGGCGCCGGGCCGCCCGCCCCCTCGCCCCCGCTGCCGGCCCGGATGGCCGACACGGGCGGCGGCACCCAGCTGATCACCGCGGTGGCCCCGCGGACGGCCTCGACGACGGGCACGGTCACCTGGTGGGACCGCGAGGACGGGCGGTGGGTGCGGGCGGGTTCGGCGCCCGCGCGCTTCGGAGCGAACGGGCTGGTGGAGGGCGCCTCCCGCACACAGGGCACGAACACGACACCCACGGGGCTGTACGGCCTGCCGTACGCCTTCGGCATCGAGGCGGCGCCGCGCGGGACGCCGTACACCTACCGCCGGGTGCACCGGGACTCCTGGTGGTGCCAGGACAACGACTCCCGCTCCTACAACCGCTGGACCGAGCCCCGCGCGGCCGACTGCCGGGCCGCAGAGTCCGAGCACCTGATCACCTACGGCGAGCGGTACGCGCACGCGCTCGTCATCGGCTTCAACTACGGGCGTCCCGTGCGGGGACGCGGCGCGGGCATCTTCCTCCATGTCAACGGGCGCGGGGCGACGGCCGGTTGCGTGTCCGTGCCGAAGCGCGCCATGCGGACGATCCTGCGCTGGGCCGACCCGGCGAAGCGCCCCCACATCGCCGTCGGGACGGCGAACGGGACCACCGCCGTCACCCGCTACTAGCCTCGCGGGGCCGCTCCGGAGCCTGTTCGGGTTACGGCCGGTCACTCCCGAAAGCACACGACTCGGTGCACGGCTGAACACTCCCGTGTCCCGGCACGTATCTGTGGGCCAAGGGTCAAGTCCCCACGGAGGAACCGTGACCACCACGCTCGCAGGCGGCCGTGCCGCCCGCCGCCAGACGATGCGCCGCATCCGCCCGCGCCGCTCCCCGGCCGTACCGCTGCTGATCGCCCTGTGGGCCGGTGCGGCGGCCGTGCTGTGGCTGTGGTGGGACAACACACCGTCCCTCGCGGACACCTCGGCCAAGATCTTGGCCGCGGGCCGGATCACCGGCCTGCTCGCCGGCTACCTCATGGCGCTGGTGGTGCTGCAGATGGCCCGGGTGCCGGCGCTGGAGCGGCGGGTGGGCACCGACCGGGTCGCCCGCTGGCACGCCATGACCGGCCGGTACACGCTCTGCCTGGTCCTGGCGCACGTCTTCCTCACCATGTGGGGCTACGCCCTCCAGGCGGGCAAGGGGCTCGGCGCCGTCGTCCAGCAGACGATCGACTCCGTCAACCAGCTGCCGGACATGGGCAAGGCCGCCATCGGCACGGGCCTGCTGTTCGTCATCGGGATCCTCTCGATCGGCGGCGTCCGCCGTCTGATCGGGTACGACACCTGGTACCACGTGCACCTGCTCACCTACGCGGCCGTCTACCTGACGTTCTGGCACCAGATCACGACCGGCAACGAGTTCGCCGTCGAGCCCGCCGCGAAGACCTTCTGGTACGGGCTGTACGGCGCGGTGACGGCGCTCGTCCTCTGGTTCCGGATCCTCACCCCCATCCGGTTGAACCTGCGGCACCGCATGCGCGTCGAGGCGGTCATCGAGGAGACGCCGGGCATCGTGTCCGTGCTGATCGGCGGGCGCAAGCTGCACCGGATGGGCGCGGAGGCGGGCCAGTTCTTCCGCTGGCGGTTCAAGGCGCCCGGCATGCGCTTCAGTTCGCACCCGTACTCGCTGTCGGCGGCGCCCCGCCCGGACATGCTGCGGATCACCGTCAAGGCGATCGGTGACCACACCTCCCGGCTGCGCGAGCTCCAGCCCGGCACCAAGGTGTGGGCGGAGGGCCCGTACGGCGCGATGACCGCGCAGCGCCGCAGCCGCGGCAAGGTGCTGCTGGTCGCGGGCGGTGTCGGCATCACCCCGATGCGGGCCCTGTTCGAGACCCTGCCGGGCGCGTCCGGGGACATCACGCTGCTCTACCGGGCCAACAGCACCCAGGACCTGGCCCTGTGGGGCGAGCTCGCCAAGATCGCCGACGAGCGCGGGGCGCGGCTGATGTACGCGGTCAACAGCCCCGACGGGGAACGCCCCGACATCTCCGCTGAGTCACTCCAGCGGAAGATCCCGGACATCGGCGACCACGACGTCTTCATGTGCGGGCCGCCCGGCTTCGCGCAGTCGGTGTACGAGGCACTGCGCGGCGCGGGAGTCCCCGCACGCCGTATCCATCACGAGTCGTTCGAGATGTGAGCGACGGGACATCAACGGCCCTTCAGGAGCTTGAGAAACGATGAGGAAGTCTCACCCCGTCCGGCGTGCCGTGCTCGCCGGCGCAGCCACCGTCTCCGGGATCGTGCTGCTGCTGTCTCTGAAGCCGGCCTCCGACCCGGGTTCCGCCCAGGCCGCGGGCGGTCAGCTGCCGCCCGCGGCCGCCGGGCAGGCCCCGCAGGGCGGCGTGAACGGCGCGGTCACCGGTGACGCGGTGCAGACGCAGTACGGCCCGGTCCAGGTACGCCTGACCATGAACGGCGGCAAGATCACCCAGGCCGAGGCCGTGCAGGCCCCCAAGGGCGGCCGCAGCGACCAGATCACCGCCAGCTCCGTGCCCCGTCTCAACCAGGCTGCGGTCGCCGCCCAGAGCGCGGACATCGACGCCGTGTCCGGGGCGACGTACACCAGCGCCGGCTACAAGAAGTCCCTCCAGTCGGCCCTGGACAAGGCCAAGGCCTCGGCCGGCGGCGCGCAGGGTTCGGGCAACGCCCAGACGCTGACGGGCGATGTGGCGCAGACGCAGTACGGCCCGGTCCAGGTCCGCATCACCGTCGCCGGCGGGAAGATCACCAAGGCCGAAGCCGTCCAGGCCCCCAAGGGCGGACGCAGCGACCAGATCACCGCCAGCTCCGTCCCCCGTCTCAACCAGGCGGCCGTCGCGACGGGGAGCGCGGAGATCGACGCGGTTTCGGGCGCCACCTACACCAGCGCGGGCTACAAGAAGTCCCTCCAGTCCGCCCTGGACAAGGCTCCGGCAGGGGGCGGCTCCTCTCAGGCCGCCGGCTCCGGGGGCGGCTCCTCCCAGGGCGGCGGCTCCGGGGGCGGTCAGGCCCAGACGCAGACCCTCACCGGCAGCGTGGCGCAGACGCAGTACGGCCCGGTCCAGGTCCGGATCACCGTCGCCGGTGGCAAGATCACCAAGGCCGAAGCCGTCCAGGCCCCCAAGGGCGGCCGCAGCGACCAGATCACCTCCTCCTCCGTCCCCCGCCTCAACCAGGCGGCCGTCGCGGCCGGGAACGCGCAGATCGACGCCGTCTCCGGAGCCACCTACACCAGCGCCGGCTACAAGCAGTCCCTCCAGTCGGCGCTGGACCAGGCCGGTGGCTGACACGGTGGCCGACTCCGCACAGGCTCCCGCCGCGGTACGTCATGCGGAGGAGACGATGGGGACCGTCTTCTCCTTCGACGTCCGCGGCGGGGAACCCGGCGTCGTGCGCGCGGCGGTGGACGAGGCCGTCGCCGGGCTGCACCGGGTCGACGAGGTGTTCAGCACCTACCGCGAGGACAGCCAGGTCTCCCGGCTGCAACGCGGCCGGCTGACGGTCGAGGAGTGTGATCCCGAGGTCGCCGAGGTCCTGGAGCTGGCGGCCGAGGCGGAGCGGCTGAGCGACGGCTGGTTCAGCACCTCGTACGGGGGCCGCCTCGATCCGACCGGCATCGTCAAGGGCTGGGCGGTCGAGCGGGCGGCGCGGCGGCTGGCGTCGGTGCCCGGGGTGAGCGGGGTGAGCGTCAACGGCGGCGGTGATGTGCAGTTGCTCGGGGTGCCGGGGGCGCAGCGGCCGTGGCGGGTCGGGGTCTCGGATCCCCTGCGGCCGGGGGGCCTCGCGGCGGTGATCTCCGCGGCGGGGGTGGACGAACTGGCCGTGGCCACGTCCGGGACCGCGGAGCGGGGGGCGCACATCGTCGACCCGCGGACCGGGCGTTCGGCTGTGACCGACCTGGTCGCCGTGACGGTGGTGGGGCCTCGGCTGACGTGGGCGGACTGCTGGGCCACGGCGGCGTTCGCGATGGGGTCGCGGGAGGGGTTGGCTTGGCTGGAGTCGCTGCCCGGGGTTGAGGCGCTGTTGATTACCGCCGGCGATGAGGTGCGCTGTACTGGGGGGTTGGCGGCGCGGCTGGGGTGAGTCGGGGCTGGGGACGGGGCGTTCGCTGAACCCGCGCTGGCGGGGTGCCGCTTCTTTGGGACGGGTGCCGCCCCAGCGGCACGACTGCCCGCAGCTATGCAGGGGCGCGGGGAACTGTGCGACCAGCCACAGCTCACCCGCGCACGGCAACGGCGCTCAATGCCCGTTCTGTGCCAGCCTCAGCAAATGGTCGGCCAGCGCCTGCCCCCCGTCAGGATTCCGGCTGATCAGCAGCAACGTGTCGTCACCGGCGATCGTCCCCAGAATGTCGTGCAGCTCGGCCTGGTCAATGGCCGAGGCCAGGAACTGCGCGGCCCCCGGAGGGGTCCGCAGGACCACGAGGTTCGCCGAGGCCTCCGCGGAGATCAGCAGCTCCTGCGACAGCCGCCGCATCCGCTCCTCCTTCGCCGACCCGCCCAGCGGAGCGCGCGGCGTGCGGAAACCGCCCTCGCTCGGCACCGCGTAGATCAGGTCGCCGTCGGCGTTGCGGATCTTCACCGCGTTCAGCTCGTCCAGGTCCCGGGAGAGCGTCGCCTGCGTGACGCTCAGCCCGTCGTCGGCGAGCAGCTTCGCGAGCTGGCTCTGCGACCGCACGGGCTGCCGGTTGAGGATGTCCACGATCCGGCGGTGGCGTGCGGTGCGGGTCTGCGGCACGGAGGGCCCGTTCGCCCCCGGCTGCTCGTGGTCCTGCGCCTGGCTCATCGTCGTCTCATTCCCCGGATCGTCCGTCCCCGTCGGCTGCGCTTGCGTCGAGGACGCCGGGCAGTGCCCGGAGGAAGGCGTCCACCTCGTCGTCGCCGATGTTCAGCGGCGGCATGAGCCGTACGACATCGGGGGCGGGCGCGTTCACCAGGAGGCCGGCGTCCTGAGCCGCCTGCTGCACCTGGGGCGCGAGCGGCTCGGTGAGCACGATACCCAGGAGGAGACCCGCGCCCCGGACGAAATCGATCAACTCGTGACCGAGGCCCTCGATCCCGTCCCGCAACTTCTCGCTCTGCCGCTTGACGTTCTGCAGCAACCCCTCGTTCTCGATGGTGTCGAGGACGGCGAGCCCGGCGGCGCAGGCGACGGGGTTGCCGCCGAAGGTCGTGCCGTGGTGGCCGGGCTGGAGCAGCTCGGCGGCGCGTCCGAAGGCGACCGTCGCGCCGAGCGGCAGTCCGCCGCCGAGGCCCTTGGCGAGGGTGACGATGTCGGGCAGCACGCCCTCGTGGGCCTGGTACTCGAACCAGTGCCCGGTCCGGCCGACGCCGGTCTGCACCTCGTCGAGGACGAGCAGCGCGCCGGTGGAGGCGGTGATGGCCCGGGCGGCCTTGAGGTAGCCGGCGGGCGGGACCACGACCCCGTTCTCGCCCTGGACCGGCTCGATGATGACCAGGGCCGTCTCGTCCGTCACCGCGGCGGCCAGCGCCTGCGCGTCGCCGTACGGGACGTGCGCGACGTCGCCGGGCAGCGGCAGGAAGGGCTCCCGCTTGCCGGGCTGGCCGGTGAGCGCGAGGGCGCCCATGGTGCGGCCGTGGAAGCCGCCCTGGGTCGCGACCATGTGGGTCCGCCCGGTGAGCCGGCCGATCTTGAAGGCGCCCTCGTTGGCCTCGGCGCCGGAGTTGCAGAAGTAGACCTTGCCGTCGCGGCCGAAGAGCTGGAGCAGCCGTTCGGCGAGCGCGACCGGCGGCTCGGCGACGAACAGGTTGGAGACATGTCCGAGGGAGGCGATCTGCCGGCTCACGGCCTCGACGACGGCCGGGTGGGCGTGGCCGAGCGCGTTGACCGCGATGCCGCCGACGAAGTCCAGGTACTGCTTGCCGTCGGCGTCCCACAGCTTGGTTCCCTCACCGCGGACGAGCGGGAGCCTCGGGGTGCCGTAGTTGTTCATGAGCGCGTTCTGCCACCGCGCGGTCAGTTCCTGATTGCCCACGACGTTGTTCACGACTCCCCCTGTTCGCCCGGTCCCTCGGGCTTCTCGTCGGCCACGACCATCGTGCCGATCCCCTCGTCGGTGAAGATCTCCAGCAGGATCGAGTGCTGGACCCGGCCGTCGATGACCCGGGCGGTGGTGACGCCGCCCCGTACGGCGTGCAGGCAGCCCTCCATCTTCGGCACCATGCCGGAGGAGAGGTCCGGCAGCAGCCGCTCCAGCTCGGAGGCGGTGAGGCGGCTGATCACCTCGTCGCTGTTCGGCCAGTCCTCGTAGAGTCCCTCGACGTCCGTGAGGACCATGAGGGTTTCGGCGCCCAGTGCAGCAGCGAGTGCCGCAGCCGCCGTATCAGCATTGACGTTGTAGACATGTCCGTCGTCCTGGGAGCGGGCGATCGAGGAGACGACCGGGATGCGGCCGTCGGCGAGCAGGGCCTCGATCGCGCCGGTGTCGATCGCGGTGATCTCGCCGACCCGGCCGATGTCGACCAGTTCGCCGTCGATCTCGGGCTGGTGCTTGGTGGCGGTGATGGTGTGCGCGTCCTCGCCCGTCAGGCCGACGGCGAGCGGGCCGTGCTGGTTGAGCAGCCCGACCAGCTCGCGCTGCACCTGCCCGGCCAGCACCATCCGTACGACGTCCATGGCGTCCTCGGTGGTCACCCTCAGGCCCGCCTTGAACTCGCTGACGATGCCGTGCTGGTCGAGGGCGGCGCTGATCTGCGGGCCGCCGCCGTGCACGACGACGGGCTTGAGGCCGGCGTGGTGGAGGAAGACGACGTCCTGGGCGAAGGCGGCCTTCAGGTCCTCGTCGATCATGGCGTTGCCGCCGAACTTGATGACGACCGTCTTGCCGTTGTGCCGGACCAGCCACGGCAGCGCCTCGATGAGGATCTGGGCCTTGGGCAGCGCGGTGTGCTTACGCGTCGATCCACTGCTCATGACGAGTACGCGCTGTTCTCGTGGACGTAGTCCGCGGTGAGGTCGTTGGTCCAGATGGTCGCGGTTTCGGACCCGGCGGCGAGGTCGGCGACGATGTGCACCTCGCGGTAGCGCATGTCGACCTTGTCGCGGTCCTCGCCGACACCGCCGTTCTTGCACACCCAGACGCCGTTGATGGCGACGTTGAGCCGGTCGGGCTCGAAGGCGGCGCTCGTCGTGCCGATCGCCGACAGCACCCGGCCCCAGTTGGGGTCCTCACCGTGGATCGCGCACTTGAGGAGGTTGTTGCGGGCGATGGAGCGGCCCACCTCGACGGCGTCGTCCTCGGTCGCGGCGTTGATCACCTCGACCTTGATGTCCTTGCTGGCGCCCTCGGCGTCCCGGATGAGCTGCTGCCCGAGGTCGTCGCAGACCTGCCGGACGGCCTCGGCGAACTCCTCGTACTCCGGGGTGACTTCGGCCGCGCCTGAGGCGAGCAGCAGCACGGTGTCGTTGGTGGACATGCAGCCGTCGGAGTCGACCCGGTCGAAGGTCGTCCGGGTCGCCGCCCGCAGCGCCTTGTCGAGTACGTCGTTGTCCAGGGCCGCGTCCGTGGTGAGGACGACGAGCATGGTGGCGAGGCCGGGGGCGAGCATGCCCGCGCCCTTGGCCATGCCGCCGACGGTCCAGCCGTCCTTGGTGACGACGGACGTCTTGTGGACGGTGTCGGTGGTCTTGATGGCGATGGCGGCCTTCTCACCGCCGTGCTCGCTCAGCGACTCGGCTGCCTTCTCCACGCCCGGGAGCAGCTTGTCCATCGGCAGGAGGATGCCGATCAGGCCGGTCGAGCAGACGGCGACCTCGATGGCGCCCCGTCCGAGGACGTCGGCGACCTTCTCGGCCGTGGCGTGCGCGTCCTGGAAGCCCTTAGGGCCCGTGCAGGCGTTGGCGCCGCCGGAGTTGAGGACGACGGCGGACACCTGGCCGCTCTTCATGACCTGCTCGGACCACAGCACCGGGGCGGCCTTCACGCGGTTGGAGGTGAAGACGCCGGCGGCGGCGCGGCGGGGCCCGGTGTTGACCACGAGGGCCAGGTCGGGGTTGCCGTTCTCCTTGATCCCGGCGGCGATGCCCGCCGCCGTGAATCCCTTCGCTGCCGTCACACTCACGGCGCAACTCCGATCGTCGTCAGTCCGGTGGTCTCGTCGAGCCCCAGGGCGATGTTCATGCTCTGGACGGCACCGCCGGCGGTGCCCTTGGTGAGGTTGTCGATGGCGCTGATCACGATGATCCGTCCGGCGGCCGTGTCGTGTGCGACCTGCACCTGAACGGCGTTCGAACCGTAGACGGACGCCGTGGCGGGCCACTGGCCCTCCGGCAGCAGGTGCACGAAGGGCTCGTCGGCGAACGCCTTCTCGTAGGCGGCGCGCAGGGACTCCGCGGTGACCCCGTCCTTCGCCTTCGCGCTGCACGTGGCGAGGATGCCGCGGGGCATCGGCGCGAGGGTCGGTGTGAAGGAGACGGAGACCGGCTCGCCGGCGGCCGCGCTGAGGTTCTGGGTGATCTCGGGGGTGTGCCGGTGCCCGCCGCCGACGCCGTACGGGGACATCGAGCCCATGACCTCGCTGCCCAGCAGGTGCGGTTTGGGCGCCTTGCCCGCGCCGGAGGTGCCGGACGCGGCGACGATCACGGCCTCGGCCTCGGCGAGCCCGGCGGCGTACGCCGGGAAGAGCGCCAGCGACACGGCCGTGGGGTAGCAGCCGGGCACCGCGACGCGCTTGGACCCCTCCAGCGCGGCGCGGGCGCCCGGCAGTTCGGGAAGGCCGTAGGGCCAGGTTCCGGCGTGCGGCGAGCCGTAGAACTTCTCCCAGGCGGCGGCGTCCGTGAGCCGGAAGTCGGCGCCCATGTCGATCACCAGCACGTCCGGCCCGAGCTTCTCGGCGACGGATGCGGACTGCCCGTGGGGCAGCGCGAGGAACACGACGTCATGGCCGTCGAGCACCTCCGGCGTGGTCTCCTGGAGCACTCGGCCGGCCAGGGGCAGCAGGTGCGGCTGGAGCGCACCGAGCGTCTGCCCCGCGTTGGAGTTGCCGGTCAGGGCGCCGATCTCGACCTCGGGGTGCGCCAGGAGCAGACGCAGCAGTTCCCCGCCCGCGTATCCACTCGCTCCGGCCACTGCCGCACGTACCGCCATGGAACCTCCTCCTTAGAGGGCATGACTATACGTTTCTCTGCAGTTTTATGCAATCGCGTCACTCTGCTCGGGCCCGGCTGGCTACGGCGTGCCGGGAAGCCGGACCGTGACGAGGAGGCCGCCGGCGGGCCGGGCGGCGAGGTCGAGGGTGCCGTCGTGGGCGCGGACGACGCTGTCCACGATGGCCAAGCCGAGGCCGACGCCGGCGTGCTCGTCGGTGCGTGCGCGTTCCCTTCCGCGCTGGAAGGGCTCGGTGAGGGTCGGTACCAGGTCCGGCGGGAGCCGGCGGCCCGTGTTCTCGACCCGCAGCACGCTCGTGCCGCCGCGCGCCTCGGTGTGGACCGTCACGGTGCCGCCGGCGGGGAGGTTGTGGACGAGGGCGTTCTGGACGAGGTTCGTCACCATCCGCAGCAGGAGTTCCGCGGAGCCGACGGCCCGGGCCGCCCCGCCGGTGACGTCGAGTGTGATCCCGCGCTGTTCGGCGAGGGGGAGCAGGGTTTCGGCGGCCTCTTCGGCGATGAGGGAGAGGTCGACGCTCTCGCGGGTGAAGGTGCCGCGGTCGCTGCGACTGAGCAGCAGGAGGGCCTCGGTGAGGCCGATCGCGCGCGTGTTGACAGCGTGCAGGCGTTCGATGAGTTCGCCTCGGTCCCGCGTGGGGTCCTTGCGGGCGACGTCGAGCAGCGTCTGCGAGATCGCCAGCGGGGTGCGCAGTTCGTGGGAGGCGTTCGCGGCGAACCTCTGCTGCTCGGCGACGTGCGACTCGAGTTGTTCGAGCATGGTGTCGAAGGTGTCGGCGAGTTCGCGGAATTCGTCCCGGCGGCCCTCCATGCGGACGCGGTGGGACAGCGATCCGGTCCCGGCCAGCCGCGCCGCGGCCGTGATCTGTGTGAGCGGTGCGAGCATCCGGCCGGCGAGGATCCACCCTCCGACGAGGCCGAACACGAGCAGCAAGGCCAGTGCCACGGCCGCGGCGCGACCGAAGATGCGCGAGAGGAGGTACCGGTTGGGTGAGATGCCGAGCAGACCCTGGGAGTTGTCGGGTACGTAGCGCAGCAGGAACACCCACACCACGGCCAGCAGGACAGCGCCGGTGACGAGGACGAGTCCGGCATAGCTGAGGGTGAGTTTCAGGCGGGCGCTGAGCCCTGGGCGTCTATTCATCGCCACGGTGCCCGGCGTCGATGCGGTAGCCGACACCGGGCACCGTGGCGATGATCCCTGGCTCACCGAGCCGTTTGCGCAGTGCGGAGACGGTGATGCGCACGGCGTTGGTGAGGGGGTCGGCGTTCTCGTCCCAGGCCCGTTCCAGCAGCTCTTCGGCGCTGACGACACCGCCCTCGGCGGCGACGAGGACTTCCAGCACGGCGAACTGCTTGCGGGTGAGCGGGACGTAGCGTCCGTCGCGGAAGACCTCCCGGCGGAAGGGGTCCAGCCGCAGGCCCGCGATCTCGCGGACCGGGGGCCGGGCGTGGGCGCGTCGGCGGTCGAGTGCCCTCAGCCGCAGGACGAGCTCCCGCAGCTCGAACGGTTTGGTGAGGTAGTCATCGGCACCGAGCTCGAACCCGGAAGCTTTGTCGTCGATCCGGTCGGCGGCGGTGAGCATGAGGATCGGGATGCCGCTGCCGGAGGCGACGATGCGCCGGGCGACCTCGTCGCCGGAGGGGCCGGGGATGTCGCGGTCGAGGACCGCGAGGTCGTAGGAGTGGACGCCGAGCAGTTCCAGGGCGGTTTCGCCGTCGCCGGCGATGTCGGCGGCGATCGCCTCCAGCCGCAGACCGTCACGGACGGCTTCGGCCAGGTAGGGCTCGTCCTCCACGATCAGTACGCGCATGAGGGAAGCCTAGGCAGCACGGCATATCGCGGACGTATGCGACGACGTGTGCCACCAGCGGCGAGACGCCAGCGCGGCCAGCACGGCGCCGGTGGTGTTGACCAGGACGTCGTCGACGGAGGACACTCGGTCCAGCCGCAGTACGTACTGCGCGGTCTCGACCAGGACCGAGCAGCCTGCCGCGAGCGCCAGGACTCGCGGCAGAGAAGCAAGCGCCGCGAACCGCATCGGGGCGAATGCGCCCAGCGACGCGAAGACCAGCAGGTTCCCGACGATCCCGAGCGGCCCCATCGTGACCAGGTCCCGCAGCGGCACCAGGCTCAGCCGGCCGGGGACGACGCCGGCACCGGCGCCCGGCATCATGGTCAGCCACAGGAACGGCACCGTCCCGTGGACCATGCCCACCTCGGCCAGCGACATCCGCCATGCCGGCGTGACGCCTGCGGCACGCCGACGGCGCGCCAGGGCCCACACCACCAGCGCGGCGAGCGGCAGCGCGACCAAGGTCATGAGCACCACGCCGTTGAACGTGTCGAAGCAGCCGTGCCACCGCCCGGCCATGCACACCGGAGCGGACATCATGAGCGGCCGCCGCACGACGAACACGGCGCACGCCAGGCCGAGGACGGCCAGAGCGAGGAGCACGATCCCGCGCGTGCGGCGGGACGGTGCCGACAGGGATGTGTGGGAGTTCATGCCCTTCATGGGAAGCGAAGGGCCGTTGCGACGGCGTATGCGATTTTCGATACGCCCGCGACAGGTGAAAATCCTGATGCCGTTGCCGGGCGAGTACATAAGATCACCGGCATGGCACTGCGACCTGTTCAGGTGAACATCAAGGCCCTCGACGACGCGGCGGTGGGCCGGTTCTGGGCGGAGGCGCTCGGCTGGGGTGTCTCCAGCGAGGAGCCCGGCGTGACCAACGTGGAACCCGGCGACGGCTTCGTCTGGCCGGACCCGGTCGCCGTCTGCATCGACGTCGTCACCGTCCCGGAACCCAAGACAGCGACGAAGAACCGTGTGCACCTCGATCTCGCCACCACCTCCGCGGCCCATCAGGCGGAGTGGGTCGCGCGGCTGAAGGCTCTCGGTGCGACGCCCGCCGACGTGGGCCAGGGCGACGTGCCGTGGACGGTCCTCGCCGACCCGGAGGGCAACGAGTTCTGTGTGCTGGAGCCCCGGGAGATCTACCGGGACACCGGGCCGATCGCCCGGGTGGTGGTCGACTGCGTCGATCCGCGGGCCATGGCCCGGTTCTGGGGCGAGGCGACGGACTGGACGCTGCACGAGGTGACGGACGAGCACGCGGTGCTGCGCTCCGCCCAGGGAGTCGGCCCGTACCTGGAGTTCCGCCGCTCGTCCGAGGCGAAGACCGTGCCGGACCGCGTCCATGTCGACCTGCTGCCGTACACCGGTGACGACAAGGCGGCGGAGGTGGCCCGGCTGAAGACCCTCGGCGCCACCGACCTCGACCTCGGCCAGGGCGACGTCCCGTGGACGTGCCTGTCGGACCCGGAGGGCCATGAGTTCTGCGTCCTCGGCCCGCGCTGACGCGGATCCCCGACGACACCCGGGCACGGGCGTGGGCCGCCACCCCAGGGGGCAGCGGCCCACGCGAGGTGCTTGCTACCTCTGCTTGATCCGCAGGAACGTGACGGAGTTCGCCGGGAAGGTGTAGGTGAACTTCCGGTCCACCCCCCGGAACGTGGACGTCACCGGCGTCACCGGCGTGTCCGTCTCGGTGTTCACCGCGTCCTCGTCGGCGGCCAGCGTGGTCACGCGGGCCGTGGAGGCGACCTTCGCGCCACCCAGGTCGACGGCCGTACGGGCCTCGGCGGTCTGGGCGTTGACGACCTTGACGATCAGGTCACCGGTCCTGGCGTCCTTGGTGACGACCTGGCGGAACGGCTCGGCCGGCTTGTCGTCCTTGAAGGTGCCCCACTCCTTGCCGTCCAGGAACAGGGTGACCTGACGGCCGCGCACCTTGATGTCGATGTCGTAGGCGCGGCCCGTCTCGATCGACCCGGGCTTCGTCATCAGCGTGCCCTTGCCGCCGTCGACGGCCTGCTCGATCGCGGACTGGGTGTTGTTCCAGCCACCCAGGTTCCACCAGTAGTAGTTGCCGGTGTCCTTGACGCCGAAGGCGACGAGGAAGCCCTCCTTGCCGGACTTCTTGGTGGCCTTCACATGCAGGTCGTAGTCCTTCCAGGCCGGGTCGCCCGCCGTGACCATGGTGTTCTCGGCGGCCGCGTCGGTCTGGACGTACTGCCCGTCCTGGATGCTCCAGCTGCCGGCGCCGCTGTGCTTCCACTTCGAGGCGTCACCGGAGAAGTCGTCGCTGAGCAGCGTCGAGCCGTCCGCCGAGGTGACCTTCACGTCGTCGTACGCGGCGCTGGTAGCCCACGTGGACAGGCCGACGGCACCGGTGATCGGGCCGCTGACGTTCGGCGTGGTCGTTGCCTTCGACGGGACGACGCGGTCGCCGACGTTGGTCATGAACAGCTTCTGGACCTCGTAGTTGGCCGAGTTCCAGGAGGCGTGGTTGTTGAACCAGATCATGTCCGGCCGCCACTGCACGTAGTCCTCGTTGGCGAGCAGCGGGGCGTACGAGGCGAGCTTGACGATGTCCGCGTTGCGCTCCAGGCCGGTCATGAAGGCGGCCTCGGACAGGCCGTTCTTCCAGGCGTTGCCCTGGGAGGCGTACTCGCCGAGGAAGACCTTGGGACCCTTGCGGTCGTAGGAGTCGTAGCGGTCGTTGTTCTGGAGGAACCAGTTCGGGCTGTTGTAGTAGTGCTCGTCGACCATGTCGACCTTGTGCTCGCGGTTGAGCTGCCAGGCGGTGTCGAAGGTCGTGCCGGCGTCGTCCGGGCCCGAGTTCGAGATGACGGTGATGTCCGGGTACTTGGCCTTGATCGCAGCCCGGAACTGCTCGAAGCGGGCGAAGAACTCCTTGGGGAGGTTCTCCTCGTTGCCGACCCCGAGGTGGGTGAGGTGGAAGGGCTTGGGGTGGCCCATCTGCGCGCGGACCTTGCCCCACTTGGAGGTCGCCGGGCCGTTGGCGAACTCGATGAGGTCCAGGGTGTCCTGGATGTGCCGCTTGAGCAGGGCGTCGTCGTCGGTGGCCTTGTTCTGGCCGCAGCCGGTCACCAGGGCGGGGACGACGGGCAGCGGCATGGCGCCGATGTCCTCGGAGAAGCGGAAGTGCTCGTAGTAACCGAGGCCGTAACTCTGGTTGTATCCCCAGAAGTTGGAGTTGGTCGCGCGCTGCTCTACGGGCCCGATGGTGTCCTTCCACTGGTAGCTGCGCTTGCGCTGCCAGTTGGAGGCCTCGCTGAAGTCTTCCATGGAGCCGGTGTTGACCAGGCAGCCGCCGGGGAAGCGCACGAAGCCGGGCTTGAGGGCGGCGATCTTCTCGGCGAGGTCCTTGCGCAGGCCGTTCGGCTGGTTCTTGTAGGTGTCGCGCGGGAAGAGCGATATCTCGTCGAGCGCGGCGGCGTTCGACGAGGCCACGGCGAGGCGGCCGCGGTTGCTGGTGCGGCTCGCGGTGAAGGTGGCCTTGTACTTGGCCCAGCCGCCCTTGACGGCCACCTGCCGGGCGGTGGCCAGCGTGCCCGCCGCGTCCTTGAGGGAGACGGTCAGCGTGCTGCCGCTCTCCGCTCGGGCCCACACGGAGAAGTCGTACTTCTTGCCCTGCTCGACCCGGATGCCGGTGTTGTAGCCGGCGTTCGTCACGGAGGAACCGGCGCCCAGGGAGAGGTAGTTGCGGTTGCGCTCGTTGAGGCGGCCCGAGTCGTTCACGACCTCGGCCGTGCCGCCGACCGTCCACGAGGTCAGGGGCGTGTAGGAGCCGTTGTCGGCGGTGGAGTACTCGAAGGAGCGGTTCTGCACGAGCTCGGCGTACAGACCGCCGTCGGCGGCCCGGTTGATGTCCTCGAAGAAGACGCCGTACATCGTGTCGTCGATCGCCGCGCCCTTGGCGGACGGGTCGACGGTGATCGCGTAGTCGGTGACGTCCTCGGCGTGCGCGGGGGCCGGTACGAGGGCTGCTGCAGTCAGGAGGGCCGTGGCCGTGAGACCGACTCTCCATCGCGTGCGGGCGGTGCGTGGCATGGATACTCCGCGGCTCTCTGGTAGAGGAGTGTTCGAAATATCAGACATTGATCAGCACTTCGAACGGCAAGATAGGGAGGGGGCGGATGCGCGTCAATGGGTCGCGCAGCAACGGCTGGGACGGAGAGCGGTACGGGATGGGCGAGTTCTGGCCAGTGCCGGATGTACTGGCGTACCTGGCGGGGCGCTGGCGCGTGGCACGGTCGGTACGGGATCTCGCGAGCGGCGAGCAGGGGCAGTTCTCCGGAACCACCGTGTTCGCCCCGGAGGATGACGGAGGGCTGCTGCACCACGAGTCCGGCACGTTCGTCTGGCAGGGCGTCGCCCGGCCCGCCGAACGGACGCTGCGGTTCCTGCCGGGCCCGGGCGGCACGGCGGACGTGCGGTTCGCGGACGGGCGGCCGTTCCACGACCTGGACCTGACCTCAGGGCGGCACGTCGCCGACCACCCCTGCGCGGCGGACGTCTACCGGGGCGAGTTCACCGTCCGGGACGCGGACCACTGGCGGACGGTGTGGCACGTACGCGGCCCGGCCAAAGACCTCGTCCTGCGCACCGACTACGCGCGCGACGTCTGAGCCGGCACCCCGTCGAACCGCAGGTTCCAGCGTCCCGCCCGGCCCGTCACGGCGGTCGTGGACAGCGGGCGGACGTCGATGTTCCAGTATGTCGAGGGCGGTGCCTTCAGTGCGTACACCAGGGCGGCGCGGATCACGGACGGCTCGGCGACGGCCACCACCCGGCAGCCGTCCTCGACGGGCCGGGTGTCCAGCCAGCCGCCGACGCGGGTGATGAAGTCCACCAGCGACTCACCGCCGTGCGGTGTGGCGCGCGGGTCGGCGAGCCAGGCGTCCACCGCCTCCGGCTCCCGGGCCATCGCCTCGCCCAGGGTCAGCCCACGCCACCGGCCCATGTCACAGTCCCGCAGGCCCAGTTGCACCAGCGGCGCGTACCCGAGCCCGTCCCCCGTCGCACGGCTGCGCGGAGTCGGCGAGCAGTAGCGCAGCTCGGCCGCGGCGAGCGGCAGCAGCTCGTGTGCTACGCGCTCCACCTCACCCCAGCCGGCCTGGTCCAGCGGCCGGTCGTCCTCGAAGCGCTCGGCGAGCAGCGGGGAGCAGCGCGCGGCGGCGACGAACGTGACCCGAAGTGGCATGCGGTGATGGTGAGCGCCGCAAGTGCGCAGGTCAAGAGGTGTTACCTGGGAGTTACCCAGGGTGCACCGACCCTCACTGGTCGAAGACGAGAGCCATCCAGTGCTCGGGCCGCTCCAGCGCCGCGAACCCGAGCTTCGCGTAGACGCCGTGCGCGTCGTGCGTGGCGAGCAGGACCCGGCGCACCCCGTACTGCCGCAGCTCGTCCCGTACGGCCGCCACGAGCGCGGTGCCGACACCCTTGCCGCGCACCGACGGGTCGACGTACACGTCGCACAGCCACCCGAAGGTCGCCCGGTCGGTGATCACCCGGGCGTACGCCACCTGCTTCCCCGACACCGTGTCGTACACGCCGAAGTTGAGCGACCCCTCGATCGCCCGGTCCTGCTTCTCGCGGGGGCGGCCCAGCGCCCAGTACGCGTCGGTGGACAGCCAGTGGTGGACCCGCTCGGCGTCGATGCGGGTGGGGTCGGTGGAGATCTCGTAGCCCTCGGGCAGGCTCGGCGTATCGGTCATGACGGGATGCTGGCAGGTGAGCGGCCGGGCGTCGACCTCTTATCCCAGCACCTCGTCGCAGGCCGCGCGCAGCCGTCGTACGCCCTCCGCGATCTCCCCGGTTCCGGCGACCGCCGCGAAGCTCAGCCGGATGTGCGCGGCCGGCGGCTCGGCGCTGAAGTAGGGGCGGCCGGGGGTGATCGCGACGCCCGCGCGCAGGGCGGCCGCCACGAGGGCCGGCTCGTCCGTCCCGTCCGGCAGGCGCGGCCACAGGTGGTAGCCGCCGGACGGCACGTGCGGCAGGACCAGTTCCGGCAGGTGCTGCGCGAGCGCGGCGGTCATCACGTCCCGGCGCGCCTTCAACTCGGCGGACACCGCCCGCAGATGGCGCGGCCAGGCGGGCGAACCGACGAGTTCCAGTGCCGCCTCCTGAAGGGGCCGGGGCACGAAGAAGGTGTCGACGACCTGGATCGCGCGCAGCCGCTCCAGGACCGGGCCGCGCGCGGCCAGGGCGCTCACCCGGAAGCTCGGCGAGGTCGCCTTTGTCAGCGAGCAGACGTGGACGACGACACCGTCGGGGTCGTCGGCGGCCAGGGGGCGCGGCAACGGTCCCGTGTCCTCGTGCACGAGCCGGCGCACGAAGTCGTCCTCGACGACGAACGCGCCCGCCGCGCGGGCGATGCGCAGCACCTCGCCGCGCCGCTCGGGCGCGAGCACGGCACCGGTGGGGTTCTGGAAGAGCGGCTGGCAGACGAAGGCCGGGGCGCCGGTGGCCCGGAACGCGTCGGCGAGGAGCGCCGGTTTCACGCCGTCCACGTCCACCGGGACGGGCACCGGGCGCAGGCCCGCGGCACGGGCGATGGCGAGCATGCCGGGGTACGTCGGGGATTCGACGAGGACGGGGGCGCCGGGCGGGGCGAGGGCGCGCAGGGCAGTGGTGAGGGCGGACTGTCCGCCCGCGGTGACCAGCACCTCGGCGGCCGTGAAGGATCCGCCGATGCCGCGCGCGAACCACTCGCGCAGCTCCGGCAGCCCCTCCACGGGCGGGCGTCCCCAGGCGCCCGGGCGGCGTCCGGCGCGCGACAGGGCGGCGGCCATCGCGCGCTCCGGCTGCAACGAGGGGTGCAGATAGCCGCCGTTGAACTCGATCACGCCGGGTGGCGGGGCGGCCAGCGTGACGAGGACCCCGGAGGCGTCCACCGAGCGCGGCACGAGGTCGGCGGCACCGTCCGCGCTGAGCGCGACCTCCTGCCAGGAGGTGTCCCCGGCGGGGGCCGGTGCCGTCCGGGCCCGCGCGCGGAACGCGCCCGCGCCGGGCCGGGTGACGACCAGTCCCTCGGCGGCGAGCTGCGCCAGCGCCCGCGACACAGTCACGGGGCTCACCCGGAACCGCTCCACCAGGGCCCGGCTCGACGGCAGCTTTCCACCCGGCGAGTAGCGGTCGAGCTCCCGCCTCAGCTGTTCCGCCAGTTCACCAACGCTGCTACGCTCTTGCATGAGAGTACAGAGTAGCGCTACTACCACTTCCCGGATAGCAGTCACCGCGGAGCGGGAGCAGCGGCCCGGCCTCGGCACCCTCCAGGCCGCCCTGGGAGTCATCGCCTTCTCCCTCACCTTCCCCGCCACTGCCTGGGGTCTGGAGGGCTTCGGTCCCTGGTCGCTGGTCGCCGTCCGCAGCGTCCTGGCCGCGGTGATCGCGGGCGGTGCTCTGCTCGTCCTTCGTGTCCCGCTGCCCGCCCGGCGCCACTGGTTCGGCCTCGCGGTCGTCGCGGCCGGTGTCGTGCTCGGTTTCCCGCTGCTGACCACGCTCGCGCTGGAGACCTCGACCACCGCGCACGCCGCCGTCGTGGTCGGACTGCTCCCCCTGACCACCGCGCTGCTGTCCGCCCTGCGCGTCGGCACCCGGCCCTCGCGGACGTTCTGGGCGGCGGCTCTCGCCGGCGCGGCGGCGGTGCTGGCCTTCACCGTGCAGCAGAGCGGCGGCGCCCTGAGCAGGGCCGACCTGTACCTCTTCGCGGCGCTGCTGGTGTGTGCGGCCGGCTACACCGAGGGCGGCCGGCTGGCCCGGGTCATGCCGGGCTGGCACGTCATCGGCTGGGCGCTGGTGCTGTGCCTGCCGCTGACCGTGCCCGTCGCCGCGTTCGCCCTGGCGCAGGAGCCCGTGCACCTGAACGCGCACAGCGTCGCCGGACTGCTGTGGGTCGCGGCGGGCTCGCAGTTCCTCGGACTGGTCGTCTGGTACCGGGGCATGGCGGCTGTCGGCATCCCGAAGGCCAGCCAGTTGCAGCTCGCCCAGCCCCTGCTCACACTGGTGTGGTCGGTGCTGCTGCTGGGCGAGCACCTGCCGGTGGCCGCCCCGCTGACAGCCGTGGCGGTGCTGGTCTGCATCGCCGTCACACAACGGGCGCGCGGCTGAGCGGGGCCCGCGCGGCCCCTGCCGAGTCGCGTCCCCGGCCGTAGACTCAAAAGCCACGGACCGCTGCTCCACACCTCGTGAGGAGGCCCCAGATGCGCGCAACCGTGGGCGACCAGCTTGTCCAGCACGGCAGGGTGGTCGGTCAGCACGACAAGGTCGGCGAGATCGTCGAAGTGCTGGGCCAGGAGGGCAATCCCCCGTACCGCGTCCGGTTCGAGGACGGGCACGAGGGCGTGTGCTCGCCGGGACCCGACACCGAGATCCGGCACCGGGAGACCACCACCGGGCCGTGATTCAGCGCGGCGGCGTCGCCGGCTGCCCGTAGTGGTCGGCGACCACCCTCGCCATCCCCCCGATCCGATCGGCCGCCACGTCCCTGGCGGCGAAGAAGACGTGCCCGCGCACCTGCGCGTACTCCCTGGCCAGCGTCAGGTGCCGGGACAGCTCGGCCGGGTCCTGCCAGGCCGCGGGCTGCGCCGGGTCACCGGCCTTGTACAGCGCCTCCCCCACGTACAGCTGCGTCGAGCTGCCGCGCGCGACCTCCGCCCACCAGGGCAGCAGTTTCGCGTAGTCGGCGGCGGCGAAGCCGATGTTCCAGTACAGCTGCGGGACGATGTAGTCGATCCAGCTCTCGCGCACCCACTTGCGGGTGTCCGCGTGCAGGTCGTCGTAGGTCTGCACGCCCGCCCGGCTGTCCGAGCCGAGCGGGTCGGTGGCGGCGTTGCGCCACACGCCGAAGGGGCTGACGCCGAAGGGGGTGCCGGGCCGGACCTGCTTGACGCGCTCCGCCGTCTCGCGCACCAGCTTGTCGATGTTGTCCCGCCGCCACGCCGCCCGGTCCGGGAAGCCGCCGCCGTACTCCTCGTAGGCCTCGTCGTCGTCGAAGCTCTGGCCGGCCACCGGGTACGGGTAGAAGTAGTCGTCGAAGTGGACGCCGTCCACGGGGTACTTCTCCACCGCGTCGAGCATCGCGTCCTGCACGAAGCCCCGCACCTCGGGCAGCCCGGGGTTGTAGTAGAGCTTCCCGCCGTACGTCACCACCCAGTCCGGGTTCCTGCGGGCGGGGTGGCCGGCGGCGAGCCGGGCCGGCTCGGCGTGGGCGGCGACCCGGTACGGGTTGAACCAGGCGTGCAGCTTCAGGCCGCGGGCATGGGCCTCTTCCACGGCCGTGCCCAGCGGGTCCCAGCCGGGGTCCTTGCCCTGGGTGCCGGTGAGGTACTGCGACCACGGCTCGTACGGCGAGGGCCACAGGGCGTCCGCCGTGGGCCGGACCTGGAAGATCACCGTGTTGAGCCGGTTGCGGACCGCTCTGTCGAGGTGGGTGATCAGCTCGGCCCGCTGCTGTGTGGCGGTCAGGCCCGGCTTCGACGGCCAGTCCCGGTTGGCCATGGTGGCCAGCCACACGCCCCGCATCTCGCAGGCCACCCTGCCGTCACCCCCACCGGCCGGCTTGGGCGCGGCCGACGCCGGAGGCGTCATCGTGAAAGCCGACAGCGCCGCCAGCGCGAACGCCCTGCGTGACACTCGTCCCATCCGCATGCCCCAAAAAGCCGCGGATCCGCCCGGTCGCGGATCGCTCCGCGCCCAGCATGCCCGAAGCGGACGCGACCCCCGCGATCGATCATCGATACTTGGGAGTAACGTGCACGAACGGAGCAGGCACCGGGACCCGGAGCACCTGCCCGGAAGTGGATCAGCAGCGAAAGGGACGATGTGACGGACACCCCAGCGGGAGACATTGCACGCGTCGGAGTCGTGGGCTGCGGTCAGATGGGCGCGGGGATCGCCGAGGTGTGCGCCCGGTCCGGTCTGGACGTCATGGTCGCCGAGACCACCGGCGAGGCCTTGGAGATCGGCCGGACCCGGCTGTTCAACTCCCTGGCCAAGGCAGCCGAGCGCGGCAAGATCACCGAGGAGGAGCTGGAGGACACGCAGGCCCGTCTGAGCTTCACCACGGACCTCGGCGAGTTCGCCGACCGCGACCTGGTGATCGAGGCCGTCGTCGAGAACGAGCAGGTCAAGACCGAGATCTTCCAGGTGCTCGACCAGGTCGTGACCCGGCCCGACGCCATCCTGGCCTCCAACACCTCCTCCATCCCCCTGGTGAAGCTGGCGGTGGCGACCTCGCGGCCCGACCAGGTCATCGGCATCCACTTCTTCAACCCGGCCCCGGTGCAGAAGCTCGTCGAGCTGATCCCGGCCCTCACCACGTCCGAGGGCACGCTGAGCCGCGCCCAGCTGTTCACCGAGAAGGTGCTGGGCAAGCACGCGATCCGCGCCCAGGACCGCTCCGGCTTCGTGGTCAACGCGCTGCTGATCCCGTACCTGCTCTCCGCGATCCGGATGTTCGAGACGGGCATCGCCAGCCGCGAGGACATCGACAACGGCATGGAGATGGGCTGCGCCCACCCGATGGGCCCGCTGAAGCTCTCCGACCTCATCGGCCTGGACACGGTCGCCTCGGTGGCCCAGTCGATGTACGAGGAGTACAAGGAGCCCCTGTACGCCGCTCCCCCGCTCCTGCAGCGCATGGTCGACGCGGGCCGGCTGGGCCGTAAGACGGGGTCGGGCTTCTACACGTACGACTGACCGCCGGGCTGACGCCGGCATCTCAGCGCCGCCGCTCCTGCGGCCACGGCCGGAACCGGCGGCGTCCCCATTCGGCCGCCTGCTCGTTGAGGCGGCTGCGCAGCCAGCCCATCCAGAGGGCGAGCGGAGTGGTCACGAGAGCGAGCAGCAGCGCCGTGCCCCACCCCTGCCCGCCGGAGGAGAACCGGAGCACCACGACCGACAGCGCGTAGATCGCCAGCGCGTACGCCGCGTTCTTCTGCCACTTCGTCATGCGCCCCGGTACCCCCGAGGCTGATTACTGACGGTCAGAATCCGGCCAACCCACGGGCCCGGCACCGCAATTGGTGCCGGGCCCGCTGCATTCACACACCGTGTGCGCCCCGGGCTCGCATATGCCCGTCGCACACTCTCCCCAGGCGTCCACCAGGCGAGTTGACTCCCAGTGCGCATGCAAGGGATGTGCAACGACTACGGAAAGGAGCGGACTCGTGACCGTCGATCCCGAGCATCCGGTCGTCCATGGAGAACTCGCAGAGTTACGACGCCGCCTCGACGTGGCGTACGCCCGTGTCGAGGGCGGGCTGGCTCTGCTCAGCCACCGTACCGAGGAGACCGCCAAGGAACTCGACGAGCTCAACACCCGGATCAACTCACTGGAACACGCGCGCTGGCCGCTGCCCGCGGTCGCCGCCCTCACCGCCGTGGGTGCCCTCGTCGTGGCGATCTGGCAGGCACTGGGACGCTAGCTCAGGGCAACGCGTCCCGCCCGAGCCTGAGATGGTGCAGCAGCAGTAACGCGGCCGCCATGTTGGCGGCCGGGACCTCCCCGCGGGCGACCATGTCGGGGACGAGCTTGAGGGGAACCCATTCCCGGCGGTCCGACTCGAAGTCGTCCACGGGGTGCCCGACGTACTCGCCCTCGTCGGCCCAGTACACGTGGTGCCGGGCGTCGGTGAGTCCGTTGGACGGCTCCACGCTCATGAGGTGGTGCAGGGGTCCCGGCCGCCAGCCGGTCTCCTCCTCCAGTTCCCTGGCGGCCGCGCGGGCGATGTCCTCGCCGTCCTCGACGACGCCCGCCGCGAGTTCCCAGCCCCAGCTGTCGGTGATGAAGCGGTGCCGCCAGAGCAGCAGGACCTCGTTGGCCGCGTTCACGACCGTGGCCACGGCAACGGGCCGCAGCCGTATGAGGAAGTGGTCGAGGTGCCGGCCGTCCGGCAGTTCGACATCCGCGAGATTGACGCTGAACCAGCGGTTTGAGTACACAGCTTGTTCGTTGCGTTTCGTCCACTGCACGGTTCTGCCACCTTCCGTCGAGTAAGTGGCAATATCGCAGTAGGGACGTAAGGACAGCAGGCGCACAGGACGTCGCTCGGGATGACACGGGCGGCTGCGCCCGGGGCCTACAACGGTACGCGCAGGGCTCCGTCGATGAGTTCGGCGGCCTCGGCGGTGCCCGAGCAGCCACTGCGCACCAGGTGCTCCCGCACCGCGCGCAAACGGTCGCGCAGCCGCTGGGACTCCATGCCGCGGGCCTGCTCGGCCATCTGCACGGCGATGGCCACGGCCTTGTCCGCGTTGCCCTGCCGCAGTTCGATCGTGCTGAGCATGGCCAGCCGGTGCACCCGGCCGCGGTCGTGCGCCGGGTTGTCGACCGCGGCCGCGGCGTGCTCCCCGGCGGCCGCGATCTCCCCGAGGCTCAGCAGCGCCTCCGCCACCTGGACGTTGACCAGCCCCGGCTGGACGTACCCGGTCTCGTCGGGCTCGTAGCCGCGCCGGATGCGGGCCGCGGCCTGCTCGGCCCGCCGGATGCAGGACAGGGCGCTCGTGCCGTCCCCGAGATGCGCGTACGCCTTGGCCTGCATCGCGTACAGGTCGGAGGCGAGCGCCGGGGTGATGTGCTTGCCGGCGGCCCGCAGCGCGGCCTCCGCGAAGGCCACGGCCTGCCGGTACTCCCGCATGAACAGCGACTGGTTGACCAGCAGTGCGATGACGTAGGCGCCGAGCCCGCGGTCCCCGCTGGCCTTGGCGAGCCGCAGGGCCTGGTGGAAGTAGCGCTGCGCGAGGCCGTGCGCGTCGGAGTCGTAGGCGCAGATCCCGGCGACGGCCACCAGTCCACCCGTGGCGCGGTGGAGTTGACGGCCCGTCTCGTCGGTGTAGCTGCCGCGCAGCAGCGGCGCGGCCTCGGAGTTGAGGAAGCCGACGATGCGGGCCCGCGTCGCGATGCCCCCGGCCTTGCGGTACAGCTGCTCGTAGTGCGTGCGGGCGGCCCGCAGCATGTCGAGGTCGCCCGGGGTGACCCGGTGTCTGCCGCCGCGCGAGACGTCCACGTCCTCGGGCGGGTTCTCCCACTCCCACACGGGCATGACGGCGGGCGTGCCGGTGAGCGCGGGGGCGCCCAGGATGTGCGGGCGCTGCTGCTGGTCGGAGCGCCACAGGGCGGTGGCCCGCTCGACGAAGCCGGACAGCGAGCCGGTGTGCGCGGCGGACGGCTCCCCGGGCACGCCCAGGCCGATGTCGTCCAGGGTCACCTGCCGCTGCAGCCGGGCGGCGAGCACCTCGCAGATCAGGTCGGGCACCTGGCCCCGGGGGCGCTGCCCCTTCAACCACCGGGCGACGGCGGTGTGTTCGTACCGCAGGGACAGACCACGCGCCCGTCCCGCCTGGTTGACGTGTGCGGCCAGCCCCGCGTGCGAGATCCCGGCCTCGTCCAGGATCGCGTCGAGCAGAGTGTTGGGCTGCATGTGGGCCCCCCGGTGGCTCGGTGCGGCCAGATTAGTGGCTCCGCCTTCACACGGGGTGTGAACGGAGTGCTCGAATCCGCGCTGTGTGCGCACTGTCGCGGAGAGTCGTCAGCCGGTTGACTGAAATGCCTCGAAAGAGGCCGGGCGGGCCGCCGGCTCCCCCTCGTACAGTGCGGCGGCCCGCTTCCGCCGTCCGCCCGGCTGCCTGCCCGACACTCCGTGGCGGGGCGGACGGCTCCGCCGGGTGCGTCATCGCCGGTGGGGCAGGGATACGTCGTCGGCTGCGGGCGCGCTGTGGCCGGTCGCGCAGTTCCCCGCGCCCCTGAGGGACGTGCGCCGGCCGTTGGTGAGAACCATCAGGGCGATGTCGTCCGGCGGTGCGCCCCGGGTGTGATGCCGGAGGGCGGTGAGAATCCCGCGCAGCACGCTCTGCGACGACAGGGGCTCTCCCCGCACGACGCTCTTCACCACACTCGGCAGGGGGAAGAACCGGCCACGGGCATCCCTCGCGTCCTCGGCGCCGTCCGTGAAGAGGAACAGGGCGTCACCGTGGTCCAGGTACCCCAGCCCCACGGTGGGCAGGTCGGCCGGGAGCGGGAACAGGCCCAGGGGCGGGTACGGATCGGCCGGGGCGAGCCGGTCGACGTCCGTGCCGCTGAGCCGGTACGGCCACGGGTGCCCGCAGTTCAGGGCGGTCATCTCCCCGTCGGCACGGATCTCCACAAGCAGCAGGGTCACGAACTCCTCGGCGGCGCCCGCCGGTTGCTCCTGACGCAGATGCCGGGCCAGTGCGCGTTCCAGCCGGTGCAGCACACTGCCGAGGTCCTTCTCGTCGTGCGCGGCCTCACGGAAACAGCCGAGCACGGCGGCGACGGTCCCGAACGTCCCGATGCCGTGCCCTCGGACGTCTCCCATCACGGCCCGTACGCCGTACTCGGTGGCGACGACCTCGTACAGGTCACCGCCGATGGCCGCCCCACGCTCCGAGGGCAACTGCGCGGCGGCGATGTCCAGTCCGTCGACACACGGGGGCAGCGGCCTCAGCAGCGCGCGCTGGGCGGCGCCCGCGACGCGGCGCAATTGCCGCAGCTCGCGCGCCAGCGTCTGCCGCACATGGAGGATCAGCCCGGTACCGACCGCGAAGAACACGGCACTGGTGACGATCCGCGCTTCGAGGCCAGTCTCCTGGGCGAGCGGACAGGCCAGCTTGTACGTGACGGCCGCGGCGCCCCACACCGTCGGCAGACCGAGACTTCGCACCCGACCTCTGATGCGGATCATGCCGATGGCCCCCCAATAGGCCCCTGACACACAGAATCGGACCGGCCCACATGAGGCCGGTCCGATTCTGTCGACAGCACACCCGGAAGGGCAGGCTTACCTACCTTTACCACTCAAACGAGTGAGGTGACCCGCCTCAAGGGGCGCGGGGAACTGCGCGACCAGCCGCAACGAACCCGCAGCCGACACCACCGCACAGCCCCCAAGCCGCTAACTCCGCAACTCGGCGCCCACGCGCTCACCGGCAAGGGCCACCGCCGCATCGCGGGCCGCGGAAGCCTCATCCACGGTCAGCGTCCGGTCGGCCGCCCGGAACCGCAACGCGTACGCCAGGGACTTGCGCCCCTCCCCCAACTGCTCGGCGTTCTCGTACACGTCGAACAGGCGGATCGACTCCAGCAGCTCCCCGGCGCCCTCGCGCAGGGCCTCCTCGACCTCCGCAGCCGGAACGACCGCGTCGACGACCAGGGCGACATCCTGCGTGGCGACGGGGAACGTGGAGATCCGCGGCGCCCGCGCCGTGGCGTCACCCGCCGACTCGACCGCGTCCAGGTCGATCTCCATCGCGCAGGTGCGCTCCGGAAGGCCCAGCGCCTTCACCACGCGCGGGTGCAACTCCCCCGCGTGGCCCACGACGCGCTCGGCACCGTCCACGGTGATCGCGAGTTCGGCACACCGCCCGGGGTGCCACGGCCCGTACTGCCCCTTGCGGATGATCAGCTCGGCGCCGGCCTCACGGGCGACGGAACGCGCCGCCTCCACCGCGTCGGCCCAGTCGGCCGGACGGCCCTTGCCCCACCAGCCGGCCTGCTCCCGTGCTCCGGCGAGGACGACGGCGGCGTGCCGCGGCTGCTCGGGCAGCGCCGCGTCCAGCTCGGCGAGCTCCTCGTCGGTCGGGCGGCGGTCGACGGGCAGCACCGCGGCGATCCGCTGCTCCGCGCGCGGCCGGAAGACCAGGCCGGTCTCGAACAGCGCGAGGTCGTGCGAACCCCGGCCGTCGTTGCGCCGCAGCGCGGTGAGCAGGCCCGGCAGCAGCGTGGTGCGCAGCGCCGGCTCCTCGTCGCTCAGCGGGTTGCTGAGCTTGACGACGCGGCGGGCCGGGTCGTCCGCTTCGAGGCCGAGCTGGTCGAAGACCTGCTCGCCGATGAACGGGTAGTTCAGCGCCTCGACGTACCCGGCACCGGCCAGGGCACGGCCGACGCGGCGGTGCAGCCGCTGCCGATCGGTCAGGCCGAGACCGGCCGGCGGCTTGGGCAGCGTGGAGGGCAGGTTCTCGTAGCCCTCCAGGCGGATGACCTCTTCGGCCAGGTCGTTCGGGTCGGTGAGGTCGGGGCGCCAGGACGGCACAGTGACGATCAGCTCGTCCTGCCCGTACACGTCGCAGCCGATCTCCTGGAGCCGCCGTACGACGGTCTCCCGGCCGTACGCGACACCAGCGACCTTGTCCGGGTGGTCCGCCGGGATCGTGATGGTGCGGGGCGCGGTCGGGGCGAGGACCTCGGTGACGCCGGCCTCGGCGGTACCGCCCGCGAGCAGGACCAGCAGGTCCACCGTGCGCTGCGCGGCGGCAGCGGCGGCCTGCGGGTCGACACCGCGCTCGAAGCGCCGGGACGCCTCGGAGGACAGCTTGTGGCGGCGGGCCGTGCGCGCGATCGACACCGCGTTGAAGTGGGCGGCCTCGATGACGATGTCGGCCGTGGCGTTCTCGGTGTCGTCGTGGTCGGCGATCTCCGTGTTGGCGCCGCCCATGACACCGGCGAGGCCGATGGGGCCGCGGTCGTCGGTGATCACCAGGTCCTCGGCGTCCAGCGTGCGCTCGACACCGTCGAGGGTGGTGAGCTTCTCGCCCGGCTCGGCCCTGCGCACACCGATCGTGCCCTGGACCAGGCCGCGGTCGTAGGCGTGCAACGGCTGGCCGAGCTCCATCATCACGTAGTTGGTGACGTCGACGGCGAGCGAGATCGGGCGCATGCCGACCTTCTGGAGCCGGCGCTGGAGCCAGATCGGCGAGCGGGCCTCGGCGCTCAGGCCGGTGACCGTGCGGGCCGTGAAGCGGTCGCAGCCGGTGGGGTCGGAGATCCGCACCGGGTAGCCGTACGCGTTCGGGGCGGGCACGTCCAGCAGGGCCGGGTCGCGCAGCGGCAGGCCGTAGGCGATGGCGGTCTCGCGGGCGATGCCGCGCATCGACAGGCAGTAGCCGCGGTCGGGCGTGACGGCGATGTCGAGGACCTCGTCGACCAGCTCCAGCAGCTCGATCGCGTCCTTGCCGACCTCGGTCTCCGGGGGCAGCACGATGATGCCCTTGGTGCCGTCGTCGCCCATGTTCAGCTCGTCGCTGGAGCAGATCATGCCGCGGGACATCTTGCCGTAGGTCTTGCGCTCGGCGATCTGGAAGTCACCGGGCAGGACGGCACCCGGGAGCGCCACGACGACCTTGTCGCCGACGGCGAAGTTGCGGGCGCCGCAGACGATCTCCTGGGGCTCGCCGGTGCCGTTGGCCTGACCCACATTGACGGTGCAGAAGCGGATCGGCTTCTTGAACTCCGTCAGCTCCTCGATGGTCGCGACCTGGCCGACCACCAGGGGCCCCTTGAGGTCGGCGCCGAGCTGCTCGACGGTCTCGACCTCCAGACCGGCCGAAATGAGCTTGGCCTGGACGTCGCGGCCGGTCTCGGTGGCCGGCAGGTCGACGTACTCCCGCAGCCAAGAAAGCGGGACCCGCATCAGATCTCCATCCCGAACGGCCGGGTGAACCGGACGTCACCCTCGACCATGTCTCGCATGTCCTCGACGTTGTGGCGGAACATCAGCATCCGCTCGATGCCGAACCCGAAGGCGAAGCCGCTGTACCTCTCGGGGTCGACGCCGCAGGCGGTGAGCACCCGCGGGTTGACCATGCCGCAGCCGCCGAGCTCGATCCAGCCCTCGGAGGAGCAGGTGCGGCAGGGCCGGTCGGGGTTACCGGCGGACTCGCCCTTGCACACGTAGCAGAGCATGTCCATCTCGGCGCTCGGCTCGGTGAACGGGAAGTAGGCGGGCCGCAGCCGGGTCTCCATGTCCGCGCCGAACAGGGCCTGGACCATGTGGTCCATCGTGCCCTTGAGGTCCGCCATCGTCAGGCCCTCGTCCACCGCGAGCAGCTCGATCTGGTGGAAGACGGGCGTGTGCGTGGCGTCCAGCTCGTCGGTACGGAACACCCGGCCGGGGCAGACGATGTAGACCGGCAGCTCACGGTCGAGCAGCGCACGGGCCTGCACCGGTGAGGTGTGGGTGCGCAGCACGACGCCGGACCCGGACTCCTCGGTGCCCTTGGGGCCCTGCACGAAGAAGGTGTCCTGCATCTGCCGGGCCGGGTGGTCGGGCAGGAAGTTCAGGGCGTCGAAGTTGAACCACTCCGCCTCGGCCTCCGGCCCCTCGGCGACCTCGTAGCCCATGGCCACGAAGACGTCCGCGACCCGCTCCATCATCGTGGTGAGCGGGTGCCGGGCGCCGGCCGGTACGCGGTCGTAGGGCAGGGTGACGTCCACCGCCTCCTCGACCAGCACACGGGCGTCCCGCTCGGCCTCCAGTTCCGCCTGACGGGCGGCGAGGCCCTTGTTGACGGCGCCACGGGCCTGCCCGACGCGCTTGCCGGCGTCGGCCTTGGCGTGCGGAGGCAGGGCGCCGATCTCGCGGTTGGCGAGGGCCAGCGGGGAGGCGGGGCCGGTGTGGGCGACCTTGGCCTCGTGGAGCGCGTCGAGGGAGTCCGCGGCGGCGAAGGCGGCGAGCGCCTCGTCCCGCATGCGCTCGATCTCTTCCGGTTTCAACGCCTCGACCTCTACAGGGTCGTACGACTTATTCGGTGCCGACATCTCTTCCCGTGCTTCCGATTGGCTGGCTGGAGGTCCCCGTCACCGACTCCGACGGCCGTCTGCGGGACACAAAGGTGCCAAGGGCCGAGTCTAACGGGGTGGAGGGCCCCTCTAGGACCGGGCGCCCGGTCCTAGAGGGGCCCTCAGGTGTACGAATGCGCCCGCGGGCTGCTCAGGCGAGATAGGCCGGAGCGCTCACGGGCAACGTAAATCGGAACTCGGCGCCGGCGCCGGGTGCGCGGCCGACCGTGATGGTGCCACCGTGGGCTTCGACGATGCCCTTGACGATGTAGAGCCCGAGGCCCGTGCCGCCGCGCTTGCTGCCCCGCCAGAAGCGGGTGAAGACGCGGTTCATGGACTCCTCCGGGATGCCGGGCCCCTCGTCGCTCACCGTGACCGACGTGCCGATGTCCTCGCCCTCGCGGGGGGACGCCGTGGCCGTGACGTCGATCGTGACAGTTCCCTCACCGTGCCGCACGGCATTTTCCAGGAGGTTGCTGAGCACCTGGTCGATCTTGTCGGGGTCGGCCCACAGGTCGGGCAGCGGCTGCTGGACGCGCAGCAGGAACCGGTCGGCGGGCTGCCCGGCGGCGACGTAGGCCTGGATGTGCCGTCCGACGGCGGCGCCGATGTCGACGGGCTGGCGCCGTATCTCCAGGCGGCCGGAGTCGATCCTCGAGATGTCGAGCAGTTCGGCGATGAGCCGGGTGACGCGGTCGGCGTCGGCGTCGACGGTCTCCAGCATCAGCCGCTTCTGGTCGTCGGTGAAGCGTTCCCACTTGGCGAGCAGGGTGGCGGTGAAGCCCTTGACGGAGGTGAGCGGGGAGCGCAGTTCGTGGGCGACGGTGGCGATCAGCTCGGCGTGGCTGCGCTCGGTGCGGCGGCGGGCCTCGGTGTCGCGCAGGGTGACGACCAAGCGGCGGAGGGGGCCGGTGGGCCGGGTGCGGACGTAGCGCGCGGAGACCAGCACCTCACGGCCGCCGGGGAGGAGGAGGTTGCGCTCGGGCTGTCCGACGCGGATGGCGAGACCGCCGTACGGGTCGGTCAGCTGCCACCAGCGGCGCCCCTCCAGATCCTCTAATGGCAGGGCCTTTTCCAGCGGCTGTCCGAGGGCGTCCCGGGCGCGGACGGCGGTGATGCGCTCGGCGGCGGCGTTGAAGCAGACGACCCGGCCCTCTTCATCGGCGACGACGAGTCCGTCGGGCAGCATGTCGGGGTCGATGCCGATGTCGGCGAGATCACCGGGTGGCCGGGACGCGGCGGGCGGGCTCCCGGCGTCCTGGGCCCCTGGTGCGCTGCTCGTGCCGACGCTCATCCCGTACCCCACCTCCAAGGCTCCGCAGAGGGGTCCCTGAGCTGGTCACCCTACTAGTTCCCGGTGACGGAGCGGCACCCTCCGGCGGCGCGCTGTGCACGCGCCGACGCATAGAGACATACGGCGGCGGCGGTGGCGAGGTTCAGGCTCTCGGCCTTCCCGTGGATCGGGACGCGGACGACGGCGTCGGTGAGGGCGCGGGTCTCCTCCGGCAGGCCCCAGGCCTCGTTGCCGAAGACCCAGGCGGTCGGCCCGCCCATGGTGCCCTTGTCGAGCTCGTCGTCGAGGTCGCGATCGCCCGCCCCGTCGGCGGCGAGGACCCGGACACCGGCGGCCCGCAGCCCTTCGACGGCCTGCTCCACGGGGACGCCGACGGCGACGGGCAGGTGGAACAGGGAGCCGACGGAGGCGCGCACGGCCTTGGGGTTGTACACGTCGACGGAGGCGTCGGTCAGGACGACGGCCTCGGCACCGGCGGCGTCGGCGCAGCGCAGCACGGTCCCGGCGTTGCCGGGGTCGCGGACGTTGGCGAGGAGGGCGACGAGCCGGGGGCGCGCGGCGAGGACCTGCTCGAAGGGCGTGTCCAGGAACCGGCAGACGCCGACGAGGCCCTGCGGGGTGACGGTGGTGGAGATGTCGGCGATGACCTGCTCGGCGGCGAGGTGCACCCGGGCGCCGGCGTCCCGGGCCGCCCCCACGATGTCGGCGTACCGCTCGGCGGCCTCCAGCGTGGCGAACAGCTCCACGAGCGTGGCCGCGCCCCCGGTCCGGTGCCCGGCCGCCTCACGCACCGCCTGCGGCCCCTCCGCGAGGAACAGCCGCTCCTTCCCCCGGAAGTTCCGCTTCGCCAGCCGCCGCGCGGCCAGGACGCGGGGGGAACGGGGGGAGATGAGCTCGGGAGTGGCGGGGGGCATCGCGTTCGCTTTCTCAGTAGCTGGCTGCACAGCAGGACCCGCAGGCCAGTGGCCTGCGGGTCCTTGAGTCACATCGGCTCGGAGCCGGCGTCAGGCCGCCTTCGGGGCGTTGACGTCGCTCGGCAGCGCCTTCTGGGCGACCTCGACGAGCGCGGCGAACGCACCGGCGTCGTTGACGGCCAGCTCGGCCAGGATCTTGCGGTCGACCTCGATGTTCGCGGCCTTCAGACCCTGGATGAAGCGGTTGTAGGTCATGCCGTTGGCGCGGGCAGCGGCGTTGATGCGCTGGATCCACAGCTGACGGAAGTCACCCTTGCGCTTCTTGCGGTCGTTGTAGTTGTAGACCAGCGAGTGGGTGACCTGCTCCTTGGCCTTGCGGTACAGGCGCGAACGCTGACCGCGGTAGCCGGAGGCCTGCTCGAGGATCGCCCGGCGCTTCTTGTGGGCGTTCACTGCCCGCTTGACGCGTGCCACTTTTTAACTCCTTGTAGCGGGGCCGCGGTGGTCCGCACACGGCCCGAAATCGATTGGGTCCCGGTCCTGACGTACGGCGCTCAGGCGCCGGAGCGTCACTTGCCGAGAAGCTTCTTGATCTTCTTGGCGTCGCCCGGGGCCATCTCGGCGTTGCCGGTGAGGCGACGCGTCACACGGGACGACTTGTGCTCGAGCAGGTGGCGCTTGCCGGCACGCTCGCGGAGCACCTTGCCGGAGCCGGTGATCTTGAAGCGCTTGCTGGACCCGCTGTGCGACTTGTTCTTCGGCATAGCGCCGTTCTCTCCTCGTCGGTGGCGCTCCGGTGCCCGGTCGTGAAACCGGGCACGGTGGAGCGTCGTCTTGTTTCGGTTGCTTCCTGGGGACTCGCGTCCCCCGGGATCACGCGTCGGCGGAAGCCTCGGCCGGAGCCTCGGCGGAGTCCTCGGCGAGCTCGGCCTCGGCGGCGTTCTGCGACTTGCCGGGGTTGGCCTTCGCCTCGGCCTTGCGGGCCTCCTGCGCCTGGCGAGCCTCGGCCATCGCCTCGGTCTTCTTCTTGTGCGGACCGAGAACCATGATCATGTTTCGGCCGTCCTGCTTCGGGTTCGACTCGACGAAACCGAGGTCTGCGACGTCCTCCGCGAGCCGCTGGAGCAGTCGGTAGCCCAGCTCGGGCCGGGACTGCTCGCGACCACGGAACATGATCGTGATCTTGACCTTGTCGCCCTGCTTGAGGAACCGAACGACGTGACCCTTCTTGGTGTCATAGTCGTGCGGGTCGATCTTCGGCCGGAGCTTCATCTCCTTGATGACCGTGTGCGCCTGGTTCTTGCGCGCCTCACGGGCCTTCATGGCCGACTCGTACTTGAACTTCCCGTAGTCCATGAGCTTGCACACGGGCGGACGGGCGTTCGCCGCGACCTCGACCAGGTCCAGGTCGTACTCCTGCGCAAGCTCCAGTGCCTTGGCCAGGGGGACGATGCCCACCTGCTCGCCACTGGGACCGACAAGTCGCACCTCGGGAACGCGAATCCGGTCGTTGATGCGGGGCTCGGCGCTGATGGATCCTCCTCGGTAGCACCACGCGACGGTCTGGCGGACGGCCGCGTAACGTCTCTGTTCGATAGACCTAACCGCGCCGAAGCACAAAAATGCCCCGGACGATTCCCAGGCGGGGCTCCTCGAACTACCGGAGCACCGCCGCGGGGAGCCGCGGGGCGCGATTTCGGACGGATCGCCGCCGCTGGGACGGGACCGCCTGACCGGTGACCCGCCGCCCTGGGGGCGGTCAGGTGGGAGTTCGAAAGCCTCCACTTGTGGGTCGGGCTCGCGGGCCATGGGGCATACGGGTCCGACCGGTCGTTACACGAGATTACCAGTCTTGGCCAGGAACGGCTAATCGTGGCGCCCCGGGGCCCGGTACGGCGCACCCCCGGCCTGCGCCTATCGTGTGGGGCATGAGTGAGACCCCTCCTGAGTCCCCCGACTTCGACGCCATGGCCCGCGACATCGCCGAGGTCCCGGCGGTCGAGGTGATCGTGACGGTCGCCGTCAACCTGATGAGCGCCGCCGCGGTGAAGCTCGGTCTGACCGAGGAGGGCGACACGCACAAGGACCTGGACGAGGCCCGCAAGCTGGTGCACGCGCTGGCCGGCCTACTGGACGCGTCCACGACCGAGATCAGCTCGTTCCACGCATCGCCCCTGCGCGACGGCCTGAAGTCGCTCCAGCTGGCGTTCCGCGAGGCGTCGCTCGTCCCGGACGAGCCGGGCAAGGGCCCGGGCGAGAAGTACACGGGCCCGGTCTACGGCTAGTACGGCCGGGCCCGCGCAGGCTTCCTCAGCGTTCGTACAAGGGCTCGCCCGGTGGCGTCGCCCCGGCCGGCAGCAGTGCCAGGTCGAGGCCGCGCACCAGGCGGGCCCTCAGTGTCTCGTCGGCGGCGAGCCGCCGGGCGACCGCCTGGGCGGTTTCGGCGGGGGCCGCGGCCGGGTCGAGGACCAGGGCGAGGGTGCCGTCGGCCCGGCCCGGCCCGAGGTGGGCGCGCAGAACGGCGGGCTCGGCGGCCACGGCGTCGCGTACGGCCCCGACGACGGCCGGGTCGGCGAGCGGGTCGGTGGTCGTACGGCCCTCCGCGAGGGCCAGCAGGGCGGGGCCGGTCAGTTCGAAGGGCACCGGCCCGGCCAGGTCGAGCACCACCGTGTCCGCCTTCTCGTACGCGGCGGCCTGCAGGGCCTGGTGCAGGGGTACGGCGACGGGGCGGGCCGCCGGGTCCCAGCGGGCGAGGGAGTCGGTGGAGGTGAAGGCGGGCAGCGCGGTTCGGTTCCCGGCCTTCAGGGTCGGTACGGCCATGTCGCTGGTCTTCTCGCGGCGCAGTCCCCGCTCGTCCTCCTCGACCTCGCCGAGCACGGCCACGACGGGGACGAGCAGCCGGGCGCCCTTGAGGGCGTCGAGGACCGGGGCCACGGCACCGCGGTCCTCCGACCAGGCGGCGAGTGCCGCGCTCAGCCGGGGGTCGGCGGAGCCGTCGTCGTCAGAGAATCCGGGGTCGGGGATGTTCTTGTTCGCCACGGTCGTCGAGCCTATCGGCCGGGTGCCGCCGCTTCGGCGGGCGGTCCTGCCGGCCCGCGCCGGTGAGCGCGGCGGTGCTGGCCGGTGAGCGCGGGGGTGCCCGCCGTCGTCCGTCAGAACTCGTCGCGGCTCGCACGGCGGCCGCGCCACAGGACCACGGCCGCGACCAGCAGGACGCCGCCGGCGCTGCCCGCGAGGGGGGCGGCCCAGTCGGCGGTGTGGTCCTCGGAGCCGGTGGCGTCCGGGCCGCTGCCGAAGTACTTCGCGCCGTACGCCGCCGAGTGGAGGCCCTGCGGCTTCAGCCGGTCGGCGGCCTTGATGGCGGCGGCCGGGTCGACGAAGCCGAAGCCGCGGGAGTCGTCGCGGCCTCCGGACGGGGCGTTGCGGGCGGTGTCCTCCAGGAGCGACTTGACCTGGGCCGGGGTCAGATCGGGGTGGGCGGCCTTGACCAGGGCCGCGGCGCCGGAGACGAAGGCGGCGGCGGCGCTGGTGCCCCAGCCCTCGTAGTACTTGTGGTCGGGGTCGGCGATGACGACGTCGACGCCGGGGGCGCTGACGGTGGCGTACCAGCGGCGGGTGGAGAAGGGGGCGCGGGTGCCGGCGCGGTCGACGGCGGTGGCGGCGATGACGCCCGGGTAGGCGGCGGGGTAGGAGATGCGGTCGCCCTTCTCGCCGCCGTTGCCGGCGGAGGCGACGACGATCACGCCCTTCTTCAGGGCGTACTGGATGGCCTGGTCCTCGGCGGGTTCCGGATGCGCGGAGGCGGAGTCGTCGCCGAGGGAGAGGTTGATGACGTCGGCGCCGTGGTCGGCGGCCCAGCGGATGCCCTCGGCGAGGGCGTTGCCGCGGGTGCTGCGGGCCTTGGCGCGGGAGGGGTCGCCGTCCTCCAGGATCACGCGGACGGGGAGGATCTTCGCCTCGGGGGCGATGCCGAGGACGCCGTCGGCGTCGCCGGGGCCGTGTCCGTGCCCGGCGATGATGCCGGCCATGGCGGTGCCGTGCCGGGCCCAGGCGCGGTCGCCGGGTTCGGCTCCGAAGCGGATCAGGTCCTTGCCGGTGAGGACGTTGCCGATCAGGTCGGGGTGGTCGGCCTCGACACCGGTGTCCAGGACGGCGACGGTGACGCCCTCCCCTTTGGTGGTCCGCCAGGCCTCCTGGGTGTGCATGGCTTCCAGGGCCCACTGCTGGGCTCGGATGCCGTCGGCGTGGGCGGTGGCGGCGGGGACCAGGACGAGGCCGGCGGCGAGGAGAACACTCAGGAACCCGCCCGCGCGGGACACGACGGCTTTCACGACGGCTGCTCCGTGGCCGAGCGGACGTTCTTGCGCAGGTCGCGTTCGACGCGGTCGGCGAGGCCCTGTGCCTCGTTGCCGAGGCCGGCCTGCGCGGGGGCGGTGGTGGCGCCGGGCTCCATGGCGTCCCCGGCGGGCTGGGGGTCGTCGACGGTACGGCCGTCGGCCCAGCCGGAGACGGCGTAGACGACGACCGGGGCCTCGGTCAGCACGGAGACGGTCCAGGCGGCGCGCTGCTGCGGGCCGAAGCGGGCGGCGGGCGTGTCCTTCGCGGCGTACGGCAGGGGCATCAGGTCGCTGCGGCGGTCCAGGCGCTCCTTGCGGAAACGGTTCGCGAGGGAGGTCATGCCCGGGGCGTCGGCCGTGGTGAAGAGCAGGCCGACGGTGGTCACGTAGCTCTCGGTGGCGTCGGTGTAGGTGGCGCGCAGGAGCCGCTCGCAGCCGACGGGGGCGAGGGCCTTGCGCAGCAGGGGGTCGAAGGCGTCCTTGCAGCCGCTGTCCGGGGCGACGGCGATCCGGGTCCAGGTGCGGTCGGCTCCGCCGGGGCCGGCGCCCTGCCCCTGCACGGTGGGCGGGAACAGCTGGTCGACGGGCACGCTGTGCCAGAGGCTGCCGGCCGCGGCGAAGGTGGAGGGCGAGCCCTCCGCCCCTGAGTCCCCCACGAGCCAGCTCCCGGTGACGGCGCCCGAGATGAGCCCCAGTCCGAGCACGAGACAGACGGCGGCAGCGGCGGCCTGGGACGCCCCGCGCCGCCCGAGCGGCCGGGGCCGCGCGTCGCCGTCGTACCCCTCGGGCTCCCCGAAGGACACGACGGGGCGTGCGCCGGAGGTCGCGGGGGCGTTCCAGGAGAGGGACGGGTCGGGAGAGACGCCGGTGGGCCGGTGGGCGGGCGCGGGGGGCATGCGCATGCCACGCCCGGCAGTGGCACCGGTGTCGGTGTCGGCGCCGATCTGAGGCGCCCGCGAGGGGCGCGGCGGAACACCGGGCCGCGCGGGACGGGGGTGGCCGAAGGGTTCAGCAGGCTCGGAGGACGGGCGCTCGGCACGCTCGGAGGGTGACGGGTCGGCTGGGACCGGCCGCAGGCGTGCGGTCGTCTCCGAGGAATTTCCGGAGGGTGCGCCGGTACGGCGTGACGTGGGGGTGTACCCCGGACGTCCGGACGAGCCCGGAGTGGGGAGGTGACGTGGTCGCGGAGGGGCGTCGGGTGGGGTGGACGGCCTGCTCGACTCGGGTCGCGTCACACGGCCGACGCCGGGCTGCATGTCCGGGAAGCGGTCGGAGGCGCGGGGCGGGGGCGGGGAAGCGGGCTCGGCCCGCCGGGGTGTGGTGGCGCCGAAACTGGGAAAACGGGGGCCGTCGTTCGAGCCGTCGGCCCGAGCGGAAGCCGCACCACCGCCACGAACAGCCCTTTCCTGCCCGGCGTCGGCAGACCCTGACGAGTCCGTGTCCCGCTCCGGCGACGGGCGCCGGGCACCCGCACTCGGCCCACCCACGCCGGAACGCCCCCGCTCGTCCGAAACCGACGGGGCGTCACCCGATGTCGCCTCGGAAGGTGCCGTCCGGGCGTCCTCGGGCGAGGTCGGGGAGTGCGAGGGGCGGGGTGGGGTGCTGGGGCGGGGAGGGAAAGAGGCACGCTGCGCTTCCGTGCTCATGCACCCCCCGTTTCCTCGTACCCGGGCCGCTGCGTACTGCGCGGGCCGTGTCGTCCTGCCCGAGGCCCGGCACTGAGTCGTCCCAGGCACACATACCCGTACGGATGGAGCGTCATCCCAGCGCGGAAGTCCGGCCGGCGTCGCTCCGCCGTACGTGCGCGTCACTCTACGGCTTGTTCCTGCGTGAACGGGAACCAGTCCACGAGCCCGGGGCATCTGCCCGGAACGTCCCCCTACCCTGCGGTAATCCTGTCTGGCAGGCTGCGTTCATGACTGCGCGCGCCTCCGACCGGGCCCGTTACGACCGGGCCACCGCCCATCTCGACGCCCCCCTCGCGATCGTGGACCTGGACGCCTTCGACGCCAACGCCGCCGACCTGGTCCGTCGCGCCGGGGGCAAGCCCGTCCGGGTCGCGAGCAAGTCCGTGCGGTGCCGGGCGCTGCTGGAACGCGTCCTGGCCCGGGACGGTTTCGCGGGGCTCATGTCGTTCACCCTCGCCGAGTCGCTGTGGCTGGTGCGCTCGGGGTTCGACGACGTACTGCTCGCCTACCCGTCCGCCGACCGGGCCGCGTACGCCGAACTCGCCGGTGATCCCAAGCTCGCAGCGGCCGTGACCGTGATGGTCGACGACGTCGCCCAGCTCGACCTGATCGACGCCTCGCGGGGCGGTGGGCGTGAAGTCGTGCGTGTCTGCCTGGAGTTGGACACCTCTCTGAAGCTGCTCGGCGGACGGGTGCGGATCGGGGCACGGCGTTCGCCGCTGCACTCCCCCGCCGAGGTCGCCGACGTGGCCCGGGCCGTGGCCCGCCGGCCGGGCTTCGAGGTCGTGGGGATCATGGCGTACGAGGGGCATGTCGCCGGCGTCGGGGACGCCGTGGCCGGGCGTCCGCTGCGGTCCCGTGCCGTCCGGCTGATGCAGGCCGCCGCCAGGCGTGAACTCGCCGAGCGGCGCGCGGAGGTGGTGCGCGCGGTGCGGGCCGTGGTGCCGGCACTGGAGTTCGTCAACGGCGGCGGCACCGGCTCCGTGCAGCACACGGCGGCCGAGGACGCCGTCACCGAGATCGCCGCCGGGTCGGGGCTGTACGTGCCGCGGCTGTTCGACAACTACACATCGTTCAGCGGCCGTCCGGCGGCCCTCTTCGCCCAGCCCGTCGTACGACGGCCGGGGGTGGGAGTGGTGACGGTCCTCGGTGGCGGGTATCCCGCCTCCGGCGCGGCCGGGCCCGACCGGCTGCCCGTGCCGTATCTGCCGGAAGGGCTGCGCTACGACCCTCAGGAGGGAGCCGGCGAGGTGCAGACGCCGCTGCTCGGCTCGCCCGCCGACGACCTGCTGATCGGTGACAAGGTGTGGTTCCGGCACGCGAAGGCCGGGGAGCTGTGCGAGCGGTTCGACGCGCTGCACCTGGTCGAAGGGGACGCGGTGACGGCGACGGTGCCGACCTACCGCGGCGAGGGCCACACGTTTCTGTAGGGCCTGTGCGTCGTCAGCCCGCCGGGCCGATGCTGCTGCCGACGCCACCGCCCGTGTCCGCGTCGCCGAACGGCCGGATGCCCTTGGTGATGCGGTCCATGTCGGCGAGCGGCGGTCCGTCCTCGCCCGCGTCGAAGACGTAGCGGACGAGGACGGGCGACTCGGTGCCGACGCTGGACGGGAAGACGAGCGACTGGACGTAGCCGCCCGGCCCCTTGGCGGTCTCGACACGCCAGCGCACGAGGTACCCGGCGCGGCCCGCCACCGCGACCGGCCCGGATTTCAGGACTTGGTGGGACGTCATGCCCCCGTACAGCTCACGGCCGAGCTCGTCGCGGTCGTAGGCCTCGTCGGCCGCGTCCTTGATGTCCGCCTTGGCGAGGGCCTCGGGGGACTTCTCGTCGTTCTCGGTCACCGTGCGGGAGAAGACCATGCCGTGGCGGCACAGGCCCACGCCGCCGGGGCAGTCGTAGGTGCCGTCGGTCGTCATGACGACGTCGTCCTGGGCGACGTACTGGGGGCGGACCCAGCCGTCGAGGAGCGGGAAGGTGACGCCGTTGAGCTGGTCCTCGACGATCGCGGGGTCGTCGGCTGACGGCTCGGAGGTGGACGCCTCGGGGGTCGGCTCCGGCGAGTCGGAGGTGGGCTCGACGGTGGCGGTGGGGGCCGTCCTGGTCTCCGTGCCGCCGCCGTCGCCCCCGCCGAGGGCGACGGCTCCGGTGACGATCGCCGCGACCAGGACGACGCCCGTGGCGGTCAGGGCCACCACCTTGGTGCGGCCGGTGCCGCCACCCGGCGGCGGGGCGGCGGGGGCCTCGGGCGCGCGGCGGTGCTCGGTCCAGGCCGTGCCGTCCCACCAGCGTTCCAGATGGGGGCCGTGCGGGTCGGGATACCAGCCGGGCGGTGGCGTCATGCTCATCCCGGCACTGTAGGGCGCGGCCCGGGCCGGCCGGGCACGGGCTTACAGGGGTGTGACGTACGCCCCGGCGATCCCGCCGTCGACCAGGAAGTCGGTGGCGTTCACGAAGGAGGAGTCGTCGCTGGCGAGGAAGGCCACGGCGGCGGCGATCTCCTCGGCCTCGGCGAACCGGCCCAGCGGGATGTGCACCAGGCGGCGCGCGGCGCGCTCCGGGTCCTTGGCGAACAGCTCCTGGAGGAGCGGGGTGTTGACCGGGCCGGGGCACAGGGCGTTGACCCGGATGCCCTCCCGGGCGAACTGCACGCCCAGCTCACGGGACATGGCGAGGACGCCGCCCTTGGAGGCCGTGTACGAGATCTGGCTGGTGGCGGCGCCCATCCTGGCCACGAAGGACGCCGTGTTGATGATCGAGCCCTTGCCCTGGCGCCGCATGTACGGGATGGCGGCCTTGCAGCAGAGGTAGACGGAGGTGAGGTTGACCTCCTGGACGCGCTTCCAGGCCTCCAGGCCGGTCTCCAGGATGGAGTCGTCGTCGGGCGGGGAGATGCCGGCGTTGTTGAAGGCGATGTCGACGCTGCCGTAGGTGTCGTAGGCGGTCTTGAACAGGGCCTCGACCTGCTCGGGGTCGGTGACGTCCACCTTCACGAAGATGCCGCCGGTCTCCTCGGCGGCCGCCTTGCCGCGGATCTCGTCGACGTCGCCGCAGACGACGTGCGCGCCTTCGGAGGCGAGGCGGCGGGCGGCGGCGAGGCCGATGCCGCTGCCGGCTCCGGTGACGACGGCGGTGCGGCCGACCAGCCGGCGGCAGATGCTTTCCTGAGCGGTCACTGTGCGGGGCCCTCCGTACTGATGAAGACGTTCTTGGTTTCGGTGAAGGCGGCCAGGGCCTCGGGGCCGAGCTCGCGGCCGACGCCCGACTGCTTGTAGCCGCCAAACGGGGTCCAGTAGCGGACGCTGGCATGGGAGTTGACGGACAGATTGCCGGCGCGGACGGCCTGGGACACGCGCAGGGCACGGCCGACGTCCCGGGTCCAGATGGAGCCGGAAAGGCCGTACGGGGTGTCGTTGGCGAGGCGGATCGCGTCGGCCTCGTCGGTGAAGGGCAGCAGGACGGCGACCGGGCCGAAGATCTCCTCGCAGGCAGCCGCCGAGTCGGGCCGCTCCCCGGTGAGCACGGTCGGCGGGAACCAGAAGCCGGGCCCCTCGGGTGCGCTGCCGCGCAGGGCCGGGGCGTCCTCGGACACGAACTCCTTGACGCGGTCGAGCTGCTGCCGGGAGATCAGCGGGCCCATCTGGGTCTTCTCGTCGGCCGGGTCACCCACCACCACGGCGGCCAGCGCCTCGGCGAGCAGCTCGCGGACCTCGTCGTACACCGTCTCCTGGACCAGGATGCGGGTGCGGGCGCAGCAGTCCTGGCCGGCGTTGTCCAGGAAGGAGAAGGGGTCGACGGCGGCCTTCAGGTCGGAGTCGGCGAAGACGATGTTCGGGCTCTTGCCGCCGAGTTCGAGGGTCACCGGCTTGACCTGCTCGGCGCCGAGCGCCGCGACGCGCCGGCCGGTCCTGGTGGAGCCGGTGAAGACGATCTTGGCGACGCCGGGGTGGCGTACCAGCGCGTCGCCGGTGATGCCGCCGTGTCCGGGCAGGACCTGGAAGAGGTGCTCCGGGAGCCCGGCCTCCAGGGCGAGTTCGGCGAGGCGCAGCGCGGTGAGCGGGGTGGTCTCGGCGGGCTTGAGGAGGACCGCGTTCCCGGCCGCGAGGGCGGGGGCGGTGCCCCAGGCGGCGATCGGCATGGGAAAGTTCCAGGGCGCGATCACGCCGACGACGCCGAGCGGTTCGAGGATCGTGACGTCCAGGCCGCCGGGCACCGGGATCTGCCGGCCGGTGAGCCGCTCCACTCCCCCGGCCGCGTAGTCCAGCAGGTCCCGGACGTTGCCCGCCTCCCAGCGGGCGTTGCCGATGGTGTGGCCGGCCTCTCGGACCTCCAGGCGGGCCAGTTCCTCCAGGTGCTCGTCGACGGTGGCCGCGAAGCGGCGCAGCAGCCGGGCGCGGTCGCCGGGGGTGAGGGCGGCCCAGATCCGCTGTGCCCTGGCGGCGTGGGTGACGGCCGCGTCGATGTCCGCCGGACTCGCCCCGGCGATGGCGGCGACGACCTCCTCGGTCGCGGGGTTCAGTACTTCAAGAAGGTGCTCGGAGGACAAGAGGGGCCTCACAGACGTTCGAAGGAGCGGCGCAGCTCCCAGTCGGTCACCGCGGCGTCGAAGGCGTCCAGTTCGACGCGCGCCATGTTGTGGTAGTGCGCGACGACCTCGTCCCCGAAGGCGGCCCGGGCGATGGGGCTGTTCTCCCAGAGCTCGGCGGCCTCGCGCAGAGTGGTGGGGACGTGGGCGAAGTCGGCGGCGTAGGCGTTGCCGGGGCAGGGCTCGGGCAGTTCCAGCTTCTGCTCGACGCCGTGCAGTCCGGCCGCGACCAGCCCGGCCACCGCGAGGTAGGGGTTGACGTCGCCGCCGGGCAGCCGGTTCTCGAAGCGCATCGAGCGGCCGTGGCCGACCACGCGCAGCGCGCAGGTGCGGTTGTCGTAGCCCCAGGCGACGGCGGTCGGGGCGAAGGAGCCCGGCTGGAACCGCTTGTAGGAGTTGATGTTGGGCGCGTAAAGGAGGGAGAAGTCGCGCAGCGCGGCGAGCTGGCCGGCGAGGAAGTGGCGCATGACGTCCGACATGCCGTCCTCGCCGTCGCCTGCCATGGCGTTGGTGCCGTCCGCGTCCGCGAGCGAGAGGTGGATGTGGCAGGAGTTGCCCTCGCGCTCGTTGTACTTGGCCATGAAGGTGATCGACATGCCCTCCTGGGCGGCGATCTCCTTGGCGCCGGTCTTGTAGACGGCGTGCTGGTCGCAGGTGACCAGGGCCTCGTCGTAGCGGAAGGCGATCTCGTGCTGGCCGGGGTTGCACTCGCCTTTGGCGGACTCGACGGTGAGGCCCGCGCCCGCCATCTCGTTGCGGATGCGGCGCAGCAGGGGCTCGATGCGGCCGGTGCCGAGGACCGAGTAGTCGATGTTGTACTGGTTGGCCGGGGTCAGGCCTCTGTAGTTCGCGTCCCAGGCCTGTTCGTAGGTGTCCTTGAAGACGATGAACTCCAGCTCGGTGCCGACCTGGGCGGTGTAGCCGAGTTCGGCGAGGCGCTCCAGCTGGCGGCGCAGGATCTGGCGGGGTGCGGCGACCACGGGCGAGCCGTCGTTCCAGGCGAGGTCGGCGTGGAGCATGGCCGTGCCCTCGTTCCAGGGGACGCGGCGCAGGGTGCTCAGGTCCGGGTGCATGGCGAAGTCGCCGTAGCCGCGGTCCCAGGAGGACATCGCGTAGCCGTCGACGGTGTTCATCTCGGTGTCGACGGCGAGCAGGTAGTTGCAGCCCTCCGTACCGTGCTGGAGGACCTCGTCGAGGAAGAAGCGCGCGGCGAACCTCTTGCCCTGGAGCCGCCCTTGCATGTCGGGGAAGGCCAGGACGACAGTGTCGATCTCACCGCCCGCGACGAGGGCGTGCAGTTCCTCGACGCTCAGCGGGGGTGTGCGGTCTGCCACGGGAGGGCCTCCTTGGCTCTGGTTCCGCCGGAAGCCATAAGGTATTCCTGAGAACCATTGCTTGGGAAGGGGGTACGGCCACATGCCGGACGAAGCTGGCGGCGAGACGCGGGACGGGCTGACGCCGGTGCTGCGGCCGGTGCGCGCGGGCAACGGCTTCGAGGAGGCGCTGGAGCAGATCCTCCAGGTCGTACGGCTGGGCCTGGTGCCGGGGGGCGAGCGGCTGCCGGCCGAGCGGGAGCTGGCGGAGCGGCTGGGGATCAGCCGGGTGACGCTGCGCGAGGTGCTGAAGGTGCTCCAGGACCAGGGGCTGGTGGAGTCGCGGCGGGGCCGGTACGGCGGCACGTTCGTGCTGCCCCGTACGGACGCCGGCGGCGAGGACGAGCTGCGGCGCCGGATCGCCGAGGTCGACATCGAGGACGTGCTGCGGTTCCGGGAGGTGCTGGAGGTGGGCGCGGCCGGGCTGTGCGCGGTGCACGGGCTGGACGACGAGCAGGCGCGGCGGCTGCGGGAGGCCCTGGCGCGCACGCACGACGCCCCGCTCGCCGACTACCGCCGCCTGGACACGCTGCTGCACCTCACGCTGGCCGAGCTGTGCGGCTCCCCGACGCTGACCGCGCAGTACGCGGCGGTACGGGCCACGGTGAACGACCTGCTCGACTGTATCCCTCTGCTCGTGCGCAACCTCGAACACTCGCAGCGGCAGCACACGGCCCTGGTGGAGGCCGTGATCGAGGGCGATGCCGACCAGGCGCGGGAGATCACGCGCGAGCACTGCGCGGGGACGGCGGCGCTGCTGCGCGGCTTCCTCGGCTGAGCCGGGACGGGTCCCGGCGTTGCGAGGATTTACCGGCGATTAACGCAGGGGTATTGCCTTCCTGTGGCGGCACGGCAAAGGTATGGATCCATTCCATTGAGTCGAACCCTCTCGACCCCGTGTCCGCCTCCCGTGGGGAGTCTGCCCATGTCCCAGGAATCCACCAGCCCACCCGCCGCCGCGCAGGCGGACGACTATCTGGAACGCAGGGCGCTGCGCCGCGGCAGCGCCGGCTGGGTGCTGCTGACCGGACTCGGCGTCGCCTATGTCGTCTCCGGTGACTATTCGGGCTGGAACTTCGGCCTGGCCGAGGGCGGCTTCGGCGGCCTCGCGATCGCCATGGTGCTCATGGGCGCCATGTACGCGTGCATGGTCTTCGCCCTCGCGGAGCTGTCCTCGATCCTGCCGACGGCCGGCGGCGGCTACGGCTTCGCCCGGCGGGCGCTCGGCCCGTGGGGCGGCTTCCTGACCGGTACGGCGATCCTCATCGAGTACGTCCTCGCGCCCGCCGCCATCGTCATCTTCATCGGCGACTACGTCGAGTCGCTGGGCCTGTTCGGCCTGGAGTCCGGCTGGCCGGTGTACCTGGTCTGCTTCGCGATCTTCCTCGGCATCCACCTGTGGGGCGTGGGCGAGGCGCTGCGCTTCAGCTTCGTCGTCACGGGCATCGCGGTGGTCGCCCTGGTCGTGTTCGCACTGGCGGCCCTGCCCGACTTCTCGGTCGCCGCGCTGGACGACATCCCGGTCGACTCCTCCGCCGCGGGGTCGAACTCCTGGCTCCCGTTCGGCCTGCTCGGCATCTGGGCGGCGTTCCCGTTCGGCATGTGGTTCTTCCTGGGCGTCGAGGGCGTGCCGCTGGCCGCCGAGGAGACCAGGGACCCGGCCCGTACGCTGCCGAAGGCGATCCGCTGGTCGATGGGCATCCTGGTGGTCCTGGCGGTGGTGACCTTCGTCGCGGCGGCGGGAGCACGCGGCTCGGCCGCGATCCAGGAGGCGGGCAACCCGCTCGTCGAGGCGCTCCAGCCGGACGGCAAGGCGACGACCCTGAGCCGGATCGTGAACTACGCGGGCCTGGCCGGCCTGGTGGCGTCGTTCTTCTCCCTGATCTACGCGGGCTCGCGCCAGCTGTTCGCCCTGTCCCGCGCGGGCTATCTGCCCCGCTTCCTGTCCCTCACCAGCCGCCGCAAGGCGCCGTACCTGGGCCTGCTGGTGCCCGGCACGATCGGCTTCCTGCTGGCGGCGGTGTCCGGGAACGGCGCCCGGATGCTGAACATCGCGGTCTTCGGCGCGACCATCTCCTACGCGCTGATGTCGCTGTCGCACATCGTGCTGCGCCGCCGCGAGCCGGAGCTGCCGCGGCCGTACCGCACGCCGGGCGGGGTGCTGACCTCCTCCGTCGCCCTTGTGCTGGCCTGTGCGGCCCTGGTGGCGACGTTCCTGGTGGATGTGACGGCGGCGTTCATCGCCCTCGCGGTGTACGTCGTGGCTCTCGCGTACTTCGGTCTGTACAGCAGGAAGCGGCTGGTGGCCAGGGCGCCGGAGGAGGAGTTCGCGGCGCTGGCCGCGGCCGAGGCAGAGTTGGCACGGGACTGAGGCGTCGATTGTCGAGGGAGTCGTGGTGGCCAGGCCGTTGATCGGTGTCAGCACCTATCTGGAGTCCGGTGCGCGCTGGGGGGTGTGGGAACTGGAGGCCGCGCTGCTGCCGGTCGGCTATCCCCGGCTCGTGCAGCGGGCGGGCGGCCTGGCCGCGATGCTCCCGCCGGACGACCCCGCGCACGCGGCCGCGGCCGTGGCCCGGCTGGACGGGCTGGTCATCGCGGGCGGGCCGGATGTGGAGCCCGTACGGTACGGCGCCGAGCCGCATCCCCGCACGGGGCCTCCGGCGCGGGAACGGGACGCGTGGGAGCTGGCCCTGATCGATGCGGCGCTCACGGCGCGGGTTCCGCTGCTCGGCATCTGCCGGGGCATGCAACTGCTGAACGTCGCGCTCGGGGGGACGCTGGTGCAGCACCTGGACGGGCACGCGGAGGTCGTGGGAGTCTTCGGCAACCATGCCGTCAAGCCGGTGCCGGGGAGTCTGTACGCGGGTGTCGTGCCGGAGGAGACGTCCGTGCCGTCGTACCACCACCAGGCCGTTGACCGCCTGGGCACCGGCCTGGTCCCGTCGGCGTACGCGGACGACGGCACGGTGGAGGCGCTGGAACTGCCGTCCGGGGAGGGGTGGGTACTCGGGGTGCAGTGGCATCCGGAGATGGGCGAGGACGTGCGGGTGATGCGGGCGTTGGTGGAGGCGGCGATGGTGCCCTGAGCCGGTGAACGCAAGCTCCCAGGGGGCTCCGCCCCCTGGACCCCCCGGCCTACGCCCACCCACCACCCGAATCGGCCGGCCAAGAGGCCGAGCTCGAAATGCCAAGCAGAGCCGCCCCAGACCGTCCGGCGAACCGGCCGACCGGACGGTCTGGGGTGGCCGGGCTTGAAGCGCCGGGCTGAGGCACTCCTCCAGCCCGTCCGGCGTTTGAGGACGAGGCCGTTCAGGCCGATGGGGGTCCAGGGGGCTCGAGCCCCCTGGCGGGGTCGAAGGGGCGGAGCCCCTGGGAATGGGACGGGTAGGGGCGGCGGGGGCGAGGAAACTACCCCCGCGTCAGCGACAGCAGATCCCGCGCCGGCCCGGTAGGGCGATGCCCCGTCGGCCACACCGCCCGGAGGTCCCGCGCCAGCGCGACCCCCTGCACCGGCACCCGCACCAGCCGCCGCATCGCCAGCTCCTCCCCCACCGCCAGTTCACTCAGCACCGCCGGCCCCGCCCCGCTCACCGCCGCCGCCTTGACCGCCGTCGTCGACGACAACTCGATCAACGGCCGCGCCAGCCCACCCAGCGCCGCGTCCAGGACCTGCCGCGTACCGGAGCCCTTCTCCCGCAGGATCAGCGGCGTCGACGCCAGCTCCTCCGCGGCCAGCGAACGCCGCCGCCGGGCCCATGGATGACCAGGAGCCGTGACCACTATCAGCCGGTCATGGGCGATGACCACCGAGTCCAGCCCCGTCGGCACCGTCAGACCCTCGACGAATCCCACATCCGCCTCGTCCGACAACAGCCGCTCCGCGACCACCGTCGAGTTCCCGGCATGCAGGGACACCGCCGTGTCGGGCCGCTGCGCGCGCAGCGCGAGCAGCCAGCCGGGCAGCAGATACTCGGCGATCGTCATGCTCGCCGCCACCCGCAACCGCGAGTCACGCCGGTCGCGCAGCGCCTGCGCCCCCACGTCGAACGCCTCCGCCGCCTCGACGATCCGCCGCGCCCAGTCCGTCACCAGCGCACCGGCGTCCGTGAGCCGGGACCCACGCGGTGAGCGGTCGACCAGCGCCACGCCGAGTTGCCGCTCCATCGACCGGATCCGGCTGCTGGCCGCGGGCTGGGTGATGCCCAGTTCCCGCGCCGCACCGCCGAGACTGCCGAGCCGCGCCACCGCCAGCAGCAGCTCCAGGCCGCCCAGATCCGGCACCCGGTGCGCGAGAGACCCCCCGGCCGGGACCTCACCCTGCTCTTCGCTCCTGCTCATAAACCCAGCTTATGTCGCCATAGAGGCATGCTCCCTGGTGGTGGGGTGCCCACGGCCCGACCGTGGGAGTCATGGTCACCGCAGCCCAGCCAGTCCGGCCCCTTCCGTGCGCAGTCTCCGTCCGTCACCTCGGACCCAACTGGTACGCCACCGTCATGGGCACCGCCGTCGTCGCCACCGCCGGGACCGCCCTGTCGCCGCACGTCCCCGGGCTGCGCGGCGCGTTGGCCGGTGTCTGGGCCCTCTCGCTGCTCCTGATCGTCACCCTGCTCTGCGCCCGGGCCGCGCACTGGGCCCGCCACCGGGACCAGGCCCGCGCCGACCTCCTCGATCCGGCGACGGCCCCCTTCTACGGCTGCCTCGCCATGGCCCTGCTGGCCGTCGGCGGGGGTGCCCTGGGCGCCGGCCGGGACTGGATCGGCGTGCGGGCGGCCGTGGCGCTGGATGCCGTGCTGTTCAGCGCCGGTACGGCTCTCGGGCTGGCCGCCGCCGTCGCGGTGCCGTATCTGATGGCCGTACGCCACCGGGTCGAGCCGGGACAGGCTACACCCGTGTGGCTGCTGCCGCTGGTCGCGCCCATGGTGTCCGCCGCCGTCGGGCCGCCGCTGGTGCACCATCTGCCTCCCGGTCAGGCCCGGGAGACCTGGCTCCTGGTCTGCGTCGCGCTGTTCGGGCTGAGCCTGCTCGCGACCCTGCTCATGCTGCCGCTGGTCTTCGGGCGGCTGATCACCGGCGGGCCGCTGCCGCTCCCCCTCACTCCGACCCTGTTCCTGGTGCTCGGGCCGCTCGGGCAGTCCACGACCGCCGTCGGCGCGTTCGCGGACGCCGCCCCCGGGGTCGTACCGGCGCCGTACAGCCAGGGCTTCGGTGTCATCGCCGTGCTGTACGGCGTGCCCGTGATGGGGTTCGCGCTGCTGTGGTTCTGCCTCGCCACCGCGCATGTGCTGCGCGCCCGGCGGCACGGGATGCGGTTCTCGATGACCTGGTGGTCGTTCACCTTCCCGGTCGGCACCTGTGTCACGGGCGCCGAGGCGCTGGGCCGCCACACCGGGCTCGTGGCCTGCACGGGGCCGGCTCTCGTGCTGTACGCGGTGCTGGTCGCCGCGTGGGGCACCGCCGCCGTGGGCACCGTACGGGGGCTGCTCAGGGGCGAGCTGCTCGCAGGGCCCGGCCCAGGACCCGTGGCGCCTCGGCCAGCGACGGCCCGTACCACGTCAGGTGCCGTCCGCTGACGAGCGCGCAGGGCAGGCCGGGGAAGGCCTCGGGGCCGTCGTCCGCGGTGAAGCGGTAGGGCTCGTCGGGCAGGACCACCACGTCCGGCGCGGCGCCACGGAGTTCCTCCAGCGGGACGCGGGGGTAGCGGTCGGGGTGCGTCGCGTGCACGTGGTCGACGCCGAGGCGGGCCAGGACGTCACCCGCGAAGGTGTCGCGGCCGAGGACCATCCAGGGGCGGCGCCAGATCGGTACGACCGCCCTCAGACGGGCCGGGGGCGGCGGCAGGGACGACCAGGTCTCCTCCGCCTCGTCCAGCCAGCGCGGGCGGGCCGTCACCCCGCAGGCGTCCAGGACCCGGGCCAGTTCCCGGAAGGCCTGCGGCACGTCGCGGATCTCCGTGACCAGGACCTCGACACCCGCCGCGCGCAGCGCCGCGAGGTCGGGTGCGCGGTTCTCCTCCTCGTTGGCGATCACCAGATCCGGAGCGAGGGAGACGATCCGGTCGGTCTTCGGGTTCTTCGTTCCTCCGACGCGTACGACGTCGAGTCCGGGCGGATGCGTGCACCAGTCGGTGGCTCCGGCCAGGGCGCCGGGCGCGGACCGGGCCACGGCCTCGGTCAGCGACGGGACCAGCGAGACGACCCTCACCGGCGTGGCCGGTCCCGGACCGCCTCGATGTGCTCCGCCACGGCGACGACGATCACTCGCGTGTCGGACTCCGCCGCCCGCCAGCGGTGCCGCACACCGCCGGTGAGGTACAGCGTGTCGCCGCGGCCGAGCCGGTAGGCGCGGCCCTCCGCCTCGATCTCCACCGCGCCGTCGGCGACGTACATCAACTGGTCGTTGCGGTACTGGAACTCACGGCCGGCGTCGTGGTCGCCGGTGAACTCGGAAGCGTGCATCTGGTGGTGACCGCGCACCAGGGACCGGGTCCGGGGACGGGGCAGCGGGTCGGGGTCGTCGGCGCGCACGACGTCCACGCTGCACGCAGGGTCGGCCGCGGCGAGGAGCTCGACCGCGGTGGTGCGCAGGGCGTCGGCGACCTTCTCCAGGGAGCTGGTGCTGGGCCGCGCCCGGTCGTTCTCGACCTGGCTGAGGAACGGGACCGACAGGCCGCTGCGCTCGGCCACGACGGCGAGGGTGAGCTCCAGCGCGCGGCGCCGCCGCCGCACGGCCGCGCCCACCCGCAGGGGCTGTTCTTTGTGGTCGCCCATCGCTCCGGCTCCCTCCTTCGCCCGTCGATTCCGGTCCGCCGGTGGCCCGGCGCACTGCTTCTGTTGAGTTGTCTGCACCCTACGCATGTTCGGCAAACCGGTGCATGCGCCTGTCACATCGACGTCGTACCGGCCGGTGCGCGACCCCACACTTCACGCCAGGGGCTCCGCCCCCCGGGTGGGGTCCGGGTACGAGTGAGGGTACGCGTACGGGGCGGGACGCGGTGTGTCGCGTCCCGCCCCGTAACGGGCCTCACTGCGGCGTCATGCGCTCCACCATGTCGGGGTGCTGCTTCAGCCACGCGGCGACGGCCTGTTCCTCATGGCCCTGGCCGCGGTTCTTGATCTCGCTCTCCAGGCTGCCGAGTTCGTCCTCGCTCATCTTGAAGTTCTTGATCCACTTCGTGAGCCGCGGGTACTCCTCGGGGAACTTCTCGTTGGAGATGGTGCGGATCGTGTTGCCCTCGCCGAAGGCCTTCTTGGGGTCCTTCAGCTTGGTCAGCTCGTAGTCGCTGTAGGCCCAGTGCGGCGACCAGAGCGTGACGGCGATCGGCTCCTTCTTGGCGTAGGCGCGCTTCAGCTCGGCCAGCATGGCCGGGGTGGAGCCGTCGACGACCTCGTACTCCTTGTCGAGGCCGTAGCCGGGCAGGACCTTGTTCTTCAGCAGGTCCATCTCGCCGGTGCCGGGCTCGATGCCGATGATCTTCCCGTCGAAGGTGCCGGCCTTGCCCTTGAGGTCCGCCAGGGAGTGGACGCCCTTGACGTAGGACGGCACGGCGATTTCCAGGGAGGTCGGTTGGTACCAGGTGCCGAGGTCCTTGAGCCGGTCCTTGTTCCTGTCCCAGTAGTTCTTCTGGGCGTAGGGCAGCCAGGCGTCGAAGTTGAGGTCGAGATCGCCCGAGGCCAGACCGGTGTAGACGGGGCCGACGTCCATCTGCTTCAGGTTCAGCGTGTAGCCGCGCCGTTCGAGGACGTTCTTCCACAGGTACGTGACGGCGATGTCCTCGTCCCAGGGGAACCACGCCACGTCCAGCGGCCGCTTGGCCTCGGCGGGCGTGCTGCCGCCGGCGCCCTTCACGGGGGCGAGCTTGTCGACGTAGCCGGGATGCTGCTTCAGCCAGGCGCGGACGGCCTGCTGCTGGTTGCCCTTGCCCGCCTTGTTGATCTCGGCTTCGAGGCTGGTGAGCTCCTTCTCGCTCATCTTGAACTTCTTCAGCCAGCCGGCGACCGTCGGGTCGTCGCCCGCGAAGCCCTTGCGGGCCAGCGTGTGCACGCCGTCGCCCGCGCCCCAGGCACCCTTGGGGTCTTTGAGCTTCGTCAGCTTGTAGTCGTTGTACGCCCAGTGCGGCGACCAGAGCGTGACGACGATCGGCTCCTTCTTGGCGTACGCGCGCTTCAGCTCGGCCAGCATCGCGGGCGTGGAGCTGTCGACGACCTTGTACTCCTTGTCCAGGCCGTAGTCCTTGAGGACCTTGCTCTTGAGCAGGGCCATCTCGCCGGCGCTGGACTCGATGCCGGTGATCTTGCCGCCGAACTCGGACGCCTTGCCCTTGAGGTCCTCCAGGGAGTCGACGCCCTTCATGTAGGAGGGCACGGACAGCTCCAGGGACGTCTTGTCGTACCAGGCGCCGAGGTCGTCGAGCTGCTTGCCGTACTTCTTCCAGTACTGGGCGTGGGTGGTGGGCAGCCAGGCGTCCGTCTGGAAGTCGACGTCGCCCTGGGCGAGGGAGGTGTAGAGCGGTCCGGCGTCGAGCTGCTTGGCCTCCACCTGGTAGCCGCGCTGCTCCAGGACCTCCTTCCAGAGGAAGGTGGAGGCAACGCCCTCGTCCCAGGGGATGTAGCCGATGCTGATCTTCTTGCCCTGGCCGACGTCCTTGCTGCCGGCCGCGACGGTGGTGCCGGTGCCTCCGCTGCCGAAGACGCCCAGGCCGCCGGAGACGAGGGCGAGCACGACGACGCCGATCACGGCGACGGCCGGGCGGGGCCGGTACGACCAGATCTTCAGCCCCTGGGCGGCGCGCAGCCGGGCGGCGGCGCGGCGGCCGAGCGGGGAGACCTGGGTGCCCAGCGCGCTGGTCATGCGGTCAAGGTAGATCGCGAGGATCACGATGCCGACACCGGCCTCGGCGCCCAGGCCGACGTTGAGCTGGCCGATGGCCTGGTTGACGTCGCCGCCGAGACCACCGGTGCCGACCATGCCGGCGATCGCGGCCATGGACAGGCCGAGCATGATGACCTGGTTGACGCCGGCCATGACCGTGGGCAGGGCGAGGGGCAGCTGGACGCGCAGCAGGATGTTGCGCGGTGTGGTACCGAACGCGTCGGCGGCCTCGACCAGCTCCCGGTCGACCTGGCGGATGCCGAGCTCGGTCATGCGCACGCCCGGGGCGAGCGCGAAGATCAGGGTGGCGACGATGCCGGCGGACGCGCCGGTGCCGAAGAAGAGGATCGCCGGGATGAGGTAGACCATCGCGGGCAGCGTCTGCATGAAGTCCAGGACGGGCCGGACCAGACCGCTGACGCGGTCCGAGCGGGCCGCCCAGATGCCCACCGGTATGGAGATCACCAGCGCGATGACGGTCGCCACGAGGACGAGCGTCAGGGTGATCATCGCGTTCTCCCACAGGTCGAGGGAGTCGATGAACGCGAAGCCCGCGAAGGTGAGGACACCGGCGAGGGTGCCGCGCAGCCAGAAGGCGATCACGGCGAAGATGCCCGCGAGGAGCAGCGGTTGGGGGGCCTGGAGGACGGCGTTGATGCCGTCGTAGAGGCCGAGGAAGACGGTCTTGCAGAAGTCGAACAGCCACCCCATGTGGGTGGTGAGCCAGTCGACCGCGTCGTTGACCCAGGTGCCGAGCTGAATCCTAGGCACGGGCGGTCACCTTCTCTCCGCCCGCGTCCCGCGGGGAGTCGCAGGGCTCCGGGGTGGTGTCCTGTTCGTCGCCGAGGAAGCCGACCAGGCGCTGCCGGGGGACGACGCCGATCAGCATGTTGTCCTCGTCCACGACCGAGACGGGGTGGGAGAGCCGGGCGCTGATCGCGCACAGTTCCGTGAACGGGGTGTCGGCGGTGGCGGTCTCGCAGTGGCAGCCGGGGGCGTCGCCGGTGACCGAGGTGTCCATGAGCTCGCCGGTGGTCAGCACGCGGGAGCGGTCGACGTCCTGGGTGAAGGAGGCGACGTAGTCGTTCTCCGGCCGCAGCAGGATGTCCTGCGCGGTGCCGATCTGTACGATCTCGCCGTCGCGCATGACGGCGATGCGGTCGCCGAGGCGCATGGCCTCGTTCAGGTCGTGGGTGATGAAGACGATCGTCTTCTTCAGCTTCTGCTGGAGCTCCAGCAGCTGGTCCTGCATGTCGCGGCGGATCAGCGGGTCGAGGGCGCTGAAGGACTCGTCCATCAGCAGCAGGTCGGCGTCGGTGGCGAGCGCGCGGGCGAGACCGACGCGCTGCTGCATGCCGCCGGACAGCTCGTCGGGCCAGGACTTCTCCCAGCCGGCCAGGCCGCACAGGGCGAGCGCCTCGTCGGCGCGGCGTACGCGCTCGGCGCGGGGCACGCCCTGCACTTCCAGGCCGTAGGCGGCGTTCTCGCGGACGCTGCGGTGCGGGAAGAGCGCGAAGTGCTGGAACACCATGCTGATCTTCTTGGAGCGGACCTCGCGCAGCTCGCGGTCGCCGAGTGTGGTCAGGTCCTGGCCGTCGAAGCGCACGTGTCCGGAGGTCGGCTCCAGCAGGCCGTTCAGCATGCGCAGCAGGGTGGACTTGCCGGAGCCGGACAGGCCCATGACGACGAAGATCTGGCCGGGCTCGACGGTGAAGGACGCGTCGATCACGGCGGCGGTGGCACCCTCGGCGCGCAGCTCCTCCCGGTCGGCCCCGGCACGGAGCCGCTCGACCGCCCGGTCAGGTCTCCTGCCGAACACCTTGTACAGGCTCTCTGCCTGAAGCCTTGCTGACACGTGCACCTCAATTTGGACGGCAATGGAACAGAGCAGGGCGGCGCGCAAAAGTTGAATTACGCAACCAGCCTCGCTGCGGGGCGGCGCCTCCCCTCGATCGCGGATCCCAAACGCACAAGTGGGGCGTGTCACATATGAGGCATGTCGCTGTCGGTGGCGTACGGCATGATGCGTGACGTGACCGGACGACTGATGCTCCTCGACACCGCCTCCCTGTACTTCCGCGCCTACTTCGGCGTCCCGGACTCGGTGAAGGCACCGGACGGCACGCCGGTGAACGCCGTGCGCGGGCTGCTCGACTTCATCGAGCGCCTGGTCCGGGACCACCGGCCGGACGATCTCGTGGCCTGCATGGACGCCGACTGGCGGCCGCACTGGCGGGTGGAGCTGATCCCCTCCTACAAGGCCCACCGCGTCGCCGAGGAGCACGCGGCCGGCCCGGACGAGGAGGAGGTGCCCGACACCCTGTCGCCGCAGGTGCCGGTCATCGAGGCGGTGCTGGACGCGGTGGGCATCGCGCGCGTGGGCGTCGCGGGATACGAGGCCGACGACGTGATCGGCACGTTCACGGCGCGGGCGAAGGGCCCGGTCGACATCGTCACGGGCGACCGCGACCTGTACCAGCTGGTGGACGACGCGCGCGGGGTGCGCGTGCTGTACCCGCTGAAGGGCGTGGGCACGCTGCAGCTCACCGATGAGGCATGGCTCCGTGGGAAGTATGGGGTCGACGGCAGCGGGTACGCGGATCTGGCCCTGCTGCGCGGCGACCCCAGTGACGGCCTGCCGGGCGTGCCGGGCATCGGCGAGAAGACGGCCGCCAAGCTGCTGGCCGAGTTCGGGGACCTGGCCGGGATCCTGGCGGCGGTGGAGGACCGGGGGTCGAAGCTGACGCCGACGCAGCGCAGGCGGCTGGACGAGGCGCGCCCGTATCTCGCGGTCGCGCCGAAGGTGGTCCGGGTCGCGGACGACGTGCCGCTGCCGGACGTCACGACGGCGGTGCCGCGGACGCCGCGCGCCCCTGCGGAGCTGGAGGTGCTGGCGGAGCGCTGGGGACTGGGCGGGTCGCTGGAGCGCCTGCTGACGACGCTCGCGGCGTGACGGGCGCGGGGCCCCGTGGCCGTCCTGAGCCCGGTGACCCTCATCAAGTTTTCATGCGTGAGGTGTCAGGTGGGGGCGAGGTGTTAACTTAGGTAAGCCTAACTACAAGAATCAGGGAGGCCCTCATGGCAGAGCGACCGGGACGCCAGCCGCGCAAGCCGCATTCCGCTCAGGTGGTCCGCACCGAGCGGCTGACCCCCCGCATGCAGCGCGTGGTGCTCGGCGGCGAGGGCCTCGCCGACTTCGAGGCGGGCACCTGCACCGACCACTATGTGAAGCTGCTGTTCCCGCCCGAGGGCGTGACCTATCCGGAACCCTTCGACCTGCAGCGCGTCCGCGACGAGCTGCCGCGCGAACAGTGGCCGGTGACCCGGACGTACACGGTGCGCCAGTGGGACGCCGAACACCGCGAGATGACGCTGGACTTCGTCATCCACGGCGACGAGGGCCTGGCCGGCCCGTGGGCGGCCCGCGTCCAGCCGGGTGAGACCGTGTGGTTCATGGGTCCCGGCGGGGCGTACGCGCCCGACCCGGACGCCGACTGGCACCTGCTCGTCGGCGACGAGAGCGCGCTGCCGGCGATCGCCCGCTCCCTCGAGTCGCTGCCGCGCGGGGCCAGGGCCCACGCCTTCATCGAGGTCTCCGGCCCGGAGGAGGAGCAGAAGATCGACTCGGACGTGGACGTCGTCTGGCTGCACCGCGGCGACCGGCCGCTCGGCGAGGCACTCGTCGAGGCCGTGCGGGACCTCGCGTTCCCCGAGGGCCGCGTGCACGCCTTCGTCCACGGCGAGGCCCACTTCGTGAAGGAGCTGCGCCGGCTGCTCCGCGTCGAGCGCGGCATCGCACGCGAGGACCTGTCGATCTCCGGCTACTGGCGCCGCGGCCACAACGAGGACGGCTGGCAGGCCACGAAGCGCGAGTGGAACGCCCGCATCGAGGCGGAGCAGGAGAGCACCCCGGCCGCCTGAGCAACGCGAGCACGTCACGTGTCCCGGCCTCTGGCGTGCGGCAGCCTCCGGATTGCCGGGGGGTCAGGTGACGGTGTTCCTGCACCGCGCCCGTCGGGACGTCACGGCTCCCGGCGCGCCGCAGTCAGCCGCCCCGGCCTCCAGCCCATGCGCAGCCGCCGGGTCGCTCCGGCACCTGGCGTGCCGCCGTCTCCGTGGACACCGGGCCACTCGCCCCGGCCTCCCGGGCATGCCGCAGTCAGTCACCCCGCACGCGCGCGTGCAGATGCATGTCGTGCCAGCCGTCCGGGTGCAGGATGGCCCTGCGCTTCGTGCCTTCGAGGGTGAAACCGGTGCGTGAGGCGACGCGGCAGGAGGCCTCGTTGCGCACGGCGTGCAGCAGTTCGAGTCGGTGGAAACCGATCTCGTCGAGCGCCCAGTGGGCCAGTGCGGTCGTGGCCCGGGCGGCGACGCCCCGGCCGCGTGCCGCCGGGGCGGTCCAGTACGCCACCTCCGCCGTGCCGTCGTCGAGCCGTATCTCGCGCAGCGCCACCCGCCCCAGCAGCCGGTCGGAGTCCTCGTCGACGACGGCCCACTGCGCCTCCCGTCCCTCCTGCCACGCCTGCTGCCAGTCGCGGATCCAGCCGGCGACCTCCTCCTCCGAGTCGGCGGTCCGGGCGTGCCACTGATGCATCACGGGGTCCTGGAAGACCTCGTACACCGCGGGCGCGTCTCCGGCCCGCCAGGGACGCAGCAGGAGTCCGTCGCCGGTGGGAAGGGTGGGCTGGTGCCGGCCGGGAAAGGCCTCGGCGGTCAGGACAGGGCTGATGAGGAAGGGCATGGCCCCATCCTGGCAAGGGGGCGGTGGACGGCCCCAGTGGTTTTCCGCCGCTCCCGGCCGCCTCGTACGCTGGGCCGCGATGAGACGGAAGAAGCGCGTCCCGCCCCCTCCCCTGCCGCAGCGCCACGGGGTGGACCCGGTGCGGGTACGGCTGCCCGCCGCGGGGGCGTGGGCCACGGTGCGTGAGCATCTCGTGGAGCGGCTCTCGGGAGCCGGTGACGGTGTCGTCGACGGCATGTTCGACGCGGGACTCGTCGTCGGGGCGGACGGCCGGGCCGTGCCGGCGGACGCGCCGTACGTGCCCGGGATGTTCGTGTGGTTCCACCGGGAACTGCCCGACGAGGTGCCGGTGCCGTTCCCGCTGGAGGTCGTGTACCGGGACGCGCACATCGTCGTCGCCGACAAACCGCACTTCCTCGCCACCACCCCGCGCGGCAGCCATGTCGCCGAGACCGCGCTGGCCCGGCTGCGCCGCGAGCTGGGCATCCCCACGCTCGCCGCCGCGCACCGTCTGGACCGGCTCACCGCCGGACTCGTGCTGTTCACCGTGCGCCCCGAGGAGCGCGGCGCGTACCAGACGCTCTTCCGCGACCGGCTCGTGCGCAAGGAGTACGAGGCCGTCGCCCCGTACGATCCCGGACTCGCACTCCCCCGGACCGTGCGCAGCCGGATCGTGAAGGAACGCGGCGAGCTCACCGCACGGGAGGTGGAGGGCGAGCCCAACGCCGTCAGCCGCGTCGAACTCGTCGCACACCGCCCGGACGGGGCCGGCGGACTCGCCCGGTACCGGCTGGTGCCGAGCACCGGGCAGACCCACCAGCTGCGCGTGCACATGACCGCGCTGGGCCTGCCGATCCTCGGCGACCCGCTCTACCCCGAGGTCACCGCTCCCGTGCCGGCCGGTGACTTCCGGCGCCCGCTCCAGCTGCTGGCGCGGGCCCTGGAGTTCACCGACCCGGTCACGGGCGAGGAGCGCCGGTTCCGCAGCGGCCGGGTGCTCACGGCCTGGGCGTCGTACGACCGGTGGGCCGCCGGGGCGTCCGACGGCCCGTCGGACGGTCAGTAACCGCGCCACCAGCTCAGGAAGCGCTGCCAGACGCCCTTGCGGCGGGCCGGTTCCTCCGCGGCCGGCTGCGCCTGCGGCGGTACGGGGGCCGGCTGGGGTTGCGCCGGCGCCGGCTGCGGCTGTGCGCCGGCGACCGCCACGGGCTGCGGCTGCGTGATGCCGATCTGCCAGTCGGAGCGCTGGGCGGGGACGTGGTTGTGGTTCGGCGTCTCCGTCACGTCCTGCGGCGGCCTGGGCGCGAACGCCACCGGCAGGGACACCAGGTGCCGGGAGGCGATGGACGCCGTCCAGCGCAACTCGTCCTCGTCGCAGTCGAGTTCGACGTCCGGCAGCCGCATCAGCAGCGCGTCGACACCGACGTCCGCGATGGAACGGCCGATGTCCTGGCCGGGGCACTCGTGCGGGCCGCCGCCGAACGCGAGGTGCGACCGGTTGCCCTGCATGCTCGCCTTCAGGTCCGGCCGGACCCGCGGGTCGACGTTGGCCGGCAGCGGGGCGAACAGCAGCCCGTCGCCCCGGCGGATGCGCTGCCCACCCAGTTCGGTCTCCTGCTTGGCGAAGTAGGCGAAGACCGTGCTGAACGGCGGCTCGTTCCACAGCGACTGCTCCACCGCCTCCGGCACCGTCATCTGGCCGCCGTTGAGCTGGGCCCTGAAGCGTGGGTCGATCAGCACCGTGAGCAGCACGTTGGACAGCAGGTTGGCGGTGGCCTCGTAGGCGGCGAAGAGCACCAGGCGCAGGTGCTCCCTGACCTCGTCGTCCGTCAGCCGGGCCGGGTGGGTGATCAGGTAGCTGGCCAGGTCCTCCTCCGGCTGGGCGCGGCGCCGGGCGGTGAGCCGGCTCAAGGCGTCCATGACGTAGGAGTGGCTGGCGATCGCCGTCTCGGTGCCCTTGAGCGCGTCGCGGGCGGCCTCGACGAGACGGTCGTTGTACTCGTCGGGCATGCCGAGGATCTCGCACATCACCGCCATCGGCAGGTGCTCGGCGAACTGGCCGACGAGGTCGGCCTCGCCCTCCTCGCAGAACCGGTTGACGATGGCCTGCGTGCTGCGGTTGATGTAGCGGCGCAGACTGCGGAAGTCGATGGTCGAGATGGCGCCCTGGACCGCGCCGCGCAGCCGCTTGTGCTCGTCGCCCTCGGCGTGCGAGGCGATGGGCTGCCAGGCGATGTGCGGCATCAGCGGATGATCGGGCTTGACCAGGCCCTCCTTGAGCGGGGTCCAGATACGGCTGTCCCGGCAGAACTGCGTGGGCGAGCGCACCATGTGCAGGTTCTCGGCGTGGCCGAGCACGATCCAGATCGGTACGTCGTCGTGGAGCAGCACGGGCGCCACGGGGCCGTGCTCCTTCCGCAGCTGCTCGTACAGCCCTGCCAGGTCCTCCGACTCGTGCAGCCGGTGCAGCCCGCCCGGCCCGAGGCGGTGCGCGGGGCAGCCGGGGGGCGGGCCGGGCAGAGGGGTGTCCGTACCCGTCGAGGCGTGGGATTCAGGCGTCACAGTGGTCGCTCCGAAACTTTCCAGGTGTCTGGGGGGAGGTGTGGGGTGGGACGGAACCGGATCAGGTGAGCGAGTCCGTCATGGCGAGCGAGTGCAGGAAGCGCATGAGGGTCATCAGGACGTCGCGGCTGGAGGCCCGCCGCCGCGCGTCGCACTCCATGATCGGGATGTCCGGGGAGAGGTCGAGCGCCGTGCGCAGCTCCTCGATGGCGTAACGGGGCGCGTCCGGGAAGGAGTTGATGGCGACCACGAACGGCACGCCGCGCTCCTCCAGGCGCCCCATCACGTCGAAGCTGACCTCCAGACGGCGGGTGTCGACCAGCACCACCGCACCGAGCGCGCCCTCGAACAGGCCGTTCCACAGGAACCAGAAGCGCTGCTGGCCGGGTGTGCCGAAGAGGTACAGCACGAGCTGGTCGGTGATGCTGATCCGGCCGAAGTCCATCGCCACGGTGGTGGCTGTCTTGGACGCGGAACCGAAGTTGTCGTCGACACCGATGCCGGCCTGCGTCATGGTCTCCTCGGTGGTCAGCGGTTTGATCTCGCTGACCGAGCCGACCATGGTCGTCTTTCCGACACCGAAGCCCCCCACGATCACGATCTTGGCCGCGGCCTGTGCCGTGTGGGGCAACTGGTCCTCGGCCCGGGGGCCCGGGATGGTGTCAGAGCCTTTGAAGTCCATTCATCACCGCTTCGAGGAGGGAACGGTCGGGGAGCGCCTGGCGGACGATCGGGGAGCGCGCCGTCACCAGATCCGCCGTCAGCAGCTCGGTGAGCAGCACGCCCATGGCGCTGAACGGCAGGCTGAGGTAGGCCGACAGCTCGGCCACGGACAGGGGGGCGGCGCAGAGCCGGAGCAACGCCGCCTGCTCGGGTGAGGCGGAGGGCGGCGGGTCCGTGGCCCGCGCCACGATTAACGTCACCAGGTCGAGCTCGGCCCGTTCACCGTCCGGGCCGGCCACCACGTACATGCGCTCCGGGTTGCGGACCTTGCCCTCGCCCTCTTCGGGCTTGGGCGGTTCCGCGGCGGGCTCGCGCCTCTGGCGTTGAGGAGGCGTCATACGATCCGCCCGTTCCGCCGGGGCGGACTGGTCAGATGGCCGCCGATGCGGACGACGAGGTCGCGCATCATCGCGCTCATCCGGCCGGGTTCGCACCGCACGTCGGAGAGCACCGCGAGGAAGGCGTTGGCTCCGGCGCTCATCAGGTAGAAGTAGCCGCGGTCGATCTCGATCATGACGAGCTTCATCTCTCCGTCGCCGACGGTGAGTTCCTGGCAGACGCTGCCCGCGAGGGACTGCAGGCCGGCGCAGGCCGCGGCGACCCGGTCGGCCGCGTCGGGCTCGCCGCCGTAGCGGGCGATGCGCAGACCGTCGGCCGACAGCACCACGATCATCTCGATGCCCGGCACACCATCGGCAAGCTGCTTGAGCATCCAGTCGAAGTTGCCTCGCTGCTGGATCACTTGAGGTCCCCCTCGTCATCGGCCTCGGTGGGGGCCGGGTCGTTGAGCAGGTGCAGGTACTTGGTCGGGTTCCGGATGAAGTCGGTGGGGTGGGTTCCGGGCTCGATGCCTTGCTTGAGCCCCTCCCAGAACGCCTCGAGGCCCTTGCCGGGGGCGTCGGGGGCGTTCATGTCGCGCAGGGGCTTGGGCTCGGGCTCGGGCGTCGCCCAGGGGTTCGCCTCGCCCCGTGCCGCGGCCTCCCGGTCTTCCCGGTCGTAGGCGGCCTGCTGGGCGATCCGCTCGGTGAGGGACGTCTTCACCCGGCTGCGGCGCTGCGGCAGGCCGTTCGGCGTCCACTCGGTGACCACGGGGACGTCGTCGTCCTCCAGGGAGACCGTCTCGGGGATGCGCGGGTTGGTGGGGCGGCGCTTCTTCGGCGTGCGCTTCGGCCCTTCGGGGAGGCCGACCGGCATGGGGATGCCGGTGGCGCCGATGCCGTGGGCGAGTCCGACGCCGGGCTCATGGGTGATCATCTCGCTCGGCACGATGAGGATGGCGCGGACACCGCCGTACGCGGAGGCGCGCAGCGAGACCTGCATGTTGTACGCCGCGCAGAGGCGACCGACGACGGCGAGGCCGAGGCGGGGGTGCTCGCCGATGTCCTGGAGGTCGACGCCGGCCTTGGCGGCCTCCAGCATGCCCTCGATCCGGGCGCGTGCCTCCTCGTTGAGGTTGACACCGCCGTCCTCGATCTCGATGCAGACGCCGGTCTGCACCTCGGTGGCGGTGACGTGCACCTTGGTCTGCGGCGGCGAGTAGCGCGTGGCGTTGTCGAGGAGTTCGGCGGCGGCGTGGATGACCGGCTCGACGTAGATGCCCTTGACGCTGACCTTGGCGATGGAGGACAGCTGGATGCGCCGGTACTCCAGGATGCGGGACATGGCGCCGCGCAGGGTGCTGTAGAGGGACACCGGCTCGGGCCACTGCCGTCCGGGGCGACCGCCGCCGAGGACGGAGACGGAGTCGGCGAGGCGGCCGATCAGGGCGTTGCCGTGGTCGATGCGCAGCAGGTCGTCGAAGACCTCGGGGTTGCGGCCGTGGTCCTCCTCCATCTCCCGGAGTTCCTCGGCCTGCTGGTGGATGATCGCCTGGACGCGGCGGGCGACACTGACGAAGGAGCGCGCGGCGGCGTCACGCATGGTCACTTCGCGGTCGACGATCTTCAGCACCGTCAGCAGCGTCTCGGCCTGCGGCGCGGGCAGGTCTCGGTACGCGGGGTTGGCGAGGCCGAGCTTGCGAATCACCTCCCTGGGGGATTCTCCGGTGCTCAGCAGCCGGAGCGCCGCGGGGATGATCTCCCGCGAGAAGCGGACCAACTCGTTCTCGTGGGCCGCGATCCGCTGTTCCAGATGCGCGGTGTGACGGGCGTGCTCGCCCCGCTGCTTGCGCAGGGCACGGCCGCGGCGCACCGCCTCGGCCGTCGTCGCGATCACCAGCACGGTGGCGATACCACCGCACCAGCCGACGGCGAGCCGGGCCGGCGCCGTCACCAGGGCGACAGCGGCTCCGGTCGCTGCGGCCATCACTATGGCCGGCAGCAGCAGCACGCGCGCGTAGGGAAGCTCACCGCGACCAGGAGGGGATGGAACACTCACCATGTGGGCCTTCTGAAAGGAGTCGGCTGGGGTTCGGGAGGACTTACAGAGGGGTATGTCATGAAGCTGTGGGACTCTTCCGCACATTGGGGAACAAGCGCACGAATTCAGCTCAAGCCGGTGCGCTGCGGGCGAGCTTAGTCCGACCGGATCATCGCCATGTCATATTCAGCAACTGCCGGAAACCGGGCGCGACGGGATAGTACGCTCAGTCGTTTGCACGCTGCGACACCGTTCGAATGCGGCCCGTAACGACGAACGGACACGCGAAAGCCCCTCACCGCATCGGGTGAGAGGCTTCAGCGAAACGCCCCCTCAGGGGCGCGGGGAACTGCGCGAGCAACCACGAACAACCGGCACCCGCGCAGCGACAATCACCCCACCGACGAGTAGGCGACAACCCCCCGCAGCAACAGATCAACGGCCTTACGGGCGTTCTTCACCACGGAAGACCCTTGCGGAGCCGCCGCCGCGATCTGCCCCAGCACATCGATGACCTGCTTGCACCACCGCACAAAATCCCCCGCCGGCATCTCCGCCTCGCGCAGCACCTCGTCGAGCCCCTTCCCGGAGGCCCACATGTACGCGGCCCAGGCGAACCCGAGGTCCGGCTCCCGCTGCCCGACCCCCTCGGTCTGACTGATCCGGAACTCCTCCTCCAGCGCGTCCAGCCGCCCCCAGATCCGCACCATCTCGCCCAACGCGGCCTTGGCCTTGCCCGACGGCAGCTTCGGCACCAGGGCGTCGTCTCCGACCCGCGCCTCGTACACCAACGCCGAGACGCACCCGGCCAGTTCCGCCGGGCCGAGCCCCTCCCAGACGCCCTCGCGCAGACACTCGCTGGCGAGCAGGTCCAGCTCGCCGTACAGCCGCGCGAGCCGCTTGCCGTTCTCGGTGACCTCGTCGCCGCGCAGGTAGTCCATCTCGGTCAGCAGCGCCACGATGCGGTCGAACGTCCGCGCGATCGTGTTCGTACGGCCCTCGATGCGCCGCTCCAGCTGCGAGGTGTCCCGCAGCAGCCGGTGGTACCGCTCGGCCCAACGGGCGTGGTCCTCACGGTCGTTGCACCCGTGGCAGGGGTGCGCGCGCAGCGCGGTCCGCAGCCGGGTGATCTCGCGGTCATCGGCCGCCTGGGAGCGTCGCTTGCGGTGCCGGTCCGCCGGGATGTGCCCGGCCTTGGTGCGCAGCGCGGACGCGAGGTCCCGACGGGACTGCGGGGAACGGGGGTTGAAGGACTTCGGGATCCTCATCCGCTCCAGCGGCTCGACCGGCACCGGGAAGTCGATGGCCGCCAGCCGCTTCACCTGCCGCTCGGCGGTCAGCACCAGCGGGCGCGGCCCGTCGTGCTGCTCGAATCCGCGATGGCCGTTCGAACGGCCCGCGGGCAGGCCCGGGTCCAGCACCAGGGCCAGGCCCGCGTACTTGCCGGTGGGCACGTGGATGACGTCACCGGGCTTCAGCTTCTCCAGCGCGACCGCGGCCTCCGCGCGCCGCTGTGCCGCACCCTGCCGGGCCAGCTCGTTCTCCCGGTCCTTCAGTTCGCGGCGCAGCCGCGCGTACTCCTCGAAGTCGCCGAGGTGGCAGGTCATGGAGGCCTTGTAGCCCTCAAGACCCTCCTCGTTGCGCTGCACCTGCCGGGAGATCCCGACGACCGACTTGTCCGCCTGGAACTGCGCGAAGGACGTCTCCAGCAACTCGCGCGAGCGGTGCTGGCCGAACTGCTCGACCAGGTTGACCGCCATGTTGTACGAGGGCTTGAAGCTGGACCGCAGCGGGTACGTACGCGTGCCGGCCAGGCCCGCCAGGTGCTCCGGATTCATGCCACGCTGCCAGAGCACGACGGCGTGGCCCTCGACGTCGATGCCGCGCCGCCCGGCCCGGCCGGTCAGCTGCGTGAACTCGCCCGGGGTGATGTCCGCGTGCTGCTCACCGTTCCACTTGACGAGCTTCTCCAGCACCACCGAACGGGCGGGCATGTTGATGCCGAGGGCGAGCGTCTCGGTCGCGAACACGGCCTTGACCAGGCCGCGTACGAACAGCTCCTCGACGACCTCCTTGAAGGTCGGCAGCATGCCCGCGTGGTGGGCGGCGATACCGCGCTCCAGGCCCTCAAGCCACTCGTAGTAGCCGAGGACGTGCAGGTCCTCGCGCGGGATGGACGCCGTGCGCTCCTCGACGAGCGCGCGTACCCGGTGGCGCGCCTCCTCGTCGTTGAGCCTGAGGCCCGCGTACAGGCACTGCTGGACGGCGGCCTCGCAGGCGGCGCGGCTGAAGATGAAGGTGATGGCGGGCAGCAGCCCCTCGGCGTCGAGCCGCTCGATGACCTCGGGCCGGCTCGGCGTCCACACCCGGGAGCGCTGCCTGCGCTCACGCTCGCGGTCGGCCTCGCGCAGCCGGCCGCGCCGGCGGTCCTGGAACGACGGCCGGGTCGCCTCCATGCGCGCCATGCGCGTGAGGTCGGGGTTGACGGCCTTCTTGTGGCCCTCGCCCTCCTCGAACAGGTCGTACATCCGCCGCCCGGCCAGCACGTGCTGGAACAGCGGCACGGGCCGGTGCTCGGAGACGATCACCTCCGTGTCGCCGCGGACCGTGTCGAGCCAGTCGCCGAACTCCTCGGCGTTCGACACGGTCGCCGAGAGGGAGACGAGCGTGACCGACTCGGGGAGGTGGATGATCACCTCTTCCCAGACGGCGCCGCGGAACCGGTCGGAGAGGTAGTGCACCTCGTCCATGACCACGTAGCCGAGGCCCAGGAGCGTCTGGGAACCGGCGTACAGCATGTTCCGCAGCACCTCGGTGGTCATCACGACCACCGGGGCCTCGGAGTTGACGCTGTTGTCGCCGGTGAGCAGGCCCACCTTGTCCGTGCCGTAGCGGCGGCACAGGTCGGCGTACTTCTGGTTCGACAGGGCCTTGATGGGTGTCGTGTAGAAGCACTTCTTGCCCTGCTGGAGGGCGAGGTGGACGGCGAACTCGCCGACGATCGTCTTGCCGGAGCCGGTGGGCGCGGCGACCAGCACGCCCTTCCCCGCCTCGAGCGCCTGGCAGGCCTCGATCTGGAAGGGGTCGAGGCCGAAGTCGTACATCTCGCGGAAGGAGGCGAGCGCGGTGGCCTGCTCGGCAGCACGCTTACGGGCTGCCGCGTACCGCTCGGCCGGTGAGAGATCCTCTGTCATCGTGCTTTCGAGCGTACCGGGCCGCACTGACAACAGGACGATCATTATCCGGATCCGTTCCTGTGAAACCGGGGATAGGCGCAGCTCAGGGGCCGACGACCCGCACACCCCCGCGCACACAACGCGCGGTCAGCGGCAGCGGGCCGAGCGGTTCCCCGTCCGCGTACCCGGTGATCCCCTCGGCGGCGATCTCGACCCGGGCCGCCCGCAGTATGGTCACCTTCGGATGGTCGGTGTGCGTCCCCCGGTACACCCGCGGGAACACCCGCAGCAGTGTCGTACGGTCGCAGTCCCCAACCACGGTGATGTCGAACAGCCCGTCGGTCAGGTCGGCGCCGGGGCAGATCCGCATGCCGCCGCCGTACGACGAGCCGTTGCCGACGGCGACGAGGGTCGCCTCGATCTCGCGGACCTCGCCGTCGTCGAGGCGGATCCGGTACGGCACGGGCCGGAACGCGGCCAGTTCGGCGATCATCGCGAGGTCGTACTTGTAGCGGCCGGACGGCCACCGCATGCGATTGCCCCGGTCGTTGACCCGGGAGTCGAAGCCGGAGGCGAGGACCGTGCCGAACCAGTGGTCCCCCACCCGGCCGAGGTCGATGTCGCGGAGCCGGCCGCACTTGAGGGCGTCGGCGATCATGCGGCCCGCGGCGGCCGGCTCGCGTACGGGCAGGCCGAGAGCGCGGGCGAAGTCGTTGCCGGTGCCGACGGCTACCAGGCCGAGCGGGGTGCTCGTGCCCGCGACCGCCCGCAGGGCGAGCTGGGCCATGCCGTCACCGCCGACGGCTATCAGCGCTCCGGTGCCGCCCGAGACGGCGGTACGCGCGCGGGTGAGGGCGTCCGCGGCGTCCTCCCCGAGCACGGTACGCACCGAGTAACCGGCCGCCCGCAGAGCGGAAGCGGCCGGCTGCGCCGCGCGGGCGCCCCGGCCGCGACCCGCGGTGGGGTTGACGAAGAGGGTGATCTCGCTGGTCACGGGACCGACCCTATGAGCTGCCCGCCGATCTTCAGGTCACGTCGTCATAACCGTTGACCCGGTCCGTGCGATCCCCGCTCGCCTGCTCGGGCAGGGCGGCGCGGCTGGTCGTCACGGGCTCGATCTCCCCGATGTCGTCGGGGGTGAGGTCCAGCTCGGAGGCCTCGTCGTCGGCGGGGCCGAGGGCCTCGCGACGGTTGCGGCGGCGGTCGTTGATCAGCGAGAAGGCGACCGCGGCGAAGTAGAGGATCCAGATGGGCGCCGCGAGGGCCAGCATGGTCAACGGGTCGGTGCTGGGCGTGGCGATGGCCGCGAACACCGTGATGCCCATGATCATGCCGCGCCACCAGCCGAGCATGCGCTTACCGGTGAGCACCCCGGTGAGGTTGAGCATGACCAGCAGCAGAGGCAGCTCGAAGGAGAGGCCGAAGACGAGCACCATCCGCATGACCAGGTCGAGCAGGTCGTCCAGCGGGAGCAGGTTGGACGTGCCGCCCGGGGTGAACTCGAGCAGCACCTTCGCGGTGGTGGGAAGGACCGTGTACGCGAAGTAGGCGCCGACGATGAACAGCGGGGCGCCCGTGCCCACGAAGGCGTAGGCGTACTTCTTCTCGTGCCGGTGCAGGCCGGGCGCGACGAAGGCCCACAGCTGGTAGAGCCAGATCGGCGAGGCCAGGACGACACCGGCCATCAGGGAGACCTTCAGCGCCAGCGTGAAGGGGGTGAGCAGGCCGTTGATGGTGATCTGCGCGCACGGCTTCGAACCCGGCTGCGACTGGGCCAGTTCCGCGAAGGTCTTGTCACAGCCGACCGAGTCGAGGATCGGCTTGGTGATCAAGTTGATGATGTCGTTGTAGAAGAAGGCGGCGAAGACCGTGACGACGACGATCGCCAGAATCGCCTTGGCGAGCCGGTTGCGGAGCTCGCGAAGGTGCTCCGCGAGGGGCATCCGCCCCTCGGGATCCCTCTCCTTTTTGCGGGCAGACTTCAGCAACCCACGTTCCCATCTCGTGCGGCGGGCCGGAGGTCACCGGCCCTGCGTCAGCGCTTGGTCGTGTCCGTCGGCTCGTTGACCGGGCGGGAGCTGGTCACGTCACCGGGCGCTGCCTGGATGGTGCGCTGCGAGGGCTCGTCGTTGTTGGGCGGGCCGGCCGGGGTCGTGGACGACTTGCCTTCGTCCTTCATGGCCTTGGCCTCGCTCTTGAGGATGCGGGCCGACTTGCCGAGCGACCGAGCCATGTCCGGAAGCTTCTTCGCGCCGAACAGCAGGATGATGACGACGAGGATGAGAATGATCTCGGGGGCTCCGAGCCTTCCGAACATAAGTCTTTACCTTCTCACCGAGGCGGCTGTGGTGGGGTGCTGTCCGACCGGTCGGACATGTGTCCGAACGATCGTGTTGACAGCGATCGTAACGCTCAGGGGTAAACGTGAGGCAATCCCTCTGCATCCCCTGTGCGTACTCCCGTCCGCGGCCAGTGCCTCGTTAACCGGGCCGCGACCAGCAGCGTACCTGTCCGAACCGCCGAGGTGACAGGGCGAAGTGTCCCAATGCCGGACTCACAGCCGTCTGCCGGACAGCTCACAGGGCGTCCACGGACCGGGCCGCGCTCTCCGCCGCCCGTTCCAGGTCCTCAGCGGCCCGGTTGATACGGCGCGCCGAGTCCGAGACCTGGCTGCCCAGGCGCTGTGCCTCGACGAAGACCCGCACGGCGAGCACCCCGAGCACGGCGAGACCCACGAATCCCACGGCAATCGCGAACATCGGCCAGAACATGACGCCGAGCCTAGACCCTTCCGACGGGCCGGATTCCCCGGCCCACTAGACGGTGGAGTGCAGCCGCAGGGTGCGTACCCCGCCGTCGGTGAGCAGTTCCACGATCCGCTCCCCCGCGGGCTTGCGGACGGCCGCGCCGCACTCCGGGCAGGTGAAGGAGTAGAAGGTGGTGCGGCTCGTGGCCCCGATGGCGAGGCGCAGGGCGCCCGCGGTGAGCTCGAAGCGCTCCCGGCAGTCCGGGCAGCCCGCCCGGAACACCACCGGGGCCACGCTCCTCATCCCGGCGAACGCGGACTCCACCGTCGTGCCCGCCGCACCGGACGTCACCGACTCGCTCACAGCCCTGGCTCCTCTTTCTCGGGTCGTACGCCTCGCGGGCGCCACGGCCGGTGTCGCGGGACGACCGGCTCCGGCCGTCGACGCCGGCGGCACCCGCGGCTCACTCGCGTCTGCCGTCCGGCCCGTCCGCGACGGCGTGCACCGCACGCGGCCCGTCCGTGTCGCCGGCCTCGGCCCCGCCGGCCGCCGCCACGGCCTCGATCCCGTCGTACGCCGCCAGCGCCTCGCGGGCCGCCTGCCGGGCGCTGTCCGCCAGCTCGGGCGGCGACACGATGCGGCCGTCCCGCCCGAGCCGCAGCGCCAGACGCCGCAGCGACGCCGGTTCGGGGGTTCGCAGAGTGATACGCAGGCCGCCGTCCGGGAGCTCGTCCGCACTGTCGTGCGGGTAGTACTCGGCGACCCAGCGGCCGCCGGGCCCGACCTCGACCACGACCTCCGGGTCCTCGGCCGCGGGCTGCACCAGCGCCTCGGACAGGTCCCGCAGCTCGATCTCGGGCGGCGCCGACGGCTCGTCGAGGATCTTGATCTCGGCGACCCGGTCCAGCCGGAAGGTGCGGCGCGCCTCCGAGCGGCGGCACCAGGCCTCGACATACGTGTGCCCGACGCTGACCAGGCGGATCGGGTCGATCTCCCGCTCGGTGACCTCGTCGCGCGCGGGCGAGTAGTAGCGGATCCACAGCCGGCGGCGCTCGGCGATCGCCCGGTCGACGTCCGCGAAGACCCCGCCCTCGGACTCGAAGGTCACCGACAGCCGCGAGCTGGCACCCGCCGCCTCACCGGCCGCCGTCTCCACCTTGGCCGTGGCCCGCAGCAGGGCCTGCCGGTCGCTCTCGCGAAGTCCGGGCAGCGTGGCCACGGCCCGGGCGGCGACGAGCAGGGCGGTGGCCTCGTCGGCGGCGAGCCTGAGCGGCTCCGCCGCCTCCGCCGCGAGGGCGGCCGGATTGTGCCACCAGATGCGCTCGCCGTCGGTGTCGATGTCGAGCAGGTCACCGCCGCGGAAGCTGGTGCCGCACATGGGCAGCACATCGAGGTCGGAGACCAGCTCGTCCTCGGTGATGCCGAAGGCGCGCGCGACGTCCTCGACCCGGGCTCCGGGGCGCTCCCTGAGATACGTCACCAGGGAGAGCATCCGTCTGGTCTGGTCGATGGCGTTCACGGGCCTGACCGGTTTGCCTGCCACTGTCTCGTCCGCTCCCCCTCAGCCCTTGGCCACGGCCCGCAGCCGGTCCACCACGTCGGCCCGCAGCTCGGCGGGCTCCAGGACGACCACGTCCGGCCCGAACTCCACCAGCCAGGCGTCCAGCCCGTGGCCGTACGGAATCTCCAACTCGTCCCAGCCGTCACCGAGTTCCCGGACCGAGGTGGCCTTCGCCCGAAGGGGGTACCCCGCGCCCGAGCGCAGCCGGATCCGCGCCGAGCGGTCGGTGATCTCCCCGGCCCAGCTCGCGACGGTCTCACGGACGGTGACGACGTCCGGCACGTCGGCGGTGTACCGGCCGCCGCGGGAGCGGACCTTGCCGGTGATCCGGGACAGCCGGAAGACCCGCTCGGCGCCCCGGTCGCGGTCCCAGCCCGCCAGGTACCAGTGGCCCCGCCAGCACTCCAGCGCCCACGGCTCCACGTGCCGCTGCTCGGGGTGGGCGGCGGTGGCCTTGCGGTAGTCGAACGCGACGGGCCGGCGGTCCCGGCAGGCGAGCATCAGCGGCTCGAACGCCGCCTCGTGCACGGGGATGCGCGGCTCCAGCGCGCCGTGCGACCCGTACGGATCGACGTCCTCGGGGAGTCCCGCGGCGCGCAGCTTCTGCAGGGCGCCGCTGGCGGCGCCGGCGAGCCGGGCCTGCTGCCACACCTTGGCGGCGAGCCCGAGTGCGGCGGCCTCCTCGGCGTCCAGGGTGATGGGCGGGAGGCGGTTGCTGTCGCGGCGGGCCAGATAGCCGACCTCGCCGTCGAGGCTCTCGACGGTCTCGATGACCAGTCCGAGCTCGCGCAGGTCGTCCTTGTCCCGCTCGAACATGCGGTTGAAGGAGTCATCGTTGCCGCCCGGGCCGTTTCCCGGCCCGAAGGCCTCGACGTAGGCCTCGATGGAGTCGCGCAGCTCACGCTTGCTGAGCGGCCGCCGCGTCCCGAGCAGACACAGCGCCAGATTCATCAGCCGCTCGGCCTTGGCAATGGCCATCGACGCGCTTCGCCTCCCTATGTGCTTGACGACGTTGACCGTACCGCCCCGCGGTGGCCCGGCAAAAGCCGAGGGCCCATGCCCGAACAGGCATGGGCCCCACGTGATCGAGTCTGTTCGGATCCTGCTCAGACCCCGAGCAGGTCGACCACGAAGATCAGCGTCTCGCCCGGCTTGATCAGAGGGGACGGGCTCTGGTTGCCGTAGGCGAGGTGGGCGGGGATGGTCAGCTGGCGGCGGCCGCCGACCTTCATGCCCTGCACGCCCTGGTCCCAGCCCTTGATGACCCGGCCGCCGCCCAGCGGGAAGCGGAAGGGGGTCCCGCGGTTCCAGCTGGCGTCGAACTCCTCGCCCGTGCTGAAGGCCACGCCGACGTAGTGCACGGTGACGGTCTGGCCGGCCTGCGCGACCGGGCCGTCGCCTTCCCAGATGTCCTTGATCTCGAGGTCCGCCGGGGGCTCGCCGCCCGGGAAGTCGATCTCGGGCTTGTCGATGCTCACTTGTCTCTCCTTGTTACGTGACCTGCGTCGGGAACAGTCTCACAGACCGGCCGGGTCAGACCGTGCCGAGGATGTCCACCGTGAAGACCAGGGTGTTCTTGGCCAGCTCACTGCTCGGGCTCGCGCCATAGCCGAGCGAGGGCGGGATCACCAGCAGCACGCGGTCGCCCACGTGCTTGCCGACGAGGCCCTTGTCCCAGCCCGCCACCACGGAGCCGTTGCCGATCTGGAAGGCGGTGGCCCCACCGTGGTCCCAGGAGGAGTCGAACTTCTTGCCGTCCTCCCACTTGACCCCGGTGTACTGGGCGATGAGGCCCTGCCCGGCCTCGACCTTCTTGCCGGCGCCCTTGACCAGCACCTGCTCCTTGAGGTCCTTGGGAGCCTTCTCGCCCTTGGGGACGGTGATTTCCGCGGCCTTCTGCGAGGGGGACTTCACCTCGGGCATGCCCGCCTCGGAGGGCGCCTGCTCGCCCTTGGCCTCACCCTTGGAGTCGACGCTCGCGGCCCCGACCGGGTCGACCACCCAGATCAGCACGTCCTTCGCGGCGATCCCCGAGGAGGTGTTCAGGCTCTGGCCGATCAGGTCGCCCGCGGTGCCCTGCACCAGGATCCGGCTGCCGGGCTTCTTGCCCTTCACCGCGTCGAGGACCTTCGCGGGGAGCTGCTGGCTCGGCTTGCCGAGCTGCTCGATGGACTGCCGTCGGGGCGCCTTGTCACCCGTCGATCCCGCGGCCCAGGTACCGCCGAGGTCCTGGCCACCGCCCCACTTCTCGACGGTCCAGTCCAGGCGGACGAAGTCCGAGCCCTTGATCGGGCTTCCGCTGCCCGCCGAGACCGTCTTGACCACGGTCTTGTCAGACGGCTTGCCGTCCTTGGGCACGGAGATCTCGGGCTTCGCCCCGACCTTCCCCGTGACCTCGGCGACGCCTCCCGCCGTGTCGCCGTTGTTCCCGTCGTCCGACCCGCACGCGGCGGTGAACAACAGGGCGGGAACGGCCAGCAGCGCGGCCACGCGTCGTTTCGTGTTGTAGTTCATCAGTCCAACTGGGATCGGTGGTGTGGGGGCAATGGCCGCCACTCTACGGCGTACACGCTCCTCACTCGCCTCACCGCGCGATACGACGTCACCCGGGCCGCTCCCGTACGGGCGGGCCCGGAACGGAAAAGGGCCGATGCCTGGAGGTCCGAAAACCTCCGGGCATCGGCCTTCCCGGACTGGGCGGAACCGGCTCACATTCCGGCGATCAGCTTCTCCACCCGGTCGTCCACGGAACGGAACGGGTCCTTGCACAACACGGTGCGCTGAGCCTGGTCGTTGAGCTTGAGGTGCACCCAGTCGACCGTGAAGTCACGGCGCTGTTCCTGCGCGCGCCGGATGAAGTCGCCGCGCAGCCGGGCCCGAGTGGTCTGCGGCGGAACGGACTTGCCCTCGAAGATCTTCAAGTCGTTGCAGATGCGCGCCGCCTGTCCCTTCTTCTCGAGCAGGTAGTACAGGCCACGACGGCGGTGGATGTCGTGGTAGGCGAGGTCTATCTGCGCGACGCGCGGATGGGACATGGTCATGTTGTGCTTGGCCCGGTACCGCTCGAGCAGCTTGTACTTCATGACCCAGTCGATCTCGGTGCCGATGCGGTCGAGGTCCTCGGTCTCGATCGCGTCCAGGGTGCGGCCCCACAGCTCCAGGACCTGCTCCACGGTGCCGGTGCGGATGCCGCGGCGCTCGCAGAAGTCCACGGCCTTCTCGTAGTACTCGCGCTGCACCTCCAGGGCGGAGGCCTCGCGTCCGCTGGCCAGGCGGACCTTGCGGCGGCCGGTGATGTCGTGGCTGACCTCGCGGATGGCCCGGATCGGGTTCTCCAGCGTGAGATCCCGCATCACGGTGCCCGCCTCGATCATGCGCAGCACCAGGTCGGTGGCGCCGACCTTGAGCAGCATGGTCGTCTCGGACATGTTGGAGTCGCCCACGATGACGTGCAGGCGGCGGTAGCGCTCGGCGTCGGCGTGCGGCTCGTCACGCGTGTTGATGATCGGCCGGGAGCGGGTCGTCGCCGACGAGACGCCCTCCCAGATGTGCTCGGCACGCTGGCTGACGCAGTACACGGCACCGCGCGGTGTCTGGAGCACCTTGCCCGCGCCGCACAGCAACTGCCGTGTGACCAGGAACGGAATCAGAATGTCCGCGAGCCGGGAGAACTCCCCGTGCCGGGCGACCAGATAGTTCTCGTGGCAGCCGTAGGAGTTGCCCGCCGAATCGGTGTTGTTCTTGAAGAGGTAGACGTCGCCCGCGATTCCCTCCTCGTGCAGGCGTCGTTCGGCGTCCACCAGGAGTCCTTCGAGAATGCGCTCGCCCGCTTTGTCGTGGGTGACCAGCTCGGTCACATTGTCACATTCGGGTGTGGCGTATTCCGGATGTGAACCCACGTCGAGATAGAGGCGGGCGCCGTTTCGCAGAAAGACATTGCTGCTGCGGCCCCATGACACGACACGGCGGAAGAGGTACCGCGCCACCTCGTCAGGAGACAGGCGGCGCTGTCCCCTGAACGTGCACGTGACGCCGTACTCGTTCTCCAGCCCGAAAATGCGGCGGTCCATGAGGGAACATTACGCCCGATCCCCTGAACTGAAACGGGGTTCGACGGCACGGTTTGGATCATTTTCCGAACCGGCGGCAACCACCGCTCCCCCGCCGGGAGCTGCGAGTACCCGTCCCGTGGCCGTCAAAACCAGCAGGGACACGCCACCCGCGACACCCGGCACGGCGAAGCCCCACAGTGCCCCGCCCGTCTCCACGACGGGCCCCGCGACGCCCGTTCCGACCGAGTGGCCCACGGTGAACGTCGTCACCAGCCAGGAGAACGCCTCGGTGACCGTGCCGCGCGGCGCGTGCCGGTCGACCAGGACGAACGCGCAGGCGATGGCGGGCGCGAGGAAGACCCCGGCGAGGGCGGTCAGCGCCACCATGGGCACCGCGTCCGGCATGAGCATCAGCGGCAGGTAACACACCACCAGAAGGGCCACCAGCACCCGCAGTCGCCGCGCGGGCTCACCGGCCCACTGCCGGGCCCCGTAGACGGTGCCGCCGACCAGCGCCCCGAATCCCAGGGCCGCCATCAGCCAGCCGTACACGACGTCACCGCCGTGGTCGTCGGCGTAGGGCACCGAGGCGACCGTGATGGAGCCGAGCGCCATCCCGATGAACAGGAACGCCGCCAGCAGGGCGAGCAGCCCCGGCGAGCGCAGCGCGCCCAGCCAGTGCGCCTCACGCGGCGCCGACCGCCACGCGCGCGAGGGCGGCGACACCACCACGGACAGCGCACCCAGCACCCCGACCGCGTTCAGCACGAGCAGCGCGGCCTGGGCGGACCACAGGGACACGCACAGCGTCACGAGCAGCGGCCCGACGGTGAACATCACCTCCTGGGCCACGGCGTCCATGGCGTACGCGGTGTGCACGTGTTCCTCCTTGCGGAGGACCGACGACCACAGGGCCCGCAGCCCGCCCTCGAGAGGCGGCGTGAAGAGCCCGGCACCGGCCACGGCGGCGTACGCGAGGGGCAGCGATCCGATCCCGGCGAAGGCGAAGACGGCCATGGCGAGCCCGGAGAGGACGGCCGCCGGCAGCTGCACACGCGGCTGCCCGCGCAGGTCCACGAACCGGCCCAGCACCGGCTGCCCCACGGCGTTGGCGACGCCGTACACACCCGCGAGCACCCCCGCGAGGCTGTACGAACCGCCTTCGGCCCGTACGAACAGCAGGATCGCGATGGCCGCCGTGGCGTTCGGCAGCCGGCCGACGAGCGTGCCGACGAGCAGCCGGGCGGCGTGTCGCGCCCGAAGGATCTCCAGGTATCCCGTGGCCATGTCCCCCGCCTAGGTTGTACGTATAACGTCTGCCTCCATACGTACCATGGCCGCTGTTCACGAGTCCAGACGAAGGAGCACCCCGACGGTGGCACGAGGCAGCACCCGCCCCACGAGCCGGGACGTCGCCCAGGCCGCCGGCGTGTCCCAGGCGGCGGTCTCCCTGGTCCTCGGGGACAAGTGGCACGGCCGCGTCTCGGAGGCGACCGCTCAGCGGGTCCGCGAGGCCGCCCGCGAGCTGGGCTACCGCCCGAACCTGGCCGCCCGCAACCTGCGCCTGGGCCGTACCCGCACGGTCCTCCTGGTGGTCCCGGCCCTGACCACGGAGTTCTTCGCCGGTGTCTACACGGGCGCCACCCGCGTCGCCGCCGAGCACGGCTTCGGCGTGGTCCTCTACCCCTCCCCCGAGGGCATCGGCCCCGCCCGGGACCCCTTCGCCTCCGCACAGGCCGCCCTCGACGGTGTCATCGCGTCCTCCATGGCCGCGGACGCTCTGACCACGATCCGCGGGGAGGCGCTGCCGCTCGTGATGCTGGACAGCGACCCGGCGGGCAGCCTGGGAGCGGCGACGGTCAACCTGGACATCGCCGACGGTGTCCGCCAGGTCGCCGAACACCTGCTGTCCCTGGGCCACCGGAGATTCCTCCACCTGGCGGCTGACGTGCCGTCCTGGACCTTCGAGGTACGAGCCCGGGAATTGGCGGCCCGCCTGGCCGGGATGCCCGGCACGTCCGTCCGTACGGCCCGCTCACCGATCTCCATCGAGGGCGCCGTGACCGCGGCCGAAACCGCCCTCTCGGGGCCCGGCCCGCGCCCCACGACGGTGGTCTGCGACGACGACCTGCTGGCCGCCGGCACGTACAAGGCAGCTCGCCGCCTGGGCCTGCGCGTCCCGGACGACCTGTCGGTCACCGGCCTGGACGATCTCGCCCTGGCCACGGCGATCGACCCGGAACTGACGACGGTCCGCTTCGACGCCGAGTTGTTCGGTGAACGGGGCATGGCGGCGCTGCTGGCCGTCCTGGAGGGCCGCGAGCCCGAGAGCGGGGACATCCCGGTACGGCTGGTGGTACGGGGCTCTACGGCACCGCCGGGAGCGCGGTAGCGCCCGCTGGGGCGAAGGCCGGCTGGGTCCGCAACCCGGCGGAACGTGGTGCCGCTGCGCCCACCCGTGCCGCCTGGGGGCACCTCCCAGGCCCTCAAGGCACTGGGGGAGGCACGACTGCCCGCAGCGCGGCGGGACCGGCGGCCCGCAGCGCGGCGGGCCTGCGGCAGCCACCACACGCCCGCAGGCGCCGACGGACGGAAGGGGACGTGTCGGGGGGTGTCCGCCCGCAACGGTTGGCACGTCAACGCCAGTCAGTCGGTGTGCGACCCCATCGCGCCGTTCCGAGGACGGACACCCCCCGGCACGGCCCCGACCCACCGCACCCCGGCAGGCGCTACGCGCACCCCCACCGAAGCAGCCACAGGCCGCCGCAGGCACAAGCCGCGCGCCCACACCGCACAACACAACGGCGAGGGCGCGCGGCCGTGGACGACTACTCGCCGTCCCCCGACGCCTCCGACTCCGCCGCGGCATCCGCCTCGGCCTCCGACGCCGTGGTCGCCCCGTCCGCCTCCAGCAGCCGCCCCAGCTGGCGCCCACTGATCCGCTTGAACTTCCGCTTCTGCGGCCGCGTACGGTCCAGCACCGCCACTTCCAGCCGCTCCGCGGGAATCTCCCGCTCACTGCCGTTCGTGTCGCGGGACAGCGCCTGCACCGCCAGCTTCAGCGCCTCGGCCAGCGTCATACCGTCCTGGTGCCGCTGGTCCAGATAGCTGCTGATCTGCTCCGCGTTGCCTCCCACCGCGACCGAGCCGTGCTCGTCCACGATGGACCCGTCATGCGGCAGCCGGTAGATCTGGTCGCCCTCGGGCGTCTCCCCGACCTCCGCGACGACCAGCTCCACCTCGTACGGCTTCTCCGCCGCGCTGGAGAAGATCGTGCCCAGCGTCTGCGCGTACACGTTCGCCAGGCCCCGGGCCGTCACATCGCCCCGGTCGTAGGTGTAACCCCGCAGGTCGGCGTAGCGCACACCGCCGATCCGCAGGTTCTCGTACTCGTTGTACTTGCCGGCGGCCGCGAAGCCGATCCGGTCATAGATCTCGCTGAACTTGTGCAGCGCACGGGACGGGTTCTCGCCGACGAACACGATGCCGTCGGCGTACTGCAGCACGACCAGGCTGCGACCACGGGCGATGCCCTTGCGGGCGTACTCCGCCCGGTCGGCCATCGCCTGCTGGGGTGAGACATAGAACGGCGTCGACACCGGTTATCCGTCCCTCTCTGGAAGATTCCGTCGGTTCACTGGACCACCCTCACGAAGACAGCCCGCTGCTCACAGCAGCGCGGCCCGCGGACCGTCGGGCTGCTCCAGCCGCCGCTCCAGAACCGACCGCGCGATCTCGGACGACTCGTTCTCGGAGAGCCGGCGGAAGCCGTCCTCGGTGATCACGGTGACGATGGGATAGATCCGGCGGGCGACATCGGGACCGCCGGTCGCCGAGTCGTCGTCTGCCGCGTCGTAGAGCGCCTGGACCACGAGCGTCGTGGCCTCGGCCTCGCTCAGGTCGTCCCGGAAGAGCTTCTTCATGGCGCCGCGAGCGAAGATCGACCCGGAACCGGTGGCCGCGAAGTTCTGCTCCTCGGAGCGCCCGCCCGTGACGTCGTAGGAGAAGATCCGCCCCTTCTCCCGGTCCACGTCGTACCCGGCGAACAGCGGGACGACGGCCAGCCCCTGCATGGCCATGGCGAGGTTCGAGCGGATCATCGTCGACAGCCGGTTCGCCTTGCCCTCCAGCGACAGCTGCGCGCCCTCGACCTTCTCGAAGTGCTCCAGCTCCAGCTGGAACAGCTTCACCATCTCCACGGCCAGACCCGCCGTACCGGCGATGCCCACGGCCGAGTACTCGTCGGCCGGGAAGACCTTCTCGATGTCCCGCTGCGCGATGACGTTGCCCATGGTGGCCCGCCGGTCACCGGCGAGGACGACGCCGCCCGGGAACGTCACGGCCACGATCGTCGTGCCGTGCGGCGCCTCGATCGCGCCCTGCACCGGCGGCAACTTCTTGTTGCCCGGCAGCAGTTCCGGCTGGTGATCGGAGAGAAAGTCCATGAAGGAGGAAGACCCTGGCGTCAGGAAGGCAGCTGGTAGACGCCCGGTGCTACGAGTGTTGGCTTCCACGCGATTCCTTCCACGTATGCGACAGCCCGCCCTGTGACGTCGGGCCGATCCTTGGAACAACCCCGGCCCGGTTGCGGCCGGGGGCTCGGTATGCCACGGACCCTACCCGTCCTTCGGCGGTGATCCACATGCCCGGCGGATCCAACTCCGCGGGAGCCACGCCGCATTTGCCGGCCTCCCGCCCGGCGGACAGCCGGGCTCCGGGCGCCACCGACGCCCGGAGCGCCGCACACGAGGGCATCACGTCCTGCGGTGCCCCGCGCGCAGCGCTCCGCGCTCGGCTCGTCCGTCACTCACGACACCCCGTTCACCTTCGGAGTGAAGGCTCAGGCGCCTTACTGGCCACCCTTTTGAACGAAGGACCGCACGAAGTCCTCGGCGTTCTCCTCGAGGACGTCGTCGATCTCGTCCAGAACCGAGTCCACGTCGTCGCTCAGCTTCTCCTGTCGCTCCTTGAGGTCCTCGGAAGCCTGCGACTCTGCCGCCTGCTCCTCGACCTCCTCGGTGGACCGGGTGGCCTTCTGCTGTCCGCCGCCGGTGTCCTTGGTCGCCATATCCCTCACCCCGCTCGGTTCGCCCGACACAGTTGCTCGGTCAAGATCAGACCCTACTCGCCGGGTCTGACAATGGCCCCGCTGTTGCTCCAACGTACGGGGACCACCTCGATGATTCCCGGACCTGGGATTTTCCACCCTGCCCGGCGGGCCCCAACCGTGTACCCGTTGACCGCACTCACCCGCCCGAAAGGACCCTGACCAGGTCTTCCGCGGTGCGGCAGCGGTCCAGAAGCTCCTTGACGTGATTACGCGTTCCGCGAAGCGGTTCCAGGGTTGGAACGCGCTGAAGGGAATCCCGGCCCGGCAGATCGAAGATCACCGAGTCCCAGGAGGCCGCCGCCACGTCGTCCGCGTACTGCTCCAGGCAGCGGCCGCGGAAGTAGGCGCGCGTGTCCTCCGGCGGCGCCGTACGGGCCCGCTCGACGTCCGCCTCGTCCAGGAGCCGCTTCATGCGCCCGCGGGCCACCAGACGGTTGTACAGGCCCTTGTCGGGCCGTACGTCGGCGTACTGGAGGTCGACCAGGTGCAGCCGCGCCGCGTCCCAGTCGAGACTGTCCCGGCGCCGGTAGCCCTCCATGAGCTCCCGCTTGGCGACCCAGTCCAGCTCCCCGGCCAGGCTCATCGGGTCGTGCTCCAGACGGGTGAGCGTGTCCTCCCAGCGCGAGAGGACGTCCTTGGTCTGGTCGTCGGCGTCCGCGCCGTAACGCTCCTCCACGTACTTGCGCGCGAGCTCGTAGTACTCCATCTGAAGCTGGACCGCCGTGAGCGTACGGCCGCTGCGCAGCGTGACCAGGCGCTTCAGGGAGGGGTCGTGCGAGACCTGGTGGAGGGTGCGGACGGGCTGGTCGACGGCCAGGTCGACTGCGATGAAACCGTCCTCGATCATCGACAGGACCAGGGAGGTCGTCCCCAGCTTGAGGTAGGTCGAGATCTCCGACAGGTTCGCGTCGCCGATGATCACGTGCAGCCGGCGGTACTTCTCGGCGTCCGCGTGCGGCTCGTCGCGGGTGTTGATGATCGGGCGCTTGAGCGTCGTCTCGAGGCCGACCTCGACCTCGAAGTAGTCGGCTCGCTGGCTGAGCTGGAAGCCGTGCTCGTGCCCGTCCTGGCCGATGCCGACGCGGCCCGCGCCGGTGAAGACCTGGCGGGAGACGAAGAACGGCGTCAGGTGGCGCACGATGTCCGAGAAGGGGGTCTCCCGCTTCATCAGGTAGTTTTCGTGCGTGCCGTAGGACGCGCCCTTGTTGTCGGTGTTGTTCTTGTACAGGTGGATCGGCTGGGCACCGGGCAGCTGGGCGGCCCGTTCCGCGGCCTCCGCCATGATCCGCTCGCCGGCCTTGTCCCAGAGGACGGCGTCCCTCGGATTGGTGACCTCCGGGGCGCTGTACTCGGGGTGCGCGTGGTCGACGTAGAGCCGTGCGCCGTTGGTGAGGATCACATTGGCCAGGCCGATGTCCTCGTCGGTGAGCTGGCTGGAGTCGGCGGCCTCGCGGGCGAGGTCGAAGCCTCGCGCGTCCCGCAGCGGGTTCTCCTCCTCGAAGTCCCAGCGGGCCCGGCGGGCCCGGTGCATCGCCGCCGCGTAGGCGTTCACGATCTGGGACGAGGTGAGCATGGCATTGGCGTTGGGGTGGCCGGGGACGGAGATTCCGTACTCCGTCTCGATGCCCATTACTCGCCGTACGGTCATGCGGCCCTCCTTGCCCGGCGGCGCCCTCGGTCGTGGGCGCCACTCAGATACCGCTGGCGCTCGGTTGCGTGTGCGGTGCCCGTCCCCGCACTGCGCGACGTGGCGGTACGCAAGAGCCTAGAACGCCTTTGCGCTGGTGGGGAGATCATTTGCGTCATTGCGTTGCTCCAGCCGTGGCCTGAAAAACAGTCGGCTGCGGGTACCCGCCGAGGGCACCCGCAGCCGCCCTGCCTTTTACAGGTACTGACCGGTGTTCGCCACCGTGTCGATGGAGCGTCCGGTGTCCGCGCCCTGCTTTCCGGTGATGAGCGTACGGATGTACACGATCCGCTCGCCCTTCTTGCCGGAGATCCGGGCCCAGTCGTCCGGGTTGGTGGTGTTGGGCAGGTCCTCGTTCTCCTTGAACTCGTCCACGCAGGCCTGGAGGAGGTGGGAGACCCTGAGTCCCTTCTGGTTCTTCTCGAGGAAGTCCTTGATCGCCATCTTCTTGGCGCGGCCCACGATGTTCTCGATCATGGCGCCGGAGTTGAAGTCCTTGAAGTAGAGAACTTCCTTGTCGCCGTTGGCGTAGGTGACCTCCAGGAAGCGGTTCTCCTCGGATTCGGCGTACATCTGTTCGACGGCCGTCTGGATCATGCTCTGGACCGTGGCGGCCTTGGACCCACTGTGTTCGGCGAGGTCGTCGCTGTGCAGCGGGAGGCGCTCGGTGAGGTACTTGCCGAAGATGTCCTTGGCCGCCTCGGCGTCCGGACGCTCGATCTTGATCTTCACGTCCAGCCGGCCGGGACGCAGGATGGCGGGGTCGATCATGTCCTCACGGTTGGAGGCACCGATCACGACCACGTTCTGCAGGCCCTCCACACCGTCGATCTCGGCGAGCAGCTGCGGGACGATGGTGTTCTCCACGTCCGAGCTGACACCGGAGCCACGGGTGCGGAAGAGGGACTCCATCTCGTCGAAGAAGACGATGACGGGGGTGCCCTCGCTGGCCTTCTCACGGGCCCGCTGGAAGACGAGGCGGATCTGCCGCTCCGTCTCACCGACGTACTTGTTCAGGAGCTCCGGGCCCTTGATGTTCAGGAAGAAGCTCTTGCCGGCGGCCTGGCCGGTCACCTCGGCGACCTTCTTGGCCAGCGAGTTGGCCACGGCCTTGGCGATCAGGGTCTTACCGCATCCGGGGGGCCCGTACAGCAGGACGCCCTTCGGCGGCCGCAGTTCGTGCTCCTTGAACAGGTCCGGGTACAGGTACGGAAGCTCGACCGCGTCGCGGATGGCCTCGATCTGGCCGCCGAGACCACCGATCTGCTCGTAGCCGATGTCGGGGACCTCTTCGAGGACGAGCTCCTCAACCTCGCTCTTGGGCACGACCTCGTAGACGTAGCCGGAGCGGGGTTCGAGCAGGAGGGCGTCGCCGGGGCGGATGGTGACGTCCAGCAGCGGCTCGGCGAGCCGTACCACCCGCTCCTCGTCGGTGTGCCCGAGCACCAGGGCCCGCTCGCCGTCCTCGAGGATCTCCTTGAGTGTGACGATGTCGCCGACGCGCTCGAACTCCATGGCGTCGACCACGTTGAGCGCTTCGTTGAGCATCACTTCCTGGCCGCGCCGGAGCTCGTCGAGCTCGACGCTGGGGCTGACGTTCACCCTGAGCTTGCGGCCGCCGGTGAAGATGTCGGCGGTGCCGTCCTCGTTGGCCGTCAGGAAGACACCGAAGCCGGCCGGCGGCTGCGCGAGCCGGTCGACTTCCTCCTTGAGGGCCACGATCTGGTCACGAGCCTCACGGAGCGTGTTGGCGAGCCGCTCGTTCTGTGCGGACACGCCGGCCAGATTGGTCTGCAGCTCGACGATCCGCTCTTCGAGAATCCTCGTGTGTCGCGGAGAGTCGGCGAGCTTGCGTCGCAGGACGGCGATCTCCTGCTCAAGGTAGGCGATCTGCCCGGCCGGGTCGTCGGACCCGCGTCCCGGGCGGATGCCGCGGTTCATGTCGTCGTCGTGGGCTGCCACGGTCCTCACCTCCTCCAAGGGGAGCTGGACGCTTCCAGACCCTACCTGGGCGGGTGTCGATTGAAACCCCTAGATCACAAAGACGGTCGGGGTGTGTCCGATCTTCACCCTTGCGCTCTCCCTCACGCCAGGGGAATACCCAGCGAACATGATTGGAACCCAGCCTCAGGTACGGTCGAAGCGTTCAACACCCGTCAGAGCTGGCCGGATTCCCGGCACGGCTCGACGTATGAAACGGCAGGAGACATGAGCGTGCAGCAGGAGGCCGGGGTCGACGGCGAGGCACTGGAGGTCTGGATCGACCAGGACCTGTGTACCGGTGACGGCATCTGCGCCCAGTACGCGCCCGAGGTGTTCGAGCTGGACATCGACGGTCTGGCCTATGTGAAGAGCCCCGACGACGAGTTGCTCCAGGACAAGGGCGCGACAACGCCCGTTCCGCTGCCGCTTCTCACGGACGTGATCGACTCGGCGAAGGAGTGTCCGGGCGACTGCATCCACGTACGTCGAGTTTCGGACAGGACCGAGGTCTACGGACCGGACGCGGAGTGACTGCTTCTCTACGTACCGTTACTACTGTCTGATATCTCACACGTAGCGGCGCAGAAGCCTCACACGCTGCGGGCACCGGCCGGTACCGAGCGCACGAACGCGCCGTTCTGCCAACGCCATTTCGCGTCGCTGCGCACATCGGGGCAGCAACGCGGCACATCGGACGACGAGTAGCCGAGGAGCGTGGCAGTGACGGCGCCGTCGCGTACGGCGAAGTCGCTGACGGAGGTGCCGTCCTCGGGGTCGAGCAGAGTCGCCACCACACGCGGTGCGCCGCCGTCGCGGCCCCGGGTGAGGACGTACACGCCGTCCGGCGGGGTGCCCATCGGGGAGTCGCAGTGGACCACGGCCACCGTCTCGGGGTTGCCGTCGCCGTCGAGGTCGCCGGAGGCCTTCTTCTCCACCACGGCCTTCACCGGGCCGCACTCGAGGGGGAACTCCACCGCGGCCGGGGCGGGCGCCGTCACGTTCGCCGGCGCGCTTTTCGTCTCGGGGGCGGACGGCTGGGCCGCCGTGGCCGCGCCCGGCTGGAAGAGCGAGGAGAGGGCCATGACGCCGGCGACGGCTGTCGCGGTGGCGAGCCAGTGGATGGGGCGGGTGTGGGTGTGGGCGAGCTCCGGGACGGCGGAAGGCTGCACTAGGAGTGTCTCCTGAGGGCTGTACCGGTGGGTGGCCAAGATGGTGCCACACGTCACACCGTGTGGGAACGGCGGGGTGTGCAGGTCCTGTGGCGGGGAAGCCGGAAGGGTTACGGTCCCTGCCGCCGTGTCAGCGGGCGGGTGCCGGATCGGGCCGCTGTGGGACGGCGTCACCTCGGCAAGGCGGGCCGCCGGGGGCCTGTTTCAGGTCGAGGGGGACACGCGCTGGTCCACCCGTCGCGGCGCGCGGGGCAACGGTGAGGCGCCGTGGCGGAGTTCCGGAGTGGGTCCGGGAACTCCGCCACGGCGCCTGTGCGTTGTGCGGGGCGGCGGGCCGTGTCAGCGGCCGGTGCCGCCGTCGGCGTTGGGGCCGGCGTAGTCTTCGCCGTAGGCGCCCTTGGCGGGGCGGCGGCGGCGCATGGGCGGCTCGACGCCGTCGGCGAGGCGGCGGGCCGTGAGCAGGAAGCCGGTGTGGCCGATCATCCGGTGGTCCGGGCGGACGGCCAGGCCCTCGATGTGCCAGTTGCGGATCATCGTCTCCCAGGAGGTCGGCTCGTTGAAGCAGCCGATCTCGCGGATGGACTCGACGGTCCGGGCGAGCTGGGTGGTGGTCGCCACGTAGCAGCACAGGATGCCGCCGGGGACCAGTGCCTTGGAGACGGCCTCCAGGCACTCCCAGGGGGCGAGCATGTCGAGGATGACGCGGTCGACGTCGGCGTCGGACAGGTTGTCCTGGAGGTCGCCGACGGTGAGCTGCCAGGCGGGGTGCGGGCCGCCGAAGTAGCGCTCCACGTTCGCCTGGGCGATCTCGGCGAAGTCCGCGCGGCGCTCGTAGCTGTGCAGCATGCCCTGGTCACCGATGGCGCGCAGCAGGAAGCTGCTGAGCGAGCCCGAGCCGACACCGGCCTCCACGACGCGGGCGCCGGGGAAGATGTCGGCGAAGGCGAGGATCTGCCCCGCGTCCTTCGGGTAGACGACGGCTGCCCCGCGGGGCATGGACAGGACGTAGTCGGGGAGCAGGGGGCGCAGCGCGAGGTAGGCGACGTTTCCCGTGGTGCGGACAACGCTGCCCTCGGGAGCGCCGATCAGTTCGTCGTGCGGGAAGGAACCCTTGTGGGTGTGGAAGTTCTTCCCGGCCTCGAGCGTGAACGTGTAGTGGCGGCCCTTGGGGTCGGTCAGCTGTACCTGGTCCCCGACCTTGAAGGGCCCGCGCCTGCGGGCGGCACCGGTCGGTTCGGACATGTGACCAGCCTACCGGCACCTGAGAGGCCTTCCGACCACGGTCCGACCGCTAGGGCCTGTCGTTTGGATCACGCCGCAGACGCCGGGTCTGGCACGCGCATCTGCGCTGATCAGCGCTGTCGGTTCCCTGCGACCTGATCCAAACGACAGGCCCTAGGAGGGACGGGCCATGGCCTTCACGAAGGCTCGTTCCACGTCGGCCGCGGACAGGACGCCGTAGATCTCGCCGGTCTCCTCGACCACCAGGTACTCGGTGGCGGGGGTCGCCCGGAGCGCGTCCAGGAGCTCCTCGCCGGACAGCTCCGCGGAGACGCGCATGCCGTCGGTCAGGTCCTGGGCGAGGCCGCTGACCGCGACCCAGGGGCGGCGGTGTTCGGGTACGCCGACGATGGCGGCCTCGCGGACGAGGGAGACGGGGTTGCCATGGGCGTCGACGACGACCAGGGCGCGGGCACCGGCGGCGTTGGCGCGGCGCAGGGCTTCCGAGAGGGGGGTGTGGGTCTGGACCGGGACGGCACGGCGGGTGAGCGCGCGGGCGCGCAGTTCGGGGAGGTGCTCGCGCAGCCGGGCCATGCGCAGGCTGTTGCCGGCGCCGGTCCAGATGATCGCGGCGAGGATGGCGGCGAGCAGGGCGTCCAGGACTGTGTCCATGCCGACGTTGTCCACGGCGTCGGTGCCGAGGGCGCCGGACTGGGTCAGCAGGGGCAGGCCGATCAGGACGGAGACGGCGAGGGCGCGGCCGACCCAGGCGGCGGTGACGGTGCCGGTCATCGGCTTGCCGGTGATCTTCCAGACGACCGCGCGGAGCATGCGGCCGCCGTCCAGGGGCAGGCCGGGCAGGAGGTTGAAGGCGGCCACGATCAGGTTGGAGATCATCAGGCCGGCCAGCAGGACGCCCGGAACCGTGCCGGGTTCCACGGCCTGCAGGGCGGCGTAGAAGACGCCGGCCAGGGCGAGGGAGAGCAGCGGTCCGACGAAGGCGAGCACGAACTCACGGCCGGGGGTCTCGGCCTCCTTCTCGATTTCGGAGACGCCGCCGAAGAACTGGAGCTGGATGCGGCGGACGGGGAGCTTGAAGCGGAGGGCGGCGACCGTGTGGGCCAGCTCGTGCACCAGCACGGACGCGTAGAAGGCGACCGCGAAGAACAGGGAGACCAGGTACCGGGCGGCGCCGAGCTCGGGCAGCACGCGCTCCAGCTGTCCGCCGAACACCCAGGTGATCAGCGCGGCGACGAGGAACCAGCTGGGCGCGACGTAGACGGGCACGCCGAACGGCCGCCCCATCAGCAGTCCGCCTCGCGGCTCCGGACGCTGGGGCGCGGGGCCCTTGCCGTCGGCCGAGTGCGCGAGGTGGCGGTCACCGGTGCCGGGGGTGGCGTGCCGGCTGTGCGCGTCGGGCCTGCCCGCAGCGGGGTCCGCGTGCGGACCGGTGGCGTAAGCACGGTCGGGGTGCGCGTCACCTTCCGGCGACCGGTTGCTGCCGTCACGGTCGCCGTGGGCGGGGGCCTTGCGCAGGGCGTCAGGCTCGGGGCGGTCGGGGTGCGCGTCGGCGTCCGCCGGTCGGCTGCCGTCGGCCTCGCGGCGGGTATCGGCCTCGGGGCGGTCCGGGTGCGCGTCGCCCCCGGAACGGCGGCTGCCGGAGGCGTCGTGAGCGGACTCCTCGGGGCGGTCCGCGTGCGGGGCGGCCTCCGGACGGGGGCTGTCGGCGCCCTCGCCGCGCGCGGAGGCCTCGGCGTGGTCGGGGTGTTCCCGGGGTGACGCCTCCGGGGGGCCGTCGGTGGTGGGGGGCTCATCCGCTGCCGGGTCGGCCGCCGGTCCGGGTGTCTGCTGAGACGGGCGTTCGTCCGGCCGGGCCGGCGGCGTCGCGGCAGGGGCGTCGTCGTCGCTCGTGGAGGTGAACCGCCGTACGTCCGTGGACCGTTCGTCGGCGGAGGTGGGATCGGTGGCCCGGGCCGGAGGCCCTGCGTGGCGCTCGGCCGACTCCTCGTTGCCGGACCGCGGCTGCCCGCGCCCGCCGCTCTCGTCCACCGGTGTCCCCTCGTTCGCATCGTCTCCCGCGCCTGCCGGACGGGAGGGTCTCGAGTCGATGGTATGCGTCCGTCGAGGTGCCTTCCGCTCCGGCACCCCTGAGTTTCCCTCCTCACTCCAGCCCGTGGCGTGACCGCGGCTGGGTCACTGTCAGTGGCGGCCCGTATGGTCTGGGGCATGGAGACGAGCACCGAGGGCGCGGCGCAGCCCGACAGCAGCCCTGTCGTGGCGGTGGATCCGCCGGCCCGGGCCGGACTTGCGGAGGCGGCCGTCGAGACGGCGGAGACAGCAGTGGAGACGGCGGCCGAGTCCGCTGCCGAGACCACGCCCCCGGCCATACCGCCCGCCTCGCTGTCCCCCTCGCGTGCCAGTGACTTCATGCAGTGCCCGCTGCTCTACCGCTTCCGCGTCATCGACCGGCTGCCGGAGAAGCCGAGCGAGGCGGCGACCAGGGGGACGCTTGTGCACGCGGTCCTGGAGCGCCTCTTCGACGCCCCGGCCGCGGAGCGCACGGCACCGCGGGCGAAGTCACTGATCCCGGGTCAGTGGGACCGGCTGCGGGAGACGCGGCCGGAGGTCGTGGAGCTGTTCGCCGACGATCCGCAGGGCGAGCGGCTGGCGCGCTGGCTGGGCGAGGCCGAGCAACTCGTCGAGCGCTGGTTCAGCCTGGAGGACCCCAGCCGTCTCGAGCCGGCCGAGCGGGAGCTGTTCGTCGAGGCCGAGCTGGAGTCCGGGTTGCGGCTGCGCGGGATCATCGACCGGGTCGACGTGGCGCCCACGGGCGAGGTCCGGATCGTCGACTACAAGACGGGCAAGGCTCCCAGGCCCGAGTACTCCGAGGGCGCCCTGTTCCAGATGAAGTTCTACGCCCTGGTCGTGTGGCGGCTGAAGAACGTGGTCCCGAGGCGGCTCCAGCTGGTCTACCTCGGCAGCGGCCAGGTGCTGACGTACGACCCCGTCCTCGCCGACCTGGAGCGGGTCGAGCGCAAGCTGCTCGCGCTATGGGAGGCGATCCGGCTGGCGACCGAGACGGGCGACTGGCGGCCGCGCCCCACGAAGCTGTGCGGCTGGTGCGACCACCAGGCGCACTGCCCGGAGTTCGGCGGCACTCCCCCGCCGTACCCGCTGCCGCTGCGCGCGACCGGCCAGGGCGGCTGAGTCCGGCGGCCCCGCGCAGGGCAGAATGGGGCCGGACTAGCGAAGGAGACTTACGTGGCCATCCGCGTCCTACTGGTCGACGACCAGCCCCTGCTCCGTACGGGCTTCCGGATGATCCTGGAGGCCGAGCAGGACCTCGCGGTCGTCGGCGAGGCCGGAGACGGCCTCCAGGCGCTCGACCAGGTGCGGGCGCTGCAGCCCGATGTGGTCCTGATGGACATCCGCATGCCGCGGATGGACGGTGTGGAGGCGACCCGTCAGATCACCGGGCCCGGGCGGGACGGTCCGGCGAAGGTCTTGGTGCTGACCACCTTCGACCTCGACGAGTATGTCGTGGAGGCCCTGCGGGCCGGTGCCAGCGGCTTCCTGCTCAAGGACGCCCCGGCCAACGAGCTGGTGCAGGCGATCCGGGTCGTGGCCGCGGGTGAGGCGATGCTCGCGCCGAGCATCACCAGGCGGCTGCTCGACAAGTACGCCACACATCTGCCGTCGGGCGAGGAGCCGGTGCCGGACACGCTGCACACGCTCACCGACCGCGAGGTGGAGGTGCTGAAGCTGGTGGCGCGCGGGCTGTCCAACGCCGAGATCGCCGCCGACCTGTTCGTCAGCGAGACCACCGTCAAGACGCACGTCGGGCATGTGCTCACCAAGCTGGGCCTGCGCGACCGCGTGCAGGCCGCGGTGTACGCCTACGAGAGCGGGCTGGTGCGCCCCGGCGCGCAGTAGACACCCGGACACACAGAGGGCGCCCCCTGCCGAGCAGAGGGCGCCCTCTTCCTTCACGAACGCGTGTGCGTCAGGAGTCGTCCTTGCTCAGCTCCCAGAAGCGGAACACGGTGGACGCGTCGAGGCAGTACTCCAGTCCGTAGACACCGTCCCGGACGACCGCGTACTGCTTGGCCTGCCACACCGGCAGGACGGGCAGTTCGTCGGCGACGATGTCCTGGAGCTCGCCGAACTCCTTGTCCGTGGCGGCGCGGTTGGTCAGGGCGGCGGTGCGCGGGATCAGCGTGCCGGTGATGGTGCCGTTGTCGTAGTTGTTGCCCAGCACGTTGCCCTTGCCGAAGAAGGGGGCCGTGAAGTTGTCGGCGTCCGGGTAGTCGGGCACCCAGCCCTTCACGTAGACGCCGTACTTGCCGGCGGCGATGTCCTTCTCGTACTGGCCGAACGGGACGGACTTGACGGTGGCGTCGAACAGGCCGCTCGCGTTGAGCTGGCCGGCGATGGCGTTCAACTCCTGGTCGGTGGCGGGGCCGTAGCGGGACGGCGTCGACCAGAGGGTCAGCTTCACCTTGCCGTCGATGCCGTCGGCGCGCAGTGCCGCGGCCGCCTTGGACTTGGACGGGCGGGCGCCGTAGGTGTCGAAGAAGGCCGTGTTGTGGCCGGCGATTCCCGCGGGGATGATCGAGTACAGCGGGGTCGCGGTGCCCTGGTAGACGTCCTTGATGAGGGCTTCGCGGTCGAGCAGGTGGGCGATGGCCTTGCGCACGCCGGGCTTTCCGGCAACCGGGTCGTCCATGTTGAACACCAGGTGCTGGACCTCGGCGCTGCTGCCCTCGACGACCTCGACGCCGGTGCCGTCGTCGGCCTTCTCCATGTCCGCGATGTCGCCGGCGGTCAGGCCGCGGTAGGCGATGTCGACGTCCCCGCCCTGGATGGCCTGCTTCAGGGCGGTCTGGTCGCCGTCGAAGAACTTGAGCGTCACGCCGGCGTTCTTCACCTCGGCGGTGCCCTTGTAGTTCTCGTTGACGGAGAAGACGGCCTGCTCGTCGTCGATCGAGTCGAGCTGGTAGGGGCCGGAGCCGACGGCCTTGCCGTCCTTGCGCAGCCCGTCCGCGTCGTACTCGCGGTGGTCGACGATGGAGCCGGCGCCCGAGGCGATCTTGCTCGGGAAGGTGGCGTCGGCCGTGTTGAGCCGGAAGACGACCGTCTTCTCGTCGGGCGTCTCGACCTTCTCCAGCGTGGGGAACATGATCGCGGGCCCGTCGGGGTCGTTGATCTTGAGCATGCGGTCGAAGGAGAACTTGACGTCCTCGGAGGTGAGCTTGTCACCGTTGCTGAACTTGAGGCCGTCCTGCAGCGTGCACTTGTAGACCGTGGTCTGTGTGTCGCTGAAGGAGCAGCTCTCGGCCGCCTCCGGCTGGGGTTCCGTGGCGCCCTTGGGGAAGCTGAGCAGCGACTGGAAGACGTTGTTGAACAACAGCCAGGAGCCGGGGTCGTAGCCGGATGCCGGGTCGGTGGCCAGGACGTCGTCCGACATCCCCACCACCACGTTGGAGTCGTCCCCCGCGGAGTCTCCGGTCTCCGTGCCACAGCCGGTCAGCAGGCCGGAGGCGAGCCCCGCCACGAGGGGCAGGACCGGCCACTGGTTGCGTATGTTCACGTGTGTGCCCTGTCGTCGGTTCTCGAGAGCGCCCGGAGCATGTCCCTGGCTCCGGGCACGGTTCCCCGGGGGCCGCGGTCACCGGCCCCGGGGTTCCCATGGGTCCGTCAGCCACTCACGCCCCGGCCGAGCTCCCACAACTGGAGCGTCGACGAGGAGTTGAGGGCGTACGCGGTACCCGTGATGTCGTCGCGCGCGGCGACGTACTGCTTGCCCTGCCACAGCGGCAGCACCGGTACGTCGGAGGCGACGATGTCCTGAATGTCCGTCAGGCTGGTGGAGGCGGACAGCCGGTCCGCCTCACGGCGCGACTCCGGGATCAGGGTGCCCCGGATCCGGCTGTTGTCGTACGGCGAGCCGAGGGTGTTGTCCTTGTCCAGGAACGGCGCGAGGAAGTTGTCGGCGTCCGGGAAGTCCGGGAACCAGCCCATGCCGTAGACGTCGTACTCGCCCTTCTTCTCAGCCGGGCGGAAGGTGTCCCACGGCGTGCCCTTGACGCTGACGTCGAACAGCCCGCTGGAGTTCAGCTGGTCGCGGAGGACCTGGAACTCCTGCTTGGTGGCCGGACCGTAGTGGTCGGTCGTGTAGTGCAGCGTCAGCTTCACCGGGGTGGTGATGTTGGCCTGGTTGAGCAGCGAGCGCGCCTTGGTGACGTTCGGGTCGCCGTACTTGTTGAAGAACGAGTTGGAGTGGCCGGTGACGCTGGCCGGGACGAGCGAGTACAGCGGCTCGGCCTGCGATCCGTAGACCTTGGAGACCAGCTCGCTGCGGTTGACGACCTGGGCCATCGCCTGGCGAACGGCCTTGGACTTCACGGTCGGGGCGTCGGTGTTGAAGCCCAGGTAGCGGATCTCCAGGCCGGGCATCTCGACGAGGTCGATGCCGGTGTCCGCGTCGCCCGAGAGCTTGCGGATCTGCTCCGGTGACATCGCACGGGTCATCAGGTCGATGTCGCCCTTGTTCAACGCCGTGCCCATGGCGTCGGCGTCCTTGAAGGAGACCATGTCGACCTTGTCGTTGTTCACCTTCAGGCTCCCCTTGTAGGAGGGGTTCCGGGTGAACCGGGCCTTGACCATCTCGTTGTTCTCGACCTCGGCTTTGAGCGTGTACGGGCCGGAGCCCTCGAGGTCGAAGCCGTCGCGCAGCTTGTTCTTCGGGTAGTCGTCGGGGTCGACGATGCCGGCGACCGGGGTCGACAGCTTGTACGGGAAGGTCGCGTCGGCGGTCTTGAGGTGGAAGATGACCTCGCGGTCGCCCTGCGTCTCGACGGTGTCGATGGTGGACAGCAGCGCGAACACGCCGCTGTCGGCCTTGAGGGAACGGGCGCGGTCGATCGAGTACTTGACGTCGGCCGCGGTGACGGGGTCGCCGTTCGCGAACTTCAGTCCGTCGCGCAGGGTGCAGGCGTAGCGCTCGTTGCCGGTGTCGGTGAAGCCGCAGCGCTCGGCGGCCTCGGGTACCGGCTCGCCCTCGCCGCGCGGCTGGATCATCAGGGTCTGCACGGTCTGGCGCAGGATGTTCCAGGTGCCGACGTCGTAGGCGTACGCCGGGTCGAGGGGTGCGGGGGCGTCCTTCGAGGCGGTGAACCGGTCCGTGGTGCCGACGACGATCGCGTCGCCGTTGTCGCTCCCGCTGTCGGTCCCGCCGCAGGCGGCGAGCACCGGCGCGAGCAGGCCGATCACGGTCGGCAGCACCAAAGTCTTGCGGTTCATGCTCGAGTTTCTCCAGAGCTGTCGACTCCGTGTACCCGGCATGCAGGGGTGGCGCAGCGGATCACGGGGGTGGGGCGATGTTCTCGCGTCGAGATTAGTCGCGGTCGGCAGGAGGGTTCGCCGCCACCGGAGTTGAGCACCCATCACGCTGCGGAACCGGGCGTGGACGCACCGAAAACCCGACAGCGGAAGCTTTGGTGCAGCGTTCCATCAATCGGGACACAAGGGCACGCCGACAGCCCTCTTGAGGGGGTGCGCAGCACGCGCCGGACGTGCTGTCGACCCCGGGCCGCGTGGGGAACGTCACACCCGTAAACGGGTGCGGGGTACGGGAATTCGATCCTCCGGGGAGTTCGAATTCACCTTCGGAATTACCGTCCTAACGCCGCCGCACGCTGGGTGAACAGCTAGCGCATTTCCGTCATCAGGCCGTGCAGAAATGTCAGGTCGACCTCTTCGAGAGAGGTGACGACCGTACGCCTGAGGGCCGGGGCGATGGGGGCCACGGAGGGCACCGCCACGACCTGGCAGCCCGCGGCCTCGGCGGCGGCGACTCCGGTCGCGGTGTCCTCGATGACGGCGCACCGGGCGGGGTCGGCGCCGAGGCCGGCGGCGGCCGCCAGGTACGGGTCGGGGTGGGGCTTGGTGCGCGGCACCTCGTCACCGGCCACCGTCAGGGCGAAGTGGTGCGCGCCCAGGGAGGTCAGTACCCGGTCGATGATGCGCCGGTGCGAGGCGGAGACGAGGGCCGTGGGGATCTCGTACTCGTACAGCTCCGCCAGCAGCCGGCCGGCGCCGGGCATCAGCGGCAGGGCGCGGCCGATGCGTTCCTCGAAGCCGTCGTTCAGCAGGACCGTGAGCTCGTCGAGGGTGATGTCCGCGCCGGTGGCCTCGATCAGGAAGCCCGCGCTGCGGGTCATGGGACCGCCGACCACGACGTGCCGCCAGGACTCGTCCAGCCTGTGGCCGAGGGAGGCGAAGACCTCCACCTCGACGTCCCACCAGAAGCCCTCCGTGTCCACCAGGGTGCCGTCCATGTCGAGGAGCACGGCCTGCAGGGCCGACCCCTCGGCCGTACGTGTACCGAGCGCGGGGACCGTACTGGTCATCCACCTACCTCCTTGAGGGACGATCAGGCCGGTTCCCACGGGGGAACCGGCCTGCAGTGGACCGACCAGTCTACGTCGTGTGCGGCCGAAGTGCCTCGTTTAACCGCTGTGCCCCCGGGCACACCGTGCATACGCCGGGGGCCGCTGTGGCATGCGCCCGAGGGGGCTGCTCAGCGGGCGTTGAAGTACTTCGCCTCCGGGTGGTGGATCACGATGGCGTCCGTGGACTGCTCGGGGTGCAGCTGGAACTCCTCGGACAGGTGGACGCCGATGCGCTCCGGCTGGAGCAGGTCGGCGATCTTCGCGCGGTCCTCCAGGTTGGGGCAGGCGCCGTAGCCGAGCGAGAAGCGGGCGCCCCGGTACTTCAGCTCGAACATGCCCTGCATCTCGTCCGGGTCCTCGCCGGCGAAGCCGAGTTCGGAGCGCACGCGCGCGTGCCAGTACTCGGCGAGCGCCTCGGCCAGCTGCACGGACAGGCCGTGCAGTTCGAGGTAGTCGCGGTAGGCGTTGGCCTCGAAGAGCCGCGCGGTCTCCTCGCCGATGCGCGAGCCGACGGTGACGACCTGGAGGCCGACGACGTCGGTCTCGCCGGACTCCTCCGGGCGGAAGAAGTCGGCCAGGCACAGGCGACGGCCGCGGCGCTGGCGCGGGAAGGTGAAGCGGGTGCGCTCGTTGCCCTGCTCGTCCAGGATGATCAGGTCGTCGTCCTTGGAGACGCACGGGAAGTAGCCGTAGACCACGGCCGCCTCCAGCAGGTTCTCCGTCTGGAGCTTGTCCAGCAGCCCGCGCAGCCGGGGCCGGCCCTCGCTCTCGACCAGTTCCTCGTACGACGGGCCCTCGCCGGTGCGGGCCTGCTTCAGGCCCCACTGGCCCTTGAACAGGGCGCCCTCGTCGAGCCAGCTCGCGTACTCCTTGAGCTGGATGCCCTTGATCACGCGGGTGCCGCGGAAGGGCGGCTCGGGGACCGGGTTGTCGGTGGCGACGTCGGAGCGGACGTGCCCCTCCTCGGGACGCTCCTCCACGGCGGCCGGGGCGGTGGCCCGGACCCGTCGCTGCTTCAGCTCGGGCAGCTTCGCGCCGGGCACGCCCCGCTTGACGCCGATCAGGGCGTCCATGAGGCGCAGGCCCTCGAAGGCGTCGCGGGCGTAGCGGACCTCGCCCTGGTAGATCTCGTGCAGGTCCTGTTCGACGTAGGCGCGGGTGAGGGCGGCTCCGCCGAGGATGACCGGGAAGCGGGCGGCCAGGCCGCGCTGGTTCAGCTCCTCCAGGTTCTCCTTCATGATCACCGTGGACTTGACCAGGAGACCGGACATGCCGATGACGTCGGCCTTGTGCTCCTCGGCGGCGTCCAGGATCGCGGAGACCGGCTGCTTGATGCCCAGGTTGACGACGTTGTAGCCGTTGTTGGTCAGGATGATGTCGACGAGGTTCTTGCCGATGTCGTGCACATCGCCGCGCACGGTGGCCAGCACGATCGTGCCCTTGCCGGCCTCGTCGGTCTTCTCCATGTGCGGTTCGAGGTGGGCGACGGCCGTCTTCATCACCTCGGCCGACTGCAGGACGAACGGCAGCTGCATCTGGCCGGAGCCGAACAGCTCACCGACGACCTTCATACCCTCCAGCAGCGTCTCATTGACGATGTCGAGCGCGGGGCGGGACTGCAGGGCCTCGTCGAGGTCGGCCTCCAGGCCGTTCTTCTCGCCGTCGATGATGCGCCGCTTCAGGCGCTCGTCCAGCGGCAGGGCGGCCAGTTCCTCGGCCTTGCCGGCCTTGAGGGACTTGGCGGTGGCGCCCTCGAACAGCTGCATGAGCTTCTGCAGCGGGTCGTAGCCCTCGGCGCGGCGGTCGTAGATGAGGTCCAGAGCCGTCTGGACCTCCTCCTCGCTGAAGCGGGCGATCGGAAGGATCTTCGACGCGTGCACGATCGCCGAGTCCAGGCCCGCCTTGACGCACTCGTCGAGGAAGACGGAGTTGAGCAGGATGCGGGCTGCCGGGTTGAGGCCGAAGGAGATATTCGACAGGCCCAGCGTGGTCTGCACCTTCGGGTGGCGCCGCTTCAGCTCGCGGATGCCCTCGATGGTGGCGATGCCGTCCTTGCGGGACTCCTCCTGGCCGGTGCAGATGGTGAAGGTCAGACAGTCGACGAGGATGTCCTCCTCGTGGATGCCCCAGTTGCCCGTCAGGTCGTCGATGAGCCGTTCGGCGATCTCGACCTTCTTCTCGGCGGTGCGGGCCTGGCCCTCCTCGTCGATGGTCAGCGCGATCAGCGCGGCGCCGTGCTCCCTGGCCAGCTGGGTGACCTTGGCGAAGCGGGACTCGGGGCCGGCGCCGTCCTCGTAGTTCACCGAGTTGATCACCGCGCGGCCGCCGAGCTTCTCCAGACCGGCCCGGATCACCTCGACCTCGGTGGAGTCCAGCACGATCGGCAGCGTGGAGGCGGTCGCGAAGCGTCCGGCCAGCTCCTCCATGTCGGCGACGCCGTCGCGGCCGACGTAGTCCACGCACAGGTCGAGCATGTGCGCGCCCTCGCGGATCTGCTCGCGGGCCATCTCCACGCAGTCGTCCCAGCGGCCGTCCAGCATGGCCTCGCGGAACTTCTTCGAGCCGTTGGCGTTGGTGCGCTCGCCGATGGCCAGGTAGGAGGTGTCCTGCCGGAACGGCACCGACTGGTACAGCGACGCCGCGCCCGGCTCGGGCTGCGGGCTGCGCTCGCTCGGGGTGACGTCCCGGACGCGCTCCACCAGCTGGCGCAGGTGCTCCGGCGTGGTGCCGCAGCAGCCGCCGACCAGGGACAGGCCGTAGTCCCGGACGAAGTTCTGCTGGGCGTCGGCCAGGCCCTCGGGGTCGAGCGGGAAGTGGGCGCCGTCCTTGGTGAGGATCGGCAGGCCGGCGTTCGGCATGCACAGCAGCGGGATGCGCGAGTGGCGCGTCAGATAGCGCAGGTGCTCGCTCATCTCGGCGGGGCCGGTGGAGCAGTTCAGGCCGATCATGTCGATGCCGAGCGGCTCCAGCGCGGTCAGCGCCGCGCCGATCTCGGAGCCGAGCAGCATGGTGCCGGTGGTCTCGAAGGCCATGGAGCACAGCAGGGGCACCTCGACGCCGGTGGCCTGCATGGCCCGGCGGGCGCCGAGAATGGAGGCCTTCGTCTGGAGCAGGTCCTGCGTGGTCTCCACGAGCAGCGCGTCGGCGCCGCCGGCGAGCAGGCCCTCGGCGTTGGCCTGGTAGCCGTCGCGGATGGTGCCGTAGGTGACGTGGCCGAGCGTGGGCAGCTTGGTGCCGGGGCCGATCGAGCCGAGCACCCAGCGCGGCCGGCCGTCCCGGGCGGCGTACTCGTCGGCCGCCTCGCGGGCGATCCGGGCACCCGCCTCGGACAGTTCGTGCACTCGGTCGGAGATCTCGTACTCCGCCGCGGCCGTGTGGTTGGCGCCGAAGGTGTTGGTCTCGACGCAGTCGACGCCGACCGCGAAGTACGCGTCGTGGACGGAACGGACGATGTCCGGCCGGGTCACGTTGAGGATCTCGTTACAGCCTTCGAGATTCTCGAAGTCCTCGAGCGTCGGGTCCTGCGCCTGGAGCATGGTGCCCATGGCCCCGTCGGCCACGACCACACGGCTGGCCAGGGCCTCTCGGAGGGCGGACACGCGGGTCCGGCTGTCGGAAGGGGTCGGTGGCAACGAGGCCATGTAAAGGGCTCCCTCGAGTGCGACGGCTGTCGGCTATGCGGCTTCCCGGACACACGGGGGGCATCCGGGGGAACGGCGCACGGCGCCAGCGTAACCGGGCGCGGGCCGCTATGGGCAGGGCGTCCACGGGACGGACGCGCGTGGCGTCCCGAGCGGCCTTTGTGCCACTGATGTCCCCCTGCTGTGCCCCTGGTGAGCCATTCGTGACGACCCGCCGACGCAACAAATGGTGACCGCCATTAGCGAGAGGTCGGCAACGACCGGTAGTGTTCGGCATTGCCGAACAAAGGCTGCGGGCGCCGCTGGTCGGCGGTCGAAGGGGACGGAGGCAGTACGGCGATGGCACGGAACATCCAGTCGCTCGAACGGGCGGCCGCGATGCTGCGGCTGCTCGCGGGCGGCGAGCGGCGGCTCGGCCTGTCGGACATCGCCTCGTCGCTCGGCCTGGCCAAAGGCACCGCTCACGGCATCCTGCGCACCCTCCAGCAGGAGGGCTTCGTGGAGCAGGACGACACCTCGGGGCGCTACCAGCTCGGCGCGGAACTGCTGCGCCTGGGCACCACCTACCTCGACGTGCACGAGCTGCGGGCGCGCGCCCTGGTGTGGACCGACGACCTGGCCCGCTCCAGCGGCGAGAGCGTCTACCTGGGAGTGCTGCACCAGCAGGGCGTGCTGATCGTGCACCACGTGTTCCGGCCCGACGACAGCCGCCAGGTCCTGGAGATCGGGGCCATGCAGCCGCTGCACTCCACGGCTCTGGGCAAGGTGCTCTCCGCCTACGACCCGGTGGCGCACAGCGAGGCCCTGGAGGCCGACCGCAAGGCGTTCACGGACCGGACCGTGTGTGAGCCGGAGGACTTCGAGCACATCCTCGACGTCACCCGCGCGCGTGGTTACGCGGCGGACGTCGAGGAGACCTGGGAGGGCGTCGCCTCCCTGGCCGCGCCCATCCACGACCGGCGCCGCATGCCGGTCGGCGCGGTCGGCATCACGGGCGCTGTGGAGCGGCTGTGCCGGCCCGACGAAGAGCGAGCGCTGCGCCCCGAGCTGATCGCGGCGGTCCGGGACTGCGCCCGCGCGGTCTCGCGGGATCTGGGTGCCGGGCGCTTCTGACCGGGACAGGGAAGGACCGGGGCGCCACGGGGCGTTCCGGTCCTCGGCATGCCCGCGCACCGGCCGCCGGCGAACCGCGCTGGAGATCCCCGGGAGCCGCGGCGATCAGTAACGATCGTGTTTTCGACAACACAGCCCTTGACGTGCTCGTAACGCCGAAGCAAGACTCCCGTCCATCGGTCGACATTGTCGAACAGCTACCGGCAATACGCGCTAGAGTGTGACAACGCCAGGCCGGTACAGAACTTCACCCCTGGACGAAGGACAAAGGAGTCGCGGGTGTCCAGCTCCGACATCTTCATCGGCGAGACCATCGGTACCGCCATACTCATCCTCCTCGGCGGCGGAGTCTGCGCCGCCGTTACGCTGAAGGCCTCCAAGGCCCGTAACGCCGGCTGGCTCGCCATCACCTTCGGGTGGGGCTTCGCGGTGCTCACGGCGGTCTACACGTCGGCGCCGCTGTCCGGCGCCCATCTGAACCCCGCCGTGACCCTCGCGATCGCGATCAAGGACGGTGACTGGAAGAACGTTCCGGTCTACTGGGCCGGACAGATCCTCGGCGCCATGATCGGTGCCGCCCTGGTCTGGATCGCCTACTACGGCCAGTTCCAAGCCCACCTCACCGACCGGGAGATCGTCGGCGGTCCGGGCGCGCAGGACACGGCCAAGGCCGTCGAGGCCCAGGAGAAGGCCGCCGGCCCCGTGCTGGGCATCTTCTCCACCGGGCCCGAGGTCCGGGTCGCCTGGCAGAACGTCGCCACGGAGATCATCGGCACCGTCGTGCTCGTGCTCGCCGTGCTCACCCAGGGCCTGAACGACAAGGGCAACGGCCTGGGCACGCTGGGCGCGCTGATCACCGCGCTCGTGGTGGTGTCCATCGGCCTGTCCCTCGGCGGTCCGACGGGCTACGCGATCAACCCGGCGCGTGACCTCGGTCCGCGCATCGTGCACGCCCTGCTGCCCCTGCCCAACAAGGGCGGCTCCGACTGGGGCTACGCCTGGGTCCCGGTGGTCGGTCCGCTGATCGGCGGCGCCATCGCGGCAGGCATCTACAACGTCGCGTTCGCTTAGAAGCAATCCTCGCGCCCGTCGCGAAACTTCCAGCACGCGCCGTACGTAAAGCCCCTTAAACCCGGAATTTTCAGGAGCACACAGTGACCGACGCGCACACCGCCGGCCCCTTCATCGCCGCCATCGACCAGGGCACGACCTCTTCCCGCTGCATCGTCTTCGACCGCGACGGCCGGATCGTCTCCGTCGACCAGAAGGAACACGAGCAGATCTTCCCGAAGCCGGGCTGGGTCGAGCACAACGCCACCGAGATCTGGACGAACGTCCAGGAGGTCGTCGCCGGGGCCATCGAGAAGGCCGGCATCACCCGCGACGACATCAAGGCCATCGGCATCACCAACCAGCGCGAGACGACCGTGCTGTGGGACAAGAACACCGGTGAGCCCGTCCACAACGCCATCGTCTGGCAGGACACCCGCACCGACGCCCTCTGCCGCGAGCTCGGCCGCAACGTGGGCCAGGACCGCTTCCGCCGCGAGACGGGTCTCCCTCTCGCCTCCTACTTCGCCGGTCCGAAGGCCCGCTGGCTGCTCGACAACGTCGACGGGCTGAAGGAGCGCGCCGAGGCGGGCGACATCCTCTTCGGCACCATGGACAGCTGGGTCATCTGGAACCTGACCGGCGGTACCGACGGCGGCAAGCACGTCACGGACGTCACCAACGCCTCGCGCACCATGCTGATGAACCTGCACACCATGGAGTGGGACGACAAGATCTGCGAGTCCATCGGTGTCCCGAAGCAGATCCTCCCCGAGATCCGCTCCTCCGCCGAGGTCTACGGCGAGATCACCGGCGGCAAGCTGGGCGACCTGCTCGGCGGCATCCCCGTCGCCTCGGCGCTCGGCGACCAGCAGGCGGCCCTGTTCGGCCAGACATGTTTCGCCGAGGGCGAGACCAAGTCGACGTACGGCACCGGCACCTTCATGGTGATGAACACCGGCGACAAGATCATCAACTCGTACAGCGGCCTGCTGACCACCGTCGGCTACAAGATCGGCGACCAGGACACGGTCTACGCCCTGGAGGGCTCGATCGCCGTCACCGGTTCGCTGGTGCAGTGGATGCGCGACCAGATGGGCCTGATCTCCACGGCCGCCGAGATCGAGACGCTCGCGCTGTCGGTGGAGGACAACGGCGGCGCCTACTTCGTGCCGGCCTTCTCCGGCCTGTTCGCCCCGTACTGGCGCTCCGACGCCCGCGGTGTGATCGCCGGCCTGACCCGGTACGTCACCAAGGCGCACCTGGCGCGGGCCGTCCTGGAGGCCACCGCCTGGCAGACCCGCGAGATCGCCGACGCCATGACGAAGGACTCCGGCGTCGAGCTGGCCGCCCTGAAGGTCGACGGCGGCATGACCTCCAACAACCTGCTGATGCAGACCCTCGCCGACTTCGTGGACGCCCCCGTGGTGCGCCCGATGGTCGCCGAGACCACCTGCCTCGGCGCCGCCTACGCCGCCGGTCTCGCCGTCGGCTTCTGGAACAGCACCGACGACCTGCGCGCCAACTGGCGCCGGGCCGCCGAGTGGACCCCCCGCATGGACGCGGACACCCGCGCCCGTGAGTACAAGAACTGGCTCAAGGCCGTCGAGCGGACCATGGGCTGGCTCGAGGACGAGGAGTAAGAAACAGCATGACCACTGAGTCCACCCTGAAGTCCGTGCCTGCCCTGGGGACGCGCCCGTCCTCCGGCTCGAACCCGAGCCGAGCCGAGACCAGGGAGCAGCTCGCCAAGGCGTCGTACGACCTTCTCGTGATCGGCGGCGGCATTCTGGGCATCTCCACCGCCTGGCACGCCGCGCAGTCCGGCCTCAGGGTGGCTCTGGTCGACGCCGGCGACTTCGCCGGTGCCACGTCCTCCGCCTCCTCCAAGCTGCTCCACGGCGGTCTGCGCTACCTGCAGACCGGCGCGGTGAAGCTGGTGGCGGAGAACCACTTCGAGCGCCGTGCGGTCTCCCGGCAGGTGGCTCCCCACCTGGCGAACCCGCTCACGTTCTACCTCCCCGTCTACAAGGGCGGGCCGCACGGCGCGGCGAAGCTCGGAGCGGGCGTCTTCGCCTACTCCGCACTGTCGGCCTTCGGCGACGGCGTCGGGCACCTGCTCTCGCCGGCCAAGGCCGCGCAGGACGTGCCCGAGCTGCGCACCGAGAACCTCAAGGCCGTGGCCGTGTACGGCGACGACCAGATGAACGACGCCCGCATGGCGCTGATGACGGTCCGCGGGGCCGTCGAGGCGGGCGCGGTCGTCCTCAACCACGCCGAGGTGACGGGCCTGCGCTTCACCAAGGGCCGCGTGACGGGCGCCGAGCTCAGGGACCGTCTTTCCGGCGACGAGTTCGGTGTCAACGCCCGCCTGGTGCTGAACGCGACCGGCCCCTGGGTCGACCACCTGCGGAAGATGGAGGACCCGAACGCGGCCCCCTCCATCCGCCTGTCGAAGGGCGCGCACCTGGTCCTGAAGCGGACCTCCCCGTGGAAGGCCGCGCTCGCCACCCCGATCGACAAGTACCGCATCACCTTCGCCCTCCCCTGGGAGGACATGCTGCTCCTCGGCACCACCGACGAGGAGTTCGAGGGCGACCCGGCGGATGTCTCGGTCACCGAGAAGGACATATCCCAGATCCTCGACGAGGCCGCCTTCTCGGTCCGCGACCAGCAGCTGAGCCGCGACCTCATCACGTACGCCTTCGCCGGTCTGCGCGTGCTGCCGGGCGGACCCGGCGACACCGCGAAGGCCAAGCGCGAGACGGTGGTGACCGAGGGCAGGGGCGGCATGCTGTCCGTCGCGGGCGGCAAGTGGACCACGTTCCGGCACATCGGCCGCACGATCATGAAGAAGCTGGAGTCGCTGCCGGGCCACCCGTTGGGTGACGACTTCGAGCCCATCAGCTCGCTGCCGAAGAAGCTGCCGCTGCCGGGCATCGCCAACCCGCGCGCGGTCGCCCACCGGCTGCTGACCGACCGCCCGGCGCCCGGCCCGCGCATGGCGGCCGACACCGCCAGGCACCTGGCCACCCACTACGGCTCGCTGGCCTTCGACATCGCCCGTCTGGCCAACGAGAGCCCCGAGCTCGCCGAGCGCGTCCACCCGGACGCCCCGGAGATCTGGGCGCAGGTGGTCTGGGCCCGGGACCACGAGTGGGCCGAGACGCAGGACGACGTGCTGCGCCGCCGTACGACGCTGACGATCCGCGGCCTGGCCACGGACGACGTCCGCGCCAAGGTCCAGGACCTGCTCGACAAGAAGTAGGCACGGGCAGGGAGGGGCCCCGCCACGGGGACCGGGGGACCCCATAACGGAGACCGGGGGGCTCCCGTTGCCGGAAGGGGCGGTTCCACGCCGACGGAGCCGCCCCTTCCGCGTTCCCGACGCCGTTCGGGACCCCCATAATGACCTGATACGTCGGAGGTCTTGAGCGACAGGGAGGCCGGCCATGGCAGTCACCGACGAGGCGATCGAGAAGATCAAGGGCATGATCGTCTCCGGCGCCCTGCGCCCGGGCGACCGGCTGCCCAAGGAGAGCGAACTCGCCGCCGACCTCGGCCTGTCCCGCAACTCCCTGCGGGAGGCCGTGCGCGCCCTGTCCCTCATCCGGATCCTGGACGTCCGGCAGGGCGACGGCACCTACGTCACCAGCCTCGATCCGCAGCTGCTGCTGGAGGCGCTGAGCTTCGTCGTGGACTTCCACCGCGACGACACGGTCCTGGAGTTCCTGGCGGTGCGCCGCATCCTGGAGCCGGCGGCGACGGCGATGGCGGCCCTGCGGATCAGCGAACAGCAGCTCGACGCGCTCACGGCCCAGCTGGACAAGCTCGGTGACGACCCGTCCGTCGAGGACCTGGTCGGCTGCGACCTGGAGTTCCACCGGGGCATCGTGCACAGCTCGGGCAACTCCGTGCTGTGCTCGCTGCTCGACGGGCTGTCGGGCCCCACGACCCGGGCCCGGATCTGGCGCGGCCTGACCCAGGAGGACGCGGTGGGCCGCACGCTGCGCGAGCACCGGGCGATCCTCGCGGCCCTGCGGGACCGGGACGCCGAGGCGGCGCGCTCGTGGGCGACGGTGCACATCGCGAGCGTGGAGCAGTGGCTGCGCTCCACGCTGTGACCAGGGCCTCACGCACAGCTCGGATGAATCCGGGGTGTTCAGCGGTGGATCGCGGGGCAGTGATGGGGTCACTCCCCCTGCAAGGGGGCTGCGGGCGCCCCCTTGGCACACCGTAAGGTTGGGGGGTACGCGAGGGCACGTCGGAAGGAGGCGCTGGGTGATCGAGCTCGAGGGGGTTCCCGAGCTGATCGACCCGGTCATGGTGGCCGCGTTCGAGGGCTGGAACGATGCCGGCGACGCCGCCTCCACCGCGGTCGCGCATCTGGACAGGGAGTGGAAGGGCGAGGTCTTCGCGGCGCTGGACGCCGAGGACTACTACGACTTCCAGGTCAACCGCCCGACGGTGTTCATGGAAGCCGGCGTCCGCAAGATCACCTGGCCGACGACAAGGCTGTCGGTGGTCCGGGTCGGCGGGGACAAGCCACGCGATCTCGTCCTGGTCCGGGGCATCGAACCGTCCATGCGATGGCGGTCGTTCTGCCACGAACTGCTCGGCTTCGCACACGAACTCGGCGTGGAACTGGTGGTCGTGCTGGGCGCCCTGCTCGGTGACACCCCGCACACCCGCCCGGTTCCGATCAGCGGGACGACGTCCGACCCGGACCTGGCCCGCCGCATGGACCTGGAGGAGACCAAGTACGAGGGGCCCACGGGCATCGTCGGCGTCCTCCAGGAGGCATGCACGCACGCGGGCGTGCCGGCCGTCTCGCTGTGGGCGGCGGTGCCGCACTACGTGTCGCAGCCGCCGAACCCGAAGGCCACGCTGGCCCTGCTGAACCGGCTGGAGGACCTGATCGACGTGCGCATTCCGCTGGGCGAGCTGCCCGAGGACGCGCGCGCCTGGCAGGTCGGCGTGGACCAGCTGGCCGCCGAGGACAGCGAGGTCGCCGAGTACGTCCAGTCGCTGGAGGAGGCCCGGGACACCGCCGAGCTGCCGGAGGCGTCCGGCGAGGCGATCGCCCGCGAGTTCGAGCGCTATCTGCGGCGCCGGGACGGCGGCGGACCGACCGCCTCCGGCGGGCACGCCACGGCGGACGGCAGCGACAGCACGTCGTACCTGCGGGACAACCCCAGCGGCCGTACGCGGCCCCCGAAGCCGCCCAAGCCGGGCACGGACGACGAGGAGTCGTCGGAGGACTGAGCGGAACCGAGCACAGCACAAGGGGCGCCTCCCGGCCGGGAGGCGCCCCTTCGCGTGCTGTACGGCTACAGCGCGACGCCCAGCAGGGCGTCCACCGCCCGGGAGACCACCCCGGGGGCGCCCTCGTCCGTGCCGCCGCTGCGCTCCTGGAGCGCCGCCCAGCGGTCGACCGCGGTGAGCGCGGTGGGGGCGTCCAGGTCGTCGGCGAGGGCCTCGCGGATCTCCGCCACGAGCGCCTCCGCCGGCGGCCCGTCGGGCCGGGACACGGCGGCCCGCCAGCGGCCGAGCCGGGCTACGGCGTCCTCGAGGACCTGGTCGGTCCACTCCCAGTCGGCGCGGTAGTGGTGGGCGAGCAGCGCGAGCCGGATGGCGGCCGGGTCGACGCCCTCGCGCCGGAGCGTGGAAACGAAGACCAGGTTGCCCTTGGACTTGGACATCTTCTCGCCGTCGAGGGCGACCATGCCGGCGTGCACGTACGCCTTGGCCATGGGGAACTCGCCGGTGAGGGCCTGGGCGTGCGAGGCGCCCATCTCGTGGTGCGGGAAGACCAGGTCGGAGCCGCCGCCCTGGATGTCGAAGCCCATGCCGAGGTGGTCGAGGGCGATGGCCACGCACTCGATGTGCCAGCCGGGGCGTCCGCGCCCGAGCGATCCGCCGTCCCAGCTGGGCTCGCCCTCCCGGGCCGCCATCCACAGCATCGGGTCGAGCGGGTTCTTCTTGCCCGGCCGGTCGGGGTCGCCGCCGCGCTCGGCGGACAGCAGCCGCATCGCCGCGGCGTCGAGCCCGGAGACCTTGCCGAAATGCGGGTCGGACTCGACGGAGAAGTACACGTCGCCTTCGAGTTCGTACGCCGCGCCCATGTCCCGCAGCCGCTCGACGAGCGGGACGATCCCGGGTATGGCCTCGACGGCGCCTATGTACTCGCGCGGCGGGAGCATCCGCAGGGCCGTCATGTCCTCACGGAAGAGGGCCGTCTCCTGCTCGGCGAGCGCGGCCCAGTCGATGCCGTCGCGCTGTGCCCGCTCCAGGAGCGGGTCGTCGACGTCGGTGACGTTCTGGACGTAGTGAACCTGCCGCTTGGTGTCGAGCCACACGCGCTGCACGAGGTCGAACGCGTTGTAGGTCGCCGCGTGTCCTATGTGGGTGGCGTCGTACGGGGTGATGCCACAGACGTAGATACGGGCGACGGGACCGGGGTCGAGGGTGACCGGACCACCGGTCGCGGTGTCGTGGATCCTCAGGTCGCGGCCCTGACCAGGCAGGGCGGGGACCTCGGAAGCGGGCCAGGCATGCATGCCTTGAGCCTAACCGGACTGAAGTTCCATATACGAATGAGAGCGGGCCGGACGGCCGAGAAGGCGCTCTTGCGGGAGCTCGGCGGCTGTGCTGCTACACGGGGGGCCAGGGGATCGCCGGCCACTCCCCGCTCGGCTCCGGATGCTTCCCCGAGGCGAGCAGTGCGCTGACCCGCGCGCGTGTGGCGTCGATCTCCGCGCCGGTGATCAGCGGCTGGAGCCGGGCGGCGAGGGGACCGCCCTCCGCCAGGACCTTCCTGAGGCCTTCGAGAACGTCGACGGCCTCCCGTGTGAGGGGCTCCCCCGCCCACCCCCACAGCAGGGTCCGCAGCTTGTTCTCGACGTTGAAGGTGACCCCGTGGTCGATCCCGTACAGCCGCCCCTCGCCGGTCGGCAGCAGGTGCCCGCCCTTGCGGTCGGCGTTGTTGAGCACCGCGTCCAGCACGGCGAGCCGCCGCAGCCGCTCGTCGTCCGCGTGGACGAGGAGCGCGGTGCGGCCCTCGCCGACCTCGGCGAAGCCGATGGCCTTCCAGCCCGGCTCCGGTTCCTCGGCGTCGACCAGGGCGAGCAGCTCCGCCTCCGGCGCCGCCTCGACCCACAGCTGGCACATGCCCTCGCCGTAGGGGCCGTCCCGCAGCACGGTGGGCGGGACCAGGCCCCAGCCGGTCGCCTCGGAGACCTCGTACGCGGCGACCTCGCGCTGGGCGAGCGTCCCGTCGGGGAAGTCCCACAGGGGCCGCTCCCCGGCGACCGGCTTGTAGATGCAGGCCGCGTCCCGGCCGTCGAGGGAGACCGTGCAGTACAGGGCCGCGTTGGACGCCTCACGGATGCGCCCGCGCACGGTGAGTTCGCCCCGGGCGAGCAGTTCGTCGGCGTCAGGAGGAGGTGTCACGCTCCGCGGCGGTATCCGTTCTGGCGCGGACATACGTGTCCTTCCGGGTCGAGCGGGAGGCTGCACAGCGGGCACGGCGGCCGCCCGGCGTTGACGATGTCGAGGGCGCGCTTGGCGAAGGCCCTCGCCTGCGCGCCGGTGAGCCGCACCCGCAGCATCGGGGGCCCGTTCTCCTCGTCCTGGAGCAGCCGCTCCTCGGCCTCGGCGAGGTCCTCCTCGGTGTCGGCGTCGAGCTCGACGAGCGCCTGCGCCTCGACGATCATCAGCTGCTCCTCGCCGTCCCAGGCGAGCGCCATGGTGCCGACCCTGAACTCCTCCTCGATGGGGGTGTCCAGCGGGGCGGTGTCGGTGATCTCCGACGGTGCGACGGCGGGGACGGCGGCGCTGCCTCCGCTACGGCGCACGACCTCGTCGAGCAGCTCGTCCATGCGTTCGGCGAGCGCGGCGACCTGGGTCTTCTCCAGGGCCACGCTGGTCACCCGGGAGCCGGCGGAGGCCTGGAGGAAGAACGAACGGCGCCCGGGCAGTCCGACCGTACCGGCCACGAAACGCTCCGGATGGTCGTAGAGGAACACCTGACGGGACACGTCCTGTCTCCATTGGAATCGTGGGAACCGTGTGACTACGGCACTGCTGCGACCGCTTCACCCTACTGCGGCCGACGATCACGGTGCGCCCGCACCACCCCCGACGGGGGCCTCGTCGCCCGGCGGTTCCTCGCGCGGCACCAGGGACGTGAAGTCGCCGGTGTCGCCGAGGCGGACGAGAAACGGACGCAACCGGGTGTAGCGGATCGCGGTGATGGAACACGGTTCAACGGAAATCCGCTGGAAGAGGTCCAGATGAAGTCCGAGTGCGTCCGCGACGAGCGACTTGATGACGTCGCCGTGCGAGCACATGAGGTAGACGGCGTCGGCGCCGTGGTCGCGCTCCACGCGCGCGTTCCACTCGCGTACGGCCTCGGCGGCGCGTGTCTGCATGGCCCGCATCGACTCGCCGCCGGGGAACGCCGCGGCGGACGGGTGCGCCTGCACAACCTCCATCAGGGGCTGGTCCTTGAGCTCGTCGAGCTTGCGCCCCGACCAGTCGCCGTAGTGGCACTCGCCGATGCGCTCGTCGGTGTGCGGGCTGAGGTCCGGCCGGGCCCGGAGAAGAGGCCGGATCGTCTCCTGGCAGCGCTGGAGCGGGCTGGTGACGATCTCGGCGAGGGGCAGTTCGGCGAGCCGCCCGGGCAGCGCGGCGGCCTGCGCCGCGCCGCGTTCGTCGAGGGCGACACCGGGCGTCCAGCCGGCGAGCAGTCCCTCGGTGTTGGCGGTGGAACGTCCGTGCCGGACCAGGATCAACGTGGGCATGCGGTCCAGCGTAGGCGCACGCGCGCGTACGGTGTCGTTCGAGTGACGGGAGACTCGCTTCGTGATCGTCGACTGTGCCATCTACCGCGAGGGACACCGGTCGGAAGGGCCGGAGGACTTCTCCGACGCCCTGGGTGAGGCCCGGGCGGCGGGCGGTTTCGTGTGGATCGGGCTGCATGAGCCGACGGAACGCGAATTCGACCTCGTGACCCAGGAGTTCGGGCTGCATCCGCTGGCCGTCGAGGACGCCCTCAAGGCCCACCAGCGGCCCAAGCTGGAGGTGTACGACGACTCGCTCTTCCTGGTGCTCAAGCCGGTGGCGTACGAGCCGCAGAGCGACACCGTCTCCACCGGCGAGATCATGATCTTCCTGGGCGACGCGTTCGTCGTCACCGTCCGGCACGGCGAGGGCGCCCCGCTCAAGGCCGTACGGCGCCGACTGGAGCAGGAGCCGGACCTGCTGGGCACGGGTCCCACCTCCGTCCTCTACGCGGTCGCCGACGCCGCCGTCGACCACTACCTGGAGGTCGCCACCGAGCTGCAGGCCGACCTGGAGGGACTGGAGGCGGAGGTCTTCTCGCCGGACGACGGGGGCTCGCGGCACACCGCCTCCCGGATCTACAACTTCAAGCGGCAGGTCCTGGAGTTCCGCCGGGCGACCGGGCCGCTGGCCCTGCCGATGAGCCGGCTGGCGGGCACGGCACCCGCCGGCGTGGCCGTGCCGTTCGTGGACGACCGGGCGCGGCCGTTCTTCCGGGACGTCAGCGATCACCTCACGCGCGTGAACGAGTCGGTGGAGAACCTGGACCGGCTGGTGTCGGACATCCTCAACGCGCATCTGGCGCAGATGAGCGTCCGGCAGAACGACGACATGCGGAAGATCTCCGCGTGGGCGGCCATGGCCGCGATCCCCACGATGCTCGCGGGGATCTACGGCATGAACTTCGAGCACATGCCCGAGCTGCGCTGGGAGTGGTCCTATCCGGCGCTGATCGCGGTGATGGCCGTACTCGAGGTGCTGGTGTTCCGGCTGTTCAAGCGCCGGGGCTGGCTGTAGGACGGGCCGGGGCCGGCTGCGGGCGGGCCGGCTCAGGCGAACTCGGGGGCCGTGGACGCGGGTCCGCCGAGGGCGTCGCGGCGCTCGGGCATCTTCAGCGACACCATCCGGCGCCAGCCGCCCAGCCGTTCGTAGGCGTACATGGCGTGGATGCCCGCCGCGAGCACCGCCGACTTGGGCCTGGACCAGCCGAGGATGCGGCCCATGTGCGCCATGACGGCGAGGCTGACGTCCCGGTGGATCCGGATCTCGGCGAGCGCGCAGGCGCGCAGGGTCCGCTGGATGGCCCGGCCGTGACCCGCGTAGGCGAAGCGCAGCAGTTCCTCGTGGCAGTAGGCGAGGTGGTTGTCCTCGTCGTGGGAGATCTGCTTGACGGCGCGGCCGATGTCGGGGTCGTCGGCGAAGTGCTTGCGGAGCAGTTGCATCTGCTCGGAGGCGCGCTGTTCGGTGACCCTGCTGTGCGAGAGGTACGTGACGACGTCCTGGACCGTGAGCCGCTCGTCACGGCCCAGCTGCTCGTGCGCGAGACCGATCCCGTTCTTCTCCAGGAGCATCGTGTAGTCGGTCTCCGGCGGGACCGGGACGGGGTCGAGGCCGCGCTTCTTCAGCAGGGCGTTGAAGATCCGGCCGTGCTTGTCCTCGTCGGCGCCGTGCCGGGTGATCTTGGGGGCGAGTTCCCGCTCGCTGTCGGGGACGAGCGCGGCGATCCGGGCGTTCTCCCAGCCGCCCTGGGACTCGCCGCTCGCGGCGATGGAGCAGAACAGGGCGAAGGCCTCGTCGTCGGCGAGGATCTCCTGGAACACACTCTTGGCCGAAAGCATCGTGAGCACCTCTCCCGCGCACGTGCGCGTGCTGCGTGATTCCGCAGGTTTGTCGCAAAGAACGAGTCAAGTGCGGGACGAAAGGCGCTGCAACAGGTGCGACGGACAACTCCGCCGAATGGAGGACAGGCGATCCGGCACGGCCGCGGGGTCTCCGCCGCCGGGGCGGGGAGATCCCGCGTAACCGCGGGAGGCGCGGGGCGTTGTTCTGCGTGACGGCCGTGGCGGGGAAGACCCTCGAGCCCCCACCACGGCCGCAGACAACTCCGCCGGGTGCCTCGTGTCAGGCGAGCCCGGCGCGCTCCAGGGCCTCGGTGCCGGCGCGGAGGGACGCGAGCCGCTCGTCGAGGGTGAAGCCCGCCGGGGCGAGGCTCAGGGTGGTGACGCCGGCCTCCGCGTAGGCCTTCATCCGGTCCGCGATCCGGTCGACGGACCCCAGCAGCGTGGTCTTGTCGATCAGCTCGTGCGGGACGGCGGCCGCGGCGCCCTGCTTGTCGCCGGACAGGTACTTGGCCTGGATCTCGGCGGCCTCCTTCTCGTAGCCCATGCGCTGGGCGAGCTGGTTGTAGAAGTTCTGCTTGGGGCTGCCCATGCCGCCGACGTACAGCGCGGTGTAGGGGCGGAAGGTGTCGGCGAGCGCGGCGACGTCCTTGTCGTCGCCGACGGCGAGCGGGACGGTCGGGCAGACGTCGAAGCCGTCGAGGGTCTTGCCGGCCTTCTCGCGCCCGGCGCGCAGGTACTTGATCGTCGTCTCCTCCAGGTGGTCGGCGGAGGGGAAGATCAGCAGGGCGCCGTCGGCGATCTCGCCGGTCTGCTCCAGGTTCTTCGGGCCGATCGCGGCGATGTACAGCGGGATGTGCTCGCGCTGCGGGTGCACGGTCAGCTTGATGGGCTTGCCCGGGCCGCCGGGCAGGGGCAGCGTCCAGTGCTGCCCCTCGTAGGACAGGCGCTCGCGCGTCATGGCCTTGCGGACGATCTCGACGTACTCACGCGTGCGTGCCAGGGGCTTGTCGAACTTGACGCCGTACCAGCCTTCGGAGACCTGCGGGCCGGAGACTCCGAGGCCGAGGCGGAAGCGGCCGCCGGAGAGAGAGTCGAGGGTGGCCGCCGTCATGGCTGTCATCGCGGGCTGGCGGGCCGGGATCTGGAAGATGGCGGAGCCGACGTCGATGCGTTCGGTCTGGGCGGCGACCCAGGTCAGTACGGTGGCGGCGTCGGAGCCGTAGGCCTCGGCGGCCCAGCAGACGGCGTATCCGAGCCGGTCGGCCTCCTGGGCGACGGCCAGATTGTCCGCGTCCATTCCGGCACCCCAGTAGCCGAGGTTGATACCGAGCTGCATGCCGAATCCCCTTACCGATCAGTAACGTGCACGTGCGGAGACCTTAGCGTGCGGCTCGGCGGGGACCTAGGTGCAGTGACTCGGCCGCGGGCGGCGGTGCCGGACAACTCGGGGGCCGGGGCCGCGAAATCGGCTGTCCACAGCCCACCACAGGGAAGGCTCTGGCCAGTAATCTCGGCGTTCATGGAGCAGAGGCATCTCGGCCGCACCGGCCTGCGTGTGTCCCGGATCGGGCTCGGCACCCTGACGTGGGGACGGGACACCGACGAGCACGACGCCGCGGACCTGATGAAGACGTTCTGGGAAGCGGGCGGGACCCTCGTCGACACCGCGGACGTGTACGGCGACGGAGAGGCCGAGTACCTGCTCGGCAGGCTCATGGACGGCCTGGTGGCCCGCCGGGACCTGGTCATCTCGACCAAGGCCGGCAGCGTGCCGGACCCCGACCGCCGCTTCGACACCTCCCGAGGCCATCTGCTCTCCGCGCTGGACGCCTCGCTCTCCCGGCTCGGCACCGACTACGTCGACCTGTGGCACGTGCACGCCTTCGACCCGGACACCCCGCTGGAGGAGACCCTCCAGGCCCTCGATCTCGCGGTCGCCAGCGGGCGGGCCCGCTACGCCGCCGTCTCCAACTTCTGCGGCTGGCAGCTCGCCAAGGCCGCGACCTGGCAGCTGGCGGCCCCCGGCACGCGGACCCGGCTCGCGGCCACGCAGCTGGAGTACTCGCTGCTCCAGCGGGGCGTCGAACGCGAGGTGCTCCCGGCCGCGCTGGACCTGGGCATCGGGCTGCTGCCGTCCTCGCCGCTGGGGCGCGGGGTGCTGACGGGCAAGTACCGGGGCGACACCACGCCGCCGGACTCGCGCGGTGCCTCGGAGCATCTCGCGCCGTTCGTCGCGCCGTACCTGGACGACACGGCCAGGCGCATCGTGGACGCCGTGACCACCGCGGCCGACGGTCTCGCGGTGACACCGCTCCAGGTGGCGCTGGCCTGGGTCCGCGACCGGCCGGGGGTGGCCGCGCCCATCGTCGGCGCGCGCAACGCGCAGCAGCTCACGGCGGCGTTGTCAGTGGAGACCCTTAGTCTTCCTGACGAGATCTGCCGGGCGCTCGACGACGTGTCGGCGCCCGTGCACCGCTATCCCGATCACGACTGGAGCACGCTGTGAGCACGGAGCCGGAGACCACGGAGGACGCCGAGCCGGGGACGCCGACCGGTGGTGCGCAGACCGAGGGGGCCGAGGAGACCGGGTCGGACGCGGCCGGCTCCGGTGACGTGTCCAAGGCCGAGGGGTCCGAAGGGGACGCGGCCGATGCCGGTGACGTGTCCGAGGCCGAGGCCGAGCTGCGGGCCCAGCGCCTGGAGCGGGAGCGCATCGAGCAGCGCAAGGCCGGGAAGAAGGCGCCGATCGAGGCCGGCACCAAGCTGAGCGGCACGGCCGCCGATCTGCTCGCGGCCGTACGGGCCGTGGAGAGCGGCGAGAAGCCGGCCGCCGCGGTGTTCGCGGAGCCCGAGCCCGCCCCGCGCCGCTCCGCCCCGGAGCCGGTCCGACGGCCACAGCCGGTCGCGGCCGGGGCCGTCGCCGCGTCGACGGCCCCCGCGCCGGCCGCGGTGCAGGCCGTACGGCAGGTGCTCGGCGAGGGCGGTGCCCCCGAAGTGCTCGCACCGCAGGTGGCCGCCGCGCTCGGCGAGGGCGCGGACGAACTGCTGCGGGCCGATCCCTGGCAGCTGCTGCGTATCTCCGGCGTGCGGCCCGAGCAGGCCGACGGGTTCGCCCGGGCCCTGCTCGGCGCCGAGTGCGGCCCGGACGACGAACGGCGGGGCCGGGCCGTCACCGTCTGGCTCCTGGAGCAGGCCGCGCTGGCCGGGCACACGGCCCTGGAGATGCCGGCGCTCCTCGCGGCCCTGGCCCAGCGGGGCGTGCCGGACCCCGACAGTGCGGTGCAGGACGCGATCGCGGAGGGCGACGTGCTCGTCTTCCAGGACGCCCTGGAGGAGCCCGGGGCCGCGCCGGCCCGGACGGAGGAGGAGGGCGCGGAGGAGGACGAGGAGCGTCCGGTCCGTGTCCTGGTCGGCCTGGAGCGGTACGCGCTCGCGGAGGAGAGCCTGGCCGACGGTCTGGCCCGGCTGGTGAACTCGGTGCCCAAGCAGGACGGTTCGGCCGAGGACTGGGAGCGGGCCGCCGCCGCGGCCCGGGGTTCGACGGCCGAGCTGCTCCGCGCGGTCGCCGCACACGGCCTGGTCCTGCACACCGGCGGCGAGGCCTCCCTGACCGAGCCCGCGGCACTGCTGACCGCCGCGCACACCCTGGGCCTGCGCGCCTGGGCCGCCACCCACGGCCCGATCGGCCGTACCCGCTTCGCGGCCCTGCTCCGCCGCACCGGCCACCCGGCGGACCCGGCCGCGGATCAGGCGGCTGCCCTCCCCGGGCAGGCCGCCGAAACGGCCGAGGCCACTCCCGTCGCCCACGCCCCCGTGGCCACCGTCGCCGGGCTGCTCTCCGGGGCCGAAGGACCTGGCCGGGACGCGGACGGGGCGCTGGATCTCGATCTGCTCGTCGTGCTCGACGCGCCGCAGCTGGATGTCGAGACGGCCGCGCTGCTGACGGAGTCGCTGCCGGACGGGGCGCGGCTGGTGCTGGCCGGGGATCCGGCGGTGCTGTGGTCCGTGGGTCCGGGCCGGGTGTTCGCGGATCTGCTCGCGGCGCGGATCTGCCCGCAGATCGCCTCGCGGCAGCCGGATCCCGGGCCGCTGGGCGAGCTGGTCTCCGGTATCGGCGTCGGCGAGCTGAACCAGGTCGAGGCCCCCGGCAAGGAGGTCGTGATCGTGCCGGTGCGGGACGCGGGCGAGGCCGTGCACCGGACGGTGCAGCTCGTCGTGGACTCGGTGCCGCGGGCGATCGGCGTACCGCCCGAGCAGACGCAGGTGATCACACCGGGGCACGGCGGCGCCGTCGGCACGCGCGCGCTCAACGCGGCGTTGAAGGAGCGGCTCAATCCGGGCCCGGGCCGCTTCGGCGGCTTCGACCCCGGTGACCGGGTCGTCCACTCCCCCGTGCCGGGCCGTGCGCTGCCGGGCCGCGTGGTGAAGGCGGATGCCGAGGGGCTGCATCTGGTGTGCGAGGGCGAGGACGTCGTCGTACCGAAGGAGCGGGTGGAACACACCGTGCGGCACGGCTGGGCGCTCACCGCGCACCAGGCGGTGGGGAGCCGGTGGCCGGCGGTGGTCGTGGTGCTGCCCGGCGATGCCGCGCAGGCCCTCAGCCGGCCGTGGGTGTACACGGCGTTCGGGCGGGCCGACCGCCACCTGTCCGTCGTGCACGGCGTGGAACAGGCGTTGGCCAGGGCTGTGGCCGAGGTTCCGGCGAAGCCCCGGACGACCCGGCTTCCGGTGCTGCTCAGCCCGCAGATCAGCGGCTGACGGCGACGGCGGTGGTCACGGGGCGGCCCCATGACCACCGCCGTCGGGTGGCTGACGTGTGCGCTCAGCGGCGGTCCGCGTCGAGCGGCTCCAGATCCTCGTCCTCGTCCAGGTCGGTGTCGAGGTCGTCCTCGACCACCACTACGTCGTCCTCGTCGTCGTCATCGTCGTCGACGTCGTCGAACACGGCGCTGACGTCGAAGCGGCAGACCACACTCTGCGGATCGACCTGCTCGAACGGCGCCTCCAGCCACTCGCCGGGGTCGGCCGGTTCCTCCGCCGCCGTCACCCAGAGCGTGGAGTCGCCCTCCTCCAGCCCGAACTCCTTGTGCCGGGAGGCGATCTCGTCGGGTTCGAACTCGCCGAAGAGGAGGCCGAGCGCACCGTGGATCGTCCCGGAGGCGGCCGGGCCGTCCTCGCCCTCCACGGCCTCGATCCGCTGGGCATGGGAGAGCAGCCGCTGTGGCTCCGCCACCGCGTAGTCGCGGCGGATCAGTACGCTCAGCGCGTTCGGTTCCTCGGGCCCCGTGTACGGGGGCAGCGCGTCCTCCGTACCGGGGATCTCGAAGGGTGTGACCTCGTCGTAACGGTCGTAGAGCAGTTCGTCGTACACCTCTGCGGCCGCGGCCAGCTGGTTGAACGCCTCGTAGACGGCCGGGTCGTCCTCCCCCGACCTGCGTTCGACCGCGGCCAGGTGGCGGTCGAGCGCGGTCTTGACCGCCTCGGCGGCGGCGCGTACCTCGGCAGCGGTGGGCTGCGCAGCATCAGACATAGTGCAGACGCTATCCGTACCAGGCCCCAGCCCGCACAATAGATGCGATGCCGGAATACGAATTTGTCGACGTGTACGTGCCGCGCGGGGTCTCTCGCAAGGAGACGGCACGTCTGCTGACCGACCATGCCGAGTACGGACACTGGGAGTTGCACCGTCTGAGCCTGCTGCGCGACGGCAGTCGCAAGGTGCGGTTGCGCCGGCGGATCATCCGTCAGGTGCGGGCCACGTGGTGAGCTGAGACGGGGCACTGGGAGAAGGCACACACGGGAGCGGGCCTCGCATCGGCGGGGCCCGCTCCGTTTTCCGCTGCTGTCAGGCCTTTCCGGAACTGTCAGGCCGAGGTGCGGGCCTTGCGGTAGAGGATCGAGCCCGCGAGCAGCGCGCCCGCGCCGGCCGGCAGGGCGAGGCCGAGCGGCAGGTCGCTGCCGGTGCTGGCGAGCTGCGAGTCGCCCTTGGGCTGGGTGACGAACTGGCCGCCCAGCTTGTTGCCGTCCGACGAACCGCCCGGCTGCTCGCCGTCCGCGCCGGGCGGGGTGCCGGGGTCGCCCGGGTGTCCGGGGTTGCCGGGGTCGCCCGGGTTTCCGGGACCGTCCGGACCACCGGGGTCACCCGGATTTCCGGGGTCACCCGGATTTCCGGGGTTGCCCGGGTTTCCGGGGTCACCCGGGTCGCCCGGCTGTCCCGGGTTCTCGTGGCCGCCGCCGGGCGGGTCGGTGTGATGCCCGCCGGAGCCGCCGTTCGCGCAGTCGTTGCCCGTGCTGGAGTTGCCGGCGCCGATGACGTCGACGCTGTTGCCGCAGACGTTCACGGGCGCGTAGACCGGCGCCTCGACATGGTTGCCCGAGCCGACGCCGGGTGAGTCACCGGCCTGGCCGTCGGCGTGCGAGCCGCCGTTGCCGCCCGACGACGATCCACCGCCCTGGTCGGCGCACGAGTTGCCCACCGACGGGTTGAGGACACCGATCACGTTGACCGTGTTCCCGCACACGTTGACCGGCGCGTGCACCGGTGCCTGCACCGTGTTCCCGGACAGCACGCCGGGAGAGCCCGAACTGGAACCCTGCGCGCCCGAGTCGGCGTGAGCGGAGCCGCCCGCGGCGGCGATCACGCCGGTCGCGGCCGCCACGGTCATCAGACCCTTGCGGGTGACCTGTCGCATTACTGAATACCTGCCTTCGACCTGTCTCGAATTCTTCTCGAATTCCTCGAAAGAAGCGTTCGGCCCCGGAGCGCATGGCACGCGCTCCGGGACCGATGGCTCAGAACTCCCCTGGAAGGGCGGGGAGCGTCACTTGTTGACGCAGGTGTTGCCGAAGGCGGGGTTCAGCAGCCCGATCACGGAGACCGTATTGCCGCAGACGTTCACCGGGATGTGAACGGGCGCCTGAATGACGTTGCCGGACACGACACCCGGGGAGTGCATGGCAGAGCCCTGGGCACCCGAGTCGGCGACGGCAAGGCCCGCGCCCGCGAGAACCAGCCCACCGGTGGCAGCCGCAGCAGCGACGACCTTCTTGATCATTATTCCTCCTGGTTGGCAAAGCGACCCATCTTGCGATCGCATTACCTGTAACGAGGAGGGAGTAATGAGGCTACGAGCTTATGGTCACATTCACCCTTCCCGGTCGATCTCGCACACCCGACCGAATAGCGCTGTTTCGTATGGGCTGTCTCAGGACGCGTCGATGAACCGGTCGAGCACCCGCGTACCGAACTTCAGGCCGTCCACCGGCACCCGCTCGTCCACGCCGTGGAACATGCCGGCGAAGTCCAGCTCCGGCGGCAGCTTCAGTGGCGCGAAGCCGAAGCCCCGGATGCCCAGGTCGTCGAAGGACTTCGCGTCCGTCCCGCCGGAGAGCATGTAGGGGATCGCCTTGGCGGTCGGGTCCTCGGCCAGCAGCGAGGACTGCATCGCCTCCACGAGCGCCCCGTCGAAGGTGGTCTCGACGGCCTTGTCGGCGTGGACGTCCTCGCGCCGCACCTTCGGGCCGAGGATCCGGTCGAGGTCGGCGAGGAACTCCTCCTCGTGCCCGGGCAGGAACCGTCCGTCGACGTGGGCGGTCGCCTCGCCCGGGATGACGTTGACCTTGTAGCCGGCGCCCAGCTGCGTGGGGTTGGCCGTGTTGCTCAGCGTCGCGCCGATGAACTTGGCGATGCCGCCGAGCCTCACGAGGGTCGACTCCATGTCCTCCGGGTCGAGCTCGGTGCCGAGCGCGTCACCGAGCTCGTCGAGGAAGGCGCGGGTGGTCTTGGTGACCCGCACCGGGAACTTGTGCCGTCCCAGCCGCGCGACGGCCTCCGACAGCTCGGTGATCGCGTTGTCCCGGTGGATCATCGACCCGTGCCCGGCCGTGCCGGCCACGGTGAGCTTCATCCAGTGCATGCCCTTCTCGGCCGTCTGGATCAGGTACAGCCGCCGCTCCTCGCTCACGGTGAAGGAGAAGCCGCCCACCTCGCTGATCGCCTCGGTGACGCCCTCGAACAGGTGCCGGTGGTTGTCGACGAGGTAGCGGGCCCCGTAGGTGCCGCCCGCCTCCTCGTCCGCGAGGAACGCGAGGACGATGTCGCGCGGCGGCTTGCGTCCGCTGCGCATCCGGTCCCGGACGACCGCGAGGGTCATCGCATCCATGTCCTTCATGTCGACGGCACCACGGCCCCACACGCAGCCGTCGGTGACTTCGCCGGAGAAGGGGTGGTGGGTCCAGTCGTCGGCGTTGGCCGGTACGACGTCGGTGTGCCCGTGGATGAGGAGCGCGGGCCGGGACGGGTCCTCGCCCTCGATCCGGGCCACCGTGGACGCACGGCCCGGGTGCGACTCGAAGATCTGCGGTTCGAGCCCCACCTCGGCGAGCTTCTCGGCGACGTACTCCGCCGCCTTGCGCTCGCCCGGACCCGAGTGGTCGCCGTAGTTGCTGGTGTCGATCTGGATCAGCTCGCGGCAGAGGTCCACGACCTCGTCCTCGCCGGTGACGCTCCTGGCCGTGTCCGTCTCGCTCACGTGCTTCCTCCCGCTGTCACTGCTGGTGGGTCCTCCTCATCCTCCCTCTCCCCGGCCCGCACCCCAAGACCGGTCCCGGCCCGTCACACGCCGTTCACGCCCGGCCGGGTGCGGGCGGGGGGGGTGATCGGCCACCCCTGAGAGCCTGGTAATGTTTACGTCGTCGCCACGGGGAGAACCCGCGCGACAGACACCTTGTCCGGGTGGCGGAATGGCAGACGCGCTAGCTTGAGGTGCTAGTGCCCTTTATCGGGCGTGGGGGTTCAAGTCCCCCCTCGGACACAGATCGAAAAGCCCCTCTCGTCGAGGGGCTTTTCGTCGTTTCCGGGGAGGAAGGCCGCCCTCCGGAGGAATGTGGGCGCGGCGGGCTCACCCTGCACGCGGTGCGGTGCGCCCTGGGCGACGACGCGTTCTTCCGCATGCTGCGCGGGTGGGCGGGCCTGCACCGGGGCGGGGCGGTGACGACGGCGGCCTTCACCTCGCACGTGGCGCGGTTCGCGGACGAGCCGCTGGACGAGTTGTTCGACGCGTGGGTGTACCGGACGGCGCTGCCACCGCTGCCCTCGTACGGGACCGGCTCGGCCGTCTAGGACAATGACCGGCATGACGACGCGTTCCTGCCCCTGCGGCCTGCCCGGGGCCTACGGCGACTGCTGCGGGCGCTACCACTCCGGGACGGCCGCCGCGCCGACCGCCGAGGCGTTGATGCGCTCGCGCTACTGCGCCTTCGTGAAGGGCGACGCCGGGTATCTGCTGCGGACCTGGCATCCGCGGACGCGGCCCGCGACGCTGGAGCTGGATCCGCGGATGCGGTGGACCGGGCTGGAGATCCTGGACACCAGTGACGGGTCGGCGTTCCACTCCGCCGGAACCGTGGAGTTCCGGGCGTCGTACCGGGGCGGCTCGCTCCACGAGCGGAGCCGGTTCGAGCGGGTCGACGGGGCCTGGGTGTACGTCCACGGGGAGTTTCTGCCCTAGCGGACACCCTTCAGGGCGCCAGGATGTCGAGTTCCTGAAGGGCGCCGACCGTGATCTCGCGGGTCAGTTCCTCCGCGCGGGCCGCGTCGCCGGAGCGGACCGCCTCGGCGACCTGGACGTGCAGGGTGACGGCGGCGGGGTCGGGGTCCTCGAACATCACGTCGTGGTGGGTGCGGCCGGCCAGGACCTCGGCGACGACATCGCCGAGGCGGGCGAACATCTCGTTGCCGGAGGCGTCCAGGATGACGCGGTGGAAGGCCATGTCGTGGACGAGGTACTCCTCCAGCTTGTGACCCCGCGAGTTGGCGACCATGCCGAGGGCGCACTGGGTGAGTTCGGCGCACTGGTCGGCGGTGGCGTGCCGGGCGGCGAGGCCCGCGGCGACCGGTTCGATCGCCGAGCGCAGCACCGTGAGGGAGCGCAGCTGGGGGGCGCGGTCCCTGCCGGCCAGGCGCCAGCGGATGACCTGCGGGTCGTAGACGTTCCACTCCGACTTCGGGCGGACGGTCACGCCCACGCGGCGGCGGGACTCGACGAGGTGCATGGACTCCAGGACGCGGACCGCCTCGCGCATCACCGAGCGTGACACGTCGAAACGCTGGGCGAGCTCGTCCGTGCGCAGGACACTGCCCGGCGGGTACTCACCCCCGGTGATCTCGGGGCCGAGGGTGTCCAGAACATGGCCGTGCAGCCCCCGGCCCGGTGTGCTCATGCACTCAGCGTACGGGGTAGATCACGGAGACAAAAAGTCAGACTTATTCATCACGAGCTCTTGAATTCGTCGTACCTAATGGGTTTCAGTTGCGTCGACATCACGTGTCGACGGAGACAGCAGATCAGTGAGGCAGCGATGAACACCCCCCACGTCGTCGTGGTCATGGGCGTCGCCGGCACCGGCAAGACCACCATCGGTCCCCTGCTCGCGGCCCGGCTCGGCGTTCCGTACGCCGAGGGCGACGACTTCCACCCGCAGGCCAACATCGCCAAGATGTCGGCCGGTACCCCGCTCACCGACGAGGACCGCCTGCCCTGGCTGGACGCCATCGGCACGTGGGCGCACAGGCGGGCCGGGCTCGGCGGGGTGGTCAGCTGCTCGGCGCTGAAGCGGTCCTACCGCGACCGGCTGCGGGCCGCCGCGCCCGGCGTGGTCTTCGTGCACCTCACGGGTGACCGCGCGCTCATCGAGGACCGGATGTCGCACCGGCAGGGGCACTTCATGCCCACGGCGCTGCTCGACTCCCAGTTCGCCACGCTCCAGCCGCTCCAGGCGGACGAGGCGGGGGTCGACGTGGACGTCTCGGGCAGCCCGGAGGAGATCACCGAGCGGGCGGCGCTCGCTCTGGAGGACCTCCCCGAGCCCGTCCAGTAGCCCTGACGGTCTCGTCCCCCTATTCCCCTCCAACGCAAGGGAACCCACCCCGTGACCAGACTCAGCGTCGAGATGCTGGCAGCGGACGCACCCGAGCCGATCACCTCGGCCGGCCACGCTCAGCTGGGCATCGCCGTCCTGGCGGGCATCGCCGTCATCGTCCTGCTCATCACCAAGTCCAAGCTGCACGCCTTCCTGGCGCTGACCATCGGGTCGCTGGCGCTCGGCGCGATCGCCGGGGCGCCGCTGGACAAGGTCCTCACCAGCTTCAGCACCGGCCTCGGCACCACGGTCGCCGGCGTGGGCGTACTGATCGCCCTCGGTGCCATCCTCGGCAAGATGCTCGCCGACTCCGGGGGTGCCGACCAGATCGTCGACACCATCCTCGCGAAGGCAGGCGGGCGGTCGATGCCGTGGGCGATGGTGCTCATCGCCTCCGTGATCGGGCTGCCGCTGTTCTTCGAGGTCGGCATCGTGCTGCTGATCCCGGTGGTGCTGATGGTCGCCAAGCGCGGCAACTACTCGCTGATGCGGATCGGCATCCCGGCGCTCGCGGGCCTGTCCGTGATGCACGGGCTGGTGCCGCCGCACCCCGGTCCGCTGGTCGCGATCGAGGCGGTCAAGGCCGACCTCGGGGTGACGCTGGCGCTCGGTGTCCTCGTCGCCATACCCACGGTGATCATCGCCGGCCCGGTGTTCTCGCGGTACGCGGCCCGCTGGGTGGACGTGCCCGCCCCGGACCGCATGATTCCGCAGCGGGCTTCGGAGGACCTGGACAAGCGGCCCGGTTTTGGGGCCACGCTGTTCACGATCCTGCTGCCGGTGATCCTCATGCTGGCCAAGGCGCTCGTCGACATCGTCATCGACGACCCGGAGAACCTGGTCCAGCGGGTCTTCGACGTCATCGGTGCCCCGATGATCGCGCTGCTCGCGTCGGTGCTGGTCGGCATCTTCACGCTGCTGCGGCCCGCCGGGTTCTCCAAGGAGCGGATCTCGCCGCTCGTGGAGAAGAGCCTCGCGCCCATCGCGGGCATCCTGCTGATCGTCGGCGCGGGCGGCGGCTTCAAGCAGACCCTGATCGACACCGGGGTGGGCCAGATGGTCCTGGACATCTCCAAGGACTGGTCGATCCCCGCGCTGCTGCTGGCCTGGCTGATCGCGGTGGTGATCCGGCTGGCGACCGGTTCGGCGACGGTGGCGACGGTCTCCGCCGCCGGGCTGGTCGCCCCGCTCGCGGCCGACATGTCGACCACGCACGCGGCCCTGCTGGTCCTCGCCATCGGCGCCGGCTCGCTGTTCTTCAGCCATGTCAACGACGCCGGGTTCTGGATGGTGAAGGAGTACTTCGGGCTGAGTGTCGGCCAGAACATCAAGACCTGGTCGGTCATGGAGACGATCATCTCGGTGGTCGCCGGCGGCATCGTCCTGCTGCTGTCCCTCGTGATCTAGGAGTGCCACGGCCATGACGGCTCACCCCCTCTTCGACATCAGCGGCCGTACGGCGCTGGTGACCGGCTCCGGCCGGGGCATCGGACTCGCCCTCGCCCATGGTCTGGCGGAGGCGGGATGCACGGTCGTCCTGAACGGACGCGACAAGGACCGGCTCGCCGAGGCCGCCGCCGGACTGCCCGGCGACCGGGTGCACACGGCGGCGTTCGACGTGACCGACGGCCCGTCGGTGGCGGACGGCATCGCGGACGTCGAGGAGCGGGTGGGCCCGCTCGACATCCTCGTCAACAACGCGGGCATGCAACTGCGCGCCCCGCTGCTGGAGTTCACCGACTCCGACTGGCACCGGATCCTGGACACCAATCTGACCAGTGCCTTCCTGGTCGGCCGGGAGGCCGCGCGCCGGATGACGGAACGCGGCCACGGCAAGATCATCAACATCTGCTCGCTGCAGAGCGAGGTGGTGCGGCCCGGGATCGCGCCGTACGCCGCCACCAAGGGCGCGCTGAAGATGCTCACCAAGGGCATGTGCGCGGACTGGGGTCCGAGCGGTGTGCAGGTCAACGGGCTCGGCCCGGGCTACATCGAGACCGAGCTGACGCGGCCGCTGGTCGACGACGAGGAGTTCAGTGCCTGGGTGCGGCGGCGCACCCCGGCCGGCCGGTGGGGCCGCACGCAGGACCTGGTGGGCGGGGTGCTGTTCCTCGCCTCCCCCGCGGCCGACTTCGTCAGCGGGCAGGTGCTGTACGTCGACGGCGGTATGACGAGCGTGCTGTGACCACCTGCCGGGAGGCTGTGATGCTGGGTTGTGTGATCCACGGTCAGGGTGACCTGCGCGTGGCGGAGTTGCCGGTGCCCGAGCCCGGGCCGGGGCAGGCGCTGGTCGCCGTGCGGTACGGCGGGGTGTGCGGGTCCGATCTGCACTACTGGCGGCACGGCGGGGTCGGGGACTTCCGGCTCCGGGAGCCGATGGTGCTCGGGCACGAGGTCGTCGGGACGGTGGTCGGGTACGGTGCCGGCGCGTCGGGGCCGGCACCGGGCAGCGCCGTCGCCGTGCATCCGGCGACCCCGTGCGGCGTGTGTCCGGAGTGCGCGGAGGGGCGGCGGAACATCTGCCGGGACACCCGGTATCTGGGCAGTGCGGCGCGCTTTCCCCATGTGCAGGGCGGATTCGCGGCGCAGGTCGTCGTGCCCTGCGAGCAGGTACGGGCCTTGCCGGACGGTCTGGCGCTGCGCCGGGCCGCGCTCGCCGAGCCGCTGTCCGTCGCGCTGCACGCGGTGCGGCGGGCCGAGGAGGTGGCCGGGCGGCATGTCCTGGTGACCGGTGCGGGGCCCATCGGGTGTCTCGTCGTCGCGGCGGCGAAGGCGGCGGGGGCTTCCCGGGTGACTGTCACGGATCTGCTGCCCGAGGCGCTGGAGTACGCGCGGGTCGCCGGTGCCGGGGCTCTCGTACGGGCCGATGATCCTGACGACCCGGGGTGGCCTTGTGACGTGGACGTCGCGGTCGAGGCGTCGGGGGTGGCTGCCGGGCTCGACACGTGTCTGCGGCGAGTGCGGCGGGGTGGGGTCGTCGTGCAGTTGGGGATGCTGCCGGCGGGGCACAGTGCGTTTGCGGGGAACCTTGTGGTGAGTCGGGAGATCGAGTTGCGGGGGGCGTTTCGGTTCGACGGGGAGTTCGATCAGGCGTTGGAGCTGCTGGCGGGGGAAGGGGCGTTCGACGGGCTCGTCAGTGCGGTGGTGCCTGTGGCTGATGCCGAGTCCGCTTTTGCCCTGGCAGCGGATCGGAGTCGGTCTTGCAAGGTGCTGTTGGATTTCGCCGTGGCGCCATAGGGATGGGTGTCGTCGGGCGGGTGCGGGTGCGATGGGGCTTGTCGCGCAGTTCCCCGCGCCCCTTGGGCCTAAGCGCCGTAGAAGGTGTGGTGATCGGGCGGCTGCGGGTGCGTCGTGGTTGTTCGCGCAGTTCCCCGCGCCCCCGCGAGACCTACTGGCGCCATAGAGGGTGCTCCCTGTCCGCCCACTCTCTGCTCACCGAGCCCGTGCGCATGCCTCTTCTGGATTCGGGGTCCGCCAGGGCCATGCCGATGTGGCCGGCCAGGACTATGCCGATCGTGAGGGCCAGCCAGTCGTGGACGAACGTCGCGCTGGTGCGCCAGAGCAGGGGGGTGAGGTGGGTGAACCACATCATCAGGCCGGTGCCGAGCATGACGAGGGTGGCGCCGGCGATCCAGGACGCGTAGAGCTTCTGGCCCGCGTTGAACTTGCCGGCCGGACGGGACGCGGGGCTCTTGTCGCGGTGCAGGGCGGCGCGCAGCCAGGTCCGGTCGTGCGGGCCGAAGCGGTTGAGGCGGCCCAGGTCGGCGCGGAAGGCGCGGGAGGTGAGGCCCGCCAGGACCGGGACGGGCAGGGCGAGGCCGGCCCACTCGTGGATGCGGACGACCAGTTCGCGGCGGCCGACGAGTTCGGCGAGCTGGGGGACGTAGAGGCAGGCCGCCGTCAGGACGCAGACGCCCATGAGCGCGGCCGTCGTGCGGTGCACCCAGCGCTCGGTCCGGCTGAAGCGCCTGACACCGGCCGGGGCTTCAGCTCGTAGGCTCATCGTCGCGTCCGTTCGAGCGGCCCACCCAGGCGTCGACGTCGTAGCCGCGCTCCTCCCAGTAGCCCGGCCGGACCTCGTCGGTGACGGTGATGCCGGAGAGCCACTTGGCGGACTTGTAGAAGTACATGGGCGCCACGTAGAGGCGGACCGGGCCGCCGTGGGAGTGGCCGAGGTCCTTGTCCTGCATGCGCAGGGCGACCAGGACGTCCGCGCGGCGGGCCTGGTCGAGGGTGAGGCTCTCGGTGTAGGTGCCGTCGAAGCAGGTGAAGCGGATGGCCTTCGCGGTGGGGCGGACCTTGGCGGCGTCGAGGAGGCGGGAGAGGCGTACGCCCTCGAAGGGGGTGTCGGGGACGCGCCAGCCGGTGACGCACTGGACGTCGCGGACCATGCGGGTCTGGGGCAGGGCCTTGAGGTCGGCCAGGGTGTAGGTGGTGGGGCGGTCGACCAGGCCGTCGATCGTGAGGCGGTAGCTGTCGGCGTTCTTGCGGGGAACGGACGAGGCGACCGAGTAGTAGCGGAAGCCGCCGCCGTTCGGGAGCAGTCCGGTCAGGCCGGTGGGGTCCTTGTCGGCGGCGCCGCCGAGGAAGTCCTCCAGGCCGCGTTGCAGCCGGGGTGCGGCGACCACGCCGAGGGCGCCCAGGCCGAGGGTGCCGAGGAAGACGCGGCGGCCGACCGGGGTGCCCCGCTGTGGGGGGCGTTCGTCGTTCATGCCCTCATGTACGTCCTCGTTCACGTTCTCATTCGAACACCCGCGGCCCCTGTACGACAGGGATCGCGGGTGCTCGTCAGAGTTCCGTAACCACTTCTTACGCGGCCGGGGTCAGGACGACGCCGCCTTGTCCAGCTGGAACGCCTCGTTGCCGAGCCCTATCCGGGCGTGCTTCTCGGGGGCGCGGGCGCGCAGCACCAGGCCCAGGACCAGGCCGGCGACCAGGGCGAGGCCGATGATGCCGGGCAGCACCCAGCTCAGCGAGGAGTCCGGGCCGGCGCCGACGAGGACCTCGAAGTCCTTCACCGTGTAGCCGGCGATCACCAGCAGGGCGAGGCCCGCCAGCGCGGAGGTGACCAGCCGCCAGGCCTGGGCGCCCGCGGCACCCCGGCGGACGAAGAAGACGACGACGGACAGGGAGGCCGCCGCCATCAGCACGATCACACCGAGGGCGCCGATGTTGCCGAACCAGGTGAACAGCTGCAGGACGGGCGCGGTCGGGTCGCCGGCCGGCTTGTCGTCGGCGATCGCGAAGCCGACCACGACGACGACCGCCACGACGGTCTGGAGCAGCGAGCCGGTGCCGGGGGCGCCGCTGGTGCCGCTGGTGCGGCCGAAGGCGGCGGGCAGCAGGCCCTCGCGGCCCATGGCGAAGGCGTACCGGGCGACGACGTTGTGGAAGCTGAGCAGCGCGGCGAACATGCCGGTGACGAACAGGACGTGCAGGACGTCGGTGAAGGTGCCGCCGAGGCGGGACTCGGTGAGGAAGAACAGCAGTCCGGCGCTCTGCTTCTGGGCCGTGCCGACGATCGCGGCGGGGCCGGTGGCGACGGTGAGGGCCCAGCTGCTCAGCGCGAAGAAGACGGCGACCCCGCCGACGGCGAGGAACATCACGCGCGGCACGAGGACGTGCGGGCGGCTGGTCTCCTCGGCGTACACGGGCGCCTGCTCGAAGCCGAGGAACGCGGCGATGCAGAAGCACAGCGCGGTGCCCACGCCCGCGCCGGTGAGGGTGTCCGGGTTGAAGGCGTGCAGCGAGAGGCCTTCCTTGCCGGGGTCGGCGAGGGCGGCGACGTCGAAGATCACGACGAGGAGCACCTCGATGACGAGCAGCACGCCGAGCACGCGCGCGTTGACGTCGATCTTCAGCCAGCCCAGCAGGCCGACGGCGAGCGCGGCCACCAGGGCCGGTATCCACCAGGCGATCTCCACGTCGGCGTAGGTGGCGAGGAGCCCGGAGACCTCGAAGCCGAAGATGCCGTAGATGCCGATCTGGAGCGCGTTGTAGGCGACGAGGGCGACCAGGGCGGCGCCCGCGCCGGCGGTGCCGCCGAGGCCGCGGGATATGTACGCGTAGAAGGCGCCCGCGTTGTGGACGTGGCGGCTCATCTCGGCGTACCCGATGCTGAACAGGATCAGGACGACGCCGAGGACGACGAAGAGCAGCGGCTGGCCGACGATGCCCATCACCGCGAATGTGGTGGGCATGACACCCGCGACCACCATGAGCGGGGCGGTCGCGGCGAGGACGGAGAGCAGCAGTCCCCCGGTGCCGAGCCGGTCGGCGCGCAGGGCGCGCTCCTGCCCCTTGAACGTACTGATGCCGCCGGCTGCGGATGTGCTCGTACTCGCATTCGTGCTCGAACTACTGTCCGTGGTCATCGGGAGAGCGTCCTCACTTTGGGTTTCCGGGGGTGTCAGGCCGTGCCGAGCGCGCCGGCGCGGGCGGCGGCGAAGGCGGTGTGCGGGTCGCGGTCCGGGTACGACCAGGGCGCCGGGGTTGCGTACCGGCCGATCCGGTGGAACAGGGCGGCGGCCTCGGCGCCGCGGCCCTCGCAGTACTTGGCGTGGGCGAGGAAGTTCAGGTCGATCAGCCGGCGCGGATGCCCCTCCAGCTCCCACTCCAGCCACCAGTCGAAGGCGGCCTTCATGACCTGCCGGGCGCGGCGGCCGGTCCAGTGGCCCGAGGCGGCCGGGTCGGCGGGCTGGTGCCCGGCGGCGGCGAGGACGCGGTAGCGCTCGGCGTGCGCGATGACCGGCAGGATCGCGAGCGGGGAGTCGGCGGGTGCCTGTTCGGCGGCCCAGTTGGCGAAGTCGTAGACCTCGTGCAGCGGGTCGTCGCCGGCCTCCGCGCGGCGTCCGGCGAGCCGGGCGACCATCAGGTGGTGGGCGTGGTGGTGGTCGGCGTACCGGGCGCGGACCTGCTCGAAGGTCCGGACCACGTCCTGATCGGTGCCGACCGCGCACTCCAGCAGGAGCAGGCCGAGCCAGGGGGTGGGGTCGGCGGGGGCGCGGGCGGCGGCGGTCGCGCAGGCCTCACGGGCGCGGACCGGCTTGCCCTTGCCGTGCAGGGCGCGCCGGACCTGGGCGACGGCGAGCAGGACGGAGGCGTCGGCGGACTCGGGTTCGGCGAGCAGCCACTCGCGGGCCCACGCGGCGCAGTAGGACTCCCGGGCGAGGACGGTGACGCGGTGGCCGCGCCGGTCCCAGTCGTCTCCGGTGTGCACCAGCAGGGAGCGGGCGTTCTGCCAGCGGCCCTGCGCCAGCGCGGAGCGCGCGGTCACGAGGTCGGCGTCGTCGAGGGCCTCGTCGAAGGCCTGCGACGCACGTCTGCGGCCACGGCCGAGGGGAGGCGGGGGTGGGGGCACCGCGGAACTTCCTCACGCGCTCTTCTTGTGTTTCGGCTCACGGGGTCGATGGAGCGCGTGTGTGCGCTTCGCCATGAGCTGATCACGGACAGCCAACCCCCAGCCAACGGTTGACGTCAAGGGCCGCAAGGGCGTTACACGCGTCAGCTCATGCCACTTGTGAGGATTTTGTGACCAGCGGGACTCCAGAGGGAGGCGAGGCGGGCATCCGATTTATCCGTTTCGCCCTTTGTGGCGTGCGTCATAGTGCTGGGCGGTCACCACCGCGCACCATGGCATGACGTACGGGCGCGCCGGGCGGAGCCGGCCGGTACAGTCGGCCCCTACGCCATCGTGAACCCGACCTGATGATCGAGGTACACCGCGTGTCGCTTCTGGTACTGGTGCTCGCCGTGAGCGCCGCTTGCTGTCTGGGCTTCGGATTCGTGCTCCAGCAGAACGCGGCCCAGCGCGCCCCGCTCAACGACTTCCTGTCCTTCCGGCTGCTGATCGACCTGGTGAAGGTGCCGCGCTGGCTCGGCGGCATCGGACTGATGGTGGTCGGCATGGCGCTGGGCGCGGCCGCGCTGGGGCAGGGCGAGCTGTCGCTCGTGGAGCCGCTGCTGGCGACGAACCTGCTGTTCGCCCTCGCGCTGTCCCGCCGGCAGACCCGGCAGCCGCTCGGCCGCCAGGGCTGGGCGGGCCTGCTGCTGCTGGCGGGCGGGGTGAGCGCGTTCATCGTGGCGGGCGAGCCACAGGGCGGCGCCGCCACGGCCGATCCCACCCGGCAGTGGCTGATCATCGGGGCCATGATCGGGCTGGCCCTGCTGCTCACCGCGCACGCGAAGCGCTCCCGGCTGAGCTCCGGGCCGGTGCTGCTGGCCCTGGGCGCCGGGCTCCTCTACGGCGTGCAGGACGCGCTCACGCGGGTGAGCGGAGAGAAGTTCTCCGAGGGCGGCTTCACCGAGCTGCTGACCGGCTGGCAGCCGTACGCCGTGCTCGCGCTGGGCGTCACGGGGCTGGTCCTCGTGCAGAGCGCCTTCGAGACCGCGTCCCTGCGCAAGTCGCTGCCGGCCCTGACCGCGGCCCAGCCGATCGCCGGCATCATCTGCGGCGTCGGCTTCCTGGGTGACCGGCTGCGGACCGACACCGTCGCCCTGAGCTGGGAGGCGGGCGGTCTGCTGGCCGTGGTGGCCGGCATCGTGCTGCTGGGTCTGCATCCGGCCATGCCGACGGGGGCGCCGGAGCGGGCCCGGGCGGGGCGGCCTCAGCCGCAGCCGCAGGCGCAGTGAGGCCTCACGCCCTGCTTGGATGAGGACATGAGCGCTGCGGACGAGAGCATGGGCCCGGCTGGCGAGGGCGTGGGCCCGGCTGGCGAGGGCGTGGGCCCGGCTGGCGAGATCCTCGACATCGTCGACGAGAACGACCGGGTCATCGGGCAGTCGCCCCGGGGCGAGGTCTACGCCCGGGGGCTGCGGCACCGCTGTGTGTTCATCCAAGCCCGGGACGCCGAGGGCCGGATCTTCGTGCACCGGCGGACGCCGACCAAACTGGTCTTCCCCTCCCTGTACGACATGTTCGTCGGCGGCGTGGTCGGCGCGGGCGAGTCCTACGACACGGCGGCCCTGCGCGAGGCCGAGGAGGAACTGGGCGTGACGGGTCTGCCGCGCCCCCGGTACCTGTTCAAGTTCCTTTACGACAACGGGGCCGGGCAGACCTGGTGGTCGGCGGTGTACGAGGTCCGGTGCGACCTTCCGGTCCAGCCGCAGGCCGAGGAGGTGGCCTGGCACGACTTCCTGCCCGAGGAGGAGGTGCGGCGGCGGCTGGGCGACTGGGAGTGGGTGCCGGACGGGCTGGCGGCGTACGAGCGGCTCGTGGCGTTCCGGTCGACGGACTGAGGGCTGAGGAGGCCGCGGCGAGGCGGGGGCCGGGGGCGGAGCACCGGGCGACCACCGGGAGCGCCCCGTGGCGACGCCCCCGGTAGGGTCGCGCACGTGATCGAGTTCGTACGGAACGTCCGTTTGTGGTTCGCGCCGGCGGAGGTGCGGCGGGACGGCGAGACGCCGGACTACCGGTTCTCGCTGGCGAACGAACGCACCTTCCTGGCCTGGCTGCGCACCGCCATGGCGCTGATCGGCGGCGGGTTCGCCGTGGACCAGTTCCTGCCGGACCTGCGCTGGGGCTGGCGGGTGGGGCTGGCGCTCGCGCTGCTCGGTGCGGGTGTGCTGTGCGCGCTGCGCGCGGTCAACCACTGGGTCCGCTGCGAGCGGGCCATGCGCCGGGGCGAGGACCTGCCGGTGTCCCGGTTCCCGGCGGTGCTGAGCCTCGTCGTCGCGATCGTGGCCCTCGCCATGGTCGTCGTGGTGCTGGTGGGGTGGGAGGGGTGAACGCACCGGCGGCCCGACGGCAGGACCCCGACCGCGACCCCGGACTGCAACCCGAGCGGACCCGGCTCGCGTGGCGGCGCACGACACTGTCGGGCACGGCCGCCGCCGTGCTCGCCGTGAAGACCGCGCTGCAGGGCGGGCCCTCTGCGCCCAGGATCATCGCCTGCGCACTGTGCTGCGTCCTGTGGCTGGGCTTCCTGACCATCGCCCACCGCCGCATCCGCACGCTCGCGGCCACGCCCAGCCCCGAGGCCTTCGCCCCACGCCACGCCACGGCCGCGGCGCTGTGCACGCTCGCGATGGCGGTGTGCGGGGCGGGGCTCGTCCTCTAGGGCGCGGCGCGTTGCGGGCGCCGGGCGTGCCCCCGCCCCGCGGCGCCGCGCGTCGGGCGTCAGGGCGTGGGCCTGCGGCTACGTGTCCTCCGGCTCCCAGTCCACCGTCACGACGATCTTGCCGCGCGTGCGGCCCTCCTCGTTGAGCCGGTGTGCGTCCGCCGCTCGCTCCAGTGGGAACGTCTCGGAGATGTGCACGCTCACCACGCCCTGTTCCGCCAGTTCGGACAGCCGCCGGAGGTCCTCGGCGTCGGGGCGGACGAAGTAGTAGCGGCCGCCGTAGTTCACGACGTCGTTGTCGGCGATGGACACCAGGCGGCCCTCGGGGGCCAGCAGGTTCGCCGAGACCTTCAGCGCGTCCGCGCCGACCGTGTCGAACACCGCGTCCACCCCCTCGGGCGCCAGCCCGCGCACGCGCTCGCCCAGGCCCTCGCCGTACGTCACCGGCTCCCCGCCGAGGCCGCGCACGAAGTCGTGGTTGGGCTCGCTCGCCGTGCCGATCACTCGGGCGCCGAGGTGGGCGGCGAGCTGGACGGCGATCGAGCCGACCCCGCCGGCCGCGGCGTGCACCAGCACCGTCTCGCCTCGCTTCACCTGGAGCACCTTGAGAAGCACCTGGTAGGCGGTGAGCCCGACCAGCGGCAGCCCGGCCGCCTCCTCGAAGGAGAGGTTGCGCGGCTTGGGCGCGAGGGTGCGCAGGGGCGCGGCCACGTACTCGGCGAAGGTGCCGCGGGAGAGGAAGTCCTCGCGCACGTACCCGATGACCTCGTCCCCGACGTCGAACTCCGAGACCGCCACCCCGGGCCGTACGACGACCCCCGAGACGTCCCAGCCGGGCACCACCGGGAACGCGGCTTCGAAGAGCCCGTCGAGGTAGCCCTCGCGGGCCTTCCAGTCGACGGGGTTCACGGACGCCGCCCGCACCTTCACCAGCACCGAGTCCGGGCCGACCTTGGGATCGCGGACCTCCCCGAACGCCAGCACCTCGGGCCCGCCGTACCGTGAGTAGCTGATCGCCTTCATGGGTCCGACCCTCCAAGCTCGCCGCGCGGCACGCAAGCCGGATGGCCTGAACGAAGCGGCCTAAACCTTCCCGGCGCCCCATGGCGGGAGTCGTCGGCCTATCGTGGCTCCGATCACGTTTCGGCCCCGCTCTGGACGACATACCGACCGGTCGGCATCATGAGTCGGGAACTGTTCATCTGCCCGTAGGAGCGACGCATGAGCCCCGACCACCCGCCCGGACTCGACCTGGACCGGCTGCGCGGCCTGCTCGACCGCGAGCGGCCCGGCCTGGTGAGCGGCGCACTGTCCGGCCGGCTGATCGAGGGCGGACGGTCGAACCTCACCTACGCCGTCTCCGACGGCACCTCCCGGTGGGTCGTACGACGGCCCCCGCTCGGCCATGTCCTGGCCACCGCGCACGACATGAAGCGCGAGCACCGGGTGATCAGCGCGCTGCACCCGACCGCCGTGCCGGTTCCGCGGCCGGTGCTGCTGTGCGAGGACGAGGAGGTGCTCGGCGCGCCGTTCTACGTCATGGAATTCGTCGAGGGCACCCCGTACCGCACCGCCGAACAGCTCGCCCCGCTCGGTCCAGAGCGCACCCGGGGCGCGGTGCTGAACCTGGTGGACGCGCTGGTGGAGCTGCACGCCGTGGAGCCGGGCGAGGTGGGGCTGGCGGACTTCGGCCGGCCCGAGGGCTTCCTGGACCGGCAGCTGCGGCGCTGGGGCAAGCAGCTGGACGCCTCCCGCAACCGCGAGCTGGCCGGGATCGACGAGCTGCACGCGACGCTCGGCAGGCGGCTGCCCTCCTCCCCCGCCCCGACCGTGGTGCACGGCGACTACCGGCTGGACAACGTCCTGATCGGCGAGGACGACCGCATCAAGGCGATCCTCGACTGGGAGATGTCCACCCTGGGCGACCCGCTCACCGACCTGGGCCTGCTGGCGATGTACAGCCTGCCGCTCGAGGCCCCCGACTCCCCCGTCTCCACGACGGCGGAGGCGCCGGGGCACCCGGACCCGGCCGAGCTGATCGAGCGGTACGCCGCCCGCTCGGGGCGCGACGTCTCCGCGGTCTCCTGGTACACGGCGTTCGCCTGGTTCAAGCTCGCCGTGATCCTGGAGGGCATCCACTACCGCTACACCCTGGGCCAGACGGTCGGACGCGGCTTCGACCGCATCGGCGACCTGGTCCCGGTCTTCATCGAGCACGGTCTCACCACCCTTCAGGAAGGCTGACGGACATGGACTTCGCGTTCGACGCGCGCACCGAGGAGCTGCGCGGCAAGCTGCTGGCCTTCATGGACGAGTACGTCTATCCGGCCGAGGCCGTCGCGGAGGAGCAGCGGGCCCGGCTTGCGTCGCCGTGGGAGACCCCGGCGGTGGTCGAGGAGCTGAAGGCCGAGGCGCGCAGGCAGGGCCTGTGGAACCTCTTCCTGCCGGACTCCGAGTACGGCGCCGGGCTGACCAACCTCCAGTACGCGCCGCTCGCCGAGATCATGGGGCGCTCCCCGCAGCTCGCCCCGACGGTGACGAACTGCGCGGCACCGGACACGGGCAACATGGAGGTGCTCACCCAGTTCGGGGACGAGCAGCAGCGCAAGCAGTGGCTGGAGCCGCTGCTCGCGGGCGAGATCCGCTCGGCGTTCGCGATGACCGAGCCGGAGGTGGCCTCCTCGGACGCCACCAACATCACCACGCACATCGAGCGGGACGGCGACGAGTACGTGGTCACCGGCCGCAAGTGGTACATCTCCGGGGCGATGCACCCGGACTGCAAGATCTTCATCGTGATGGGCAAGACGGATCCGGAGGGTTCGGACATCCGCCGTCAGCAGTCGATGATCCTGGTTCCTCGTGACACACCGGGCGTGACGATCTCGCGCGCGATGCAGGTCTTCGGCTACGAGGACCACTCCCACGGCGGCCATGCCGAGGTGATCTTCGATCACGCGCGCGTGCCGGCGTCCAACCTCATCGGCGAGGAGGGTGGCGGCTTCGCCATCGCACAGGCCCGGCTCGGTCCCGGCCGGATCCACCACTGCATGCGGCTGATCGGGATGGCGGAGCGGGCGATCGAGCTGATGTGCCGGCGGGCGGTGTCCCGGACGGCGTTCGGGAAGGCGCTGGCGCAGCAGGGTGTGGTGCACAACTGGATCGCGGACGCGCGGGTGACCGTGGAGCAGTTGCGGCTGCTGGTGCTGAAGACGGCGTGGCTGATGGACACGGTGGGGAACAGGGGGGCGCACACCGAGATCCAGTCGATCAAGATCGCTACGCCTCGGGCGGTGGTGGACATTCTCGACCGGGCGATTCAGTTGCACGGGGCGGGGGGTGTGAGTCAGGACTTCCCGTTGGCGGAGCTGTACGCGGGGGCGCGGACGCTGATGATCGCGGACGGGCCGGACGAGGTGCATCAGCGGTCGCTCGCGCGGCGGGAGTTGAAGCGGTACGTGTGACGCGGTGGGCGGCGGGGGGTTTCTCGCCCCCGCCGCCCCTACCCGTCCCATCCCCAGGGGCTCCGCCCCTTCGACCCCGCCAGGGGGCTCCGCCCCCTGGACCCCCGATCGGCCTGAACGGCCTCGTCCTCAAACGCCGGACGGGCTGGGGGAGTGCCTCAGCCCGGCGCTTCAAGCCCGGCCGGACGGTCACCTCGCCGGCCCAGCCCACAAACGCCGGACGGGCTGAGGGAAGCCACTCAGCCCGGCGTTTCGAGCCCGGCCGGACGCCGGTTCGCCGGGCGGCCCGGGTGTGGCTCCGCTTGGCGTTTCGAGCTCGGCCTCGCGGCCCGCCGGCCGATCCGTGGGACGGGCTGGGTGTGGCTCGGCCCGGGGTTCGAGCCGGGCCTCCTGGTCGGCCGATTCGGGTGGTGGGTGGGCACAGGCCGGGGGTCCAGGGGGCGGAGCCCCCTGGGTGCGGTTACGGGCGCAGGGCTCGGAGCAGCAGGTCCGCCAGGTGGTCGGCTACCTGCTGGGGGCTCATCGAACCCTCGGGGCGGTACCACGTCGACAGGTGGTGGACCGACCCGAAGTGGTAGTCGACGACCAGGTCCGCCGGCGTCGCCTTGGAGAAGACGCCCGCCTCCTGGCCCTCCTCCACCAGCGCCCGGAAGCGCTCGTGGTAGCGGCGGCGCTCGGCGCGGACCTGCTTGTTCTTCTCGGGGCTCAGATGGTGCATGGACCGCCAGAAGATCATCGCGTCGTCGAGGTTGTCGATCGTCGTCACCACGACGTCCGCGGCCGCCGCCCGCAGCCGCTTCTCGACCGGCTCGTCGGCGCCCGCGACGGCGTCCAGTCTCTCCTGCTGGATGCGCAGCACGCGCGCGTACACCTCGTGCAGAAGGTCGTCCTTGGAGCCGAAGTAGTGGTACAGCGCCCCCTTGGTGACCCCGGCCGCCTCGACGATCTCCTGCACCGAGGTGCGGTCGTAGCCCTGCTCCGCGAAGAGCCGGGTGGCGGCGGCCAGGAGCCGCTGAGGTACGGGGGTGCCGTCCGAGTCCGTCGTCCTGGGCACTGCCGCCACCTGCCTTTCCGTCCTGCTGTCAGTTGCCTTGCGTCCGGGAACGAAGCTCCCGACGGAGGATCTTCCCACTGGCCGTCTTCGGCAAGTCCGGCAGGATCTCCACCTGGCGCGGGTATTTGTAGGCGGCCAGTCTCTCCTTGCAGTAGACGGCGAGTGCATCCGGGTCCGTATCGGCGTCCGGGCGCAGGCTGATGTACGCCTTGACGGTCTCCCCGCGATACCCGTCCGGCACGCCCACGACGGCGGCCTCGCGCACCGCCGGGTGTGTGTAGAGCACGTCCTCGACCTCGCGCGGCCACACCTTGAAGCCGGACGCGTTGATCATGTCCTTCTTGCGGTCGACGACGTACAGCCAGCCCTGCTCGTCCATGAAGCCGATGTCACCGGTGCGCAGTTCGCCGCCGGGGAACGTCTCGGCCGTGGCGTCGGGGCGCCGCCAGTAGCCGGGCACGACCTGCGGCCCCCGCACGACGATCTCGCCCTGTTCGCCGAACGGCACCTCGTCGCCGTTGTCGTCGACGATCCGTACGACCGTGTCGGGGCCGGGCACGCCGACCGCGAGGGTCCCGGAGACCGGGTCGACGGGCGCCTCCAGACCGGGCGGCACGGAGGCGCAGGGCGCGGTGCACTCGGTCAGTCCGTAGCCGTTGCGAATGTACGGTCCGAAACCCGCCCGGAACTTCTCCACAAGCGCGGGCGGCAGGGGGGCGCCGCCGGAGGAGATCACCCGGAAGGAGGAGAAGTGGTCGCGGGTGACGGACGGATGGGCGGCCAGCGCCATGAACGCCGTGGACGGGCCGACGGTGTAGTGCGGGCGGTGCTCGGCGAACGCGTCGAGGACCACTCCCGCCTCGAAGCGGTAGGCCAGCACGAGCGTGCCCGCACTGCTCAGGCAGGCACCGAACTGGCAGACCATGCCGGTGATGTGGAACAGCGGCGCCAGCGCGAAGTAGACGGGCTGCTCGGGCAGCCCCAGGCCGGTCCGCTGCCGCTCGGCGTTGTACATGATGTTGCCGTGCGTGTTGGTGGCACCCTTGGGCGTGCCGCTGGTGCCGGAGGTGTAGCTGATCAGCGCGATGTCGGCAGGGTCGGGATCCCGGTCCCCTGGCGCCTTGTGCCCGGCCCGCGCCACGGTCACCAGGTCGTCGGCGTCCGGGGCCTGCGGCAGCCGCTCGAAGGTCAGCACGCGCGCGTCGCCACGCGTCTGGAAGTCCAGCTCGCAGCCGGTGAGCACGATCCGCACGGGCGAGTCCGCCGCGGTCTCACGCAGATACGACTCCCACGCCCGGTCCGCGCAGATCAGCGCGGCGACCTCGCCGTCGCGCAGGACGTGGGCCACCTCTCCCGACTTGTACATCGGGTTGACGGGCACGACGACCGCGCCCGCCTTCCAGGCGCCCAGCACGGCGAGCACGAAGTGCGGGGAGTTCTGGAGCAGTACCGCGGCCCGGTCTCCGCGCTGCAGTCCGCGCGCCGCGAGATGCCCGGCGACGGAGTCGCTGAGCTCGTCGACCTCCCGGTAGGTCAGGCGGCCGTCGAAGTAGGCCAGGAAGTCGCCGTCCGGCGTCTCGGCCACGGCCCGGCGCAGGGCGTGCACGAGGGAGTCGGCCGGGCTGATCGCGCCCTTCTGGGCGTCGTTCAGCAGGTCCAGCCAGGGTTGGGCCGCGTAACGGGACTCGGTCACCGGTTCTCCTCCCACTGCTGCTGGATGCGGTTCATGCCCGTCAGCCAGCGGTCGGGGTCACCGGCCCGGGCCTGGGAGTACGCGGCGACCTCGGGGTGCGGCAGGATCAGGAAACGGTCCTCCTCGATGCCCTTCAGCAGGGCGTCCGCCACGGCCTCCGGCTCGATCGCGGTCGGCTGGAGCACCAGGTCGCCCGCGCTGCCGGTGGCGGCCAGCATGTCGGTGCGCACGCCCTGCGGGCAGATGGCGTGGACCTTCACACCCCGGTGCCGGTACGTCAGCGACAGCCACTCGGCGAAGGCGAGGGCGCCGTGCTTGGTGACGGCGTAGGGGGCGGCGCCGATCATGGTGAGCAGCCCGGCGGCGGAGACGGTGGAGACGAACCGGCCGCTTCCCCGCTCCAGCCAGGCGGGCAGCAGCTCGTGAGCGGCCCGGACGTGCGCCATGACGTTCACGTCCCAGGAGGTCGCCCAGGCCTTTTCGTCCAGTGCCTGACCGGCATCGATGCCGTCGAAGGCGACACCGGCGTTGGCGCAGTACACGTCGACGGTCCCGTCGAGCGCGTCCCTGGCCTCGCCGACGATCGCCGAGGCGTCACCGGGCACGGCGACACCCCCGACCTCGTCCGCGACATGCTTGGCCCGCTCGGCGTCCAGATCGTTGACGACGACCCGGGCCCCCTCGGCGGCGAAACGCCGGGCCAGTGCGGCTCCGATACCGCCCCCGGCCCCCGTGACAACGACTCCGGCCCCTTGAAAGGCTCCCACCATCGGTCTCCTCAGACGCGGCTCCAGCAATGCCATCAGACTAACCGGTCGGTATGTACCAGGGAAGGGGGTGGGGCAGCACCCTAGGGGCGCGGGGCTGTACCGATGTGCGGCTCCGCCGCGTGGGCGCGACCAGCCACCACGAAAGCGGCACACAACGGATCACGGAGGCCACCCATGCACCTGTCCAGACGAGGCCTGTTGGCCACAGCCACGGCAGCTGTGTCACTGCCCGCGACAACCGCGGCAACAGCCCAACGCCCCAGACAACTCCGCACCGGCTTCGAACGACTCGCCCACGACGGCTACGCCCTGCTCGACGGCCACAAGATCGGCATCGTCACCAACCCCACCGGCATCACCCGCGACGTCCGCCACATCGTCGACGTCATGCACGCCGACACCCGAGTGGACTTAAGGGCCGTCTTCGGCCCTGAACACGGCTTCCGTGGCACCGCGCAGGCCGGCGGCTCCGAGGGCCGCTACGACGACCCGGCGACCGGACTGCCCGTCTACGACACGTACCTCAAGAGCGGACGGCCGCTCGCCGACATCTTCACCGCGTCCGGCGTGGACACGGTCGTGTTCGACATCCAGGACGCCGGCGCCCGCTTCTACACGTACATCTGGACCCTGTACGACTGCATGGAGGCCGCCCAGCTCGCCGGCAAGCGTTTCGTGGTCCTGGACCGGCCCAATCCGGTGACCGGGCGGGCGGCCCTCGGGCCCGTCCTGCACAAGGAGTTCGCCACCTTCGTCGGACGGCAGCCCATCTCCCAGGCGCACGGCATGACCGTCGCCGAACTGGCGCGGCTGTTCAACGGGGAGTTCCTGACCGAGCCCGTACCGCTGGAGACCGTCACGATGTCGGGCTGGAAGCGCTCGGACTTCTACGACGCCTCGGGGCTGCCCTGGGTGCCGCCCAGCCCGAACATGCCGACGCCGGAGACGGCCCTGGTCTACTCGGGGACCTGCCTGTTCGAGGGCACGAACCTGTCGGAGGGGCGCGGCACCACCCGGCCGTTCGAACTGCTCGGCGCCGAGGGCATCGACCGGCGCTGGGCCGCCGCCGCGAACGAACTCGCCCTGCCCGGCGTGCACTTCAGGGAGGCGTACTTCGCGCCCACCTTCTCCAAGTTCCAGGGCAGGACGATCGGCGGCGTGCAGGTCCATGTGCACGACCGGGACGTCTTCGATCCCGTACGGACGGGTATCGCCCTGCTCGTGACCGCCCGGAAGGTGTGGGACGGGTTCGCCTGGCGGCCCGACCACTGGATCGACAAACTCACCGGCTCCGCGCGCGTGCGCACGATGATCGACGCGGGCGCGGACACCGACGCGGTCGTGGCGGGGTGGCAGGAGGAGCTGGCGGCGTTCCGGAGGACGCGGCGGAAGTACCTCCTCTACCGCTGAGCGCGGCAGCGCGACAACGCGGCGCCCAATGCGCCCGTGACGTATGGCCAAGCTCCCCCGTTGGCAGGACGATGCGCCACATCGCGGCGCAACCCGGGGGAACAGGGGGCCTGTCATGGCGGATCCGGCGATGAGCGTGAGTCCCTACTGGGAGCTGACCTTCGACGCGGACGGGGACCCGGCGGGCCGCGGGCGGGACCGGCTGCTCGCCGGGGTGAGCGAACGGAAGGTGCGCGACCTGATCGTCTTCGCGCACGGCTGGAACAACGACCGCTCGGGCGCGACCCGGCTCTACGACCGCTTCCTCGCGCCGGTTCCGCGGCTGGCACCGGCCGCCCGGATCGGCTACGTCGGGGTCCTGTGGCCGGCGATGCGGTTCTCCGACGAACCGATCCCGGACTTCCCGCGGGCCGTGGCGGCCGGGCTCCCCCGGCGCCCGGTGCTCGACAAGGCCACGCGGCACGCGCTGCTGGAGTCCTTCCCGGGCCGGGCGATCCTGATCGAGCAGATCACCCGGCTGCTGGAGCAGCAGCCGCCGGAGGAGGCCGAACTGGAGGAGTTCGGGCGGCTGGTGCGGCTGCTCGTGGAGGTGGTGGCGCCCGGTCCGCAGGCGCTGTTCGCGGCGGACACGGTGGCGGAGGGAGTGCCGCAGAGCGAGCCGGAGATGCTGGCCGGGTCCTCGGCGGCGGCCTGCGAGGAGTTCGCGCGGGCGCTGGCGGAGCTCGACGCGTCCGGCGCGCGGCAGGGGTTCGGCCTGCCCAACCCCTGGGAGGGGGCGCACGAGCTGCTGCGGCAGGCGACGTACTACGCGATGAAACGGCGTGCGGGAACCGTCGGCGAGCGTGGTCTCGGCCGGGTCGTCGGACAGCTCGCGAAGGCGGCGCCGGACGTGCGCGTGCACCTCGTGGGGCACAGTTTCGGCGCCCGGCTGGTGTCGTTCGCGCTGCGCGGCCTCCCCGAGGGCGTGCGCACGGTCAAGTCGGTGACGCTGCTCCAAGGAGCGTTCTCCCACTACGCGTTCGCGGCCCGGCTGCCGCACGACGCGCGCGCCGGAGGGGTGCTCCAGGGGCAGCAGAACCGCGTCGACGGCCCTGTGGTGTGCTGCCACTCCCGGCACGACTCGGCCCTGGGCACGATGTATCCGCTGGCGTCCCGCATGGCGGGCGACAGCCGGTCGGTCGCGGGCCTCGACCTGGGGCGGGCCCTGGGCGCCAAGTGGGGTGCGATGGGCTACGACGGGGTGCAGGCGGTGCCGGGCACGCGCGCGTACACCCTCGCCGAGGCCCTGCGGGCGAAGCTGCCCACCTCGGGGTGCGTGAACGTGGACGCGGCGGCGGTGGTCAGACGCGGTGGCCCGCCCGCCGGTGCGCACAGCGACATCCTGCACGAGGAGCTGACCCGGCTGGTACTGGCGGCGGGCCGCGTCCGCTGACCCGCCGCCTGACCTAGGGGGTGTCCCCCTGGCCTCACCGGTGTGAGGTGAACTCCACGACCTGCTGGTAGGTCGGCCGGTTCTGCCAGCTGATCTTGCCGTGCTTGATGCCGCCGAGGGTGCGGTGGATGACCGAGTCGGCGCACCACTGGTCGCCCGCCGAGCACTGGTCGTCGCCGGGGTAGACCTGGGCCGCGGTCTTGCCGGCCGCCTCCTTCAGGGTGCTGACGAGGGTGTCACGGCAGGCGCCGAGGTCTCCGCCGCCGCAGTACTCGCGGGCCAGCGGCCCGCGCACCTGCTCGCCGAGCACGGACCGGATGTCCTTGTCGACGTAGCTCCACCAGCCGTACTGGAAGGAGCTTCCGGCGTGCGATCCGGTCGGGCCGTGCGCGGCCGACGGGGACTCGTCGACGGGCAGATTGGCCGTCATGGCTTTGTAGAGCTCGCTGCCGAGGCCCGGTTCGAACTCGGCCTTGACCAGCAGCGGCCACCAGGCGTCCAGGATGCGGATCGCGTCGGCGTCGGCGTACTTCTCGGAACCGGCCGAGGTCTCCGTGCGCTTGCCGCCCGCGGCGACCCATGCCTGGAGCTTGCTCACGGCGGCCGCGGCGGTGGGGTCGGTGACCGGCGAACTGTTCACGGCCTTCAGCAGTTTGGGCAGGACGCCCTCCGCCCGCAGGTCGGCCGTGGCCGCGTCGGCCATGGCCTTCACCAGCGAGGCCCGGGTCACCCCGCCCTGCTGGACCAGCTTCTTCACCCGGTCCTCGAGGAGGTTGCCGCGGTGCACGGAGCCGTTGCCCCAGGGGGCGGTGGTGTAGTCCTTGGCCTGCTTGTTGTTCCAGGAGATGTAGTAGTCCTGGTCGATGGAGTGGGGGTGGGCGGAGGGCGGGGTGTAGTCGGCCGTGTTGGTCGCCGGGTCCCAGCCGCGCCACTCGTACACCGGCCGGGCCCACACAGGGAACTCGGCGTCGACGCCGTTCGCGCGCACCGGGTTGTCTCCGCTGTTGTAGTACGCGGTGTGCTCGGAGTCGGCGTAGAACCAGTTGAAGGTGTAGTTGATGTGCTGCACCGCCTTCTGGAACGACTCCGGGCCCTTCACGTAGTCCGGGTCGTTCAGCATCTGGAAGCCGATGATGGAGTCGGCCTCGTGCATGAAGGACGAGCGCAGGGTGGTGTAGGCGACCTTCTTGCCGCCGACGGTGGCGCGGTACTCGACGGGTCCGTACTTCGTGCGCCACACGCGCATGGTGTACGAGCCGGCCGCGGTGCCGTCGGCGACCGTCGGCTTCCAGGCGTTCTTCTGCTCGATCTTCTCCATCGGCGTACAGGTGCCGCGGTACAGGTAGTGGTGGTCGTCCTTGCAGAGTTCGACGGCGAACGTGTCGATGATGTCCTGGCCGGAGGTCGTCGCGCTCCACGAGTAGTCCTGGCCGCGGCCGAGTTCGACGTACATGCTCAGGCCCGCGAAGGAGGCGCCGCGGGCGCTGATGCCGGGGCCCTGGAGTTCCTGGAGGAGCAGCAACTGGGGTGCGAAGTAGCCGGTCTGCGGGCCGAACACGGCGACCGGGTGGCCGCTGGCGGTGTGCTCGCCGCTGACCACGAGGGCGTTGGACATGCCGCGCTTGGCGGACGACAGGGCCGACTTGGACGCCTCGCCGGACGCGCCGGTGGCACTGGCCGTGGTGGCACTGCCGGTGCGGTCGTGGACGAGCGGCTCGGGCTTCACCGAACCGGCGTCCGGCATTGCCGTGCCCTGCGGGTCGTCCGGCTTGGTCGCGTACGGGAAGCTGCCGTCGTGGACGGTGAGGACGGCCTCCGGGTCGTTGCGTTCCCGGAAGGACTCCCAGACCTTGGTGCCTTCCGCCACGCCGTACTTCTCCTGGGCGGCGAGCAGGGAGAGCGCGTTGTTGACCTCGCCGCCTCCGCCGGAGCCGAACAGCGCGCCGATGACGGATCCCAGCGCGACCATGTCGGTGATCTTGAAGTGCTCGATCTTCCCGGCGTTGGTGACTGAGTCCTTGTGCCCGGTGAGGACGTACTCACCGGGGAAGTACCGGCCGCTGTCGGAGGCGTCGATGTAGGCGTTGATGCCGTCGAGGTAGGCATCGGCGTCGGCGAGGGCCTGCTTGCCGCGCTCGCCGTTGGTGGCGACGGCGTTGTCGATCTGCGCCTGGAGATCGGCCTCGGTGTAGGGCGCGTGCCGCCAGAACTGCTGTTCCAGGCCCTGGTTGGAGGGCGCGCCGCCCGCGAAGGAGGTCACCTGACCACGTCCGACGTGCCGGAAGACGTCCATCAGCCACAGCCGGTCCTGTGCGGCGGCGTAGCCGGCCCCGAACTCCGTGCCGTACCGGGTGGTGCCGGTGATGTGCGGCACACCGGTCTTCTTGTCCCGGACGATCGTCACGTCACCGCGTCCGGCGGGTTTGACGGTGGAGGCGACCTGATCCGCCGGGACCCCGAACGACGCGTCGTTGAAGAAGTTGTTGATCTTGTCGTTGGTGAGGCCGGTGTAGCCCTTGGCGAGGTTGGCATAGGGCCCGAGCTGGTCCTCGGCGTGTTCGGGCTGGGTGCCGAAGGCCTGGTTGAGGAGGACCTGGGCCAGGGTGGCGTTGCCGTTCTGGCCGGGCGGGAGGATGTCCGAACACTGGTTGCCGCAGTGGTCGTTCGCCGCCGCCGTGCCCTGCGCGGTCCCCGTCTCCGAGGCGGCCGCCTGTGACAGCGGCGACAAAAGACCCGCGATCAGCGCGCATACCGATGCGGTCTTCAGGAACCCGGGGATTCCGCGGGGAGTTCTCATTCTGTCGAGAACGGTGCGTGGGTAACGCCGTGGCATGTGGGGGGCTCCTCCCGACGGGGGGTGGGCGGGATGTTACCGCCGGTAGCTCCAGGATTGAAGATGAACAGGCGTCACTTTTCGGAGTCAGCACAACAGGCACACGGACCACGGCAGTCGACTCAAAGCCTCGTCGGACCGCTTATGGAGGCCATTTGAAATCGGATGGAGCCGATTCGCTTGTCGATACGTCTATTCGGCGACGTCCTTATGACGACGCCGAAGTGACCGAATCAGGTGCAGGTGTGACGGAGGTGCAGGACGATGGCCGGTTTCCGGAGTCTGGCGAGACAGGTCCGCGATCCGCGGTGCGATCTGGCACTGCGGCGTTATTCGCTTCGCAAGTGCCTTGAGAGGTTCGCCCCTTATGGGCACAGGGCGACCTGGGACCATCTGTGTTCCCGGGCCGGGTTCGGCCCCGAGGACCGGTCCCCCGATCCGGTGCGGCTCGTGGCCGCACTGGACGAACTGGAGGAGGCGCGGGCGGTCTGGCTGGCCTACGAGGTCGAGTTCGCCGAGCGCCGCAAGAAGGAGAAGCACGACGGACTGCGCCGGCCGGGCAGTGTGGACGACTGGCACCGGCTGACCTGGGGCGGTTTCGGCGTGGCGTGGTGCGACGATCCGGCGGTCCATCCCCGTGAACCGCTGGCCGAGGTGCTGCGCCGGCTGATCGCCGCGCTGGAGCGCGAACCGGGCTCGACGTGCCCGGTGTGCGGCGGGGAGCAACTCGCCTGGAAGCACGACCTGGACCACGAGCCCTCGGCGGGTCCGGTCTGCACGGACTGCGGAATTCTCGTACCGCGTCCGGTGCTCACGCCCGAAGCCCTCGCGGACGCCAGGCGGGCGAGGCTGTTGGTGTCGGCTTGACGAACGCGGGTGCGCGGGGGGTGCGCCGGGGATGCCGCACCCCCACTGTCAGTGGGGGCTGACACCATCGTCGACATGGTGCAGGTGTGCCTGAACGGTCCGCGGACCGCCGCCGACGGTACGGCGGTGCCGCTGACGCCCGAGTCCATGGCCGACTCCGCCGCCGACGCCGTCGCGGCCGGGGCCACGGACATCCATGTCCATCCCAAGACGCCGTGCGGGCGGGACACGTTGTCGCCCCGGGTGCTCGCGGAGACGCTGTCGGCGATGCGCTCGCGGGTGCGGGTGCCGGTGGGGGTGACCACGGGGGCGTGGGCCGAGCCGGATCCTGCGGCCCGGCTGGAGCGGATACGGAGCTGGACCGTCCTGCCCGACCATGCCTCGGTCAACTGGCATGAGCCCGGTGCGGAGGAGGTCGCCGGCCTGCTCCTGGAGCGCGGGGTGGGTGTGGAGGCGGGCATCTGGTCCGGGACGGATGGTGCGGAGCGGTTCGCCGCCTCGCCGCTGGGGCCGAAGGTGCTGCGGGTCTTGGCCGAGGTGACGGACACGAACCCCTCGAGTGCGGTGGCTTCCGCGCGGGGGTTGTTGTCCGGCCTTGGTGCCGCCCATGGGCGTCCTGTGCTGCTGCACGGGGAGGACGGGGGCGCGTGGCCCGTGCTGCGGCTTGCGGGCGAGCTGGACTTGGCGACGCGGGTCGGGGTGGAGGATGTGCTGGTCCTGCCGGATGGGAGGCGGGCCGGATCCAACGCGGAGTTGGTCGCGGCGGGGTTGGTGGAGTACGAGGCGGGTCGGCGGAGTGCTGGGAGTGGTCGCTGAGGCCGGGCGGGTCCGCAGCACGGCGGAGCGGGGTGCCGCCGACGGCTGCTGAGGCCGGGGCGTTGCGCAGCTCGGCGCGACGAGGTGCCGCTGCGCCCACCCCTGCCGCCTGGGAGCACTTCCCAGGCCCTTAAGGCACTGGGGGAGGCACGACTGCCCGCAGCTAAGCGGGACCGGCGGCCCGCAGCGCGGGGGCTACGGCAGCTGAGCGGACCGCCGCGCGCCCGCACACGCAGCGGCCGGCCTGCGGCACCGAAGCCACGACGCACCGCAGCCCAGCGCCGAGCGCCAGCCCCGCGCGAAGCGGGACCACGACGCGCCCCGCACCCGCGCACGGCGCGAAGGGGACGTGTCGGGGGGTGTCCGCCCGCAGCGGTTGGCGCGTCAAGGGACAGTTGATCGGTTCGCAAGCCCATCGCGCCGTTCCGAGGACGGACACCCCCCGACGCGGCCCCGACCCACCACCACCGCGCAGGCGCTATGCCCGCCCCCTGTCCACCAGCAGGCGTGAGCCCGCGCGGCGTTCGCCGAAGGCGTCGCCCGGGTTGGACAGGACGCACGTGTCCAGGGAGAGGCAGCCGCAGCCGATGCAGTCGGTGAGGTGGTCGCGGAGACGGTTCAGCTGCTTGATGCGTTCGTCCAGTTCCGAGCGCCAGGTCTCCGACAGACGCGCCCAGTCCTCCCGGGTCGGCGTCCGCTCCTCGGGAAGCTCCGCCAGCGCCTCCCGGATCGTCGCCAGCGGGATGCCGACCCGTTGCGCGGCCCGGATGAAGGCGACCCTGCGCAGCGTGTCCCGCGCGTAGCGGCGCTGGTTGCCGGCGGTCCGGCGACTGCTGATCAGGCCTTTGGACTCGTAGAAGTGCAGGGCGGAAACGGCGGCCCCGCTGCGCGCCGCCAGCTGGCCGACCGTGAGTTCGTGGATCTTCTCTGAAATCTGGGGCACCCCTCGAACCCTACCCAGTCCGTTGACAGGGCCCCTGCGGCCGACCATGCTAAGCAGTCGCTTAGAGATTCAAGTGCACGTAGACTTCCTGACGCGAGAGGCCGGGACATGGCACAGCCGAGGATCTTCACGTCCATCGACGACCTGAAGTCGGCGGTGGGCGAGCAACTGGGGTACACCGACTGGCTCGACATCGACCAGAAGCGGATCGACCTCTTCGCGGAGGCCACCGGCGACCACCAGTGGATCCACGTCGACCCGGAGAAGGCCGCCGCGGGCCCCTTCGGCACCACCATCGCCCACGGCTATCTCACCCTGTCGCTGCTTCCCCTCTTCGGACCGCAGCTGATCTCGGTCGAGGGCGTGAAGATGGGCGTCAACTACGGGTCGAACAAGGTCCGTTTCCCCTCGCCCGTCCCCGTCGGCTCCCGGCTCCGCGCCACCGCGACCATCAGCGCCGTCGACGACGTCCCCGGCGGCGTCCAGGTGACCGTCGCCTTCACCGTGGAACGCGAGGGCGGCGACAAGCCCGTCTGCGTCGCCGAGTCGGTCTCCCGCTACTACTTCTGATCCCGGCGGGTTACTTCGACCCGTCCCCCACCATCCGCAGCACGAGGTCGGCGTACAGCGCGCCGACCTCGTCCGGCGTCCAGGGCCCGTCGACGTTGAACCAACGGGCCACGTCGATGCAGAGCGAGAGAACAGCCAGGGTCGTGCCCTTGACGTCGAGCACGTCGAACTCACCGGCCGCCACGCCGTCCTCGATGATCCCCCGCACCTCGGCGTCGCACTGCCGCCGCAGCGCGAGGATCTCGTCGCGGGCGTCCGGACCGAGCGAGTCCAGCTCGTACTGGACGACGCGCGCGGTGGTGCGCCCGCCGGCGTGCCAGCGGACGAAGGAGCTGACCGCGCCGGCCAGGCGCTCGCGGGCGGTGCCCTCCCGCCGTGACGCCGTCCGCAGGATCTCCAGGGCCTTCTCGTGCCCGATCCTGCTGATGCGGTGCAGCAGCTCTTCCTTGGTCTTGTAGTGGATGTAGAGCGCTGCCGGGCTCATCCCGGCGCGACCCGCGATGTCCCGGGTCGTCGTGGCGTGGTACCCGCGCTCGGCGAAGGCCTCCACCGCGGCGATCAGCAGCCGTCGCGCCGCGTCGGGCGTGACCTCGCCCCACGCCTGCGCCTCGCCGCCGGCCGTCTCCTCCGCCGTACTCATCGCTCACCCCTCATCACTGGCAGGAGTAACACCATACCGCTGAGGGTGAGCGGGCGCTTAGCGTGCCCGCTCAGAGCTTTTCGAAGGGGTCGTGCTCGGCGAGCAGCTTCTCCAGCCGCGCCTGGTCGACCCGGCTGACGATCTGCCCGGCCTCCTGCCGGTCCCGGATCACCTTGGCCAGGGTGAAGGCGGAGGTGACCAGGTAGAGGACGGCGATCGCGAGGAAACCCCGCACCCAGGCGTCGGCGTTCAACCTGAAGATGCCGACGGCGGTGGCGGCCATGGCGACGGAGAACGAGGCGATCGCCTGGCCGTAGAAGGCGGCCGTGCTCTGCTGTTTGACCGGTGCGTCACTCATGGGGACCAGGGTCGGGGAAGGGGCCGGCGGCCACATCCGCCGAACTACTCAGGAACGTACTCAGAACGCCGAAACCCCCGTCAGCGCACGCCCGATGACCAGCTTCTGGATCTGGCTCGTGCCCTCGTAGAGGGTCATCACGCGGGCGTCCCGCAGCAGCTTGCCCGCCGGGTACTCGTCGATGTAGCCGTAGCCGCCGAACACCTGGAGCGCGTTGTTGGCGGCGCGGACCGCCGCCTCCGAGGCGAACAGCTTGGCCTTGGACGACTCGACGGCGAACGGCCGGCCGCGGTCGATCAGGTCGGCGACCCGCCAGGTCAGCAGCCGCGCGGCGTCGACGTCCACGGCGATGTCGCTGATCAGTTCCTGGACCAGCTGGTGACGGGCGATCGCCTTCCCGAACTGCTCGCGCTCGCCCGCGTACCGCACGGCCGCGTCCAGCGCGGCCTGGGCTATGCCGACGCAGCCCGCGGCGACCGACATCCGCCCCTTGGCGAGGGCGGACATGGCGACCGAGAAGCCCTTGCCCTCCTCCCCCAGCAGCGCCGAGGCCGGCACCCGGACGTCCTCCAGCACGATTTCGGCCGTGGCCTGGCCGCGCAGCCCCAGCTTCCCGTGGATCGTGCGGCGCGTCAGGCCGGGCGTGCCCGTGGGGACCAGGAAGGCGGAGACGCCCTTGTGGCCGGGGGCGTCGGCGGAGCGGGCGAAGAGCAGGACGACGTCGGCCCAGGTGCCGTTGGTGATGAACATCTTGGTGCCGTTGATGACGTAGTCGTCGCCGTCCCGCACCGCCCGCGTCATGAGGTTGCCCGCGTCCGAGCCCGTGCCCGGCTCGGTCAGGCCGAAGCAGCCGACCGACTCACCGGACGTGAGTCCCGGCAGCCACCGCCGCTTCTGCTCCTCACTCCCCCAGGCGGCGACGGTCTTCGCGACGAGCCCCAGCGAGACGGAGACGATCCCGCGCACGGACGAGTCGCCCCGGCCGAGTTCCTCCGTGACCAGGCAGTACGCGAGGTGGTCGCCGCCGGAGCCGCCGTACTCCTCGTCGATCGTCAGACCCAGGAACCCGACCTCGCCGAGCTTCTTGACGATCGCCCGGTCGACTTCCTCGGCGCGGTCCCAGGCGACGGAGTTCGGGGCGATCTCGCGCTCGACGAAGTCCCGGGCGAGCTGCCGGACGGCGGTCTGCTCCTCGCTGAGCTCCAGGTTCACCACAAGCCACTCCAGTCGAAAGCCACTCGAAAGCCACTTCAAAGCCACTTGAAAACCGTACATTTAAATTAGCACTGCTAGTTTCCATCGGCAGCCCTACTATGTGCGCCATGGCCCGACCGCGCAAGCCCCTGCTCAGCACCGACCGGATCGTCGAGACGGCCCGCGCGCTCGTGGACGCGGAGGGCCTCGCGGCCCTCTCTACCCGCCGGCTCGCCGCCGAACTCGGGGTCAGCGGGCCCTCGCTCTACAACCACTTCCGCACCAAGGACGAGATCCTGGAGGCGGTCGCCGACTCGGTGAGCGGCCAGGTGGACCTGTCGATGTTCCAGGACGGCCGGGACTGGCGGACCGCGCTGCACGACTGGGCCGTCTCCTACCGGGCCGCGCTGCGCGACCACCCGAACATCGTCCCGGTGCTGGCCCGCGGCCCCGGCCGCCGCCCGGCCGGGCTGCGCCTGGCGGACGCCGTCTACGGCGCGATGGTCGAGGCGGGCTGGCCGCCGGCGCAGGCCACGTCCATCGGCGCGCTGATGCGCTACTTCGTGATGGGCTCCGCGCTCGGCTCCTTCGCCGGGGGCTTCGTGGACGACGCGAGCGCCTACGACCCCGCCGACTACCCGCATCTCCAGCAGGCCCATCTGCTCGCCGAGCACCAGGAGAAGATCGACGAGCGGGCCTTCGAGACCGGGCTGACGGCCCTGCTGGACGGGCTGGCCCGGCAGTACGAGCAGGTGCGGCGGACCGCGTAGCGACACTTCGGCCTCAGCCGAAGGGTTCGTGTTCCATGCTGGGGACATGACGACGAGGGACCCGCAGGTCACGGCTCTGGCCCGGCTCGCCGCGCTGTTCGCGGACGAGACCCGGGCGGCGTGTCTGCTGGCGCTGCTCGACGGGCGGGCCTGGACCGCGGGCGAGCTGGCGCGGCACGCGGGTGTCGCCGCGTCGACGCTGAGCGAGCACCTGGGCAGGCTCGTCGCGGGCGGGCTGCTCGCCGAGGAGCGGCAGGGCCGGCACCGGTACGTCCGGCTGGCCGACGCGCGGGTCGCGCAGCTGGTGGAGGACCTGGCGGCGCAGGTCGCACCGGACAGGCCCGTACGCCCGCGGAACCTGCGGGAGTCGAGCGCCGGTTCGGCGATGGCCCGGGGCCGCACCTGCTACGACCATCTCGCCGGGCGGCTCGGCATCGCGGTCATGGACGCGCTGACGGCGCGCGGGCTGCTGCAACAGGAGACCGGGTTCGCGCTCACCGACGCGGGTCTGGCGTGGTTCGAGTCGGCCGGTATCGGCCTCGAGGGGCGTGGCCGGCGCCCCTTGGCCCGTGCCTGTCTCGACTGGACCGAACGCCGGCCCCATCTCGCGGGCGTCGCGGGCGCCGCCCTGTGCCGGCACGCCCTTGAGACGGGATGGTGCGTGCGTATCGGCTCCGAGCGGGCCGTGAAGGTGACGGCGGCCGGTGAGCGGGCCCTGTCCGAGCTGCTGGGCGTGGAGGCCGCGGCGCTGCACTGATCCCGAGTCCCACCGAACGAGCCCACCATCCGATGGGCCGCCGAAGCCCTGTCCGAAATTCGCGAGCGTCCGTCCCCTCACCCCTCCTAGCCTCGGGATCATGATGAACCAGACCCCTCCCCGCCCCGCCCGCCGGGCCGAGCTGCTGGCCGCCGGCGCGGCCGCGGTGACCGTCGTGCTGTGGGCCTCCGCCTTCGTCTCGATCCGCAGCGCCGGGGAGGCGTACTCGCCGGGCGCGCTGGCGCTCGGGCGGCTGCTGGCCGGGTCGCTGACGCTGGGGGTGATCTGTCTGCTGCGGCGGGAGGGGTGGCCGCCGCGCTCGGCCTGGCGCGGTATCGCCATATCGGGCCTGCTGTGGTTCGGCGTCTACATGGTCGTCCTCAACTGGGGTGAGCAGCAGGTCGACGCGGGTACGGCCGCGCTGGTCGTGAACACCGGGCCGATCCTCATCGCGCTGCTGGGTGCCCGGCTGCTCGGTGATCCGATGCCGCCGCGGCTGCTGGCGGGGATGGCGGTGTCGTTCGCCGGTGCGGTGACCGTGGGTCTGTCGATGTCCGGCGAGGGCGGTTCCTCGGTGCTCGGGGTGGTGCTGTGTCTGCTGGCGGCGGTCACATACGCCGCCGGTGTCGTCGCGCAGAAGCCGGCACTGGGCACGGCCGGTCCGTTGCAGGTGACGACGTTCGGCTGCCTGATCGGCGCGGTGGTCTGTCTGCCGTTCGCCGGGCAGCTCGTCCAGGAGGCCGCCGAGGCGCCGGCCTCCGCGACGCTCAACATGGTGTACCTGGGCGTCTTCCCGACCGCCCTGGCCTTCACGACGTGGGCGTACGCGCTGTCCCGGACGACCGCGAGCCGGATGGGCGCGACCACGTACGCGGCGCCCGCGCTGGTCGTCCTGATGTCCTGGCTCTTCCTCGGCGAGGTGCCGGGGCTGCTCACGCTGGCCGGCGGTGTGCTGTGCCTGGCGGGTGTCGCGGTGTCCCGGTCGAGGTCGCGGGCGGCGGCTCGGGCCGGGGATCCGGGAGCGGCTCCGCAGCCCCGGCCCGAGCGCACTGGGGGCTCAGCCCGCTGACTCGGCTTCCGCCCTGGCCTCGGGCGCGGCTTCCGGTTCCGCCGGACGCGCCCGGTCCGCGAGGACCTTGATCGACACCAGGGCGATCACCGAGAGCGCGATGATGTAGCCGGACACCGCCATCGAGGTGCCCGTCGCCTCCAGCAGCAGCACCATGACGAAGGGAGCGAGGCCGCCGCCCGCGACGGCCGCGATCTGGTAGCCGAGGGAGGCGCCGGTGTAGCGCATCTCGGGCGTGAACAGCTCCGCGAACAGGGCGGCCTGGGGGCCGTACATGATGCTCAGGAAGCAGCTGGCGACGAACGTGCCGACCGCGAGCCACAGCAGCGAGCCGGTGTCGATCAGCAGGAAGAGCGGCACGGCCCACAGTGCGATGCCCGCCGCCCCGAAGGCGTAGATCCGGATCCGGCCGACGCGGTCCGAGAGCGCGGCGGCGGCCGGGATCAGCACGAGCTGCGTGAGGCTGACGCAGAGCGAGACCATGAGCACCGGGCCCTTCTCCATGTCCAGCTCCCGGGTCGTGTAGTCGAGGACGCCGGTGATGAGGATGTAGAAGGTCGCGGTGTTCACAGCGAAGGAGCCGCCGGCGAGGAGGACCGTGCCGAGGTGGCCGCGCAGGATCGTGCGCAGCGGCGAACTCTGCTCGGTCTTCTCCCGCTCCGCGAGGGCGCGTTCGGCTTCCCGGAACGCCGGGGTCTCCTCGACGCGGGTGTGGATGTACCAGGCGAGCGCGAGGACGAGCAGGCCGACCAGGAACGGCACGCGCCAGCCCCAGGCGGCGAACGCCGAGTCGGTGGTGAGCGCGCCGGCGACCAGGAAGACCGTGTTGGCGGTCACCACGCCGATCGGGACGCCGAGCTGGACGACACTGCCGTAGACACCGCGCTTGCCCTCCGGGGCGTACTCGGTGGCCAGGAGCATCGCGCCGCCCCACTGAGCGCCGACGGCGACGCCCTGCGCGACGCGGAGCAGGACGAGCAGGATCGGGGCGGCGACACCGATCGTGTCGTACGTCGGCAGCAGGCCGATGCCGGTGGTGGCCACGCCCATCAGCGTGAGGGCGAGGACCAGCATCGGCTTGCGGCCGCGCTTGTCGCCGAGGTGGCCGGCGACGATGCCTCCGAGGGGGCGGGCGAGGAAGCCGACGGCGAACGTGGCGAAGGAGGCCAGCACGCCGGCGCTGGTACTGCCGGCGGGGAAGTAGAGGTCGCCGAGCACGAGGGCGGCGGCGATGCCGAAGACGAAGTAGTCGTACCACTCGACGGCCGAGGCGAGGGCCGCCGCGGTGGCGACGCGGCGGCGGTTGCCCGCGGCGGGCGCGGTGGAGGTGTGCGGCTGAGCGGAAGGGGCCGTGTCCATGCGGTGCACGCTCCGGTGGGTGCGGGGACGGAACGGGGGGTGACTCGATGGTCCGGGGAACGTACTGACCGGACGGTATGGACGTCAACGGGTCGTACACCAGGACTTTTGCCTGTACGGGGCACGCAGTGTGCGGGCGGGCATGCCTCGGGCCCCGGCCTCGCGCGGAGGCCGGGGTGCGGGTGGGGCCGGACTAGAAGACGACCAGTGCGCGGCCGCCCTTGCCCGCCAGCATGTTCTCGAAGGCCGCCGGGATGCCGTCCAGGCAGATGCGTTCGGTCACCAGGGCCGTCAGGTCCAGACGGCCCTCCCGGACGTGTTCGGCGAGGACCGGGAGGTCCCGCGCGGGGTCGGAGTTGCCGTAGACGCAGCCGGAGAGGGTACGGCCCCAGTGGAAGATCTCCAGGGCGTTGAAGGTGACCTGCTGGTCCTTGCCGCCGATGCCGACGACCGTGGTGCGGCCGCCGCGCCGGGTGGAGTCCCAGGCCGTGCGGATGGTGACCGCGCGTCCGGCGCACTCGACGGCCACGTCGACGCCCTGCTTGCCGGTGAGGCCGCGGATCTCCCTGGCCGTGGTGTCGGAGGCGACGAGGTAGTCGGTGGCTCCGGCGGTCCGGGCCAGTTCCTCCTTCGCCGGGGAGACGTCCACGGCGATGATCTTCGAGGCGCCCGCGATCCGGGCCGCCTGCAGGGCCGCGAGTCCCACTCCCCCTACGCCGAACACCGCGACCGTCTCGCCCTGCCGGACACGGGCCGAGTGGTGGACGGCGCCGTAGCCGGTGAGGACGGCGCAGCCGAGGAGGGCCGCGTCGGTGAGCGGCACGCCGTCCGGGGCGGGCAGGACGCAGGACGCGGAGACGACCGTCTCCTCGGCGAACGCGGCGACGTTCAGGCCGGGGTGCAGGTCGGTGCCCTCGGTGGTGCGGGCGTAGACGTCGGCGGCGCCGCTCAGGGCGTCGGCGCACAGCCAGACCTCGCCGAGCGAGCAGGCGTGGCAGCTGCCGCAGGACGGGGCCCAGTTGAGGACGACCCCGTCGCCGGGCGCGACGTGACCGACGCCCTCGCCAACGGTGACGACCGTGCCGGCGCCCTCGTGGCCGAGGACGGCGGGGACGGGCACGCGCATGGTGCCGTTGGACAGGGACAGGTCGGAGTGGCAGACACCGGCGGCGGCGAGCCGGACGCGGACCTGGCCGGGTCCCGGGTCGGGCAGGTCGATGCCGGTGATCTCCAGCGGGGAACCGACGGCGGGCAGGACGGCGGCGCGGACAGCCATGACGGAAGGGACTCCCCTGACTAGAACTGGAGGGACTTGGTCTGGAGGTACTCGGCCAGGCCGTGCACGCCGAGTTCGCGGCCCACGCCGGACTGCTTGTAGCCGCCGAAGGGGGCGAGGGGGTTGAAGCGGCCGCCGTTGATGTCGACCTGGCCGGTCTCCATCCGGCGCGCGAAGGCCACCGCCTCGGCCTCGTCACCGGCCCAGACGGCGCCGGCCAGGCCGTAGACCGTGCCGTTGGCGATCCGCAGGGCGTCCTCCTCGTCGTCGTAGCGGAGGATCGACAGGACCGGGCCGAAGATCTCCTCCTGCGCGATGGTCATGTCCGGGGTGACGTCGGCGAAGACGGTCGGGCTGACGAAGTAGCCCTTCTCGCGCGGGGCTTCGGGGCCGCCGGCGACCAGGCGGGCGCCTTCGGCGACGCCCTTCTCGATGTAGCCGCGCACGCGGGCCTGCTGCTTGGCGTTGACGACGGGGCCGATGCGTTCGCCGTACTTGGCGGCGGCCGTCGCGGCGAGCTCCACCGCCTCGTCGTACTGGTCGCGGTGGACCAGCATCCGCGTCCACGCGCTGCACGTCTGCCCGGAGTTGGACATGACGTTGGCGACACCGACGTTGACCGCCTTGGCGAGGTCGGCGGTCGGGAGGATGACGTTGGCGGACTTGCCGCCGAGTTCGAGGGCGACCTTCTTGACCTGCCCGGCGGCGATCGCGGCGATGTGCCGGCCGACGGCGGTGGAGCCGGTGAAGGAGACCAGGTCGACGCCGGGGTGCTCGGCGAGGGCCTGGCCTGCGACCGGGCCGAGGCCGGTGACCAGGTTGAAGACGCCCGCCGGGAGGCCGGCCTCGTGGACCGCGTCCGCGAACAGGCGGGCGACCAGCGGGGTGTCCTCGGCGGGCTTCACGACGATCGTGCAGCCCGCCGCGAGGGCCGGGGCGACCTTGGCGACGATCTGGTGCAGCGGGTAGTTCCAGGGCGTGATCGCGGCCACGACACCGACCGGCTCGTGGTGCACGACGGAGTTGCCGGTCTTCTCCTCGAAGGCGTACGTCGCCGCGAGCTCGGCGTAGGAGCCCGCGACCGCGATCGGCACGGCCGCGTGGACGGCCTGGGAGAACTTCAGGGGCGAGCCGAGTTCGGCGGTGACGGTCTCGGCGATCTCGTCCGCGCGGGCGGTGAGCACGTCCCGCAGGGCGGCCAGGCGCGCCGCGCGCTCGGCGGGCGGGGTCGCGGCCCAGTCCGGAAGGGCGGCGCGGGCGGCCCGCACGGCGGTGTCGACGTCCTCGGCGGTGCCGGCCGGGACCGTGCCGATGACCTGCTCGTCGGCCGGGTTCACGACCTCGATCACGTCCTGGCCGGCGGCGGGGCGCCAGGCGCCCTGGATGTACATGCCGTCGTATGCCTTCATCGTGCTTCCTCCGGGGCGGGGCGTCGTCGTCCGGTACATAAACTAGCGACGATAGTTTTCCGGCGCCATACGTCACGGGGTGCCGGGTCCCGGGTCATCACAGCACGGCCGGGGCCCCGCCCGGGTGTGCGGCTCCTCACTCCCCCAGGTCGGGCAGGCGCGCCGGGTGCGGGCAGATGCGGTCGCCGTGCTGGTCGAAGACGAAGAGGTGGGCGAGGTCGACCAGGAGCGGCACCTGCATCCCGTGGCGGAGGGCGAGGTCGGGGGTGGTGCGGACGATGAGGTCGCCGGGCAGGCGGGGCTCGGCGGACGGCGCACGGACTTCGGCGTCCCTGGGGTCGTCCAGGGTCACGACGGGTCCGGCCCGCCCGGCTCCCGTCCGCCCGGCTCCGGTCCGCTCCCGCAGGCGGGTGAGGACCGAGGCCTCGCGGCGGCGGCGCCGGGCGGGGCGGCCGGGGCGGGGGCGTGGGGCCTCCAGTTCGGGGACGACGGCGGGACTGGAGCCGGTGTTGAAGTGGACGAGGATCTCGTGTCCCTGGAACTCCACGTGCTCGACCAGGCCGGTGATCGGCACCTCGCCGGGGCGGGCCGCGGAGTGCTTGGCGATCCGGACGGCCTCCGAGCGCAGGCCCACGATGACCTCGCGGCCCTGCTCGACGCGCAGCAGCTGGTGGTCCAGGGAGAGCGGCTCGGGCAGGCGCAGGAACTGCTTGCCCAGGCTGATGGTCATCGCGCCGTCCAGCGGGGCGCGCACCAGGCCGCGCAGCAGGTTGATGCGCGGGGTGCCGATAAAGGCGGCGACGAAGACGTTGCCGGGCAGCGCGTAGACGGCCCGCGGGCTGTCGACCTGCTGGAGCACGCCGCCGCGCAGCACCGCGACCCGGTCGCCGAGCGACATGGCCTCGGCCTGGTCGTGGGTGACGTAGAGCGTGGTGACGCCCAGCTCCCTGGTCAACTGGGAGATCTCGGCGCGCAGATGGGTGCGGAGCTTGGCGTCGAGGTTGGACAGTGGCTCGTCCATCAGGAACGCGGAGGGGTGACGGGCGATGGCCCGGCCCATGGCGACCCGCTGGCGTTCACCGCCGGAGAGCTGGCCGGGCAGGCGGTCGAGGAGGTCCTCGATGCCCAGCATGCGGGCGGTGGCGTCCACGCGCGGCCCGGGGTCCGTGCCCGGGGCCTCGATCCGCAGCGGGAAGCCGATGTTGGCCCGGCTGGTCATGTTCGGGTACAGGGCGAAGTTCTGGAAGACCATCGCCATGTCCCGCCCGGACGGCGGCAGGTCGTTGGCGTACTCACCGTCGAGCAGCAACTCGCCCTCGTCGATCTCCTCCAGGCCGGCGATCATCCGGAGCACGGTCGATTTGCCGCAGCCGGACGGGCCGAGCAGCACGAGGAACTCGCCCGGCGTGATGTCCAGCGACAGCCGGTCCACCACGCGGGCGCCTCGTGCGTAGGCCTTGCTCACGTCGTGCAGGGAGATGGCGCGTGTCATGGGTGCCCCCGAGGGGTCATCAGGGCGCTGTTGCTCCGCGGTCGGAAGCCCCGTGCGGGTCGTACGGGGCTGTGGGTCACGGAAGTTAACGGAAAGTACGCGGCCTGGGGAAGACACCTGTCGGAATCCGGGCGTTCGGTCCAGCTGGTGAGAAGGCGGACGGGGTCAGTGGACGCCGGTGAGGTGGGCGAAGACCACGACGTTCCCGGAGTGGCCCTTCCTGCGGTCGTAGCTGCCGCCGCAGGTGATCAGGCGCAGCTCGGGGCGGCCCCGGGCGCCGTACACCTCCTGGCTCGGGAAGTGCGCGCTCGTACGACTTGACCTTGTCCACGGTGTAGACGGCGATCCGCCCGTCGGCGCGGCGGGCCTTGACGATGCGGCCTCGGGTGAGCTCGGGCAGTCCCGCGAAGACGGCGAGGCCGCTGTCCGTGTCGAGATGCCCGACGGCCACGGCGGTGCCCCGCTCGCCCGGCGAGGCGCCGTCCTCGTACCAGCCGACCAGCTTGGGCTCGTCCTCCGGGGCGCGGTACCGAAACCACGCCACCGCGCCCTACGACGCGTCAGATATCGCTCTTCCGGCGGAGCCGCACCCTCGACCGGCGGCCCTCACCCGAAACTCCTCCCGCCTTCCCCGGATCCCCCGACTCCCCCGGTTCTTCCGGCTCCCCCGGCTCTTCCGACTCCCGCGACTCGCCCCGCGACCGCACCGCGACCCCCGAGGACAGCAGCAACAACACCCCGAGCATCACGAACGGCGCCGCCACGCCCGCGACCCCGGCGATCAGCCCGGCCGCGGCGGGCGCGGCGACCTGGCCGAGCCGGTTGCCGGTCAGGCGCAGCGCCAGGGCCGTGGAACGGGCCTCGTCGGGGGCTGCCTGGACCACCGTCGTCATGGACAGCGGCTGCCCCACCCCGAGGCAGAAGCCGAGCAGCACCAGCAGCAGCCCGAGCGCCCACACCGGCACCGGCAGGGCGATGCCCGCGCACAGCAGGGCCGCCAGCAGACAGGTCACCGTGAGCAGCAGGGTGCGGCCGAGCAGCCGCAGCAAGGGCGTCAGCACCAGGCGGCAGGCGATGGTGGCCGCCGCGCGCAGGCTGAGCAGGACGCCGATCACGGACGGCGCGATGCCCCGGTGCTCGCCGACCACCGGAAGGTAGGCGGTGAGGATGTCGGTCGCGGACAGCACGGCGAGGCTGATGAGGATGCCGGCCGGCACGCCCCGGGTCCGCAGGATGCGCCGGACCGGGACGCGGTCGCCCTTCTCCGCACGGGACGTGGCCGCCGTGCGGCGGTGCTCGATGCGCCACAGCGAGGTGAACGCGACCGCCCCGATCGCGCCGGCCACGATCAGGGCGAGCGCGCTGGTGCCCGTCATGTCGTCGCCGCCGATCACCGCGCCCGCGGCGATGGGCCCGACGAGCTGGCCGAGCGCGGCGCCGATGGTGAAGTGGCCGAAGTTGCGGTCCTGTTCGTGCGGCGCGGACTGGCGGGCGACGAGGGACTGGGAGCCGATGACGAAGCAGAGGTGGCCGAGGCCCATCACCCCGCTCCACAGGGCCATCGTCCACAGGGAGTTCGCGATGCCGCTGAGCGCGCAGCCGCCGGATATCAGGACCACGCCGACGGGCAGCAGGGGCGCGCAGCGGCCGTGGTCGGTGCGGCGGCCCAGGGGCACGGCGGCGAACAGCGGCAGCAGCGCGTACACACCCGCGATCACACCGACCGCACGCTCGTCCGCGCCCAGCGCGAGGGCCCGGTAGGACACGGCGGGCCGGGCCATCGACACCGCCCCCTGCGCGAAGCCGAAGGCGATGACGAGGCGGAGCAGCCAGCCGCGGTTCCCACCGGGCCTCACGATGACGTCCTCCATGCGGTGGTCAGATGATCCCGAAGAGCATGCCCGCCCCGAGGATGACCAGGCAGGTGAGGGCGGCCCACTTCACGACGAACTTCGTGTGGTCGCCGAACTCCACCTTGGCCATGCCGACCAGGACGTACACGGCCGGGACGAGCGGGCTGGACATGTGCAGCGGCTGGCCGACGAGGGAGGCGCGGGCCATCTCCAGCGGGGAGACACCGTGCGCGGCACCCGCCTCGGCGAGGACGGGCAGGACGCCGAAGTAGAAGCCGTCGTTCGACATGAAGTACGTCAGCGGAAGGCTGAGGATGCCGGTGACCAGGGCCATGTGCGGGCCCATGCTGCCGGGGATGACGTCCACCATCCACTTGGCCATGTGGTCGACCATGCCGGTGCCCTGGAGGACGCCGGTGAAGACGGCGGCGGCGAAGACCATGCCGGAGACGTTCAGGACGTTCTCGGCGTGGGCGGCGATGCGGGCCTTCTGGTCCGGGATGTGCGGGAAGTTGACGGTGAGCACGAGGGCGGCGCCGAGCAGGAAGAGCACCGGGATCGGCAGCACCTCCATGATCATGGCGGTGAGCAGGCCGACCGTGAGCAGCGCGTTGAACCAGTACAGCTTGGGGCGCAGCGTGGCGCGGTGGGGGTCGAGGCCCTGGAAGTCGTCGCCCTGCTCGTCGGCGTCCGTGCCGGAGCCGGCACCGCCGGTGACGCCCTTGCGCATGGAGACCTTGCCGTCGCCGGAGCCGCCGGCGCCCACGAGGACCGTCTCGGTCTCCTTCTCCTCGACCTTCTCCTCCACCAGCACCTCGTCCAGCGTCAGCACGCCGAGCCGCCTGCGCTCACGCACACCGAGCACGTACGACAGGATGAAGACGAACAGCAGGCCCACGAGGAGCGCCGGGATCATCGGGACGAAGATGTCGCTGGCGTCGAGCTTGAGCGCGGTCGCGGCGCGGGCGGTCGGGCCGCCCCAGGGGAGGGTGTTCATCACGCCGTTGGCCATGGCGGCGACACCGGTCATCACGACCAGGCTCATCTTCAGGCGCTTGTACAGCGGGTACATCGCCGAGACGGTGATCATGAAGGTGGTGGAGCCGTCGCCGTCCAGCGACACGATCGCGGCGAGCACGGCGGTGCCGACGACGATCCGCATCGGGTCGGCTTTGCAGAACTTGAGGATGCCGCGGACGACCGGGTCGAAGAGACCGACATCGATCATCACACCGAAGTAGACGATCGCGAACATGAGCATCGCCGCAGTGGGGGCGAGGTCGGTCACGCCGTCGAGGACGTAGTCGCCGAGCTTGGCGCCCTTGCCGACGAACACGCAGAACAGCGCGGGAATCAGCACGAGCGCCGCGATCGGCGACATCTTCTTCATCATGATCAGGACCAGGAAGGTCGCGATCATGGCGAAGCCGAGGATGGTCAGCATGAGTGGATACCTAACGTTCGCCCTTGAACATCCCACCAGGGCCGGCGGTGTCCGAGACGTTAGGTGCGTTCAAGCAGCGTTAACAAGACGTTGACGTGCGAGCAATAAGCGCAAAACTGCTGGTCACAGCTTTGCTCAGGTCAGAGCGGTGAGCTTTTCGGTCACGGATGCGCAACCGGGGGCCGTCTCGGGGGCCGTCTCGGGGGTGACTTCGACGGGCACTGCGTTGAGGACCGCGTTGCCGGACAGCGGGTCGAGCAGGCGGCCGTCGAGGAGCTGGTTGACGTTGACGCCGGGGTCGGTCGCGGCGTGGCTGAGCCGGGTGCCGGGGCGGTTGTGGCCCCAGCCGTGCGGCAGGCTCACCACACCCCGGCGCACGTCGTCGGTGACCTCGGCCGGTGCGGTCACCTCTCCCCCGGCGCCCTTCACGCGCACCGGCGCCCCGTCGCGCACGCCCAGCCGTTCGGCGTCCTCGGGATGGATGTGCAGGGTGCAGCGGTTGGAGCCGCCGGTGAGGGCCGGCACGTTGTGCATCCAGCTGTTGTTCGAGCGGAGGTGACGGCGGCCGACCAGCACGAGTCCGTCGGGGCGCTCGGTCAGGGCGCGCTTGAGGCGGGGCAGGTCGTCCGCGATCGGCTGCGGCAGCAGCTCGACCTTGCCGCTCCTGGTCTTCAGCGGCTGCGGCAGGCGGGGGCGCAGCGGGCCGAGGTCGATGCCGTGCGGGTGCGCGAGCAGCTTCTCAAGGGTCAGTCCGTCGGGTCGTACGCCGAAGCCGTCGCCGTAGGGGCCGAGGCGCAGCATCATGTCCAGGCGCCGCTCGGGGCCGGTGTCACCGGTGAGCTGGGCGGCGAGTTCGCGTGAGTCGCGGCCGTGGACGGGCGAGTGCGGTTCCTTGACGGCCTTGCCGAGGGTCTGGTCGATGACCATCTGGTCGACGGCAGCGGGATCGGCCCCGTGCATGCCCGTGACGGCGAGGATCAGCCGGGCCAGGATCTCCGTCTCGGCCATGCGGCCGGGCTCCAGCGGGATCGCGGGGCGGGTGTAGCGGACCTGGTTGCGGACGGCGAGGGTGTTGAAGGCGAAGTCGTGGTGCGGGCTCTGGGAGGGCGGGGGCGGGGGCAGGACGACGTCGGCGTGGCGGGACGTCTCGTTGAGGTACGGGTCGACGCTGACCATGAAGTCGAGCGATGCGAGCGCCTTGTCGAGCCGGTCGCCGTCGGGTGCGGAGAGCACGGGGTTGGCGGCGACGGCGAGGAGCGCGCGGACCGGCTCGCCCTCCTCGGTGGCGGTGTCGATCTCCTCCGCGAGGGCGGAGAGGGGCAGTTCGCCCTTGGCCTCCGGGTGCCGGCACACGCGGGAGTGCCAGCGCCCGAGGGCGAAGCCGCGGCCGGGCCCGGCGGGGCGCGGGGTCTTGTCGGTGGCGGCCTGCGGGAAGAGCGCGCCGCCGGGCCGGTCGAGGTTGCCGGTGAGGACGTTCAGTACGTCGACGAGCCAGCTGGCCAGGGTGCCGTGCGGGACGGTGCAGCTGCCGATGCGGCCGTAGACGGCGGCGGTGGGGGCTGTGGCCAGCTCACGGGCGAGCGTGCGGATGACGCCGGGCTCGACATCGCAGGCGGCGGCGACGGCTTCGGGGGTGAACTCCCGCAGGGCATCGGCCACTTCCTCGACGCCCTGGACATGCGGGGTCGGTTCGGTGAGGCCCTCGTCGAAGAGGACCTGGGCCATCGCCGCCAGCAGCAGCGCGTCGGTGCCGGGCCGGACGGCGATGTGCCGGTCGGCGAGCTTGGCGGTGCGGGTGCGCCGCGGGTCGATCACGACGAGCGTGCCGCCCCGGGCCTTGAGCACCTTCAGCTTGCCGGGGAAGTCGGGGGCGGTGCACAGACTGCCGTTGGACTCCAGCGGGTTGGCGCCGATCAGGAGCAGATGGTCGGTGTGGTCCAGGTCGGGCACGGGGATGGCGTTCGCGTCGCCGAAGAGCAGTCCGCTGGAGACGTGCTTGGGCATCTGGTCGACCGTGGAGGCGGTGAAGACGCTGCGGGTGCCGAGCCCGGCGAGCAGCACCGCCGGGTAGAGGGCGCCGGCCATGGTGTGCACGTTGGGGTTGCCGAGGACGACGCCGACGGAGTTCGGGCCGTACCGCTCGACGACGGGCCGGATGCCGGCGGCGACCGCCTCGAAGGCCTCCTCCCAGGTGGCCTCGCACAGCTCGCCGTCCCTGCGCACGAGCGGGGTGCGCAGCCGGTCGGGGTCGGCGTCGACGGCGCCGAAGGAGGCGCCCTTGGGGCAGATGAACCCCTTGCTGAAGACGTCGTCGCGGTCACCGCGGGCGTGGGTGACGCGCGTCCCCTCGATGGTGAGGGTCAGGCCGCAGGTGGCCTCGCACAGGGGACAGATACGCAGGGCGGTGCGGGACACGGGTCCTCCAGGGGCGGCGGCTACGGTGACGCACGGACGCGCCCGAGCATACCGACCGGTATGCACGGAGGGGAGGCCCTGTTCGGTGTGAGGTCAGTCGAGCACCCGGGCCAGGTAGGCCCGCAGCATCTCCCGCATCTCCTCGATGATCTTCGGGTCCCCTTCCGGCGCGACCCGGAAGGCCAGGTGCACGAGGGTGTCGGCGGTCTCGACGGCGATGAGGAAGACCCGGCGCAGTTCCTCGTCGGGCTCGCGGCCGAGATAGCCGGAGAGGAGTTCGGTGAGGCGGTCGGCGACGCGGTGGTTGGGCTCGGTGCGGGCGCCGACCGGGATCTGGTTGCCGAAGTCGACGAGGGAGAAGCCGGGCGCGGTGCGTTTCATCTCCAGGTACTCGTCGAGCACGGCGTCCATGGCCTCGCGCCAGCCCCCGTCGCCCGCCGCGCTCAGGCGCTGGGTGACCCGCTCCGCGTAGCGTTCGAGGTTGCGCTGGGCCAGCGCGTCGACCATCTGGCGTTTGTTGCCGAAGAAGCGGTAGACCGAGCCTATGGGGACCGCGGCCCGCTGGGCGACGGCCCGGGTGCTCAGGTCGTCGTAGCCGACCTCGTCGAGGAGGTCGGCGCAGGCGTCGAGGATTCTGGCCAGGCGTTCGGCGCTGCGCCGCTGGACGGGCGCACGACGGAGCGATGTCGCGTGGGGCACGGGCTCATGATGCCTTTCCGGCGCGCTCCGGTGAACCTCGCCCCCCGATCCTGGGCCGGGCGTCCGACGCGTGCGTGCGCGCCTGCCGCCGGTCGTCCACACCCCGCGTGACACCCAGGCCGGGCTCCGACCCGTGCCCGCCCGCCTACCGCCCACCGTCCGCACCCCGCGTGACACCCAGACCCGATTCCGACCCGTGCCCGCCCGCCTACCGCCCACCGTCCGCACCCCGCGTGACGCCGGGGCCGGGCTCCGACGCGGTGATGTCGGCCGTGCTCTCCACGGGTGTGCCGTCCACCGCCCACACCGTGCCGTCGTCGGCGTGGAGACGGGCCGTGACGCGGTGCGTGCCCCGTGGCACGAGGCGCTCGGCGAGACGGTACTCGGGCGCCCGGAGCCGGGCGACCGGGCGGCCGTCCACGTAGAGCCGCGCGAGGCCGTGCCCGGCCACCGCCCGGGCCGCCGTACCGGCCGGGGAGAAACGGAAGTTCCGCACGGTCAGACGGACGTCCCAGCCGCCGGCCGCGCCGGGCTGCACCTCGATGCCGACGCCGGGGGCGTCCTGCCGCGCCACCTCGCGGTAGGCACGCCCCTCCTGCTCCCGGTCCTCCAGAAGGCTGCCCACCGGCACGTGCCGCGTCCCGTCCTCCCGCGCCTCACCGGAACCGCAGCCCGCGGATCCGGTCAGCAGGAGGACACAGACCGCGAGCACGGCGCGAGATCCCCGTGTCCACGACATGCCGGGGAGCGTAGAACAGGCGTCCGGTCCGGCGGATCGTCCTGGAGTCGGGTTCCCCTCCTCCGCAATGAGGAGACCCGCAGGCCCGCGCGTCCCTCTTGCGTCGGGGAAATCGCAATCCTACGGTGTTGCATAGGAATCGGCCGGCGCAGGAATCGGACCACAAGGGAGCAGTGATCATGGGCGATGGGGGTACCTCCCGCGCGAGCGGGTTCGAGCGTGAGGGAGCGCGGAAGACCGCCGAAGGGCTGACCTATCTCTCCGGCTTGGGCAACGAGCACAGCTCCGAGGCCGTACCGGGCGCACTGCCTCAGGGCCGCAACTCCCCCCAGCGGGCCCCGCTCGGGCTGTACGCGGAACAGCTGAGCGGTACGGCCTTCACCGAGCCCCGGGCGCACAACCGCCGCTCGTGGCTCTACCGGATCCGCCCGTCGGCCGCGCACCCGGCGTTCACGCGCACGCACAACGGCTCGGTCCGCACCGCCCCCTTCACCCAGACCGTGCCCGACCCCAACCGACTGCGCTGGAACCCCCTGCCCGACCCGGCGCCGGAAACCGACTTCCTGGCCGGGCTGTGGACCCTGGGCGGCAACGGCGACGCCACCCAGCGCACCGGCATCGCCGTCCACCTCTACACCGCCAACGCCTCGATGGACCGGGTGTTCAGCGACGCCGACGGCGAGCTGCTGATCGTCCCGGAGCGCGGCGGGCTGCTGCTGCGCACGGAGTTCGGTCTGCTCCATGTGGAACCGGGACATGTGGCGCTCATCCCGCGTGGGGTCCGCTTCCGTGTGGAGCTGCTCGACGAGTCCGCCCGCGGCTATGTGTGCGAGAACTACGGGGCGCCCTTCCGCCTCCCGGACCTCGGCCCGATCGGCGCGAACGGCCTCGCCAACCCCCGGGACTTCCGCGCCCCGGTCGCCGCGTACGAGGACGTCGAGGGCCCGGTGGAGGTGGTGAACAAGTTCTGCGGCAACCTCTGGACGGCCACGTACGACCACTCCCCGCTCGATGTCGTCGCCTGGCACGGCAACCATGTGCCGTACATCTACGACCTGCGCCGTTTCAATGTGCTCGGCACCATCACGTACGACCACCCCGACCCGTCGATCTTCACGGTGCTGACGTCCCCGTCGGACACCCCGGGCCTGGCCGGGGTCGACTTCGTGGTGTTCGCCCCGCGCTGGCTGGTGGGCGAGGACACGTTCCGGCCGCCGTACTTCCACCGGAACGTGATGACCGAGTACATGGGCCTGATCGAGGGCGCGTACGACGCGAAAGCGGAGGGCTTCGTGCCAGGCGGCGGCTCGCTGCACAACATGATGTCGGCGCACGGCCCGGACCGTGAGACCTTCGACCGGGCGAGCGCCGCCGAGCTGAGGCCGCAGAAGATCGACGACGGCCTGGCGTTCATGTTCGAAACCCGCTGGCCGATCACCCTCACCCCGCAGGCGGCCCGCGCCGAACACCTCCAGCAGCGCTACGACGACGTCTGGCAGGGCCTGGAGCGGCACTACCGTCCCTTGCACTGAACATCCCCGACCGGTACGGATGGCCCGTGACCTCCTTCGCTCCGGACTCGATCGTCCTGAACCGCAAGCTGCCGCTCTGGTACCAGGTGTCGCAGTCGCTGCGCGCCTCGATCCTCGGCCGCTCGCCCCAGGACCCGCTGCGCCTGCCCACCGAGGAGCAGTTGGCCGGGCACTACGGCGTGAGCGTGCTGACCATGCGGCAGGCGCTGAAGGAGCTGGAGGACGAGGGGCTCATCACGCGCCACCGCCGGCGCGGCACGTTCATCGAGCCGGACGCGCGCCGGGGCTCCCCGGTCCGGCTGCTGGGCTCGGTGGACGCGATCGTGGCCCAGCAGTCCGGCATGACGACCGAGCTGCTGGACCACGGCACCGCCCTGGTGCCCGCCGAACTCACCGAGTTCTTCCTGGATCTGGCCGAGGTGGCGACGTACCACCGGCTGCGCAGCGACGAGAAGACCGGCGAGCCGACCAACCACGCCCGCAACTACGTGCGCCCCGAACTGGCCGCGCGCATCGACCTGGACGACCTGGTCCGGTGGCCCATGACCAAGGTGCTGCGGGACGTCGTCGGGGCGGACATCAGCCGCATCACGGACACGGTGGAGGCCCGGCTGGCCGACCCGGAGACGGCGAAACTGCTCCAAGTCCCGCTGCTCAGCCCGATCCTGCACTACACCGGCATCACGTACGACGCCGATGGGCGGCCTCTGGACGTGGCCGTCATCCAGTACCGGGGGGACCGCTTCTCCTTCACGGTGACCCTGGAGGCGACCTGACCCGGGTGTCGGAGCCACGCCGTACCATGCCCTGCGTGACGCACGACGACGCTCCGCTGCTGGCGGACCTCATGCCGTGGTCCGTCGCACCGCCGCGGCTCGGCCGGGGGTGGCCGGCAGGACCCGACCCGGCGTCCCTGAAGGCCCGCTGGGACGCCCTGCTGAAGGCCGAGGGACCCGACCGCGAAACCCTGTTCGAGCCGACCCGTTCGCGCACGCCGCACACGGCGGTCGGCCAGTTGCCCGGCCAGGCCGGCAGCGGGACTCAGAAGTTGGCCCGCGCCTCGGGGCCGTGCCCGGAGCCGGTGCGCGTGCTGTGCGCCCCCTTCGACGAGCAGTGGCTGATCCCCGACCAGCGGCTGATCGACGCGGCCCGCCCGGAGCTGTGGCGGGTGGCGGACGAACGGCAGGTCTTCGTACTGGAGGCGCCCGAGGCCCCGGGGAGCGCCCGGGAAGTCCCCCGCCTGCTCGTCACCTCACTGCTGCCGCTGCTGCGGCCCGGCCGGATCCGCCCGCTGTTCCGGCGGCCGGGCGGGCAGGAGCCCAACCTGGCGCCAGGCCTGTTGGAGCACCTGGGCACCCGTCTGGGCAGCGCCCCCACGCCGCTTGACGTACTGGCGTGGATCACGGCGACAGCACGCCCCGACCTCTCCGTCCCGCTCACCGGGGACGCCGACGCCTGGGCGCGGGGCCTGGAGCTGGGCCACCGGCTGCTGTGGCTGATGCGCCGCGACGGCGAACGCCCCAAGCTGCCCGGCGGCCGCCGCCCCTACGTCCGCGCCCCGCTGCCCTCCCGCCCCCTGGACCTGCGCTACGACCGGGACGAGGAGGCTCTGCTGCTGGACGAGGGCCGCGTCTCCCCGGTGCCGCCGGAGGCCTGGGACTTCGAGGTGGGCGGGGTGCGCGTCCTGGAGCAGTGGTTCGCGGCGCGCGTCGCCGAGGCCGAGCCGGGCACACTCGCCGCGATCCGCCCCGCGACCTGGCCGCAGGCCTGGACGTCGGAGCTGCTGGAACTGATCACGGTCCTGGCCCTGCTGGCCGAACTGCGCCCCCTGGAGGAGCCGGAGGTCCCCGACCCGGTCACGGCGACCGAGCTGCGCGAGGCCGGCGTCCTCCCGGTACCGGCCTCGGCCCGCCGCCCGGCCTCGGTACTGGACGGCCCCGAGGAGGGCCCGGAAGGCCAGCTCGCGCTGCTGTAGCGCGTCAGCGCAGGTCGGGGTCGTAGGCGTCCAGGACACGTTCGAGGGCCCGCCGGAACACCGCCTCCAGATCGACCGGCCCGCTCTGCTCCATGAAGGCCGCGGCCAGTCGCGGATACGCGCCGGTGGCCACCTGGCTGCCCAGATAGGCCATCCGCACCGCGTTCTCCTCCTCCACGGACCACGGCATGGAGCGCGTGCGCTCGACAGTCGCGATGTCGTTCGCGGCGTACGTCGTCACGACGCCGTTGAGCAGGGCGATCAGCTCCGTCTTCGTGCCGGCCGGGACGTCGAGCGGTTCGAGGCAGGCCAGGCAGTGCTCCAGGTAGCGCAGGGAGTTGGGGCTGAAGGCGAACACCCCGGGCATCAGGCGCGGCACCCAGGTGTGACGGCGCATGATGGCGCGCGTCTCCTCGGCGTTGCGGAGCATGTCGGCGCGCCAGTCGCCCGTCGGCTCGAACAGCTCGTGCTCGGCACCGATGGCGTCGATCATCAGCTCGTACAGGTCCTCCTTGCGGGGGACGTAGTTGTACAGCGACATCGTGCCGCAGCCCAGCTCCGCGGCGACGTGCCGCATGGACACCGCGTCCAGCCCCTCCGCGTCGGCGATCCGCACCGCCGCGGCCGCGATATCGGCGCGGGTGAACGCGGGTTTCGGCCCGCGGCCGGTGCGCTCGGGGCGCGCCCAGATCACTTCGGGTACGGCAGCTCTGCCCGCCATCGATCATCACCTCGGCCACCATCCTAGTTACGTACGCCGTACGTAGTGCGCTATGGTCGGGCCATGACTTCTACGTACGCTGTACTTAGTGAGGGTCTGGAGAAGCGTTTCGGGGAGGTTCACGCCCTGCGCGGGCTGGATCTCGCGGTGGCCGAGGGGACGGTGTGCGGGGTCCTCGGGCCGAACGGGGCGGGCAAGACGACGGCCTTACGGGTGCTGACCACGCTGGTGCGGCCGGACGCGGGCTCCGCCCGGGTCGCCGGGCACGACCTCGCGCGGGAGGCCGCCGCCGTCCGCAGCCGGATCGGTGTCACCGGTCAGGACACGTCGATCGACGGGGACCTCACCGGACGTCAGAACCTGCTGTTGTTCGGCCGGCTGCACCGGGTGCGCGGCCCCGCCGGCCGGACCACGCAGCTCCTCGACCGCTTCGGGCTGGCCGAGGCCGCCGACCGGCTCGCCTCCACCTACTCCGGCGGCATGCGGCGCCGGCTGGACCTGGCGGCGAGCCTGATCCGCCGCCCCGAGGTGCTGTTCCTGGACGAACCGACGACCGGCCTCGACCCGGCCGGCCGCAGCCTCATCCGGGACGTGGTGCGCGAGCTGACCGCCGAGGGCACGACCGTGCTCCTCACCACCCAGTACCTGGAGGAGGCCGACCAGCTCGCCGACGACGTCGCCCTGGTGGACCGCGGCCGGGTGGCGCACACCGGGTCGCCGGCCCAGCTCAAGGCGCTCGTCGGGGCGCACGCCGAGGTCGTCGTGACGGACCCGGACGCGCTGACGAAGGCGGCGGCCGTCCTCGACCGGCTCACGGGCGCGCAGCCGTCGTTCGACCGCGAGCGCGGCGCCGTCGGAGCGGTCAGCAAGGACCCGACGCTCACCCTCCCGCTGCTCGTGCGCACGCTGGACGCGGCGGGCGTGCCGCTGCTCGACGTGAGCCTGCGGCCCCCGACCCTAGACGACGTCTTCCTGCGCCTGACGGACACCACGGCCACGGCCACCACCACGACCAGGGCCGCCACCGACGAGAGGGCGCGTGCCGCATGAGCATGCTGGCGTACGACGGGACCGCGATGCTGGGCCGCCAGCTGCTGCGGATGCGGAACAACCCGGGGCTGCTGATCCTCACCCAGACGATGCCGGTCAGCATGCTGCTGTTCTTCGGCTACGTCTTCGGCAGCGCGCTGGCGATGCCGGGCGAGGCCTACCGGTCGTTCCTGGTGCCGGGCCTGCTGGTGGCGACCGCCTCGGGCGGGATCATGACCGGCATGTTCCAGGCGGCCCAGGACACCCACCGGGGCGTGACGGACCGCTTCCGTACGCTGCCGATGAGCCGGGCGGCCGTACCGCTGGGGCAGGCCGCCGCGGACCTGGTGGCCACGGCCGTCGGGACGGTGCCGTTCCTGCTGGTGGGGCTCGCGGTGGGCTGGCGGATCGAGGGCGGCCTGCTCGCCGCGCTCGGGGCCGTCGGGCTGTTGATGCTGTTCCGCTTCGCCTGCGTGTGGGCCGGGATCTTCCTCGGCCTGCTCACCCGGAACGAGGAGGCGGCCGGTCAGCTGGGCGGGGCGACGTTCCTGCTGCCGCTGCTGTCCAGCGCGTACATCCCGACGAGCGGGCTGCCGGGGTGGCTGCGGACGGTCGCCGAGTGGAATCCGATCAGCGCGGTGGCGACGGCGCTGCGGGACCTGTTCGGCAACGCCCCGGTGCCCGACGGGGCGGCCTGGCCGGTGGCCCACCCCGTCGCGGGGTCGCTGCTGTGGTGCGCCGTGCTGCTCGGGGTGTTCGTGCCGCTGGCCGTGCGTCGGCACGCGCACGGGGAGCGGTGACGGGGCGGCCGGAACACCGGAGCCGGACGACGCCCCCGGTCACTGCCGGGCGGGGATGGGGCACGACTGGGGACGGGCCGCGCTCGGGTACACACCTGGCGCCGCTGCGTGCCGTGGGGATGACGGACGACGAGTGCGCAGCGTTGCACCAGGGGCGGTGTGACCGCCCGAGCGCGGGCCCCTACTTGCCGCCGAACAGCGAGCGGCGCAGCCTGCGCAGCGGTGCGAAGAGCGAGACGCGACGCACGCGCGCTCCCCTGCCACTGCGGTCGTGCGGCTGACGCGCGGTCAGTTCACGCATCAGAGAGGTCGCCTCGACCGTCTCCCGCTGCGGGACGGCAGGGCCGCCCAGCACCGAGAGGTGGCGGTCGAGGCGCGAACTGGTCGCGCTGCTCCCGCAGGTGATCGCAGGGACCCTCGCCCTGCTGCGCACTGTTATCTGTTCCATGTCACTCCCCACCCGTACGAGTCCACCCGGCCCGGGCAGGTTAACCCTATCGCCCCGTCCGGGCACTCGTGTATCGCGGTCACAGGATTCACCTTCCCCATAAGGGGGTTGACGATGTATTGCCGATTACTCTCCGAATCCAACAGATTTCAGGGCGAGTTGGACGATCGGCTGGCTGGTGGGCTGCGGTGATCCGCCGTCGGGCTCGACGGTTACGGCCAGTGACGTCGCGGAGGTGCCGAGCCCCGTGGCGACCAAGGGCGTGTCGCCCTCGAAGAGGCCCAGGGAGCGTGGTTGCGCGCCCGGGCGCATGAGCCACAACTGGTGCACTCGGCCGCCGGGCGGGGCGCCGTATCCGCCGAGGGTGACCACCGCGCTCCCCTCCGAGGCGGAAGCGATCACTCCGATGGTCCGGCCCCGCCCGTCCCGGCCGCTGCTCGCACGGGCGTCCGGAGCCGCGAGAACGTGGGCGATCTCACGTGAGCGGTCCCGCTCGGCGGTCAGCTGATCCCGGGTCCGGTCCGCCTGCACCGCGAACAGCGAGGCGACGACGAGGGCCGCGGCGGCGGTGGCCGTGGCGAAGGGCACGAACAGCGGGATCCGGCGCTGCCGCGGCGGCGGCTGGGTGCCCCACACGTGCGGCGGCAGCTGCGGCGCACGCGCGCGTGCCGGCTCGCCTGCCGCGGTCTGCGGCGCCGGGTCCTGCGGAGTGGTCCGTACGGCGGCCATGACCCGGTCGCGCAGGGCGGCCGGGGGCGGGGCGGCGGCGGACCAGGCGAGCCGGACGGCGTCCTCGGACAGGGCGCGCACCTCGGCGGCGCAGCGGCCGCAGTCCCTCAGGTGCTTCTCGAAGCGGACCCGCTCCGGGGGTTCCAGGGCGTCGAGCGCATAGGGCGCGGCGAGCGAGTGCGGGTCCTCGCGGCGGAAGAGACTCATGCCACGCCTCCCAGGCACTCGCGCATCCGGGTCAGCCCGTCGCGCATCCGCGTCTTGACGGTGCCCAGCGGCAGGGACAGCCGCTCGGCCACCTCACGGTAGGTGTAGCCCTCGTAGTAGGCGAGGGTGACGGACTGGCGCTGGAGGTCGGTGAGGCGGTCCAGGCAGACGCGTACCCACTCGCGTTCGAGTCCCGCCTCGACCTCCTCGGTGACCTGGTCGAAGGCCGGGTGGTGGGCGCGCCAGGCCTCCCGCTGCTCACGCTCGCCGGCGGCGCGGGCACTGCGCACCCGGTCGACGGCACGGCGGTGGGCGAGGGTGAGGATCCACGACATCGCGCTGCCCCGTCCCGGGTCGAACTTCGCCGCCGAGCGCCACAGTTCGAGCAGCACCTCCTGAGCCACCTCCTCCGACTGGGCGGGATCGCGCACCACGCGCCGTACGAGCCCGAACACCGGGCCGGACACCAGCCCGTACAAGTCCTCGAAGGCCTGCTGGTCGCCGCCCGCCACGCGCAGCAGCAGCTCGTCCGCCTCCACTCGGTCCCCCTCTCCCAGGCCGCACGGGGCCTGTCCCCTCATACGAGGCATTCGCAACGCACACACCTCCGGATGGGGTTACGGATCAGCGCGCCGAAAAAGCGGGTCGCCCGGCGATGAAACAACTTTGCCGACGCGCCGTAAGAACGTTTGAGATTCGACCAATCCGCTTCGCCGACCGCTCCGAATGGCGTGTGTCAGGCAAGTTGGCACTGAGGACGGACGGCATGACACCTTTCTCCAGGACCGGCGAGACCGGTGCGACCGGTGTGGGACGCAGGAGCATCGCGACCGCGATCTGTGGTGCGCTGGCCGCCGGCGGGCTCGCGGCCGCCGGTGTGACCGCGCTGGAACCCGAGGCGGCCTCCGCCTCCAGTCACCGGGAGGCCCCGCTGATCTCGGGGACCCCGCAGTACGACAACACCGACGTGTACGCGTTCGTCAGCCCGGACAAGCCGGACACGACGACCATCGTCGCGAACTGGATCCCGTTCGAGGAACCCGCCGGCGGGCCCAACTTCTTCACGTTCGCCGAGGACGCCCAGTACGACCTGCGCATCGACAGCGACGGTGACGCGCAGGAAGACCTGCTGTTCCGGTACACGTTCAAGACGCACACGAAGAACGACAAGACGTTCCTCTACAACACGGGCCCGGTCGAGAGCCTCGACGACCCCGACCTCAACATCACGCAGACGTACGACCTCGAACTGATCAAACTGAAGCACCTGAAGCCGGTGTCGAAGACCAAGGTCGCCGACGACGTGCCCGTGGCGCCGTCGAACGTCGGCAAGGCGTCGATGCCGGACTACAACACCCTGCGCCAGCAGGCGGTCCACAAGCTCGCCGGGGGCGCCCAGACGTTCGCCGGGCAGGCCGACGACCCGTTCTTCCTGGACCTGCGGGTCTTCGACCTGCTCTACGGCGGGAACCTCTCCGAGGTCGGCAACGACACGCTCAAGGGCTACAACGTCAACACCATCGCCCTGCAGGTCCCCAACAGCTTCATCACCCAGTCGCACGACCAGCCGGTCGTCGGCATCTGGTCGACGACGCAGCGCAAGAACGCCCAGGGCTACTTCACGCAGGTCTCCCGTCTCGGCAACCCGCTGGTGAACGAGGTCGTCAACCCGCTGAAGGACAAGGACACGTTCAACGCGTCCGCGCCCCGGGACGACGCCCAGTTCCTGAAGAACGTCACCAACCCGGAGCTGCCCAAGCTCATCGAGGCGATCTACAAGATCCCGGCGCCGAAGGAGCCGCGCAACGACCTGGTCGACGTCTTCCTCAAGGGCGTCAAGGACCTCAACCAGCCGCCGCACGTGACGCCGTCGGAGCAGCTGCGCCTCAACACCTCGATCAAGCCGGCCGCCAAGCCCAAGCGGCTCGGTGTCCTCGACGGCGACAACGCCGGCTTCCCGAACGGCCGTCGCCTCACCGACGACGTGATCGACGCCTCGCTCCAGGTCGTCGAGGGTGAGCTGCTGGGCGCGAAGAACGACCTCGGTGACGCGGTCGACAAGAACGACAAGGACTTCGAGAAGGCCTTCCCGTACGTCGCCCTGCCGACGGAGGGGTCGCGCGGTCCGCTCGCCAAGGGCGTGGACGGCGGCAACGACGTCCGCAGCCAGCTCGGCGACGCCCTCCAGCCCGCCGAGGCGCAGAGCTCGGACGACATGCGCCTGATCGCCGCGTCCGCCGGGGCCGGCGCGGGCGGCATCGTCCTGATCGGCGCGGCCCTCATGTGGTGGCGCCGCATGCGGAACCGGGCGTACTGACCCGTTCCGCTCCCACCGACCGGCGCGGCCCGTCTCCCGTCCCCCACGGCACGGGCCGCGCCTCTGTCCCACCCCACCGCACCCGCACAGCCGAACGAGGAGAGGCCATGCCTCCGCGTACGACGGACAGCGCACCGGAGAGGCGCGACGACGACCACCAGCGCCCGGACCAGGAGACCGACGGAGAGCGGTCGGCGGGGCGGGGTCAGGGGCAGGCCGGCCCGGGCACCGACGCCGGGGCGGGCGCGGGGCGGGGCGGCGGTCCGGTTGCCGAAGCGGGCGACGGGCCGCGCCCGGCCCCAGTCGACGGGGCAGAAGGGGGGGCAGGGGGCGCGCTCGACACCGACCCGGTTCCCGGGTCGGCGGGCACGGGAGGTGCGGACTCCCCCGGCGTGGAGGCGCGCGCCGCGAAGGGCACTGATACCGGCACCGGCACCGGCACCGGCCCGGATGCCGAAAGCACGCCCGGCGCCCACGACCGTCCCGGCGCCGGGAACGAATCAGCCGCCGAGGGCGAGCCTGACGGGCACGGCGACTCCGGCCCTCGCCCCGAGAACGACGCCGACGCCGGCGAGCGCGTGGCCGCGGTGCGGCGGGCCGCTGATGGCGGGCGGCGCTGGCGGGCCGTTCATCTGGCCGGGTGCGCCGCGCTGTTGGCGGTCGCACTGACCGGTGGGGCCATCGCCTTCGGAGGCACGGGAGACGGCCGGGCGGGGGCCGAGGCCGTGTCCGCGGCCGGGGCGCCGGCGGCCGGTGTGCTGGCCCGGGGCGATCTCGACGCGGGGATCAGGTCCCTGCAGAAGCATCTCCGCGCCCAGCCCAGGGACTTCGGCGGCTGGGCCACCCTCGGGACCGCCTACGTCGAGCAGGCCCGGACGAAAGGCGACCCCTCGCGCTATCCGCAGGCCGAACGCGCGCTGAAGCGGTCCCTGGAGCTGGACCCCGGCAACGACCAGGCCCTCGCCGGCCGTGCCGCCCTCGCCGCCGCCCGGCACGACTTCACCGGCGCGCTGGCAGACGCCGACCGTGCCCTGAAGCAGAACCCCTACAACGAACGCGCCCTGTGCACGCGTATCGACGCCCTCGTCGAGCTCGGGCGGTACGAGGACGCCGCCGAGGCCGCCCGCACCGCCGACGACAGGCGCCCCGGGGTGCCCGTCTTCACGCGGTACGCGTACGTCGAGGAGCTGCGCGGCGACGTCCGTACGGCGCGTGACGTCCTGGAGCGCGCCCTGGAGGCCGCCGACTCGCCCGGCGACATCGCCTACGTCGCCACCGCGCTCGGGCAACTCGCCTGGAACCAGGGCGAGTACAAGACGGCGCTCGGCCACTACGCCCGTGCCCTCGCCGCCGACGAGGACTACCTCCCCGCTCTGGAGGGCCGCGCCCGCGCCGAGGCCGCGAACGGCGACCGGGCCGCCGCCGTCGAGGGACTGGAGCAGGTCGTCGCCCGCTTCCCGCTGCCCGGCCCGCTCGTCGCCCTCGGCGAGCTGTACGAGGACCGGGGCGCCGACGGCGACCGGGCGAAGGCCGGTGACCAGTACGCCCTCGTCGACGCCTGGACGTCCCTCGCCCGCGCGGGCGGTGTCAACGCCGACCTCGACTCGGCCATGGCCGCCGCCGACCACGGCGACAAGAAGGAGGCCCTGCGCGCCGCCCGCGCCGAGTGGAACCGCCGGCACAGCGTCCACACCGCCGACGCCCTCGCCTGGGCCCTGCACGTCAACGGCCGCGACGAGGAAGCTCTGCCGTACGCCCGCCGCGCCACCGCCACGGGCTACCGCAACGCCGGCTTCCTCTACCACCGGGGCGTCATCGAACGCGCCACCGGCAACGACCGCGAGGCCCGCGACCACCTGAAGGCCGCGCTCGACCTGAACCCCGGCTTCTCCCCGCTCGGCGCCCGCGAGGCCCGTACCGCACTCAAGGACCTGAAGGGGGCCCGGTGACTCTGCGCCGCCTGTTCGCGTCCGGCGCCGCCGTCCTCACGGCCGCCTGCGCGCTCACCCTGCTGCCCGCCGGCGCGGCGAGCGCCCACCCGCTGGGCAACTTCACCGTCAACCGCTACGACGGCCTGGTCGCCGCCCCCGGCGAACTCCGCGTCCACCACGTCGAGGACCTCGCCGAGATCCCGGCCACCCAGGCGGGACCCGACATCGAGCGGCTGGGCATGACCCTGTGGGCCCGCGAGCGGTGCGCCGCGGCCGCCGCGGACAGCAGGGTCACCGTCGACGGCCGCGGCACCCCGCTCACCGCCGAGCGCAGCCACGCGCGCGTGCGGCCCGGGCAGGCGGGGCTGGACACCCTCCGCGTGGAGTGCGAGCTGACCGCTCCCCTGCCGTCGGACAAGCCAGCCGTGTCGCTGGGGTTCCGTGGCGCGGGCGACTCCTCCGGCCCGGGCTGGCGGGAGATCACGGCGCGGGGCGACCGTATGACGCTCACCGACTCGGACGTCCCGGAGAAGTCGATCTCGGCCGAACTGACCCGCTATCCCGAGGAGTTGCTCTCCTCTCCGGCCGACACCGCGGCCGCCGCCCTGCGCGTGCGCCCCGGTGGTGCGGCCCTGTCCGAGGAGGAGTCGGACGCCCCCGCCGCCTCCGTACTGCCACGCGGCGCCGACCGCTGGACGCGGGCCCTGGACGACCTGGTCGCCCGGCACGACCTCACCCCGGGCTTCGCCGCGCTGGCCCTGCTCATCGCCATCGTCCTCGGCGCGACGCACGCGCTCGCCCCGGGCCACGGCAAGACCATCATGGCCGCGACGGCGGCGGCCCGGGGCGGCCGGGCCAGGATGAAGGACGTCCTGCCCATGGCCGCCTCGGTGACGGTCACCCACACCCTGGGCGTGGTCGCCCTGGGCCTGCTGGTCACGGCCGGTTCGGCGGCGGCCCCCTCGGTGATCGCCTGGCTGGGCGTCGCCAGCGGTCTCCTGGTGACCCTGGCGGGCGCGAGCCTGCTCCGCCGCGCCCTGCGCAACCGCGCGCACATCCACCACCACGGCCCCGCACACGACGAAAGCCACAGCCACACTCACGACCACGATCACCACCACCACGATCACGACCACCCGCACGACCACGACCACCCGCACGACCACAACCGCCCCCACTCCCACCCCCACACGGTCGAGCACACCCACGGCGGGTTCACTCACTCCCACCCCGTCGCCCCCACCCTCCGCGGCACGATCCTCATGGGCTTCGCGGGCGGGCTCGTGCCCAGCCCGTCCGCCGTGGTGGTGCTCGTCGGTGCCGCGGCCCTCGGGCAGGCCTGGTTCGGTCTGCTGCTGGTCGTCGCCTACGGCGTCGGGCTCGCACTCACCCTGACGGCCGCCGGGTACGCCGTCGTCAAGGCGGGCAGCGGGATGACCCGGCTCCTGGACCGGCGCCCCCGCTGGACGGCGGGCCCGATGGCGGCCCTGGTGCGCCGGACCGCGCCGCTCGGCTCGGCCTTCGCCGTCGTCGTCCTCGGGGCCGGACTGGTGTTCAAGGGGGCGGCATCCGCACTGGGCTGAGTTACGTTCGTGAGGAAATCCGACGTCATGGGGAAAACAGACCTCATGGAGATTTCGCCCGGCTGCGAATGGGGGCGCCGTGTCCGAAGAACCGGGCCATGAGCGTGTGATCGCGGGCCGCTACCGGCTCCTGGCACCGCTCGGCGAGGGCGGTATGGGGACGGTGTGGCGCGCCCGCGACGAGGTGCTGCACCGCGAGGTCGCCGTCAAGGAGGTGCGCGCCCCGGCGGGGCTCGCGGGCGACGACGTGCGGCGGATGTACGCCCGGCTGGAGCGGGAGGCGTGGGCGGCGGCCCGGGTCGCCAACCGGAACGTGGTCACGGTGTACGACGTGGCGACGGACGAGGGCCGGCCGTGGATCGTCATGGAGCTGGTCCGCGGGCTCTCCCTGGCGGAGGTCCTGGACGCCGAGGGCCCCATGCCGCCGCAGCGGGCCGCGCACATCGGCGCCGAGGTGCTGGCCGCGCTGCGGGCCGCGCACGAGGCCGGGGTGCTGCACCGGGATGTGAAACCGGCCAATGTGCTGATCGCGAACGACGGCCGGATCGTGCTCACCGACTTCGGGATCGCCATGGTCGAGGGCAGTTCCGCGCTGACCATGACCGGGGAGGTCATCGGCTCGCCCGAGTTCCTCGCCCCGGAGCGGGCGCTCGGCCGCACACCGGGCCCGGAGTCCGACCTGTGGTCGCTCGGCGTGCTGCTGTACGCGGCGGTCGAGGGCCACTCCCCGTTCCGTCACGACACGCCGCTGAGCACGCTGCGCGCGATCGTCGACGAGGAGCTGCCGCCGCCGTTCCGGGCAGGGCCGCTCGCCCCGGTCATCGAGGGGCTGCTGCGCAAGGATCCCGCGCAGCGGCTGCCGGCCGAGCAGGCGGAGCGGGACCTGCGGGTCATCGCCGCGGGCGGCTCGCCGAGTGCGGACACCGTGCGGGCCGTGCCGTACCCGCCGACGGTGGCGGCCCGCCCGGAGCCCTCGCCCACGCCTCCGATGTCCTTCCCGGGGCAGCCGGCGCCGTCCGGCCCGGGTGGGACGACGACGGCCACGAGGCAGGACCGCGACCGCCGGGCCGGACGGGTGCTGGTCGCGGGCGTGGTCGCGCTGGCGCTCGCGGTGGGCGGTCTGACGTACGCGCTGCTGAACCGCGGGGACGGCGACGGGACCGGCGACCGGGGTGCCGGGGCGAGTACGCCCGCCGCGACCAAGGATCCGCCGAAGAACACCGGGAGCGGGAAGTCCAGTCCTTCCCCGACGCCGAGCGAGAGCGAGAGCGAGAGCGAGGAGAGCACTCCGCCGCCGCAGTCGGTGCGGGTCGCCCTGGACGGCACGCGCACGGACTACACGGGCTCGTGTCCGCCGCCGGGCGCACGGGCGCCGAGGTTCACGGCGACGTTCACGGTGGGGCGGCTGCCGGCCGATGTGCGCTACCGCTGGGTGACGCGGGACGGCTCGGAACTCGACGGTGGCTGGAAGACGCTGTCGTTCCCGGAGGGCGACGGCCGTACGCGGCAGGACGCGGTGACCGTGACGACCGAGGCGGAGAGCGGGACGTTCGAGGACGAGATCAGTGTCGAGGTGCGGGAGCCGGTGCGCACGACGTCCGAGTCGGTGCCGTTCTCGATCACGTGCGAGACGGAGACCCCGACGGGCGGGGCCTCCCCTTCTCCTTCGGACTCGGGCCCGGGTTCGGACACGGGTTCAGGCACGGAGTCGGACACCGACTCCGGCTGAGCGGTCAGTCGTTGGCGTTGAGCACGGGCAGATAGCCGCCCGACTGGCCGGGTGCCTTCGGGTGGTACGACTCGCCGATGTTGAGCCAATTGACGCTGTGCAGCCAGGAGTCACCGGAGCAGATCTCGTGGCCGGTGAAGGTGCCGCGTACGTCGCCGAAGGTGAAGCCGTGGTTCGCTGCGCGCTTGGCGATGGCGGTGTTGAGGTGGTCGGAGGCGTCGTTGATGGCCTTGCGCTTGGTCTCGGACAGGCCGAGGCAGGTGGTGCCGAGCTTGTAGAAGCGGGGGTAGCCGAGCACGACGACGTGGGCGCTCGGGGCCTTGGAGCGGATCGCCGAGTACACGCTGTCGAGCTTGCCGGGCAGCGTGGAGTCGACGTAAGCGCGTGCCGTGTTGATGCGGGAGACGCAGGCGCTGTCGGACTGGGTCACACAGGTCGTCATGACGTCGGCGAATCCGGCGTCGTTGCCGCCGACGCTGACGGAGACGAGGGCGGTGGCGCTGCTCAGCGGGCCGAGCTGTCCGGACAGAACATCACCCGTTCGGGCTCCGGAGCAGGCCGTGAAATCGAAGGTCGAGGGTGAGTGGGCGGCGGCCCAGAGGTAGGGGTAGGCCTTCGTGCTGCGCTTGCAGTCGCCGCTGGAGCTGATGTAGCTGCCGGCGCCCACTCCGGAGGAGTAGGAGTCACCGAGCGCTGCATAGCCGCCAGTTGCGGCGAGTGCGGACGCCTGCGCCGTGGCTGCCCCGGTGAGGGCGGTGCCGGCGGCGAGGAGGAGCGAGTTCACGAAGACGACAAGTCGGGAACGTCTCATGGAACCTCCCTTAGCAGGATCTCTGCCACAACCGTCGTAGCACCTACGCGTGTTGACAGGAAGTGTCCATGCCAAGTCTTTTCAGCCCTTTCCGGGACGCTCACGGCGTGTTCGCCTCACGCCTTGTTACGCCCTGGGCACCTCTTGTTACGCGCTCATGACAGATTTGTTGACTAGTGCTCAACTCCCTTGTTCTACGCCGGTAGTTGGCCGACGCTTTACTCCGTCCGAGAGCGGAACGCGACGCTCCCGGCCGTGTGCGCGAGCACGCGCACAACCCCCACATGACGCGCGCCCCACCCAGGCGCGCGCCGCCTAGAGGAGGAATCCCTCGTAATGGCACAACTGCGCAGCAAGAGACTCGGACTCGCCGCGATCACCCTGTCGGCGGCCACCGCCCTCGTCGGCGGGCTCACCGCCCTCCCCGCCCAGGCCGCCGCTCCCGCCGAGGGCCGGGTGCTCGCCGCGGACTCCCCGGACGCGATCAAGGACAGCTACATCGTCACGCTCAAGAAGAGCGCGGGCCTGAAGGCGTCCTCGGCCGCGGGCAAGGACCTCGTCGAGGAGTACGGCGGGTCCGTGCGCAAGACGTTCGGCAAGGCGCTGAACGGCTACTCCGCCACACTGTCCGCCACCGAGGCGAGGCGCCTCGCCGCCGACCCCGCGGTGGCCTCCGTCGAGCAGAACCAGCGCGTCCAGCTCGCCGACACCACCCAGTCCAACGCCCCCTGGGGCCTGGACCGGATCGACCAGACCTCCCTCCCGCTCTCCGGCACCTACACCTACCCGGACAGCGCGGGCAGCGGCGTGACGGCCTACGTCATCGACACCGGCGTGCGCATCACCCACCAGCAGATCAGCGGGCGGGCCTCTTACGGCTACGACGCCGTCGACGGCGACACCACCGCCTCCGACGGCAACGGCCACGGCACCCATGTGGCCACCACGATCGCGGGCTCGACCTACGGCGTCGCCAAGAAGGCGAAGATCGTGGCCGTGCGCGTGCTGAACAACAGCGGCTCCGGCACCACGGCCGGTGTGATCGCGGGCATCGACTGGGTGACGAAGAACCACTCCGGCCCCTCGGTCGCCAACATGTCGCTCGGCGGCGGCGTCTCCACCGCGCTGGACACGGCGGTCCGCAACTCCATAGCGAGCGGCGTCACGTACGCCGTCGCCGCGGGCAACAGCAGCACCACCGCCTCCTCGTCCTCCCCGGCCCGGGTCGCCGAGGCGATCACCGTCGGCGCCACCACCAGCACCGACGCCAAGGCGAGCTACTCCAACTACGGCTCGGCCCTGGACATCTTCGCCCCCGGCTCCTCCATCACGGCCGGCTGGCACACCAGCGACACCGCGACCAACACCATCTCCGGCACCTCGATGGCGACGCCGCACGTCGCGGGCGCGGCGGCGGTCTACCTGGCGGGCCACACCGCCTCCACCCCGGCCCAGGTCGCCTCGGCCCTGGTCGCCGGTGCCACCACCGGCAAGGTCACCAGCGCGGGTTCGGGCTCGCCGAACCGGCTGCTGAAGCTCGTACCGTAACCGGAACCTGAACAACCGTTCCCCGGAGGCGAATTGAGCCTCCGGGGAACGGTTGTTTCCGTCACCGGAACTTTCAACTCGCGCCCCGTGAAACGCATCCCGTAACGACAAAACCAACAAAAACGTGAGGGGCCGTTCCAGGTCTTGCCATACGGGTTCAATCGTCAATACCGTCATACATCTCACCCGCATCGGTCCGTCAGTACGCGGCTCTAGGGGAGGGCTCAAGGACCGCGACGAACCGGCGCGGGGCGCGGTAGGGGGGTGCCGTGCTCGGTGACCGCGAGGTGACCGGGCCGTGCCGCGCGGTCGGCTGCCGTTTTTCCGCTGCCGGCCAGCTTTGCCAGCTCACCCGGCGTGCCCGAAGCTCCATCTCGGCATGCCACGGGTGAGAACCCCCCTTTCGAACCGGCTTGGATCCGGACTGCCCTGGGGGGGCGGTCCACCGGACGAGAGGGACCAGACTCGTGAGCTCAGTTCTGCAGCCGGCCGCGGCGGAGCAGTATCCGCCGACCGCCGGGAAGTACCGCCCCGTCTCCTCTCACCTGGCCATAGCGCCGCCGGTGAGCGTGGTCATCCCGGCCATGAACGAGGCGGAGAACCTTCCGTACGTCTTCAAGACCCTGCCCGACTGGATCCACGAAGTGGTCCTGGTCGACGGCAACTCCACCGACGGCACCGTCCAGGTGGCCCGCGAGCTGTGGCCCGAGGTCAAGGTCGTCGAGCAGCGCGGCAAGGGCAAGGGCGACGCCCTGATCACCGGGTTCCAGGCGTGCACCGGCGACATCATCGTGATGATCGACGCGGACGGCTCGGCGGACGGCAACGAGATCGTGTCGTACGTCTCCGCCCTGGTCTCCGGCGCGGACTTCGCCAAGGGCTCCCGCTTCGCCAACGGCGGCGGCACGGACGACATGACCTTCATCCGCAAGCTCGGCAACTGGGCGCTGTGCTCGGTCGTCAACCGCAAGTTCGGCGCCCGCTACACCGACCTGTGCTACGGCTACAACGCGTTCTGGCGGCACTGCCTCGACAAGATCGACCTCGACTGCACCGGTTTCGAGGTCGAGACACTGATGAACATCCGGGTCGTCAAGGCCGGGCTCAAGGTGCAGGAGATCCCGAGCCACGAGTACCTGCGCATCCACGGCACCAGCAATCTGCGGGCCGTGCGCGACGGGCTGCGCGTGCTCCGGGTGATCCTGCAGGAGCGCTCCAACCGCCGGGCGCTGCGCCGCCGTTCGCCCCAGTCGCCGATGCTCGACTCGGTCCGGGGAGAGGTGTCTTGAGCGGTCCCGGCATCTCCGTCGTGATCTGCGCGTACACCGAGGACCGCTGGGAGGACATCCTCGCGGCGGTCTCCTCGGTGCGGGCGCAGTCCCGGCCGGCCCTGGAGACGCTGCTGGTCGTCGACCACAACCAGACCCTTCTGGACCGTCTCGGCAAGGAGTACAAGGAAGTCGACGACGTGCGGGTGCTCGCCAACGCGGGCCCCCGCGGCCTGTCCGCCGGCCGCAACACCGGGATCGCCGCCGCGCGCGGCGAGGTCGTCGCCTTCCTCGACGACGACGCCGTGGCCGAGCGCGACTGGCTGCTGCACTTCGCCGAGGCGTACGCCGACCCGCGCGTGCTGGCGGTCGGCGGGCGCACGGAGCCGGTCTGGGCGTCGGGGCGGCGGCCCGCCTGGTTCCCCGAGGAGTTCGACTGGGTGGTGGGCTGCACCTACCGGGGCCTGCCGCGCGGCCGGGTCCGGGTGCGCAACGTGCTCGGCGGCAACGCCTCGTTCCGCCGCAGTGCCTTCGACGCGGCGGGCGGCTTCGCCACCGGCATCGGCCGGGACGGCGACAAACGCCCGCTGGGCTGCGAGGAGACGGAACTGTGCATCCGCCTGGCCCGGGCGCGGCCCGACGCGGTGCTGCTGATCGACGACCGGGCGATGATCCACCACCGGGTGCCCGAGGCCCGTGAGCACTTCCGCTACTTCCGCACGCGCACCTATGCCGAGGGCCTGTCCAAGGCCCTGGTGGCCCGGAGCGTCGGCGCCGGCAAGGGGCTGGAGTCCGAACGCCGGTACGCCACCCGGGTCCTGCCGGCCGGGGTGGCCCGGGGGCTGCGGGACGCCCTGCTGGCCCGGCCGGGCGGTGCCGGGCGGGCGGGGGCGATCGTCGCCGGAGTGCTGACGGCGGCGGGCGGATACGTGGTGGGCAGCGTGCGGGCCCGCCGGGGCGGGACCACGTTCTCGGTACCCGAAGTGGAGGTGGCGGTCCGTGAGTGACGTCCGCGTACCGATCCTCATGTACCACGCGGTCGCGACCGACCCGAACGACGCGACCCGCGCCCTGTCCGTGACCCCCGAGGCGTTCGCCGAGCAGATGGCGGTGCTCGCGGACCGGGGTCTCACCCCCGTCACCACCGCCGGGCTGGCGGCGTGCTGGCGCTCCGGCCGCGCGCTGCCCGAGCGGCCGGTCCTCATCACCTTCGACGACGGCTACGAGGGCGTGCACCGGCACGCCCTGCCCGTGCTCGCCAAGCACGGCTTCCCGGCGACCCTGTTCGTCTCGACCGGGTGGATCCGGGGGCCGTACGACACCGGCGGCGGCCTGGACACCATGCTGGACTGGGACCAGGTCCGCGAGCTCGCGGCGGCGGGCGTCGAGATCGGCGGGCACAGCCACAGCCATCCGCAGCTCGACCAGGTCTCCGACGCCACGCTGCGGTTCGAGCTGATCCACTGCAAGGAGATCGTCGCCGACCAACTGGGCACCGCACCGGCCTCGTTCGCCTATCCCTACGGCTACTCCAGCCGCCGGGTCCGGCAGGCGGTGCGCGAGACGGGGTACGCGCAGGCGCTCGCCGTCGGCAACGGCCTCGCGCGCCGGGCGCAGGGGCCGTACGCCCTGCGGCGCGTGACGGTGCGCCGCAGCACGGGCACCGGTGAGTTCGAGCGGCTGGTCGAAGGCCGCGCGATCGCCCGTACGTTCGCCAGGGACCGGGCCCTGACCAAGGGGTACGCCGTGGTCCGCAGGACACGCCGGGCACGACGGCTCGTTTCCCGCCCCGGGGCCTGACCCGCACGTGGAACACGCCGCGTGCACCGGGAAACCGGGTGCACGCGGCGCCCTCGTGCCGGATCATGGCGGCATGTCTGGAAACCCGCACGAGGCGCTGCCGATCCGGCTCAACGTCGACGACTCCGACTCCCCGTCCGATGTCGTCGACGCGCTGTTCCTCGGCCGCTTCGCGACGGGCGAGCAGCCGTACTCCCACGCGGTGAACATCGACCGCGTACGGTCCGGGGCGACGCTGATGCCGCCCGGCGCCCGCGTGCTGCGCGCCGCCCGGGACGACGACCGCAGCGCCACCCTCGCCGAGGGCGACGGCTGGACGCTGCTGATCTCGCGCTGGAACCGGGGCGCCGACGTCACGGTGACCGCGACCACCGCCGAGCTGGCGAAGAAGATCCTCGACCAGGCCACGGACGGCGCGGCGGACGAACCCGAACCGCAGCCGGAGAACGTCACGATGGGCTTCTGGTACGTCTCCCCGCGCCGCGGCCCGCACCGCACCACACGCCAGATCGCGGCGCGCACCTGGGACGAGGTCCGGCCCAACTACACGGCGCCGGTGGCGGACGCCATGGACCGCCTGATGAAGACGACCCCCGAAGACATCTCGGGCCGGCTCCTCCTCCTGCACGGCCCGCCCGGCACCGGCAAGACGTCCGCGCTGCGCACCCTCGCCCGTTCCTGGCGGGACTGGTGCCAGGTGGACTGCGTCCTGGACCCCGAGCGGCTGTTCAGTGACGTCGGCTATCTGATGGACATCGCGATCGGCGAGGAGGACGCGGCGGGCAAGGGCCGCTGGCGGCTGCTGCTCCTGGAGGACTGCGACGAGCTGATCCGCGGCGAGGCCAAGCACACGGCGGGCCAGGCGCTGTCGCGGCTGCTGAACCTGACGGACGGACTGCTCGGCCAGGGCCGCAACGTCCTGGTCGGGGTCACGACCAACGAGGACCTGGAGCGCCTGCACCCCGCCGTCGTCCGGCCCGGCCGCTGTCTGGCCCGGATCGAGGTAGGCCCGCTGACCCGCGCGGAGGCGGTGAGCTGGCTGGGCCGCGAGGACGGCATCGGCCGCGAGGGCGCGACGCTGGCCGAGCTGTACGCGCTGCGCCGGGGCACGTCCCCGACGGCCCTGCCGGAACCGCGCGGGGACGCCGACGCGGGGCTGTATCTGTAGCTCGGTTCGCACACAACCGCCTCTCACCTCCCTGTTACCCAGGCGTGCCAAGGTGTGCGGAGCGGCGACGCCGCGCTTCGCCGGGACGAAGGAGGGCTCTGATGGCACACACGGCACCCACCGTGTTCAGCGAACCCACCCACCGCGTCATGCGGTGGGTGCTGCCCGTCGTCCTCGGTCTCGTCTACGGCAATTGGGTGGCGGTGAACCGGCGTCACGGTGGTCCGATCACCGGACCGGATGTGGCGTCGGGTGTGTGGAGCGGGCTCGCCTTCATGGTCCTGTGCATCGCCGTGGTCCAGGTGACCCGGCGGCTCAGGCGCGACCTGCACGCCCTGCACGCCCTGCTCCGGGCGGCCTTCGCCGGCGCCGCGCTGGGCTTCCTCTACAGCCAGACCGGCGACGACCTCCGTCCCGTGGTCATCACGTCGCTGCTGGTCACGGCAGCCGCCTTCCTGCTGCTGTTCTACCGCTTCCACACGCGCGCCGACACGTAGCGGGGTCCGGAAGGCCGGGTCGCCCCTGCCGCCCTCCAGACGTGGGGTGCTTTGATGGGTCTATGACCCTGTTCGTCGGCACGTCCGGGTGGCAGTACAAGGACTGGCGGGACGTCCTGTACCCGTCCGGGCTGCCGATGCGGCTCTGGCTGGAGGAGTACGCGGGGCACTTCGCCACCGTCGAGATCAACAACGCCTTCTACCGGCTGCCGGCCCGGGAGACCTTCGAGGACTGGCGCGGCCGGGTGCCCGCGGACTTCGTGGTCGCGGTCAAGGCGAGCCGCTATCTGACCCACATCAAACGGCTCAAGGACCCCGAGGAGCCGGTCGGTCGCCTGATGAGCCACGCGGCGGGTCTCGGTGACCGGCTCGGGCCGGTGCTGCTCCAGCTCCCGCCCAACCTGCGCGCCGACCCGGGCCTCCTGGACGCCTGCCTCGCCTGCTTCCCCGCCTCGACCCGGGTCGCGGTCGAGCCCCGCCACGACTCGTGGTGGACGCGGGAGGTCCGTACGGTCCTGGAGTCCCGGCGCGCGGCCCTGTGCTGGGCCGACGTCCTGGCCCGCCCCGCGACCCCGCTGTGGCGCACCACCGACTGGGGCTACGTCCGCTTCCACCAGGGCCGCGCCCGGCCCTGGCCCCACTACGGCCGCCGCTCGCTGGCCACCTGGCTCGACCGCATCGCCACGACCTGGCCCGGCGGCGAGGACGTCTACGCGTACTTCAACAACGACCCGGGGGGTGCGGCGGTGGAGGACGCGATGACGTTCGCGCGGCTGGGGAGATCGGCGGGCCTGGAGATCACCCGGACACCCGAGCGTCTGACGCGGGCCGGCTGAGCGACGTCCTACTCCCCCTGAGTCGCCCGCAGGGCGTCCCGTACCGCGGCGAGCGCCGCGTCCTCCCCCTGCCCGAGCCTTCGGGCCCGCTCCACGTACGCCTGGGCGGCGACCGCCAGCTCCCGCTCCGCCGCCGAGCCGGCGGCGGCCACGAACGTGCCGTGGCGGCCCCGCGTCTCGATCACGCCGTCCGCCTCCAGCGCCCGGTACGCCTTGGCGACCGTGTTCGCGGCGAGCCCCAGCGACTCGGCCAGCCCCCGCACGGTCGGCAGCCGGTACCCCACCGGCAGCTCACCGGACCGCGCCTGCTCGGAGATCCGCGCCCGCACCTGCTCGTACGGCGGAGCACTGTCGTCGATGTCGATCTTCAAGGTCACAGGCCGATTGTCCCGTACCCGACGGAAAATGGGAGGCACCCGGGGTGCGCTCCCGCGTAGCGTGCGCCTCCATGACCGTGATCGTGCGCGACCTGCGACCCGAGGTCCGAGCCGACGCCGAGGGGTTCTCCCACACGCGCCGCGTCGCCCTGCCCTACATGCTGTCCACGCCCGAGTCCGTGGTGCACACGCTGACCCATGCCCACCCGGACGCCCACTTCGGGCAGCTCGTCGCCGAGGAGGACGGCGAGATCATCGGCACGGCCCAGATCAGCGTCGCCCACGAGAGCCCGGAACCCGGCCAGGGATCCGCCAACATCTATGTACGCCCCGACCGCACGCGACGCGGCGCCGGTTCGCTGCTGCTGCGCACGGCCGAGGAGCGCCTGGCCTCGCTGGGCGTGCGGAAGCTGTTCGCCTGGGTGCTGGACGAGCCGGACAATCTGGCCTTCGCCGAGCGGCACGGCTTCCGGGCCAGCCGTTCCGCCTACTTCATGCGCCTCGACCTGGCAGGCGGCACGCTGCCGCCCCGCCAGGACCCGCCGGCGGGCGTCGAACTGCGCACGGCCGCCGACTTCGTGGACGACCCGCGTCCGATCTTCGAACTGGACGCGGTGACGGTCTCGGACGAACCGAGCGACATCGAGGCCGAGTTCACGGACTACGAGGCATGGTTGGATCAGAACTGGAAGCACCCGCTCCTCAACCGCGAGCTGACCTCGGTCGCGGTCGTCGACGGCCGCCCCGCCGCCTTCAGCGTGGCGCACACGGACGGCAGCCGCTACGGGACCGCCATGACCGGCACCGCCCGGGCGTTCCGCGGCCGGGGCCTGGCGAAGCTCGCCAAGAACGACTCCCTGCACCGGGCCCTGGCGGCGGGGTACACGGAGGCGTTCACCGGAAACGACACCGGCAACGAACCGATGATCGCCATCAACAAGTGGTTCGGCTACGAGATCTCTGCGAAGGAAGTGCGCTATGTCCGCGAACTCGGCTGACCGGTCCGGCCAGGTCGACGTCGTGCTCGTCAAGGCGGGCCGTACGAAGATCCGCTACACCGGCGAGCTCCTGACGGACGACGGCACCCGCGTCGCGGTCCGCGCCCCCTGGGCGGGCAGCGGCGTCCGCGACTTCGGCTTCGTCCGCTTCGAGCCCGGGGACGTCTTCACGGAGTACTACTGGCGTGACCGCTGGTACGCGGTGAAGGAGGTCCGCTCCGCCTCGGGCGCGCTGAAGGGCTGGTACTGCGACATCACCCGCCCCGCCGCACGCTCCGGCCCGGAGCTGGTCGTGGAGGACCTCGACCTGGACCTGTGGGTCTCCGCGGACGGCACGGACGTACGACGCCTGGACGAGGACGAGTTCGCCGCCAGCGGCCTCGCCGAGTCGGACCCCGGTGCCGCACAAGCCGCCCTGGCCGCCCTCGACGAGCTGGAGTCACTCGCCCGCGGCGACGACTTCACCGCGCTCCTGGCCTGAGCCGCCGCTCACGGCCACCACCGCGTACCGCTCGTCGGTCACCACCCCGCCCCACAGCAGGGGATCGCCGGACAGCCGCTCCACGCGCACCTGACCGGCGATCGGCGCGAGCAGACCGGCGAGCCGCCGCGCCGGTATCCCGACCGGCGCGGTCGTCCCCCACACGCCCTCGACCAGCACGAGCCGCCCGCCCGGTCGCAGCAGCCCGGCCCAGTGCCGCAGGGCGCGGCCGAGGTCGGGCAGGGCCCACAGGACGTGTCGCACGAGCACGGCGTCGAAGCGCTGCTCGCCGACCGGCGGCGCCGCCGCGTCACCGACGAGGAACACCGCGTCACGCCCGGCCAGCTTGCGCCGGGCGAGCGCCACCATCGCCGGAGAGAGATCCACGCCCGTCACCCGGTGTCCCCGCTCGGACGCGAGGAGCGACAGACTGCCGGTGCCGCAGCCGAGATCGAGGACGTCGCCGGCCCGCCCGGGCAGCCAGGAGCGCAGCCGCGCGGCCCAGGCCCGGCGCACCTCCGGGTCGCGCAGCCCGTGGTCCGGCTCCTCGTCGAAGGAGGCCGCCCGCGCGTCCCAGTCCACGTCGGCGCCGGTGTGGGTCGAGGTCGTGCCGTCACTGTCGTTCGCCATGGGCCCAAGAGTGACACCCGCCACTGACACTCGAATCGTGACAGCCGCCACTGACAGACCAGGAGCGATGAGGAACTCTCCCCCGAAAGGTCTACCTCCGTGAGAACGCGGAACCCGGTAGACCCTTAAGGAGGCAGCCATGCGCCGTGTGACCGTGCAGAAGCCCCTGAAGAAGACGGACGTCCGCCAGGCCCGCGAGGAGGCCGACGAGCGCCCCGCGGGACGCCCGGAAGTCCGCAAGGACATCGCACGCACGTGGTGGCCGGACGCCTGAGCGGCCGGTACCGATCATGAGACCCGTTCAGCACAGCCGCTTGCGGTAGTGGACGCGGTCGTAGGACCCGTCCAGTCGTCGCTCCACCAGCTCATAGCCGTACTTCGGATAGATCTTCTGGTTCTCCCACATCAGCGCGTTCGTGCAGAGCCTGACCTCGGGCAGTCCCAGCGCACGCGCGTGTGCGTCCACGAACCGCAGCAGCCGTCGCCCCACTCCCCTGCCTGCGCGGTGGGGTGGACGGCGATGGTGTCGAGGAAGAGATGGTCCTCGAACGCCTCGGTCACGACGAGGCCGGTCACGGGCTCGCCCGTCACGAACACCTTGTCCGCGGCCACGTTCGCCGCGTGGTCCTCCTCCATGGGCTGCGGCACCCGTCCGATGCGCTCGATGCAGGGGCGGAAGGCCGCGTCGATCACGCCCTCGACGACCGGAACGTCGGCGGCTCCGGCCGGCCGGATCTCCTCGTCTGCCATGCCGCGACGGTACCTACCTGATGTCAGTCTGAGCACTTCCTTAAGCGGGCCATAAGGATCTCCCCCACCCGCCCTCAGCAGGCGATTTCACGGTTTTCAGGGGCTAGCTTCGGATCACCCCCCACGGGGCCCGGGCCCACTCGGGCCCGGGCCCGTTCCCCTGTACCGTCTCGAGGAGTTCCCGCATGCCCGCACGCCGCACGGCAGTCACCGTCACCGCCCTCGGCGCCCTCCCGCTCGCCCTGGCCGGGCTGACCGCCACGCCGGCGGCCGCGCACGGTTCGATGGGCGACCCGGTCAGCCGCGTCTCGCAGTGCTACGCCGAGGGCCCGGAGAGCCCCGAGTCGGCCGCGTGCAAGGCGGCGGTCGCGGCGGGCGGCACGCAGGCCCTCTACGACTGGAACGGCATCCGCATCGGTGACGCCGGCGGGCGGCACCAGCGGCTCATCCCGGACGGCAAGCTGTGCAGCGCGAACAACGAGCAGTTCAAGGGGCTCGACCTGGCCCGCGCCGACTGGCCGGCGACCGGGGTGCGCAGCGGCTCGCACACCTTCAAGTACCGCGTGACGGCCCCTCACAAGGGCACGTTCAAGGTGTACCTCACCAAGCCCGGCTACGACCCGGCCGAGCCGCTCGCCTGGAACGACCTGGATCTGGAGCACCCGGTCGCGACGGCCACCGACCCGGCGGCCACGGGCGGCTTCTACACCTTCTCCGGCAGCCTGCCCGAGCGCTCCGGCAGGCATCTGCTGTACGCCGTCTGGCAGCGGTCGGACAGCCCGGAGGCGTTCTACTCCTGCTCGGACGTCACCTTCGGCGGCGGCGACAGCGCGGCGGGCGGCGCCGCTCCGGCCCCGACGGCCTCCGCTCCCACCAAGGAGCAGATCGAGGCGGGCAACGACAAGTCGACCATCGAGCACAACGGCCACGGCGACGATGACCCCAGCACCTCGGCCGAGCCGGCCGCGGCCCCGGAGAGCCCCGCCCCGAACCGGCCCGCGCAGGCCGACACCGCCCCGGACCGGCCCACGCAGGCCGACGCCGCTCCCAACCGGCCGAAGGCGGCCGGCGCCACGACGAACCTCGCCGAGACCGGCGGCGACAGCAGCACCCCCTACCTCGCGATCGGCGGCGCGGCCGCGCTGGCGCTCGGCTCCTCGGCCCTGTTCCTGTCGGCCCGGCGCCATGCGGTGAGCGGCGGTCGCCACGGCCGCTGACCCAGGACTCGGGGCCTGTCCGGCGGCTCAGGCCGGACAGGCCCCGAAACGTTTCCCCGGCACATGTACACGTGTCAGTCGAACGCCGACGCACAGGTGGTGGGCCTGGCCCGCGCCGGGTCGAGCGCGTTGGCCACCTCGTGGAAGGCGACCCTGTCCAGCAGCCCGACGGCCACGTGCTCGGACAGGTCGACCGCGCACAGGTCCTGGAGCAGGACGTTGCGCACGTCCGGCCCGCTGAGGTACTGGCTGCGCCACGGCGTGACCACCTCGTCGTACTTGGTGGCGATGACGGTGTAGCGCACACCGGGCACGGTGTCGCCGCCCGCGTTGAGCCGCTTGAGAAAGTCGGAGCCGGTGGCCTGGTCGGCGAGGGCGGGCGTGGTCTTCGCCAACAGGTCTCCGGCGCCCGGGAAGTACGGCAGCAGGCGGGTGAAGCCGTTCAGGTCGGTGCCGTGGTTGCTGGGCGCGATGCCGACCAGGGCGTTCACCTTGGCGGCACCACCGAGGAACCGCAGGTACCAGCGGGGCATCATGCCGCCCTGGGAGTGTCCGACGATGTCGGTCTCGGCCGCGCCGGTGGCGGCGAGCACCCGGTCGACGAAGTCCTTCAGCTGGGTGGCGGACTTCTCGACGGGTCCGAGGCCGTGGAAGAAGGGGACGCCCTGGAGCTGTCCGTAGTCGAGGGAGAAGACGCAGTAGCCCCGGACCTTCAGATAGGGGGCGAGCCCCAGCCAGTTGTCGACAGAGTTCCCGAGGGTGCCGTGGACGAGGACGACGGGGCGGGGATGAGCGGCGGACGGCTTGCAGTTGTAGTCGTTCCAGCCGGAGCCCGGGGCACCGGCGGCCTGGGCGGAGGTGGCGGGGACGGTGACGGCCGCGGCGGTCAGCAGCAGCGCGGCCAGGGGTCTGAGCACTCGTTTCCAGGGCAGCATCGGGTGATCTCCTTGCGGCTCAAGGGAGGTGCGACGGCACGACGCCCTGTGATCCGGATCACGGGATGCTGTTCACTCGTCAAGTTACGAGTCAGTAGTCAAACTGGGAAGTTACGCGTCAGTAAAAACTTCCAGTGGTAACCGACGACGGTGAACCCGCCTGACACCGCCTCACCAGGCAGGCCGGATGGGCCCCTTGGGGCGCGATCCGCAGCAACTGCTCCCGCAGCACCCGCACTTGCTCCTCCCCCAGCACGTCCCCCCACTGCCGCACCACCTCCGCGGCCGCCTCCTCCGCAGCCCGCGTGCACTCCCACCCGCGCCCGGTCAGCACGACCAGTCGAGCTCGCGCGTCCTCGGGGTGCGGGCGCCGCTCGGCGTACCCCTTGCGTACTATTTCGTCCACGAGCTGACTGGCGGCCTGCTTGGTCACCCCGAGGTGGGCGGCCAGGTCGGTGACCGTCGCGCCGTCCGGGGCGAGCCGGGCGAAGGCGAAGCCGTGCGCGGGCCGCAGCCCCTCGAAGCCGCGCGCGACGACGCCCTCATGGATGCGATGCGTGAGCCCGCCGGCGGCGGCGAGCAGGGCGGCGGACAGGGCCATGGCCTCGGAGTTCTGCACCCATGCATTGAAACACCCTTGACGTGACGGTCAAGCAGCTTGACCATATAGTCAAGTTGCTTGACCAACTGGAGGCCCGCATGCCCGTCATCCGCTCGTCCGAAGCCGTCACCCACGAGATCCACGGCGCCCGCTTCGTCTCGTACGCCACCCCGCGCAGCGGCAGCAAGGAGCTGTGCGCCTGGCGCGGTGAGATTCCCGCCGGTCTCAAGGCGCCGGCGCACACGGTCAACCGGGAGGAGATCTTCCATCTGCTCGACGGCGAGCTGCTGATCACCCTCGACGGCCGCAGCGAGCGGATCGCCGCGGGCGACACGGTGATCATCAACCCCGGCGCCACCCTGACCGTCGAGAACCCCACCGACCGGACCGCGTACTCCTGGGTCACCACCTCGATCGGCCTGGAGGCACGACTCGCCGACGGCACCAGCATCGTGCCACCGTGGGCCAACTGACGTCACGCAGAAGGATCTACGCCGCCAGTCCCCCTAGTCCCCCGGGCATCACCGCCCGCGGCCCGAACTTCGCCCGGGCTCGGTCCGCGACCTCCTCGATACGGCGGACCTTCTCGTCCACCGGGTCGAAGGTCAGCTGATGGGAGGCCTGATCGGCGGGGTCGAGCCCCTCGGCGCGCAGGGTGATCGCGCGGACCCGGGCGCGTTGCAGGCCGAGGGCCTCGTACATGCCGTACGCGGCCCTGGTCAGGTCGGGGGAGTGCGCGGTCGGTTCGGCCAGCGTGCGGCTGCGGGTGGTGGCGGAGCGGTCGGCGTAGCGCACGGTGAGGGTGAGCGTGCGGCAGACCTTCTCCAGGGCGCGCAGCCGGGCACCGATCTCCTCGGCGGCCGACAGCAGGGCACGGCGGTGACGGTCCGGGTCCAGTTCGTCGCGGCCGAAGGGGCGTTCCGTGGCGAGGGAGCGGGAGACGGCGTTCGGTACGACCCGGCCGCGGTCGACGCCGTTCGCCCTCTCGTGCAGCTCGCGGCCGGCCTTCGCGCCGATCAGCCGCTGGAGCGTGGACAGCGGCGCGGCGGCGACCCGGCCGAGGGTGTCGAGGCCGTAGTCGCCCAGCGTACGGGCGGTTGCGGCGCCCACGCCGGGCAGCGCGGCGACGGGTTTGTCCGCGAGGAACTCCGCGATGGCGTCCCGCTCCTCGGGCACCGCACACGTCACCCCGGGCACGGCGTCGCGCAGCGCCACGCGGGCCAGCATCGGCCCGGGCCCGGCTCCGATCACGCAGTCGACGCCGTACAGCGCGAGCGAGCGCACCCGGATCACCGAGGCCAGTTCGACGGCGTTGCGCCCGAAGTACCGCTCGGCGCCCCGCAGATCGGCCAGCGCCCCGTCCGGTGGCAGGGCCTGGACGACGGGGGTGAACTCCTCGAGCATCCCGAGCAGTCGGGGCAGGTCGGCCTCGCGCGTCGGAGGCAGCTGGAAACGTACGCAGAGGATGGTCATCCCGCACTCCCCGGACTCTGGTGCCACAACTTCCTTCCCACCGCGGGCCCTTCGCCCGCGGGACGCAGATCGGCCCAGGGGTGCATCTCGTACCCCGTGGGCATCCGGATCTTGCGCTGCTCCGCCGGATCCTGGTCCGCGGAGCCCGCCGCCCCCTCGCCGCCACCGGAATCACCGGAACCGGAATCGGCACCCGCACCGGCACCGGCACCGGCACCGGCCAACCGGGCCGCGACCCCCTCCAGCCCTTCCTCCCGGCGCACCTCCAGCAGCTCCGCGAGGTTCCAGGCGGCGGCGCCCACCACGCTGAGGCTGCGCGGGCCGCGCCGCTGCACCACCCCGCGCACCAGCAGCAGCCAGGAGTGGAAGACGGTGTGGGCGCAGGCGTCGTGGGAGTCGTCGAAGAAGGCGAGGTCGACCAGGCCCGTGCCGTCGTCCAGGGTGGAGAAGATGACCCGCTTGCCGGACCGGATCGGCGGTGTCTGCGTGGCCGCCTTGGCGCCCGCGACCAGCACCGTCTCCCCGTGCCGGGCCTCGCGCAGCCGCCGCGCCGACACCACGCCGAGCTCGTCGAGGAAGGCCCGGTGATCGTCCATCAGATTGCGTGAGGCGTCCATGGACAGCACGCCCAGCTCGGCGCTGAGCCGCTCCGACGAGGTGAGGTCGGGCAGCCCCGCCGGGGCGGTCTTCCGCCCCCCGGCCAAGGGCAACTGCCCACCGCCCGCGCCCCGCGCACCCCGGTGCAGCTCGGTCAGATGCAGTTGCAGATCACGGCGGTTGGCGCCGAACGCGTCCAGCGCTCCCACCTGCGCGAGCCGCTGGGCCAGCGGACGGCTGGGCCGGCCCCGCTCCCAGAAGTCGACCAGCGAGGCGTACGGCTGCCCCTCGGCGATCCGTGCCGCCTCGTCCTCCCTGATGCCGTGCACATCGGAGAGCGCCAGCCGCAGCCCCCATTTACCGGACACCAGTTCGATACGGTGTGCGACGCCCGACTTGTTCACGTCCAGCGGCAGCACGGGCACCCCGCGCCGCCGCGCGTCCGCCAGCAGCAGCCGCTTCGGGTACATCCCGGGGTCGTGCGTCAGCAATCCCGCGTAGAAGGCGGCCGGATGATGCGCTTTCAGCCACGCCGACTGGTACGTCGGTACGGCGAAGGCGACGGCGTGGGCCTTGCAGAAGCCGTACGACCCGAAGGCCTCGATGATCTCCCAGGTCCGCTGAACCGTTTCCGCGTCATAGCCGTTCGCCGCCGCGTGCTGCGCGAACCACACCTTGATCCGCCCCTGCGACTCCGGATCGGACAGCCCGCGCCGCACCCGGTCCGCCTCACCGCGCCCGCAGCCGGTCATGATGGCGACGATGTCGATGATCTGCTCGTGGAAGACGACGACCCCGTACGTCTCCTTCAGCGGCTCCTCCAGGTCCGGGTGCGGATAGCGGATCGGCGCCCGCCCGTGCCGCGCCTCGATGAACGGCCGCACCATGTCGGCGGCGACCGGTCCGGGACGGAACAGCGAGATGTCGACGACGAGATCGTGGAAGTCGGCCGGCTGGAGCCGCCCGACCAGGTCCCGCTGCCCCGGCGACTCGATCTGGAAGCAGCCGAGCGTCTCGGTCGACCGGATCAACCGGTACGTCTCCGGATCCCCCGGCGACAGCCCGTCCAGATCGACCCTCACCCGCGAAACCCGCTCCACTTCCGCCACGGCGTGCGCCATGGCCGACTGCATCCGCACCCCCAGCACATCCAGCTTCAGCAGCCCCAGGTCCTCCACGTCGTCCTTGTCGAACTGCGACATCGGAAAACCCTCGCCACTGGTCGGCATGACCGGCGTACGCGCCAGCAGGGAGGCGTCGGACAGCAGCACACCGCACGGATGCATGGCCACCCCGCGCGGCAGGGCGTCCAGCGCCTCGGCCAGCTCCCACAGCTTCCCGTACTTCTCCTTCTCCCCCGCCAGCGCACGCAGTTCGGGCAGTTCCTCCAGCGCCGCCCGGGCGTCCCGCGCCCGGATGTGGGGAAAGGACTTGGCCACCCGGTCGATCTCGGCCGGGTCCATGGACAGGGCGGCCCCCACGTCACGGATCGCATGCCGTACGCGATACGTCTCCGGCATCGCGACCGTCGCGACCCGCTCGGTGCCGAACCGGCCGATGATCTTGCGGTAGACCTCCAGCCGGCGCGCGGACTCCACGTCGATGTCGATGTCGGGCAGGACGACCCGCTCCTTCGACAGGAACCGCTCCATCAGCAGCCGGTGCTCGATCGGATCGGCGTGCGCGATCCCGAGCAGATGGTTGACGAGCGACCCCGCCCCGGACCCCCGGGCGGCGACGCGGATTCCCATCTCCCGCACATCGTCGACCACTTGGGCCACGGTCAGAAAATAGGAAGCGAAGCCGTGGTGGACGATGATGTCCAGCTCGTGGTGCATCCGCTCCCAGTACTCCCGCCGCCGGTCGTACCCGCGCAGCACCATCCCCGCCGCCGCCCGCGAGGCCAGCGTCCGCTGGGCGCTGCGGCGGTCGGCACCGACCAGATGCGGCTCGGGGAAGTGGACGGTACCGATCCCGAGATCGTCCTCGGGATCGACCAGGCACTCGGCGGCGGTGACCTGAGTCTGCTCCAGCAGCCGATGAGCGGTGTCCCGCCGGAACCCCGCGGCCTCGACGATCCGCTCCGCCACCCCGACCATGACCCCGGCCCCCTTGAGCCAGGCCTCACCGGAGTCCAGCTCCTTGGTCGGGTCGACGGGCACCAGCCGGCGCGCGGCGTCCAGCACGTCGGCGACCGGCCCCAGACCCGGGTCGGCGTACCGTACGGCGTTGCTGAGCACGGGCCGGATCCGCTGCTCGGCGGCGAACCCGACGGTCCGGGCGGCCAGCCGCAGGGAGCCGGGCCCCGTACCTTTCCGGCCATGCCAGACGGCCTCCAGCCGCAGGGCGTCGCCGTAGGCCTCCCGCCAGGGCGCGAGCAGCCGCGCCGCACGGTCGGGACGCCCGGCGGCCAGGGCACGCCCCACATCCGAATCAGGCCCGAGCAGCACGGTCACGCCCTCGGCGTGATGGCGCCCCCAGGGCAGCAGGGGCGTCCCCTCCCCCTCGTGCGCCGCCGAGACGAGCCGGCACAGCCCGGCCCACCCACGGGCGCCGTCCCGGGCGAGAAAGGTCACCCGGGGGGCGGACTCGTCGACGAAGGCGCCACCGCGCACAGGAGTCCGGCGCCGCCCCCGCCCGGGCTCGGGCGGCTCCCCTCCCGCCACCGCCAGATCCGCCCCGAACACGGGACGGACCCCCGCCTTCGCACAGGCCTTGGCGAACCGGACGGTCCCGGCGAGCGTGTCGCGATCAGTCAGAGCCAGGGCGTCCATGCCCCGCTCGGAGGCACGCTCGGCCAGCCGCTCCGGATGCGAGGCTCCATACCGCAACGAGAATCCGGAGGCGGTGTGCAGATGCGTGAACCCCGGCACACGCACCTCCCGCACTCGTGAACCACACCGGTTCGAACATCTGTTCCCAGCTACCTCACCCCCACCATACCCCCATCCTCGAATGCATGTGCGACATCCGTTCGGCCCCGCCCCACCTGCGGAAACACCGGAACGCCCCCGACCGTGGAGCCATGCCGCACCGCTCGTTCCGCGACGAGGTGAGAGACGCCGTCACCCCGCGGGCCACTTTGCTCATCGTCGGCGTGGTCGCACTCCAGCTGCTGTTCGTCGCCTCCTACGTGGGAGCGCTGCACGACCCGAAACCCAGGGACTGCCCTTCGCGGTGGTCGCCCCCGGGGCCGCGTCCGATCAGGCGGCGACCCGGCTGAACCAGCTGCCCGGCTCTCCCCAGGACCCCCGAGCACTGCCCGACGAGTCCACCGCCCGGCACCAGATCAAGAACCGGGACACCGACGGCGCCCTGGTCATCAACCCAACCGGCATCGACACCCTCCTGGTCGCCTCCGGCGGCGGCAGGATCCTCTCCACCACCCTGCCCACCCTCGTCACCACCCTGGAGAGATCGGAGAGGCGCCCCTTCCGGACGGTCGACGTCATCCCATCGGCCTGGGCACCCTGATCATCTTCGCCGTGGGCGCGGCCACGCTGGCCCTGCAGGGCATCTTCGGCACGATCGGCATCGGCCTGGTCATCCTGCTGGTGGTGATCCTCGGCAACCCGAGCGCGGGCGGCGCCCTGCCCCCACCCCTCCTCCCACCCTTCTGGAAGGCCCTCGACCCGGCCCTGCCCCCGGGCGCCGGCACCTGGTCGACCCGCTCGATCGCTACTTCGAGAACAACACCCTGACCGCACCACTCCTGGTACTGGCGGCATGGGCGGCGGCGGGATCCGCGATCGCGGTGGCGGCATCCGCGACCCGCCGCAAGGCGCTGTAACGGTGCCCGGCGTTGAGGCGGCAGCTGAGCCCTAGGGGGTTTCGCAGCCCGGCGTTGCGGGGTGCCGCTGCGCCCACCCGTGCCGCCTGGGGGTACCTCCCAGGCCCTTAAGGCACTGGGGGAGGCACGACTGCCCGCAGCGGCGGCCTGCGCCGGCTCAGCCGAGACCCACCACCGCGAAGGCGCCACACACACGGGCAGCGCCATACAGAAAAGCCCCGCCCCTCACACAAGGGGCGGGACTTCACAAGCCTGGAGCCGGAACTCAGCCGATCTCGGTCCCGGTCGCCGACAGCGCCTCCGTCACCGGCTGGAAGAAGGTCTCCCCACCGGACGTGCAGTCACCACTGCCACCGGACGTCAGCCCGATCGCGTTGCTGCCCGAGAAAAGCGAGCCACCACTGTCACCGGGCTCCGCGCACACGTCGGTCTGGATCAGACCGTTCACGATGTCGCCGTTGCCGTAGTTCACGGTGGCGTCCAGCCCCGTGACCTTCCCGTCGTGCACCTGGGTCGTCGAACCGCTCCGCGTGACCTCCATGCCGACCGTCGCCTCGGCGGCACCCGTGATCTTCTGCGTCGAGCCGTTGTAGAGGTTCACCTCACTCGGGTGAGCCACCTCCGCGGTGTACTTGACGAGCCCGTAGTCGTTGCCCGGGAAGCTGGAGTCCGCGTTGGTGCCGATCTCCTTGCCGCTGGAGTCCGACCACGTCGAGATGCCCTCGGTGCAGTGCCCCGCGGTCAGGAAGAACGGCTCGCCGCCCTTGACGACGTTGAAGCCGAGCGAGCAGCGGCCACTGCCGCCGGTGATCGCGTCGCCACCGGCGACGAAGGGCTTGTACTCGCCCTTCGTCCGCTTGAGTTCGGCCTTCGCACCGAGCCCGTCGACGACCTTCGTCAGCTTCGTCCACTCGGCCTTGGACACCGTACGGTCGGCGGTGACGACGACCTTGTTCGTCGTCGGGTCGGTCACCCAGGAGGTGCCCGGAATCGTCGCGTCCTGCTGCAGCGTGCCGCGGGCGCTCTTCAGTTCGGCGAGGGAGTTCGCCACGACTCTCGCCTTGGCTCCCGCCTTCTCGACGGCCTTGGCCGCGGCCTCGTCGAGCACGTTCACCACGAGCTTCTTGCTCTTCGTGTCGTAGTACGTGCCCGCCGCGTCGGCGCCGAGGTCCTCGGCCAGCGTCGAGGCGAGCTTTCCGGCCGCCGCGACCGACAGGGTCCGGGGCGTGGAGGCCTCCGGGGTCTCGCTCGCGTTCGCAGTCTGGAAGGTGACTCCCGCGGCGACCAGTGCGGCGATGCCCGCACCTGCCACGGCTGCACGCCGCTTGGGTATGCGTCGGTGCTTCAACTCACGTCCTCCTGTGGGGGGTCGGCCCGAGAGGTTGTGGGGACCTCACGAACCGGAAGGCCTTGTTGACGAGCGCCCACTATTCCGAGGACAACGGGGAGCACACAAGGGTGAGTTCGAGACGCGCGTAGACAGCGCTTCGCACGCCCCTCATTTTGACCGTCCACGATCAAATCGGACCCAACTCCCCTGCGTTCACAGTGCAAACATTACGCGTGAGTAATGTGCGGGCACTCTGCGGGGTTCACGCATGGCTGGATTTCGCCCCTCCGCCAGCCGGTTCAGAGGGACGCCCGCGCTCCACACGAAAGCCCCCGCACGCCATGCGTGCGGGGGCTGCGAAGCGCTGCGAACTGCCGCCGGGGGCTTCTTAGTACACGCTGACCCCGTAGGCGCTCAGGGCCTCCGTGACGGGCTGGAAGAACGTCGTACCACCGGAGGAGCAGTTACCACTGCCGCCGGAGGTCAGACCGTACGCGACGCCGTTGCTGCCGTAGAGCGAACCGCCGGAGTCACCGGGCTCGGCACAGACGGTGGTCTGGATCAGGCCGGAGACGATGTCCCCGCCCCCGTAGTTCACGGTGGCGTTGAGGGCGGTGACCCGGCCGCTGTGCGTACCGGTCGTGGAGCCGTCGCGGATGACGGTGGTGCCCACGCTCGGGGTGGCCGCGCGCGTGATGTCCACGCCGTTCGCGGTGCCGGGACGGCTGACGGAGCCGCTGTAGCGGACGATGCCGTAGTCGTTGCCCGGGAAGCTGGAGCCGGCGGTCGAGCCGATGACGTTGGTGCGGCCGGAGTTGGAGTACCAGGTGCCCGCGCCGTCGGTGCAGTGACCGGCGGTCAGGAAGTATTCGGTGCCGTTGCTGGCACGGACGTTGAAGCCGAGGGAGCAGCGCCAGCTACTCGCATAGATGGCGTCGCCGCCCTGGATCAGCTTGTTGAACTTGCCGGGGGTGCGCTTGATCGTGAGCGCGTCGGCGTTGGCGCCGGCCTGCTGCTTGATCTTCGCTATCTCGGCCTGGCTGACCGTGCTGTCGACGGTCAGGAGCACGCGGTTGGTCTTGCTGTCGACGGCCCAGGCGGTGCCCGGGATGTCGGCCTTCAGGATCGAGCCGCTGGCACTCTTGAGCTCGGTGGCGCTGAAGGTGGCGGGGGTGCCGGACGCGTTCGCGCTGGGGATCGCGATCGCTGCGGCGGCGACGAGGCCGGTGGAAACGGCGATCAGCCGGGTCCGTCTCGAAATGCCGCTGCGGGGGGTGGTGCGCTTGATCCTCACTTTTCGTTCCTCCACAAAGGAAGTCGGGGGCCCTCGTGGGGTTTCGGGCCCGTGAGGCGCAGTCCGGGGCGAGGCAGGCCGGATTCCGAATCCGCCGTGCCCCTGACAAGCGCTGTGGGGGGAGTATTCGGCCGAACGGCCGGTAGGCGCAAGAGGGCCTTTCGGCCGTGCCCTTCTGAACCACCGGTCACGGCTGGGTCAGCCGTCGCAGGGGCAGCAGCAGTCGGCGGGGTCAGCCGTCGCAGGGGCAGCAGCAGTCGCATCCGTCGCAGTCGCAATCACGGCAGCAGCCCTCGCGCTTCTTGCGGGACCAGGGCCCCTCGTACTCCTTGGCACAGCACAGCTTGCAGGTGCAGCACAGCAGCCAGAACATCCCGCAGCCGGCCCAGAACCCGCGCCGGCCCCGGGGCGGCTGGGGCACCGGCACACCACCACCGCCGAGACCACCGCCGCCGTACCCTCCCCCACCTGCGAACGGGTTCCCGCCACCACCCGCGTACGGGTTCTGTCCGGAGCCATGCGCCCCGTACGGCCCGTGCGGCCCCTGGCCGTACGGCCCCTGAGACGGCTGCTGCCCGTACGGCCCGCCCTGGTGTGACGCGCACACCGGCACCGCGCCGAACGCCCGGTCCACCGAGCGCCGCAGTTCGTGCACGAACAGCAGATGCACGAGCTTCGCGTCGGCGAACTCGGCCTCGCCCAGCGCGAGCCGCACCCCGTGCACCGCGTCGTCGGCGAGCCTCCGGGCCTCCGCGAGGGAGGTGCCGGTCGCGGCGATCGGGTTCCAGGCACCTGACGTCGCGTCAGCGTGCAGGTCCTCCACGGCGTCCAGGAGGTGGGCCAGCCGCCCGAAGAGCCGTCCGGCCTCGGCGAGCGGCCCGGCGTTGTGCGGCCGTCCGGCGAGGACCGCCGTGTGTGCGAAAGCGGCAGCGGTCGCGGTCTCGGTCGGTTCGGTGACCGTCAGGATCGGCGTACCGGGCCCGGCGAGCGTCTCGATGCCGCTCTGCCGGTCCACGGCGTCGACCAGGACGGCCGTGTCGAACCCGACGGCGGAGCCGGTGCGCGCCCCGGCGCGGTCCCAGCCCGCGGCGATCCGGCGCGCGGCGCGCGCGACCGGCGCGCGGGCCAGCAGCCCGTCGCCGTCGGCGACGTGGTCGCGCACCTTGGCGGAGGCGAGCACCAGCGACACGGCCGCCGCGAGCCGCGCTCCCTCACCGTGCGCGACGGACGCGGTACGCATCCCGCGCAGCGGACACGGCCCCGCCGTACGCCGCCCCACACCACTCGACGTGCCGGACGTCCGTTCCGCCTGAGCCTCCGTCAACACGGAGACGAGAAGCCCGTCATAGTTCGTGACGATGCGCGCGAGCTGACCGTGGTCCCCGCGCAGCGCGAGACACAGACCACACAAATGCGCCATCCACTGGGCCGTGAGGCTCTCACCGAGCCGGTGCCGACAAGGCCTGACCATTCCGAACACGACGTCCCCCCGTGCTTCGTACGACGTTTGGCGCCGCATGGTATCGGCCATCACGTTCACCCGTACGCACCGCTCATCACCCGTACGCCGCGAAGAATCATATTTCACTCACAGTCAGCAGCCGTTTACGACAAGACCCTTGGGAAACACGGACTCTCGACGGATTCGCTGTGCACCAGTACCGTCACAAACCCCCCGTGCGGCGTCTATCCACTTGGCGCGCCATCCGCATCATGGACGACCATAGGGATGCGGAAAGCAAGAAAGACCGCTGTGAGAGGAGGCGTCCATGGGATCGGTACGCAAGGCAAGTGCCTGGCTTGGCCTCGTCGACGACAACGAAGACGAGCGTTACTACGACGACGACTACTCCGACGGGACCGAGCCCGGGGAGGCCTGGGTCACCGATCCGCGCGTCAAGGTGGCCTCGGACGTCGCCGAGGAGAAGGGGCGCCGCATCGGCACGGTGACCCCGGACAGCTTCCGGGACGCCCGCTCCATCGGCGAGCTGTTCCGCGAGGGCGTGCCGGTCATCATGAACCTCACGGCCATGGACGCCGGCGACGCCAAGCGCGTGGTCGACTTCGCGGCCGGGCTGATCTTCGGCCTGCGCGGTTCGATCGAGCGGGTGTCGACCCGGGTGTTCCTGCTGACCCCCGCCAACACGGAGATCGTGAACGGCGACCCGGCCGCGCACCGCACGGACGGCTTCTTCAACCAGAGCTGAGGCAGGGCCGCTCACCGGCCCTGCCCCCGCGGGGTTCACCGGAAGGCATCGAGCCCGGTGAGCGCCTTGCCCAGCACGAGCTGGTGCATCTCGACGGTGCCCTCGTAGGTGAGCACCGACTCGAGGTTGGTCGCGTGCCGCATGACGGGGTATTCGAGCGAGATCCCGTTGGCGCCGAGAATGGTGCGCGCCGTGCGGCAGATCTCGATCGCTTCTCGTACGTTGTTGAGCTTGCCGAAGCTGACCTGCTCGGGACGCAGGCGGCCGGCGTCCATACGCCGCCCCAGGTGATGGGCGAGCAGAATTCCCTTGTGTAGCTCGACCGCCATGTCGGCGAGTTTGGCCTGGGTGAGCTGGAAGCCGCCGATGGGCCGTCCGAACTGCTCCCGCGACTTCGCGTAGTCGACCGCGGCCTCGAAGCAACTGCGGGCCGCGCCCATGGCGCCCCAGACGATCCCGTACCGCGCGTGCGACAGACAGCTGAGCGGTCCGCGCAGGCCGGCGCCTTCCGGCAGTACGGCGTCGGCGGGCAGCCGTACGTCGTCGAGGACGAGTTCGCTGGTGACGGAGGCCCTGAGGGACCACTTGTGCTTGATCTCAGGGGCGGAGAAACCGGCGCTGTCCGTCGGCACGACGAACCCGCGGATCCCGTCGTCGGTCTGCGCCCACACGACGGCGACGCCGGCGACCGAACCGTTGGTGATCCACATCTTGCGGCCGTTGAGGATCCAGTCGGTGCCGTCGCGCTTGGCGTACGTCCGCATGGAGGCCGGGTCGGATCCGTGGTCGGGCTCGGTCAGTCCGAAGCAGCCGATGACCTCGCCGGAGGCCATGCGGGGCAGCCACTGCTGCTTCTGCGCTTCGCTGCCGAAGCGGTGGACGGCGTACATGGCGAGGGAGCCCTGCACGGAGACGAGGCTCCGGATGCCGGAGTCGGCGGCCTCCAGCTCCAGGCAGGCGAGCCCGTACTGCACGGCGGACGCGCCGGCGCACCCGTAGCCGTCCAGGGACATGCCCAGGGCGCCGAGCTCTCCCAGCTCCCGGGCGAGTTCCCGGATCCCCGGCAGCTCCCCCTTCTCGTACCACTCGGCGACATGGGGCAGCACCCGGTCCGCGGCCCAGGCCCGCACGGTGCCCCTGATCCCGAGATCCTCCGGAGCCAGGAGGTCGTCCAGCCCGAGGAGGTCGGCTGGGTCGAAGGGAGGAAGCTTGGACGACTCGGACATGGACACCCTCCGGAACTCTTTAACTAGCACTGCTAGCCAAGACGCTACGACCTCCACCCACCCACGCACCACCCGTAGCTGCCGACTACAGGGCTGAAGTCGCCAGTGGGAAGTCGCCAGTGGGGGCACAGCACCACCGGCGTCCGCGCCCCTCATCACGACCGCAAGCCGCCGACGGCGCCGCACCCCCACAGGCGACCTCCACCCCTCAGTCGGCAGATACGGGTGGCGCGTGGGCGGGCGAAAAGGCGTCACACCGAGACGCGCGACTCCGCAGCGTCCCTGGGTGCGGGCAACTCCACCGCACCCTCACCCTCACACTGCATGACCCGCGGCAACCGCAACGCCATCCCCGCCCCCAGCAGCAACAACCCCGCACTCACCAGCAACGTCACATGCAGCCCGTGCACGAACGCGTCCCGGGCGGCATGACGCAGGGCAACCCCGGCAACCCCGCCCAGCTGCGCGGCAACCTCGTACGCCTCCCCCAGCGAATGCCCCGCCGAGGAGGACGCCGACTCCGGCACCCCCGGCACACCCGACAACCCGGGCGCGTACGCCGCGTTCATCACCGTGCCGAGCAGGGCGATCCCGATCCCCGCCCCCAGCTGGTACGACGTCTCCCCGATCGCCGCCGCCCCACCGGCCTGGTCCTGCGGCGCCTCGCTCAGCATCGACTCGTACGCCCCGAACAGCGTCGTCTCCAGCCCGAAGCCGAGCAGCACGAAGCCGGTCAGCATCAGCGCGCAGTCGTCCGTCCGGCCCAGCGCCGTCAGCAGCACCACCGCGAAGGCCGTCAGACAGAACCCGAAGCACACCATCCGCCGCGGCCCGAACCGCCGCAGCATCCGCGCACCGGCCAGCCCGGCCGCCATCGCGGCGAACGTCAGCGGCAGCAGCCGCAGCCCCGTCTCCAGCGGCGACAGCCCGAGCACCAGCTGGAGGTACTGCGCGGCGATCAGTTCGAGTCCGACCAGCGCGAGCATCGCCAGCACGATGCACCCGACGGCCGTGCTGAACGCCGGCCGCGCGAACATCCCGAGGTCGACCAGGGGATGCGTCCGCCGCCGCTGCCGCCGTACGAACGCGACCAGCAGCGACGCGCCCACCACCAGCGGCAGCACGGTGAGCAGGCTCCCCACCGACTCCCCGCCGCCGAGCCGCTTGACGCCCAGCACCACCCCGGACAGCCCGATCGCCGCCATCAGCGCGCCGACCACGTCCCAGGGCCCTTCGCCGTCGCCCTTGGACTCGGGCAGCAGCAGCCGCCCAACCGGGAGGCTGACCAGCATCAACGGGATGTTGACGAGGAACACCGAGCCCCACCAGAAGTGCTCCAGCAGGAAGCCGCCGAGCAGCGGCCCGACCGCCGCGCCCACCGCGGCCACGGCGCTCCAGATGCCGATCGCGAGCGCCCGCTCGCGCCGGTCCGGGAAGACCTGCCGCAGGATCGACAGGGTCGCGGGCATGATCATCGCGCCGCCCACACCGAGCAGCGCCCGCGCCACGATCAGTACCTGTGCGTTGTCCGCCAGGGCCGCCATGCCCGAGGCGACGCCGAACAGCGCGTACCCGAGGAGCAGGACCCTCCGGCGGCCGACGCGGTCGCCCAGCGTGCCGAACAGGATCAGCAGCGAGGCGCAGACGAGCGGATAGACGTCGACGATCCAGAGCAGCTCGATCCCGCCGGGCTTCAGGTCCTCGGTGACGGCGGGGACCGCCACGTGCAGCACGGTGGCGTCGACGGCGACCAGCAGCAGGCTGACGCAGAGGACGACCAGAACCACCCAGCGGTTGGCACCGGCCCCGGCCGCCCGACGGCGCAGCGCAGCGGCCGTGGTCGTCCCGGACATGTACGTACCTCCCAGATGTTCCTCGCGATCGGCGGGCTCACGGGGTGGGGGACACCCCCGCGACTCGGCCGGAGAGGAGCGGTGGTCTCCGGCCCGCGCAAACGAAAAGCGAGTGACACGTCAGAGTACGCGAGTCCGCGCCGGAGCCGAGTGGCGGACCTCTCACACGTCCGGCGGAAAGATGTGGTGTACGCCACTCCCCTCGCCACTCCCCTCTGCGCCGACCACGCCCCGGGCGGCCGGCCGGTTCCGGCACGGGTCGATAATCGGGCCCGTGACCGATCTTGAGACGCGCGCGGCCCCGTCCCGCGCCGGGGCGCTGCGCCGTGCGGCCCCGGCGCTGCTCGGGTACGCGGCCGTCCGTGCCCTGGGCCTCGTCGCCCTGGCCCTGTGGAGCGCGGCGCGCGACAAGAGCGCGTACACGCTGCTGACCGCTCGCTGGGACGCGCTCTGGTACACCAGGGTCGCCGAACTCGGCTACGGCTACGAGGTGCGTCTGGCGAACGGGGACGTGCACTCGAACCTCGCGTTCTTCCCGCTGCTGCCCTGGCTGGAGCGGCTGGTGGCGGCGGTGTCCCCGCTGTCGTACGCGGACGGCGGTTTCCTGGTGAGCCTGGTCGCCTCGGTCGCCGCGGCCTGGGGGATCTTCGCGGTCGCGGACCATGTGTACGGCCGCCGGGCCGGGGTGTGCGCGGTGCTGCTGTGGGCCGTGCTCCCGGTCGGGATCGTGCAGTCGATGGCGTACAGCGAGTCGCTGTTCACGGCGCTCGCCGCGTGGTCGCTGTACGCGGTTCTGACGGGCCGCTGGGTGACCGCGGGCACGCTGGCTCTGCTGGCGGGGCTGACCCGCCCGGTCGGGATGGCCGTGGTGGCCGCGGTGTGGGTGGCGGCGATCGCCTCCTTCGCGCGGGAGCGGCGGGCCGGCGACGCCCCCGAACCCGGCCCTAGGGCGTGTCCGCAAAGTCCCGCCTGCTCCGCGACGCCCGGCACGCTCCCCCACTGCCTTAAGGGCGTGGGAGGTGCCCCCACTCGCCGCACCGGTCGAACACCCGCGTACAACCAGTACGCGGGCGTCCGCCCGGCACTCCCCCAGCCTTCGGCCGGGGGGACCCCCAAGCACGCACCGAACGCCGCGCGGCCCGCCCTCCGGGCGGACGACGGGACTTTGCGGACACGCCCTGGCACCCGCCGCGTCCTCGGCATGCTGCTCGCCCCCCTCGGCACCGCCGGATACGTGCTGTGGGTCGGCCACCGCACCGGCAAGGGCCCGCTCGGCTATCTCGACGTACAGGCGGGATGGCGCAACGGCTTCGACGGGGGTTACGCCTTCGCCCGGTTCGTCGCCGAAAAGTTCACGTCGTTCCCCTCGGCCCTGGCCGGTGCCGGGCTGATCGCGGGGGTCGCGTCAGTCGTCTGGCTGTATGTGGCCGGAGTACGTGGGCGCCAGCCGCTTCCGCTGCTGGTCTACACCGGGGTGGTCACCGCGCTCGCCCTGTGCGCGTCGAGCTACTTCGGCTCGAAACCGCGCCTGTTGATGCCCGCCTTCCCGCTGCTGCTGCCCCTCGCGCTCGCCCTGGCCCGGCTGCGTATCCGCAGGTCAGCGCTGGTGCTCGGGTCGGTGGCGGTCGCCTCGGCGGTGTACGGGGCGCTCTGGCTGAACGGTTCCGGTCCCCCCTGACCCGCTGTGAGCGTCCGGAGAATTGCACGCCATGCCCCGGTGAACGAATTCAAAAGCTCAATAAAACGCGCTTCCGGAATGATCAAAGGAATTGAAGGCCGCAGGCCCCGGCGATTACGGATTCGCTGGAAATAAACCTCCTCCTGAGAGGAATCCCACATCACATCGTCATCACAAAGCCGTTGATTCGACGGGGATCCGAGCTCACTCGCTGTAACGTCGATTGGGTGCGTACCGAACCGAAGCTCACCCGTCTGGACCGGGTGTTCGCCCGGCTGGACCGTGAGCCGGAACGACCGGCCCACATCGATGTGCCGAAGATGAGCAGGCACCGCATCGTGCTCTTTGCGGCGACCCTGGCCTTCTACGGCGCGATCGTGTGGGCCGTGATCATCACGTCCTGGCTGGTGCGGCTCGACTGGCAGGTCATGTTCTTCCGGCCGTACCAGCAGTGGTCGGAGATCCACTGGTTCGTCGACTACTACGTGGTGCTCGGCCAGCGCGGCCCGACCGCCGTGATGGTCGCGGCCTGGCTGGGCTGGCGCTCCTGGCGGCAGCACACCCTGCGCCCGCTCCTCGCCCTCGGCGTCTCGCTGCTCCTGCTGAACATCACGGTCGGCGCCGCCAAGTACGGCATGGGCCGCCTGGGGCCGCACTACGCGACCGTGATCGGCTCGAACGAGATGTGGCGCGGCGGCGATATATTTCCGAGCGGTCACACCGCCAACGCCGTGGTGACCTGGGGAATCCTGGCCTACCTGGCCTCCACCGCGAGAGCGCAGCGCTGGCTGTCCGCCGTGTCCGCGGTGACCTCGCTCGGCGTCGGGATGGCCACCGTCTACCTCGGTACGCACTGGCTGAGCGATGTGCTGCTGGGCTGGGTCGCGGGACTGCTGATCCTGCTCGGTCTGCCGTGGTTCGAGCCGCTGATCGCCCGTTCCGAGGACCGGATCTTCGACCTGCGCGACCGCTGGCGGGACCGCCGGAGGCGTGCGGCGACGGCCGCTCCGCCGGTCGGCGCGCCGCCCGTGGTGGTCACGCCGCTGCCCGCCGACCGGGACGACGTCGCGGCCCGCTCGCCCCGGGCCCCGGTCTATCTGGCGCCGGGCCCGCACACGACCCGCTCGGAGCGCACCCCGACCACCCCCGCGGGCAGCCGCCGCCCGCCGCACACGGAACGGCACCCACGCGGCTCGGCCTCCTCCTCGGCCCGCCCCTGACAGGCGGCCCACCCCTGACAGGCGGCCGGCCACGACGGGCGGCCGGCCGGTACGCACACCCCGGCCAGGCACGGCGAAAGCCCCGGTTCCGCTCCGGAACCGGGGCTTTCGCGGTGTCTCAGCCCTTCCAGGCCCGCGCCACCCGGCCGCCCCTCACCTCGAAGTTCAGCCGGCCCACGCGGTACTCCATCGTGATGATCGCCCCCGGCGGCAGTGTGCGCACCGTCGGCCAGCCGCGCTCACGCGCGAGGTGCTCGGCCCGGTCGGCGTCCAGGCCGACATAGGTGTCCGGGCTGTCGTCGGGTTCCGCGGAAGGTGTCGGAATCGGTGCCATGCCGCCACGCTATGCCGTGCCCGGCGACCGCGGAAGTCCGGGCCTGTGACCCCGGCCCCCGTCCCTCCCCTGTCACACTTCTGTCACAAGATCACGACAGCTGTTTCGGGCGCTGTCCGTCACACGGACGAGCGGTTTCCTAGTCCTTCCGCAGGTATTCGATCGCAATTTCCGCGTGTCACATGAGCCCATGGAAAAGCCCGGCGGAAAGTTCCGGGAGAAGTGATCTCGGGGCCTCATTCCATTCCGGCGCCGCACCCGGCCGGCTCAGCCGCCGCCGCACAGGAAATGCATGGCTTCGGCACGCAAAGGCCGGTACGCCCCCTGTCGGAGCGCTCGGTGACGCGAGCATCATGGCGTGAGCTCGCGGGTACGTGTGGCGCGGGCTTCGGCGGGCCCGGCACGCGATGAGCGAAGGGGCGAGCGAGCGATGGGGACGCAGACCGTACAGGCGACGGCTCGGCCCGTGCCGAGGAAGAAGCACGGACGGGTGGTGGTGGACTGGCTGACCACGACGGACCACAAGAAGATCGGGCACCTCTACCTGATCACATCGTTCGTGTTCTTCCTGATCGCCGGGGTGATGGCGCTGCTGATGCGCGCCGAGCTGGCCCGCCCGGGACTGCAGATCATCACCAACGAGCAGTTCAACCAGGCGTTCACGCTGCACGGCACCATCATGCTGCTGCTGTTCGCGACGCCGACCTTCGCGGGCTTCGCGAACGAGCTGATGCCGTTGCAGATCGGCGCGCCCGACGTGGCCTTCCCGCGGCTGAACATGTTCTCGTACTGGCTGTTCCTGTTCGGCGGCCTGATCGTGCTGGGCTCCCTGCTGGTGCCCACCGGACCGGCCGACTTCGGCTGGTTCGCCTACGCCCCGCTCAACAGCGCGGAGCGCACTCCCGGCATCGGGGCCGACCTGTGGATCATGGGGCTGGCGCTGTCCGGCTTCGGCACGATCCTCGGCGCCGTCAACTTCGTCACCACCATCATCGGGATGCGCGCGCCCGGCATGACGATGTTCCGGATGCCGATCTTCGTCTGGAACACCCTCTTCACGTCGATCCTGATCCTGATGGCGTTCCCGGTGCTCGCGGCGGCGCTGCTGGTGCTGGAGGCGGACCGGCGGTTCGGCTCGCAGGTCTTCGACGCGACCAACGGCGGGGCCATCCTGTGGCAGCACCTGTTCTGGTTCTTCGGCCATCCCGAGGTGTACATCATCGCGCTGCCGTTCTTCGGCATCATCACGGAGATCATCCCGGTCTTCAGCCGCAAGCCGATGTTCGGCTATCTGACGCTGGTGGGCGCGACGATGGCGATCACGGGCCTGTCGGTGGTGGTGTGGGCGCACCACATGTTCGCCACGGGCGCGGTGCTGCTGCCGTTCTTCTCCTTCATGAGCTTCCTGATCGCGGTGCCGACGGGCGTGAAGTTCTTCAACTGGACCGGCACGATGCTCAAGGGCTCGCTGTCCTTCGAGACGCCGATGCTGTGGGCGACGGGCTTCCTGGTGACGTTCCTGTTCGGCGGGCTGACCGGGGTGATCCTGGCGTCGCCGCCGCTGGACTTCCATGTGACGGACACGTACTTCGTGGTGGCGCACTTCCACTACGTGGTCTTCGGCACCGTCGTCTTCGCGATCTTCGCCGGCTTCTACTTCTGGTGGCCGAAGTTCACCGGGAAGATGCTCGACGAGCGGCTCGGCAAGATCCAGTTCTGGACGCTCTTCACCGGCTTCCACACCACGTTCCTGGTGCAGCACTGGCTGGGCGCCGAGGGCATGCCCCGCCGGTACGCCGACTACCTCGCCGCGGACGGGTTCACGGCGCTGAACACCGTTTCGACGATCGGCGCGTTCCTGCTCGGCATGTCGACGCTGCCGTTCCTCTACAACGTGTGGAAGACCACCAGGTACGGCGAGAAGGTCGAGGTCGACGACCCCTGGGGCTACGGCCGTTCCCTGGAGTGGGCGACGTCCTGCCCGCCGCCCCGGCACAACTTCACGGTGCTGCCCCGGATCCGCTCGGAGTCGCCGGCGTTCGACCTGCACCACCCGCAGTACGCGGCGGTGACTGCGCAGCCCGAGCCAGAGCCCCATCAAGCCGGTCGCGAACCTTCCTGATCGCCTCGATCAGCCCGTCGGGTTCGAGCACCTCGAACTCGAAACCCAGCATCATCACGTGGATGACCATCACGTCGAGGCTCCCGGCGCCGCAGCGCAGCAGGCAGCTGTCCGGGCCCTCCGCCTCCAGCACCCCGGCGCTGGGCGAGATGTGCGCGGCGGCCTCCTCCAGGGGCGCCAGGAGCCGCACGACGGCGTGTGTGGCGTAGGCGCGGGTGGAGACGCCCTGGGAGACGTAGGCGGCGAGGTCCTCGGCGGGCGCCTCGCGCGGCTCGAAGCGCGGGCCGTGCGGCGGCCTGGGCGTGATGCGGTCCGCGCGGAACGTGCGCCAGTCCGCCCGGTCGAGGTCCCAGGCGACGAGGTACCAGCGGCGCTCGGTGCACACGAGGCGGTGCGGTTCGACACTGCGGCGGCTGGTGGTGCCGTCGTGGCCGCGGTACTCGAAACGCAGGCGCTCGGCGTCCCGGCACAGGTGGGCGAGCTCGGTCAGTACGGCCGGATCGACGGCGTCGGGCAGGGGGCCGCGCAGCATCGGCACGGTGAAGGCGTTGAGGGCGCCCACGCGGCGGCGCAGCCGGTTCGGCAGCACCTGTTCCAGCTTGGCGAGGGCCCGTACGGAGGTCTCGCCGATGCCCTCGATGCCCTGCCCGGCCGCCGTGCGCAGCCCGATCGCCACGGCGACGGCCTCGTCGTCGTCCAGGAGCAGCGGCGGCAGCTCGGCGCCCGCGCCCAGCTGGTAGCCGCCGCCCGTGCCGGGGCTGGCGTTGACCGGGTAGCCGAGTTCGCGCAGCCGGTCCACGTCCCGGCGCAGGGTGCGGGCGCTGACGCCGAGCCGCCCGGCCAGGTCGGGGCCGGTCCACTCGCGGTGGGCCTGGAGCAGGGACAGCAGACGCAGCAGGCGTGCCGAGGTCTCCAACATGGGGGCGAGTCTGCCAGCCCTTGCGGACAGCGACTGTCCTCAAGGCTCGTAGGCCAGCTGGGGGACGTCGAAGCAGGTGCGGTTCATGTCCCCCTGGCCGACCCAGCCCCTGCCGTCCTGCCAGCGGGCCACCGACAGGCAGGTCCGGATGGTCGTGGGCGGCTCGGGGCGCCGCTCGAACCGGACGGGCAGGAGCAGTCCGCCCGCGGTGTATCCCTGGCTGCGGTTCATGAAGGCGTCGACGCACGCACGCGTGATGCCCGTCTTCGCGCAGGACCGCGCGGCGTCCGTGAACCAGCGTGCGGCGGCCCAGCCCTCCAGCTGCCACTGCGAGTGCGTCCTCAGGTCCTTCGTCGCTGCGCGGAACTCCCGTACGGCCGGGTGGCCGGTGTCGTCGAAGTTGCGGCTGGAGCCGGTCGCCCAGAGGGCGTTGCGGCAGCGCGGGGCGTCCTTGTAGGCCTCGGCGACGGTGGACGTCCAGTTCTGCACGTTGGTCACCTTGGCGGTGACGCGGGCGCCGACCTCGTCCATGGCCTGGCACAGCCGGGCGTTGCCGTGGCTGTCGATGGCGTCGAAGACGAGGTCGGCGCCCTGTTCCTTCAGGTCGGCCGCGACGGCGCGGAAGTTGGGCAGGGCGAAGTCGACCTGCTCGGTGACGACCTTGTAACCCTCGGCGCGCAGGCCCCGTTCGACGAGCCGGGCGTAGGCGGCGGACGCGGACTGGTTGTAGGAGACGACGGCGGCGGTCCGGGCGCCGTGCTCGCGCTTGAAGTAGCGGTAGACCTCGGTGCCGCCGTACAGCTTGCCGTCCCAGCCGGTGGTGCCGTTGCGCGGCGCGAGGCTGCCGTAGATGCCGTAGAGGTGCGGGTAGGTGTCGTAGGCGCTGCCGAGGGGCTGGCCGCCGATGTCCGGCACGCGCGCGCGGGAGACGCGGGAGGCACCCGCGTAGTCCAGGGCGGTGGTGGCGACCAGGGCGACGACCTCGTCCTCCTCGACCAGCCGGTGCACGCACTCGTTGTTCCCGACGCCGCTGCCGCCGTCGTCGCACAGGCGTACCTCCACGCGGCGGCCGTCGACGCCCCCGCGCGCGTTGAGCCCGTCGAACCAGGCCTTGGCCCCGTCGCGCGGGCCGGTGAAGGCGGCGCCGCCGACGGGGCTGGTGGCGCTGGTGATGATGCCGACCCGCAGGGGCGCGGCGTCGCGGGGCGCGGGGGTGCGGTCGTCGTGCTCGAAGTCGCTCTCGGGGAGCCGGCTGCCGCAGGCCGCGCTCAGGGCGAGCAGCAGCGCCGCGGCGAGGGCCTCAGCAGCCCGGGACCGGCGACGCATTGCCGCTCAGTTGCACCAGCGCGCACAGCGTCTTGGCGGACAGCTTCCAGGTGCCGTTCTGCTCGACGGCCGTCCCGGAGGCGTCCGGCAGGGCGGTCGCGCCCTTCAGGGTGAGCGTGTACGTCACGTCCGCCTCGGTCGCCGAGGTGAACTCGATCTTGGTGACCGTCGCCTGGACCTGTCCGCCGCGCTCGTCACCGCTGAACGCCTGGAGGACGGGGCCCATCCGGTCGCCGTTCTCCAGGATGGCCTGCTTGTCCTGCGTCGAGGTCTTCGGGTCGAAGAACTTCTGCCAGTTCTGCCTGATCTCCGCCTCGGCCGCGGCCCGGTCCGCCGGCGCGCTGGCCGGAGCGCTCGTGGTCCGCTCCGCGGTCGGTGTGGGCGGCGTGCTCCCGCCGCCGCCGTCGTCGCTGCATGCCGCGAGGGCCGGGGCGAGAGCCAGGATCAGGGCGGCCGTGATCGCCGTGCCCCGTCCAGCGGCCCGTGGGCCCCGTGTCGGATTCCCCCGCCTGAGGTCGCTGCAGAGAACCATCTGGCTCACCACCGGGTGTCGGTCCGGGCCATGCGCGCCCGGTGCTTTCAGGGTCAGCTTCCAAGGGGCATAGTGCAAGCGAGCGGCGGACTTGAACAGGCGGCCAGGCGCGTGCCCGGACAACCGACGTGTGGGAGCCAGCGATGCGGACAAGCCGACTGCGGACCGTGCATCCCGTCCTGTGGGCAGCCTGGGTGGTGCTGGCCGCCGGGGCGGTGCTGTGCGTCGTCGGCTGGTACGGCGTCTCCGGGGAGCGCTTCGCCGAACGGCAGCTGCCCTACCTCGCCTCCTGCACGGTCCCCGGCGCGGCGCTGATCGTCTCCGGGGCGGTGCTGCTGGCCCACGGCCGGGGCTCGATCGCCGCCGCGCGCGTGGAGGAGCTGTACGGCCTGCTGGTGGCGGCCGAGCCGGCCGAGGTGGACGAGACCGGGCAGGCCGCGCTCGCGCCCCTCGCCGTCAGCGGCGAGTTGCTGATGGTGCCGGGCGGCACGCTGTGGCACCGCGCGGACTGCCCGCTGGTGACGGGGAAGGCGGAGGCGGTTCCGGTTGACTCCAAGCTGGTGGCGAGCGGCGAGCTGGGCCCGTGCCCGATCTGCGAGCCCGCCGAAGAGACGGACTGAGACCGGGCGATGTCCTCGCTGACGTACGACCTCACCCTGGCCGGCCTGGCGGTGGGCAGCGCGGCGGCGCTGACCGGGATCGGCCTGATCGTGACGTACCGCGCCACCGGGGTGCTGAACTTCGCGCACGGCGCGATCGCGATGGTGTGCGCCTACGTGCTGCGGCAGTGCGTGGTCGAGTGGGGCTGGCCGCTGTGGCCGGCGGCCGCGGTGACGCTGCTGGTGCTGGCGCCGGGGCTGGGGGTCGTACTGGAACGGTTCGTCTTCCGGCCCCTGGCGGTTCTCGGCGGTGACCCGGCGCAGACGCTGGTGGCGTCCATCGGGGTGTTCGTGCTGCTGGTGGGCGGGGCGGCGCTGCTGTGGGGGCAGGGGGCGCGGGACGACGCGCCGGAGCTGGTGGCGGACGAGCCGTGGGGGCAGCTGGCGGTGGTGCTGGTGCTGGCCGCGGGGGTCGCGGCGGTGGTCCGCTGGACGCGGTTCGGGCGGGAGCTGCGGGCCGTGGTCGACGACCGGCAGCTCGCCGTGCTGGGCGGCATCGACGCGGACCGGGTCGCGGCGGCGGGCTGGGCGTTCGGCTCCTTCACGGCGGGCCTGACCGGCGTGCTGCTGGCGCCGTACGTGCGGCTCGACCCGTACGGGCTGTCGCTGCTCGTGATGGAGGTCGTGGCGGTAGCGGTCGCCGCGCGGATGCGGAGTCTGCCGGTCGCGGTGGTGGTGGCGCTGGGCGTCGGGGTGGCGCAGAGCCAGCTCACGCGGCTGCACCCGTCCGGGTGGGGCGCGCCGCTGCTGCAGACGGCCGGCACGAACCTGTTCGTCGTCGCCCTGCTGGTCGCGGCCCTAGTCCTGCCGGGCGTGGGCACGCGTGACGCGCTGCCGCGCACCGCCACCGCCCGGGTTCCGACGCCGCCCGGCGCGTGGATCGTGGCGGCCGTGCTGTTCCTGCTGCCGCTGGGCCTGGCCGGCCGGGATCTGCACACGTCGATCCAGGTGCCGGCGCTGGCCGTCGTCCTGCTGTCCCTGGTGGTGGTCACCGGCCGCGGCGGCCAGATCTCCCTGGGGCAGGCGGCGTACGCGGGTCTGGGCGCCCTGTTCACCGCGCTGCTGGCGGCGGGCCGCTTCCCGGGCCTGCCGGCCGTGCCGGAGCTGGCGGCCCTCGCGGTGGCGGTCGTCCTGGTGGCACCGCTCGGCCTGCTCACGGGCTGGCCGGCGATCGGCCGGCGGGGCCTGGCGCTGGCGCTGGCGACGTTCGCCGTGGGCGTGGGCGTGAGCCGCTTCGTCTTCGACCAGCCGTACGCCACGGCGGGCCTGTCGCTGGGCCGCCCGGCGGGTTTCGAGGGGGATCGCGCGTACTACCTCCTGGAGCTGCTCCTGCTGGTGCTCGCGCTGCTGGCGGCGCACGGGCTGCGCCGGGGGCGGACGGGCCGGGCCCTCGCGGCCATGCGGGACCACGAGGCGGGGGCGCAGGCGGCGGGCGTGCGGGTGCCGTCCCTGAAGCTGCTCGCCTTCGTCGCGGGCGCCGCGCTCGCCGCGCTGGGCGGCGGCATGCTCGGCATGGGCCTGCGCGCCTTCGACCCCGCCGCCTACGACCCCGTGCGCGGTCTGCTGTGGTTCGCGGCGGTCGTGGTGCTGGGCGCCGACAGCACCCTCGGTGCCCTCGGCGCCGCGGCCCTCCTCGTCGGCCTGGACGCGGGCACGCGCGGCGGTGTGGCGGCGGCCCTGATCGGCGTCCTGGCGGTCCTCGTGGGCCGCTTCCCCGGCGGCCCGTACGAGGCCCTGCGCACAGCGGCGGAACGCCTGCGCCTGCGGCGCGGCGCACCGGCCCTCACATCGGTGGGAGCCCACGCCCGCGGGCTGCTGCGCCCGGCGGAGCCGCGGGCGGCCCGGACCGCACCGGTGCCTACGGGGGCGACGGCGGCCCGCGTGGTGCGGGAGGCCGAGGGTACGGGGGCGGCCGGGCGGGCCGGTCTCCCGGGGGACGAGAGCGGTACGGCACCGCGCGCCACCACCACCGCCGACGGACGCCGAGCGGCTCCCGATGCCGGGCCCGCGGGCCACGAAGCACCTCAGCCACCGGCCCACGGCCCCTCGACCCCCGCCGCCCATCGGCCACCGGCGACCCCGGCAACTCCGGCAGCCCGGGCAACTCCGGCGCCCCCGACAACTCCGGCGGCCCCGGCAACTCCGGCGGACGGAACGTCGGGGTCCGCCCCGTCGGACCGACACGGCTCGCCCGGCGAGGCGCGCCCCGGCAGTGCCCGGCCCCCTTCCACTCCAGCGCCCCCGGCAGCGGGCGACGCGGCCTCCAGGCCCTTCAAGAAGCCCCGGCCGCGCGCGGCAGTGCCTCCGCGAGTGGCCCGACCGCCTGCCGTCCCGGCCGCCTCCTCCCCCGTCCTCACCGCCCGCCGCCTCCACGCCCACTACGGCGGCTTCACCGCGCTCGACGGGGTCGACCTGGACGTCTTCCCCGGGCGGATCACCGCGGTCGTGGGCCCCAACGGGGCCGGAAAGAGCACCCTGTTCCACTGTCTGGCCGGGACGCTGCGGCCCGCGCGTGGAGAGGTACGGCTGGGCGGGCGGGACATCACCGCGCTGCCCTCGCACGCCCGCACCCGGCTCGGTGTCGCACGGACCTTCCAGCAGCTGGCCGTCTTCCCGTCGCTGACCGTGGCCGAGAACGTCCGGGTGGGCGCCGAGCAGGGCCGGGTGAGCGACCCGGGCGCCGTGGAGCGGACGCTGAGGCTGCTCGGTCTCGACGGGCCGGTGCGGGCGCTGCCCGCCGCCGGGCTGCCCACGGGGACGCTGCGCCGCGTCGAACTGGCCCGGGCCCTCGCGGGCGCCCCGCGCGTCCTGCTGCTCGACGAGCCCGCCGCCGGCCTGGACACCACCGAAGTGGCCGCCCTCACCCGGGTCCTGAGGGCCCTGGCCGCCGACGGCACGGCCCTGCTCGTCGTCGAGCACGACCTGGACCTGGTCACCGGCCTCGCCGACGTCGTGCACGTGATGGCGGCGGGCCGGATCGTCGCCTCCGGCCCGCCCGGGCAGGTCCTGGACGCCCTGGGAACGGCGGCCGGGCGATGACCACCGTCTCCCTGCGCCACGCGCGCGTGCGCTACGGCCCGCTGGAGGCCCTGCACGGCGTCACCCTCGCCGCCCCCGGCCCGGGCCTGACCGTGCTGCTGGGCCGCAACGGCTCCGGCCGCAGCACCGCCCTGCGTGCCCTGGCCGGAGCGGTGCCCCTGTCGGGCGGCGCGGTGGTGTGGGACGGCGCCGACGTGACCCGCGTACCCGCGCACGAGAGGGCCCGGCGCGGTCTGTGCCTGGTCCCGGAGCGGCAGGCCGTGTTCGGCTCGCTCACCGTGCGCGAGAACCTCGGCCTCGCCGCCCCCGACCACGGCCCGGCCCTCGACGCCTATCCACAGCTGCGGTCCCTGCTGGAGCGGCGGGCCGGCACCCTCTCCGGCGGGGAGCAGCGCATGCTCGCCCTGTCCCGGGCGCTGCTGGCACGCGCGCGTGTGGTGCTCGTCGACGAGCCCGCCCAGGGCATGTCGCCCTCGGTCGCGGCCCGTACCTACGAGCTGCTGAGCGCGCTCGACGCGTGCGTGGTGATCGCCGAGCAGCGCCTGCCGCCCGCCCTGCGGGAGCGGCCCGCGATCGTCTACGAACTGCGGCGCGGCACGGTCGTGTTCGCCGGCGAGGCGGGCGAACTCCCCCACTGACCCGCGCGCTCCCCCACCGACCCGGCGGGCTTCCCCACCGGCCCGGCGCGCGAAGGCCCCGTCCGGTCGGCCGACCGGACGGGGCCCGTGTCCCGGCGAAGGGGAGCGGCTCAGATGTCGAGGCGCAGGCCGGGCACGATGATGTCGGGATCACCGCCGATGGCGGTCTTGTTGGCGGCGTAGAGGTGCTGCCAGGTGGTCCCGTGCCGGGCGGCGACGCCGCTCAGGGTGTCGCCCGCGCGGACGGTGTAGTCGCCGCGGGAGGAGCCGCGGTCGGGGTGTGCCGTGGAACGCGCCGGCGCCTTCGAGGGCTTCGCCGGAGCGGGCTTGGCGGAGGTGACCGGGTCGGCCGCAGCGGACGCCGCGGGTGCGCTGCCGCTCGCCCCGGCGCGTGCCGAGCAGGTCGGCCAGGCGCCCCATCCCTGGGCGCGCTGGACCTTGGTGGCGACGGCGATCTGCTGGGACTTGCTCGCCCGGTCGGCGGTGGGCGCGTAGGCCGTGCCGCCGTAGGCGCGCCAGGTGGAGGGGGCGAACTGGAGTCCGCCGTAGTAGCCGTTGCCGGTGTTGATGTGCCAGTTGCCGCCGCTCTCGCACTGGGCGATGCGGTCCCACACTCCGCTGTCAGCCGCCGCGGCGTTTCCGGTCGCGGCGAGCAGTCCGAGGGGCGCGAGCAGTGCCGCGCCGGCGAGGACCGCCGTCGTACGAACCTGGTTCTTCCGAGCGTTGTCGCGCGTGGTATCGGCACATTCGGACATGTAGTTCCCTCTCGAAACACCCGGGGTCCCCCAAGGCGGAACGCCACTCCCCGCGCCATGGGGCGCGGGGGTCGCGCTCGCCCCGTCCGCCGGTGTGGTGCTGCGCGTGGTTCCGGAGAATCACGCGGCCGGCGGACGTACCCGAGCGGTGCTCGCTGCACACGGCCGAGGAATCTAAGGAGTTGACGGGCCGTCATCAACCGGTTGCCCGTCGTGCCAGGCCAGTTCCCCGATACCTCGGGTAACGGCTATTTCCGGACACCCACTTCATTCCTGGATTTCCGGATATGTCGACCCACGCGCCCGGCGGCCTGTGACCCACTTCACCCCTTCAACCCCCCCGATTAACCGGCGAGTTGACGGTGAGTACGCGATTCCGCGCAGGGCGTGACCCTGCGCGCTGGTTGGTTCGATTCCGTTCGCTCTGGGGCGTGACTCCCGCCACAGATCGCCCGTTGTCATCTTCATGAGCCGGGGCCCACCCGGACCACGGGCCGGGAGCCACCCGGTCCTGCCACGCACCGCATCCCCGAGGGAGCCACCCGTGCCGCGCATGCTCGACGTCAGCGACGAGGTACGCGCCGAGATCGGCGACGAAGAAGCCGACCGCCTGCTCGCCGGAGAGACCGCCCCGGGCAGTTACGACTGCACGTCCTGCCGCACTCCGGGCGACTCCGAGCAGGAGCGCACCAGCACCGTCCTGTTCATCGGGGACCAGACCGCCGTCCTCGCCTTCGCCCACGCCGGTTGCCTGCCCTCGCAGGTCGTCCAGGTCACCGAGGAACAGCTCCGGGGCGCCGTGAAGTCCATCACCGGCGACACCGTCGACCTGGAGCCCGACAAGGTGGTGCCCGAGCAGGCGGTACTCGGCGTGACCAGCGGACTCGTGCTGATCGCCGGGGAACTGCACCCGGCCCTGGTGGTGGAGCCGACCGCGCCCATCGCCCGGCCGGGCACCACGAGCTCCGGCGACGACTTCCTGCCGCTGCTCATCGAGCAGGGCTTCATGCCACTGACCGAGCTGTCCGCCGTACCGCCCGTGCTGCACGGCTGGTCCGTGCTGCTCGCCGTGGGCCGGCTGCACGCGGTGCTCCAGCCCGGCAGCAACGGCGGCCAGCCGGTGGCCTGGTGGCAGGCGCACCAGCCGCTCCAGGTCACCGAGGGCTGGCGCGCGGCCGCCAACAAGCACCAGCAGGTGCTGATGTTCGCCGCGCCGGTCGGCTCGATCGGCCGGCAGCCACGCGAGGACCTGCTGCGGGACGCGCTGGACAAGGCGGCGGCGACCGGAAAACTCGTCGCCGCCGCGCTGCCGCTGGCCGGCACCTGAGCGGCGCGTCACCCGGGCGGACGGCACCCCTGCGAAAGCCGTACCGGGGCCGCATCCCTTGACCCGCGGGGTCGTTTGGACATACGTGCACGCATATGACGTTCCCCGCCGCCAGTCCTACTCGCCGATCCCCTCCGCACGGTCGGCTCAGGACTCCCAGCGCGGCCCATCGGCCACGCCGATCTACGACGCGCTCTACGCCGAGTACGTCAAGTCCTTCCGCGCACTTCCCGGCGACCGCAGCGGCGAGGAGGAACTCGGCTTCACCGCCTTCGGGAACCTCCCGCACAGTACGGGTTCGTACGGCAGTTCCCACAGCAACTCCTACAGTGCCTACAGCGCGGGCGCCCAGAGCGCCCGCCATGCCACCGGACAGCAGCCGCAGTGGCAGCGCGTCGGGGCCATCGGCTCGCACTGCACGGGGATGCACCACGTGCCGGCCGCGCTGCCGCCGGGTCGGCGCAGCAGCGTCTGAAGCGAGCACCGAAAAGAGGAAGGGCGGTCCCGGCCGGGACCGCCCTTCCTCTTTTCGCCCTTGTCCTACTACTTCTTCCTGCCGCGCTTCTCGCGGACCCGCACCGAGATGTGGATCGGCGTCCCCTCGAAGCCGAACTCCTCGCGCAGGCGGCGCTCGATGAAGCGCCGGTAGCCCGCCTCGATGAAGCCGGAGGCGAAGAACACGAACCGCGGCGGCTTGGTGCCCGCCTGCGTGCCGAACAGGATGCGCGGCTGCTTGCCGCCCCGGATCGGGTGCGGGTGAGCGGCGACCAGCTCGCCGAGGAACGCGTTCAGCCTGCCGGTCGGGACCCGGGTCTCCCAGCCCGCCAGGGCCGTTTCGATCGCCGGGACCAGCTTCTCCATGTGGCGGCCGGTGCGCGCCGAGACGTTGACGCGCGGGGCCCACGCCACCTGGCCCAGCTCGGTCTCGATCTCCCGCTCCAGGTAGTAGCGGCGCTCCTCGTCGAGGGTGTCCCACTTGTTGAAGGCGAGGACGATCGCACGGCCCGCCTCGACGGCCATGGTGACGATCCGCTGATCCTGCACCGAGATGGACTCGGAGGCGTCGATGAGGATGACCGCGACCTCCGCCTTCTCGACGGCGGCGGCCGTGCGCAGCGAGGCGTAGTAGTCGGCGCCCTGCTGGAGGTGGACGCGCTTGCGGATGCCCGCCGTGTCGACGAACTTCCAGGTGACGCCGCCGAGTTCGATCAGCTCGTCGACCGGGTCGCGGGTGGTGCCCGCCAGCTCGTTGACGACGACGCGCTCCTCGCCCGCCACCTTGTTCAGCAGCGAGGACTTGCCCACGTTCGGGCGGCCGATCAGGGCGATGCGGCGCGGCCCGCCGATGCCGCCCCCGCCGAACGTCTCGCGCGGCGCCTCCGGCAGCACCTCAAGGACCTGGTCGAGCATGTCGCCGGTGCCCCGGCCGTGCAGCGCCGAGACCGGGTACGGCTCCCCCAGGCCCAGCGACCACAGGTAGGCCGCGTCGGCCTCGCCGCTCGGGCCGTCCACCTTGTTGGCGCACAGCACGACCGGCTTGCCGGCCTTGCGCAGCAGCCGGACGACGGCCTCGTCGGTGTCGGTGGCGCCGACCTTGGCGTCGACGACGAAGACGACGGCGTCGGCCGCGTCGATGGCGTACTCGGCCTGGGCGGCGACGGAGGCGTCGATGCCGAGGACGTCCTGCTCCCAGCCGCCGGTGTCGACGACCTTGAAGCGGCGACCCGCCCACTCGGCCTCGTAGGTCACACGGTCGCGGGTGACGCCGGGCTTGTCCTCGACGACGGCCTCGCGGCGGCCGATGATGCGGTTCACCAGGGTCGACTTGCCGACATTGGGGCGGCCGACCACGGCGAGGACGGGCAGCGGGCCGTGCCCGGCCGCCTCGATCGCGCCCTCGACGTCCTCGAGGTCGAAGCCCTCCTCCGCGGCGAGCTCCATGAACTCCGCGTACTCGGCGTCGCCGAGCGCCCCGTGGTCGTGCTCGGGCGCGCCGTCGTAGGCGTCCGAGCCGTCGGGCTGGGTGTGGTCGTTCATGAAGTCCGTACCTCGTCGTTCATCGTGGTGGTCGGTGGAGTACCCGCTGTCCCGCGGGCTGATCCACTACTCAGTGTTGCCTAGCGCCCGGTGAAGCGCCTGGCGTTTTCCAGGTGGGCGGCGAGCTGCTTCTGGATGCGCCCGGTCGCCTCGTCCAGCGCCGTGCGCGTACGGCGCCCGCTGCCGTCGCCCGCCTCGAAGGGCTCCCCGAAGACGACGTCGACGCGGGACCGCAGCGGAGGCAGCCCCTTTATCAACCGTCCCCGCTTCTCGGAACTTCCCAGCACGGCGACCGGCACGACCGGGGCGCCGCTGCGCACCGCGAAGTACGCGAGCCCGGCGCGCAGCGAGGCGAAGTCGCCCTCGCCCCGGGTGCCCTCCGGGAAGATGCCGAGGACGCCGCCGTTCTCCAGCACGCCCAGCGCCCGGGTGATCGCCGTGCGGTCGGTGGTGTCGCGGTCCACCTTGACCTGGCCGATGCCGGTCAGGAAGGGGTCGAGCGGGCCGATGAACGCTTCCTTCTTGATCAGGAAGTGCGTCGGCCGGGGCGCCACGCCCATGACCATCGGGCCGTCGATCATGTGGGAGTGGTTGACGGCGAGGATCACCGGGCCGGTCGTGGGCACGCGCCAGGCGCCGAGCACGCGCGGCTTCCACAGCCCGTACATCAGGCCGACGCCGATGCGCCGACCGACCTCGGCGCCCTTTTCCGAAGGCAGGTTCACTTCCCGGCCCGCTTCTCCTCGACGAGGGTGACGACGCACTCGATGACCTGGGCCAGCGTGAGCTCGGTGGTGTCCACCTCGACCGCGTCGTCCGCCTTGGCGAGCGGCGAGGTCTTGCGGCTGGAGTCGGCCGCGTCCCGCTTGATCAGGGCCTCGCGGGTGGAGTGCACGTCGGCGCCCTTCAGCTCACCGCTGCGGCGGGCGGCACGCGCCTCCGGGGAGGCGGTGAGGAAGATCTTCAGGTGGGCGTCCGGCAGCACGGTCGTGCCGATGTCGCGGCCCTCGACCACTATGCCGCTCTCCGCGGAGGCCGCGATCGAACGCTGGAGCTCGGTGATCCGGGCGCGCACCTCGGGCACCGCGCTGACGGCGCTGACCTTGGAGGAGACCTCCTGGGTGCGGATCGGGCCGGCCACGTCGACGCCGTCGACGGTGATGGTGGGGCCCTGCGGGTCGGTGCCGGAGACGATCTCCGGCTTGCCGGCCGCCGCTGCGATGGCGGCGGGGTCGTCGATGTCGATGCCGTTGGTCACCATCCACCAGGTGATCGCCCGGTACTGGGCGCCGGTGTCCAGGTAGCTCAGCCCGAGCTGTGCCGCCACGGCCTTCGAGGTGCTCGACTTGCCCGTGCCGGCGGGGCCGTCGATGGCGACAATCACTGGCGTGGCGCTTTCCACTGTGGGACCTTCCTGAACCGGGCTGGCGGGGGTGAGGGCGCGACGGCCCCGCACAAGGTTACTGGGTGCGGGTCACTCGTCCGGCCGCGCGTCGCTCAGCCACATCCAGCATGCCCTACTGCCGGATCGCCCAGCCACGGTCCCGCAGCGCGGCACTCAGTACGGGCGCCGCCTTCGGCTCCACCATCAGCTGCACCAGACCGGCCTGCTGCCCCGTCGCGTGCTCGATGCGCACGTCCTCGATGTTGACGCCGGCCCTGCCCGCGTCCGCGAAGATCCGGGCCAGCTGTCCCGGCTGGTCGTCGATGAGCACGGCCACGACCTCGTAGGCCCGCGGGGCGGATCCGTGCTTGCCGGGCACGCGGACCTGCCCGGCGTTGCCGCGCCGCAGGACGTCCTCGATGCCGGTCGTGCCGTCGCGGCGCTTGTCCTCGTCGGCGGACTGCAGGGCGCGCAGGGCCCGCACGGTCTCCTCCAGGTCGGCGGCGACGTCCGTGAGCAGGTCGGCGACCGGCCCGGGGTTCGCGGAGAGGATGTCGATCCACATCCCGGGGTCGGAGGCGGCGATCCGCGTCACGTCCCGGATGCCCTGCCCGCACAGCCGTACGGCGGCCTCCTCGGCGTGCTCCAGGCGCGCGGCGACCAGGCTGGAGACCAGGTGCGGCATGTGGGAGACGAGGGCGACGGCACGGTCGTGGGCGTCGGCGTCCATCACGACCGGCACGGCACGGCAGTGCGAGACCAGCTCCAGGGCGAGGTTCAGCACCTCGGTGTCGGTGTCCCGGGTCGGGGTGAGCACCCAGGGGCGGCCCTCGAAGAGGTCGCCGGTGGCGGCGAGCGGGCCGGACTTCTCCCGGCCCGACATGGGGTGCGTGCCCAGGTACGCCGTCAGGTCGAGGCCGCGGGCCTCCAGTTCGCGGCGCGGCCCGCCCTTGACGCTGGCGACGTCGAGGTAGCCGCGCGCCACACCGCGGCGCATGGCGTCGGCGAGCACGTCGGCCACGTGGGCGGGCGGGGCGGCGACGATCGCGAGGTCGACGGGCCCGTCCGGCGCCTCGTCCGTGCCGGCGCCGAGCGCGGCGGCCGTACGGGCCTGTTCCGGGTCGTGGTCGGCGAGGTGCACGGTGACGCCCCGCTGGGACAGGGCGAGGGCGGCGGACGTGCCGATGAGCCCGGTGCCGATGACGAGTGCGGTCCTCACTGGGCGATGTCCTTGCGCAGGGCGCCCGCGGCGCCGAGGTAGACGTGCGCGATGTCGGCGCGGGGCTTGTCGGACTCGATGTGCGCGAGGACCCGGACGACACGCGGCATGGCGCCCTCGATGTCCAGTTCCTGGGCGCAGATCAGCGGGACGTCGACGATGCCGAGCTTGCGGGCGGCGGCCGCCGGGAAATCGCTGTGCAGGTCGGGCGTGGCCGTGAACCAGATGCTGATGAGGTCCTCGGCGGTGAGGTCGTTGCGCTCCAGGATGGCCGTGAGCAGGGCTCCGACCTGCTCGTCCATGTGCCCGGCCTCGTCCCGTTCGAGTTGGACGGCGCCCCGGACCGCTCGTACCGCCACGGCGATGCTCCTTGCTGACGTGCGTGTCGCTGTGTGTCGCTCTGTGCGTCAAGCCTAGTCAGCCCGCGCGGCCGGGGTGCGCGGCGCCCATCCGGTGAGACACCGGGCTTACCACTCCTTGGGTATTTTCGATGCAAAGATTCCGAGAATTCCGATTTACCCCTCTCCTGCCCTCTTGGAGTGACGACATGACCTACGAGACCACACGCCGCACGGTTCTCCTCGCGACGGGCGCGACGGGCGCGGCGGCGCTCGTCGCGGCCTGCGGCGGGGGCGGCGACGACAACGGTTCCGCGTCGACGAGCTCCCCCACCGGCCGGGAGGCGGCCGGTCAGGAGCTGGCCTCCACGGACGAGATCCCCGTCGGCGGCGGCAAGATCTTCAAGGAGGAAGAAGTCGTGGTGACCCAGCCCGAGCAGGGACAGTTCAAGGCCTTCTCGGCGATCTGCACCCACCAGCGCTGCACGGTGGCGTCCGTCTCCGACGGCACCATCAACTGCGTCTGTCACGGCAGCAAGTTCCGCATCGCCGACGGCTCGGTGGCCCACGGCCCGGCGACGCGGCCGCTGCCCGCCGAGCAGATCACCGTGGAGGGAAACTCGGTTCGCCTGACGTGAGGGCCCGCGTACGCTCCCGGGCATGCAGCCCGAGGCCCTGGTACGCGACCACACGATCTACGCCTGTGTGATGGGTTCGCGCGCCTTCGGGCTGGCGACGGACGACAGCGACACCGACCGCCGTGGCGTGTTCCTGGCTCCCACGCCTCTGTTCTGGCGCTTCGACAAGCCGCCGACGCACGTCGAGGGCCCGGCCGAGGAGCAGTTCAGCTGGGAGCTGGAACGCTTCTGCGAGCTGGCCCTGCGCGCCAATCCCAACATCCTGGAGTGCCTGCACTCCCCGCTCGTGGAGTACGCCGACGCCACCGGCCGCGAGCTGCTCGCCCTGCGCGGCGCGTTTCTGTCCCGGCGGGTCCACGAGACGTTCATTCGGTACGCGCACGGCCAGCGCCGCAAGCTGGAAGCCGACGTCCGCACCCACGGCGCCCCGCGCTGGAAACACGCGATGCATCTGCTGCGCCTGCTCATCAGCGCCCGGGACCTGCTGAGCACGGGCTCGCTCACGGTGGACGTCGGCGACCACCGCGAGCCGCTGCTCGCGGTGAAGCGCGGCGAGGTGCCCTGGTCCGAGGTCGAGTCCTGGATGACCCGCCTGGAGCAGGAGGCCGCCGAGGCCGCAGGCCGCGGCCCGCTCCCGGCCGCACCGGACCGGCGGCGCGTGGAGGACTTCCTCGCCCGCGCCCGCCGCGCCTCAGCCCTCCAGGCGGACCCGTACGACGAGGTCGTCCCGTACGACGAGGTCGTGCAGGGCGTCGCGGACGACCGGGGCCGGCGCCAGGACTGAGGCCTCCTGTACCTCGCCGAGCGCGCCCCGCAACCGCTCGGCTCCGTCACGCGTCCCAGAGCGCGCCGAGGGTCAGCAGGTCGCTCCGGTACTCGATCCGGTCGGCCCATTCGCCCGGCCAGCACTCCGCACCCAGGTACGCACCGGCGAAGGCGCCCGCCAGGCAGGCGATGGAGTCCGAGTCGCCGGCGGTGCAGGCGGCGCGGCGCAGGGCCGTGAGCGGCTCGTCGGGGAAGAGCAGGAAGCACAGCAGCCCGGTCGCCAGGGCCTCCTCGGCGATCCAGCCCTCGCCGGTGGCCAGGCACGGGTCGTCCTCCGGCGAGACGGTGCCCACGGCCTGCTGGAGCCGGTCGAGGATCGCCAGGCACTCGTCCCAGCCGCGCGCGATGAACTGCTCGGGGCTCCGGTCCTGGGCCCGGCGCCACAGGTCGCCGAGCCAGCGCTCGTGGTAGTGGCTGCGGTTGTCCAGGGCGTACGTACGGAGCAGACCGATCAGCCCGGCCGGCTCGGCGCCCTGCGCGAGCAGCCGTACGGCGTGCGCGGTGAGGTCGGACGCGGCGAGCGCGGTGGGGTGCCCGTGGGTGAGGGCGGACTGCAACTGGGCGGCACCCGCGCGCTGTTCGTCGCTCAGGCCGGGGACCAGCCCCAGGGGCGCGACCCGCATGTTGGCGCCGCAGCCCTTGGAGTGGATCTGACTGGCGTCCTGCCAGGGGCGGGACTCGTCCTTCAGCACCCAGCAGGCCTTCAGGCAGGTGCGGCCCGGAGCCCGGTTGTTCTCCGGCGACTGGTACCAGTCCACGAACTCCTCACGCAAGGGACGGACCAGTCGCAACGGCGTGAGCAGCCCCCGGTCCATCGCCGTGCGCACCGCCCGTCCGAGGGCCAGCGTCATCTGCGTGTCGTCGGAGACGTAAGCCCTCTTCGGCAACGCCAGTTCGCGCCACGGTCCGTGCTTGGCGACGATCGTCGGCACGTCGCTGAACTCGGTCGGATACCCCAGCGCGTCCCCCAGGGCGAGCCCGGTCAGCGCTCCGGTGGCGGCTTGCTTGGAGACGAGCGTGGCCATGTCAGAAGTCCTTCCGTCCCCGCGCCCCGAAAGGCACGGGGAACTCGCGGCACCCGGGCTGTGCGCGTAAGCCTAGAGATCGACTTCCTGCATCAGCATGCCGACCTCCGTGTTGGACAGCCGCCGCAGCCAGCCGGACTTCTGGTCGCCGAGGGTGATCGGGCCGAAGGCGGTGCGCACCAGCTTGTCGACCGGGAATCCGGCCTCCGCGAGCATCCGGCGCACGATGTGCTTGCGGCCCTCGTGCAGGGTGACCTCGACGAGGTAGTTCTTGCCGGTCTGCTGGACGACCCGGAAGTGGTCCGCGCGCGCGTAGCCGTCCTCCAGCTGGATGCCGTCCTTGAGCTGCTTGCCCAGGTCGCGCGGGATCGGGCCCACGATGTGCGCGAGGTAGGTCTTCTTCACGCCGTACCTGGGGTGGGTCAGCCGGTGCGCCAGCTCACCGTGGTTGGTCAGCAGGATGACACCCTCGGTCTCGGTGTCGAGCCGGCCGACGTGGAAGAGCCGGGTCTCGCGGTTGGTGACGTAGTCACCGAGGCACTGCCGGCCCTCCGGGTCCTCCATGGTGGAGACGACACCGGCGGGCTTGTTCAGCGCGAAGAACTGGTAGGCCTGCGTGGCGACGGTCAACCCGTCGACCTTGATCTCGTCCTTCTCCGGGTCGACCCGCCGCCCCTGTTCCAGCACGATCTCGCCGTTGACCTCGACCCGGGCCTGCTCGATCAGCTCCTCGCAGGCGCGCCGGGAGCCGAAGCCCGCGCGGGCGAGGACCTTCTGGATGCGCTCGCCCTCCTGCTCGGCGCCCGGGAAGGTCTTGGGCAGCTTGACGTCCTTCTTCCCGGCGTACCGGTCGCGGTTGCGCTCCTCGATCTGCGCCTCGTACTCGCGAGGGCGTGCCGGGGCCGTACGTCCACGCTGCTGGGGCTGCTTCGGTCCGCCCTTGGCGCCGCCGCGCGCGGCACCGCCGCGCCCGGACTTGGGTCCCTCCTTCGTCGCTCCGGGGCCCACGTCGTAGCGGCGCTCCTCGGGGCGGGGCTTGCTGGGGCGGCCCTGCCCCTGCTTCTGGTCCCTGTTGTTACCGGCGCCGCGGTGGTTACCGCGTCCGCCGCTCTTGCCGCTGCCGCTGCTTCGCATCAAATGTCCGTCTGGTCGTCTTCGTCGTCGGTACCCGGGGTGACCGGGCGGCGGCCCGGCACGTCGTCATCAGGCGCGTCCGGGTCGAACGACGGTACGCCTTCCTGGGTCTCGGCCTCGATCGCCTCCGCCTCCGGGAGGAAGGGCGCGAGTTCCGGGAGCTCGTCCAGACCGCGCAGGCCCATCCGCTCCAGAAAGTAGTTCGTCGTCGTGTACAGGATCGCACCTGTTTCGGGTTCCGTGCCCGCCTCCTCGATCAGACCCCGCTGCAGGAGGGTGCGCATGACGCCGTCGCAGTTGACTCCGCGTACCGCGGAGACCCGGCTGCGGCTGACCGGCTGCCGGTAGGCGACGACGGCCAGGGTCTCCAGGGCGGCCTGCGTGAGGCGGGCCTGCTGGCCGTCCAGCACGAAACGCTCGACGGCCGGGGCGTACTCGGCGCGAGTGTAGAACCGCCAGCCGCCCGCCACGAACCGCAGTTCGAAGCCGCGCCCCTGGACGGTGTACTCGTCGGCCAGCTCGCGCAGCGCGTCCGCGATCTGGCGCCTTGGACGCTCCAGTATCTTCGCGAGGTGCTCCTCGGTCGCGGGCTCGTCCACCACCATCAGGACGGCCTCCAGAGCGGGCTTGAGGTCGAGGCCGGCGACGGCACGCAGCCCGGCCGGGACGTCGGTGGCTTCCTGGCTCATGCCTTCTTCTCCTCCTTCGGCGGCTCGGGCGGCCGGTCGAACTCGTCCGTGACGGTCGGGGCCTCGTCCCCGTCCCCGCCGGTCCACCGCACGAGCAGCTCGCCGAGCGCGGTCTCCTGCTCCAGCTCGACGGCCTTCTCGCGGTACAGCTCCAGCAGCGCCAGGAACCGGGCCACGACGGTCAGGGTGTCGTCGGTGTCCGCCACGAGCTCCCGGAAGCGGGCCTCGCCGAGCTCCTTGAGCCGGGCGACCACGATCCCCGCCTGCTCCTGCACGCTGACCAGCGGGGCGTGGATGTGGTCGACGTACACCTGCGGCTTGGGCTTGGGCTGCATCGCCTTCACGGCGAGCTTGGCGAACCCTTCCGCGCCGATGCTGATGACCACCTCGGGCAGCAGCTCGGCATGGTGGGGTTCGAGGCCGACGGTACGCGGATAGCGCCGGGCCTCGTCGTCGAGCCGCCCGCTGAAGATGTCGGCGATCTGCTTGTACGCGCGGTACTGCAGCAGCCGGGCGAACAGCAGGTCCCGGGCTTCGAGCAGCGCGAGGTCGGCCTCGTCCTCGACCTCGGCGGCGGGCAGCAGCCGTGCCGCCTTCAGATCGAGCAGTGTGGCCGCGACGACGAGGAACTCGGTCGTCTCGTCCAGGTCCCAGTCCGGCCCCATGGCCCGGATGTACGCCATGAACTCGTCGGTCACCTTGGACAGCGCGACCTCGGTGACGTCCAGCTTGTGCCGGGAGATCAGCTGCAGCAGCAGATCGAAGGGCCCCTCGAAATTGGCGAGCCGGACTTTGAAGACCCCGTCGTCGCCGCCGGCGCCGTCGGCCGAAGGCTGGTCGGTGCTCCCCGACTCGTCCCGGCCCTGCGGGGCCCGCGCCCCGGGGGCCGCCCCGGCTTCGGCCGGGGCCCGCGGGGGAACAGCCTCGGCTCCCGACTGCGGAACGGCGATCTCGACGTGGGTATCGGGCGCCGAGGCGTAAGCGAGAGCCTCGTGCCGGGGCCCGGTCTCCACGGGCTCAGCGGCCGGAGGGGCGGTCTCAGCCGCAGCCACCGGCCCCGGGGCGGGATGCTCACGCCCCGTCGCCGGATGACCGGCCTCGGGCCCGGGCCCGGATGCGTCGTCCACCTTCGGGGAAGCGCCCTCACGGCCCGCCCCGGTAGCAGTGACAGCCGCGGACTCCACTTGGGCAGGCCCCGCCGCACACTCCGGTCGACTCGTTCCGGCCACCGTCCCCGGCTCGGCAGGGACCTGCCGCTCCACGACGTCGGGCGACTCCTCGGCAACAGGCGCCTGCGCGCCGGCCGCTGCCTCCGCGGCCCGGACACCCGACCCGGCGGTCTCCGTCTCCTCGGACGTCACGCCCGGCTCGGCGGTGCCCCCGGCAAGCCCACCGGGCTCGACCGGGTCCAACGGCTCAACCGGCGGAGCCACCGGCCCCCGTCCCAGCGCACGCCGACGCCCGGACGGGCCGCCGGGGGGTGGTGGGGAGGCGTTCGAGGTCATGGCCCCCGCAGGCTACCGCTAGCGCCCGCGCAGCCGTCGTACGAGGATGCTGGCGTCCCCGCGGGTCTCCAGGTCGGCGAGGACCACGGCGACCGCCTCGCGGACGATGCGGCCGCGGTCGACGGCCAGGCCGTGCTCCCCGCGGAGCACGAGACGGGCGTGCTCCAGGTCCATGAGCTCCTCGGCCGACACGTAGACCGTGATCTTCTCGTCGTGCCGCTCACGGCCGCTGGGGCGGCGTGCGGCGGCCCGCCCGCGCTTGCGGGGTGCCGCGGCGGCGGCACCGGCCGCACCCGCGGCAGAACCTTCCTGCGCCGCCTGCCGACGGGCGGAGCCGGAGCGGCTGCGGGACTCCCCGGCCTCGGCCGACTCCGCGTCCGCCGCGACATGCTCCGCGCCCTCGCCGTCACCGCCCCGCGCCGGCACCGACTGCGGCACGTCCTCCGCGGCCGTGGCCGCTGCCGCCACCGCGTCGCCCTCCCCCGCCGGAGCGGGCACCCGGGCGTCGCCGTTGGCCTGGCGCCTGGGCTGGGACGACTGAAGCGCCATCCCCCCTGTCGTACGGAAGAGTTCGTCGGCCCCCGGCAGACTCACTCGGCGTGACACCGGGCGAGCACCTCCCTGGCGAGCTGGCGGTAGGCGGCGGCACCGACGGAGTTGGAGGCGTACGTGGTGATCGGCTCACCGGCGACCGTGGTCTCCGGGAACCGGACCGTGCGCCCGATGACCGTGTGGTAGACGTGATCGTCGAAGGCCTCGACGACACGCGCGAGCACCTCACGGCTGTGCACCGTGCGTGAGTCGTACATCGTGGCGAGGATCCCGTCGAGCTCCAGGTCGGGGTTGAGCCGCTCCTGGACCTTCTCGATGGTCTCGGTCAGCAGGGCCACACCGCGCAGCGCGAAGAACTCGCACTCCAGAGGCACTATCACCTTGTGCGCGGCCGTCAGGGCGTTCACCGTGAGCAGGCCGAGCGAGGGCTGGCAGTCGATGACGATGAAGTCGTAGTCGTCCAGCAGCGGCTTCAGCGCGCGCTGCAGGGTCGACTCGCGGGCGACCTCGGAGACGAGCTGGACCTCGGCCGCCGACAGGTCGATGTTGCTGGGCAGCAGGTCCATATTGGGGACCGCCGTCTTCAGCAGCACCTCGTCGGCCGCCATTCCCCGCTCCATGAGCAGGTTGTAGACGGTGAGGTCGAGTTCCATCGGGTTGACGCCGAGTCCGACCGACAGCGCGCCCTGCGGGTCGAAGTCCACGAGCAGGACCCGGCGTCCGTACTCCGCGAGCGCGGCACCCAGGTTGATGGTCGACGTGGTCTTGCCGACGCCGCCCTTCTGGTTGCACATCGCGATGATCTTCGCGGGTCCGTGGTCGGTCAGTGGGCCCGGGATCGGGAAGTACGGCAGCGGGCGTCCGGTCGGGCCGATGCGCTCCCGGCGCTGTCTGGCCGCGTCGGGCGCGAGAGTGGCCGCGTACTCGGGGTCGGGCTCGTACTCCGCGTCGGGGTCGTAGAAGTGCCCCTCGGGCAGTTCGTCGTAGTCGGCGAAGTGGTTGTGGGGCGCGCCACTTCCGTCGCCGGCCATGGCGTTCACGTGATGGCCATCCATCTTCTGGTGTGCAGTGTGAGTCGTCTGCTGACTCTGGTGGGCTGCGAAGGTGCGCACAGCGACGGAGCCGACAGCAGCGAACCCCGCGGGACCCTGGCCCCGTGCAGGCATTCCTGGTTGACCACCCCCGGGAGTAAATGTCGACTCATTCACAAGTCGTCTTACCTCCTTGGTGACCAGGAAACTTCTAGACAGGTCAGCGTGGCACCATGCCGACGGTTGGCGACTCTATGGCGTGTCGGGCGTCCGCAGCAACACAATCCGCCGGACCCGGCCCGATGTGTCGGCAATGAAACATCCCGCTGTCAAGGGCGTACGGCCGTCGCACGGCAGGTTTCACCGGTGTGCGAATCGGTTGAAGGGTTACGTTCGAGGCGAGTTGCCCGAGAATCGCGAAGTGACCATACACACATCCGGCCGGACCTTGTCGGGCAAGGTCCGGCCGGGTGCGCGGCGTTGACGACCTGTGTTGACGTATCGCCTTTACGGGTAGGTGACTTGGTCGACTCGTCGGCCCGCAGGGCTCAGCCGAGCAGCGAGGACAGCTCGACGTGCTCGACGTCGTGCGCCTCGGCGACCTCCTTGTAAACGACCTTGCCGTCGTGGGTGTTGAGACCCTTGGCCAGCGCCGGGTCGCGGCGCAGCGCCTCCGCCCAGCCGTGGTCGGCGAGTTCCACGATGTAGGGCAGCGTGGCGTTGGTCAGCGCGTAGGTGGAGGTGTTCGGCACCGCGCCGGGCATATTGGCGACGCAGTAGAAGACCGAGTTGTGGACCTGGAAGGTCGGCTCGGCGTGGGTGGTCGGACGGGAGTCCTCGAAGCAGCCGCCCTGGTCGATCGCGATGTCGACAAGGACACTTCCGGGCTTCATCCGCGAGACGAGCTCGTTGGTGACCAGCTTGGGGGCCTTGGCTCCGGGGACCAGCACCGCGCCGATGACGAGGTCGGCCTCCAGGCAGGCCTTCTCCAGTTCCAGGGCGTTGGAGACGACGGTCTGGATCTTCGTGCCGAAGATCTTGTCCGCCTCGCGGAGCTTGTTCACGTCCTTGTCGAGCAGGGTCACGTGGAAGCCCAGGCCGATGGCGATCTGCGCCGCCTGCCAGCCGGAGACGCCGCCGCCGATGACGACGGCCCGCCCGGCCGGCACGCCGGGGACGCCGCCGGGCAGCACGCCGCGGCCGCCGTTGGCGCGCATCAGGTGGTAGGCGCCGACCTGCGGGGCCAGCCGGCCCGCGACCTCGGACATCGGCGCGAGCAGCGGCAGCGCGCGGCTCGGCAGCTCGACGGTCTCGTAGGCGATCGCGGTGGTGCCGGACTCGAGCAGGGCGTCCGTGCACTCCTTGGAGGCGGCCAGGTGCAGGTAGGTGAAGAGCGTCTGGTCCTTGCGGAGGCGGTGGTACTCCTCGGCGATGGGCTCCTTGACCTTCAGCAGCAGGTCGGCGGCGGCCCAGACCTCGTCGGCGGTGTCCAGGATCCGCGCACCGGCGGCCACGTACTCCTCGTCCGTGATCGAGGAGCCGACGCCGGCGCCGCGCTCGATGACGACCTGGTGGCCATGACGCACCAGCTCGTGCACGCCGGCGGGGGTGATGGCCACCCGGAACTCGTTGTTCTTGACCTCGCGGGGGATGCCGACCTTCACGTCGATCACGGTCCTTGGCTCAGAGGGTATGGGTGCATTACTAGACATACCCGGGCGCGCGCGGGCACACCGGGAGAGACCGCAGGAGAACGTGCGGCAGAGCCAGTCTAATGAAGGTGTTCCCGCTGTCTAGCCTTTCATTGCATCAATCTTCAGCGGATGCGCCACGGATTTCGCAGGTGTCAGGCTCCGATTTCCGCTGTGAGTCGCCGTCGGAGGCGGTCACGGGCCCCTCGTCGTCCTCCTGGTGCTCCCCGAGGATGCGCTCGGCGGCGCCGCGGTGCAGCCGGGCCGACGCGGGGTCGCCGAGGTGTTCGAGGGTGTCGGCGACCCGCAGGTGCAGCGCGGCCTGCAACCGCGTGTCCTCGGCCCGCCGCGCCCATTCCACGGCCTCCCGGCAGGTACGCAGCGACTCCTCGGGCCGGCCCGCGTACTCCTGGACCCGCGCCAACTCGCTCAGCGCCCGCGCCTGGGCGGCCACGTCGCCGTATCTGCGGTGCCCGGCGATCGCCGCGCGCCAGTTCCGCAGGGCCTCGCCGTAGCGGCCGGCGAAGGTGTGGGCGGCGGCGATCCGCCCGTAGAGCCGGGCGGCCTCGGCGCGCTCGTCCCGGGCGAGCCGCTCGACCAGGGCCCGGCCGAACCAGTCGGCGGCCCGGTCGAAGTCACCGAGCTCCAGATGCGCACCGCCTACGGATTCCATCGCGCGGCCGGTCGCATACGGATCGTTCACCTCGCGTCCGGCGTCCAGCGCGGCGCGGTAGCGGGCCAGCGCGTCGGTCGTGCGGCCGGTCCGGGCGTCGAGGTCGCCGAGGTTGAGCAGGGCGGCGGCCCGCTCCCTCGGCAGGTTCCGGCGCTCGGCCACGTCGAGGAGCAGGCTGTGGATGTCGTACAGGTCGGGCGCCGCCGCCTGCGTGCCGACATGCGCCACCATGGCCCGCACCAGCTGGGACATCAGCCGCCGGGCCAGGGTGTCCAGCTGCCCGTCGGCGACCGCGAGCCGGGCCGAGGCCAGCAGGGCGGGCCGGGTCACGCGCAGCCAGTCGGCGGCCTCCCGGGGCGTGGGAAAGCGCAGGGCACGCGGCAGGTCGAGGAGCTTCTGGCGGGCCTGGGGGCTGTCGGTCTCGGTGATCGCCCGGCAGGCCTGGAGCAGCCGTACCGTCCGCTCCAGCATGCGGGCGCGGGCCAGCTGGAGCTCGGCCGGGCGCTCGTGGTGCTCGGCGAGGACGCGGAGCCGGTCGTGCAGACAGCCCGGCACCTCGTACTGCGGCAGCGGTGAGTCCACCGCGTGCAGGAAACCGAGGGCGACGAAGTCGTCGAGGGTGGTGCGGGCGCTGTCGACCGAGCAGCCGACGAGCGCGGAGGCGGTATGCGGGTCGACCAGTCCGGCCGGGGCGAGGGCGAGCAGGCGCAGCATCCGGGCGGCCGTTGCGGGCAGGGCGGCGTAGGCGAGGCGGAAGACCCGGTTCAGTGCGGTGCCCTCGCCGTCCTCGGCGCGGAGTTGCTTGGCGAGGTCGGAGACGGCCGCCTTGGGGCGGGCGGCGAGCCAGCCGCCCGCCAGCATGAGCGCGGCCGGCTGCCCCTGGCACTCCTCGGCGAGGCCCTCGGCGGCCCGGGGGTCGACGGTGATGCGGACCGAGCCGGTGTGCCGGGACAGCAGCTCCACCCCGGACTTGGCGTCCAGGCCGCCCAGGGTGCAGGGGCGGACGTCCGAGATGCCGGTCAGCGGGCCCTCGGAGACCGCGACGACCAGGCACTCCGGGGTGTCGGGCAGCAGGGCGTCGACCTGCTCGGCCTCGGCCGCGTCGTCCAGCAGGAGCAGTGCCCGGCGGTCGGCCAGGGCGGTGCGCAGGGCCTCGGTGAGGTCGTCCTCGCAGGCTCCGGCCGGGGCCTCCTGGTCCAGGGCGGCGAGCAGGTCCCGGGCGGTGCGCCCGACGGGTACGGGGGTGCCGTCGGGCTCGCTCAGGCGGGCGCGCAGCACCCCGTCGGGGTAACGGTCCGCGATCTGCCGGACGAGTTCCTCGGCGAGGGCGGTGCGCCCCGAGCCGGGCCGGCCGGCGATGAGCAGCACGCGCGCGCGTGGGGCCTTGCGGCCGGCGAGGGTGTCGAGTCCGGCACGCTCGATGTCGGCGCGCAGTCCCTTCAACTCCCGCGTGCGGCCCAGGAATCGGCTCTCACCGCAGGCGTGTCCGGCCAGCCGCACGTCGCCTGTCTCAACGACCTGATCCGTCACGGGCCACACTCCCGTCCCACCACACGCACAAGCCCGCCGGGACTCCGGTCCGGGCGTGAACAGAGCCTAGTTCACGCTCTGCAACGCCCCGGCCGGAGCACGACGGACACGGCGGGCACATCCCTCGATCGGATCAGCCGATCTTCACACCGCACGGGAGGCAGGGTGGGGTTCAGACCCCCTCAGACCCTCCACGGCCCTTCAGACCCCTCCACGTCCCTTCACGCCTCGAAGGGACGCGCCGGCCACGGCGCCTGGGCCGGGCGCAGGGCGTCCAGGCCGTCGCCGGCGCGCGCGGCCACCAGGGAGAGGACGCCCACGACGAGGCAGTTGTTGTGCAGTTCCCCGGCCAGCACACCCCGGACGAGGTCGTCGACCGGCACCCGGTCGAGCTCCATGTCGGCCTCTTCCTCCTCGACCGCGAAGCGCTCGCCCTCGGCCTCGGACAGATTGCGGGCGAGGAAGATCCGGACGGCCTCGTCACAGCCGCCGGGGGTGGTGTAGACGTCGGCCAGCACCCGCCAGTCCTCGGCCTTGACGTGCGCCTCCTCGTACAGCTCGCGCTGCGCCGCGTGCAGCGGGTTCTCGCCGGGGACGTCGAGCAGACCGGCCGGGATCTCCCACAGCTTGTGGCGCACGGGGTGGCGGTACTGGCGCAGGACCAGGACGCGGTCGGCCTCGTCGAGGGCGAGGACGGCCACGGAGCCGGGGTGGACCTGGTAGTCGCGGCCGACCACGGTGCCGTCGGGCATGACCACGTCGTCGGTGCGGACGGAGGTCTTGTTGCCCACGAAGGGGGTGTCCGTCGCCCGGATCTCCCACTCCTCCGGGGTGTCCTTGATCGTCATGGCTGTCCTTCCAGATGCCCGGCGCGACTGCGCGTGCCGGGCCCGACGTGCCGAAAAGAAACCGGGGTGCACACCCTTTGAAGGGATGCACCCCGGCCACCGTACAACTGGTGTGTTACTTCGAAGTCTTCCGCTCGACCGCGGCCTTGACGAGCCCGGCGAACAGCGGGTGCGGGCGGGTCGGCCGCGAGCGCAGCTCCGGGTGCGCCTGGGTGGCGACCAGGTACGGGTGGACGTCGCGCGGGTATTCGACGTACTCGACGAGCTTGCCGTCCGGGGACGTGCCGGAGAACAGGATGCCCGCCCGCTTCTCCAGCTCGGCGCGGTAGGCGTTGTTCACCTCGTAGCGGTGCCGGTGGCGCTCCTCGACGTACTCCTTGCCGTCGTACACCTCGCGCACGATCGAGCCCTCGGCCAGCTTCGCCGGGTACATGCCGAGCCGCATGGTGCCGCCCATGTCGCCCTCACCGGCGACGATGTCGAGCTGCTCGGCCATCGTGGAGATGACCGGGTGGGCGGTGGCCGGGTCGAACTCGGTGGAGTTGGCGTCGCCGATGTCGGCCAGGTTGCGCGCGGCCTCGATCACGATGCACTGCAGGCCGAGGCAGAGGCCGAGCAGCGGGATCTTGTTCTCGCGGGCGTACTTGATCGCGCCGACCTTGCCGAGCACACCGCGGTCGCCGAAGCCGCCGGGGATGCAGATGCCGTCGACGTCGCCGAGCTGCGCCGCGGCGCCCGCCGGGGTCTTGCAGTCGTCGGAGGTGACCCACTTGATCTTCACGCGGGCCCGGTTGGCGAAGCCGCCGGCGCGCAGCGCCTCGGTGACCGACAGGTAGGCATCGGGCAGGTCGATGTACTTGCCGACCAGCGCGAGGGTGATCTCGTGGTCGGGGTTGTGGACGCGGTCGAGCAGGTCGTCCCAGGTCGTCCAGTCGACGTCGCGGAACGGCAGGTCGAGCTTGCGGACGACATAGGCGTCCAGGCCCTCGCCGTGCACGGTCTTCGGGATGTCGTAGATCGAGCGGGCGTCGGGGCAGGCGACGACGGCGGCCTCGTCGACGTCGCACATCAGCGAGATCTTCCGCTTGATCGCGGTCGGGACCTCGCGGTCGCAGCGCAGCACGATCGCGTCCGGCTGGATACCGATGTTGCGTAGGGCCGCAACCGAGTGCTGGGTGGGCTTCGTCTTCAGCTCACCCGAGGGGCCGATGTACGGCAGGAGCGAGATATGCACCACGAACACGTTGTCGCGGCCGACCTCGTGCCGGACCTGGCGGACGGTCTCCAGGAACGGCAGCGACTCGATGTCGCCGACCGTGCCGCCGACCTCGGTGATCACGACGTCGACCTCGTCCGTCGCCATGCGGCGGATGCGGTGCTTGATCTCGTTGGTGATGTGCGGGATGACCTGCACGGTGTCGCCCAGGTACTCGCCGCGCCGCTCCTTGGCGATCACAGTCGAGTACACCTGGCCGGTGGTGACGTTCGCGGAACCGTCCAGGTCGCGGTCGAGGAAGCGCTCGTAGTGGCCGATGTCCAGGTCGGTCTCGGCGCCGTCGTTGGTGACGAACACCTCACCGTGCTGGAAGGGGTTCATCGTGCCGGGGTCGACGTTCAGGTACGGGTCGAGCTTCTGCATCACGACGCGCAGGCCCCGGGCCTTGAGCAGCATGCCGAGGCTGGAGGCCGTCAGGCCCTTGCCGAGCGAGGAGGCGACACCCCCGGTGACGAAGATGTGCTTGGTCGTCGAATTACGAAATGCGGCGGGCGGCATGGCCAAGACGGGGCTCCCGTGGTCGCGGTCTGGGGGTGCGGTACGGCTGCCTGCCGGAGGTTTCCGGGGGGTCGCCGTCGCTGCGGTTCGGGGGTTTGCTGCCCACCGGTCCACGGGCTACCAGCGTATCAGCGCCGCGGGGCGATGGCTTCCGGCCACGCTCCGCACACATCTCGACACGGAGACGGTCGCCCTCACCGGTCTCTCACCCCTTGCTCACTCGTTCGGCGTACTCGCCTTGCCTGGACGGGCACCCGGAACATCGGCGTGCGTCGTATCCTGCTCGGACACTCGCTGCCGAGCCCGCCGGCCCAACGGCACCACCCCCGCCCGGAAGTACCGGAACAACGTGAGCTCGACAGTTCGTTGAGCAACAATTGGCGCTTTGCATCACGGCAAGCGACCTGTTTTGCTTCATCGCTCAACGATGCATTGCAAGACTTGCTGAAAATCCCCTTGACCGCACTAGCGACAGCCCCCTTGCGGGGTGACGTGGCCGTTCGACTGGAGTTGCACGTGGCCGGGCGCATCGAAGACTACGCACTCATCGGAGACATGCAGACCGCTGCCCTGGTCTGCCGGGACGGCACGGTGGACTGGCTGTGCCTGCCCCGCTTCGACTCGCACGCCATCTTCGCCGGCCTGCTGGGCACCGAGGAACACGGCTTCTGGCGGCTCGGACCGGCGTACGCCTCCGACCAGCAGCCGCCCACCGCGGCCCGGCGCAGCTACCGCGGTGACTCGCTGATCCTGGAATCCGAGTGGGACACCCAGCGGGGCACGGTCCGCGTGACCGATTTCATGCCGCCGCGTGACGGCGCCCCGCAGCTGATCCGGATCGTGGAGGGCGTCTCGGGCCGCGTGCCGATGCGCTCGGCTCTGCGCATGCGCTTCTCCTACGGGCGGGTGGTGCCGTGGGTGCACAAGCACGACGGGCGCACGGTGGCCGTGGCGGGCCCCGACTCCGTGTGGTTCGACACATCCGCCGAGACGTACGGCAAGTCGCTGACGACGTACGCGGATTTCACGGTCGCACCGGGTGACCGGATCGCGTTCACGATCTCCTGGCAGCCCTCGCACAAGGAGCCGCCGCCGCTGCCCGAGCCGGAGCAGTCGCTGGAGGCGACGGAGGACTTCTGGCGCGAGTGGGTCGACCACTGCACGTACCACGGCCCCTACCGGGAGGCCGTGGTCCGCTCGCTGATCACGCTGAAGGCCCTGACGTACGCCCCGACCGGTGGCATCGTCGCCGCGCCGACCACCTCCCTGCCCGAGGACATCGGCGGTGTCCGCAACTGGGACTACCGCTACACGTGGCTGCGCGACGCGGCGATCACGCTGTCCTCCCTGCTGCGCACCGGCTACCGCGAGGAGGCCCGCGCCTGGCGCGAGTGGCTGCTGCGGGCCGTGGCCGGCGACCCGGAGAACCTCCAGATCATGTACGGCATCGCCGGTGAGCGGGAGCTCGGCGAGGCGGAGCTGGACTGGCTGCCGGGCTTCGAGAGCTCCACCCCGGTCCGGGTCGGCAACGGCGCCGCGCACCAGCTCCAGCTGGACGTCTACGGCGAGGTCACCGAGGCCCTGCACCTGGCCCACATGACGGGCCTGGCGCGCAACGACTACGCCTCCCTTCTCCAGCTGAAGCTGATCCGCTACCTGGAGGACCACTGGCAGGACCCGGACGAGGGCATCTGGGAGGTGCGCGGCCCGCGCCGCCACTTCGTGCACTCCAAGGTGATGGCCTGGGTCGCCGTCGACCGCACGATCAAGCTGATCGAGTCCGGCGACGCGGACGGCCCGCTGGAGCGGTGGAAGGAACTGCGCGACGACATCCACCGTGATGTCTGCGAGAAGGGCTACGACAAGGAACGCAATACCTTCACGCAGTCGTACGGCTCGAAGGAGCTGGACGCGTCGCTGCTGCTGATCCCGCAGATGGGCTTCCTGCCGCCGGACGACAAGCGGGTCATCGGCACCATCGAGGCGATCCAGCGGGAGCTGTCCACGCCGGACGGCTTCATCCTGCGCTACCCGACGCAGGGCGACAACGAGGGCGTCGACGGCCTGCCCGGCGACGAGGGCGCGTTCCTCGCCTGCTCGTTCTGGATGGCCGACGACCTGGCGATGATCGGCCGCGTGGACGAGGCCCGCAAGCTGTTCGAGAAGCTGCTGTCGCTGCGCAACGACCTCGGCCTGCTGGCGGAGGAGTGGGACCCGCACCTCCAGCGCCAGGTGGGCAACTTCCCCCAGGCGTTCAGCCACGTGCCGCTGATCGACACCGCACTGCGGCTGACGGCTTCCGGCGCGTACGGCGGCTGAGCGGGGCGGCCCTCGGGGGTGTCACTCCGGCCTGAGGGCCGTGAGCGTGCGCTCCCCCGCCGGGTCGCCCGCCGTGGCGGGGACGAGGGCGATCTCGTCGAGGCCGGCCTCGGCGTAGGCGTCCATGCGGGCGCGGACGGTTCCGGCGTCGCCGACGAGGGCGACCGTGTCCGCTGCCCGGGGCGGCAGGGCCCGCAGCAGGGTGTCCGGGTCGGCTCCCTTGGCGGCCAGTTCCACGACCTCGGCGAACCCCGCCTCGACGAACATGTCGCTGTAGCCCGGCACGGCGAGATAGCCGACGGCACTGCGCAGGACCTGCGTGAGCGTCTCCGGCTCCGGATCCACGGCGGCGGGCAGCCAGGCGGCCAGCTTCGGCGGCGTACGCCCGGCCCGCTCGGCGGCGGCGAGCATCCGGGCCCGCAGCATGCGGACCTGCTCGGGGGAGACGAGGTCGAGCAGCATCCGGTCGGCGTGCTCGACGGCCGCGGCGACCGCGCGCTCCCCGAACGCCGCGACGGTGAGCAGGCCTCCGGGCGGCGGCAGCCGGCGCGGGAAGCCGCTGCCGGGCACGATCGGCTCGCCCGGCCGGCTGTCCATCAGCGCGCGCACGGCCGCCGCCGACTCCGTCAGCGCGGCGGCGGGCCGGGTCCGCGGCCGGCCGTGCACGCCCTCGACGACCCGCTTGCTGGACGTGCCCAGGGCCACGCCGACGGGCCGGCCGGTGACGGCCGCGGTGGACGCGGCGCCCCGCACGATGGTGAGCGGGTCGCGCACCGACACCGGCACGGGACCGGCCGTCAGGGTCGCCTGCCCGGTGGCCGCGCCGATCGCCGTCGCCAGGACGAACGAGTCCCACGTCGGTCCCTCGCCCGCCCACACCTCCCGGTACCCGAGCCGGTCGGCGAGCACCGCCACCCGCAACGGCTCCTCGACCGGACTGTCGTCCTCCCGCCCCACGTCGACCACGCTGATGTCCATGACCGCGCCCGTACCCGGTCGCCTGCGGCGTAATCCGGGTTCGGTCGTCCCTGAGATGTCCGACACGCACCCGCGCGGGTAGCGTCCGGCTCATGGACAGCGCGACGGACAGCGGCTACGGCACCCAGGGCGCCGGGATCACCGTGCAGCGGGCACTGGAGCTGCCGGGTCTGCGCAGCGGGCTGCCCGAGGTGCTGGCGGGCGCCGACCGGCTGGGGCGGACCGTGCGCTGGGTGCACGCCGGTGAGGTGCCGCACATCGCCTCGCTGCTCAAGGGCGGCGAGCTGCTGCTGACCACGGGCTACGGCCTCGGCACCCGCCCGGCCGAACAGCGGGCGTTCGTGCGCACGCTGGCCGAGCGCGGCATCACCGCCCTGGTCGTGGAGCTCGGCCCGCGCTTCACGCGGCTGCCCGCCGCCCTCGTCGACACGGCCCGCTCGGCCGGGCTGCCGCTCGTCCAGCTGCACCGCGAGGTGCCGTTCGTCACGGTCACGGAGGAGATCCACACCGAGATCGTCAACGGGCACTACGCGCTGCTCCAGCGGGCCGAGGAGGTGCACCGGCGGTGCACGGAGGCCCTGCTGGGCGGCGGCGGGGTACCTCAAGTCCTCGGCATCCTGGCCGACTTCGGCGGCAATCCCGTCTTCCTGGAGACGGCGGACGGGCAGTTGCTGTACGCCGCCGGGGAGGGTCCCGAGGGCGCGGACCCGCTCCAGGTGTGGGAGGGGCTGCGCGGCCAGCACAAGGACGAGCCGCCGCTCGCGGGCTCGGTCCTGGTGGACGTGCCGGGCGGCGGGCCCGGCAGCGGAGGCGTCCGCGCGCGGCTCGTGCTGCTGCCCGTACGGGCTCCCCTGGCGCTGGTGCACCGGATGGCGGCGGAGCGGGCCGCGGGCATCCTGGCCGTGGTGCTGATGCAGGCGCGGCAGGAGGAGGAGCTGGCGGCGCGCGGGCGCGGCGACTTCCTCACGGACCTCGCCGAGGGCCGGGTCACGGCGCAGGACGCCCCGGCGCAGGCCCGCGTGCTGGGCTTCCGGCCGAGTGACGGCCCGCTGCTGCCGGTCGTCATGCGGCTCGGGGACACGCTGTCGCCGGGGGGAGGCTGGGCCGTGCTGGCCCGGGCGGTGTCCGAGGAACTGGCCTCGGTGGGCGTGCCGGTGCTGCTCGGGGTGCGGCCGGTGGAGGGCCGGGTGCTGGTGCTGCTGGGGCTGCGCGCGGAGCCGGAGCGGGCGACGGTGGCGGAACGGGTCGCGGCGGCGCTGCGGGCCGGGGCCGGCCGGGCCGGGATGCTGCGGCCGGGCGGGCAGCCGCCGGTGGTGGTCGTGGGGGTGCCGGGCGGCTGGACGGCTGCGGCATCGGGCCTGCGGCACGCGGCCGAGACGGCCACGGCGGCCCAGGGCCTGCCGGACCGGCCCTGGTACGACGCCCGCCGGCTGGACATCGACCTGCTGCTGTGGCGGCTGCGCGACCATCCGGACCTGGCCGCCTTCGTCGACCGGGCCCTCGGCCCGCTCCTGGAGCACGACCGGCGCTCCCGTCCGTCGCTGCTGCCCACCCTGTCGACCTACCTCGCCCACGCGGGACGCAAGGCGGAGACGGCCCGTGAGCTCCACCTCAACCGGCAGACGCTCTACAACCGCCTGGCGCGCATCGGGGAGTTGCTGGGCACGGACCTCGACGACCCGCAGACGGTTCTGGCCCTGAGCCTGGCCCTGCGGGCCCGCAGACACGTCCCCTGAGACCCGGCGGGGTCTGAGCGAGGGGCCGGGGGTGTCTATGCGAGGGGCCGGGGCTGCGTCAACTCGTCGTAAACGCTGAGCACTTGGGCGACCGTCTCGTCCTCGCTCGGCCAGGTCGCCGCCTGCCGCGTGCCCTTGGCCTTCAGCAGCTCCCGGCGCTCGGGGTCGCCGAGCAGGCGTACGACCGTTCCGGCGAGCGCCTCCGCGTCGCCGCGCGGGACGAGTTCGGCCGCGTCGCCGACGAGTTCCGGGATGCCGCCGACGTCGGTCGCGACGAGCGGCACGCGCGCGTGGAGGGCCTCCTGGGCGAGGACGGAGCGTGCCTCCTCCCACCGGCTCGGCAGCAGGGCGAGGTCGGCGGCGGCGAGCAGGTCGGTGATGTCCTCGCGCCGCCCGATGAGGCGGACGGGCAGTCCCTCGCCCTCGATCCGCTCCTGGAGTTCACCGCGCAGCGGCCCCTCGCCCGCGATCACCACCAGGGGCACGGGATCGAGCCGGCGCCAGGCGCGCGCGGCGTCCAGCAGCACGTCGTATCCCCGGTGCCGCTCCAGGGAGCCGACGGCGATCAGCAACGGCCGTCCGATGGCGCCGAGTTCGGCACGCACCTTCGGCCGCAGCCGGTCGGGGTCGTCGGGCTCCACGGGCCTGCGGGGGCCGGGCAGCGCGACGGCTGCGAGCCGCGCGTCCCGCGCGCCGGTGAGCCGCGCCCGGTCCACGAGGGCCGAGGTCGTCCCCAGCACCACGGTGGCGGCCTTCACGACCCGCCGCTCCAGGACTCGCAGCAGATGGGCGCGGGCCCCGTCGGCATGCGCCCGGTCGTGCCACGTCACGACGAGCGGAGTGCGCACCCGCCGCCCGCTGAGGGCGAGCACGGTACGGAACGAGGCGTGCAGCCCGTGCGCGTGCACCAGGTCGGCGTCGGCACAGGCCGCCCGCAGGGCCGCCACCGACACCGGGTCACTGCTGCGCGGCACATGCACATGGTCGGCCCCGGCACCGCTGAAGTCATAGGCCTGGTCCGCCTCATAAGGGGCGCACACCGTGACCTTCACGCCCCGCGCAACGAGCCCCGCGGCCAGGGAGCGCACATGCGCACTGCTGGCCGCGTTGCCTCCGCCCAGCACCTGCACGGTGCGCAACGGCGACTGGCCATGCGGTGAGTGGCTGCTCACGGGGGTCACGTGGCCGGGCTCCTGGTTCGGGTCGGGGGTCACCGCGCAGGATTCCCACGCGTACTCCGCCAAGGATGCCAGGACATATGCGGGTTCCGGGAACGCCCGGGGCCCGGCGGCGTGACAGTGGGGCGCGGCATCGGGGAGACGCGCCGGGCCGGGTCACCCACACGAGTGAAGATCGGCGCATCTCCCGTCAATTACGCGACCGCTCCTCCACTACAGATCCGCTCTTTCCCTACAGACCGCCTCACTACAGATCCGCCCGAGCCGTCGCCAGCAGCTCCTCCGCGTGCGCGCGTGCCGTCTCCGAGTCCTCCTGGCCGGCGAGCATCCGGGACAGCTCCCGCACCCGCTCCTCCCCTTCCAGCACCTTCACACCGGAACGGGTGACCGACCCGTCGTTCGTCTTCTCGACCAGCAACTGCCGGTCTGCGAAGGCGGCGACCTGCGGGAGATGGGTCACGACCACGACCTGCGCGGTCTTCGCCAGACGCGCGAGCCGCCGGCCGATCTCGACCGCCGCCTTGCCGCCGACACCGGCGTCGACCTCGTCGAAGAGGTACGTCGGCACGGGATCCGTCCCCGCGAACACGACCTCCACGGCCAGCATCACGCGGGACAGCTCACCGCCGGACGCCCCCTTGGCGATCGGCCGCGCCGGAGCACCCGGGTGCGGAGCCAGCAGCAATTCGACCTCGTCGGCACCCGCGGGCCCGTAGGCGACCGGACGGCCCCCGACCTCGACACCCTCCGGGTCCTCGGTCTGCCGGATGTCGAACGACACGCGCGCGTGCGGCATGGCCAGCGAGGCCAGCTCGGCGGTCACGGCAGCCGCGAACCGATCGGCGGCCTCCGTCCGCGCGTCCGTCAACGCCTGTGCGAGCCCGCCCAGTTCGGCCCGCAGCGCGTCCCGCTCGGCGGTCAGTTCCCCGATCCGCTCGTCGTCGCCGTCGAGTTCGGTCAGCCTGGCGGCACCGCGCTCGGCCCAGGCCAGCACGGCGGCGATGTCCTCGCCGTACTTCCGCGTCAGCCCGGTCAGCGCGGCCCGCCGCTCCTCGACGGCCGCGAGCCGCAGCGGATCGGCGTCCAGATCGTCGGCGTACCCGGCCAGGTCCCCGGCCGCGTCGCGCAGCAGGATCCCGATCTCACCGATGCGGTCGGCGAGCGCGGCCAGCGCCGGGTCGTGCGACCGTACGGCGTCCAGGGCCCGCTGCGCGCCCGCGACGAGCGTCCCGGCGTCGACGCCCTCGGGGTCCTCGGGATTGCCCGCGAGCGCGGCGTGCGCGACCGCGGCGGCGGACGCCAGCGCCTCGGCGTGCCCGAGCCGCTCGGCCTCCTCGGCCAGCTCCACGTCCTCACCGGCCCGGGGCTCGACGGCGGCGATCTCGTCGAGCCCGTAGCGCAGCATGTCGGCCTCCTGGGCCCGTTCACGCGCGCGCGTGGTGATCTCGTCGAGCTCGGCGGAGACGGCCCGCAGCCGCTTGTACGCCTCGCCGTACTTGGCCAGCGGCACGGCGACCGCGTCACCGGCGTACCGGTCGAGCGCCTGCCGCTGCCGGGACAGCTTGAGCAGCCCCTGCTGGTCGGTCTGCCCGTGCACGGCCACCAGCTCGTCGGCGAGCTCGGCGAGCACTCCCACGGGCACGCTGCGCCCGCCCAGGTGCGCCCGCGAGCGCCCCTCGGCGGAAACGGTACGGCTGATCAGCAGCGCCCCGTCGTCGAGCTCGGCCCCGGCCTCCTCGGCTCGTACGGCGGCCGTGGCGTCGTCGGGGACGGTGATCCGCCCCTCCACGACCGCCTTCCCGGCCCCGATCCGCACGAGCGCCGGGTCCGCGCGCCCGCCCAGCAGCAGCCCGAGGCTGGTGACCACCATGGTCTTGCCCGCACCCGTCTCACCGGTGACCGCGGTGAACCCCGGCGACAGCTCGACAACAGCGTCGTCGATCACACCGAGCGACCGTATCCGCATCTCCTCCAACACGGACACGACCTTACGAGGTCCGGGCCGAGGATTGCGACTGGCCTGCCCTTGTCACCCACGAGAGTGGCAGCGCCCCTCCAGGGGCGCGGGGAACTGCGCGAGCAACCAAAAGACGACCCGTGGCCGCCAACGACGAGACCCCCCCCACAGATGGCTAGTGAGGAGCCCCCCGCCACCCGGAAACAGGCAGCGCGAACTTGGCCACCAGCCGATCCGTGAACGACGCATGATGCAGCCGAGCCAGCCGCACCGGCACAGCCCCGCGCCGCACCTCCACCCTCGCCCCGGGCGGCAACTCCACAGTCCGTCGCCCGTCACACCACAGAACCCCCGGCGGAATGTGTGGCAGAACCTCCACAGCCAACACAGAATCCGGCGACGTCACCAACGGCTTCGCGAACAACGCATGGGCCGAGATCGGCACCATCAGCAGCGCCTCGACCTCCGGCCACACCACGGGCCCGCCCGCGGAGAACGCGTACGCCGTCGACCCCGTGGGCGTCGCACACACGATCCCGTCACAGCCGAACCCCGTCACCGGCCGCCCGTCGATCTCCAGGACGACCTCCAGCATCCGCTCCGCGGACACCTTCTGCACAGCCGCCTCGTTCAGCGCCCAGTCCGTGTGCACGATGTCCCCGTTGCGGTGCACCACGACGTCGACGGTCATCCGCTCCTCGACCTCGTACGCCTTGCTCACCACCCGGTCGACGACCTTGTCGAGGTCGTCCCGCTCGGCCTCCGCGAGGAAGCCGACCCGGCCCAGGTTGACGCCGAGCATCGGCACGCCCGACGCCCGCGCGAACTCCGCACCGCGCAGCAGCGTGCCGTCACCGCCCAGCACGATGAGCAGCTCACACCCGTCGAGGCACTGCGGAGTGGCCTCCTTGACCAGCTCCACCTCGTCCGGCAGCGGCAGGTCGCACGCCTCGGCCTCCAGGACGCGCACGCCGAGACCGGAGCGCAGCAGCCCCTTCACGACGAGCTCGGCACTGCGCACGGCGGCGGGCCGCCCCGTGTGGGCGAGCAGGAAAACAGTACGAGCTAGGTTCTCGGTCAACGCGGCCCCTCCGCCACTGCACGGTCGACATCGGCCGGGTCCAGTTCCGGTGCCCCGGCCCGCAGCCACAGAAAGTATTCGACATTCCCCGAAGGCCCGGGCAGCGGACTGGCCGTCACGCCCTTCACCCCGAGCCCCAGCCCCCAGGCCTTCTGGGCCACCCCCGTCACCGCTTCGGCCCGCAGCTGGGGGCTGCGGACGACTCCGCCGCTGCCCAGACGCTCCTTCCCCACCTCGAACTGCGGCTTGACCATCATCACCAGGTCCGCGTCCGGCTTCACGCACCGCGCCAGGGCTGGCAGGACCAGCCCGAGCGGGATGAAGGACAGATCCCCCACGACAAGATCCACAGGCTCCCCATCGATCTCTTCAAGTGTCAATTCGCGAACGTTCGTACGGTCCTTGACGGTGACGCGTTCATCGTTCTGAAGAGACCAGGCGAGTTGTCCGTATCCGACGTCCACGGCGACGACATGGGCGGCGCCCGCCCGCAGCAGGACATCGGTGAAACCGCCGGTGGACGCGCCGGCGTCGAGCGCCCTGCGTCCCTCGACGACCAGGCCCTGCGGCAGGAACGCCGTCAGCGCGCCGGCGAGCTTGTGACCGCCGCGGGACACGTAGTCGGGATCGTTCGCGTCGGCCGCGACCACGATCGCGGCCGCGGTCTCCACCTGCGTGGCGGGCTTGGTCGCGACGGTCTTGCCGACGGAGACCCGCCCGGCGGCGATCAGCTGGCCCGCATGCTCACGCGAGCGCGCGAGCTTCCGGCGGACCAGCTCCGCGTCGAGACGGCGGCGTGCGACTCCTGCCACGGTGTGTTCAGCTCCTGTGTTCGTGCGGCCGCGGGGGCGCCGGAGGTCCCGGGCGGGCGTCGAGCGCGGTGAGCGCGTCGCGCAGCCCCCGGTGTACATCCTCGTACACCTCGACATGGCCGTCCGTGGCGAGGTGGTCCGCGTCACCGAGCCGGTCCAGGGCCGCGTCCACGTCGGCGTCACCGGTGGGCGTGCGGGGCACGTTCAAAGGGGCGGGGGCGGCGGGGTCGTGCTCGGGCTCCGCCTGCTGCGCCTCCTCCGGGAGGTCCGTCGGGGGAACTGCGTCGTCCATGCCCCGACGCTACCGCGAACCGCTGCGGTACCGTCGACCGCGATGGCCACGATCGAGGAGTGCCGCAGCGCACTCGACAAGCTTTCCGACAACATGCAGCACGCCGAAGGAGACGTCCGCGAGGCCGCGGCCCTGGACCGTTCCGTGAGCTGCCACATCACGGACCTGGACGTCACCTTCGTCGGCCGTATGCAGGGCGGGCGGATCGTCGTGCGCGACACGGTCCAGGGACCGCCGCCCGAGAGGGCCGAGATCCGGCTGGCCATGACCGGCGACGACCTGGTCGCCCTGGTCGACGGCGAGCTGAACTTCGCCAAGGCCTGGGGCTCGGGCCGGGTGAAGCTGTCCGCGGGCGTGCGGGACCTGCTCCAGCTCAGGAAGCTTCTGTAGCGGCCGCCTTCCCGGCCCCGGTCCCCGCCCCGGCCGTCGCCCCGACGCGGGCCTTCCGCGCCGCCGGCACGACCAGCGGCGTGCCCGTCTCCGGGTCGTCGATGACCTGGCAGCGCAGTCCGAAGACCTCCTCCACCAGGCCGGCCGTCACGATGTCCTTCGGCGCGCCCTCGGCGATGACCCGGCCATCGCGCAGGGCGATGAGGTGCGTGGCGTAGCGGGCGGCGTGGTTCAGGTCGTGCAGCACGGCGACGAGGGTGCGCCCCTGCTCCTCGTGCAGCTCCGCGCACAGGTCCAGGACGTCGATCTGGTGCTGGATGTCCAGGAACGTCGTCGGCTCGTCGAGCAGCAGCAGCGGCGTCTGCTGGGCGAGTGCCATGGCGATCCACACGCGCTGGCGCTGACCGCCCGACAGTTCGTCGACGTACCGCTCGGCCAGCTCGGCGACGCCGGTCTGCCGCATCGACTCCTGGACGACCCGCTCGTCCTCGGTCGACCACTGGCGCAGGATGCCCTGGTGCGGGTAGCGGCCGCGGCCCACCAGGTCGCCGACGGTGATGCCGTCGGGCGCGATCGACGACTGGGGCAGCAGACCGAGGGTCCGCGCGACCTTCTTCGCGGGCATCGACTGGATGGTCTGGCCGTCGAGCAGCACCCGGCCGTCGCTGGGCTTGAGCATCCGCGACAGCGCCCGCAGGAGCGTCGACTTGCCGCACGCGTTCGGGCCGACGATCACGGTGAAGGAGTTGTCGGGTATCTCCACCGACAGTTGCTCGGCGATCACCCGCTGGTCGTAGGCGAGGGTGACGTTCTCGGCGGACAGACGGTTCACGGTGCTCCTTCGGTTCTTGCTCATATCCGGCCCGCCTTGCGCTCGGTGACCAGCAGCCACAGCAGGTAGACGCCGCCGAGCACGCCGGTGACCACACCCACGGGCAACTGCTCGGCGCCGAACGCCCGCTGCGAGAGCCAGTCGGCGACGACCAGCAGGGCGGCGCCCATGCACAGGGAGGCCAGCAGGTTCGGGCCGGGCGCGCGGGTCAGGCGCCGGGCCAGCTGCGGCGCGGTGAGCGCGACGAAGCTGACGGGACCGGCGGCGGCGGTCGCGGACGCGGTCAGCAGCACGGCCGCCACCATCAGCAGCAGCCGTACGCGCTCCACCCGCACCCCGAGGGCGTACGACACGTCGTCGCCCATCTCCATCATCCGCAGCCCGCGCGCGTTGACCAGGACCAGCGGCACCAGCACGGCGCACAGCCCGAGCAGCGGCCAGACCTGGGCCCAGTCACGGCCGTCGAGGGATCCGGTCATCCACACGACCGCGCGGGCCGCGTCCACGATGTCGGACTTGGTGAGCAGATAGCCGTTGACCGCCGTGACGATCGCGGAGACGCCGATGCCGACCAGCACCAGCCGGTATCCGTGCACGCCCCGCTTCCAGGCGAGAACGTAGATGGCCAGGCCGGTCACCAGACCGCCCACCAGCGCGCCGGCGGCGACCTGGTTCGCGCTCCCGGAGAACAGCACGATCACGGTGAGCGCGCCGGCCGTCGCCCCCTGTCCGAGGCCCAGCACGTCCGGACTGCCCAGCGGATTGCGGGAGATGGACTGGAACAGCGCGCCGCCGAGCCCGAGCGAGGCCCCGACCAGCAGCCCGACCAGGACCCGCGGCAGCCGCAGTTCGTTGACGATGAACTCCTGGCCCGCGTTGCCCTCGCCGAACAGCGTCCGCAGCACGTCGGCGGCCGGGATCGGGAAGTCGCCGGTGCCGATGAGCACGACACTCGCCGTGAGCGCCGCGACCAGCAGCAGGAGCACGACGGTCAAGCCCCGCACGTCCAGGCGTATGGAGAGCCCGCCCGGGGTCCGCACGGCACGGTTGGTGGTCTTCACAGCTGCGCCGTCCTCCGCCGTCGTACGAGATAGATGAACACCGGGCCGCCGAGGATCGCGGTGACGATGCCCACCTGGAGTTCCGCGGGCCGGGCCACGATCCGGCCGATGACGTCGGCGCCGAGCAGCAGCACGGGCGACAGGATCGCCGCGTACGGCAGGATCCAGCGCAGGTCGGGCCCGGTGAAGGAACGCACGACGTGCGGCACCATCAGCCCGACGAACACGATCGGCCCGCAGGCCGCGGTCGCCGCCCCGCACAGCACGGTCGCGGCCAGCATGGACAGCGCCCGCGTCCGGTTCAGGTTGGCGCCGAGCGCCTTGGCGGTGTCGTCGCCCATGGCCATGGCGTTGAGCGGCCGGGACAACGCCAGCGCCAGGACCACACCGGCCAGCAGGAACGGCAGGACCTGCCGGATGGTCGACTCGCTCGCCGAGGACAGCGAACCGACCGTCCAGAACCGCATCTTGCCGAGCGCCGCGTCATCCATGATCATCACGGCCTGGAGGTAGCCGTAGAGCGCGGCGCTGATCGCCGTACCGGCGAGCGCGAGCCGCACCGGCGTCGCGCCCCGGCTGCCGCCGAGGAACCACACCAGCGCCCCGACCGCGGCCGCGCCGAAGAACGCGAACCAGACGTAGCCGCTGAGCGAGGTGACCCCGAGGTAGGAGATGGCCGTGACGACCGCGGCGGACGCGCCCGCGTTGATGCCGAGCAGCCCGGGATCGGCCAGCGGGTTGCGCGTGAGCGCCTGGAGAACCGCCCCGGCCAGACCGAGGGCGGCGCCGGCGAGCAGCCCGAGCACGGTCCGCGACAACCGCTCGGCGACGACGACGTCGCCGTACGTCCCCGAGTCCTCGAACAAGCCGTGCCAGACCTGCCCGAGGGACAGCTCTTTCGCTCCGATCGCGATACTCGCCAGCGCGACGAGCACCAGGATCGCGACGGCCAGGAGGAGCCCGAAGGCCCGTATCGCCCGTCGGGTCGGGGGCGCGGGGGCGGTCTCCGCGCGCTGTTCGGGGGGACTGTCGACCAACACGCAGGTTAGGTTAGCCTACCCTGCCATCCGACCTCGATCCGGAGCCCGGCCGCCGCCACGGACGCCCGCTCGGAGCGTGCCCCCGCACCGCGGATCCAACCGGCACTCAAAGACCCAGCCTCGCCAGCGACTTCTCCCCGTCCAGCTCGCACACCCCCCCACCGGCGGCCGTCCACGCCGCGGCGCACAGCGCGCGCAGCCCGTCAAGCGCCTCGCCGTCCCCGTCGAGCTCCAGCCGGTCCGCACGGGCCCTCGCCGTCCAGCCACCGCACCGGAACCCGCCGTCGCCCGCCTCCACGACATCCGGCTGGCCGCTGAGCATCCCGCGCAGATCGGCGTCCACATACGTCGGCCGGTGCTGCGGCGGCGCGGCCAGCAGCTGCGCGCCGTCCGTCACCCCGGTCAGGACGAGCAGCGAGTCGACCTCCCCGTGGAACGCGCCCTCGATGTCCGTGTCCAGCCGGTCCCCCACCACCAGCGGCCGCTCGGCCCCCGTCCGCAGGATGGTCTCCCGGTGCATCGGCGGCAGCGGCTTGCCCGCGACCTGCGGCTCGGCACCCGTGGCGATCCGCACGACCTCCACCGCCGCGCCGTTGCCCGGCGCGATGCCGCGCCCGCTCGGAATCGTCAGGTCGGTGTTCGAGGCGAACCAGGGCACACCGCGCGCGACCGCGTAACTGGCCTCCGCGAAACGGCCCCACGGCAGCTCGGGACCGCCGTACCCCTGCACCACAGCCGCCGGATCGTCGTCCGCCGACTCCACCGGTACGAGCCCGCGCTCGCGCAGCGCCACCCGCAGCCCCTCACCGCCGACCACCAGCACGCGGGCGCGCCGCGGCACCTGCTCGCTGATCAGCCGGGCGACCGCCTGCGCGGAGGTGATGACATCGTCCGCGCCCGTCGGTATGCCCAGCTCCGTCAGATGCTCGGCCACCGTGTCCGGCGTCCGCAGCGCGTTGTTGGTGACGTACGCCAGGCGCATCCCGCCCGACCGGGCCGTGGCCAGCGACTCGACGGCGTGCGCGATCGCGCTCCCGCCCGCGTACACGACACCGTCCAGGTCGAGCAGCGCCGTGTCGTACGCCTCGCTCAGGGCCTGCCCACTGCCCTCGGGCCTCGTCCTGACGCTCCGGCTCATCCCGCATCGCTCCTCGTTCGACGGCTTTCCCCCGATCATCCCCCATGCCACTGACACCCGTACGATGCCGGGATGAACACAGCAGGTCACTCGGAAGCAACGGAGCGCCGAGGCCTGGAACTCACCCCGTTCCGAGGCCTTCGCTACGACCCCGACCGGGTCGGCAGCCTGGCCGCAGTGACGTCCCCGCCGTACGACGTCGTCGTCCGCCCCGACGGAGTGCACCACCTCCAGTCCGCCGACCCGTACAACATCGTCCGTCTGATCCTCCCCCAGGCCGACACTCCCGACGCCCGCAACGACCAGGCCGCGCAGACCCTGCGCCGCTGGCTGTCCGAAGGCGTCCTGACCACCGACCCGGAACCCTGCCTCTACGTCTACGAGCAGCGGGACGGCGACGGCATGCTGCAACGCGGCGTCATCGGCGCCCTGCGCGTGACGGACCCGGCCGAGCAGGTAGTGCTGCCGCACGAGGACGTCATGCCGCACATCGTGGCCGACCGCGCGGCCCTGATGCGGGCCACCTCCGCGAACCTCGAACCCCTCCTGCTGACCTACCGCGGCGACGACTCGACGACCGCCACGGCGGACCTGATCGAGCGGACCGCCGAGCGGCCACCGCTCCTCGCGACCACCACGGAGGACGGCTTCAGCCACCGCCTGTGGTCGGTCACCGCCCCCGCCGACCTGACGACCATCCAGAACGACCTGGCCCGTCACCAGGCCCTCATCGCCGACGGCCACCACCGCTGGGCGACCTACCGCCGCCTGCGCACGGAGCACCCGTCCCCCAGCCCGTGGGACCACGGCCTGGTCCTCCTCGTCGACACGGCCCGCTACCCCCTCCGCGTCCGCGCCATCCACCGCCTCCTGCACGACCTGCCGGTCGTCGAGGCCGTGGCCGCCCTGGACGGCCATTTCCGCGTACGCCGCCTCGAAGTCCCGCTCCCCGAGGCCCTGGAGGCACTGGCGGACGCGGCCTGCGCGGGCAACGCCTTCCTCCTGGCCGGCGACGGCGCCTTCCACCTCGTCGACCGCCCCGACCCGGACCTCCTGGCCCGCACCATCCCCGCCGACCGCCCCGCCGCCTGGCGCACCCTCGACGCGACGGTCCTGCACGCCACGCTCCTCGACCACGTCTGGCGCATCCCCGAGGACTCCCCCGCGCACATCACCTACATCCACGACACGGCCGCCACGGTCGCGAAGGCGGAACGCGACGGCGGTACGGCCGTCCTGATGCACCCGGTACGCGAGGAGGTCGTCCGCGACCTGGCCCGGCAGGGCGTCACCATGCCACGCAAGTCGACGTCGTTCGGCCCGAAGCCGGCCTCGGGTCTGGTGCTGCGGGCGCTGGACCTCTGACGTCAGACCCACAAAGGCGGAAGGGGCGGATCCCGAACGGGATCCGCCCCTTCTGTGCGAGGTCAGTCCTTCTTCTCCTCGGCGACGTCGCCGGCCTCACCCTCGCCGACGGTCTCGTCCTCGGTCTCGTCCTCGGCCAGGGCGTCCATGAACTCCACCCCGTCCAGCTCGGCGAGCCGGTCCGAGGCGTCGGTGCTGCCGTCCCGGTCGGCCTCCACGGCCTTCGCGAACCACTCCCGCGCCTCGGGCTCCCGCCCGGCCGCCAGCAGCGCGTCGGCATAGGCGTACCGCAGCCGCGCGGTCCACGGCTGCACGGAGTTGGAGGCCAGCTCCGGGCTCTGCAGCGTCACGATGGCCGCGTCCAGCTGCCCCATGTCCCGCCGCGCACCGGCCGCGACGAGCCGCATCTCGACCTGCCCGGCCTTGTCGAGCTTGTGCACCTCGGGTGCCCCGGCCATGTCCAGCGCCTTCTCCGGCCGCCCGAGCCCACGCTCGCAGTCGGCCATGACAGGCCACAGGTCGATGTTCCCGGTCATCCGCTTGGCGGCCCGGAACTCGGCCAGCGCCTCGCCGTACTTCTGGGTGGCATACGCGGCGAACCCGGCGGCCTCCCGCACGGCGGCGACCCGCGACGCCAGCCGCAACGCCACCCTGGAGTAGCCGTACGCGCCCTCGGGGTCCTCGTCGAGGAGCCGCGCGACCATCACCAGGTTCTTCGCGACATCTTCCGCGAGCGTCTTCGGCAGGCTCTGGAGCTCCTGCCGTACGTCCTTGTCGATCTCTTCGCCCGTGACGTCCTCGGGGATCGGCAGCCGCTTGATCGGCTCCCTGTCGCGCTCCCGCTCCTCGCGGAACCGGCCGCCACCTCGGCGGTCGTCACGGCGGTCGTCGCGCCGGTCGTCACGGCCCCGGAAGCCCCCGGGCCGCCCACCACGATCGTCGCGCCGCGGGCCACGCCCACGGTCGTCACGCCCGCGATCGTCGCGCCCACGGTCGTCCCGTCCACGGAAACCGCCGCGGTCGCCACGGGTGTCGCGGCTGTCATCCCGACGGAAGTCGCCACGCCCGCCCCGAGGGGCGTCGTCGCGCCGGAAACCGCCACGCTCCCCGCGGTCGTCCCCGCGTCGGTCGTCACGGCGCTCGTCACGGCCGCGGAAACCACCGCGGTCGTCACGCCGGAAGCCACGGTCGCGGTCATCGCCGCGAGGCCCGCGATCCCGGTCATCACGCCGGAAACCACGGTCGCGGTCGTCCCCACGGAAGCCACGGTCCCGGTCATCACGCCGGACACCGCGGTCGCGGTCGTCGCCACGAGGCCCGCGATCCCGGTCGTCTCCACGGAAGTTACGATCCCGGTTGTCGCGGCGCTCGGGGGCACGGTCGTCCCGCCGGGGGAACCCTCCGCGGTCGCCCTCGCGCCTGTCGTCACGGCGGTCATCACGCCTGTCATCCCGACGGTCATCCCGCCGGAAACCACCGCGCTGCCCACGGTCATCGCCCCGTCGGTCATCACGCCGGCTATCGTCACGGCGGCCGTAGCCACCGCCGCGGTTGTCGTCGCGGCGGAATCCGCCACGGTCCCGGTCGTCCCGACGCTCTCCGCGGTCGTCCCGCCGGAAGGAGGGACGCTCTCCGCGGTCGTCCCGACGGAACCCGCCACGGTCACCCCGGTCACGGTCGTCACGCCGGCCGTAACCGCCACCCCGGTTGTCGTCCCGCCGGAAGCCACCACGCTCGCCGCGGTCGCTCCGGTCGTTTCGGTCGTTTCGGTCGCTTCCGCTTCGCTCGCTTCGGCGGAAGCCGCCACGGTCCCCACGGTCCCCGCGCTGACCGCCGCGGTCGCTCCGGTCCCCCTCCCGTCGCTGCTGGTCGCGCTCCGGTCGGTCGTCGGGAGAGTTGGTGGACATGGTGACTCCTGTCTTCGGTACCGCAAGTCATTCTCGCGCAGCCGGGTGCCCAGCGCGCAGTGCAAAAACAAAAAGGACCCCTGGTCCCAGCTGAACGCTGGTGACCAGGGGTCCTTCCAAAGATTGTTCGGCGGCGTCCTACTCTCCCACAGGGTCCCCCCTGCAGTACCATCGGCGCTGTAAGGCTTAGCTTCCGGGTTCGAAATGTAACCGGGCGTTTCCCCTACGCTATAACCACCGAAACCCTAATGGTTTCGAGCGAACAAGCACACTCTTCAATTGTGTGTTCTGCTCAAAGCCGACAACTGTTCGTTGTCTCAGAACTAACACAGTGGACGCGAGCAACTGAGGACAAGCCCTCGGCCTATTAGTACCGGTCAACTCCACCAGTTACCTGGCTTCCATATCCGGCCTATCAAC